>NZ_RAHX01000001.1:1255528-2511056 GCF_003605475.1 Aurantiacibacter aquimixticola | reverse complement strand
CCGCCGCAGGCTGAGTGCAACACGGGCCCCTACATCGTGTTCTTCGATTGGGATCAGAGCGACATCACGCCCGAGGCCGCGACCGTGCTGAATAGCGCCGTCACCGCCTATCGTGATTGCGGCACTGCCCGCGTCATGCTCGCCGGTCACACCGACACGTCGGGTCCGCGCGACTACAATATGGGCTTGGCAGAGCGTCGTAACGACTCCGTTCGCGCTTACATGACCAGCCGCGGTGTCCCGGGCACGCGCATCTCGAGCGAAGCCTTCGGTGAATCGGACCTCCGCGTACCGACCGCCGACGGTGTCCGCGAGCTGCAGAACCGCCGTGTGGAAGTGATGTACGGTCCGGGTTCGGGCATGTAATCACGCCGCAAGGCTGACACAGAAAAAAGGGCCGGGAGAGCGATCTCCCGGCCCTTTTTCTTTGCCATCACAAATGGAAGGGACTCTGCTCGAGCTTAACCGGTCGGTTAGTCCTCGGCTGTTGGCTTCATGGGCGATGGGCGGCCCAATGTCAGCTCGGCATTGGAAAAACGGATCGGCGTGCGCAGGCCCTGCAATCCGTCCGACAGATCGACAACCATTTCGCGCGCCGCAATCTGCGGATCGGCAAGCGCCTGCTTGACGGAGTTGATCGGTCCTGCCGGGACGTTGGCGCCCTCCAACCGGGCGAGAAGTTCCTCACGACCCCACTCGGCGATCCGCCGGGCTACCGAAGCCGACAGGCTTTCCCGATTTTTCACTCGCCGGGCATTGCTCGCCCACTCCTCGCGCGCCGGCAAATCGATCACCTCGCTGAAACGCACGAATTGCCGCTCATTGCCGACCGCGACGATCAGCCAGCCGTCTTTTGCGCGAAATGCTTCGTAAGGCGCTATATTGGGATGCGCGTTACCCATTCGCTTCGGATTCTTGCCGCCGACCAAAGCGTTCATCGCCTGATTCGCAAGCGTACCCACCATCACGTCGAACAGCGCCATGTCGACCAATTGGCCGCGACCCGTCATTTCGCGCTGCCGCAGCGCGGCCTGGATGCCGATCACGGCGTAAAGGCCAGTCAGGATGTCGGCGTAGGCTACACCGATCTTTTGAGGAGGCCCGTCCGGCTCCCCGGTGAGGTCCATGATCCCGCTCATCCCCTGGATGATGAAGTCATAGCCCGCACGCTTGGCATAGGGCCCATCCTGGCCGAAGCCGGTGATGGAGCAATAGACTAGCCTCGGATTGTCTCGCGAAACGGCTTCGTAGTCCAAACCGAACCGCTTCAGACTCCCTTGCTTGAAGTTTTCTATCACGACGTCCGCTTCGGCGATCAGCGCACGCACGCGCTTTACGTCCGCCGGATCGCTGAAATCGGCGCGGATGCTCGACTTGCCGCGATTGGTGGCATGGAAATAGGCGGCATCCTTGCTGCCATCGTCGCGCTCGACGAAGGGCGGGCCCCAATTTCGCGTGTCATCGCCGTCCGGACCTTCGACCTTCACGACGTCCGCTCCCAAATCGGCGAGCGTCTGCCCCGCCCATGGCCCTGCCAGAATACGCGCCAGTTCGACGACCTTGATGCCGGCAAGCGGCGCTGATTTTTCGGTATCACTCATGCCGCGCGGCTTAATGCCTCCCCCGGTGATCAGCCAGAGGCAATCGCGTCACGCTGCAATTGCCACCGATCCGTCTCGCTCGTCGTCATTGGCAGGCCGGCGTTCTTGCTGCGGTGCCAGCCGAGCACGCTTTCGCCGCGCGCGACCCAAAACTCGGGTAACTGGCGGCGAAATCTTTTGAGCGGCCGCTCGCACCTGCGTGCAAGCCGAAGCCAGCGCGGTCACGATCACCGCGTCGATATAGATGGCAAGCTCGAGCGCATATGCCGCAAAGAATTCCGGCCCGAGCAGAGCGACGAATTCGCCGCCGCTCAACATCACCGGAATGAGGATGATCGCATAAAGGATGTGATGCGTACGGAATCGCGCGAGAGCGGCCACGGGTCGCTCGACGCATTCCTCATGGAAAAGGCGCCCTATCGGCGTGTCCCCAGCGGCGAGCATGGCGATCAGCGCACAGAGCATGAAGCCGGTTGCTGCGATCATCCCGTCCTCCCTGTATCATCGGACATATCGAGCATTGTGTGTAGCGAAGCAAGCGTTAGGCAGGCGATGATGAAGTATCTCCTCGCGCTTCCTGTCGTGCTGCTGCTGGCAATCGGCGTCTCATACGCGGTCAGCCCGCTGCATACGTTCGACACGCTCGTTCCGAAGGATGGCGACAGCACTCGCATCGCGGAAGGCATTCCCTATGCGGAGGGACCGCGTCGAAAACTCGATATTTATGCCCCGACGCAGCCAAGTGCAGACCAATTGCCGGTGATCGTCTGGTTCTACGGTGGAAGCTGGAACAGCGGATCGCGCCAAGGTTATGAATTCGTCGGCCGCGCGCTGGCGGCACATGGCTTCGTCGTGGTCGTGCCAGATTACCGGCTCGTTCCTGAGGTGCGCTTCCCCGCTTTCGTTGAGGACGGCGCCGCTGCGGTGCGCTGGGTACAGGCGACTATCGGTGATTACGGCGGCAATGGCGACGCCATCGTTCTCGGCGGGCATTCCGCCGGTGCGTATATCGCTGCGATGCTCGCCAATGATCCGCGATGGCTCGGCGAAGATCGGGAAGCGATCGCGGGCATGGTAGGCCTTGCCGGCCCATACGATTTCGCGCCCTTCGATTCCGATGCGAGCATTGCCGCGTTCGGCCAATGGCCGGATGCGGCTGATACGCAGCCGGTCACCTTTGCCGATGCCGGCGCACCTCCCGCGCTGTTCCTGACGGGCACCGAAGACACCACCGTCATGCCGCGCAATGGTGAAGCGCTGGCGGCTCGCCTGACAGAGCAAGGTGTCGAGGCCGAGGCTCGCGCATATCCCGACGTCGATCATATTGACATAATCATCGCTTTGTCCCGGCCGCTGCGCGGACGTGCGCCCGTGCTGCGCGATGTCGCGGATTTTGCCCGGCGAGTGACGGAGGCGAACTAGCCTTGGCAGCGCTCGGCTTCAGTGTCGAGGAACTGCTCCCGCGTGCGCGTGGTGGTGGAGCGCTGAAAATGGGGCTGTATAAGTTGAGCGAAGCTGACTGGCTGGACCCGCGCCCCGATCTGGACGTGCGCGTGGCGGCTTTCGATGCGCATGACGACAGCGTGCAAATCACGCCCGCTGCGATACCAGCAGGCGAGGAACTTGCAGGAATGCTGGATGCCGAGGGTGGGTTGGAGGTCGCAGCGCGGTCGGCCTGGGAGGATATGTGCCTGCTTGCTCCTGACCGCGCCACCGGCATCTACCGCCTGATCGGGGCTGCCGTCGCCTTCCCGACCGATTGGTGCCCGGCGGAAAAGATCGGGCTTCCGCTCACCGCCTTGCACGCGCCGATCGGTGGTTATGCCAAGCAGCTGGCGAGCGGCGTCGATCACTTCATGGCGCAGCTCAAGCCCGGCCCGATTTTCGGACGCTGCAATTGGTTCGTCAGCCCGACTGCCGATCTGCGCTGGATCCAGCGTGAGAGCAATCGCGTGGCATTCTCGCATGTGTCGGCTCGGAATGCAGGCGATATGCTGTTCGTCCGCTGCGAAAGGCAGACATTGCGGCGGCTGCCGGAAACCGGCGCGATCCTTTTCACGATCGGTGTCTACGTGACGCCCTTGCAAACACTCTCGCAGCGCGCCGTCGAGTGGCTGGCGCAGGCACTCGCCACCATTCCGCCCGCCGAAGTGGAACGACGCGGCGCCGCCTCTTTCACGCCGCAGCTATTCGCTTGGGCGAGCGCGCGCGGTCTCAGCGTTCCTGCAAGGACTGGCGCAGCGCGGCCCGGCGGCGATTGTATAGCTGGCGCTGATTGGCGGTGAATTCGGGAAAGTCGCTGAGGGAGGCAGGGAAGCTCAACGCCTTGTCGAACAGCTCGGCATCGATGCGCGCCATCCGGCTTTCGAGCGCGGCGACACGCGCGCGCTTCGGACACACCAGCGACGAGTTGCACGGTGTCGAGCTCCACCAGCAGGTCCCCCGCCTGCACGAGGTCGCCCTCGCGCACATTGATCCGGGAAATAGCCCCGCCTTCTTCGCTCTGCACGATCTGGACGCGCGCGAACGGCACGACGCGGCCAGGCGCCCGCGTCACCTGGTCGAGCTCGGCCCATTGCGCCTAGGCGATAAAGCCCACCAGCGTCACGGCAATCGAGAGGATGATCCGGTGCGATGTCTTGAGCCGCACCATCAGGACACCTTCTTCTTTTTGGTCGGTACGGCGGAGGTGATCGTTCCGGAGGGCGCCTCGCGCTTGCCATCGGGCTTGTCGCCGATCTTGCGCGGCGCCAGTTCCTGCAGCACGTCGCGCGCTGCCGTCCTTCACGATGCGACCGTTCGCCATCACGATGATGCGTGAAAAGCGGGTCAGCAATTGCGGCTTGTGCGTCACCATCACCATGATGCTTTTCTGCCCGAGCTGATCGTCGATAGCCTGCAACGCCGCCATCGGCCGCCAATGGATCGGGCAATGGCATGGTGAAGAAGCGTTGACGCTCATCATAGGGCAGGCTCGCGCGCTCCCCAACAAGAGCCATCACATCGTCGCCGTCCCATTGCTGAACTACGGCGCATCCGACGGTCTCGTTAGAGACCATGAGCGGGAATTGATCGGGCCGGGGCCGCCCGTCGATACGGCGCGCCGGCTCCCAGCCGAGCACCGCAATGACGCCGGGTAAGGCGTCGATGCCTTCGGCGAGCTCAACCTCGCGCAATTCCGCATTCCACTGCGGCGATAGCGGCTTGCCCGTCGCCCGCGCGAAGTCTACAACCGCGCGTTGTGCGCTGCCACCGCTCATGGCGTGACCTCCATCCCATCGGGTTGCCAGCGGCAGGATAGCGCGAGAATGCGCGCCGTTGCAGCAGCTGCGCCCACACGCGCATCGCTTTCCGACAGGCGCGCATTGGCGGCCTCGCGCACAGCATTCATGACGTCGAGCCAGCTGCGCCGCCCGGCGATGAACTGCCGCTGGTAACTGGCGATGATGGCCTCGACAGCGTCCGCGGCAAGTATGCCCGCCTCTATCCTTCGCTCCGCTGCGCGCACGAGCACGTAATCGCGCCGCAGCTGTTCGCGCAGAACGCGTTCGGTCTCGGCAAAGTCGGCCAGCGCCCGCTTGATCCGCGCGTCACCGGCATCCATCGTCCTGAGCTGCGACAGCCTCGGACCGAATTGCGAGCGCACGACAAGCGCGGCGCGCGCGCCGGTGATCTCGTTCTGCGAAAGCTGGAGCAGGATCTGCAGCCAGAGGCTGGAACGCGCAAGATCGCGCCGCACTTCCGAAACGGCGATCAGGTTCGTCGCGCCTGTAGGCTGGGGGCGCTTCGGACAATGCGATTTCTTCAAGCGGCAAACTGTCGGAGACGCCGCGCGGCGGCATTTCGGGATTGACCGCACCGCCGCCCGTCAGCGCGAGCAATCGGATAAGGGCGGAATCGCGCGCCTCGGCCGCGCTGGCGAGATCGAGCTCGACCTGCGCCGTGCGCGAGCGCCCCAGAGTCAGATCGGCCAGCGGCGACACCTCACGCTCCACTCGCCTGCCGATCGCGCCGAGCAATTCGTTATGTTCGGCAAGGCTGGTTTCGAGCGCATCGGCCCGCTCCGCCGACAGCACGTAGTCGTGATAGGCCGATGTGACGCGCAGCACGATATCGCGCTCCGCCTCGTCCACCCGGTTCAGCCCGACCATCAGCGATGCACGGGCGCGGTCGATCTCATTCGTGATGCGCCAACCGGCCCATAGCGGCTGTTTGAGCACGGCGTTGAGCGCGATGCCATCCTCGTCGGCGAAGGACGATCCCTCGGTTGCCGCCAGCGCCTCTACCGATGCGCTGGGATAACGGCCCCAGCGCGCAGCTCGCAATTCCGCGCCAAGCGCCTCTGCTTCCGCCTCCGCCGCGTCCACCAGCGGATGCGTCGCCGCTGCCAGCACGGCGGCACGGTCGAGCGGATCGGGAATGGCGATGGGCGCGGGCAATGCGATCGGCGATGCAGCGTCGACCAGTGGTCCATACACAGGCGCGGGCGCCTGATCCTGCGCAAATGCGGAGGATCAGGGCTGCTACTGCAACAGCTGTCACGAAAAACTTCGCAAAAGCGCGCATTGGTCCCGACCGATGAGGGGGGATGTCACACCGCCCGGAAGGCGAATGGGGCAAGTTTCAGCCCGTTCGGCATAACCCCCCGGAAATGCCTGTAAAGACACGTTGTAAAGATCAGCGCTTTGGCGCCAAGAACGGCACGAAAAGCAATCCTCTTTTGCGAAACCGACATGTCGCTCGGCGGCTGTGCTATACCGGTAACACGGTTGGTAGAGCCGCGTGCGGCGTTCCTCGATTGCCCTCTGGCTGTTTCGGAACGTGCGCGGCAAGCTCTTTACCTTCGAAATGGGTTATTTTGTTGCGCAAATGCACAGGAAAAGCGGTGACAATGCGCGTGGCGATCTCTTAATTGGAAATGGGCGGCTCTACGCGCTAGAAGCCGCAGACGGGACGCAAGGGGGTTGGTTTCAATGCTTCATCGAAGGCAGCTGACGCGCGGGCTGTGGGCGCTGCCGCTGGTCGCCATGCTCGGCGCCTGCGCCACGCCGCAAGTCGAAACGCCGCAGCCGCAAGTCGCGGTCCCTTCCGATTGGGCCTTGAGCGACCCCGCGCCGGTTTCCACCGACCTTACCCAGTACTGGACGCTGCTCGGCGATCCGCTGCTGACACAGTTCGTTGAACAGGCGATCGTCGCCAATCGCGACCTTGCCGTTAGTGCCGCCCGGCTGGATCAGGCCCGCGCGTCGCTTGTCCAGGCACGCGCCGGATATCTTCCGCGCGTCGGTGCGACGGGCGGATTGAACCGCGATGTCGGCGACGGCGCGCGCGACGGCGTGCAAGTCTCACTCGGCGCGGATGCCGATTGGGAAGTCGACCTCTTCGGACGTATTTCCGGCAGCGTGGCGGCGGCGCGTGCCGATCTCGCCGCATCGGGCTATTCGCTGGCAGACTTGCAGCGTCTCATCGTCGGTCAGGTCGCCATCGCCACGATCGATGCGCGCGCTACTGCACAGCAGCTCGAAATCGCGCGCGGTACGCTCGCCTTTCAGGACGACAATCTGCAGATTGCCCGCTGGCGAAACCAGGCGGGGCTCGTCTCCAGCCTCGATGTAGAACAGGCAAGAGCGCAGCGCGCGCAAACGGCGGCGACGATCCCGCTGCTGGAAGCGAGCCTTGCCAGCACTGCCAACGCCATCTCCACGCTGATCGGAGAACCGCCGGGGCGCGCTTATGATGCGATCCTGGCCACAGAACCCGAACCCGTACCGCAACCGCCTATGCTTGCCGGGTTCGAAGCGCCCGGCGAAGTGCTTCAGCGCCGCCCGGACGTTCGCGCGGCACAGGCAAATCTACTCGCCAGCAGCGCCCGCATCGGCGTGGCCCGTGCGCAGCTCCTTCCGCTGGTGCGCCTCTCCGGCTCTATCGGCACAGGCGGTGCCAGTCTCGGCGACCTGTTCGACATCATCACCGGCAACGTCTTTGCCGGGGTGAGCCAGCTGCTGTTCGATGGCGGGCGCACCGCAGCCCAGGTGGACAGTGCGGAAGCGGGAGCGCGCGCCGCGCTGGCGCAATGGGAGCAGGAAATCCTCGGCGCGCTGGAGGATGTCGAAAGCGCAGCCGTGTCGCAGCGCACGGCCGATCAGCGCGTGGACATAAATGAAGAGGGGGTCGATGCCGCAGAGACCAGCGCGCTGCTGGCCCGCAGCCAGTACCAGGCCGGTCTGACGGACTTTCGCACGCTGCTGACGGCCGAAAACCAATTGCTCTCGGCGCGCAATTCGCTCGTTGGCGCAGAAGCCGATCGCGCCGCTGCCTTCGTCCGCCTGACGCAGGCGCTTGGCGGAGGCTGGAGCGCCGCCGACTACGACTTCCCCTTGCCGCTCGTCGCCGAGCGTCAGATCGACAGGACCGCCGAATGAGTACGACCGAAACCACCGCGAACGATGGCGATATCGAAAGCTATCTCGATACGGGCAAACCGAAAAAGTGGTACAAGCGCAAGCGCTGGTGGGCGCTCGGCCTGCTGCTGATCCTTGCTGTCATAGGCATCACGCAGTGCACCGGCGAAGCGCCACCGCCCGACTACATCACCGCGGACGTGGAAAGCCGCTCGCTCGATTTGACGGTTACGGCAACAGGCAGCCTGCGCCCGACCAATCAGGTTGAGGTGGGTTCAGAGGTGTCGGGCCGGATCGACCGGGTGCTGGTGGACGTCAACGATCAGGTCGCGCGCGGCCAGCTCCTTGCGGTCATCAATACCGATGTCATTCAAGACCAGATCAACCAGAGCCGCGCCAATCTGAACGCTGCCCGCGCACAGGTCGCGCAGGCTCAGGCCACGCTCGATGGCGATCAGGCGCAGCTGGCACGCCTTCTGGAAGTGCAGCGCCTTTCCGATGGCCGGGTGCCGAGCCAGGCCGAAATCGACCAGGCGGAAGCTGCGGTGAACCGCGGCCGCGCCAGCGTTGCGGCCGCTCTCGCCAATGTCTCTGCCGTGCAGGCACAGCTTTCCACGGCGCAGACCCAGTCGCAGCGGGCGGCAGTGCGCTCGCCGGTTTCGGGCGTCGTGCTCGCCCGCCAGGTCGAGCCGGGCCAGACCGTTGCCGCCAGCTTCAATACGCCCACACTGTTCGTCCTCGCGGAAAGCCTGAATACGATGCAGCTTCGCGTATCGCTGGACGAAGCCGATGTCGGCCAGGTCGAAGTGGGGCAGGATGCGACCTTCACGGTCGACGCCTATCCCGGCCGCCGCTTCCCCGCGACGGTAGAGCGCGTCGATCTCGCATCGAACAATATCGCCCAGCAGGCACAGCAACAGGGCGGTCAGCAAGTGGTCAGCTACGAAGCGCGGCTGCTCGTCACCAACAGCGATGGTCTGCTGCGCCCCGGAATGACGGCGACTGCGACCATTGCAACGCAGAGCACGGGCAATCAGCTGCTTGTCCCGAACGGCGCTCTGCGCTTCGATCCCGATGAGGAAGACGAAAGCGGCGGCATTTTCGGCGATCCAGATTTCGGCCTCGAACGTAATGACGAGGCCACGATCGGGGTCGGCAGCCGCCAGACAGTCTACACGGTTGCGGAAGACGGCACGCTCAATGCCATAGAGGTCGTGACCGGACAGAGCGATGGCCGATTCACCGTCGTTCAATCCGATGAACTGAAGGCCGACATGCAGGTGGTAACCGGCGTGCGCGCAGGCGGGCAGTGACGTAGGGTGGCCGGATGATTACGCAGCCCATTTCCAGCGAAGCTCTTGGCACAGGTGCGACGGCGGGCAATTCGCTGATCGAGTTGCGCGGCATTACGAAGACGTTCGGCCAGGGCGCAGCAGCGTTTCAGGCGTTGAAGGGCGTCGACCTCGATATCGATCGCGGCGATTTCGTCGCGATCATGGGCCCATCGGGTTCGGGCAAGTCGACCACGATGAACATTCTCGGTTGCCTCGACGTTCCAACCAGCGGCGTCTTTCGCTTCCGCGGCGTGGAGGTGCAGGCGCTGAGCCGCGATCAACGCTCGCTTCTGCGCCGCCGTTATCTCGGCTTCGTGTTCCAGGGATTCAACCTGCTCGCCCGCACGACAGCGTTGGAGAATGTCGAGCTGCCACTGCTCTATCGCGGCGAAACGAAGAAAGCGCGAAAGGAAGCGGCGGAACGCTCGCTCGACAAGGTCGGCCTTCTACCTTGGGCGACGCATACGCCCGCGGAATTGTCTGGTGGCCAGCAGCAGCGCGTCGCCATCGCCCGCGCATTGGTGACTGACCCCGACGTTTTGCTGGCCGACGAACCGACCGGCAATCTCGACACGGAGCGTTCTCTGGAAATCATGGAACTGCTTTCCAACCTCAGCAGCACCGGTATCACCGTCCTGATGGTGACGCATGAGGAGGAAATGGCCGAATATGCCCGCACCATCGTCCATTTCAGAGACGGCTTGGTGGAACGCGTCGATCGTGGCCACAAATCCGGCGCGCCGATAGAGGAGACGACCTGATGCTCCGCATGTTCGGCGCAACCCTGCTGCTCGCCTTCCGCGAGATCCGGCGGCACTTGCTACGCAGCTTCCTGACGACGCTCGGCATCATCATCGGCGTTGCGGCAGTCATCACGATGGTGACGCTCGGCCAAGGGCTGACGGCGGATGTGCAGGAAGATATTTCAGGGCTGGGATCGGACGTATTCATCGTCTTTCCGAGCCGCGCAGATCCGAACACACCTCCTCCCCCCTTCAAGGAGGCGGACATTCGCGCGGTAGAAAACCAGATTGCCGGCATAGAAATGGCAGCCGGAAGCGTTACTCAACCGGCCGTGGCGTTCCACAACGGGCAGGATTGGCAGACAAGTGTTCAGGGCGCAGATCGAGACTTTTTCAGCGCACAGAATATCGAGCTCACTGAAGGGCGCGAATTCAACGACGAAGAGGAAGCGCGCGGTGAGAGCGTCTGCATCGTGGGACCGACCGTCGCGGAGAAAATTTTCGTCGCTGACCAGATCATCGGTGAAGAAATGCGTATCGGCAATGTTTCATGCCGGGTGATCGGCACGACGGAAGAGCGCTCCAGCTCTGGCGGCGGTGATGCCAACGATGTCGTCTTCATGCCACTCAAGACAGTGCAGCGTCGCTTTACCGGCAGCAATGACGTCCAGTATTTCGTGGTCAAATACGATGCGAGCTACAACAGCGCGATGCTGCAAGATCAACTCGTTGCGCTGCTGCGTGAGCGACGTGTTGTCCAGGAAGGCGAGGAAAATAATTTCAACCTCGTCGACACCGCTGAAATCAGCGACACAATCGGCCAGATCACCGGCACCATGACCGCGGTCGTTTCCGTTATCGCTGCCATCAGCCTGCTCGTCGGCGGTATCGGGATCATGAATATTATGCTTGTCAGCGTGACGGAGCGGACCCGCGAAATCGGTATCCGGCTTGCGATCGGTGCTTTGGCAAGAGAAGTCAGGCTGCAATTCCTCACCGAGGCCGTGGTTCTATGCTGTTTCGGCGGACTGATCGGAATATTGTTGGCGCTGGGACTTTCCGTCCTGTTCGCCGGAATGATCGAACTGCCGTTCATATTCAATCCTGGCTTGAATATCTTCGCGTTCGCCTTTTGCGCAATTCTCGGGCTGGTCTTCGGATATTATCCCGCGCATCGCGCCAGCAAGCTCGACCCGATCGACGCTCTGCGGCACGAATAGAGCGGCGCGCAGTGGCGCGCCGCTCCAACTGTCGTCAGGCTGTTTCCACCAGCACGATCTCGCTGTCTTCCAGCGCCTCGATCGTGATGCTGTCCAGTTCCGCCACTGCCACGCCGTCGCGTGCATTGGCGAATTCGCCATTGACCTCCACGCTGCCAATCGCAGGCACGAGATACGCATTGCGACCGCCCAATTCGTAGTCGAGGCTCTCGCCCGCCTTGATCGTCGCGCCGACGACGCGGGCATCCGCGTTTATCCTGAGCGCATCGGAATCGCCGTCCCGCCCACTCGCCAGCACCGCCCAGCTTCCGGCGCGGTCGCTCTTCGGAAATGGCTTCGCGCCCCAGCTCGGCGGCTGATTCAGCTTTTCGCGATCGGGCAGGATCCAGATCTGAAAAAGCGTAGTTTCCTCATCTTCCTGATTGTATTCGGCGTGACGAATACCGGTGCCAGCGCTCATCACCTGGACGTCGCCCGCTTCGGTACGGCCTTCGTTTCCGAGGCTGTCCTTGTGGGTGATCGCTCCCTTCCGAACGTAAGTGACGATTTCCATATTGTCGTGCGGATGCGGCGGGAAGCCGGTCTGCGCGGCGATCTTGTCGTCGTTCCAGACGCGGATATTGCCCCAATGCATGCGCGCCGGATCGTGATAGCTGGCAAAAGAGAAGTGATGCTTTGCCTTCAGCCAGCCGTGATCGGCACCACCAAGACTATCGAACGAACGAACGTCAATCATGCGCATATCTCCTTTGGGCATGGAGATGGTGAGCGTCCCGCGCCCTCACAATGCCGCCGTTTCTTGAAGCGCCTAAAGCGCCGCTTTCAGCCGCGGATGGTGGCGCGGCATTCGCCGAGGCCGATGCGAGCGAAGCCATCCCTTTCGGCGTAGGCCGTCATGATCACTTCGTCGCCATCCTGAAGGAACTTGCGCTCTTCGCCATTGGGCAGGGAAATGCATTTCTTGCCGCCCTCGGTCAGCTCGATCAGGCTGCCCTCGCCGCCATGCTCTCCGCTGGTGAGCGTGCCGGTGCCGAGCAGATCGCCGGTCTGCAGATTGCACCCGCCGACCGAATGGTGCGCAATAAGCTGCGCTGCCGTCCAATACATGGCCGTCATCGGCCCCTTGCTGAGCCTGTGCGGCGCATCGCCTTTCTGGCGCATGCGAGGCGTGGTGATCAGCACTTCCATCGTGATACCGAAGGCGGCATCAGCGCTGTCGTGCTTCAGATACGGCAGCGGCTCCGGGTCGCCGTCGGGACGAGCGGGCTGGTCGGTTCGGAATGGCGCCAGCGCATCCATCGTTACTACCCACGGCGAAACGCTGGAATGGAAGTTCTTGGCGAGAAATGGACCGAGCGGCTGGTATTCCCAGGCCTGGATATCGCGCGCGGACCAGTCGTTGAGGATCGAGATCCCCGCAATATGATCTTCCGCCTCGGTCACCGGGATAGGATCGCCAAGATCGTTGCCTCGCCCGACCCAGATCGCCATTTCGAGCTCGTAATCGACACGTTCCGAAGGCCCGAAGCCCGGCTCCCCACCCTCTTCGGCAGGCTTCTTCTGTCCGCTCGGCCGCTTCACCTCGACACCCGATGCCCGGATGGAAGATGAGCGACCATGGTAACCGATGGGCACATATTTGTAATTCGGCAGAAGCGGATTGTCCGGACGGAACAGACTGCCGATATTCACCGCATGGTGAATACCGGTGTAGAAATCGGTGTAGTCGTGCACGGTGAACGGCACATGCAGCGCAACCGAATCCGCAGCGTGCAAATGCGGTTCAATCGCCTCCCGCTTGTCCTCATCGGTCAGCAGCTTGAACAGCTCCTCGCGCAGCATGGAGGCATGTCCACGCCCCTTCGCGAAGAGGCCATTGAGGTCGCCGCTCTCGGTCAAGCGCGCAGCTTCCGAAGGGACGGAGCCCAACTCATCGGTGATCGCCGTGATGTCGAGTACAAAATCGCCGATCGCCACGCCGCCGCGCTTGCTTTTCATACCGGTCGAGAAAATGCCGAGAGGCAGGTTCTGCACCGGAAAGTGCGCATGGCCGTCGGCGCCCTCGACCCAGCTGGTGGCGGAGGCGTCATGGGTAAGATCGGTCTTGGTCATTCGGGCAATCTCGCTTTCGGAAATCCGCTCCAGCAGGCGTCGTAATCGCTCTGCAGCAGCCCGCCATTCATGGCGAAGTCGGTGGTCTGGATGATCGCGCGGCTTTCGAACATGAAAGCCAGCGTGTTGTCGATCTTGTGTGGCTTCAGATCGGCCTCGGACGCCTTGTGCGTGCTTTCGACGTCGGGACCATGTCCGTTGAACTGGTTGTGCAGTGAGGCGCCGCCCGGAGCGAAGCCACCGCCTTCCTTCGCATCGTACTCGCCGTGGACCAGGCCCATGAATTCGCTCATGACATTGCGGTGGAACCAGGGTGGGCGGAACGTGTCTTCCGCCACCATCCAGCGCGGCGGGAAGATCACGAAATCGCAATTGGCAGTGCCATGCGTGTCGCTCGGGCTTGTGAGGACAGTGAAGATGGAAGGGTCGGGATGGTCGAAGCTGACCGTGCCGAACGTGTTGAATCGAGCGAGGTCGTAGCGGGAGGGCGCGGAATTGCCGTGCCATGCCACCACGTCAAAGGGCGAGTGGTCGATTGTGGTAGTCCAGAGCCGACCGTTGAATTTCTGGACGATTTCGAAAGCGCCCTTAGCGTCTTCGAACCATGCCACAGGGGTTTCGAAGTCCCTCGGATTGGCAAGTCCGTTTGCGCCGATCGGTCCGAGGTCGGGCAAACGAAACGGCGCTCCGAAATTTTCGCAGACATAGCCGCGCGAAGGACTATCTGTAAGGTCGACATGAACCCGCATACCCTTGGGGATCAGCGCGATATGGCCGGGCGGAACATCCATTCGTCCAAGCTCTGTGGTGATCAGCAGTGCGCCCTGTTGTGGCACGATCAGCATCTCGCCATCGCTGTTTTGAAACGCGCGTGCATCCATGCTGGCGGTCGCTGCGTAAAGGTGGATGCCGATGCCGCCCTCGGACGGACCGCCATTTCCGCCATACGTCACGAGACCATCGACAAAATCGACTTGGCGTTCGGGCAGAGGCAGCGGATCCCAGCGCAGACGATTTGGCGTGGTGTGCGAGCCATCGGGCGCGGCGAGGCGGCTTGCGCCGGAATAGAGTTCGAACCTGGCATGCTCGGTCGTCGGGCGCATACGGTAAAGCCAGCTGCGCCGGTTCTCTGCGCGCGGCGCGGTGAAGGCGGTGGTGCTGAATTGCTCGGCATAAAGGCCGAAGGCAGGCTTTTGCGGCGAATTGCGCCCTTCAGGCAGCGCGCCCTCCACGGCTTCGCTGGCGAAGTGATTGAGAAATCCGGTCTGGTATCGCATGCCTGTTTAGTCTCACATGAAACCTGTTGGTCTCATGCCCCTCTTGGCGCGGTTCCGCAATGGTCTTACCGGTGCCAACGGGCGAAGCGGAAAGAGGTGCCGGATGAAACTCTACGGATATTGGCGTAGCTCGACGAGCTACCGACTGCGCTGCGCGCTGGAGCTGAAAGGCATCGCCTATGAGAACTGTCCCGTAAACTTGCTGGAGAGCGCGCAGAAGGATGCAAGTTTTACGTCCCGCAATCCCTTTGCGACGGTACCGATGCTGGAGGCGGACGGCCGCGACCGGGCGCAGAGCATGGCGATCATGGAGTGGCTGGACGAAGCCTATCCGGAAGCGCCGCTGCTGCCGTCAGATCTGGAGCAGCGTTTCACCGCCCGCGAACTGGCATACGCGGTCGCCACCGAACTGCACGCGCCTCTCAACCTGCCGGTGCTGAAATATCTGAAGAACGAGCTCGGTCACGATCAGGAAGCGATCGACACCTGGTATCGCCACTGGCTGGCGAAGACGCTGCACCCGCTCGAGAAGCGGCTGGCGCAGCTGGATTGCGGTGATTTCCTGTTCGATGCGCCCGGCTTCTTCGAAGCGGTGCTGATCCCGCAACTCTACAATGCCCGACGCTTCGACTTCGACCTTACGGACTGTCCGCGCATGGTGCGGATCGAGAGCGCTTGCAACGCCCTGCCCGCCTTCGAGCGCGCCCATCCAAGCGCACAGCCCGATGCGCACTAAAGCACTTCGGCGAGTGTCTCGTCGATTGCGCTGAAAACTCTGACAAGTTCGGCATCGGTGATGCTGTATGGTGGCATTAGATAGACCGTGTTGCCGAGCGGTCGAAGCAGTATATCGCGAGCGAAGAAACCGGCTTTCAGCCGCGGTCCGATCTCCGACAGATAGCCTTCGTCCGGCACGACGACATCGGCCGCGATAATCGTGCCGCATTGGCGAAGATTGGTCAGTGAATGCCTTTCCGCGAGTTTCGCGAAGCCTATCGCCTCAGCCTCTGCAAGCGTGGCAATTCGTTCCATCACCGGTTCCTCGCGCCAGATCGCCAAGTTCGCGTTCGCCGCTGCGCAGGCGATCGGATTTGCGGTGAAGCTCGACGAATGAAAAAACATTTTTGCCCGGTCGGTCGAATAGTGCGCGTCGTAAATCGGCGCAGTGGCCATCGTTACGGCGAGTGGCATGGAGCCGCCGGTGAGTCCTTTAGCCAGGCACAAGATGTCGGGAACGACGCCCGCCTGTTCGCAGGCCAGAAGCGTGCCGGTGCGGCCCCATCCGGTCATCACCTCATCGGCGATGAACAGAACGTCATGGCTCGCACAAGTCTCGCGCAACCGTCGCAGAACCGTTGCAGGATAGGTGAGCATCCCGCCCGCGCCCAGAACGAGCGGTTCGACGATGAAAGCGGCGGTATCGCCTCGCTTGCAGGCGGCGTGCAGCGCGTCGAGGGTCGCTTGCTCACGGCCAACGTGTGGGAACGGAATGGTCTCAACATCGAACAGCAAGGGGCTGTAAGCACGGTTGAAGATACCCCGCTCTCCCACGCTCATCGTGCCGATCGTATCACCGTGATAGCTGTGCTCCATCACCACGATCCGGTGCCGCGCTTCTCCGCGATTGGCCCAGAAGCCGAGTGCCATCTTCAAGGCGACCTCGACTGCGGTGGAGCCGCTATCCGAGAAGAAGACGTGCTTGAGTTCCGGCGGCATGATTGCGGTCAGGCCACGCGCCAGATCCTCCGCCGGTTGGTGCGTCCAGCCAGCGAAGATGAGCTGGTCAAGCTTCGCGGCCTGGGCCTGGATCGCCTCGATGATACGCGGGTGATTGTGGCCGTGCGTGGTCACCCACCAGCTGCTGATGGCATCGACCACTTGGCGCCCGTCCGCAGTGTGCAGGATCGCCCCCTCTGCGCGCTCGACCAAGGGAATGTCTTCTCCCAGTCCATGCTGGTGGAAAGGGTGCCAGACCGGCGAACGCTCCGTCATCGCAGCGCATCCAGTCGAATGTTTGCCGCGAACGCATCGCGCAAGGCACTCGCGCCGAGGGGATCGAGATGCGGCAGCCGACCGAGATGCGCGACGGCTCCGAAGCGTTGTATGGCAGATTCTGCGACCAACTCCGCTTCTCCGACGAAGATTACCCCCGCTACGGGCACGCCGCGGGCGCGTAGGACTTCCAGCGTCATCAGCGTGTGGCTGATCGTTCCCAGCATGGTGCGGGCGACCACGACAGCCGGCATGCCCAAATCTGCGAACAGGTCCGCTGCGAGGAGGTCATCGGCGTAAGGCACCATGGCGCCGCCTGCACCTTCGACGACGACGGGGCCGTCTACATCCGGCAGACGCAGCTTCTCCACGTCAATCTCGACTCCATCGATTCGTGCGGCCTCATGCGGAGAACATGGCGTGACGAGGCGATAGACTTCCGGCAGAATGCGTGCACCGGGCACCAACCGCGCGACAGCCTCGCTGTCGGTTTCATCTTCGAGGCCGCTTTGCACCGGCTTCCAATATGTCGCGCCAAGCGCGCCCGTCAGGCCGGCTGCGACGACGGTTTTGCCGATGCCGGTATCGGTGCCGGAAACGATCACGCCTTTCATCGCAGCCCTCGCATGACTTCAATGACGCGGTCTACCTGCGCCGCGCCGTGCACGGCGGAGAGCGAGAAGCGGATGCGACTTTCTCCTTCCGGCACCGTCGGCGGGCGGATGGCGACGCCGAGAATGCCCGCCTCTTCGAGCGCCGCACTGGAGGCCAGCGCATCCGCTTCGCTGCCGATCATCACTGGTACGATCTGAGTGTCGGAAGGCCCGGTTTCATAGCCGGCATCGCACAAGCCCTCCCGCAGACGGTTCGCCATCGCGAGCACGTGGGCGCGCTCGCCATCCATGCCCGGCACGAGGTCCAGCGCTGCATCCATCGCGCCCAGCACCGGAGGTGGCGGGGCGGTGGTGTAGATGAACCCGCTGCTCGCGTTGATGAGGTAGTCGCAAATTTCGCCCGACGCCGCGATATAGGCGCCGAAGCCGCCCAGCGCCTTGCTGAAAGTGCCCATCACGATATCGGGTTTGTGATCGAGATCGGCGGTCAATCCACCGCCGCCAGTGCCCAGCACGCCGGTAGCATGCGCCTCATCCACCACCAGCAGCGCGTCATGTTTGCGAGCCAATGCCACGAGTTCGGCAAGATCGGCACGGTCGCCATCCATGCTGAAAACGCTTTCGGTCACGATGATACGAGCCGGGGCCTTCGCGCCATGCTCGTTGAGCAGTTGCTCCAGATGATCGAGATCGTTGTGGCGATAGCCGTGATGCCTGGTGCGCGCGGCGGAGATACCGTGATGGATGCTTGCGTGAATTAGCCAGTCGCCGAAGATTGCCGCATCCGGCTCAAGCTTGAGCAGGGCCGGAAAAAGCGCGGCATTGGCTTGCCAGCCGCTCGCAAAAAGCAGCGCACGCCCCATGCCTTTGAATTGCGCCAGTCGCGCCTCGATCGCCCGATGTGTTTCCAGCGTGCCGGAGACGAGCCGGGACGCACGCGCACCCGTACCGAGGCGCCGCGCATGGTCGGCCGCTCGCTCAGCCAGAAGCGGATGCCGGGCGAGGCCGAGATAATCGTTGCTGGACAGATCGAGCAGATCGCGTCCATCGCGCCTTACGAAGCCCGGAGGACCCGGCTCGATGGCGCGCAATTCGCGATAGCGGCCGAGCGCCTTGCGCTCCGCAATCGCTTTCGCAAACCTGTCATGCATGGCTCTCGCCCCTATTCGGCGGGAACGCTTCCGGCATTGCAGGCTCCGCCGCGTGCCTTCTCCGCACGCATCGGTTCCTCGCTCGCCATCGCCTTGAGACCGAGCCGCGCGAACATTGCCGCATCGCTATCATCGCCCGCATTGGGCGCAGTCAGTAGCTTGTCGCCGGTGAAGATCGAATTCGCGCCCGCCATGAAGCAAAGGGCCTGCGTCGCATCGGACATGCTCTCGCGCCCGGCGGAGAGCCGCACCATGCTTTTCGGCATGCAGATGCGCGCCACCGCTACCGTGCGCACGAATTCGATATCGTCGATCTTGGCCATCGGCGTATCGGCCAGCATATCCCCGAGCGGCGTGCCTTTCACCGGCACCAAAGCGTTGACCGGCACGCTTTCGGGATGCCGTTCCAGCGTGGCCAGCGTGTGCACGAAGCCGACGCGATCCTCACGCGTTTCGCCCATGCCGACGATGCCGCCGGAGCACACATTGATGCCCGCACCACGCACGTTGGACAGAGTGTCGAGCCGGTCCTGGTAGTTGCGCGTGGTGATGACGCGGTCATAATATTCCGGCCCAGTGTCGACATTGTGATTGTAATAATCGAGGCCCGCATCCGCGAGCTGGTCGGCCTGACTGGGGGAGAGCATGCCCAGCGTCATGCATGTCTCCATGCCCATCTCGCGCACGCCTTTCACGATCTCGACGATCTTGGGCATGTCGCGTTCTTTGGGATTGCGCCATGCAGCGCCCATGCAGAAGCGCTGGCTGCCCGCATCCTTGGCCTGCGCGGCAGATTGCAGCACCTGGCGCACATCCATCAGCTTGGTCGCCTCGACCCCGCTATCGGCATGCGCGCTTTGCGAACAATAACCGCAATCTTCGGGGCAACCGCCGGTCTTGATCGACAGCAATGTGCACAGCTGCACCTCATCCGCCGCGTGATGCGCGCGGTGCGTTTCGGCGGCGCGGAAAAGAAGTTCGGTAAAGGGCAGATCGAACAGGGCAGCGATCTCTTCACGCGTCCAGTCGGTGCGCGGCTGCGCGGTTGTGTGTTTGTCGTTCAACATAGCCGGGCAATGGCGAAAAAGCGCCGCCGGGTAAAGGCTGTCCGGAGCGCTATTGCTCGGCCAGGAACGCGATGAGATCCGCTCGATCCTGGCCCGCCGGCATACCGGGATAGGCCATCTTGGTGCCAGGGATGATCCGGTCTGGGTCTTCGAGATACTGGAACAGCTTTTCGCGCGACCAGACGATACCGGCATTCGCGTTGGCTGGCGTGTAGTTGTAGCCATCGACTGCGCCAGCCGAGGCGCCGACGATGCCGGCCAGCGTCGGGCCGGACCGGTTCACCCCCGGCTCGAGCGCGTGGCACGACTGGCATTGGCGATATAGCTGTTCCCCATGCGCGGCATCGGGCGTGAATTGGGCGAAAGTCGTGCCATCCAGCGTTCTTGTATTGTCGGGAGCGGGTGCCCCGACCTCTGCCGTCGCACGCTCTTCGCCCCCTGCGGTTTGCTCTTCCGCTTCGCACCCCGCCAGAAGAGCGGTGATCGGGATCAGCGAACTAAGCCAAAGACGCATGCGAACTCTCCTGTTGATGAAGCATTCCTGCCAGAACATTGCACATTTGTCCGGACAAATCTTGCGGCGATGAATTATGACGCTAGGCTGGCACAAATGCGTATCGCCTCCCTCGCGCTTCTCGCAAGCTGCCTCGCGCCTTCCGCGGCTGCGCAGGACATGCCAGCGCCCGGTATCTGGACGAACATGGAGGACCACTACTTCGCCGAAGAGGAAGGCCGGGAGCAGGCGGACTGGGTCTCGTACGAGATCGCAGAGAATGGCCGCTGGCGTGAAGTGGATGCGTTCGGCGAACCGCTAGGCGATTGGCGCCCAGATTCGATTCCCGGACTCTCACGGCGCGATGAAGATGGCTGGCAGATAGGGCAGAGCGAATTGCGCCGCGCGCGACCTTTCCAATGCTGGATCTCCATACGAAAATTCGCCGGCAACCCCGATGGGAGTGAAGCGTGGACCTTCCAACGCGGGCTGAGTGTCTTCGATCAGGGCGGTCGCATCTTCGTGTCCGGCGACGGGGAAGCTCCCGACGTCACGCTCAGGATGCGGAATGTGACGTGGGCGCGTGGGAGCTCCAACCGCCCCTCCCTCGTCCTTTACATGCACCGTGACGATCCAGAACGCGCCGAGAGCTATAGCTGGACATCGCCCGACGCCGCATTGATCGGCATAAACCTGCGCTGGGTGCAGGCCAGCTGCGCGCCTGTTGGCGATCGCTGAGCTGATGGCACGGATCGCCCCGCTGACTCTGGACGAGTTACCGCAAGACACGCGCCGCGCGCTGGTATTCGCGCAGGAGACGATGGGCTTTACGGCCAATGACGTGCTGACGATGGCACGCTGGCCGCAGCTGCTTTCGGCGCTGGAGCAGCTGGTTGGCACGATTTACGAAAGCACGGAGATAGACCCGCTGTTGAAACGCCTGATCGCCCTGGTGGCGAGCAGCGCATCGGGCTGCCGTTACTGCCAGGCGCACACGGCGCATGGTGCAGTGAAGCAGGCGGGCGGTGACGAGGCAAAAGTGGCGGCGGTCTGGGAATACGCGACCAGTCCGCTCTTCACCAAGGCAGAGCGTGCCGCGCTGGACCTTGCCCTCGCCGCAGCACAGCAGCCGAATGCCTCGAACGACGAGCATTTCGAAGCTCTGCGCGCGCATTATTCGGAGCGGCAGATATTGGAAATCGTCGCGATGATATCGCTGTTCGGGCTTCTCAATCGCTGGAATTCGACGCTGGCTACCGAATTGGAGACTGCCCCGCTCGATGTCGCGAGCAAGACGATACCGGACTTTCGCTAAAGTCTAGTTCCACGCCACTCCGCTGGCCCAGTCGCCGGCCACGGCGCGCAGTTCATCGACACGGATTGCCTGCCAGATGCCAGCCGCGAAGTATGGGTCGGTCTCGAAGAAGGCGCGCGCCGCAATCTCGTCATCCGCCTTCACCACGATCAGGGACCCCACCGTCTCCTCATCCCGCTTGAGCGGTCCCGCGACGGCAAAGCCTTCAATATGCGCCTCGATATGGTCCAGATGCGCCTGCAAGTGCCTTTCGCGCAGCGCCGCCGCGTTTTCGCCATCGCGGCAGTGAAAGGCGAAGAGCCTCGTCATTCAGATGGCGGCGTGAAAATGACTGGGTCGATCGGCTCGCCGACCACGGCGTGTTCCCAAAACACGGTGTTTGACAGCACACCATCGTAAAGCAGCGACACGCTGCGGGCCTGAACCCAGCCGTTTTCCAGTTTGATAAAGTCTCCATAAAGCCGCTCGTGGAAGCCGCGCGGGGATCGGAAGGCCATATATGTGAGGAAATGGCTGTCCGCATCGACGCCGAACAGCGTTTCCTGCCCCTGCGGATCGATGATCCGCACAATGTGCGTTTCGCGCCCGCCGATACGCCGCTGGGGCCCTGTTTGCAGGACAAACCTATCGTTGAGCGCCGAGCGGATGATACCGAAACCGAAATTGTTGGCCCAATACGCATCCGCCTCATCGCGCGGCATGACGCCGTCCTGCGTCCAGGTGGTCTCGCCATCGTAGCCGACTTCGAAGAGCGACACGTTCTCGTTTGTCGCGATGATGCGCACCTTGCCCTCCGCACCGTGAGCGACGAGGCGGTCTTCCGAAAATTCGCGCCACATCCGGTAGTCATCCACTCTCGAGCGAACCGCTCCTGTGGCGGGATCGTAAAATATGGCGGTGCCTCTCAATTGAAGCGTGCCGGGATTGAGAAACAGCTCGCCACCATGCGCCTCGATCGCGCTCTCGACGATAGCGCGGGCTGAACGATCGTCCTGCGCGGCCGCGCAAGGCGCGATGCCCGCCAGCATCAGGATTGCCACCAGAAGCCGGACGAGGGTCGTCATTGCGTTTCCACCAGTTCGAGCAGCTCACCCGCCCGGCCGTGCGTGGTGCCGGCACGTCGCCCCTCATAGAGCGCGCCGTCGCGAAGCGCCGGCGAGGCAATCCAGTCGACCTGGCAAGCATCGAGATCGTTTACAGCCAGCGTCACGAGGGCATTTCCAGGCGGCAGCATGCCTTCGTGACGAGGACGGTGTGTCGCCGCCTCGGGATAGTCGTCCACCTCGACGATAGGCATCCGATCTTTCTGCACCATGGTGAGCGTCGTTTGCGTGCCAGCCGACAGATCGAACGCCTTATTTATCATGGTGTACGGGATGGTATAATCCGTACCCCGGTCAAACCCCAGCGCATCGACATACCATGCCACGCTGGCTTCGCGATCGGGCGTGGCGAGCACGCAGATAAAAATGCGATCTACGGGTGATTTCGCCGGTGGCAGAAAGAGATCCGATTGCGGCGTCAGAACCTCGTTCAGGTAGACCATTTCCCGCCCTGGCCCGAGCGCCTGCATGGGAATGAATGTGGGCTTCATGTTCGCAATATTCTTCGGCATGCCGACGATGGTGAACAGATCCGCAGGCAATTCCTTCGGCCAGCGCCACACATCCTCGACCGTGCATTCGAACGCGGCCCAGCCATATGTGCGGGTCGGACGAAAATTGGCATGCGCTGGCTGCTCGACCAGACGAAACCAGCATGGCTCACCGCTCACGGGACGAAAGACTGCGTAGGGCGATCGGACGTTCGCCGGGCAGCCCCAGCTGTTCGCAAGGTCCTTTGGCAGCTCGCCACGCTCGACAAGCTCCAGCCCGAGCACGTCGCGATAGGCGCGCAAGCCCTCTTCGAGGTTGGGGACAGTGGACAAGCCGCCGAGGATGGTGCCCGGCGTCAACCGCCGAAATCCGGTTTGCGCTTTTCAACGAAAGCAGCGGTGCCCTCGTGAAAATCGGGTCGAATGAATGCCTCGGCGAAGATCGCTCGGGTTTCGACATCGTCATCCGACTGTCCATCGAGCACACGGCGCACGACGCGCTTGATCTCGCGGATGGAATGCGGGCTGGCGGCCAGCAATTGCTCGATCAATGCGTCGGGACTATCGGCCAGCAGCTCGACCAATCCGATCCGCGCCGCCTCCTGTGCGCCGAGCAGTTCGCCGGTGAACAGCATCCGTTTGGCCTGGCCCGGTCCGACGAGATCGACGAGCAATTTCACATCATGCAGCGGATAGACCAGTCCGAGCTTGCCCGGGGTGATGCCGAAGCGCGCTTTCGCTTTGGCCACCCGCAGATCGCAGGCGAGAGCGATGCCGCAACCGCCGCCGACACAGTCGCCTTCGACAAAGGCAATCGTCGGCACGCTCAGACGCGCAAGCTCATGCTGCACGCGGTTGATCGCCGTCTGGTTCGCCGCGCGCCATTCGGCATCGTCCTTGTTCGCGAGCATCTCCTTGATGTCCGCTCCAGCGCAGAACACGCCGCCAGCCTCCGCCGAGCGGATCACGAGTACGCGCACGTCCGGATCGTCTGCCGCATCGGCGAGAAGATCGGGCGTCGCCTGCCACATCGCAGTGGTGAAGGCGTTGCGCTTTTCCGGTCGGTCGATCAGCAGGTGCGCCACGGAGCCGTATTTTTCGAGGCGCAGGCTCATACCGGATTCGTCTCGCGAAAATGATCGGCAATAGCCTTGCGCGTGGTCACCCAGACACCCTCATGCACGCGCACATGGCGAAAGAATTCTTCCAGTGCCCAGATGCGGCCCGGTCGCCCGATGATGCGCAAGTGCAAACCCAGACTCATCATCTTCGGATTGCCCGCCTCGCCCTCGTGATAAAGCTGGTCGAAATTCGCTTTTGCGTAATCGAGCCATTGATGCGGAGTGAGCGCCGGATCGGTCCACATCTTCATGTCGTTGCTGTCTAGCTGATAGGGAACGATCACCATCGGGTTGTCGGGATCGGTGTCCCGATCCCAGAAGGGCACGTCGCCCGAATAATCGTCCATATGATAGGCGTAGCCATCCTCAATCAGCAGCCGGCGCGTATTGTCCGTGAGGAGGTAGCGGCTGAGCCAGCCATAAGGTCGCACGCCGCATGTTTGCTCTATGCTCTCGGTCGTCCTGCGGATGAACTTGCGCTCGGCATCTTCGTCCATCTTGAACTGGTGGACCCAGCGCCAGCCATGGCTGACGGGTTCATGTCCCAGATGCACGATGGCTTCGGCAATTTCGGGATGGTTTTTTAGCGCCATCGCGGCGACCGTCCAGCTGGCGGTGATATCGTACTGTTTCAGGAGCTTCACGATTCGCGGCGCGCCCGCCTTGATGCCGTAAAGGTAATTGCTCTCATTGGAGTAGTTGCGGATCGGCGATTTCACGAACACGCCCAGCTCGTCGACCGGCTCCATGCCCCGATCGCCGCGGGCGATCGTCATCTCGCTGCCTTCCTCGACATTGACGACTACGCTCAACGCCAGCTTTTCGCCGCCCGACCAGTCGATCCGCTCTTCCTGCATCAATGCATCTCCTCGCCGCCAGTGACATTTAGCGCCTCGCCCGTAACATAGATCGCTTCATCGCTGGCGAGCCAGAGGCAGGCGGCGGCGGTATCGGATGGCAGGCCGGGCCGCCCCATCGGGTTCTTTGCAGCCATGTTGGCAAGGTAGTCTTCTACCTTATCGAAACCGAGTAGTTTACTGAAATACTCGTTCTGCCGTGCACCCAGGCCGGTCGTAACATGGTTAGGGCACACTGCGTTCACGGTGATCCCATGCGCGCCCAGCTCGACGGCGGATGCGCGAGTGAGGCCTACCATACCATGCTTGCTGGAGACATAGGCGGGCAGATGCGGAAAGCCGGTTTTCGCGGCCTGGCTGGCGATGTTGATAATGCGCCCGCCTTTGCCCGCATCGACCATGGCGCGCGCGGCCGCCTGCGTGCAGTAGAACGCGCCGGACAGGTTGACTGCAAGCACTTGGTCCCACTCGTCCGCAGTGTCGACATCAAGTAGCGGCTTCATTTTGAAGCCGATTCCGGCGTTGTTAACGAACACGTCGATTCTGCCGAAATGTTCGATAGCCTTCGCCACGAGAGCCTGACAGCGAGCGGCATCGGACACGTCGCAAGCGATCGTTGCCACCTTCGCGCCGCGACCGCGCAATTCTTCGGCCACCGCATCGGCTTCGTCATCGAGCGCCATGTCCGAGACAACGCAATTCGCGCCTTCATCGGCGAAGGCTTGCAAAATGCCCTGGCCCAGCCCCTTCTTCTTGCCCGATCCGGTGACGACCACCGTCCTGCCCGTGAAGCGGCCCACGCTCACAGCTCCTCGGTAATGATGAATTGCGGATTGTCGGCGAACCCCTGAAAGGGCGCCGCAGCCTGCTGGAAGTTGTCGCTCGAAATGTCGGCCACGAATTCGTCCATCCCGATGATATCGATGATCTCGATATAGCCGAAATGCGGCGTTGCCTTATCATCTCCGAAAACGCTGGCGGCGCGGTGCACGGTAAAGCTTTCGACCGAACCCAAGCCATTCACCTTCGGAATATCGCGAGTCTTCGCCCACTCCTCATATTCGGCGATATCGACACCGTCCTTCAGGTTGAACAGGCAAATGATGCGCATCTCTCTCTCCTAATCTGCTGCTGGCGGGCGGTAGGCCCGCATAGTCTCGTCGAGGTGGCGTGCGAAAGCGAACAGCCCTGCCTCACAGCCCGCGCGCCCGACGATTTGCACGCCGATCGGCAAACCGTCCTGGGTCCATCCGGCGGGAAGCGACAGAGCTGGCAATGCCGCAATATTGGCAAGGCAGGTGAAGTCGGCCTGTGCAGCAGGCTCTGCTTGGCTATGAGGGAAAGGCGTGTTGGGAACGGTCGGCATGATCAGATAGCCGTGCTCGGCCACGATCTCGCGCACTCGCCGTTTCGCCGCATCGAGAACAACGCTGTCCTCCGCCAATTTGTCAGGCGCGCGCTGAGGCCCATAGGCAAGCAGCTTTTGCAGATGGGCGGACAAGCTGCCTACGGCCACAAGATGCTCAGCCATGGCGCGCGACACGTGGATGAAACCTGCAAAGCGGATACGCGAATTGCGGTGATCGAGCGTCACGGGCGCTGGCGGCTTAGACAGGGCAGCCAGAACGTCGTCGAAGACGCCGGCAACCTGCGGATCGACCTCCACACCGTGATCCGCGAGCACCGCGCCTGCCTGATCTGTCTCATCCTCGCCAAAGTCCGACATGGCGCGCGCCACGCGCTCCAGAGTGTCGAGATCGCGGGCCAGGGGGCCGATCGCGTCGAGCGACAGATCGGCGGGCTCCAATCCATGCTGGCTGACCCGATCGGTCGCGGGTTTGAAGCCGTATATGCCGCAATGGCTTGCCGGAATGCGGATCGAACCCATGGTGTCCGTACCAAGAGCCGCATCGACCAGCCCGGCTGCCACTGCCGCTCCGCTGCCGCCGCTGGAGCCGCCCGGCGAATATCCCAAGCGATGCGGGTTTTGCACCGGGCCGTAAAATGGATTGTCCGTTTTCGCGCCGAGCGCGCCTTCTTCCATGTTGAGGGCACCGATCACCGCCGCGCCCGCCCGGCGAAGGGCGGCTACGGTCGCTGCATCCTCCCCAGCAACCCGCTCGCGATACGCCGCGAGGCCGGTGGTCCAAGGAAGGCCTTTGACCGCGATGTTTCCCTTCACGCCGACGGTCATGCCCGCAAGCGGGCCTTCGCCTCCTTCGGCGCGGTCGTCCCAGCCGACGAAGGCGTTCAGTGCCTCGTCTCGCTGGCGAATAGCAGAAAGATCGATAGGATCAGACATTGCGCTCGTCTATCAGGCGAAGCGGCTTCTGGCGCTTGTCTATCTCGGTTGCGGCCGCCGTTCCGCCAGGTTCGGTAAGGCGTATGTCGACTTCCACACCGAGTCCGCGCCGGAGAGTTTCCGAAAGCTCATCCCGGTCGCTGTCACCACGACTTTCCAAGGTCACCGTCATGTGATCCTTCTGCGCCGCGTCGCGCGTAAGGTGGCAGACATACTCGCCCGTCAGGTCCGGACGGTTCTCGATGATGGCGCCGATCGCATGTGGAAAGACGTTGATGCCGCGCAGCTTCACCATGTTGTCGCTGCGGCCCTTGAACCCGGCGATGCGCTTGAAGGCGATCTCTCCGGATCCGTCCAGCTCATGCGTGATATCATGGGTGTTGAAGCGGATGCAGGGTGCGATATCGTCCTTGTAAAGGCAGGTGACGACCATGTCTCCGGTGCCACCCCGCTCCACCACTGAGCCGGTATCGACGTCGAGCAGTTCGAGATATTGCGCGTCTTCCCAGACATAGAGGCCATCGCGCTCCGGCCCCTCGCCCGCGATGCATCCTGTATCGCCTACGCCATACCAATCAAAGGCTTTCGCGCCGTGCCACGCCTGTTCGGTCGCGCTGCGATCCTCCGTTCCCAGATGGCCGATGATCATCTTGATATCGATCTTGTCGAACAGGCCGAGCTCCTCTGCGGTGTCGGCCAGCTTGCGAACGTAGTCGACGAAGCCGACGATGCAGGTGACGCCGAAATCGGCCATCAGTTGCACTTGATTCACGCTGCGCGTTTCGATCCCGGTCCCTGCGCTCAGGAAGACCGAATTGGTGAACTTCGTCACCGCCTCCCGGATGTAATGCCCCCCATTGATCATGCCATGGCCGTACACCGAATGGACGACATCATCGGGCGAGAGGCCCATCCAGCGATACATGCGGCCAACCAGAAGATTGCCGACTTCACGCCCCTTCGGACCGAACATCAGGACCTGTGGCTTGCCGGTCGTGCCGCTGGTGGTGTGGAAGACAGTGGGAGGGCGCGTGGACGGGTCGCCCATGCCGTGGAAATCGCCATAGGGCGGATGTTCCGCGATCGACGCCATCAGGTCGCTCTTGTCGTATACGGGCAGCTTACCAATGTCCTCTAACCCGCGAATGTCGCCCGCCTCGATGCCCTGCGCTCCCCAAAGGCGTTGATAGAACGGGATCTCCCACCCGCGCCGCATAAGCTTACGGAACTGCGCATCCTGAAGCGTAAACAGCTCGTCCCGGCCCATATCGCGATAGCGCACTGCAAAGGCTTCGCCGACAGGATAGTCCTCGAGCATCTGCCGGTGATCGAGCGCTTCGAAATAAGTCGGGTAGGTCATGCGGTATCCGTGAAATAGGCAAGCGGATCATCGAAAATGCGCGGATCGGCTGCGGCGGGCGCGAGTTCGCGGGCAAGATCGTGCTTCGCCCGGCACTGCGCTTCCGTCAGCGGATTGCCCGGACTGCCGAGCGTATGCGCGATTTCAACGGTGCGCTTGGTGCCGTCCGAGAGCGTGACGCGCAATTGCTGCGGAAAGAGCGCGTTCGGGTCGTCATTGCTATCGGCCACGAGCGAAAGTTTCTGTGCGAGGTCGCCTAGCTGCGGATCAGCCATGGTTTCGTCCGTGAAGCGGCGCGGGTCGATGTGGCCGTCCGTAAGCATCAGCGCGCCGAGCCATTGCAGACAGAGGCGGGCATAGGCGGGGGTCATGTCCGGTCTGTAGGGGCGACCGACCAATCGATGGATCAAGGGCGGACAGGCGAGTTCGGCCCGCTCCACCTGCATCCCGGCGAATTCTTGCAGCGCACCGAGCGCCGCATGACTTGCCCGCCCGCTCGGGAAAGGCTTTACGCTGACTTCGGAGATCAGCCATCGCTTGCCCAGCGTCGCGGTGTAACGGCTGAGATCGCCATGATCGAACAACGTGAAATAGCCGAATGGACCTTCCAGCGCGTCCTTCGGGCCGGGCAGGCCCGTCTTGGCAAGATCGCTAGCGGTGATGGCGGCTCGAGCGGCATTGGCCACCTGGAACGGCAAAGTCGCCAATCCCTCCAAATGTGGTTGCATCGTCCCCGCAGCAGAACACAGCGCAATGCCGAGCGTGTCATGCAGCGGTGCCCCGTCGATCCTGGCCACTGCAAGCGCCGCTCCAATCACGCCCGCTGTTGCGGGACGAAAGAATGTCAGCGGACTATCGGCGGCAAGACCAAGCCCGGCGGCAATATCGACACCGATGGCAAGCGCGGTCAAAGCATCGTTTGGGTCGCATCCGCCACGCCGGTCGATCGCCGCCCCCAGCGCCGCGGTGACCGCGCTCATCGCGTGAACGACAGCCGGTTCGTGCACCGCGTCCCATTCGAGGCAATGAATGCGATAGCCGTTGACGAAGGCAGCAGAGGGCGCGGGCAAGCGTTCCGCCGTGCCGATGAGCAGGGCCTCTTCGCCGGCTCCGAAGCCGCGCGCGACCGACAGGATAGCCTCCTCGCCCGGAGCGCCGACGCCAGCCGCTCCGACTGCTAAAGTATCACCCAACAGCCGAACCGCATCCGCGCGCACGGCTACGGGCAGCGCGTGGTCCGCGTCGGCGAAGGCAAGGAGGTCAGCTGTCGCGCTCATGCGAGCCAGTCCTCGAGCATTGCGTCGATGGCGGCAGGATCGTCACCGCGCAGCGCCATTTCGGCAGCCCTGTCCGCATCGGCGATGCCGCCCCACGCGCCCAATGTCTGCATCTTTGCGACGATAAGATCGTCGCTCACCGGCCGCTCGGGATCGCCGAGCGTATCGACTAGCTCCAGCCCGTTGACACGCGCTCCAAAGTGCTTGGGATAGCGCGCGGTAATCGCGGGGTCTTCGGATACGCTGACCTGTGAACGCAGATCTGCCAACTCGGCGATGGCCTGCATCGTGAAGTCGGCAGGCGCGGCGTCACGCCCCGCGGCGACCACCGCGACCGAATGCTGGACCGAGAATTTCGCTTCGAGCTCGGTCTGTGGATCGGGCCGGTCGCAGAAGGTGAGCGCATCGGCGTAGGTTTCGATCTTGAAAGGCGCTCGCAGTTCGCCCTGCTCGCGCAGCTGCATCGCCGCATCGATGGCGGGATGGGCGTGGCGGCAGGCGGCAAACGGCTTGAAGCTGACCTCGTGGATCAGCCAGCCATCGCCCGCTTCTCTGAGGCGGGTCGGATGCGCTGTCATCGCTTCGAACAGACCCTGAGCGCCTTCGAGGATACCCTGAGGACCGGTCGCCCCGTAGTGCACATGCAGCGCCGCGTCGCGCCCCGTACGAACAGCGTGATATATGTGCCATTGCTTGGTCAGCACGTCATCGTGCCGCATGTGCCACAGCCCGCCCGAAACGCTGGCCGCATTGCCCATGGCGTTCGCATATTCGACCGGCGCGAAGCCGATCAGCGATCCGAATGCCGCCGCCGCACCGATCATGCCCGCCGTCGTGGTCGGATGCCAATGCGCGTAGTGATGGGCATCGAGCGCTGCCCCTACGGCGATCATCGCTTCATATCCCCGGATGGCAGCGTCCAGCCGCGCCGACAGCGGCGCGCTGCCCATACTCATCGCCACGGGCCAGATTACCGGACCTGGATGGAGAAGAGCGGTGCGATGAACGTCGTCCATTTCCAGGGCGTTGCCGACATAGGTCGAGCGCCCCCAACCGCTGCCCGAAAGCGCACTTGCGAGATGTCCTGCCTCCATGTCGCGCCCGCCGGCCACACAGGCGAGCCAGTCGAGCAGGTGCAGCCGTGCGCGTTGCCGATCACTTTCCCCAACCGGACGGGCCAGTCTTTCGGCCAGTTGCGAAAGGAGAGGTTTGCTCATAGTGCGATAGCTTTCCTGCCGGAGAAACTCGCTTGGCTGACACCGCTGCCAAATCCCCGAAAGCCCGCATTCCTCGCTACCTGCAGGTGGCGGGGGAGTTGCGTGAAGCGATCATGGCCGGGCGGTTTTCCAACGGTACGACATTCCCCACGGAAACGACGCTGTGCCAGCAATACGATGTCAGCCGTTTTACCATTCGGGAGGCGCTGAAGCGATTGCAGGCGGAGGGGCTCATCGCCCGCAAGCGCGGCAGCGGAACGGTTGTGCAACCAGCGGCCGCGCGCGGCGGCGCGCTGCACCAGCCGCTCAGCAATGTCGGCGAAATCCTGCAATATGCGCGCGACTCCAAGGTCGCTTACGAAAGCAAGGGCCGTGGCCCACTGCCGACCGAAGTCGCCGAGCAAACGGGCGAGGACCTGGCGGGCGACTGGACGTGCTTTCGCGGCGTGCGTCGCCATCCGGACAGGCGACGCGCGATCGCGGTGACCGAAGCTTATTTTCACGAGCGGCTCGACGATGCCGTGGAAACGCTCGATCTTTCGGCAGGGACGCTGTTCAGTCAGATCGAACGGAGCTCCGGCGTACGCGTCGGCAAGGTTACGCAGGATATCCAGGCGATTGCCGCCGATGCCGATATCGCTCGTGATCTCAACCTGGACGAAGGCGATCCGGTCCTGCGCATTCTGCGGTGCTATTACGATCCCACGGGCACCATATTCGAGATTTCGGTGAGCTTCCATCCGGGCGACCGCTTCGCCTATTCGATGCATATCGACGTCGAGGGCTAGCGCGTTCATTCGCCGAGCTCCGGCACCGTTGCCGGCCGCCAGTCCTCGCTCGCAAAGCGGATCGGAGGGGCAATCAGATGACCGCCTTCCGGCCCTTCCACCAGCAATTCACGCTCGGCGATATGGGGCTGGTCTAACGCTTCGCGACAGTCGAGGACCGGCGCGAAGGCGATATCCTTTTCGGCGAACCATTCGACCCAGGCGTCGCGCGACCGGGTCGCGAACGTCGCGCGCAAGAAGGCGATCAGTTCCCCTTGCTCGCCCGCAGGACGTTCGGCGTCATCGATCAGGTCCTGCCGCCCCAGCGCCGTTAGTAGATTGACCGCGAACTTGGGCTCGCGGCCAGCGAGGACGATGTGCCGATCGTCGGAGGTAGTGTAAACCTGGTAAAGCGCTGCGCCCCCGGTAGAACGCTGCCGCGCGCTTACCGGCGCTTGTCCGCCCGCGATGGCATCGCCTGCGACATGGGTGATCCACGGCAGCAGGCTGTCGAACATGGCGCAATCGATATAATCGCCTTCCCCCGTTTGGTCGCGCCCGATGAGCGCCATTAGCACGGCAGAGAGCGCGGTGAGGCTGGCGGCCATGTCGGCGCTCGGCACGCCGGGCACGACGGGCCTGCCGTCGGGCGCATCGTTCAGCGACATGTGCCCGGTCAATGCCTGCACCGCCATGTCGTGCGCAGGATGATGTGCGAGCGCGCCTTCCTGCCCGAAGGCCGAGATCGAGCAATAGATGATGCGCGGATTGATTGCGCGCACCGCTTCGTAATCGAAACCGAGCCGTTTCATCACGCCCGGACGGAAGCCTTCGACGAAGACGTCCGCCTCTCCGATCAATTCGCGCAGAGCGAGCTTGCCCTCATCGGACTTCAGATCGAGCGCCCGGCTTTCCTTGCCGCGATTGCAATTGGCGAACCACACCGAATGGCCGCCTTCGAATGGCTCCATCGCCCGCGCCGGATCACCACCGGGCGGCTCGACCTTGATGACCCGCGCGCCCTGGTCCGCCATCAGACGCGTCATCATCGGCCCCGGCAGGAACAGCGACAGGTCGAGGACAGTGGTGCCGGTCAGCTTGCCCATCGGCTCAGACCACGCCTTCGGCATGCAACGCCACGATTTCGTGATCGCCGTAGCCCGCCTCTGCCAAGATGGCATCCGTGTCTGCGCCCAGCAGCGGGGCAGCGCGGTTTTGCGGCCTCTCGCCATCGATCCGGATCGGGCTGGCCAGCGTTTCCATCCGAGCGCGATCCGGATGCGCAATCGTCTGGCGCATTCCGACGGTTTCGGCCCACGGATTGTCGAGCGCATCGCCCAGCTCGTAAACCGGCGCGACTGGAACATGGCCGCCGAGCAATTCCTGCCAATGCGCCATCGGCTGCGTCTGGAAATGCGCATCGAGCAATTCCGTCAGCACGGCCCTGTTCGCTAGCCTGTCCGCATTAGACGTGAACCGCTCGTCCTCCAGCAGATCCGTCCTTCCAATGCGCTCGCACAGAATATCCCAGAATTTGGGCAGCTGGCACATGACGAACATCCAGCCGTCTTGCGCCTTGAACATCTGGCTCGGCGTGGCGGTCGGGTGGGCGGAACGCGGCGTCCGCTCGGTCTCGTCGCCTTCGTTCATGTACCACAGTGCCGGGTAGGAGGTCTGATGCAAGCCGGCCGAGTAGAGGTCTGTGTCGACATCGCGGCCACGTCCGCTGCGCTGCGCATCGAGCAGCGCAGCAAGCAGGCCTATCGTCATGATGGTGCCGGTCATGAAATCGACCATGGAAAGGCCCATGCGTTGCGGCTCTCCGCCCGGCTCTCCGGTGATCTGGCAATACCCCGCCTCGGCCTGCATCAAATAGTCGTAGCCCGGCCATTTGGCGCGCGCATTGTCGCGGCCATAGGCGGAAAGATGCGCGCAGACGATGGCGGGATTGACCTCTCGCAGCGCAGCATAAGTCAGGCCAAGTTTTTCCGGCAGGTCACCGCGCATATTGTTGGCAACGGCGTGGCTGTCCTTGGCCAAACGGCGGAAGATCGCCTGACCCTTTTCGCTGCGCAGGTCCAGGGTGAGCGAGCGCTTGTTATAATTGAAGCTCTGAAAGTAGAGGCTTTCGCCATCGCGCAGGAAATGCGGGCCGACTGCTCGGGCCGTATCGCCCCCACTTTTACCGTTTTTGTGCGGCGGCTCGATCTTGATCACGTCCGCCCCCATCTGGGCGAGATGCATGGTGCCATATGGCCCCGCGCCATATTGCTCGGCGCTCAGCACGCGAAAGCCGGTCAGGGGCAGGTTCTCTCCCACGCGCGGCCGCGTCAGATCGCGTTTTTTTTGAAGTGCTGCTTGGCGATGATGATGCGTTGCAATTCGTTCGTCCCCTCTCCGATGCACATCAGCAGGCTATCGCGGTAATAGCGCTCGATGTCGTATTCCTTGGAATAGGAATAGCCGCCATAGACGCGCATCGCCTCCTGACTGTTCTCCACCGCCGCTTCGGATGCGAAATATTTGGCCATGCCCGCCTCCATATCGCACCGCTCACCCTTGTCGTAGGCTTCGGCGGCATCGAGCGTGAGCAGCCGCGCCGCACGCGCGCGGGTTGCCATTTCGCCGATCTTGAGCTGGATCGCTTGGTGATGCGCGATGGGTTTGCCCATCGTCTCGCGCTGCTGGGCATATTCGGTCGCATGGCGCAGCGAGCCTTCGGCAAGGCCGACCCCGCGCGCGGCGACATTGATGCGACCGAGCTCCAGACCGCCAGTCGCCTGGAAGAAACCTTGCCCCTCGACGCCGCCGATCAGTTGGTCCGCCGGGACACGATAGTCCTCCATCACCAGTTCGGCGCTGTCGATGGCCTTGTAACCGAGCTTGTCGAACTTCTTGCCGACCGTCAGGCCGCTGCCCTCCCGCTTGTCGACGAGGAACATGCTCATGCCCTTGTAACGCGGGTCGGCATCGGGATCGGTCTTGGCAATCAAGGCGAAACAGTCGCCATTGATCGCGTTGGAAATCCAGGTCTTGGTGCCATTCAGCACGTAGTCGTCGCCATCCCTACGTGCGACTGTCCGGATGGCTTGAAGGTCGCTGCCTGCATTAGGCTCGGTCAGCGCGAGGCCGCCGCGAATCTCACCGGTGGCGAATTTGGGCAGCCATTTTGCTTTCTGCTCCGGCGTACCGAAACGCTCGACCGCGGCGGCCATGATCAGGTGCGAATTGAAGATGCCGGTGATCGCCATCCAGTGGCTGGAAATGCGCATCACGATCTTGGCATAGGTGGTCGCGGGCAAGCCCAGACCGCCATATTCCTGGCCGATCGTGGCCCCAAACAGCCCGAGTTCGGCCATTTCGTGAACCAGCTTTTCTGGCCATTCATCGTTATGGTCGTGATGCTTGATGACGGGTATGACGGATCGCTCCATCCACTTGTCGATCGCATCGATGAAGGCCTGCTCCTCATCGGCGTCGATAGTGCGGATCTGGTCGTCCATCACGGGTGCGGTTGCCATTTGCCTGGTCCTCAATCGTCGAGATTGCCGTGGCCGCGTTTCCAGACGAGCACGGTGCGCTTGTAGTGCGCACACACTTCTCCGTCCTGGTTCTTCGCGGTGGTCTTGAATGTCACGATGCCCTGCTCGGGGCGGCTCTTGCTCTCGCGCTTTTCAAGCACTTCACTTTCGCAATAGAGCGTGTCGCCGACGAAGAGCGGATGCGTCATGCGAACCTCGTCCCAGCCGAGATTGGCGATCGCCTTGCCGCTCGTGTCGGATACGCTCATGCCCGTCATCAGCGCGATGGTGAATGGGCTCACCACAAGCGGCTTTCCGAATTCGGTCTTCTCAGCCAGAGCATAGTCGAAATGCGCCGGATGCGTATTCATGGTCAGCAGCGTGAACCACACATTGTCGGCATCGGTGATTGTGCGGCCGGGGCGGTGTTCGTAAACATGCCCCTCGACGAAATCCTCGAAATAGCGGCCCTGCACTTCGCGGAAGCGGCCAGGCGAAACTTCGATCACACCGTCACGCATTAATCGATCCTTCGCATCGCGCGAGCACTGCGCGGTAATGTTTCACCAAGGGCTCTTCCAGCATCCGGCCCTTGTGTCGGACGGCCTGACGCCCCGCATCCTCGTAAGCCTGAAGAGCGTCGACAGCTTCGTTGCGCTGGTCGTCGCTAGGCGTGAAGACCTCTTCGATCACCGCCACCTGCGATGGGTGAATGGCCGCCTTGCCCGCGAAACCGAGAGCACGGGCACGCTCGCATTCTTCGCGCAGCCCTGCCTCGTCGTCGAGATGAACGAAGGGCACGTCGATGAGCGGCACGCCCGCTTCGGCGCAGGCTAGCACGAGCTGCTGACGGGCGAGAAGCAGCGGCTCCCACGCCAATGCGACGCCCAGCTCTGCGGAAAAATCACCACCGCCGAAAAAGACCGCCGACACGCCGTCTGCCGATGCGATTTCAAGCGCGTGGCGAAGACCGCGCGGCGTTTCGATCAGCGGGATCAGGTCGGGACATTTCGTGCCTAGCGCGCGATGGACCTTGGCAATCTCATCCGCGCTTTCGACCATCGGGACAAGAAGCGTCCGCGGCATTCTGTCGGCTTTTGCGAGCGCGGCCAGGTCCGCCTTTCCCGCATCGGTCAGCACGCCGTTGATGCGCATCGCGAAGCCCTTGCCCACAGCCTCCAGCGCCGATTGTCGAGCGTCGGCCTTGTCGCCTTCCGCCACCGCATCCTCGAGATCGATTACCGTGAGACCTGCCCCTGCTGCCAGCGCCTTGGCGTATCGATCCGGTCGACTGCCAGGCACAAAAAGAAGGCTGTTTGCGGCAAACATATGTTGAGAAAGGCTCCGGCGGCGGAAAGGTCCGAATTACAGCTTCACAATTTGTCCGGACAAATCTAAAGTCAAGTCAATTCCGTAGATTTGTCCGGACAAATCCGGCGCGGCATTGGGGATAGGAGACATCATGAAGACTTTGCTCGGTTCACTGGCGATCACCGCCTCCGCTCTGGTTATCGGATCGGTACCCTCTGCCGCGCAGATGCTCGATCCCAGCGACCCGGACGATTACGCCCGCATCAATGCGCGCGTCCAGTGCGGTGCGGAGCACGGCGACGAAGTCGTGTATGGCTTCTCCGGCAATATCTACGCGCGTGTGCCGGGCGAACGGGACCGACTGCTGTTCCGCGGCGAAGGCATGAACGTGCGCCGCTGCCTGTTCTACGATGATCCCGTGCGCGGCCCGGGCTATCGCATCGTCAGCCGGGAAGTCCTCCTCTATCTCGACCCGCAGACGGGCGAGGTCGTCGATCGCTGGGACAACCCCTGGACCGGCGAAACGGTCGACGTGATGCAGGTCCATAACGATCCGGTGAATAACGGCCCGAGCTGGGCGCGCGACGAGAATGGCGATCCGGCTCGACGCTTCGGCAGCATGCGGGTGGAAGGCGACTATGTCTTCATGCCGTTCGAGGTGCCGCTGTTCTATCGCAACCCGCTGGGCGGCGATTACCAGGATTCTGTCGGCAACATGTATCACGCTATGGAGATTTTCGATTTTGCCGCGACGCGCGACGAATTGTTCGATCCCGCCGCACACCCCGTCGCCTATCCGATGGTCTCCTGGGTGCGCATTTCGCAATGGATGCCGTGGATGGAAATGGGCGGAAGGCCGGGCCTGATGGTATTCAACTTCATGGGCAGCAAGCTGGAAGGCGGCTTCGACGAACTGCCCGATGTCATGAAGGATGAGATTCGTGAGAATTATCCGATCTACGAAAGCGCCCCGCCGCTCGACGACACGCGCCCGAACGAGACCACCTGGACAAAGTTCAAGCTGCTCACCGACCAGCGCCGCGCTGCCGAGGGCGGCGATGACACCACGGCGCATTCAGGGCACTGATCTCGGCGGCTTTACCTGCTGACCTCACACGAAAAGGGCGGAAGCCGAAGCTCCCGCCTTTTTTTGCATTCATCGAAGCAGATCAGAAACGGAAGCTCGCTTCCACCCCGAAAGTGCGGCCCTTCCGCAATGCACCGAAGAAAGCGCGCGGGAAGGAGCGATCGGCTAGTGGATCGCCCGGCGCCGCTGTGCCGCCATTGGCCGGTGACACAAACTCACCCGGAACACCGGTGACGCCGATGCCATAACGCAGATCGAACCACCGGGTGGCTAGCGGGATCGTGTCCTCATCTGTCAGGTTGCGACCGAACACGGCAAGCTCGATCGGACCGAGCTGCACGCCAGCGCGAGCGTTCAGGAGGAAGGTGTCGCCCGTTTCGGCCAGATTATGCACCTGCACGAACTTGCTTGCCTCGTAACTGCCATTGAGATTGGCGAACACCTCGTTCGTGCCCGAACCGAAACCGGTGCGGAAATCCATCGCGCCATTCGCCTGCCAGGGTGAACCGAGCGGCAGGCGATTGCCTGCGATCGAACACAGCGGCGCTTCCTCTGCCGTCGGGTTCGAGGCGTCGGAGATCACGAGGCCGCCTGAATTGAGCACATACTGGAAATCGTCGCATCCTTCGGTGAAGGTCGCATCGGTATAGGCGACACCGGCGCTAAGCGTGAGCGGCTGGACCGGGCGAGCGGTGATCTCCGCTTCGAAACCAAGAACTTCGGCATTACCCTGATTGGTTGCGACCGAAGTCAGCGCGCCGCCACCGACCGGCAGGGCTGTCGTCAGCTGCACATTATCGATCTCGTTATAGAAGGCCGCGGCGTTGAACTGCATCCGGCCGTCAAGCAGCGTCTGCTTGAAGCCGATCTCGCCGCCGCGCAGGGTCTCGGACTTATAGGCTTCGCGTCCAATATCCGCGCCGGCAGAGCCATTCGTTCCGCCAGGTTTGTTGCCCTCGGTGTAGATCGCATAGACGAGCGTTTCGGGTACGGGCTGCCAGTCGAGCGTGACGCGCGGCACGAAATCCGTAATCGTCCCGCTGGAGAAGAAATCGATCGGGCGATCGTCGAATTCGGCGCGGGTCTTCTCTTCTGAAAGATACCGCCCCTCCACGCCCAGTGTGAGCGTATCGGTGATGTCGCCCTCGATCCGGGCGTATGCCGAATAGTTGCGGATCGTTTCTTCATAAGTGCCGTCCCCGCCGAAAACCGCACCATCGGGGCCGGTGCCGAAAGTGACTTCGCGATTGCGGAGGCTGAAATCGTAGAAATACGCACCCACCAGACCGCGAATGCGCCTGTCCGTCGGGGAAAGCAGCCGGATATCCGCGCTCAGATCCTCGATGCGGCGGGCATTGGTATTTGCAAAGGCAGGGTTGTCGACATCCGGATTTGGAACCCCGCCCGCCGGGCCGAAAAGCGGATTGAGGATGAAATATACGAGCGCATCGGAGTGATCGGAGTCCGTGCCCGTCCGCGAGAACTCATTGCGATAGGCACCGATGGCCTGCAGCAGCCAGCCATCGTCGTTGAGCTCGACATCAAGCCCGGTGGAACCGAACCAGCGGCTCTTGTAATATCCGTCGATCGCCGTGCCGTCGATCACCGTGTCGGTAAATGGCGCGAAAGGCGATGTGCGGAATGGCGTCGGCACCGGGTCGTTGTTGAGCGCGATCGTGCCGGGTTCGATCACGCCGCAGAAGTACTGGTTCTCATTGTCGCTTGCCCGCGTCACTGGCCAGAACGGGAAAGCGAAACTGGAGCCGCGGTAATTGGCGCTGCGAAAGCCTGGGCTGCAGTTGTTTTCACCGGCACCCTGCAGGAACAGGGCGGGCGTGCCGTCATCCTGCTCTTCATAAGCAATTCGTGTGCGCCACTGCAGGTTGTCGCCCGGCGTTGCATAAAGCGTCAGCGCAACGTTGGTGCTTTCCTCCTGGCCGACCAGACGGTCCGTCAACGAATTGCGATACTGTCCACCATATTCGTAATACCGGCCGTCGACGCGGGCGGAGAGCCCATCCTCGATGATCGGAAACTCGACGCTGGCGGACACCATATATTCGTCGAACTCGGCGGCCCGTGCGCGGATGGTGCCGGCGAATTCGTCGCCCGGAGTGCGGGTGATGAAATTGATAGCGCCGGAATAGGTGTTGCGTCCGTACAGAGCGGATTGCGACCCCTTCACGATCTCCACACGCTCCAGCGCGTCGAAATTGAGGGACTGCACATCGCCGCGGAACAGCGCACCGTCGATGAAGATCGCAACGCCTGACTCGACGCCGAACTGCACGCCCGCAAGGACGTTGCCGAGACCGCGAATGACCGGACGGTCCGTATCGCGTCCGAAAGCCTGGCTGAAGGAAAGCCCCGGGGTCTGCGCACCGATATCGTTGATGTCGATCAGGCCGCGATCCTGAAGCGTCTCGCCGGAAAAGGCGGTGATCGCGGCGGGAGCGTCGTTGACCGATTCCTCGACCTTGCGAGCCGTGACGACGATCTCGGGAATGCCTTCGGTCGCGCCCGGATCCTGCAGCGCGACATCCTCGCTCTGCGCCAGGGCGGTGCCCGGCGAAAGGACCGTGGCCGCCAGCAACAACGTCCGCAACGAATTACGCATTTTCAATTCCCCTCGAGCTTTTCTCATCCCTGAGGACATGATGCGCCGTCCCGAAAATTTGTCCAGACAAATTTTCCCACAGGACATGCCGGACCAGAGATGTTGCTTCAGAGCATCGGCTTCACATTGCCGAGAAATGCAGTGACCAGCAGGAGAAGATAGACGATCCAGACCCACACGCGCGTGCGGTTCATCGTGCGCAGCAGCGGCAGTTCGGTCGCGTCGCTCGAGCCCTGTTCGATCACGGCGGTCAGCTGCTTGCCGACGGGTTTGAAGGTCACGTCGATCATGATTGCGGCGACGAAGATGACACCGAACAGCAGCGCCTTCCAGGCCAGCCAGTCGATCGCAAGCGGCGTGCCGGTGAGCAGGCTCTGCCCGCCGAGCCATAGGTAGAACCCTCCGACAATCCAGCGCAGCCACCCTTCGATCCGCCGATCGCGCGCGGCGCGCTCCGTCATGTCGTGCGCATGCGCATCCCAGACCAGCCAGAGCCAGAAGAACCCGACCGCCCACGCAGCCACGCTCAGCCACAGCGGCACATCCCAATAACCGCCCGCATCGACCACGCTGAGCGATAGCGGCACCATCAGCGCCCACGCGCTGCGAGGAACCATATCGACGAGAACCAGCAATTTCAGCAGGGCCATGCGCTGGTCTAGCGAATAGGTGTCCCGCTTGCGAAAATGCTGGCCGAGCAGGAAGACGCCCACATCGGCCCCTAGCCACAGCACAAAAAGCAGTAGGTGGGCGTAAACGAGCAATTGATAGGTCATCGGCTCCCCTTTGCGAAACCGCGAATGAAGTTGTCCGGACAAATCATATCTACCGCGCGCTGCATAGACAACAGGTGGTGATTTGCCGACAACCGCTGTTTGTGGTGAAACCGTCGGCATGCCCAAGCCAGACATCCGCACCGCCATCAGCCGCCCGACGCTCGATCCTCAGAAACTCGGCCACTTTCTTGCCGTCTATGAAACCGGCACATTTTCAGCGGCAGCGCAGCAGAACGGTGTCAGCCAGCAGGCAGTGTCGAAAAGCGTTGCGCGCCTGGAGGAAGCGCTCGGCGTCGAGCTTTTCCAGCGCTCCAGCTTTGGCGCCACGCCGACCAGATATGCCGAGCGGCTCGCTCGCCGCGCACAGGCCATTCTGTCGGAAAGCCGGATGGCGGCAGCGGAGCTTGCAGCCATGCGCGGCTCCGGTAGTGGATATGTCCGCATCGGCCTTGGGTGGTCGTTCCTGACGGCGGTCGGGCCAGAAATGCTGCGTCGTTTCAAGGAGCGTCATCCGGACATCACCCTGTCCATCGCGGGCGGGGACTCCCGCGCACTCTACCGCCGCCTGATCGCCGGCGATGTCGAGATGGTCGCTAGCGCGCCACCCGTCAGCCTGCCGGTCGATCCCGGCATCGCCCGTCAGCCGCTCTTTGTCGAGCGGGACATGATAACGCTGCGCAAGGGCCACCCGCTGCTGAAAGGTGGCGACCTTCCACTCGACGCGCTGTCCGAATTGACCTGGTGCATCTCCATGCAATTGCAGCAGCAATGGGAAAGGGTGTGCGAAATCTTTCTGTCGCGGGGCGTCGCTCCGCCGACCAATATCGTCGATCTCGATTCGATCATGCTGGTGAAGTCGCTCATCCTGAAAAGCGACAGCGTCGGTCTGCTATCGCCGGAACTCTTCGCGCAGGAACACGAAAAGGCGCTGTACGAATTGGTGCCCGATACTCCCTTCACGAGCGAGCGGACTGCCTACCTTGCAACGCGTGACGGCAGCGAACTGCAAAGCCCGACCAGATTACTGCGCGAACTGTTTCACCGCGCCTGGCGTGCACGTGTCCCTGAAGCCGATCACTTGAGCTGACGCCAACACAACCATAGATTGTGGCGAAATATCTCCAAGTTGTTGGCTAAGCTTTATCTTTTCGATAATTTGTCCGGACAAATATTGAAGCCCGCCTCGGGCTCGATCGTTCAGGGAGAGATCGAATGACGAAGGCACGCCTGCTCAACACCGCTGCAAAACCGCTTGCCCGCGCATTGGCAGCATCTGCTTTGCTGGTGTCCGGCACCGCGCTTGCGCAGGAAGCGGACCAGAGCGCAACGGACGAAGTCGTGCAGGACCCGCAGGCAGAAGACGGTGCGATCATCGTGACCGCCCAGCGCCGGGCGCAGAACCTGCAGGATGTTCCCGCCGCTGTTACCGCTTTGTCTGCCGAAATGCTGGAAAACCGGCAGATCGCCGATACGAACGATCTGCAAAACCAGATACCCAACGTGGTCATTTCGACCGGTACCGGCACCGCCAACTCGGCGCGGATCTTCTTCCGCGGCATCGGCGAGGACGAATCGCGTGGCGCGATCGACCCGGCCGTCGGGATCTATATCGACAACGTCTATCTCGGCCGGACGGTCGGCTCGCTCATCGATCTCGTCGATGTTGAACAGATCGAAGTGCTGCGCGGCCCACAAGGCACGCTCTATGGGCGAAACACCAATGGCGGTGCGATCAAGATCAGCTCGGTGCGCCCGCAGCTTCTCGAAAACTCGCTCGCCGGCGAATTCAGCTACGGCAATTACGATCGCTGGAGCGCGCGCGCCTCGGCCAACGTGGCGCTCGGAGACGAATCTGCGGTGCGCCTGTCCTTCCTTCAACGTGAGCGGGACGGCTATTTCACCCTGAACCCCAATGGCGATTTCGCCAGCCAGGCAGGCACCCGCGTGGGCGATGAGCAGGTGACCGCGCTCCGCGGCAGCATCTTCACAGAATTGACCGACAACTGGTCCTTCCTCGGCATCGTCGATTACACCGACGACAATAGCGAGCCTGTTCCGAGCTCCATCATCACCCAGAGCGACGATCCCGATGTGGTGACCGATCGCGACGGCGACCTGTTCACCATCGAGCCTGCGCCCGGCACCACCTGCTCGTCCTTCGTCCCGGCGGGTTTCCAACCTCTCGGCTGCTTTACCGACTTCGAAAGCGATGTGCAGAATTTCGGCCTGTCCGGCCAGATCACGGGGGAATTCGACAATTTCACCGTGTCTTCGATCACCGCCTATCGCACGCTGAACGACAATCTTTCGACGCACATCACCTTCCCCTATTTTCAGGAGACGGACCAGGACCAGTTCAGCCAGGAGCTGTTGCTGAACACCAATTTCGACGGTGCGTTCAACGTGGTGACCGGTGTCTATTACTACACCGAAGACGCTTTCATTGATTTCGACTTCGTCTTCCCGTTCGACGTGCTCACGGAAACCGAAAGCTTCGCTGTGTTCGGCCAGGCGAATGTCGAGCTTGGCGCACTGACGCTTACCGGCGGCCTGCGCTGGACCACCGAAGATCGCACCGTCACCGGCAATGCCGGCGGTCCACTGGCGGGCTTTGGAACCGGCATCGTCCGCGAATTCGATACGGATAATGTGACCTATACCGGCAAGGTCGATTATTCCTTCACCGACGATGTGCTGGTCTACGCTTCATATTCCACGGGCTTCAAGACACCGGGCGCCTCGCCCGACTGCTTCAGCCCGGCAGCCTGCTTCGCGCCGGTCGATGAGGAGAGCCTGGACGCTTTCGAAGTCGGCCTGCGCTCGCAATTCTTCGATGGGATGGCGACGTTCAACGCCACCTATTTCTACAACGATTATCAGGATTTGCAGATCAGCGGCACGCTTCCCAACGGTGCCTTTACCCGCATCAACGCCGGCGCTGCACAGATCCAGGGTGTGGAGCTCGAAACCAGCTTCAATCCCCTCGACGGCCTGACCATTTACGCGAATGGCAGCTGGCTCGATGCTGAATATGACGATCTGAATTTCAACCAGGCGGGCCTGCTTACCAATTCGACCAACACGGCACCCGGCGCGATCTGCACCAATGCGACCGCGACGCCGGGCAGCAGCGAATACGAGGGGCAGATCGTCGATTGCGCGCTCGGCCTCGATCTCAAGAATGCGCCCGAGTGGAAAGGCCTGCTTGGGTTCAATTACGAAATCCTGACCGGGCCGGGCGAAGTCTTCTTCGGGGCCGATCTTGCTTACGAAAGCGACAGCTTCGCGCTGGTTGCGAACCCGCCGGGATCGCTGGTGGAGCCGGGTTTCCGCGTGGATGCGCGGATCGGTTTCGAGGCCGACAATGAGCGCTGGCGCGTGACGCTGTGGGGCAAGAACCTGACAGATCGCGAATATTTCCGCGCCTCGACCAACACGAACGGCCTCGGCAATCAGGCCTATCCCGCCCCGCCGCTCACTTTCGGCGTGGATGTCGGCTTCCGCTTCGACTGAGCCGGTGCGCCCACCCACTCTCCCTGGCCGATCGCTGCTTGGCGTAGCGATCGGTCTTTTTCTGTCGGCCACCCCGGTCTCCGCACAGCAGGAAAATGCCGCCGATTTCGGTGTCGAACCGTGGACCGATGCCGTGGTGTCGGTCGCCGATTTTCACGCCGTCAGTGTGCTCTTTCGCGAAGCAGGCGACTGGCGGCTTGTCCAATCGGGCGAAGTGGACCGCGGCGAGCTCGACTACTGGCAATTGGACGGACAGGTCACCGCGCGGTTCGAGCGCTGGTGCGCACCTGAAGCCGACACGGGATGCCTCCGCCTGGTCAGGTTCGCGGGCACCGAGCAGAAACCCATCCGGCCCGCCGCACGCGCATGGGACACTGGCGGCATCTATTCGATGATGGTGCGCAGCGACGATATCCCCGCACTCTACGAACAGGCTCTCGATCTCGGCTGGTGGGCGGAAAGTCCGCCGATCCGCTTTCAGTTCGGCACATCGGACCTGCGCAACGTCGTGCTGCAGGGTCCGCACGGCATCAACATCGCCGTTTACGAGCGGGTAAGCCCGGACTTCACGGCTTTTCCCGTCGGTGCAATCAGTCAGGGGTTCAATTCCATGCGCATGGTGCGCAACCGTGAGGCGGCCAGGGCGTTCTACACGGAGACCCTTGGTTTCGACATTTTGTTCGACGCGACGAGCGAACCCGAACAGCCGGCCTTTTCGAATTTCGGAATTCCCTTCAACCTCACGCCGGACGTGGTCCGTTCCGCCACGGCACTCCATCCGGTGCCTGGCGAGACGGGACGGATCGAAGTCATGCAGATCATGGGCTTCACCGGCCGCGATCACGCGGAGCGGGCCAGCCCGCCCAATCTCGGACACCTTTCAGTGCGATATCCCGTCCGCGACATGGACGGCTATCGCGCTTTCCTGGCCGCAAACGGCGCCGAAGTGGCCTTTGCCGCACCAGATGTGGACGTTGCCGGTATCGGCCGCGTCGACATCGTTGCCATTCGCGATTCCGACGGCAGCCTGACTGAATTCTACGAAATCCCAGCGGGAGAGATTACGCGATGACCACCGCCACACAGCAGCGCGGCGAATTCAGCCTTGGCTGGAAAGTGCTGCTTGTTTCCGTGCTCGGCGTGGCTTTCGGAGCCTCGCCCATCCCATTCAACGTGATCGGCTTCACGGTTGAGCCGCTGATGGACGAATTCGGCTGGTCGCGAACGCAGATCCTGATCCCGATCACCATTTTCGGCGTTATCGCCTCGCTTCTCGCCCCCGCCTTCGGCTGGATGGCGGACCGCTATGGCGTACGCCGCGTTGCGCTATTCTCATTGCTGGTCTTTGGACTGGCCTTTGCCGCGATCGCCCTCACCCCGACGAGCGACGCTGCATCGACACTCTATATCTATTACGGGCTGTGGGTCGTGGTCGGTCTGGTCGGCATCGGCTCGACCCCGGTAACCTGGAGCCGCGCGGTCAATATGTGGTTCTTCCGCCGCAAGGGCCTGGCGCTGGGCATACTGCTCATGGGCACCAGCATTGCAGCGATGATCGTCCCGCAGGTCGCATCCTGGGCGATCGCCAATTACGGATGGCGCGCCATGTTCGCCATCGTTGCGGGCTTCCCGCTGCTGATCGCCCTTCCGCTGGGCTTCCTGTTCTTTCGCGAGCCGACGCCCGACGAGCGCCCGGCGGAAATGAAAGTGGATGGAGGCCGCCTTACCGGCGTCGATCTGAAGACGGCTCTGAAAGACTATCGATTTTGGCTGATATGGTTCTCCATCCTCACCATCGCCTTCGCTTTTGGCGGTGCATTCATCAATATGGTGCCGATCCTGGGCGATCACGGCATCGATAGCGCCACGGCCGCGGATGTGATGACAATCCTCGGCCTCGGGATACTTTCAGGCCGGATCATCACGGGCCTGCTGCTCGACAAGTTCTGGGCGGGCTTTGTTGCCTTTCCCCTGCTCTGCCTTCCCGCGATTTCCAGCTATCTGTTGCTCGGCACGGACAGCTCTTTCCTTCCTGCCGCGATCGCGGGGTTCCTGCTCGGCTTCGCGGCAGGGGCGGAAAGCGATCTCATCGCATATCTTGCCAGCCGCTATTTCGGGATGCTGCATTACGGCAAGATCTACGGCATGCTCTATATGCCTTTCGGCCTCGCCAGCGCCGCGTCGCCCATCGTCTACGCCTATGTGCGCGACAGTTACGGCAGCTACAATCCCATCCTCACCATCGCGATTTTCATGTATGTGATAGGCGGCGGTCTCCTCCTCTTCCTCGGGCGCTATCCGGATAGCTTTCCGGTGCCGGACGAGGCCGAGCCGACCCGCGCAGCAGTAGGAGCCGCATGATGGCCACCCTTGCCGAAACCTCGCTGACCGACAGCCTCGCTGCCAGCGGTGCAGACGTGCTGACAGACGAGGCGACGCTCGATTATTTCGCCCACGACATCTTCTCGCGCGGGGCCGATCTTTCCGCTGTCGTGCGCCCATCGAACAAGGAGCAGCTCGCTGCCGCCATTCGCGCTGCGACCAATGCAGGCCACGCCGTCGCGCCGCGTGGCGGCGGCATGAGCTACACCGGCGGTTACACCCAAACCGCGCCGGGGACGGTGCTGTTCGATCTTGCCGCGATGGACCGCATTCTCGAAGTGAACGAAGAGGACATGTGGGTCCGCGTCGAAGCGGGTTGCACTTGGGCCGCGCTGCACGAAAAGCTCGCGCCCCTGGGCCTGCGCACGCCCATGTGGGGGACGCTATCGGGCCTGAAGGCCACCGTCGGCGGCGGGATGAGCCAGAACGGCATTTTCTGGGGCACAGCGCGCCACGGAACAGCTGTCCAGAGCTGCCTCTCGCTGGAAGTGGCCCTGGCGGACGGAACGCTGATGCAAGTCGGCAAGAATTTCATGCGCCCCTATGGGCCTGATCTCACCGGCCTGTTCCTGGCCGATACCGGCGCTCTAAGTATGAAAGCGGAAATCACCTTGCGACTGGTTCGGGAGGCGCAGGCAAATGCCTATGCCAGCTTCGCCTTCGACGATCGGCAGGGCTTGCTCGCCGCGTCCTCCGAAATAGAGCGCGCTGGGATTGCCACCGAATGCTTCGGGTTCGATCCCCATCTCAATGCCATCCGTATGAAGCGGGATAGTCTTGCCAGCGATGCGAGGCAGCTTGTCGGCATGATGAAAAAGCAAGGCGGCTTGCTGAAGGGCTTGAAGGAAGGCGCAAAGGTCGCGCTGGCCGGGCGCGATTTCCTGAAGGACGCGAACTATTCGCTGCACGTGCTCGCGGAAGGCCGAAACCAGGCGAGCGCCGATGCCGACATCGCTGCGGCACGACAGATCGTAGCGGAACGTGGCGGTCGCGAAGTCGAGAACACAATCCCGAAGATCATTCGCGCCAACCCGTTCGGTCCGCTCAATTCCATTCTCGGCCCCGACGGTGAGCGCTGGGGGCCGATCCATTGCCTCCTCCCGCATGGCGGGGCCGAGGCGTTCTGCGCGGCCCTCGACGATCGCTTTGCGCGCCACGCCGATGCGATGAGGAACGCTGGCGTGCATTACGGGATTCTTTTTGCCGCGGTGGGCGGTTCTGGCATGGTGGTCGAGCCATGCCTCTATTGGCCGGACGCCTCCAACCCGCTGATCGAGGAAACGATGGACAAGAGCCACCGCGCTCGCGTGCCTGAGCTCGATGCCAATGCGGACAGCTGGGCGCTGGTGCAGCGCATAAAGCAGGAGATCGTCGACCTGATGCACGACCATGGCGCAGCGCATTTCCAGATCGGACGCACCTATCGCTATCGCGACAGCCTCGATCCCGCAGCGGACGCGCTGCTGCAGGCGGTGAAAAGCCATGTCGATCCGCGTGGCCTGATGAACCCCGGTTCGCTAGGCCTCGCCGGATGACGATGCCCGACAATTACGCTGCGGTAGCGATGCAGCTGACCGCGCGTTCGCTGGAGGCGATGGATGGCGAGCAAAGCCGCAAGGCCATGCTTGCGCATGTCGGCGAAGTGGAAAGGCGCATCCGCGGCGCGTCGATCTTCATCGCTCAGTATGGCGGCGATCCGGTGAAGCTGGCCGTCCTGCCCGAATATCTCTTCACGTCCTATCCGGGCCGCATTTCCATTCCTGACTTTGCCGCCAAGGTCGGATGGGATGCGGACGGGCCAGAATACGATGCGCTGGGCGCGATGGCAGAGCGGCTCGGCATGTTCATTGCGGGCAACGCCTATGAGCGCGATACAGCTTTTCCCGATTTCTATTTCCAGACCAGCTTCCTGATTGCGCCGAGCGGGGAGACGGTGCTGCGCTACCGGCGACTGTTGTCCATGTTCGCGCCCAGCCCGCACGACGTGTGGGAGCAATATCTCGACACTTACGGCCTCGATGGCGTTTTCCCCGTTGCCGATACCGCGATCGGACGCATCGGCGCGATCGCGAGCGAGGAAATCCTGTATCCCGAAATTGCCCGCGTTCTCGCCATGCGCGGGGCCGAAGTTTTCGTGCATTCCTCCTCCGAAATCGGCTCCCCGCTCGGCACCGCAAAGGATATCGCCAAGCAGGCGCGGGCATTCGAGAATATGGCCTATGTCGTCTCCGCCAATACAGCCGGGATCGACGATCCCCTGCTGCCGCTCGCCAGCGCCGATGGAAACAGCCGGGTGATCGATTATCGCGGCAAGGTGATGGCGCAGTCGCTGTCCGGCGAAACCTTCACGGCATTCGCGAACATCGAGATCGCTGGGCTGCGCAAATCCCGGCGCACACCCGCCATGGTCAACTCGCTCGCTCGCCAGCGCCCCGCGCTTTTTGCCGAGGCCTATGCCGCCAGCGCAGAGGCCTTCCACCAGGCCAACGGTATGATGCAAGGCGGCGAGCCGAACGTGCCGGACCGGGACTATTTCAAGCGCGCGCAGGAGGCCGTGATCGCGCGCCTCGACAAGGCCGGGATCATTTGATGAAGCATCGCACCGTTACCGGCCGAATTCGCTACACGTCTGAGAAGCAGGGTATGGAAGGGCAGGAGCGAGGGCGCGAATGCTTCGTCTTCACGCACCATACTGACGGCTCCGTCATCATGCGCGCGCGCTGCGAGATAGAAGAGCCAAAGCCCACCGTGCTGCGCGATATCGTCTATCACATCGGGCCGGATATGGTGGCGCAGAACCTGCTCGTACACCTGACGCTTGGCGACGAGTTCCTCGGCAGCGGGTGGATGCACCACGATGCCGCTGCGGGCACGCTCGAATGCGAAAGCTACGGCCCCGGCATCGGGCGCAATTCGGAAATGCGCGAGAATGTCGGCAGCTTCGACGGCTTCGGCACGCATCCAGTCGTTGGCGACGGCTATCTTTCACGCATAGTGGATGTCTCACGAGGCCCGCACACGCGGCGCCTGCGCGTGTTCCTGCCGAGCCCCGACCATCGCGGCGCGACCGCTCCGCAGATCGCGGAGGTCGAGATCGATCTCGAATATGTTGGCGAGGAGGAGAAAACGGTCGCGGCGGGCACATTCGCCTGTCGCCACTTCCGCTTCGTCGACAATAGCGAAGAGGGCATGGGCGGCGAAACGCATCCCGATTACGATGTCTGGATCAGCGCAGACGACGATGCGATCCTCATTTATGGGTCGATCGACGGTTACATGATGAACCGCTACGAACTGGTCGCATTGGAACGCTAGCTCGCGGGCGGTTCCACCCGCCACTCATCGCACAGCGTGCGCTTCCACGGTTTGCCGTCCCTGAACCACTGCCACGTGCGCGCTCGCGTCCGGCCGCCGGGCGCGGTGTGGATCATCTCGATATAATAGGCCTCGGGCACGTCGAGCCGGTCAAGCCGCAGCATCAATGAATTCTCGCAGGTCTGCCAGCCATAACCGGAAAAACGATCGGTCTTCCAGACCAGCCGCTTGCCATCGAGCCGCCCGCCGAATTCGTACCTCGCCTCGCGACCATCGGACCAGTTGAGCCAGTTATGCTGAACGTAGTGCCACTCGCCCTCGTCAGGGAATTCGCACCAGGTTTTCACGCGCCGCTCGTCGAGGAGCTTCCCGTCCGGATCGACATCGCGATACCAGCCGTCCCACCAGCCATCGTGCAGCATCATGGCGGGCATCGCCGCCTCCAGCGCCGCGCGATTGCTCATCCTTTCTGGCCCTCGGAATAGGCTGCGATGGTCGCCGCATCACCGGTCTGGCGCAGCAAGGATTGCCGCCTGAGAAAACGCAGCATTCCTTCATCACCCATGCGACTGGGGCCGAGGCCGGAGCAGCCGCGCGAGTGATTCGTCGCATCGCCCACCATGCTGGTAAGCGCGCCGTCCTGCAGCGATACCGCACCCGCTTCCAGCCGCGCGCCGATCTCGGCAGCCTCGTCCATGTTCCCCGCCAGCACGGCGGCGGAGAGCCCGTAGGGCGTATCGTTGGCGAGACGCACTGCTTCATCGATATCATTCACGATGGTTACGGGAAGGACCGGGCCGAAGGTCTCCTCGCGCATCACCGCCATATCGGGCGTGACATCAATGAGGATCGTGGGACGAAGATAAAATCCGCCGCCAAGTTCCTCCACCTCGCCGCCGGTGACGAGATGCGCCCCGCTATCGGTCGCATCTTCGATCTGCGCGGCGACCTTTTCGGCCTGCGGCGGGAAGATGAAGGGCCCGAGTTGCCCCTTGTCGGGATCGGGCCAGGTGAGCGCCACACTCTCCGCCTCCGCCACAAGCGCATCGAGAAACCGCTCGGCGATTTCGCGCGCTACATAGATCCGCTCGATCGACTGGCAGGCCTGCCCGCTCGCGACGACGCTCGATCGCAAGGCGGCCCGCGCCGCCCATTCCGGATCGGCGCTGGCGGTGACGATCATCGGATCCTTGCCGCCGAGCTCCAGATTGGCCGGGATCAGTGCCCCCGCTGCAGCCTCCGCCACCTTTCGGCCCGTCTCGGTACTGCCGGTGAAGCACACGTAATCCACCGCGCCGATCAGCGCCTGCCCGACCTCGGCACCACCCATGACATAGGCAAGCGGCAATTCGGGTACTTCGGCCAGCGCCACGCGCATCGGCTCGACGAAACGCGGGGTGACTTCGGACGGTTTTATGAGCGCCGCGCACCCCGCCATCAGTGCGGGAACGGCATCGATATGGCTGAGGATGACCGGAAAATTCCACGGCGCGATCGCTCCGAAAAGCGGGTAGGCCGACCAGCGCGGCTCGATCTCGACTCCGGGCGTCAGCGATTGCGTTGCCTCTCGCGGCAGCGTGGCAAACAGTTCCGGGCCACGTGCCGCCCAGCGACGACAGTTGCGAACCATGCCCTCGACCTCGACCCGCGCAATCATACGGCGACCGGTATCGACGCTGAGCGCTTCGGCGATCGCGTCGGCATGCCCTTCGACGGCATCCGCCAGACGAAGCAGCACTTTGGCTCTGCCCTCCGGCCCGCGCGCTTCCCATCCGGCCTGCCTGCCGCGCAGCTTGTCTGCCATACGGGCGACAGCCTGCGGCGTGTCTTCCGCGAACTCGTAATCCCGCTGCCCGGTGCGCGGATTGGTGGCTTTCATTGCTGCCCTGCCCAACTCTCGACGATTTCGCTGCCGGTTGCGAACCACGCCTGGTCTCGGCCCGCAAGGTCGGCGAGCAGGTTTTCGAGCGCTTCGATGCGAAATGGCTGGCCGATGATATATGGCGTCAGCTCCATCGGCAGGAGCCGCGCGCTGCCTTGCGATGCTGCTTCGCCAGCGAGAAAATCGAAGGCATCGCGCATCATACCGCCCCATGCTTCGGCCGAATGCTGTTGGGTGGCGATAATCGTCCGATCGGAAAGCTCCGCGCTGAGCGGCAGGTCCACCACGCCATTGGCGAAGCGATAGGGAAGCTCGTCATTCACCCAGTCGCAGCAATAGCCGATGCCGTGCTCGGCCAGCAGGTCCAGCGTGTGCCAGCTTTGCGAGCGCGCGATGGACAGCCAGCCTCTCGGCTTCGCACCTGTCGCCGCCTCCAGCCGCGCCAGCGCGTTGGAGACGAGCGCGCGCTCCACCTCTTCGTCCAGGGAGCTGTCGATCGTGCCGTTCATGTCGGTCGAATGCGCGATAATCTCGTGCCCGCCCGCCTGCACTGCGGCGATCAGTTCCGGATATCGCTCGGCCACCGCCGCATTCGTCGCGAAGCTTGCCTTCACGTCAGCACTCTCGAAGGCTTCGAGCATCCGCCACACGCCGACCCGGTTGCCGTAATCGCGCACCGTGTAATGCCGGTAATCGGGATAAGGTGTGAGCATGTGGCCGGGTGCCTTGAACGGGCCGTCCGGCACGATCGGAAACCATTCGAGGCTGACGCAGAGAAACACCGCGACCGACTTGTCGCCGGGCCAGCGCACCGGCGCGCGCTCGTGGATGTTCGACCACTCATAGATATGATGGTCATATCCTTCGTGTCGGTCGGAATATTCGAGATAGCCGGGATCGAGGCTCATACCTGCGCCCTCCAGCTATTCACGATCTCACCCGCTCTCGCCTTCCAGCAGCGCGGATCGGCGGCAATGTGGCGCAGCGCTTCCTCGAACGGGCGTATGCGATGCGGCTGGCCGATCAGATAGGCGTGAAGAGGTATGCACATGACGGTACCGGACGCCTCGTTCTCGCTTGCCAGCCGCTCGAATTGTCGGATCAGACAATCGGCATATTCGCGGCCCGACATGCCGTAGACGTTAAAACCATAATGGTCGTTGACCTCGAGGCTGTAGGGGATGGAGGCAAGCTGCCCTTGCGCCACTTTCACCTCCTGCACCTGGTCGTCATGATAAAGGTCGCAGGTGTAGGCGAAGTCGTATTCGGCGAGCAGATCCAGCGTGCGCGGCGTGTGGGTGAGCGCCGGGGCGAGCCAGCCGCGAATGCGCTGGCCCGTCGCTTCCTTCACCGTCGCGATCGAGTCCTCGATGATCGCGCGCTCCTGCGCTTCGTCCATGCCGTAGGAATAGCGCGTGTTGTAAATGCCGTGGCTGAAGAATTCCCAGCCGCGCTGTACCCCGTCCTGCACCACTTCAGGGTGATGCTGGCACAGAGCGACCGACAGGCTGACACTGCCCGGAAAGCCGTGCTTCGACATGACATCCGCCATGCGCCAGTAGCTCACGCGGTTGGAATGATCGCGATAGGAGAAGCCGACCACGTCGGGATGCGGGCGCGCCCATGCCTTGCGGTGCGGATTGGCGGGCGGATCGATCTCGTAATATTCAAGGTTCGGCGCGACCCACACAGCGCAGGTTTTCCCGTCCGGCCATTCGATACGCGGGCGGTCCTGGAAGGGCTTGTAATCGTAGAGATCGGGATCAGGTGCGCCTTCGCGCATCAGCGTGCCTCCAGCCAATCGATCACGGCCTGCACCGGCTCCACATCTGCATATTTCAGCTGCAGGTCGGTGAGATTGGCGAAGTGGTAGCTTTCATGCTTGTCGGCACAGGTCTCGATGGGAACGATTGTGCGATAACCGTGGCTCAGCGCATCCACCGCCGTCGCCCGAACGCAGCCGCTGGTGGAGCCGCCCGTCACCACGACCGTATCGACCTTATGCCAAGTCAGATAGCTTGCGAGCGGCGTTTCGAAGAAGGCGCTCGGCATGCGCTTGGTGAATGTCATGTCGTCATCGGCGATCTCGGCGCGCGGGTCGAATTGGTGGCGCTCACTATGGTATTTGATGTTCTGCAGGCTGTCTTCCGTATCGGTCCGCGTGCCCCACACGCCCGCATCGCCCGCGTCGGCCTTGTAGGCGACCCGGCTCCAGATCACCGGCATGCCGCGCTCACGCGCCATGCGGCTGATCGTATTTATATATTCGATCTGATGCGGATCCGTCTCATAGGCCGTCTTGAACAGGTCAGTGCGGGTGTAGGCCTGCTGCACATCGACATTCACGATGGCCAGCTTCTCCCCGAAGCCGAACTTCTTGCGCGCCGGATTGGCCATCACCTCGTCGAAAATCTCGCGCGCCGTGCGCCCGTCCTCGACCATTTTCGTGCCTGCCATTTCGGCCATCGCCGTTCCTCTCGATTCCGCTTTGACAGGCGACAATAAAGGCGCGTAGGGCTGTGTCGAGTGAAATTTGTCCGGACAAATTCTTGAGCCAGATCACGCGCCATATCCTGACGCTGCCCGGCGGTCGCCGCGTGCATTATCGGCGCTGCGGCAGCGGCCCGGCTTTGCTCATGGTGCATCAAAGCCCGCGCTCCTCCGCCGAATATGCCGAAGTGATGGCGCGCTGGGCGGCGCATTTTACATGTATCGCGCCCGATACGCCGGGCTTCGGGCAGAGCGATCCCTTACCGGGCGAACCGGAGATCGACGAATTCGCGGACGCGCTGGCCGAGTTTCTCGAAGCGCTCGGCGTAGGGCGCTGCGCGGCATACGGTTTCCATTCAGGCGGGGTAATCGCCGTCGCGGCGCTGAAGCGCAATCCGTCTTTGTTCTCCTGCCTCGCCGTGGGCGGATATGCCGTCTGGAACGAGGAGGAAATGGCGCTGTTCGGCGAAAGCTACCTTCCCGAATGGCACCCCACCCCCTATGGCGAGCACCTTGCATGGCTTTGGAACCGCATACTGGAGCAGAGCTGGTTCTTCCCATGGTTCGATGTGCGCGACGAGGCACGGCTTTCCATTGCCCATGCCGACCCGGCGCGGGTCCACCGGGCGATCATGGAAATGCTGGATGCGGGCAATGCCTACCGCGCGGGTTACGGCGCCGTTTTGCGGGCGCCGCGCGGTCTGCCGGGGCCGAGGGCCGATGTGCCGCCGACGCTGATCACAGCCTTCGAAGGCGATCCGCTCTACCCGCATCTCGAGCGGTTGGGGCAGATGCCCGTCAATTGGTCCGCGCATGGCGTGGCGACGCCTGAGGAGCATGAGGCGGAGAGCCTCGCTTTCCTGCAGGGACATGCCGCGCCGGATCCATGCCTGGAGCTGGCGCAGGACGAGAACGAAGGCTGGATTGCTGTCGGCGAGGAACTGATCCACTGGCGCGGCAAGCGTGGCGTAGACAATCTGTACCTGCACGCACCCGCCGCCGAACTGGTGGATCCGAGCGACGCCGCACTCGCTATCGACGTGCCGGGGCACGGCCTGTCGAACGCTGTCGCCGATATTCGGCAAGCCGTAGAGTTTGCCGCCGAGAGGCTTGGAGCATCGCGCATCGACTGGCCCCGGCCGCCCGAGGGCGATCCCGACAGGCTCTACCCCAACCTCACGCCGGATCGCTTCGGCAATTACCTCCAGCGCGCCTGGAGCGCCGCGCGGGCGGAAGCGATGTTCCGCCCCTGGTACGAAGCGAATGCTGCCAATGTGATTGAAATCAATGCCGAAGCCCTCATGCCTGCGGCAATAGCGCGGCGCGCCCGCGCCCGGCTGCGCGCTGGCGATGCGGCGCGCCGATACCATCATTTGCTACATTCCATCCACGGAGACTGAACATGGTCGATCTCAGAAAGGAAATGCCGTTGCTCGCCCGCCACGAAGGTGTGTGGGACGGCACCTATTCCTATTTCAACGCTAGGAACGAAAAGGTGGACGAACATGCCAGCCGCCTGCTCTGCCGTATGCTGGATGACGATGAGACGCCCTACCACCAGACGAATCATTACCGCTGGCCCGACGGCAAGACAGAAATCCGCGATTTTCCCGCCACTTATAAGGATGGCCGCGTGTGGTGGGACAACGACCTGATCCAGGGGTGGGCGGCGGAAGTCCCGCTCGACGAATACAGCCGTACCGTCATGCTGTATTGGCAGCGGACGGGCGATCCGTCGCTCTACCTCTACGAGCAGATCCAGATTTCCGATGACGGGCAGAACCGCTGCCGCACCTGGCACTGGATCCGCGACGGCATGCTGGAAACGCGCACCGCGATTCAGGAGCATCTCGTCACCCGCGACTGGAAGGCGATGGACGAGGAGATGGCCCGCGCGGAGCAGCAGGGCGAGCGGGTCGAATTCGGCGGCGGCCCGGGCTTCGGAGGCTGATCACGCGCCATGCAAAAAACGCTGTTCGACAAGATCTGGGATGCTCACCACGTGGCCGACACGGCGGCGGGAGCCTGCCTGATCGCGATCGACCGCGTCTTTCTGCACGAGCGCACTGGAGCAGCAGCTCTCGGCCGCATGGCGAAGATGGGCCGCGACGTGCTCGATCCGGCGCGGGTTTTCGCGGTGATGGACCACATCGTCGATACACGGCCCGGCCGCGGAGACGGCACGCTGATGAAGGGCGGTGAAGGGTTCATTACCGAAACCCGCGCGGCGGCGAAGGCGGCGGGCATTACGCTGTTCGATGTCAACGACCGGGATCAGGGCATCGTCCACGTCATTTCGCCCGAGCTCGGCGTGGTGCTGCCCGGTCTTACTCTGGTGGCGCCAGACAGCCACACCTGCACGCAAGGCGCGTTCGGCGCGCTCGCCTGGGGCATCGGTTCGTCCGAAGCCGAGCATGCGATGGCGACCGGCACGCTACGGCTGGAAAAGCCTAAGACGATGCGCGTGACATATGGCGGCGCGCTGGCATCCGGCGTCACACCGAAAGACATGGTGCTCCACCTGATCGCCCGCCATGGCGCGGGCGGCGGCGCGGGCCATGCAGTGGAATTCGCGGGCGAAGCCGTTCGCGCGCTCGACATGGAAGGGCGCATGACACTGTGCAACATGGCAACCGAATTCGGCGCGATGAGCGGCTTCGTCGCGCCCGACGCGAAGACTTTCGAATACCTCGCCGGGCGTCGCTTCGCACCCGATGCCTTCGATGATTCCTATTGGGGAAGCCTTCGCTCGGAAGAGGGCGCGAAATTCGACAGCGAAATCGCGATCGATGCCGCGCACATCGCGCCGATGGTCAGCTGGGGAACTTCTCCCGAGGAGGCGATCCCCGTCACCGGCGAAGTGCCGCACGGCACAGACAAGGTGCACGACTATATCGGGTTGGACGCGGGGCAGACACTCGCCGGAACGCCTGTCGATGTCGCCTTTATCGGCAGCTGTACCAACAGCCGCATTTCCGATCTGCGCCGCGCCGCTGCGATCCTGCGGGGCCGCCGCGTCGCACCCTCGATCAAGGTTGCCATGGTGGTGCCCGGCTCGATGGCGGTGAAGCGGCAGGCTGAGGAAGAGGGCCTTGACCGCATCTTCACAGAGGCGGGCTTCGAATGGCGAATGTCGGGTTGTTCGCTGTGCTTTTATGCGGGCGGCGAAGGCTTTCCCGAAGGCAGCCGCACGATCAGCAGCACCAACCGCAATTTCGAGGGGCGGCAGGGCCCCGGCATCCGCACCCATATCGCCTCGCCCGAAACGGTGGCTGCCAGCGCCATCGCCGGCGCCATCGCCGATCCGCGCGACTATGTCCGCGAACTGGAGGCGGCGTGAGCCCCTTCCCCCAGCCCCTCAACTCTCGCGCCGCGCCGCTGCTGGTCGACAATGTCGACACAGACACGATAATTCCCAGTCGCGAAATGCGCTCCACCGGCCGGACCGGGCTGGCGGACGGCCTGTTCGCCCCGCGGCGCTACAGCGATGCCGATGCGCGAGTCGAAAACCCCGATTTCGTCCTCAACCGTCCTGAATACCGCGATGCGACGATACTGCTTGGCGGCGCGAATTTCGGCTGCGGCTCGAGCCGGGAGCACGCCGTCTGGGCGCTTGCCGAATGGGGCTTTCGCTGCGTGATCGCGGAAAGCTTCGCCCCGATCTTTCGCGGCAATTGCGTGCGCAACGGCATCCTTCCGGTCGTCATGCCGCGCGAGGTTCTGGAAGCACTGGCGGGCGAGGAGGTAACGGTCGATATCGATGCGCAGGAAGTTGCCGGAGACGGCGAAACGCATCCCTTCGCCATCGATGCCGAGGCGAAACAGATGCTTGCCGAGGGTCTCGACGCCATAGACCTCACCCTGACCCAGCGCGATGATATCGCCGCCTGGATCGCTGCGGACCGCGCGCGCAGGCCGTGGGTCTATCTCGAGAAGCAGCAATGACATCAATAATCCACGGGAATATGGCGGAAGTGAAATGGAAACACCCTCGTCACCCAGGAGCGGTATCATGACGGCAATACACGTTTCCGAAGTCGGCCCGCGCGACGGTTTGCAGAGCATAGAGCGGGTGATGCCGCTCGAAGCCAAGAAGCGCTGGATCGCAGCCGAGGCGGCAGCTGGCGTAAGTGAGATCGAAGTCGGCAGCTTCGTTCCGCCCACGCTTTTGCCGCAGATGGCCGACACCGCCGACCTGGTCGCCTTCGCCAAGACCTTGGACGGCCTGCGCGTGGTAGCCCTCGTCCCCAACGCCAAGGGCGCACAGCGCGCGGCGGACGCGGGCGTCCACGCCTTCTCCCTGCCCTTTTCGATGAGCGAGACGCATTCGAAGAAAAACCTGCGCAAGGATCACGCGCAGATGCTGGAGGAGATCGCCGCCTGCGCTGAAATCGCGCGGAATCACGGCATCCACTTCGAAGTCGGCCTCGCCACGGCATTCGGCTGCACGATCGAAGGCGCGGTGCCGGAGGACCAGGTGGTGCGCCTTGCCGAAGCAGCCATAGGGGCAGGCGCGATGGAGGTCGGCCTGTCCGACACCACCGGCTATGCCGATCCGGCACAAGTCCGGCGGCTCGTGCGGCGAGTGAAAGCTGCGGTGGGCGACGACAAGCTCGATACCCTCCACCTGCACAACACGCGCGGCCTCGGCCTCGCCAATGTGGTGGCAGGACTGGAGGAGGGAATCATCACTTTCGACGCCTCGCTCGGCGGGCTTGGTGGCTGCCCGTTCGCGCCCGGCGCAAGCGGCAATATCGTGACAGAGGATCTTGTGCTCATGCTCAACAGCATGGGCCACGACACCGGCATCGATCTGGAAAAGCTGCTGGAGGTGCGCGGCATCCTGGAAGAGGCGCTGCCGGGAGAACCGCTTTACGGCTTCACGCCCGATGCCGGGCCGATGTTGGATTATAACGAAAGGACTGCAGCATGAGTGCGCCCACTCCGCTTGCGGGCCTTCAGGTTGTCGAGTTCACGCACATGGTAATGGGGCCGGCCGTTGGGCACGTCCTCGCAGGGCTGGGCGCCGAGATCGTTCGGGTGGAACCTATGGGCGGCGACCGCACGCGGTCCTTGCGCGGCTCGGGCGCGGGCTATTTCCCAATGTACAATCGCGGCAAGCGGTCGATCTGCATTGACCTCAAATCGGAGGACGGGCTGGCGGTTGCGAAGGACTTGATCGCGAATTCCGATGTGCTGGTCGAAAACTTCCGCCCCGGTGCGCTCGACCGGCTCGGCCTTGGCTATGAAGCGATGGCCGATGCCAATCCACGCCTCATCTACTGCTCCGAAAAGGGCTTTCTGCCCGGTCCGTACGAGAACCGCACCGCGCTCGACGAAGTGGCGCAGATGATGGGCGGTCTTGCCTACATGACAGGCGAACCGGGCAAGCCGACCCGCGCGGGCGCATCGGTGATAGACGTGACAGGCGGCATGTTCGGCGTGATCGGCATCCTCGCCGCGCTGGAGGAGCGCCACAGCACCGGCAAGGGCCAGAAGGTCGTCGCCAGCCTGTTCGAGACGACCGCATATCTCGTCGGCCAGCACATGGCGCAATATGCCGTCACCGGCACGCCCGCGGCGCCCATGCCCGCGCGCATTTCGGCCTGGGCGATCTACGATGTTTTTCAGACGCGGGACGAGCCGATCTTCATCGGCGTGGTCACCAATGCGCTGTGGGAGAAGTTCTGCAAGCTGTTTGGCTTGGAAGAGCTCTGGGCTGATAAAAGCCTTCGAGAAAACAACGCCCGCGTCGCAGCGCGCGATCGTATTCTGCCGGTGATCCAGAAAATAATCGAGGGAATGACGCGGGACGAGGTCGTCGAAAAACTGGACGGAAGCGGCCTGCCCTTCGCCCCCATCGGCAAGCCGGAAGAGTTGTTCGACGATCCGCAACTTGCGGCGGGTGGGCTGGAGGACGTGACGCTCGATAGCGGAGAGCAGGTGCGACTGCCGGCCATACCTCTTGAGATGGGCGGCGAGCGGATCGGCAGCGATCAGCATTTGCCGAAGCCAGGGCGCGACACAGCCGAGGTGCTGGCCGCGCTTGGCTACGACAGCGGGCGAATTGCGGCACTGCGAGGTAGCGGTGCCGTGGGCTAGATCACGTAGCTCCAGCCGTCCTCGGTTCGGGTGCGCTGCTCGATCATGCGGCGATGGAGATCGGCGATGAGCCGCGATCCGGTCTTGATGAAGAGAAAAGGGAAAATCGCATGGACTATACAGGCAAGGCCTCCCAGCACCATGCGCGATCCAAAGCCGCCAGCATGGGCAAGGTGCTTAAAATAGGTCTCGCCGACGGTGGCGGGATGCTTGGTAAAGGCTTTCAGCATGGCTAGGTACTTTCAATGCTCCTGATTATGTGATGAGCGTGACTGCCACCGCCAGCCCGGCGGCCAGCGATGCGAGGCTCGCGAGCGCAATCGGCATTAGCGCGCGCCATCCCGTTTCGAGCAGGAGGCCGAGCCGCGAGCGGATTGCCGTCGCCGTGACCGCAAGGAGCAATAAAGCCTTCGACAGATCGAGACCAACCTGCGCGACCCTGTCCGGCATGGCAACTGCGCTGTTTACCGCGAGCACCGCGAGAAAGCCGAGAATGAACCAGGGGAGCGGAATACGAGAAGTTCCCCCGCCGCCGCGGCGCCCCAACCACAGCGCCACAAGCGCGACGACCGGAGCGAGCAATGCGACGCGCGCCAGCTTCACGATGGTCCCGCTCTGCCCTGCGGCATCGGAATATCCGTACGCGCCGCCGATTGCCTGTCCGGCATCGTGGACCGTAGCGCCGATCAGGAAGCCAGCCTGCGCATCGGTGAGACCCAGGGTGGTAGCGAGAATTGGCGCGGCAGCGATCGCCAAGGCGCTGGCCAGCGCAACGCCCACCAGGGTCACCGAAAAGCGCGCTTGGTCGAGCCGGTCCCTGCCGATGACGCCATACAGCGCTAAGGCCGCCGAAGCGCCGCAGATTGCCGTTGCGCCGCCCGCCAGCACGCCCGCTTCGCTCTGCTGGCCAAAGATACGCGCCGCCATTACCGCAGCGAGCATGGCCACGAACATCACAGTGAGCAATCCGACGGCGGTTGGCAGGCCAAGCGCTCCCACCTGCACAAACGTAACCTGCAGTCCGAGCAGGACGATACCTGCCCTGAGCGCATGGCGAGAAAGGAAATCCAATCCCGGTCCGGTGCGCTCATCGTCTGCCATGAAGCTAAGCGCCAGACCGATCAGCAGGCCGAGAAGGATCAGCGGAAACTCATAGGCTCGCGCCAGGAAGCCCGCCGCCAATGCCGCCGTGGCGCATAGAAGCACGCCGGGCATGTACGCGCGCAGTGGCAGACGCCGAGGCGCTTCCTTCTCCTCAGCGAGGTATATCTCGCCGAAGAGGTCGCCCGCCGCATAATCGAAACCGGATCGACTCATCCGGTGGTGATGCCGAGTTTTTCGACCTGTGCAAGATAGCGGCGCCGCACTAGCGGCATGAGCGCCAGCGGGAGGACAGCGAAGATGATCGGCACCGCGGCAACCGCATACCGCAGATCGTCCTCTCCGAAAACGCGGCTGGAAAGTTCGCCCACGGCTATTGGACCGAGGGAGCCGAACATGCTGATAGCAAAATAGTACAGTGCCACGATCTGCCCGCGCACCTGCGCCGGAGTGATAACGAGCAGCGCCGTCACGCCGATGGCTGAGACGATACCGATGCCGATCGTGTTGATGCACAGCACGAAAAAAGCACTCACGGCGCTCGGCATCAGCATCGCGATCGTGCCGGTCGGCACCATGATGAAGAAGCCGATATACATGAGCTTGAGTGCGGCATCGGGCACGCCGTTTGCAGTCCATCTGTCGGAAATCGTGCCCATCAGCAGCATGTTGAGCGGGCCGATGACGAGCAGCGCCACGCCGTTTACGGTCGCGTAGGTCTGCGGACTCCAGCCGAAGCTGCGCTCGAACACCGGCGCGAGAAACCCCTGGCTGTACGCGATGGCCGTCATGCAGCAGACCACCATCACGAAGCCGAAATAAAGCAAGAAATTGTCCATGATATAGCGGATCGCGTCCAGCGCCCCGCTTCCTCCGATGACCTGCGGCGCCGCAACTGCGGGGCGTCGCACCGGCTCTCGGATAAAAAGAAAAAGCAGCGCAAAGAAAATGCCGGGCAGTCCGACCACTATCAGGGTGAATCGCCATGGCGCGAGTTCGCCGAACAGCGGCAGGCTCTGGCTGCCGCTGGCGGCCGTCCACGCAATCACCGCGCCGGAGAGCAGCGAAGCCAGACCGGCCCCGATTGGCAGCGCACTGGAGTAAAAAGCGATGGGCTTACCACGCTTCTCGGGCGGAAAGCTGTCGCCGATCATGGAGAACGTCGCCGGACTCAGCGTCGCCTCGCCAATGCCCACACCCATGCGCGCGGAAAAGAGTTGCACGAAATTCTTTGCCATGCCGGTTGCCACGGTCGCGGCAGACCAGAGCGCCATGCCGACAGCCACGATCCAGGTTCGCCGCCCCCGATCGATGAGCCAGCCCATGAATAGTCCCACGACACCGTATACGAGCGTGAATGCGGAAAGAAGATATCCGATGGCGCTGTCCGAGAGATCGAATTCCGCCTTGATAGGCTCGATCAGCAGGCCAAGGATGTAGCGATCGACGAAGCTGAAGATGTACGCCATCGTCAGCAGAACAACGAGCGCCCAGCCTGCCCCGGCCGATGGATATGGGTTTGCCTGACCGGACAGATGGGAGACACCTTTCGCTTCGCCGGGTGCGGCTGCTTCGGCGCTCATTTGCCGTCCTCCGGGATCAGGTAGATCACCACCAGATTGTCGTCGAAATCGACGATGCCGATCTCGCGGCCCTCGCGTCCGTCGTGTGTGGTCAGCGCACCCTCTTCATAGACATGCAGGCCAAGCTCGCGGCTCGCCGCCGTGACTGCGTCCGGATCCTGCGTTTCCAGCACGATAGCTCCACGCCGGGGATGCGGCACCGGCTCGAGGACGATCTCGGAAATCTCGCTCAGTGCCATGACGCGGGGCTGTCCGGGCAGAGAAAGGATCGCGAAACCGAGCCGGGCGCCGTCCGGAATGTCGAACACCGGGATCGAATAGCTGTCCGGATGGTGACCCAGGCGATAGGTAACCTCGAAACCAAGCACGCCTTCGTAGAAAGTCAGGGCCCGATCCAGATCGCGCACGACGAAATTTGCGCGCTGGAAACGCACAGATGGTTTCTCGCTCAAAGCCATTCCTCCGGTTCGCCGCGGACGCTGCAGCATTGCACCCCGACATTCGCGCCATAATAGAGATTGGCCAAAGCGCGCGGCATGGCGGCAAACCCCTTCTCGATATCCTGCACAGGCTTCAGCCGCCCGTCGGCGATCCAGCTGGCCAATTCCTCCATGACCACATCCCAGCGATCGAGGTGGTTGTAGACAAAAAAACCTTGCATCCGCGCGTCGGAGGCGCGCAGGCGGGTGTAGTTCGTCAGGCCGAATGGCTCTGACCGAGTATACTCGCTGATCGAACCGCACAGTACGATGCGCGCATGCAGTCGCAGCCGGTCGAGTACGGCAGAGAGAGTCTCTCCGCCGACATTATCGAAATAGAGATCGATCCCGTCTGCCCGCAGATCGTCCAGTCGCGCGGCAATGTCCTCGCTCTTGTAATCGATCGCGGCGGCGCATCCGTGGCGCTGGATGAAGTCGCATTTCTCCGGCCCTCCGGCGATGCCGACAACATCGCAGCCGACCACCTTTGCAGCCATCTGGCTGACCATGGAGCCGACTCCGCCCGCCGCCCCGGACAGCACCATGCGGTCCTCCGGCTTGGGGTTTCCGCAAGCGAAAAGCCCCGCATGAGCGCTGAGACCCGTCATCCCGAGCACGCCTGCTCCCAGCGCTGCCGGAAGTCCGTTCTTCGGCATGCGGAAGAATTTTTCCTGCGGCGTCATCCGGCTTGCTTTCCAGGTCTGCCAGCCCAGCTGACCCTGAACCATCTCACTCTCGCGCCAGTCGGGATGGCGGCTCTTGACGACTTGCGCAACGCCGCGACCGTGGATGACATCTCCGACGCCGAGCTGCGCGTACCCGGTGCTGGCGGTGCCCTGCATGTAGAAGCGCATCACTGGGGCAAGGCCGAGATAATGCGTGCGCAGCAGCACCTCGCCTTCGGCAGGTTGCGGAATGGGTTCTGAGTGCAAGGTAAAGTCTTCCGGGCGGACAATCCCTTGCGGACGGCGGGCGATGCGCCATTGCCAATTCGCCTCTTCATCGATCTCCCCTGCGCAAATGCCATCGAAGGCAGCGAGAGCGGCGCCTGGTGTCACGCCTCATGAACCTCGACGATTTGGTTCACTTCGAAGAAATAACCGTCGAGATCCCAGAAGCTTGCGCCGAGCATGTCTTTGACCCGGCCATCCGCGCCAGTCACCGACCACTCCTTCGGTTCCGCGTGCACGCACGAACCTCTCGACCGGGCGCGCTCGACTGTCGCGCGGCAATCCTCAGCGGCGACGACAAAGATCGGCGCACCAAAGGGAATTTCGGTCGGAAGCTGTTCGGGAATATCGGGTCGGCGCGGATCGGTGAATTCGAGGAGGCCGATCATGCCGATCGTGTCATGCTCCGCCTTCATGATGATGAGGCGCGTGTGATCACCCATCTTGCCGGCGGCAAGCTGAGTGCCGGATAGAGTGAACGGTACGTCCATCCAGCGGGTCATACCGAGCACGTCTTCATACCACTGCGCTGCCCGCTCGGCATGGCGCACCATCAGCGTCGTGCGCTTGAGGATGTCGGTCATCGGTACGCTTCGGCAAGACTTGGCGCCTCGATTACCAGAACCTGGCAATCGGCTATCCCGACGCGAAGTTTCTTTGCTTCCGCATATTCCGGGCTGTTCCAGAAGCGATGCACGCTTTGCTTGTCCGGCCATTCGGAGATCACCATGCTCGCGCCGTCGCCAAAATCGCCCTCGAGCGCCTCGGCACCGGGCGCACGCAGGAGATACCGGCCGCCGTGCTTCTCGACGAGAGCGGCAGCCCTTGCGCCATATTCTTGTATGAATGCATCGCGATCATGGATGTGGCATGTGACAATCATGTAGGCAGGCATCGGCTATCCCCTCTCTGTGCCACATGCTGACGAGCGGGCTCGCGAAATATGAAATGCGACTGCGGCAACATGCCGTTTTACGTCCACTAAACGTGGCTTTGATCTGCCCATCTTCCCCTCCCCGCACATCTGTCGGCTATTCTCGCGACAGTTTCTCGACCCACTCCATGATCGGCGGATCGTCGGCCTCCATCGCCTCTATCGCCTGCTGAAAACCGCGCATGATCCGGGCGACATAGGCGCGGGTGGCGAGCGCGCGTTCTTCGCCCGCTTCGCGGTCCGGCTCGTAAGCCTCGATATCTTCGCGGTTCAGCGTGCCGTTTTTATCGAGCAGCCGCTCTATGGTGTCCTGCCGCTCGCGCAGCGCGGAAACCTCGGCCGCAAGCGCGAAAACGACCGAGTACAGCCGGTCCACCGCTTCGGCATCGAAGAATTCGGGGCGCTTGCCCTTGGCTCGCTTGCCGGAGGCTGCGATCCAATCGAAATCGGGTGTGTCGCTCATGCAGCGCGCGCCTGTTCGCCCAAATTAGGTTTCCACGCTCCGTAGGCGTTCCAGATCGCGGCGCGTCCGAAGTCCTCTTCGCCTTCGTCCGGCGATGGCGGGAAGATTTCCGGATCGACTACGGCGCGCACGCCTGCGGTGAACTGGCAATCGCGTGGAAAACCTGCGCCTTCCATGACCTGCTTCAGGTCCAGCGCATGCATGGCGGACCAGAACGGCTCATTATTGTTGAAGGCATCCCAGTCCCGCATGAATTGCTCGTAAAGCGGCATTTCATCCGAATATTGCGGTTGCTCGATATGGAAGATGAGACCGCCCGGCGCGAGAACGCGGTGCGCTTCCTTCAACAAACGCGGCATCGCCTTGGACGACAATTCATGCAGGAACATCGTCGTCTGCACCCAGTCGAAATGCTCGTCCGCCCAGCGCGACAGATCCTCTCCGGAGGCCTGCACGAAGCGGATATTGTCGATCCCCATCGCTGCCGCGCGCGCAGCTCCATAGCGCAGCGAAGCGCCTGCTGTGTCGATCGCAATCACCTCGGCATCCGGGAAGGCCTGCGCGATGGGAACGGCGTTGTGGCCCACGGTCGCGCCGATATCGAGAACGCGCCTCGGCTGCCAGTCCGGTCGCTCGCGCCTGAGCCATTCGACCACCGCCTGCCCGCCGCCATCGTTCAACCCACCCAGAGCGCCGCCGGTCGTCGCAAAGATGCCGACATCATAATTCGCGCCCGCGCTGACGTCGCCCGGCAGTTCCTCGGAATGGTACCCGCCGGGCTGGCAATGGATATCGACCGCCGTCTGGTAATGCGGTTGCTCCACCGATTGGTCGAGTTCGAGATTGCCAGCCATCTCAATAAGTTGGCCCGCTTTCTCGCCGAGCTCTTCAAGTTGGCGCAGCACGACCTGACGGCCATTGTGCTGGCGCATCTCCATCGAATTGCGTTTCATCGCCGACCACATACGATGCCAGTTATCGCGGTTCATCGCTTCGCGGATTTCGTAGCGGTGTTCCGGATCTCGTCCGTGCTGTTCCCGGAAGGCAGGCAATGCGCGCTTTTCGTATGCGAGCTTGTTCCCACTGCCGAGGGGACCCGAAAGGAAACGATTGAAATGCGTGAGGAAATTGAAGCGCGCCGCCTCGTCGTGCGACGTGTGCGGCATCATCGGGTGACGGGTCAGTGCCGTGTAGGGGGGCGGGAGATCGGATGCCATCGCGTTACCTCGAAATTTGTCCGGACAAATCTGCCAGCGGAGCGCCGAAAGTCAATCTTCTTTGCGCGACCGATGTCATTGGACCAACGCATCGGCAAGACTGTCGATCCGGTGAACCGGACCGTCTGCCTTGCCGATGAGAGCATCCTGGTCGAACGCCATTTCCAGCTTCAGCGCAGCTGCGAATTCGGCACCGACACGCAGGATATCTGCGGTTTGCCGATGCAGCATGCCCGGCGACTGATCGAGCGGCTCGGCGCGCTGTGCGCTAACCGATCCATCGTTCCACGGATCGCGCAGCGCCCGTTCGCGCACGAAATGCCAGGCTTCAAGAAGATGCGCGCCGCTCGCTCTTGGAGTCACGTCGGGGATGCCGTTACGCAGCGAATCCGCGCCTTTTTGCTCCATGGCGGTGAAGGGCAGAAGATGGACAGCAAGGGACAGATCGGAGGCGGCAGCGGCCCTGAGAGCAACAGCGCCGCCCAGCCCTTCACCGATGATATGCAGATTGTTCGGCAGCTCGCGGATCGCGTCGATGACCGGCGCAGCCAACGTTTCGAGATTGTCGAAGCTGCACGGATGTATGCGGCTGTGACCATGGCCCGGCAAATCGATTGCGATCAGCCATCGCTCCGAAATGGATTCCGGATAATCCAGCCATTGACGGCAAGAACTTCCCGCACCGTGCAGCATCACTATCGGTTCTTTCTTGCCCGCATCGCTGCGCCGGCAATGGAGCTGGCCGACTTCCGTTTCGAGGTAGGCACGGTGGGGGCCGGAAGGTGGTCGCTGCTCGAAGTCCGGGGCTGGGAAATGCTCTTCGCCGATAGCCGCGCTCAACGCTTCCAACTGAACGGCGTATCGCTCTTCCAGCGATGGGCCGGCGCGAAGCAGTCTGACGTTTTTTGGCAGACCTTGCGCGATGAGATCGTCGGCGATCCGCAACACGGCGCTGCCATCCCAGCGGGTCATCACAGCGGACGCGGTGAAGCCGGTAAAGTGGGCAATGTCCTCCGCTTCGAACGCCTTGCGATAGGCTTTTGCGTAATCCTCTCCCGCGTCGAGATAGCGCAGCAATATCGCGTGGATCGCTTCGGGCGGGAAGCGCGGGATCGGCAGGCGATCCTCGGGCCGGTCGGAATTCCAGGGAAACGCGCTGAACAGGCCGGAGCACATGTCCCACAGCGTCAGCAGATGCCCGCCATCGCGGCGCGGCGCGACCGCAGGGAAATAGCCGCGCATCACCCGCTCGCGCTCCGCCGCGTCGATATGGCCGTTGGCGTCCAGCAAAACGAGCGCGAGGCGTTTGGGCCGATGCTTTCCCATCTCGATGGCGATCTGCGCGCCCGTCGCCGCGCCATAGAGGAAGAAGCGGTCCAGCCCCAACGCATCGGCGGCGGCGAAGATCACCTCGGCGTAGTCGGCGAGCGAGGCATTGTCTGGCGTCGGATCGTCGGACAGGCCGTAGCCCGGCGTATCGAGCGCGATGCAAGTGCAGACCTTGCCGAAATGCGCCATCGCCGGCTCCAGCGCTTCGGAGCTTTGCGGCGAGGGATGCAGCATGATCAGCGGCGGCCCGCTGCCGCTGCGTCGATAGTGAAGCTGCGCCCCGCTATCGGGCAGCGTTAGATAGCCGCAGGTGACACCCTCACCCATTGCCGAGCGCGACCACCGTCTTGCCGACATTGTCTCCGTGCATCAGCTTGGCGAACAGTTCCGGCGTCGCCGCCAACCCTTCGGCACGGTCCTCCACATAGCGCAAATCACCGGACTCGATCCATTCGAACGCACGCGCCGCATAATCGGCCTGCTCCGCCATGTAATCGTAGACCACCAGGCCGGACAGCTGCGCCCGCTTCAGGATATAGACCCCTGGATTGGGACCGGCAGGCCGCTCACCCTCGGGCAGATTGTATTGCGAGATCAGGCCGCACAAAATCACGCGCCCGTAATCTGCAAGATTGGCGAGCGCGGCATCGAGCACGTCGCCCCCGACATTGTCGTGATAAACGGTAATCCCGTCCGGGAGGGCCGCGGCCAGCTGGTCGGTCCAGTCGGCATCCTTGTAATTGATGCACAGGTCGAAGCCGTACTCGCGCTCCACCGTCCGGCATTTGGTGTCCGATCCTGCAAGTCCGACGACTTTCGTCGCGCCCTTGATCCGCGCGAGCTGGCCGACCGTGCCGCCGACCGGGCCGGTGGCGGAGGACACGAGCACCCTGTCCCCTTCCCGCACCTTGGCCAGGTGATGCGCGCTGGCCCAGGCGGTGAGGCCGGGCATGCCGCAAACGCCGAGATGGAGAGATAGCGGCTGGATCGCGGCGTCTACCTTCTGCGCGGCGGCGGCGTCCATCACACAATGCGTCCGCCAGCCGCTTTCACCGACGACATGATCGCCTGGCGCGAAGCCTGCGGCCCTGCTTTCCAGCACTTCGCCAACCGCGAGGCCGGGGATGAGTTCACCGATTTTGGGCGCGGGGCCGGACATGTGCCGACCTTTCAGGCGGGAACCGATATAGGGATCAAGCGAGAGAAAGGCGTTCTTTACCAGCAGCTCACCCTCGGCGATTTCGGGCCGGGCCATGGCCTCGATGGCGAAGTCCTGCGCCACCGGAACGCCGGTGATCTCCCGCGACAAGACCACTTTCTGAAATTCGCTCATGCCTGCCGCCTCCTGACCTGTCCGCTAAATTTGTCCGGACAAATTCCATCCAGCACAGATGGCACAGACTGGCAAGCTAAGCGTCAATCCAGTGTGAATGCCGCAGGAAGCAACTGGCGGATGGTGGTCGTCAGGCGATCCTCCCCCGCCGCATCGCAGCACAGGATTTCGGTATCGCAGCCCGCCTGCTGCGCCGCTTCGGCAATCGCTTGTCGGCATCCACCGCATGGCGTGATCGGCCCGCCACCGCCGGTATCGTCTCCGCGCGGCCCACCGACCACGGCGATGCGTGCGACCTTCCCGAGACCGAACGCCTGCGCCGCCGCTGCCAGTGCCGACTGTTCCGCACAGACACCCAGCCGGTAGCACGCGTTTTCCATATTGGCGCCGACTGCGATGTCGCCGTTCACGCTTTCGACCGCCGCCCCGACGAGGAAGTTCGAATAGGGCGCGTAGGCCTTCTGGCGAGCCTGCAGCGCGGCTTCGACGAGCCTGTCCGCACCGCTCACGCGGTCGCTCTCAGCGGCGTGGCGTCGAGGCGCTTAGCCAGCGCCACCGCGCCCGCAATCAGGAACGGCACCAACACGAAGCTGAGCACGATCTTTGCGATGGCCTGGCCGATCAGCAGGTCGCCGATGGGAAATTCGCCGTAGAAAGCGAGCGTGATGAAGATCAGCGTGTCGATCGCCTGGCTGATTGCCGATGCGATGGCTCCGCGCGCCATCAACCAGAAGCCGCCGCCGCCGCCCTTCCCGCGAAGCTTGTCGAAAATCCAGACGTTGAGCAGCAGCGACACGCCGTAGGCCACCGGCCCGGCCGCCATGATGCGCGGCGTCTGCGCGTGCACGGTGTTGAACGCCAGCAGGTTTTCCGCCGGCATGTCCGGCGAAGGCGGCAGCGCCAGTACGAATCCGATCAGCGCGATGGAAAAGGCGAGCGGCAGGAAGCCCCACAGCACCAGCCTGTCCGCCGCGGCCTTGCCGTGGATTTGCGAAATCGCGCTCGACATCACGACCAGCAGCAGAAAGGCGAGAATGCCGGCCTCCACTTTCAGCGGTCCGATAGCGAACTGCTTGAAGGCGAGCACGCCGGCGATCACCGTCATCCCGCCGTAAAGCAGCGTGTAGACGAAGAGCGAGCGCGAGATCGGCGTTCCTGAAGCGGGCGAAGCGGTGTCTGTCATGCGCCGTGGCTATGTCGCTGGAGCCGCGCTTGGCAAGAGCGTGCTGGGGGAAACGCACCGGAATCGTTTGTGTGTGTGCGCCCTTTGCGCGAAAGAACCTTCCCGTCACGGACGGGGAATCGCATTGCCACCACAATTGATCTCGCTCGCGGGCATTGCCGCGATCCTTCTCATCGCTTTCCTGCTTTCGACTGGGAAGAGCCGGATCAGGCTGCGCGTCGTCGGCGCGGCCTTCGCGCTGCAGGCGCTGATGGCCGTAATCGTGCTGCGCACGCCATGGGGTGTGCAGGCAATCCAGTTCCTGTCCGACGGCGTGATCGCGCTGCTCGATTATTCCAAGGTCGGCATCGCCGCAGTGTTCGGGCCGATGGATGCCAATCCCTTCACCAACACATTCGTCATCGCAGCGCTGCCGGTCATCATCTTCTTCGCCGCCATCGTATCGATCCTCTATCACTGGGGCATCATGCAGCGACTGGTGCGCTGGGTCGGCGGCGCGATCGGCTGGATAACCGGGATCAGCAAGGTGGAAGCGCTGGGAAGCGCGGCCAACATCTTCGTCGGCCAGTCGGAAAGCCCGCTGGTGGTGCGGCCATATCTCGCCGCCCTGTCGCCCAGCCGTCTGTTCACGCTGATGGCGGTGGGCATGGCGGGCGTCGCGGGCACGATCCTGGCAGCCTATGCCAGCTTCATCGGATCCGAGGCGGTGCCGTTCCTGCTGGCGGCGGCTTTCATGTCGGCGCCGGGCGGCATCCTCATGGCGAAGATCATCATGCCCGATGACGAAAGCGACCTTGCCCGCGATGCGGCCGAGCTTGCCGAGATCGAGCTGCCAAAGGCGCGCATAAGCGCCGAAGGCCCAGCGGCGATCACCGAAAGCGGCACGCCGCACGAAGTCGAAGTCGCGCACACATTCGAGGAAGGACACAAGCCCGCCAACGTCATCGAGGCGGCGGCGCAAGGCACGCAGACCGGCGTGAAGCTGGCAGTCGCGGTCGGCGCTATGGTGCTGGTGTTCGTGGCGCTGGTGGCGCTCGCGAACGGTATTCTCGGCGGCATCGGCGGTTGGTTCGGCTATCCCGAGATCACTTTCCAGGCGTTGCTCGGCTATGTCTTCGCGCCGGTCATGTATCTTATCGGCGTGACGGACTGGGGCCAGGCCCAGATCGCCGGCGGGTTGTTCGGCACGAAGATCGTGCTCAACGAATTCGTCGCCTTCATCGAGCTTGGCGCGCTGGCAGAGGGGACGCTTCCGGCGCGCACCACCGCCATCGTCACCTTCGCGCTGTGCGGCTTTGCCAATTTCAGCTCGATCGCGATCCAGATGGCGGTGACGGGCGGCCTTGCCCCTAACCAGCGCCCGGTCATTGCCAAGCTCGGCCTCAGGGCGCTGGCGGCGGGCTCTCTCGCCAATCTGATGAGCGCGGCACTGGCGGGACTCGTCCTGCCCGTATAAGAGCGCGGCAATGTCCGATATTGCATCCATCTCGCTTGCCCGACCGTTGCCCGAAATCTCCGACGAGCTGGGCCGCAGCTTTGGCGAATACGGCTTTGCCATCGTGCGCGATCACGGCATTCCGCAGGACCTGATCGACCGGGCCGAGAGCCACGCGAAAGCCTTTTTCGCACTGCCCGAAGCGACCAAGCGCGCTTATCACATCGCGGGCGGCGGCGGCGCGCGCGGCTACACGCCGTTCGGCACGGAAATCGCCAAGGACGCGGAGGTCCACGACCTGAAGGAATTCTGGCATGTCGGGCGCAGCCTGCCCGATGGCCACCGCTTCGCAGACACGATGGCACCCAATGTCTGGCCGGACGAGGTCGACGGCTTCAAGGACACGTTCGAGCAGCTCTACGCAGAGTTCGAGAACGCAGGCGACCGCATCCTGCGCGCGATCGCGCTGCATCTGAACCTGCCGGAAGACTATTTCGCCGACACCGTGCTGGACGGCAATTCGGTGATGCGATTGCTCCATTATCCGCCGCTGTCCAGCGAGGTGCCGGATGGCGCGATCCGGGCCGCAGCCCATGGCGACATCAACACTATCACCCTGCTGCTGGGCGCGGAGGAAGCTGGCCTGGAACTGCTCAACAAGCAGGGCGAGTGGGTGCCCGTCTCGCCGCCCGAAGGCGCGCTGGCGGTGAATGTCGGCGACATGCTCGATCGGCTCACCAATGGCCGCCTGCGCTCGACCACGCACCGTGTCGTCAATCCGGGCGGAGACGCTGCGCGCCGCGCTCGCTATTCCATGCCCTTCTTCCTGCATTTCCGGCCCGACTTCCTGATCGAGCCGCTGGAGCAGTGCGTGGCCAACGGCGAGACGCCGGTAGAGCCGATCACCGCGCACGATTTCCTGCTGCAGAGACTGCGCGAAATCGGCCTCGCCTGAGGATCGGCCGATTCGCAGATAGCGACGAGTCCGCGGCTGACCGGCCGACCTCGGCACGCAAGATTGTTGCGTTGCAGCAACAGGCCGGATGAAACCGACCCCTGCCCACAGGATATGACCGCGATATGGCCGCGATATGTTGCCGTGTCATTTGTTTGAAAGAAAACTGTCCCCTACGGGCGCTACGTCCACGGACAGTCGTCCCCCGACGGGATCACTCACCTTCAGGCAAGGAAATTCGGGATCATGAAAATCAAGTATCTTCTCGCGGCCAGCGTCGCGAGCATTGCGAGCGCAGCCGTGCTGCCCGCCGTCGCCCACGCCCAGCAGATCACCTCGGGCGTGCAGGGCACCGTCAGCGACGAGAGCGGCCAGGAAATCTCCGGCGCAACCGTCACCATCACCGACACCCGCACCGACCAGACCCGCACCGAAGTGTCCGGCCAGGACGGCACCTTCCGCGTCGGCTCGCTGGTTCCGGGCGGGCCCTACACCGTCACGGTGACCGCGCCCGGCTTCGAAGGCCAGACGGTCCAAGACCAGTACATCACGATCTCGGGCAACACCTCCTACAGTTTCGAGCTGTCCTCCGCCGCGACCGCCGATGCCGGTGACGTGATCATCGTCAGCGGCACCCGCGCCGGTGCGCAGCAGCTGGCGGTAGGCCCAGGTGCGGCCTTCGGTGAGCAGACCCTCGAAAGCTTTCCCTCCATCACCCGCGACGTGCGCGACATCATCCGCATCGACCCGCGCGTCAGCCTCGAGCGGGACAATGAAGTCGATCGTATTTCCTGCCTTGGCGGCAACGATCGTTCGAACACCTTCACCGTCGACGGCATCGTCCAGGCGGACGTGTTCGGCCTGAATGGCACCCCATTCGCCGCGCGCAACGCGCTCCCGATCCCCTTCGATGTCATTCGTGAGACTTCTGTCGAATTTGCACCTTTCGACGTCGAATATTCGGACTTCACCGGCTGTCTCGTGAACGTCGTCACCAAGTCGGGTGAGAACCAGTTCCACGGCTCCGCTTTCTTCGCGTACCGTAGCGACGATCTGCGCGGCGACTCGCTCGACGGGGTGGACGACGTGGTATCGCCATTCGAAGAGAAGCGCTGGGGCGCCACGCTCGGCGGACCGATCATTCCCGACCGCGTATTCTTCTACGCCGGTTACGAGGAAACCGATCTTGGCAACGCCAACGAATTCGGCCCGTTCGGCGGCGGCTTCGCCAATGAAGCGAACTTCGTCACGCAGGAGCAGTTCGACCGCTTCGCGCAGATTGCGAACGACGTATACGGCCAGGATGTTGGCGGATACCCCGTCACCTTGCCGGAAAGCTCGGTGCGCTATTTCGGCCGCGTCGACGCTTACATCACCGACGACCACCGCCTGGAAGGCACCTATCAGCGCCTCGAGGAAACCAATGTCGAATCCGATACGGGCGGCCAGGAACTGACCGGCCTCAACTCGTTCGAGGACGAAGGCACGGTTTCGGACTATTATTCCGTCCGGCTCTATTCCCAGTGGAACGACGTCATCAGCACAGAGCTGCGCCTCAGCCGCGCAGACGTACAGGACGTCCAGGGCCCGGTGGGCTTCGGTGAAGCGCAATCCGAAAACCCGACGGTGCGTCTGTCGGTCCTCGTCCCGAACGAAGACAGCGGTGACATTCCGGAAGAGCTGAACCCGCAAAACGGCCTCCTGAGCACCGGTCCGGGCATCTTCCGCTCAGCCAACGCGCTGGAGACCCGCGTCGATCAGCTGAAGTTCCAGGTCAATCTCGACGCCGGTGAACACCAGTTCAAGATCGGCACGGAGGTCAACGATCTGGAAGTGTTCAACCTGTTCGCCATCAACGCGACGGGCACGCTGTTCTTCCGCAGCCTCGACGATTTCGAAGCAGGCCGGGTCGCGCCGGGCGCATTCTCCAGCGTGTTTGGCGGAGGTGCCGATGCCGTGAATCGCGGCGTGCTGGGCGGCGGCGACATTTCCGCCACGCCGACGGGTGACATCAACGAAGCGGCCGCCACTTTCGGGCGTCAGATTTATTCGTTCTACGTGCAGGACGAATGGCTTGCGACCGACCAGTTGACGGTGACGGCGGGCATCCGCGCCCAGCTCTACGATGGCGACGCACCGCGTGCCAATCCGGAGTTCGAGCGTCGCTACGGCTTCAGCAATGCTGTGCCCTTCAACGATCTCGACCCGGTCATCCTTCCGCGTCTGTCGGCCACATACGAACTGGACAATGACGGGTTCTTCTCGAATTCGCGCATCACCGGCGGTGTTGGCGTGTTCTCGGGCGGCGATCCGGTCGTCTACTTCTCGAATGCGTTCTCCAACAACGGTTTCTCGACCGGCCAGGAAGACACATTCGGGCCTTGCGACGACATCACCAACGATGATGGTTCGATCACCGTGATCCAGAACGGCCAGTTCACCGGTTTCCCGGAATGCGCGCGTCTCGCCGCTTCCGCCGAAGCCGCGGCCGGCCTCTCCGACACCCAGTCGACCGACCCCGATTTCGACGTGCCCACCGTGGTGCGCGCGAACTTGGGTCTCGCCAGCGATTTCGGCGTCGGCACAGGATTCTTCAGCGATTGGCGCGTGAATCTCGATTACATCTACTCGCGGTTCAACGACACGCTGAACTTCGTTGATCTGTCGCAGACCCCAGATATTCGGGTAAACGATGGCTTCACCGTGGACGGTCGTCCGATCTATGCTGCCATCGATCCTACGGTCGATGATTGCGACGCGACGCTGCTCGGCAGCGGTGGCACGCCGCCGGTGTGGAACAATGTCACCGAGGAATGCTTCGATACCGGTCGTGACGATGAGATCCAGCTGACCAACGGCCCGAGCTACGAAAGCCACGCCGCTTCGATCATCCTGTCGAAGAACTTCCCGCGCGGCATTATCACGCCGGGTGGCGGTATCGGACTCCGGTTCGGCTACGCCTTCACGGATTCGGACAACAACCGCAATGTCGGCTCGTCCACGGCGACTTCGTCCTACGACGTGACCGCTGCGTTCGATCGTCAGAACCCGGCAATCTCGACTTCCAATTACGAGACCCGCCACAACATCACCGCCGCGGTGAACTTCCGTGAGGAATTCTTCGACGGTTTCGATACGTCGTTCGGAATTTTCTTCCGGGCGCGCGAAGGTCGGCCGTTCAGCCTGACCTTCGACGGTGACAGCGTCTTTAATGATCGTTCGTCGGGCAGCGACAATGCGCTGCTCTACATCCCGTCGGGTCTTGGAGATCCGAACCTTTCGCCGGATTCCGACATCCGCGATCCGGGCACGAACGGTGTCGACGATCCGGGCGGTGCGGTGAACCAGCTGCTCGACTACCTGAATGGCGGTTCCTTCGTCACCTCCGACGGTACGGTTCTGTATGACGGGTCGGATATCGCGGAGCTCTGCGATATCGAATTCGGTCGCAGCATCGTGCGCAACAGCTGCCGCAACAAATGGTCCTACGATCTCGACCTGCGCTTCTCCCAGGAACTGCCGTTCCTCGGCAGCCTGACCGGGCTGGTGCAGGATCGCATCGAGCTGTTCGCGGACTTCGACAACTTCCTGAACTTCATCGATGACGGCGCGAACCTCGTTCGCCTGCGCGGTGACTTCGTGGATCTCGTCGATATCGATGTGGACGATGAAGGCCGTTATGACATCACCGGGTTCAACCCGGACGACAACGAGTTCATCGCGACCTCGTCCTCGATCTGGCGCATCCAGGTCGGCGTTCGTTACGAATTCTGATCCGCACCGGTTCAGACCGACAATAGAGGCGGCGGCGTTCGAAAGGGCGCCGCCGCCTTTCTTTTGTCATGACGATGCGTAATCAAGGGGAATGACCAAGCGATTCCTTGCCGCGCTCCTGGCCGGCCTCCCTCTCTCCGCATGCGCCACCCTGCCTGCCGAAAGCGGTGGCGGCCCGGTCGAAGTCCAGATCCTCGCCCTCAATGATTTTCACGGCCACCTCGAACAATCTCCGGGCGACGTGTCCTACGTGGTGGATGGCCAGCAACGCAGCGCGCGCCTCGGCGGCGCCGCACAGCTTGGGGCGACCCTCGATGCATTGCGCGAAGGCAATCCGCACACCATTACCGTTGCGGCAGGCGACCTGATCGGGGCCAGCCCGCTCATCTCGGCGCTTTTCCTCGATGAACCGACCATAAGGGCGCTCTCCGTCGTCGGCCTGGATCTGGCATCGGTCGGCAATCACGAATTCGACCGCGGCATTGCAGAGTTGCAGCGAATGCAGAATGGCGGATGCGAAGCGAACACACAGCGCGAGCCTTGCGCGATCGAGCCTTTCGCAGGCGCCGACTTCGCTTATCTCGCGGGCAACACCGTCGATGCGGCAGGCAACACGCTCTTTTCCGGCACGGCGATGCGCGAGTACGGCGACGCGCGGGTCGGCTTTATCGGTCTGACGCTGGAAGGCACCGCCAATCTCGTCGCCGACCAGGCAACAGCGGGCTACACCTTCCTCGACGAGGCTGAGACCGCAAACCGCTTCGCCCGCGAGTTGGTTGCAGACGGCGCCGACGCGGTGGTGCTGCTGATCCATGAAGGCGGCTATGTCGACGACCGCTTCGTGCTCGACGCCTGCCCGGACCTCTCCGGACCGATCGTGCCCATCGTCGAGGCGCTCGACCCGGCGATTTCGCTGGTCGTCTCGGGCCATTCGCACAACAGCTACATCTGCAATCTGACACGGCCCGGCGGCGAGCCGGTGCTGCTGACCTCCGCAGGTCGCTATGGCGGCTTCGTCACCCAGATCGTGATGACCGTCGATCCCACCGCCGACCGCGCACTGTCCGTTACCGGCCGTTCCGTGGCCGTCACCGAGCCCGCTGTCCTGCATGCCGAAGCCGCCGCGATCGTCGCGCGCTATGCCGAGGCGGTGCGCCCCGTTGCGGAGCGTGCGGTCGGGCCTATCGCCGCGAGCGGAGCGGCAGGCCGGGACTGCCTCGACAGTCCTGCCCAGGCCTTCATCGCCGACGCCTATCTCGACATGGCGCGCGAGGCGGGTGAGCCGGTCGACCTCGCCTTCGTCAATTCCGGCGGGGTGCGCACCGACCTGTCGGGCGCGGCGGACGGTGTGCTGACCTATGGCGAGCTTTCCGCGATGGCACCGTTCGGCAATGCCGTGACTGTCCTGTCGCTCACCGGCGGCGAGATCGCCGAGTTGCTGGAGGGCCAGTGGTGTGACGAGGGCGGGCTGGCGAGCGCTTGCGAATCCTTGCTCGTCCCGTCCGATGCGCTGCGTTACACGGTAGACCGCGCCGCGCCTGCCGGAGAGCGCGTGGCCGGGATCACGCTGGCGGGCCAGCCGCTCGACCTGCAACGGACTTACCGCGTCGCCACCAACAGCTTTCTGGCTGGTGGCGGCGATGGCTTCTCGATCTTTACCGAGGCCCGCGATCCCAAGATCGTCGGCTTCGATATCGACGGGATCGAGGCCTATGTCGCCCGTGGCACCGTCAGCGTGCCGGTCTGCGGCCGGGTGGCCACGCTCTAGCGCAGCGGCGGTTCGTCGAAGCTTCTGAGCTTGCGGCTGTGGAAGTCGTCGCCCTCTCTCGCGAGATGGCGAAGCGCCTCGATACCGATGCGCAGATGCTGGCTGACCGAGCGTTCGTAGAAGCTGTTGGCCTGCCCCGGCAGCTTGATCTCGCCATGCAGCGGCTTGTCCGACACGCATAGCAGCGTCCCGTATGGCACGCGGAAGCGATAGCCCTGCGCGGCGACGGTGGCCGACTCCATGTCGATCGCCACCGCCCGGCTCTGGTTGAAGCGCAATGCGGAGCGTGTGTAATGCAGCTCCCAATTGCGGTCATCCGTCGTCACCACCGTTCCGGTGCGCAGGCGGCGCTTCAGCTGCTCCTCGCTATCCCCGGTCACGTCGAGCGCGGCCTTGAACATGGCCGTCTGCACTTCAGCGATAGGCGGGATCGGAATCTCCGGCGGGATCTCGGTGTCGAGGACATTGTCGTCGCGCAGATAGGCGTGAGCGAGCACGTAGTCGCCGATGGTCTGGCTCGGCCGCAGCCCGCCACAGTGGCCGATCATCAGCCACACTTCGGGCCTTAGTACGGCGATGTGATCGCAGATGGTCTTGGCGTTGGACGGGCCGACGCCGATGTTGACGAGCGTGATCCCGGCATTGTCCTTCCCCACCAGATGATAGGCGGGCATCTGGTGCTTGCGCCACGTCCCCTCAGCGACGCGCTCTCTCGCGCCATCCGTGTCGCCCTTCTCGATCACCGCGCCCGGGCCGGAGAAGCGCTCGTACGGGCTATCCGGATCGGCAAGCTCGGCCAGCGCGAAGTCGATGAACTCCTCGACATAGCGGATGTAGTTGGTGAACAGCACATAGCGCTGGAAGTGGCGCGGCGGTGTGCCGCTGTAATGGCGCAGGCGCGCCAGGCTGAAGTCGGTGCGCAGCGCATCGAAAAGCGATAGCGGGCGCTTGTCGGTTTCGGGCGTTTCGGGAAGCCACGTGCCGTCGGCCACCTCGTCTCCGATCTTCACCAGATCGCTGGCCGGGAAGTGCCGCGTCAGCTCCGCGCTGCTCGTTCCGGCGAGGCCCGGTGCAGAGCCGTCGAGCACGTATTGGTACGGGATCTCATCGGCGGACCGGCTCGTCTCCAGCTGCACCGGATAGTCGCGCACCAGGTGGCAGAGCTGGTCCTTCAGATAGCCGCGGAACAGGCCGGGCTCCGCGATGGAGCTGGTATAGGTGCCTGGCTGGTTGAGCCGGGCGTAGGAGCGCGCCGGGTGATCCACGGGCGCATCGCTCGCATAGCGCAGGGTCAGCTGCGGGTAGGCGAAGGCGCCGCTCTTGCGCGCTTCGGGATCGGGCGGAGTGCCGTTTTCGGCATAGTCCTTCAGCGCGGAGAGCAGGTTGGCGCGCGAGGCGTCGCTGATCGCCTCGAGCTCGTCCAGAACACCGTCGATGTCGTCGATCGTGGTGATCACGCGCCCTCCTCACCGGCGAAGACCCAGTCGAGATAGGCGGCGAGGCGGATGCCCGATTGCGCCAGGCGCTGCTCGACCGTCGGCATCCATTGCCAGTGATAGTCGTATTTCAGCACGCGCGGCGCTTCTTGGCTGCCATTCCCGAACTCGGCATCGGCTGCGGGGTAGATGCGGTCGCGCAGCTCGACGCTCTCGCCGATCCAGGTGTCGGGGTTCCAGTCCCACCATTCCAGTGTGCGTTCGGGCGTGATGCGGCGATCCAGCCGCGCCGTGTACTCGGTGTAGCTGAGCTGCTGTCGCAGGATCATGCCCTCGTCCCACACCCAGTGCAGGTTGGTCGGCTCGTCGAACCACAGCACCTGGTAGTCGTTGCCGCCGCGATCGGTGCCGTTCCCGGCGTGGAGCGGCATGTGCAGGTCGGACACGATGTGGACGATGAAGCGCAGCGCCAGCGCCTTCTCCTCCTGCGTGGCCGTATCGCTGCGCAGCGTGGCGGTGAAGCCCTCCAGCGCGCTCAGCGCGTCGCCTTCGGGCGGGTGGACCAGCTGGTGCACTTCGCGGCCCACCGGCAGTGTAACGTAGTGGAACGGCCCAGCCGTATCCTGCCAGAACGGCGCCGGGTTGGAACGCTGTTCGTCCGGCCAGGTGCTGCCTTCGGGCAGGCCTTCAGTGCCGAGGATGCCGGCGATCTCGGCCCGCGTCTTCCCGCTGACGTTGTCCTGCGCGATCTCGGCGGTGACGCGGTGCCCGGTCGGCCCCCAGGCCTGGGCGGGCGCGGCGAGCGCCATGGCGGCGGCGGCGAGTGGGAGAGCGGCGTATCTGATCATGTCGTGCCCCTGATGGCGTTTGCTGGGAGCGCCAGCGATAGCGGCGCTGCATTGCGTCGCCATGACGGCTCCCAGCGCCAAGGGCAAGGCGTGAGGGTGTGACAAGTGGCACAGTGTCCAGAGCGAAAATGCGCCATCTGTAACCTTGCGACCCCAAATGTGTGACCTTCGCCGTGAAAAGCGTAACCTTGCGCATCCGATCCGTGACCCTGCGTTCACGAACCGTGACTTTTCCTGGCGCTCTTGTGTGACCTTTTGGCAGGCGTGATTGTCACCTTTGCAGGCACGATCTGTCACCCGGCTGGCTAGCGGCAAAGATGGCATGGGCAGAGACATGCGCGCCATGAAGCACGCGGCTCTCGCTGTAGGAAAGCGGCCTCAGCCGCGCGGCGGCACCGCGCCGTGATGCTGGAGCACTTCGCGCGATTGCGCCTGTCCGGCCTCGGCGCAATCGGCAATGTCGCGGCCATCGAGATAGGCCGAGAGGAAACCCGCATTGAAAGCATCGCCCGCGCCGCTCGTATCGACGACGGCAATTTGCTTTGCGGCCTGCCGCATCGGTTCGCTGCCCGCCTCGGCTATCAGGCAACCGGTCTCCCCGGCTTTCACGACGACCAGAGAGCATCCTTCGCCCTGCCAGTTGGCGGCGATCTGCTCTTCGCTGCGCGCGTCGCCATAAATCTGCTGCTCGTCCACATTGGTCGGCAGGCCGAGCGTTGCGGCCTGCGTCGCCGCGCGAGAAGCCGCTTGCGCCGCCGCCGGATCGGGCCAGAGCAAAGGACGGTAATTGGAATCGTAGGCGACCGTCTTTCCAGCCGCCTTCACGTCCCGCGCCAGACCCACCAGCGCATCGCGCCCCGCCTCGTCCACCACGGCGAGCGAGATCAGGCTGAAATACAGCATCTCCGCCTCGCGCGCGGCGGCCACCGCGTCCGCCATGCCGGGAAGCGCGAACATCTCGCGCGCGGCGCTGCGATCGCGCCAGTAGAGGAAGCTGCGCTCTCCGTTCTCGTCCAGATGGATGGCGTAGATGCCGGGCGAGCGGGTCGGATGGCGAAGGACGAAACGCGTATCGATGCCCTCCGCCGCCCAGGCCGCAACCAGCGCATCGCTGATCGGATCGGTGCCGAGCGCCGTGACATAGGCCACGTCGTGCCCGGCACGCGCCATGTGGATCGCCGTGTTCAGCGTATCCCCGCCATAGCGCAGCCCGCTGCTGCCATGGCTGTGATATTCCAGCATGGCTTCACCGAAGATGAAGCTGGTCATTGCGGTTCCCTTCCGCGCGAATTGCGCGGATTACGAAAAGGCTAGACCGCCATTGATGTCAACATTGGCGCCGGTGATGAAGGATGCGCTGGGCGATGCCAGATAGACGATCGCGTCCGCCACTTCCTCGGCCTTGCCCTGACGTTTTAGCGGGGTGGCGTTGGCCACATTCTCGCGCGCCGCATCGGGCGTGAAGGTATCGTGAAAGGTGGTGGCGATCATGCCGGGGCACAGCGCATTCACGCGAATACCCTTGGGGCCGAGTTCCTTGGCGAGGCCGCGCGTCATCGTCATCATCGCGCCCTTGCTGGTGGCATAGGCGATAGCGCCGCCGCCGCCGCCATCACGCCCGGCAAGCGAGGCGAGGTTCACGATGGCGGAGCCTTCGCCCATATGCGGCACGGCAGCCTTGCAGGCGAGGAAGGCGGAGGTGAGGTTGAGCTGCATGACGTGGTTGAAGAATTCCTCGTCCATCTCGTCCAGCGTCTTGCGCGCGACAAGCCCGCCCGCATTGTTGACGAGGATGTCGATCTTGCCGCCGAAAGCCTCGCGCGCCGCGGCGACCAGCGCATCGACGTCCGCAGCCTTGGTCACGTCGGCCTTCACCGCGATGCCCTTGCCGCCGGCCTGCTCGACCGCCTTTACAGTGTCGTCGGCATCGGCCTGGTTGCTATTGTAATTGACGACGACGTTCGCGCCCTGATTGGCCAGCGCGATGGACGTCGCCCGCCCGATATCGCGGCTGCCGCCGGTTACGATTGCGACTTTACCGTCGAGTTTACCCATTATGATGGTCCTTATTTCGAGTGATTGCGCCTGATCAGGCGGTTTTGGGTTTGAGAGGCTTGATCGTCCCGCACAGCAGCCACACAGCGGCAATTGCGGTCAGGGCGAGGCCCGCGCCAAGCACGAAAACCGAATAGTAATTCGCGCCGGCAGTCATGATCGGGACGAGATAGGTCAACGCGGCCGCGCCCAACTTGGCGGCCATGCCCGCGATGCCCGAGAGTGTGCCGACAGTGGACTTGCCGTACAAATCGCTCGGCAGCGTCTGGACATTGCCGATTGCGGTCTGGAAGCCGAAGAGGATCGTGAACATGAGCCACAGCGCCGTCCATGGTGCGGAGGCCGCGGACAACGCCAGAAGGGCGGGCAGCATGATCAGGCAGCCGAGCGTAATCGTCAGCTTCCGTGTCGCGTTGACGCTCCAGCCCGCGCCAAGACGGTTCTGGGCCAGGATGCCGCCGAACCAGGCTCCGAGCATTGCGCCCACGAAAGGCAGCCAGCCGGACGCTGCCACTTCCTTGACGTTGAAGCCGTGGACTTCGACCAGATAGGTCGGGATCCACACAATGAAGAGCCACCAGATGGGGTCGATCGCAGCCGATGCGATGATGACTCCCCAGCTTTCCCGGCGCTTCAGCAGAGCACCCGTCGTCGGGTTGTAGCCGTCATCGCTATCGTCGACCGCATCCTCGGACCGCTGGCCGGTGAGGATATATTCGCGCTCCTCGGCGGATAGCCAGTCATGCGACTCTGGCGGTGCCTTCACGATGAACCACCATGGCACGAGCCACAGTAGGCCGATGAGTCCGACGAGGATGAAGATCAGTTTCCAGTCGAGGAAGACGGCCATGTAGCCGATCAGCGGGATCGAGATGATGCCGCCGATCGCCGCCCCGGAATTGAAGATGCCTTGTGCCAGCGCGCGCTCACGCGTCGGGAACCATTCCGCATTGGCCTTCGTCGCGCCCGGCCAGTTGCCCGCCTCCGCGACACCGAGAATGGCGCGGAAGATGCTGAAGCTGACGACGCCGCGAGCCAGCGCATGCGCTGCAGTTGCCAAGGACCATACGCCGATGGACAGCACGAAGCCCATGCGCGTGCCGATCCAATCGAAGATCTTGCCGAAGAGCGCCTGGCCCGCCGCATAGGCAAAGATGAAGACCGTGCTGATGACGCCGAGGATGTATTTGTGTCCGTCCGCGTCCATGTCCGGGAAGAGTTCGGGCGCGATATTTTCGGGCCAGAGAACGTTGATCGTCTGCCGGTCAATATAATTGATGATCGTCGCCAGAGCGACCAGCCCGACGACCCACCAGCGAAGGCCTTTAACCGCCATTTCTATTCCCCTCCTGTCAGCACAACGCGCGCGGCGTAGCCCTGCCATGTTATTTCGCGCCCTTCGAATGTGGCGCTATGTGTTGCGTTCGGATCGGCGTCCCAGGAAATCGCCACCGCGACTTCCTCTCCCGCCAGCGTTTCTATCGTGACGAGGTCGTATGCGCCCTGCCGGTGATGGCGCAGCGCCGCGATCTGGCTATCGCTTTCGACCGTCTGCTCCGCCGCGCCGTCATAGAGGCCGTGCGATTCGAGCAGGCTGACGAAGGTCGCCGCCTGCACGCCGTCCACGCGCTGGATCGCAAGCGGTTCGCGGCGCAGGTTGAAATTCGGGTCGTTCGCGCCGCTTTCGCCAAGGATCACTTCCATCCCTTGCGTGGGCACGAAGCGATAGGTGTAGAATCGCCCGTCGAGGATCCAGGTCATGAAGCTGCCTGCCGCATCGGGCGTCGCGCGGCCATCGACCCAGATGTGCTCGTAGCCATGCCCGCTCCCGAGCACCGGCCGCTCGGCGACATTGCGCGCCGGATCGAAGCCGAGCCGCATGATGTGCCCGGAATAGTGGAGCGGAAGGTCGAAGGTCGCATTGCGCTGCCCCTCGGCGCGCAGCACGTCGAGCGTGACGGGCTGGGACAGTCCTTCCACCTCGACCAGCGCCAGCACCCGCGTCATCGCCACGCCATCTTGCGGGTAGGCATCGTCGATGCTCGCGGCGCTGTACTGGAACGCCTCGCCCGCTTCGAACGCCAGCTGCGTGGGCGCGGAAAGGTCGGCGAGGTCGCGGTCGCCGTAGAAATGGCTGCGCTCGTTCACCACCAGCGCATTGTGGGCGACGGTCTGCTTCGCCCACGTCTCGTTCTCGGGCAGGTAGCGTCCGCCCTCCTTCGCCTCGATATTGAGGAAGCGCGCCGCGCCGTAATCGCGCACGATTTCCTCGCCGCGATTGTAAAGCTGCCAGCTCAATTTGTCGAAATGGCCGTGGCCCATGCCTTGCGAGGCATTCTTGATGACCACCGCCAGATGCTCCGGCCCGGTCCCGTCGCGCAGCACCGCGACCGCGCCCTGATCGCCCTCGGGCCCGTCGGTAAACAGCAGGGAGCGGAACGGAAACGGCTCGGCGCGTCCGGCATCGAGCGCGCGCGTCATTTCGAGGCCGGCCTGGGAGATGACCGTGCGGCCCTGGAAGCGGGCAATGTCGAGCAAGGCGGGATTTTCCGTCACCGCATAGCCGATGGCCACACCTTCATAGAGTTCCGCCGTGTTCAGGCTCTTGTCGCGGATCGCATCGTTGAAGGGGAAGAAATAGCCGTCATAGGTCAGCTGGATCGTTGTCAGCAGAGCCTTTTCGAGGATGCCGTCGCGATATTCGAAAATCTCCAGATCGGGCTGGTTGCGATCGATCGCGCCCGCAAACACCATGAAGGGCAGCAGGGCGAAGCGCTGGTAATAGGGCCCTTCGGTGTAATATCCGTCGGGCGAGAAGAGCAGTTCGGTCTGCCGCAGGAAGCCCGCTTCGCCATCGCCCGCCGTACCGTAAAGTGCCTTTTGTACCAGCTCTTCGTCACCGAGCAGATAGCCCGTCATGCCGACCCCAGCGGTCGCCCAGGTGGCGTGGTTGTGGATACGGTTGAACGTCGCTTCGGATTCGACCGAAAGGAAATCGGCCGCCCGGCGAAAGACATCGTCGTCGATACGCTGGCGCTCAGCCGCCGTCAGATCGTCGCGGATCGTCTCGTAGGCCTGCACCGCATGCACCATCCACATGGCGTCGTTCAGCACCTGCCAGAACAATCGCCCGACATTCTGGTTCGCGCGCGCCGGATGATCGCCAAGCGTCGGATAAAGCTCCGCATATTCGAGCAGCATGTCCCGAACGAACGCGAAATATCGCTGCTCGCCTGTGAGTTCGTAGAGCTGGCCCGCCAGCAGCATGGCGCGGTAGTTCCGCTTATGCTGCTCATGCGTGTAGCCGCCGCCCGGGTCGCGCGGCACGGGCACGGTGATGCCTTCCGCCATCATGGCGTCGACGAAGGTTTCGGCGCGCGCCATTTCCTCGGCAAACAGCGTCGGATAAGTTTCTTGCGCGGCTACAGCAGCCGCGTCCTCGGGTCGCTCCGCCGCCAGGGCGGGCGTTGCGGTCAGCGCCGCTGCCGATGCGACAAGAGTAAGCGCGAGCATCTTCATTGGCCGACCTCCGCAGCGTAAGTGTTGTCCACCATCTCGACACGCGGTTCGCCGGGATAGTTCATCTCGGTAAGGAGCGGCTCCGGCGTCGCGACGAAATCGTTATTGCTGAGCGCGGTCACCGGCACGCCCACCGTGTGGGTGATGGCAATCGGGGCCGAGCTTTCGAAGCGGTTGCGCGCAATCTCCGTGCGCTGGACGCCGTGCAACGTCAGCGATGCGCCCGACCCCTCGCCCACATCGACGAAGCTGGAGCCGGTGATGCCGACATGCGGGCCGAAGGTGCTTTCGTCCCGCCCGCCGCGATAGACGTCCGCCACACCGCCGCGCACATTGCGGAATTGCGATCCTTCGATGTCGAGATATTCGACATTGTAACGGCCCTGATCGTCCGCTTCGGACGCAGCGGAGACGACCGTCCCGCTGATATCCGTGAAGGTGCTGTCGATGATGCGAACGCTGTCCGCCAGCGTCGATGCGCCGAAATAGATCACGTCGAAATCGCTATTGACGTCGAGATTGCGGACGGTGACGCCATCCATCTCGATCGCCAGATTGCCGCTGACCGGCATGGTGGAAGTGCGGATGACCGCGTTGGCAGAGGAATCGGGCGCAGCGGCACCATCGATGGTCAGGTCGGAAAGCCGCAATCCGCCCCCCGTCTGCAATTCGAAGAGCGTCGGGCGGGCGAAAGTGATCACCGTCTCGCCATCGGGCGATCCGCTGACGGCCACCCGCGCAGCGACCGGGATTGTGCGGTCGATCTCGTAGGTGCCCGGCGACAGGACGATCTGATCGCCGTCCTGCGCCCCGGCCATCGCCGCGAGCAATGCCGATGCGCCTTCGCCGACCACGATGCGCTGCCCGCTTCCGAACTCGGCCGGCTCGCCCGGCTTGGGGTACCAGTCGATACCGACATCGGAGAGCTGGAGCACCCGCATGTCCCGCGGGACGCCGATATCGGCAAGGGCGGTATCGGTGGGGTAGAGAAGCCCGTTGGCGGCGCGCACCATCTCGCTATCCGCGCGCGGCAAGTCGGCCACCGCGTCGTCGAGCACGCCCGAAAGCACCGCATTGTTTGCAAAATCGATGCCTGAAACATCGGCGTCAACGCGGATGAATGGGCCTTCGCCTTGGCCGGACATCAGATTGGACGCAAAGCTGGTGTCCACCGGCGCCGCGCTGCGTTCTTCATCGGCGCCCGCGCCAAGCGTGATGCGCGTGCTGTCGATGATCGTGTTGCGCTCTATTTCCGCATCGACGACCTGAACGTAGCGGTTCGCCGGCGAGTTGGGCACGCCGTTCATCACGGTCAGCGCGCTCGCAAATCCGGTGCCGCGCAGCCCTTCCATGTAATTGCCGCGCACCGTCTGGCGCTGGTTGATGACACGAATGCCGCCCGTATGATCAACGCCCTGGCCAAGGAAGACATTGCCTTCCACCAGATTGCCATCGCCGTGGCGCAGCGTCAGCCCGCCGCGAGAACGCAGGAAAAGATTTCCGCGCAGCGTATTGCCGCCCGACTTGGAGGAGATAATCTCGACTTCGCCGCTGGTCCGATCGAAGACATTGTTCTCGACTGTCGTGTTGGAAGCGAACTGCGCATAATGGCTGGTGCCGATGCGCAGCGTCTCCCCGCCATTGCTGCCGAGATTGGGCCGCGGGCCGAAATAGTTATGATCGATGCGGTGATCGTTCTCCCGGCTTTCCTCCGTGTTCAGCCGCACGGCGAGCGTGACACCGGCATTGGTCTTTCCGGACAGGTGATTGTGATCGAAGCGATTGTTCTGGCCGTAAATGCCCACCCAGTAATCCGTCTCGGTCCGGTTGGGCTTGCTGAACCCGTCGATCACCGTTTCCGTCACGCGCGAATTGCGGGCCAGATCGTCACTGTCGCGGCGGAAGGAAATGACTTCACCGGTCGGGCTGTAGCCATCGCGGAAGACGAGGCCCGAAACGACGACATGCTCGCCGCCGATCCGCAAATTCGATTGTCCGGTCAGTATGACGCCGCCCGGCGTCTGTGCGCGCAGGGTAATCGGGGCGTCGGCGCGGCCCTCGCCGGTAATGACGATTTCGAAATCGCGCCATTCGCCGTCCGCAAGGACGATGGTGTTGCCCGCCTCGACCTCGTCGGCGGCGCGCTCATACTGGGCCTGCGTGCTGACCAAGATGTCCTGTGCCGCAACGGGGTGCGCCACGCACACCACTGCCACCGCTGAAAGCGCGAGCCTGCCGAGCATCCTGAGTCCCTTCCCTTATAATTGCCGGAGATAGTAGGACACCAGCGAGGCCTGTCAACCAGTTCCGTATGCCAGAAAACAGACCTCTGTCATACCAATAGAGGGTTGCGGTCAGTTTAGCTTCGCTGCCGCCAGAAAGCGTTCGCGGCTCTCGCTCGCACGCTGTTGCACTTCGGCCAGCGCCTGCTTTTCCGTCGTTTCCAGCATCGCTTCGAGCAGGCGCTGGAAATGTCCACGCATCGCCGCGCGCGCCGCGCCCGCATCACGCGCTCTCAGTGCATCGAACACTTCGCGATGCTCCTCGATACGTTGCTTGGCATCGTGAACGCACACCGCTTCATAGGTCTGCTTCACCTGCGGGATGGTCTCGCGCATCTGCCAAAGCTGCTTGACGGTGTGAACGATGGCGGAATTGTTCGACGCCTGCGCGATGGTTTCGTGAAACTTCTCATCCGCCGCATTGGCTGCGTCGGCATCGCTGTCGCCCATCGCCTCGATCAGCTCTTCCAGCCTGGCGATATCGGCATCGGTGATGTTGCGCGCTGCCAGTGCCGCCGCTTCCGCTTCTACCAGCAGCCGGGCTTCGGTCACTTCGAACGCGCTCGCGCTGGGCATGGCATCGACCAGCTGCGGCTTGCTCTCGCTGACATAGACGCCGGAACCTGTCTTGATCTCGAGCCGGCCGATGGCCTGGAGAGCAATCTCCGCCTCTCGAATGGTCACCCGGCTGACGCCGAACTTCTCTGCAAGATCACGCTCGCCCGGAAGGCGCGAACCGGCGGGATATGCGCCCGCGTCGATCAATTCCGCGATCTTGCGGGCGATGTCCTGATACAGCCGTTTCGCGGTCATAAGTCCCTGCCGAAGTCCTCGATAGCCCGGTTTAACGATGCTCTACGATATTTGTCCTACCAATTCCAGCGTGGTGAAAGTCGGGGGCGCCAAGGGAGGTTGGCACCCCCGACATCCGGTTCAGAACTTGAACCGAACCCCTGCGAAATAGCGCGGCCCGTAGACCGAGACCGCACCGAAATCGTCGGGCGCGCCGCGATAGTCGAAGCGCGGCTCGTTGAAGAGGTTGAGCCCTTCGAGGCGGAACGTGACATTGTCGCTCAGCTCGAACGAAACGCGCGCTTCGAAGATGCTGGTGTCATCCACGTAGCGGATGCGTCCCGGCGTCGCGACGAACTGCTGGAAGTAGTCGGAGCGATACTTCCACACGCCCTGGAATTCGAGCGGGCCGATCTCGTAATAGGCCTGTGCGGAGACGACGTGGTTCGAAAGGCCGAAGATATCCGCCGGCGGGATCAGGCCGTTGACCACGGTGATCGTGCCGTCGTCATTCAGCGTAGCGATCTCGCCAAGCGTATCGTCCTCGAACTCGAAATCGGACTGCGCGTAGTTGTAGCCAACCTTGAACCCCAGACCGTCGAGCGGCGCGGGCAGCCAGGTGAAGCGATGCGCGGCCGAAACTTCGAAGCCGTAGATCGTGCTCGTTTCGTCGATCGTGTCCACTGTTCTCACGAGAGCTTCGACTGGCGAGTCATCGACAATGAACGATTCGGTCGTGCCAATGATTTCGAAACCGCCATTGAAGCTCTTGTAGTAAGCGCTCACCGCAAAGATCGAATCCTCGTCGGGATACCATTCGAGCGACACATCGCCGTTCCAGGACATCAGAGGATCGGTGAACGGGTTGCCGTTCGCCGTCACGATGCCGAGCGCATCTTCGATCGAGGTGAACACCGTATCTTCATCCGTAGCGATGGAGAAGGTGCGCCCGAAGCCGAGGGCAGAGGGATCGGGACGCGAAAGCGCCCGATAAACCGCAACTCGGCCAAGAATATCCGGCGTCAGTTCCGCAGTCAGGTTGAAGCTCGGAAGAAACTTCGTGTACGTGTTGTCTGCGGTGACGCTCGTCAGATTGTCCGCATCTTCGATCAGACGGAAGGTTATGGCTTCGGGATCCGTATCGTCGATGACGGAAATCAGTGACGTGCGGAAACCGGTCGATTCGACTTCTGTGCGCACGGCGCGAACGCCGAGGTTACCGCGAACCGGAACATTACCCAAGTCGCCGTCGAAGTTGGCCTGAACGTATGCCGCATAGGTCAGTTCATCCACATCGTTGTTCTGCACCGAGTCGAAGTCACCCGACGGGAAAATCGGGATGCCGTTCGCATCGAAGGACAGACCCGAGGGATCCTCACGCTCCAGCACCTGCACGATGCAGAGCGCATCGAAAGTGGCGAAGGTGTTATAGGTGCCGATCACATTGCCGTCATCATCGACATTGGTGATGAGCGGATTGCCGCCCGACACGCTCGAGAGGAAGCCGGTTTCCGGGAACGGCGTGCGACATTCGCGGTTTGCGGCCGCCAACGCGCCGGTATCGTCGACATCGTCATAGGAATTTTCGAAACGACCGACGCCGAAAGCACCCGGAACGTCGCGATACAGCAGATCCTGAAAACGAACGCCGACCATGATGGAGGACAGGAAGCCATCCATCTCGTATTCGCCGTCCAGGCGCGCACCCCAGATGGAGTTGAAGCGATCCTGCTCCAGATCGGCGCGCACGCGCGGATCGTTGGCGAACAGATCGTAATTCGTCACGTCGAAATTCTGCGTGAAGAAGTTCAGAGCTTCCGAACCGTTCTGCTGGATAAGCACAGCGGTTTCGACGCGGTCATCGGTCGAACTGCCATCGCTTTCGAAGGCATCGGGCCACACTTCGGCGCCGGTGATGTCTTCATTGTCTTCCGTACGGAAGCGAACCTGCACGGCCTCTTCCACACGTTGAGTCTGCGAATATGACAGATCGCCGCTGAGCGTGAAGCGGTCGCCGACCTCCGCCACGAAGTCGATACCGCCGCCGTAATACTCTTCGGCACGCTGCAGATATTCGCTCGTCGCTTCGATGCGCTGCTCGCTGGTAAACTGACGCAGCGCGCCGGTTTCCGTGTAGAGCAAGTCGAAATCGAGACGATTGTCATCACCCGGCCCGTCGATCCGGCGCCCTTCGACGAAACCCAGGTCGCTGCGCTGTTCGCGATAGAGGCGGTCCGAATACTGGAAGTCGAAGCCCAGCTCGAAGGACGGGCTCGGCCGATATTGCAGCGCCGCGAAGAAGCTCTCGCGCTCATCATCGGTGATGTTGCTGCGGAAGGCATAGCTGTTCCGCGCGATCACGAAATCGTCGGTGACGCTGCCATCGCGCAGACCAAGGATCGTATCGGCGCTCGTATCGCAGTTTCCGTCATCGAAAACACCGTCGGCAGTATCGGTCGGGTCGAGAACGCAAGCGCGGATCGTGTTGGAAACGCTGGCTTCCTGCTCCGGATTGCTCGTCTCGTTGCGCTGATAGCCGACCGAAATGCCGAGATCGCCGAATCCGCCCAGATCGTACTGGTCGACATAACTCAGCGTGGCGCGATAGCCAAAATCGATAAAGCGCTGGTCTTCGTCGATATTGAAGTTGTCGGGGTTGTAAGGCAGCTTGAAATCGGCCTGGAAGCGGCGGCGGCCGTAATCGAGCGGCGCCACGGTTTCGAGCGCGATCTGACCGGCCACGCCGCCTTCGATCAGGCTTGCCGACTGCGTCTTGTAGATCGCCAGCGTGTTGAACAGTTCCGAGGGGAACTGGCTGAAATTGACCGAGCGGTCACCACTACCATTGGAAGCGAGGCGACCATTGATCGTGGTCGAGCTGAGGAACGGGCCGAGGCCACGCAGCGAGATTTCCGTCGCGCCGCCCTGCTCGCGGTGCGAGGCGGCACTGGTCAGCGTTTCGAGCGCTTCACCAATGGAGAGCGCGGGCAGGCCGCCGATTTCGTCCGCGCTCAGCACTTCGACGATCAGATCGTTGTCGCGCTTGCCTTCGATCGAGTTCTGGATGGTGCCGCGAATACCGGTAACGACGATTTCGTCACCGCCTTCGGACTGTTCGATTTCCGGGCCGGGGCCATCATCGGGATCGATATCCTGTGCGGCGGCCGGCATGGCCAGGCAAGCAAGCGCCGTTCCGGCCATGAGTGCGCCGACAACGCCACCTTTTCCGGACAGGCGTGCACGATCGTCAAACGAATAGGTCATTCAGACTCCCCTCTTAAGCTCCAAGCACGTTTCAAGACGCGCCCATGTCGTTGGCATCGAGGATTAGGCTTGGCGACCTGTCTGTCAACCTTTCAGTCATGCCTGAATGCGGTATCTGTCATACCAATATGGCTTCTTCGTCCCGTTGTCGCACGAAAGCCACAAAAAAGGGGCGCCCGCCATGGCGGACGCCCCTCGGCTTTTCCCCTGTTGAAAGCCGTTAGAAGTTCAGCGTGGCCCCGAAGGTGACACGGCGATCCGGCAGGCCCTGGAAGCAGAGCAACGCATCGTCGTTCACGCAGTACTGGAAGATGTCGGACCCCGTCAGGTTCACGCCTTCCACGCCCACAGTCAGGAAATCGCTGACATCGTAGCTGAGGCTCGCATTCAGCTGACCGCGAGCCGCGGTGACGACCGGGAAGCCGAGTGTCGAATTGAGCGACGCACCGCCAGCCGTGTCCAGCGTGCGGAAGGCGTCGCGCCACGTATAGCGTGCCCGGGCCGACAGGCCGTACTTTTCGTAGAACAGCGTGACGTTGTAGGCGTGCGGCGAGAAGTCGAGCAGACCCTGGACCGCCGTGACCGGCACGAAATTGGCATCGTCGTAAATGCCGTTGATCGCGTTGAATACGTCCGTGCCGCGCGATGCCGAGGTCTGCACGGCCTCACCGCCACCGAAATCCTGATAGGTGTAGTTGGCGATCACACCGAAGCCCGATGCGAAACCGATCGAATCTTCGAAGCTCGACAGATCGTACTGGAACGAGACTTCGACACCCGACTGTGTTGTCGTTGCAGTGTCGTTGATCGTCGTCACGACATCGACGCAGATACCGTTGCCCGGCACATCGGAAGAAATGTTGCGATCGGCCACGGGGTTGAAGATACCGCCGCCCTCGCATGGCGGGGTGATGTCGCCGAAGCCCCTGCCATCGCGGAATGCTTCTTCAAGCTGCGACACGAACAGGTTTGAGCGCTCCTTGTGGAAGACGCCCACGCTGACCAGCGCCGACGGCGCGAAGTACCAGTCGATAGACGCATCGTAGGACTGCACCGTCTCCGGCTCCAGCGCGGGATTGCCGATCGCGATCGCCGCCTGGGAACTGGTCCCGAAGACCACGGAGGTCGACAGCGCATTGAAGTCGGGCCGGTTAATGTCCTCGGTATAGGACGCGCGCAGCACCACGTCCTCGATCGGCTCGACGATCAGGTTCACGCGCGGCAGCCATTCCTGATAGCTGCCGGTGCTGAGCACACGCGTGATCCGGTCATCGCCGATATTGTTGCCCAGCGAATCAATTGTGGTGTCGACGAACCGCAGCCCGGCATTGCCGCGGACCGGACCGAGCTCGAAATTGAGCTGGCCATAAGCGGCAATCGTCTTTTCGGAAATATCGTAGAAGCCCGCCGGGTTGGGCGTGGGATCGTCGATCGTGCGCATGCCGGGCACCGTGGCCAGCGCCGCCTGCAGGATGTCGAGCGTACCTTCCGGATCGTTGAATGAACGGTCGGGATCGATCAGCAGGAAGTTGCGGAAAGCAAGCTCACGCCCATCCGCCGCATCGAAGTTGTCGGGCCCGGGGACGAGCAAGTCTGCGAATGCCGTGCCGCGAGGGCTGTCATCCAGTCTGCTCAGGCCGAGGTTGGAACCGATATCCTGAAACTTGCTCGAACGATCGTTGAAGCGCGCACCGACATCGATCGAGGTAACGAAGGGAAGCACGTCATAGGCATCGTAAGTCAGATCGATGCGGAAGGCGGTCTCGCTGTTCTCCGTCTCGTCTGCGCCGACATTGATGGCGTCGAGAACAACGTTGGCCGGATCGAGCAATTGCGCGACCGATGGCGCGAAGGGCGAGTCGAAATCGAGGCCGAACGCCAGGCCGTCGGAAAGATCGTAACGGAATGGCACCGCGTTATCATTGCCGCCGCCACCATCGACCGGTGTCACCGGGTTGATGAAGTTGAGCGTGGTGCTGAGATTGGGATTACGGGTATCCGCTGTCGAATAGGCCGCCTCGGCGAAGAGAGTGAAGCGTCCGAATTCCAGCTCTCCGCCCAGACGATAAAGCTGGCTTTCGGTCAGGCGCGCGCCGGTGTCGCTGGAAAAGCGCAGGTTCGGATCGTCGTCATCGCGATCGAGGAAAGGCTGGATCGTGCCGGTCAGCGCAGCCTGGATGCTGCCCAAATCGACGCCGTCCAGAGAGCCGAAATCGACCGTCTCGAAGCTGTCAGGCACATTGAAGTTGAGCACCGAGCTGACGCCCGACCCCTGCACGCGCGAGCTATCCTGGCGGCGCTCCTGATCGTTGTAGAAACCGTCGAAGAACAGCCGCAGATTGTCCACCGGGGACCATTCGAGCGTGCCGGCCACGTTGATCGTGGTGTATTCGAAATTCTCGAGCTCCTGGTTCAGGAACTGAATGCCGAGGAAATCGAAATCCTGAGCAGCCGGGCGGCGCGTTGCCACATCCTCCGGCGTGCCACCATTACGGATGACAACGGCATCGCGGTTTTCGACAAGGCCACCGTCACGGTCGACACGTGGGCGGAAGGACGTCGCCTCCTGCTCGGTGTAGCTGCCCGCAATGACGATGCCGATGTCGCCGAGGCCGGTTTCCCAATTGTCGCCGAAGCTGGCGGCGATACGCGGCGTGATGCTGTCGGAGAGCTCGCTATATTCGCCCTGCACACGCACGGTCGCCACGCGATCGACGATGTCGAGCGGGCGGATGGTCCGCAGATTGATGGTGCCGCCGACCGAGCCTTCGATCGTTCCCGCTTCCGGAGCCTTGATGACTTCGAGCGAGGAGATGATGGCCGCGTTCACATCTTCGAAATTGATGCCGCCGCGGCCCTGACCCGAACCGACGGTGGAGACACCGTTGATTTCCGTCCGGTTGTCGTTCGTGCCGCGGATCTGCACGCCGCTGCCGACACCGGCGCGGCGGGTGATCTGCACGCCCGGAATATTCTCGAGCACTTCGGCCAGGTTCTGATCGGGCAGCTTGCCGATGTCTTCGGCCTGGATGACTTCGACCAGGCTGCCGGCATTGCGCTCTTCGTTGAGCGCGCTCTGGAGAGCGCTGCGAATGCCGGTCACGACGATCACGCCGTCATCGGTCTGGTTGATGAAATTGTCGTCGGCGATGGCATCCGTCGCGCCCTCATTCTCTTCGATCGGCCCTTCGTCCTGAGCGAGAGCCGGACTCGCAAGAGCGATCGCCGCCGTGGTGGCCAGCAGACCAGCCGTCATCCGCGCGCCGGGCACAACTCGACCGTTATTTTTCCAGTTTCGCATAATACCTCTCCCTTATTTTCTACCATGCGTATTCGCGCAGGCCGTATTGTCAATCCTGTTTCGACTTTCCTGTCGACAATTCTGTCATACCAATTATTGCGCGCAGATTATCGAGCGCATGGATCTTCGCCCAGTTGCGCCGATGACACCGCTGTCATCGCAGGACTGCCACATTCGCGGTCGACCGTCCAGAAAATATTGAAAGCGACGCCAGATCCGCATGATTGTTTCGCCGAAGCGCCATTGTGCATGCGTGTGCCATCGTTAGGATGGGCGGCCAAAGTCACTCGAAAGGCGCCCGCCCCATGAACGATACCGTCGCGCATCCTGCTCCGCAGGCCTCGGCCAATTGCACGTCCGACGAGTATAGAACGCTTTATCGCCGTTCGATCGAGGAGCCTGACAGCTTCTGGCTGGAGCAGGCGCAGCGGCTCGACTGGTTCACCGCGCCGGGCAAAGCAGGCGAGTGGTCTTACGATCCGGTCGATATCGCCTGGTATGCCGATGGCACGCTCAACCTGTGCCACAATGCGGTGGACCGCCACGCGGCTTCGCAGCCGGATGCAACCGCCTTCATTTTCGAGCCCGACGATCCCGATGCGCCGGGCCGCACGCTCTCCTACCGCGAGCTGCAGGCCGAAACGGTGCGCATGGCCAATGCGCTCAAAGCGCTCGGCGTGACGAAAGGCGACCGGGTTACCATCTACATGCCAATGATCGTCGAGGGCGCGGTGGCCATGCTCGCCTGCGCGCGGATCGGTGCGGTTCATTCGGTGATCTTCGGTGGCTTCTCGCCCGAAAGCATCGCGGGCAGGCTGAAGGATTGCGACAGCCGTTTCGTCGTCACCGCCGATGGCGGCACGCGCGGGGCGAAGCCGATCCCGTTCAAGGCGAATGTCGATGCGGCGCTCGCCATGGACGGCGTCGAAGTGGATGGCGTGCTGCTGGTCCGCCATACCGGAGACGACGTGCCGGTCGTGGACGGCCGCGATCGCTGGCTGCACAATCTGGCCAGCGACGATGATTGCCCGTGCGAGGACATGGCGGCGGAAGATCCGCTCTTCATCCTCTACACCAGCGGTTCCACGGGCAAGCCCAAGGGCGTGCTGCACACAACCGGTGGTTATGGCGTATGGGCGGCAATGACGTTCCAATACACGTTCGACTACCAGCCTGGCGAAGTGTTCTGGTGCAGCGCCGATATCGGCTGGGTCACCGGCCACAGCTACGTCACCTACGGCCCGCTGCTGAATGGCGGAACCAGCGTGATATTCGAAGGCGTGCCGAACTATCCCGATCACGGCCGTTTCTGGGACGTTATCGACCGGCATGAGGTCTCGCTGTTCTACACAGCGCCCACCGCGATCCGCGCGCTGATGCGCGAAGGCGATCACCATGTGACCAGCCGCGATCTTTCCAGCCTGCGCGTGCTCGGCACGGTGGGCGAACCGATCAATCCCGAGGCCTGGCGCTGGTATCATGAAGTGGTCGGCAGCGGGCGCTGTCCGATCGTCGACACCTGGTGGCAGACCGAGACGGGCGGCCACATGATCACCACCCTGCCCTATGCCCATGACATGAAACCGGGCAGCGCGGGCAGGCCGTTCTTCGGCGTGCGGCCATTGCTGGTAGACAATGAAGGCGAATCGCTGGAAGGTGCCGTCTCCGGCAATCTGTGCATCGAGGCCAGCTGGCCGGGCCAGGCGCGCACCGTCTATGGCGATCACGACCGCTTCATCGAAGCCTATTTCAGCACCTTCCCGGGGCGTTATTTCACCGGCGACGGATGCCGGAGGGACGAGGACGGCTATTACTGGATCACCGGCCGGGTGGACGACGTGATCAACGTCTCGGGCCACCGCATGGGCACCGCCGAGGTCGAGAGCGCCCTGGTGCTGCATCCCAAGGTCGCAGAGGCGGCGGTGGTCGGCTATCCGCACGATATCAAGGGACAGGGCATCTATTGCTATGTCACGCTGATGGAAGGGGTGGAGCCGTCAAACGAGCTTTATACCGATCTTCGCCAGCAGGTGCGCAAGGAAATCGGGCCGGTTGCAACGCCCGATCACCTGCATTTCACCGCGGGCCTGCCCAAGACGCGCAGCGGCAAGATCATGCGGCGCATCCTGCGCAAGATCGCGGAGAACGATTACGGCTCGCTCGGCGACACGTCGACGTTGGCCGATCCCTCGCTGGTCGATGCGCTGATCGAGGGGCGGCAGAATCGCTAGCCGGGGTGTTGGAGAAAATGGCGGAGCGGGTGGGATTCGAACCCACGATACGGGGTTGCCGTATACACACTTTCCAGGCGTGCGCCTTCGACCACTCGGCCACCGCTCCGCATGCCTATTCGGGCAGAGCGGGGCCTCTAGCGCTGCTTGATGCCACTGGCAAGGCGCACGATAGAGCGTGCGCGTCGGCACCTGCGGTGCCATCTCCGCTGCGCTGCGATTCCGACCACTCGGCCACCGCTCCGCATGCCTGTTCGGGCAGAGGCGCGCCACCAGCTTGGCGATGCAGCGATGACAAGCGCCCTGCACGGCCCTATGCACAGGCGATGACACGCACGATCGGCCTCGCCCCGTCCCTTGCCGAAATGCGGGCCATGGCGGAGGCGGCGATGGCGCGGCTGCCAGAAGAATTTCGCGAGCGGATCGGCGATGTCCTGATGGCGGTCGAGGACTTTGCGGATGCCGACGCCCTTGCTTCTCTCGGCATCGAAAATCCGTTCGAGCTGACCGGGCTTTACGAAGGCTTTCCGCTGACGGAGCGCAGCATCGAGCATTCCGGCACCATGCCCGATCGGGTGCGCCTGTTCCGTCGGCCGATCCTCGACGAGTGGGCCGAACGCGGCGACGAGACGCTCGAGCATCTGGTGGCGCATGTCGTGGTCCATGAGATCGGGCACCATTTCGGCCTCAGCGACGACGACATGCATGCACTGGAAGACATGGTCCAATAGGCTTGCCATCGGCGCTCCGCATGGCAGTGTGTGCGCCATGAAAACGCTTTGCCTGCTCGCTCTCCCGCTTCTCGCGCTTGCCACCCCGCTCACCGCGCAGGAAGAGGTGCCGCCGCGCGCCACGCCCGGTTCCGTGGTGGCCGAGGCCGACGATGCGGAATGGGTGGCCATCGCGCCACAAAACCTGCTGGTGATGGACCTGGCGCCCGATGCGATTGGGACACCACGCCGCGTGGTCATTCAATTGATGCAGGCGCCGCTTAGCCAACCGTGGGTCGAGAATATCCGCACCCTCGCCCGCGCCCAGTACTGGGATGGCAGCTCGGTCAACCGGGTGCAGGACAATTACGTGGTGCAATGGGGCCAGCCGGACGAGGACGTCGGCGGCACGGAAAAGCCGGTGCCGGATGGGCTGAACGTGGTGCCGGAGGAATGCTACGAAATACAGTTCGATGGCGGTGCGGTTTGCGAGCCGGGCTCCGATGCACCGGATTACCTTCGCGGCACGCCGCATGCCGTGATTTCGGCTCGCGCCACGCGTAGCGACGATCATCCGCTCGGCTGGCATGGCCGCGATCCCTATGCCGAATGGGTGCAATTCCATGATGGCTGGCCCATCGCTTCGCGGCAGATCGGCGAGCAACCGGACGGCGCGCCCGTCTGGTCGAGCTGGCCCACACATTGCTATGGCATGGTCGGCGTTGGGCGCGACGTTTCGCCCGATACCGGCGATGGCTCGCAGCTATACACGGTGATCGGACATGCGCCGCGCCATCTCGATCGCAACATCGCGCTGGTCGGCCGCATCATCGAAGGCATGGAGCATCTCACAACCCTCCCGCGCGGCACCGGTCCGCTGGGCTTCTACGAACGCGTGGGGGAGCTGGTGCCGATCCTCTCCGCGCGCATCGCCGCCGACATGCAGGACGCTCCGGCCTATGAATATCTTTCCACCGAAAGTGAGAGCTTCGAGCGCTATATCGCGGTGCGGGCGAACCGGCTGGACAGCTTCTACAATATCCCTGCTGGCGGCGTGGATATCTGCAATGTGCCGGTGCCCATCCGCTCCGCCGGCGAGTGATCTCAGGACGCACGGCAATCGCCAGTCTGTCGCCCGCTCGGCACCCCTGAGATAGCGTGCCCTTTCATCCGTAGTGCCTTTTCAGCCGTTCCGGCGCATACGCAATGTCGCGGGAGGGCAGGCGCGGATGATAACCGCGCTGCAACAGGAGATGCGCATGCAGATCAAGGACCGCAAGGAATTCGCCTCCAAGGGCCCGCCACTCACCTGCTCCGCCGACACCACCGTCTACGATGCGGTGACACGCATGTCGGAAAAGAATTTCGGCAGCATCGTCATCGTCGATGGCGAGAACAAGGTGCATGGCATGATGACGGAGCGGGACATCTTCCGCCGCGTCATCGCCGAGGATCGCAACCCGAAGACGACCCCGGTTTCCGAAGTCATGACCACGCAGCTGCGCATGGCCAAGGCGGACGACGAGCTGGTCGACTGGCTGCGCATCATGTCTAACGAGCGTTTCCGCCGTCTGCCCATCGTTGATGAAGAGAACCGCTTGCAGGCGATCATGTCGCAGGGCGATTTCGTCTCCTACACCTGGCCGCAGCTGCTGCAGCAGGCGGCGCGGATGGCGCAGGCGAGCATGGCGCCCTCGCTCAATCCGGCGGCGATCCTTGCCGCCGTGCTGGTCTACACGCTGATCCTGGTGGTGGCCGTCGCGCTGGTGGTCTGACGCGGCTAGATCCGGTCCGCCTGCGCCACCGCGTCGCTCGCCCTGAGAGAACTCAGGATGCGGGTAAGGTGCGCCAGATCCTGCACCTCCAGATCCATCTCGTAAGTGTGGAATGGGTCGTCGCGCTGCACGAGTTCGAGATTGATGACATTGGCATTGCTCTTGGCAAACACGCCCGCCATCTCCGCCAACGTGCCGGGCCGGTTGTAGAGCACCGTGCTCAGCCGGCCGACCGCGCCCTGCGAGCGATCGCCCCATGACAAATCGACCCAGTCGGCATCGACGCCATTCGCCAGTTCGAGGCAATCGATGGCGTGCACCTCGACGCCGACGTCCTTGCGCCTGAGGCCAACGATGCGGTCGCCGGGCACCGGGTGACAGCATTCTGCGAGCGTGAAAGCGACCCCGGCGGTCAATCCCTTGATCGAGATCGCGCGCTCCTGCGTGGGCTCTTCCGGCAAGTCCACCGTGCTGCCCGGCACCACCGCTTCCATCAAATCCCGATCGGCGATCTTGGCCGAGCCGACGGCATACATCATGTCCTCGACCGTATCGTATTCGAGGCGCTTGGCCGCTTCCTTCGTCGCCTTGCGGCCCACCTTGGCGGGCAGTCTCTCGGCAATCTCGTCGAACAGCTTGCGGCCGATAGCGGCAACTTCCTCGCGCTCCTTCTGCCGCACCGCGCGGCGGATGGCGGCGCGCGCCTTGCCGGTGACGACGAAGCCCAGCCAGCTCAATTGCGGCTCCGCCTTCGTGCTCTTGATGATCTCCACCACATCGCCATTCGAGAGCGGCGTGCGTAGCGGCATGTGGCGCCCATTGATCTTCGCGCCGACCGTCTGCGCGCCGAGATCGGTGTGCACGGCAAAGGCGAAGTCCACCGCGGTCGCGCCCTTGGGCAGCTGGAACAGGCTGCCGCGCGGGGTGAAGGCGAAGATGCGATCCTGATAGATCGCCAGCTTGGTGTTCTCGAGCAGCTCTTCGGCATCGTGGCTGGTGTCGACGATCTCGATCAGGTCGCGCAGCCAGCCGACTGCGCCATCCGGCCTGTCGCCCTGTTTGTAGGCCCAATGCGCGGCCAGACCGAACTCGTTCGTCTGGTGCATGTCGCGGGTGCGGATCTGCACTTCTGCGCGCATGGACTGATCGTAGAACAGCGTGGTGTGCAGCGACCGGTAGCCATTGTTCTTCGGCGTCGAAATATAGTCCTTGAAGCGCCCCGGCACGAACTGGAAGGTCGAATGGAGGATGCCGAGCGCGCGGTAGCAATCCTCCGTGCTGTCGGTCAGCACGCGGAACGCCATGATGTCGCTTACCTGCTCGAACGGCAGGTGCCGCTCCGCCATCTTGCGCCAGATCGAATAGGGATGCTTTTCGCGCCCCCACACCTCGACCTCCAGCCCAGCCTCGGACAGCGCCTGCTTGATGTCGAGCGCGATGCGATCGACCTGGCCGGTATCGGTCTTGCGCAGATCGTCCAGCCGCTTCTCGATGATTTCGAACGCCTCTGGCTCCAGCTGTTCGAATGCGAGCAGCTGCATTTCGCGCATGTATTCATACATGCCCACGCGCTCCGCCAGTGGGGCGTAGATATCCATCGTTTCGCGCGCGATCCGGCGGCGTTTGTCCGGCGACTTGATGTGGTGAAGCGTGCGCATATTGTGCAGCCGGTCCGCCAGCTTGACGAGGAGGACGCGAATATCCTCGCTCATGGCGAGCAGGAATTTGCGCAGGTTCTCCGCCGCGCGCTCGTCGTCCGTCAGTTGCTCGATCTTGGACAGCTTGGTGACGCCGTCCACCAGCCGCGCAACCTCGCCGCCGAAATTTGCTTCGACATCCTCAATGGTGGCGAGCGTGTCCTCCACCGTGTCGTGCAGCAGCGCGGTGACGATGGTTTCCTGGTCCAGCTTGAGGTCCGTCATCAGCCCGGCGACTTCGACCGGATGGCTGAAATACGGATCGCCGCTGGCGCGCTTCTGGCTGCCATGTTTCTGCACGGTGTAGACATAGGCGCGGTTGAGCAGCGCCTCGTCGGCGTCGGGGTCATATTCCTTGACCCGCTCAACCAGTTCGTACTGTCGCAGCATCGCGTTCAATGTGCGGTGCAACATGGATTTCGGCAAGCGGAAAGATCGCGGGGGAATTCCGGGGAGTTAGTTGATGAAACACATTCGCATGCAGTGGGCACGAAAAGGGGCGCTATCTCCGGCTTTGCAGTGACGATTTGTGCAGGTTGCATGACGCCGACACTGGCGAAGGCTCGGCGATGTAGGAAAGGGATTTTTGATGACCTTGCTTTTTTCCGCCATGCCTGTTATAACATGCGTATGAACAAATCACTCAAGATCACAAAGGTCGGCAATTCGGCCGCTGTCATCCTCACAAAGGAATTGCTCGCGCAATTGCGGGTGCAGATCGGCGACACGCTGCATTTCACACAGGCACCCGACGGAGTTCGCGTGACAGCCTATGACCCCGAGTTCGAACGGCAGATGGCGATTGCCGAAGAGATCATGCGCGAGGATCGTGACATCCTGCGCGAACTCGCGAAATAGGAGGTCAGCATGGCGGATCACCGCTCCGAGCCATCATGGCTCGACCTCGCCTTTGCGCTTGCCGTTCACGACAGGCAACTGGCCGAACATGGTGGACCTTCGGGCATACGCGATCAGGGTGCGCTGGAGTCGGCCTTGTCACGACCGCGCAACCAGTGGGCGTATGGCGAGGAAGACCCCGCCGCGCTCGCCGCTGCTTACGCTTTCGGAATCGCGCGCAATCATCCCTTCACCGATGGCAACAAGCGAACGGCTTGGGTTTTGGCGCGCGTTTTCCTGTTGCTCAACGACCACCGATTGAAGTTCGACAAAGTCGACGCGCTCCAGACGGTTCAGGCTCTAGCCGCAGGAGAACTGTCCGACGATGAACTCGCCGACTGGTTTCGCCAGCGCCTTTCGGACGAGGGCGCTTAAGCCTCCCCAGCCTCCGCCTCGCCGCTCTCGTATCCCACGATCCCGTCCACATTGTTCCGCGTGTAGCTGTGATAGCCGCCGCGTGTGTCTTCGTAGATGCGCGTCGCGATGGGGCGGCCCCAGTCGCCGGTGTTCCACAACGCGGCGAAGAGCGGCGCGACGAACTTGTTGCGACCGACTTGCGAGAGGAACTGCTCCGCCTGGTCCACCGCCGGATCGTATTCATTGCGCAATGCGGCTTCGAGCCACAGGAACAGAACTTCGTTATTGCCGGTTTCCGACAGGCCGAGCCGCTCGTTGAGAGCGGCCAGCTCGCGGTCGCTCAACTCTCCGGGCAATTCTTCCAGAAAGCGGCGCTGGGAGGCGGCAGTCCAGCTTTCCCAGTCGCGCGCTGCGGGCAGCGTGCCGTCCTCAGCATAGGCTTGTGCAGCGCCATCGGCAGCGGCGAAAGCTTGCGGGTCGGGCTGATAGGCATTTTCGGGAATGCCGGTGCCGTACACCCATTCGTCCAGCATCAGCTGCTCTTCCAGCTCCGCATTGTCGCCAATCAGCTTCTCGCGCATGTCGGCGAGGAACATCTCGGAGGTGACGGGCTGGAATGCGTGCTCGTCGAACCACTGCGTCAGCCACGCGTCGAATTCCTCGCGCCCGACGATGTTCTCTACCGTGCGCAGGAAGACCGTGCCTTTGTCGTAAATCGCCGGACCGATCGTTTCGAACGGACTGGTGCCTTCGGGCGTGCGCATGGAAGTGGTGGGATCGTCCGCGCCCGCCTCGCCCACGGCTTCCTCCAGCGAGGCATAGCTGAGCGCATATTCCTGCTCGGCGCGGCTCTCGCCATACACGGCCTCGGTGATGCGGCTTTCGATATAGGAGGTGACGCCCTCGTTCAGCCACCCGTCGCGCCAGCTGGCATAGGTGGTGAGATTGCCGGACCAGCTATGTGCCAGCTCGTGCGCGATCAGGCCGTTGTTGGAACGGTCGCCCGCGATGAAAGTCGGCGTCAGGAAAGTCAGCACCGGATTTTCCATGCCGCCATAGGGGAAGGCGGGCGGCAGGATGATCATGTCGTAGCGGCCCCAGCGATATTCGCCGAATAGCTCCACGCCGGCATCGATCAGCTCTTCGGTATCGCCGAGTTCTTCTGCGGCGGCCTCGATCATCTGCGGTTCCGCCCAGACGCCCGAGCGCGGGCCGAGTTCGGCGAATTCGAGATTCCCGGCGGCAATCGCGATGAGGTAAGGCGGGATGGAATTGTCCATCATGAATTCGAACGCGCGGCGGCTGGCCTCGCCTTCATTGGCGCCCAGCTCCTCTGGCTCCCCGCGGCTGATGCCGGACATGACGACGGTGAGCGGCTCGGGCGCGGTGATGCGCGCTTCCCAGGTCTGGCGGATGCCGGGGCTGTCCTGCGTCGGGATCCAGGTGCGATTGAGGATCGGCTGGCCCTGGCTGAAGACGAAGGGGTGCTCTCCGCCCGCGGTCTGCTCCGGATCGAGCCATTGCAGCGCGGCGGCTTCGGGGCCGCTGGCATAGTCGATGACGATCTGCTGCAGCTCCGGCCCGGTCAGCTCGCCCAGCTGCACCGTGATCGGCTCGCCCTTGCCCTCTTCAGTCTCGCCAATCTCGTATTCGAGCTCATTGCCATTGCCATCGGTTATGCCGCCCACGATCAGCCCATCGCTGTCGAGTACGATCTCGGTCGCATCCTCGGCCGCCTGCACGTCCAGCGTGGCGGTGCCTTCCACGCGCTGCCCTTCGAAATCGAGATCGAGATCGAGCGCGACATGGGTGACGCGCGCTTCCAGCGGGCGGGCAAAGGTGAATTCGTCCTGTGCCTGCTCGCTCGTCAGGATCGGCGCGACGGTCCGCTCCTGCAAAGGCAGGTCCGACGTGTCGCACGCGGTCAGCAGGAAGATTGGGATGGCGGCAATCAAAGGAAAACGCATGGAAACTCCGCATGGCGTGAATATTCGTTGCAACGCTTGTAGCACGCCTGCATCACCTGTCATCCGTCGAGCGCAAGTGTCACTTTGCAGATGAACCGATGCGGCATGAAATCGTTCGGCGCACGTGATAAAAGACCATTCGATATTGTCTGAGGATGAACAGCATGTCCGCCAGTAATCGTTTCGCACCCAGCCTGGCGCGCGCTGCGCTGTTTTGCGCCGCCCTGTCGCTGACACCCATCGCCGTGCATGCGCAGGACGCGGATCCAGACGACGACGATGTCATCATCGTCGAAGGCGAGCGGATCGAGACGGCCGATGTCCGCAACACCGCGCGCGATATCACTGTGGGCTCGCAGGCAACGCAGAGTCCGCTTTCCCGCTTTCAGCGTCCTGTTTGCCCGGGCATCTGGGGCATGACGCAGGACAATGCGCAGGCTGTGCTCGATCGTATCGTTTTCAACGCGCTTCAGGCCAACATTCCGGTAGCGGAAGAGCCGGATTGCGGTGCCAATGTCTGGGTGATCGTGGTCGATGATGCAGCCGCGACCTTCGAGCGACTGCAAGAAGAAGACTCTTTCCTCACTCGCCATCTCACGAGCTATCAGGAGCGAAAGGTTCGCGACCAGGACAGCTATGCGCTCGGATGGAACCTGATCACTACGCGCAATCCGGAAACCGGAGTCCAATTGCCGACAGGTTGGTACGCGACGCAGGGAATTGTCGACGCTGCATCGGCGGGCCTGCCGCCGCCCGGTAATGAAATCCGAAGCATGTCGCGGCTCACCCTCGGCATTCGTACGGATATCGAATTGTCGGTAGTCCTGGTGGAGCGGGCTGCGCTGGCGGATATCGACAGCGTTGCACTTGCAGACTACGCGACGATGCGTCTTTTTGCCTACACCGAGCCGCCTTCGGAAGACGACCCCGTTGCAACTGTGCTGACACTGTTCAACCGGAATGCCGACGATAGCAGGCCGCTCCGCATGACAGCCTTCGATCGTGCCTACCTGCGCGCTCTCTATCGCTCCAGTCCGACACGCCCTGCGCGGATCGCCCTCGGCAATATCTCGGATGCAATGGAAACGATCGACACGCCGTAGCTATACCGCTTCTCGATTTCGGCACTGGCGTGACAAACCCCGTGGTGCGCGCTAGAACCCGCTCATGGGAACGTTCACAAAACCGCTCGCCCTTTGTCTGCCGCTTCTGCTCGCCAGCTGCCAGTCGGCCTCAGCATCGGCTGACACCGCTTCGCAGGATCTGCGCGCAGACCGCACGCTGATCTTCGCCGACGAGTTCGATTCCGGCGCGCTCGACCGTGACAGCTGGAACGTCATCGGCATGGATTTCTGGGTGAACCGGGAAGAGCAGGCCTATCTCGACGATCCGCGCACAATCCGCTTTGCCGACGAAGTCGATGGCGCGGATGGCGGCGTGCTGATCCTGCAGCCGGTCTACGCGCCCGGCGTGGACGCCAATGCCGAACGCGAGGCCGACTTCATCTCCGGCCGGATCGAAAGCCAGGGCAAGGTCGAGTTCACCTATGGCCGGGCGGAGGCGCGCATCCGCATGCCAGATGCGCCGGGCGTCTGGCCCGCCTTCTGGCTGCTCGGCAACGGACGCTGGCCCGATACCGGCGAGATCGACATCATGGAATATGTGGGAGAGCCCGACTGGTACGGGGTCGCCGTGCACGGCCCGGGCTATTCGGGCGATGCAGGTCTCGACAACCGCTATTTCTTCGATGCGGGCACGGACGCGACCGACTGGCACGTCTACGCCGTCGAATGGACACGCGACGCGATGATATTCGAGATCGACGACCGCCCGATGTTCCGCGTCACCCGCCCGATGACCGAATATTTCGGCACCTGGGAATTCGACAATCCGAAATATCTGATCCTGAACTTCGCCATGGGCGGCGCCTACCCGGCAAAGACCAATGGCGTGGAGGAGCCGTATTACGGCCTCCCCGCCGACACCGCCCAGCGGGCGCAGGCGGGCGAGCTGTATATGGAAGTCGACTGGGTGCGGGTTTACTCGGCGGGGGAGTGACCTAATTCGCCAGCTTGAAAGCAATATTGATAACTAATGCCATCCAGATAGAACCGAAGAGAAAGGAGGCCGGCGCTATGATATGCGGCTTCGTATACCACCGGTTTTTGCGTTCGCTACGAGCCCGCAACTCTGTGAGATGCAATTCGCTCGAAAGCTTGTTGATCTCCTCAATGCGCGCCAATTGATCTGCTTGCGCTTTCGTCAGTTCGATTTTGTTCATGACCAAGTAGCCTCAGGTGGCAGGCTCATCAGGATCGCGTCGATATTGCCGCCGGTTTTAAGGCCGAAGAGCGTGCCCCGGTCGTAGACGAGGTTGAATTCGGCGTAGCGGCCGCGCCATTCGAGTTGCTGGCGTTTCTCGTCCTCGTTCCAGATCTCGTTCATCCGCTTCCGCACGAGCTGCGGATAGATGTCGAGGAAGGCTTCGCCCACATCGCGGGTGAAGGCGAAATGGCGGTCGAATTCCACATCGTCGCCGCACTCCAGATGGTCGTAGAAAATCCCGCCAACCCCGCGATGGACGCCGCGATGGGGGATGTAGAAGTACTCGTCCGCCCATTTGCTGAAGCGGTCGTAATAGGTCGGATTGTGCGCATGGCACGCGGCGCGCAGGCGGGCGTGGAAGGCCTCGGTATCCTCTTCGTAAGGCAGCGGCGGATTGAGATCCGCGCCGCCGCCGAACCATGCGGTCTGCGTCGTCAGGAAGCGGGTGTTCATGTGTACGGCGGGCACGTGCGGATTGGCCATGTGCGCGACCAGGCTGATGCCGGTGGCGGTGAAGTCGGGATGCTCCTCGCTCGCGCCGTTAACCTGGCTGGCAAACTGCGGGGAGAACGCGCCCGACACGGTGGAGACGTTCACACCGACCTTTTCGAACACCTTGCCCTTCATCAGGCCCTGCACACCGCCGCCGCCTTCCGAGCCGTCCTCCGTCTCTCGGTCCCATTTCTTGTAGGCAAAACCCGCGTCCGAACCTGCCTCGCGCTCGATCGCTTCGAATTCGGCGCAGATGCGGTCCCGCAGGGTTTCGAACCATTTGCGGGCTTTGGCGGTCTGTTTGCTGCGGTCCATACCAAGGCTCTTGCCAAAGGCGCGGGCGGGCGGCAATAGCGCGGCATGGTTCCCGTTTCGTTCGACTTTCCCTTTTGCGGTGACGAGTTCCGGCTCGTGCAGGATCGCGCGCTGTTCTGGCCGCGCGAGAACGCGTTGCTGGTGGCGGATTTGCATCTCGAAAAGGCGAGCTTCTTCGCCAAGCACGGCCAGCTTCTCCCGCCTTACGATAGCCGCGAGACGCTGGAGCGCGTCGCGCTCGCCGTGCGCGAGACGGGTGCGCGCCGGGTCTATACGCTGGGTGACAATTTCCACGATTCCGCAGGATCGCAGCGGCTGGAGGAGCATGCGGAGGGGATGCTGGCCGCCCTCACCCGCGCGGTCGATTGGGTGTGGATCACCGGCAATCACGATCCGGCGATGGAAGCGAAAAGCGGCGGGACGATTGCCGAAGAACTGGTCGTGAACGGCATGGTGCTGCGCCACATGGCGAAGCGCGGAGAGGCGCGTCCCGAGCTTTCCGGCCATTTCCACCCGCGCGTTCAGGTAAAGATTCACCACCGCCACATCCGCCGCCCCTGTGCGGTGATCGGCCATAATGACGATCAGACCTGCGGGCGCATGATCCTGCCCGCTTTCGGCGCGCTGACGGGTGGAATGAACGCAGCGGACCCGGCCATCATCAAGGCGCTGCAACCGGCCAGCACGGTCGATGCGGTCGTGCCGGCGGGGAAGAGGCTGGCAAGGTTTCCCCTCTGGCGGGAGGCGGCGTAGTTTTCTTTTCGATCCGACCTCCGTCGGATCGTCCTCGCTAGACGGCCAGCAAGCTGGCCCCGCTGCGGGCGGGCATTCGCCCTTGCCGGCCCAAGCGGGCCGGAGCTCCGCGATAAATTCGCTAGATATTGCAAGTCTCGGTCGCGACCAGCGACCGACAGAGCGCGACTGCGCGACCGCAGCTGCCCCGCAGCCGGAACGTAGTCCCGGCGGAGGGAACAGCAGCGAGGATGTCCGCGCGGATGCGCGGACGTAAGGAAAACAAATGCGGATGCGGCTACATGAGACAAACATCCTTCCCCCTAGCGCTCCCTCACAATCCGCCCTACATAGACGGCCAGAACCAAGAGCAATTTCAGGAGCGATTCCATACCACGTCCACCACGCCGCATGATGGCACCGCCGGTCAAATCCGGCCCGAAATACGATAATCTCATCCAGTCGGACAAGGTCCGCGTCATCGATGGCGAAGGCGAGAATCTGGGTGTGATGTACACGAACGAGGCGATCGAGCAGGCGGCCGAAGCCGGCCTGAACCTGGTCGAGGTTTCGCCCAATGCGAACCCGCCTGTCTGCAAGTTCCTCGATGTCGGCAAGTACCGCTACGAAGCCCAGAAAAAGGCCAATGCGGCGCGCAAGACGCAAAAGACGCAGGACATCAAGGAAGTGAAGATGCGCCCGAACATCGACACGCACGATTACGATGTGAAGATGCGCAATGTGAACAAGTTCATCGACAATGGCGACAAGGTGAAGGTCACCCTGCGCTTTCGCGGACGTGAAATGGCGCACCAGCATCTTGGCATGGATCTGCTCAAGCGGGTGCAGGACGATATGGCCGAAACCGCCAAGATCGAAGCCTTCCCCCGCCTCGAAGGGCGCCAGATGCTGATGGTGCTCGCGCCGAAGTAAGAGAGTTTGCGAATGGGGAGGATGCGATGAAGGCGAGAACACTTTCAGCGCTCCCCCCCTCGCGATGCTGGCAGCGTGCGCTGCCGAGCGAGCAGGCACCACGCCCAGTGGCGCCGCCGCCACAGATCTGATCAGAGAATTGCAGCCGTGCGGCGTCACGGCACCCAGAACCCCGGGCGACAGCGAATACGCCCATTTGCTGGACGGCCCCGGCCCTGTGCGTCCCTGTCATCTGATCACTGCCGATCACGTTGCGTTCGCGCGCGAGGTCCAGGATGGCGAAGTGGTATACGACCCCAACGATCCGAACGATGAAGAACGCGCCCTTCGGGTAGCTCCCGACATCTCCGTTTCCGGTTTGCAATGCCACGATGTTAGCGACGACGGTTCGGAGGTATCCTGTGATTTCACCGCCACGCAGATGGCGTAGAGCGACGCGGGAGTGACCATCGCTTCACCCATTGGTATTTCACCGCGTACGATGAAACATCAGGTCATTCCTACGCCGATACGTCTTGGCGTCCAAGCGCGAGCTGCCTCCCGCCCCAACAGTCCGACGGCTAGTCTCAGCCCTGTCCCAGATCGCGCAGCAGTTCGACAAACCATTCCTGGCTCGGATCGAAGCGCTTACCGCCCTTGATGCGGGTAAATTCGATCGCGCGCAGTTCGTCGCCGCGCTCCTCGTCCTGTCCCACAACGCCACTTTCCCCGCGCAACGCCGCGCTGACGGCGTGATTGGTGCATGACTTGATCAGCGCTAGGTCAGCTTCATTCGCGGGGGCGGATCGGGAAAAGTAACCGCTTTTTTGCACCAGCACTTTTTCCGCACCGACCTCCTCGGCAAGTTTGGTGGCAAACCATTGGCCAGGGTTCACCTTGTCGAGTTTCACATGGCCAAAGGCATCGCGCGGCACCTCTTCGCCCGCAGCTTCCATCGCAGCGACGATTTCCTCGACGCCTGCGCCTTCGGAGATGAACAGGTTTACTCCGTCCTGCGCGTCCATGACGTGTTTCAGGCGGTCTGCCTCTGCCGCGATGTCGAAATTGCGTTCGGGAATATACACGCCGTGCACATCCCAGCGCGCCGCGGCGTTCTCGGGCCATTCGGCAAAAGGTGCGCTCTTCACCCAGCTGTGATGCGCCGCCGCCGTCGCCGCCGTCAACCAGCCGCAGTGGCGGCCCATCACCTCATGCACGATCAGCATGCGCGGATTGGCCGAGTGTTCGGCGATGATATTGCGCGCATAGACCGCGCCCTGCTCCGCTGCCGTCCACGCGCCGAGCGATTGCTTGATCGGGATCACATCGTTGTCGATGGTCTTTGGGAGACCGACCACCGTCAGGTCATAGCCGTTCGCCTTCAGGTAAGCCGCAAGGTCAGCCGCCGCCGTATTGGTATCATCGCCGCCGATGGTGTGGAGCACGTCCACCCCGTCCTTCGTCAGCTGCCGCGCGGCAACTTCGAGCGGATTTTCGCCTTCCTTCACGAGCCCGCGCTTTACGCAATCCTCGACATTGCTGAGCTTGACCCGGCTATTGCCGATCGGGCTGCCGCCGAAGGCGTGGAGCTGGCCCGCGCTCGCCCGCACGTCATCGTTCGCCTCGATATAATCGCCCTTCAGCAGCCCGGCATAGCCGTTGCGATAGGCGATGATGCGCATGTCCGGTGCGACTTCGGTATACCGTTCGATCAGTCCGCCGACTGCGGAGGACAGGCAGGGCGCAAGGCCCCCGGCGGTGAGCATGGCGACGGTCTTGGTCATGCCGACGCTTCTGCCGACAAGCGCCGCGCATCGCTAGCCAAAAGGTCGCGACACTCTATTGTGCGGCGAAAGGCGGAGGGGAAACGTATGACGGCGCAGCGAATAGGCTTCTGGCTCGGCCCGGCACTGTTCGCGCTCACCCTGGTGCTGAGCCCGCCCGCCGACATGCCCGGCCCAGCCTGGAACGCAGCGGGCCTGACCGCCTGGATGGCGACGTGGTGGATGACGCAGGCGATCCCGCTTTCGGCCACTGCACTGCTGCCTTTCATCACCGTCCCCTTCTTCGGCGGCGGCACGGCGCGGGATGTGGCGAGCGATTATTATTCGCCGATTATCTTCCTGCTGCTGGGCGGCGCTTTTCTTGCCCTCGCCATCGAGCGGACCGGGCTGCACAAGCGCCTGGCCTGCTTCATTCTCGACAGGATCGGCGGGCGGGGCGGAAGCTTCGGGCTGCTACTCGGCTTCATGGTCGCGGCGGCGATCCTGTCCAACATCATATCCAATACATCCACCACGCTTATCATGATGCCGATGGTGCTGGCCGTGCTGGCGGGTGGATCTGCCGCGGGAAAAGACTCTCCGGCCTCAAGTAGCGGACGCGAAGCACAGCCGCAGGCTGAACCGGTAGGCCAGACAGAAGGTCTGTCAGGCGCGCTCCCGATGGGCCTCGCTTTCGCCGCCAGCATTGGCGGCCTCGGCACCATTATCGGTTCACCCACCAATGCTATCGGGGTGGCGCTGCTGCGCGATATTTCCGGGGTCGACATTACCTTTGCGCGTTGGGCGATCTACGGTGTGCCCATCGTGGCGATCGGTATCCCGCTGGCCGCTTATGTCGTGGCCAGGGTACAGCGCATTTCCGACGACACCTTCGATATTGCCGCCGCCCGCCGCGCCATCGACCGTCACGGTGCCTGGTCCCAAGCCGAAAGGCGGCTTGTGCCGGTCATTGCGCTCACCTTCCTGGCATGGATGCTGCGCGGCTTCATTGCGCCATACCTTCCTGAAGGCTCGCTAACGGACGGCACCATCGCCATCGCCGCCAGCCTCGCTCTCCTGATCCTTCCCGATGGCACGGGCCGCAGGCTGCTGGAATGGCGCGAGGCCAATCGCGCGCCGTGGGATGTGCTGCTGCTCTTCGGCGGCGGGTTGGCACTGGCCGGGGCGATGACACGCACTGGCTTGGCGGACTGGCTGGGCGCGGCGTTGCTCCCGCTTGCGGACCTGCCGGTGATCCTCGTCGCGATGGCGCTAGTGGCGATGGTGATCCTGATCACGGAGTTCGCCAGCAATGTCGCCACCGCCAGCGGCATCATGCCGGTGGTCGCCGCGCTTGCCGTGGCGCTTGGCGGAGAGGGCAATGCCGACATCATCGTACTGCTTGCCTTGCCCGTGGCGCTGGCGGCAAGCTGGGGCTTCATCCTCCCCGCCGGGACGGGCCCCAACGCCATCGCCTGGTCAACGGGCCGCGTTGCGTTACCCCGCCTGATCCGCGCGGGTCTTGCGCTCGACATCGCAGGCATTTTCCTGATCGTCGGCGTCGTCTTTATGGTTTCATCCGTAACCGCTTGAACGACTCCGCGGCGCGACCTAGAAGGCGCTGAAAGCGTGCAAGCGGTGCAGAAGCGGTCCTGCGGAGGTTAGGACCGGGCGGCCCGCTCGCTCCACCCGCTCCTGCCTTCCTGGGAGCATCGCTTTAGGAAGGACGCCTCACCATGGCCGACCACGACAACGATCCGCTCAACGCCGTCGACACGCCCACCCCGCGTCGCAAGCCCAAGCCCGAAGTCACCACCATCAATGGCCGCGAATTGAAGCCCGCGACGCTGATGATGGGGCATGGCTTCGATCCGGCGCTTTCCGAAGGCTCGCTGAAGGCTCCGATCTTCCTTACCAGCACATTTGCGTTCGAGAATGCGGCGGCGGGCAAGCGCCACTTCGAAGGCATCACCGGCAAGCGCGCCGGCGGGGCGGAAGGCCTCGTCTATTCGCGCTTCAACGGGCCGAACCAGGAAATTCTGGAAGACAGGCTGGCGATCTGGGACGGCGCGGAGGATGCGCTGTGCTTCTCTTCCGGCATGACTGCCATCGCCGTGCTGATCCTGGCCGCGTGCAATGCGGGCGATGTTATCGTGCATTCCGGCCCGCTCTATGCCGCGTCCGAAGGCTTCGTCGCCAAGGTGATGGCGAAATACGGCGTCACCTATATCGCTTTCCCTGCCGGTGCGACGCGCGAGGAGCTCGACGAGGTGATGAAACAGGCCAAGGCGAAAGCCGAGGAACAGGGCGGCGAAGTGCCGCTGATCTATCTCGAGAGTCCCGGCAATCCGACCAACGCGCTGGTCGATATCGAGGCCGTGAAGGAAGCGCGCGACGCGCATTTCGATCCGGACCGCTGCCCCATCGCTATCGACAACACCTTTCTCGGCCCGCTCTGGCAGCGCCCGTTGGACCATGGCGCAGATCTCGTCGTCTATTCGCTCACGAAATATGTCGGCGGGCATTCGGACCTCGTCGCCGGCAGCGTTTCGGGCGGCAAGAAGTGGGTCGATGCGATCCGCGCGCTTCGCAACACGATGGGCGGCATCGCCGATCCGCACACTGCTTGGATGCTCCTGCGCTCGCTGGAGACGGTGGAACTGCGCATGCAGCGCGCGGGAGAGAATGCGGCGCAGGTCTGCGAATTCCTCAAGGCGCATCCCAAGGTCGAAGGGCTAGGCTATCTCGGCATGATCGAGGATGCGCGGCAGAAGGATATCTACGATCGCCATTGCCTCGGTGCCGGATCGACGTTCTCGGTCTTCATCAAGGGCGGAGAGGCGGAGTGCTTCCGCTTCCTCGATGCGCTGAAAGTTGCGAAGCTCGCCGTAAGCCTGGGCGGGACGGAAACGCTCGCCAGCCATCCGGCCAGCATGACCCATCTCTCCGTCGCCGAGGGACGCCGTACCGAACTGAGGATAACCGACAATCTCGTGCGCATTTCCATCGGTATCGAAGATGCGGACGACCTGATCGCCGATTTCGAACAGGCGCTCGAAGCGGTCTAACGGGTGAGCGGCAGAAGGGAAAGAGCAACGCTGTGACCATGCTGGGCAGAGCAATTCGTGGGCTTGCGGTGGCAGCCTGCGCGCTGGCACTCGCCGCGTGCGGTGGAGACGACACACCCGGATCGAGGGTAATCGCAACGCCCACGCCGACGCCGACGCCCACGACATCGGTCATCGATTTCGATCTGCGCGCGGGGTTCGAAGCGGAATCCGAAAACACGGCCATCTCGGTGTCGAACTTCCGCCCGGCGGCGGATGGTATTCGACGGTTCGATACGGCCACGCGCGTGGACGGCGTCACCGCCGTTTCCCTGCGATATTCGCCCGCGCGGCTGACGCTGGCGTTTCCCGACCTTTCCTCGCCCGTGCAATTCGCGTCTACAGCGTTCGGAACGACGAGCGATACACGCCTTGTCGTCGGTCGGACGGACTTCGGTGCTGTCCTGGACATTCCCTTCGATCATGTCTTGAGGGCGAGTTACACGAGTGAAGAGAATGCCAGCCGCAATGGCGCTGCCGGAATCGTCGAAACCCGGCGGACCGCGTTCTTCTTCAATCCCGTGACGACGCAGTCCGACCTGGCCGAAACGATCACCTATGCAGGCGATACGTCGGTCAGCGGCGGGGTCCCCGGCGACACGCGCCTTTCCACCCAGCGTCTTTCGGCCCGGACCGTCAACCTGCAACTTCGACCGGGAGGCAGGCCGTCGGACGACGACAGGATCGCCGCGACGATCAGCATCAGCGAGTCCCAGGGCATTACAACGCCGCGAAGCGTAAGTATTCCATTCGATACAGCGATCTCCGCCAATGGCAGCTTTGCGCAAGAGATCGATCACCGCGGCTATACGGGGACGGTTTACGGTAGTGTGGCCGGTCCGGATCGACAGGAAGTGCTCATCCTGTTTGCCGTCAGCGGCGAGGATCTGGGGCAGACTGTGATTTACGTCGGCAACTTCATCGGCTCTCGCTGATCGGGACCAAGACCGTCCATCGACATTCGCTCAGCAGTGCGACGCGAGTGCGGGGCATGTGGGCAAATGCTCGCTTGCTCCGCGGCCCGCCGGACAGCTAAGAGAAAGGAAAGGCGGCGTAGGCCGCTGTGACGACACGCGAAAATTGGACGGGAAAAATCGTGAACCGGAAAATCGGCCTTCTCTTCACTGCCGCTGCCTGCGGCCTTCTGGTCACCTCCTGCGGCGATGACGAAACGCCCGATCCGGAACCGACGGAATCGCCAACCCCGACGCCTACGCCGCCCACGGCGGGCGACGAATTCGATCTCGACAGCGATTTCGCCGCGACAAGCGGGAATGCGAATTATATCTACGCTTATTTCACGGCCGATGGCGACATGGACGCCGTTTTCAGCAGCGCGGCGCGCGTGAATGGCGGCGCCTCGATCAGCTACACGGCGGCAACGCAGGCGGTCAGCTTTACATTTCCCGATCTCGGCGATGCGGTGACCTTCGACCAGGACGATGTCGTCAATTTCGTGACCATGCCGGAAGCCGAGGCCACCTATTCGCGCGACGATGAAGGTCTCGAACTGTTCGTGCCCTTCAGTGAAGTGATGCGGGTGCTCTATACACGCTCTAACCAGGCGTTCACGCGGGACGAAGTCGACGGAACGCTTCAAAGCAACCGGGTCTCGCTGTTCTTCCGCCCTGTCACCACCGATGCCGATATCGACACCACGCTGAGCTTTACGGGCGATGTCGATGTGCGCGGCGGCGACCCGGGAGAGACTGCGTCGGATGCGATTTCCAGCAACGAAACCACGGTGACGATCACTCCCGGCGCCACCGACACCATTTCCGGCACCATCGTGATCTTTGACGATACGAGCGGCACCGCGACCGAGGCCGCGCGCTGCGATCTCGACACGACCGTTGCGGCCGACGGAACCTTCGCCGGGACGTGCGACGACACCGATAACGATCTGAACTGGCAATATGCCGGATCGCTCGCCGGGGATGAGCGCGAAGAGATCTTCATCATTTTCGGTGCCACGGCGGACAACGATCCCGACGACACCAGCGACGATGACGACGATCGCCGCTATGTCGGCAGCTTCATCGGCGACTGAACGCTGTTAGCGTAGCTTGGCGAGGTCGGGCGTGCGGACCTTATCCGCACCCGGCCGGTCCGCCGATTGCGCATGATGCCGGGTCGCGCGGGACGGTTGATCTTCCACCCGAACCTGATCCCGGCTTTGCGTCGAAGCCGTGAGAGGCACCCGCACGCTGAAATGCGACCCTTCACCCTCATGCGAGGACACGCTGACCCGTCCGCCCATCGCCCGCGCCAATTCTGCAACGATCGCCAGGCCAAGACCGGAACCGCCGAACCGCCGGTTCGTCCCGCCTTCGACCTGCTCGAACTGGCTGAAGATGCGCGGCAGATCCGCCTCGGGAATGCCGATGCCGCTGTCGACCACCTCGATGCTTAGCTGATCGTCTTCGCGTGAGAGGTACAGGCAAACCTTGCCGCGATCGGTGAACTTTACCGCATTGCCGACAAGGTTGAGGAAGATCTGACGCAGCCGCAGCGGGTCCGCCTCGATCCAGCGCGGCACATTCTCCGCGATCCGGCAGGTCAGCGCGATGCCCTTTTCGTCTGCCGTGACTCGGAAATTCTCGACGGCGGTGTCGGCCAGTCCGTGAAGGTCAACCCTGCCCTTGTGTAATCGCAATTCCCCCGCTTCGAGCCGGGCGAAGTCCAGAATATCGCTCAGCAGCGCCGTCATCGCTTCGCCGCTTTCGCTGATCCGGTCGACATATTTGCGCTGCGCTTCGGTAAGGGGCGTCTGCGCGAGCAGGTCCGCGAAGCCGATCACCCCATTCATCGGCGTGCGGATTTCGTGGCTCATCTGGGCCAGAAAACGCGCCTTGGCCTCCATCAGTCGCAGGCGCTGGCGCAACAGGGCGGCGATGGGCAGTCCGACGGCGAAACTGGCGACAAGGAATACCTGCAGAACCATGATCTTCTCGCCTAGCGGCGCATCCATCAGGTTGATCGGCCCTCGCCCGACGCTGGTGGCGACGGTTGCCACGACGGCCAGGTTGACGATGGCGATGGCATTGCCGACCGGGCCGAGGCGCAGCGCGTAGAGGATCACCACCGGCGCATCGAGGAAGAGGAAGGGATAGCTGGTCTGCCAGAAGGTGTAGACGCTGATCGACGTGCCGATGGCAATGATGCCGAGCGCCTCTGCAAATTTGCGGCGGGTGAGATCGTGTCGCCGGTTCCACCCATCGAGGAGGATGGCGCAGGCCGGGACGAAGAGCAGTAGGCCGAGCGCATCCGAGCGTGTCCATTTCCACCATTTGGCCAGCGTCAGTTCCCAAGTGCCGGGCTGGAGAACAGCAATAGCGGCCAAGCCCGAAATCGCGGCGCCTGCCACGGCAACGAGCGCGAAGGTCAGGATATGGCGATGATCCTCGAAATCGAGCGGCAGGCATTTGAGCCGATGCAGCAGAGCGAGGACGCTGAGGATTTCGATCTGGTTGGCGAGCGAGAGGCCGAGCGCGACCGACGGCACATCGCCCGCATGCAGATTGGCCGCGATATTTGCGCCGAATGCCGCGACGAGCAGCCACGGCAGCAGCGTTTTCGGAGCGCGCAGGAGAGCGACCAGCAACAGGGCATTGGGCAGCCAGACAGCTGCGATGCGCCCAGCTTCGCGGGTAAAGGCAATGCCGAAACTGGCGAGGAGACCGAAGCCGAGCGCGACGCCGACAACGATGCCGGCTTGCGCCGGGACAGACAGCCGCGCCTCTGCCTGACCCTGTATCGTATTCGTATAAACAGCCGCCACGCGCGCCTCCATCTGGCGGAATGGACTAGGGCAGGGATGCGTAAGATCGCGCTGGCGCGGCGTTAGGGGTAACTACCTAATCGGCGGGTGGCGGTGAAGCTGCTGGCGCGGGTGGCGGCGGAGGGGGCCTGGCCGTTGGCGGTCCGGGCGGTGCGGCGGGGTAGACGGGCGATCGGACTTTAGGCTGGAGCGCACGCTGCCGCTCCATCTCGCGCTCATCGGCCGCATGTTCGGCCTCTTCCATCTCGTCGGTCCAGCGGATGAAAATGCCCTCATGGCCCATCGCTCGCAGCACAAGATGGTCCGCCGGCCTGAGCTGCATTTCCGGCGTGCCGAAGCTTAAGGCACCATAGGCCTCGTCGCCCGGCTCCGGCCCACAAGCTGCGAGGGTTGAGATGATGCCCCGTTCACCGGTGGCAGGGTCCGGTTCGGTTTCCCACCCCCAGTAATTGCAGCCGTCGCGCCCGGCGACGATTTCGCCATCTTCGATCACTACCCACATTCGCCGCTCGCGCACATCGACGCCGTCGAGCGTCTTCGCCCGCCACGTTCCGCGCTCCGGACCATCGAACCACGCGCGCCAATCGAGCAGACGCGTGCCTGTCACGCCGAAGATTGCAGCCATGAGTGCGAGGAGAAGAGCTGGCAATACCAGCCGCACGGTCCATTTTTCGAAAGCGCCGCCGCGATTTGGCCGGGGCGGTCTAGCCAACTGGCGTCAGCCCTTCCATTCGCGCCGTTCCTCGGCGGCCTTCAGCACTTCGTAGGATAGCTGCAGCTTCTGAAATTCTTCCGCCGCCTCGGCATCGCCGGGCTTCACGTCGGGATGCACCTTCTTCGCCCGCGCGCGATATTCGCGCTTGATCGCCTGGAAATCGGCGTCCGCTTCGAGCTCCAGCACATCGAGCGCGCGCATTTCGTCGGCGCTGCGAGAGCCGTCTCCGCTGCCGCTCCAGCCGTAATGCTGCGCTTCTGCATAGCCTGCGCTTTCGGCCTGTTCGCTCTTCGCGCGCTTTGCCGCCTCTTCCTTGTCGAGGCCCTGAAAATAGTCCCAGCCCTTGTTATATTCGGCCGCATGCCGCTGGCAGAAATACCAGCGATCCGGGCTGTTCGGACTTTTGGGGGCGGGGCAATCGCCCTTCTCGTCACAGCCATGCCGATCGCACAGGCGCACGGTCGCCGCCTCGCGGCTGTCCTCATACCCACGCCAGCGCGGGAAGCCCCAATCGTTGGAACGAGCCATCAGCAGGAGGGTCCGGGAAAGTGCATCATGAGTGCATATAGAGACAGGAAAGGTGCGCGTGAACCGTGATCGTGCGGCAATCGCCCTTCATCGATTGGTCACAACCTTTTGGCATTCGCTGCGTTGCAATATCGGCGCGCATGATCATGTGGCGCGCATAGTATTTCGGCAGGATCTTTCGTGAGCAAGCAATTGGCCATTTCCGCAAGCGCGTCCATCTTCGCGATGGCGGCCTTTGCGCTGCTGACGCCACAAGTGCCGGTTGCCGTTTCCAGCGCCACGAACGAGCAGAGCGCGACGATGGAAATCGCCGCGCCCGCTTTCGATGTCGCGCTGCCCGACTGGATCAGCGAGTAATCATCACCGTCACGCTGCGGCGATTGCGCGCCCACGCGCTTTCGTTGGAGCCGGTCGCCTGCGGGCGTTCCTCGCCATAGCTGATCGTGCTGAGGCGGCCTTCGGGTACGCCCAGGCTAACGAGGTAGTTCTTCGCCGAATTCGCGCGCCGCTCGCCCAGCGCAAGGTTGTAATCGCGCGTGCCGCGTTCGTCCGCATGGCCCTGCACGGTGGCGCGGGCATCGGTATATTGCAGCATGTATTCGGCCTGACGACGCAGCGCGGCAGCATCCTCGCCATCGATGTTGTAGCGATCGGTGTCGAAATAGATCGTGTCCGCACCCATCATGGCGTTGGCGAAGTGGCCCTGCGATCCCGGCAATGCCGCTCCGGTCGGAGGCAGCGCAGTGGCCGTGGTCGGCGTATTCACCGTGTCAGCGGGCGGCGGCGGGGTCGTCTCGGGCGGTTCCTTCTTGCAGGCGCCGAGCGCCAGCGCGCTGGAGACGGTGAGGGCGATCACGAAGCGATTCATTGTCTGGCTCTCCTTGAACCTTTAAACTCGGGTACTCTTTCAGGTTTGCGACCCGTTGCGGGGAGTAAACGTATTTATGGCAGGACCGGTCCCCAGGCCGGATCCGACGCACCGACCGGCGTGCGCAGGCGACGTTCGTTCTCTCCGGTGAGGTCCACCTGATAGAGCGCCGTGTCGCCCGAGCCGCGCTCGGTACGGAAAAACTGGATGATGCGGCCATTGGGTGCCCATGTCGGCGCCTCGTCATGCCATGCATTGGTGAGGACGCGCATATTGCGGCCCTGCGGAGTCATCACCGCGATGTTGAAATCGCCTGCAATGCGGGTGAAGGCGATTTGGTCTCCGCGCGGAGACCATTCGGGCGTGGCGCAGCGCCCGCCGAAGAAGCTGATGCGCCGCTGGCCGGAACCGTCCGCGTTCATCACATAGCATTGCTGCGAGCCCGAAGCGTCGCTTTCATAAACGATCTGCCGGCCATCGGGCGAATAACTGCCGCCGACCTCGATACTGGGGCTGTCGGTCAGGCGCTCCGGCCTGCCGCCGCCCGCCGCGGAGACGCGGTAGATGTCGGTGTTGCCGCCAACCGCCATCGAATAAAGGATGTAGCGACCATCCGGGCTCCAGCGCGGGGCGAAGGTCGCATTGGCGCTTTCGGTCACCAGCGTCTGGCGGCCGCTGTCGATGTGATAGACGTAGATGCGCGGATTGCCGTCGACATAGCTGAGATAGGCGATGCGCGAATAATCGGGCGAATAGCGCGGCGTCAGCGCGGTCGACTGGCCATTGGTGATGAAGCGATGGTTCGCCCCGTCGCTATCCATGATGGCAAGCCGCTTGACGCGGTTATCCTTCGGCCCGGTCTCGGCGATATAGGCGATGCGGCTGTCGAAGAACGGGCTTTCGCCGGACAGGCGCGAATAGACGAGATCGGCGCAGCGATGCGCGGCCCGGCGCCAGTCGGACGGCGCGACCACCCAGCCTTCGCGCACCAGTTCGCTCTGCAAGGCGACATCGTAGAGATAGCAGCCGACCGTCAGTCGGCCATCGTCATTGGCGCGCACGAAGCCGTGGACAAGCATTTCGGCGCTGCGCCCACGCCAGGTGTTCCAGGCGGGCGCGGTGATCTGGGCGTAGCTCGGCTCCGGCAAGGCATCGGGGCCGACCGGGCGAAACAGACCGTTGAAGCGCAGATCGTTGTAAACGACACGCGCCAGCTCCAGCCCGAGCGCCTCGGTGCCGCTCGCATTGGCGGGCGTCGGCACGTCGCGATTGGTGGCGAAGGACGCGATGGCGATGCCCGTGTCCTGCCACGCGCTGTCATCGGTGACGGTGCCGGTCAGCGGACCTTCGTCCTGCCCATCCTGAAATACGGTCTCGGTCGCCTGGGGGCCGGAGCCTGCGGCGCTCGGATCGAGATCGCTGTCCTGCGCGGCAGCCGATAACGGCAGCAGCGCGGCGATGACGATGGCGAAAAGGGAAGTTTTCATGAGTCTAAAGCCTTCGGTCGAAAGTCCACTGGAGATCGTCCCAGCGACTGTAGAATTGTTCCGGCAGGTTGAAAGGCGCGGCAAGCTGAACCGCGCGGCGCGCGCGTTCGCAGTGCAGATCGGCCTGCGGGCGGTTGGAATCGTTGATCCCGCTCTGTGTGACGCAGCGCGGAGAACCGGAAAGCGAACCGTCACGATTGAGCCGCCACGACACGACCGTCACAAGCAAGTCGACGTCGACGCCGGAGGGCGCGCTCCAATGCGGGCGCAGCTGCCGGGTAACGGCGCTGTTGAGGGCAGCACGCTCGGACGCGCCGAAGGTCGCCGCAGGCTGGCCGCGATTGCCGTCAGCCGTGCTCGATCCATCGAGGAAGTCCGATCCCAGCCTGCTGCCACCCGCACGGCGGCTGGCCGTCGGCGAAGGTGCAGGCGTCGGGCGCGCGCTGGCGCGGCTGCTGGGCGATGGCGCTGGTGTCGGGCGCGCGGTTGAACGGGCCGTGGGCCGCGGGTCAGGACGGGGTTCTACGGGGCGCTCGACACGCGGCTGCACGGGCGGCGATACGATATTTTGCTCGGGCGGTGACGGCAGGTCCGTCACCACCGGCGCGAAACTGGCAGCCGGTTCCGCCGATGGGTCGGGCGCAGTGGATTCGAGGCTGACCTCGGTGGCGAGGCTTACCTCGACGCGCTCCACAGGGGCGACGGGCTCCATGTCCCGCGTCGCGTGCCAAGCCAGCGCCGCCGCCAGCGCAAGATGCGCGATCACCGCGGCGCCGATGCCGACGCGTTCTTCCGTGGAGAGAGTGGCGAGTGCTGCCATCGTAACGGGCCGGGCTATGGCGCTTCGGCTGAACCGGTGGTGACCAGTGATATCTGGCTGAAGCCCGCTCGGTTCAGTTCACCCATCACGGCCATCGCCCTGCCCCAGTCGATATTCCGGTCGGCACGCAGGTTCACGCTTGGCCGCTGGGCGCCTTCCGGCCCGGCCAAAGATTCGAGCGCCTGAGGCAGCGCGCCGCGCTCTATCCGCGTATCGTCGACATAGACGAAGCCCTCGCGGTCTATCGCGACAGTGATCTGGTCCGGTTCCTGATCGAGCGGGTCGGCGCGGCTTTCCGGCAAGTCCACCGGCACTCCGCTCGCCAGCAGCGGCGCGGTGACCATGAAGATGATGAGCAGCACCAGCATCACGTCCACGAACGGCGTGACGTTGATTTCCGCCATCGGCGCGCGGCGCGAAGCGCGGCGACCTCGGCGCGCGCCCGACGAGGCGAGATTCATCGCCACCTAGACGCTCTCCATCTCGCGGCTGATCTGCGCGTGGACCTTGTCGGCAAACAGCCCGAGCCCGGCCTCGAATGCGTTCACCTTACCGGACAGCCGGTTGTAGGCAATTACCGCCGGGATGGCGGCGAACAGGCCGATGGCGGTGGCGAACAGCGCTTCCGCAATGCCCGGCGCGACCACGGCGAGGGAAGAATTCTGCTGCAGGCCGATCTGGAAGAAGCTGTTCATGATGCCCCACACCGTGCCGAACAGGCCCACGAACGGCGCGACCGAACCGACGGTGGCGAGAAAGCCCAACCGCTTGGCGAGCGTGTCCGCCTCCAGCGCGACCTGCCCATCCATCGCTTGTGCGACGCGGGCGCGGGCCGCTTCTGGATCCTTGAGTCCCGCTTTGTGACTGCTGCGGAATTCCTGAATGCCGGCGGCAGCGACGCGGGCGGAGGGGTTGTCCTTCCGGCGGCGCGCATCGAGCAGTCCATCGACATCGCTGTTGGACCAGAATTCGTCCTCGAACGCCGCGCTCTTGCTGCGAAGCCGGCTCATCCGGACGCCGAAGCCGAAAATGATCGCCCAGACCCAGATCGACGCGAGCACCAGCCCGACGATCACCAGCTGCACGACGATATCGGCCTGCAGGAACAGCTCGATCGGGTCGAGCCTAGTAGGCGCTACCGCTGCGGCGAGGAACAGGTGGGGTCCGGTCATTCAGGGTCTTTCGTCACAAAGGTATCGAACGCTTCGCGCCATTCGGCAGGCTGGCGCTTCGGGCGACCGTCGGGGGAGAGAAAGGCGGCGACGATATCGACCTCGGCCAACGTTTCTTCGCCGCGCCGGATCGTCTGGTGCATATGAGCGCTCGCCGCGCGTACGGCGGAGCAGGTGGTTTCGACCGTCAGCACATCGTCCATCTTGGCCGGGCGACGCCATTTGATATTCGCTTCGGAAACGGCATAGACGCCTTCCCCGCCTTCGAAGGCGGCGCGTTGATCTATGCCGAGAAGCCGCAAAATATCGCTGCGGGCACGCTCGCACCATTTCAGGTAATTGGCGTGATAGGCGATGCCCGACAGATCGGTATCCTCGAAAAAGACGCGCACCGGATAAAGGTGCCGCGACCCTTCGATTTTGCCGGAGGGTGGTTTTAGCTGAGCGTCCATCGATGAACCGCCGCTTACAGTGGGCGGGTGGCGGCGGAAAGAGTCTTGTGCGGCGAAGCGAGTCGCTTTCACGACCTACTGCGCCAGCATCGGCCCCAGCGGCCCTCCGCCGAAGAGGTGGACGTGCAGATGCGGCACTTCCTGCCCGCCATTGCGCCCGACATTGCTCAGCAGCCGGAAGCCGCGCACCACCAGCCCCTGCTCGCGTGCAACATGACCGATGGCGCGGACATAGCCCGCCATTTCCGCATCGGATGCCTTGGCGCTGAAATCGTCCCAGCTGACATATTCGCCCTTGGGAATGACCAGAATATGCACCGGCGCCTGCGGATTGATGTCGTGAAAGGCGAGCGCGTGGTCGTCCTCATAGACCTTGTTGCACGGCATCTCGCCGCGCAGGATCTTCGCGAAGATGTTCTCGCTGTCATAAGGTTTGGTCGGGTCGACACTCATTCGGCAATTCCTTGGGGATTACGGGCGGCTTTTTCGTCCAGACCGGAGACGCCTTCGCGCCGGTCCAGTTCCGCCAGCACGTCGGCCAGGGTCACGTCCTTCGCGCCCAGCAGGACGAGCAGGTGGAAAAGCAGGTCGGCCGCCTCTCTGGTCAACTCCTCCCGGCTGCCGGAAAGCGCCGCTATCACGGTCTCGGTCGCTTCCTCGCCGAGCTTCTGCGCGATTTGCGGAAGGCCCGCGGCTTGGAGCTTCGCGACATAGCTAGTATTCGGCGATGCATCGCGGCGCGCGGCGATCGTTTGTTCAAGGCGGGAGAGCGTGTCCATCGCGGGCCGCAATGGCCGAAGCCGCCGCGCGGCGTCAAGCGCGCTTGCGCTCAGTCGTCGCTATCGGACCGGCGGCCAGCCAGCGCGCGCCCGACGATCACACCGATGACACCCAGCGCGAAGAGCGTCAGGCTGGATGCCTCGGGCACTTGCGCGGCGGTGAGGATGGCGAAGGACACGGAAGCGACGCTCCGCCTTTTCGCAGGTGCACACAAGCGCGGCCGCGCCGCTGTCCCAGCGCGGGACCGATCAGGTGCCGCGCGCGGGCAATCCGGCTGCGCGCAAAGCAGCGTGTGCCTCCGCCACGGTGTGTCTGCCGAAATGGAAGATGCTGGCGGCCAGCACCGCGCTCGCCCCGCCCTTCGTAACCCCGTCCACCAGGTGATGCAGCGTGCCGACCCCGCCGCTGGCGACCACCGGGACACTTACGGCATCGGCGATGGCGCGCGTCAATTCGAGATCGTAGCCCGCCTGCGTCCCGTCGCCATCCATGCTGGTGACGAGCAGTTCGCCCGCGCCCAATTCAGCCAGTCTAACCGCATGCTCGACCGCGTCGATGCCGGTTTCACGGCGTCCGCCATGGGTAAAGATTTCCCAGCGTCCATCGGTCACGCGCCGCGCGTCCACGCTCGCGACAGCGCACTGGCTGCCCATCCGGTCGGCGATGTCCGCCATGATTTCCGGACGGCGAACGGCTGCGGAATTGACCGCGACCTTGTCAGCTCCGGCAAGCAGCAGTGCGCGCGCATCCTCCACGCTGGACACGCCGCCGCCCACCGTCAGCGGCATGAAGCACACCTCCGCCGTCCGCCGAACCATGTCGAGCAGCGTGCCGCGCCCTTCATGGCTTGCGGAAATGTCGAGAAAGCACAGCTCGTCCGCGCCCGCCTCGCTATAGGCTTGCGCCTGTTCGACGGGATCGCCGGCATCCTTCAGATCGACGAAATTGACACCCTTGACCACGCGCCCATCGGCAACGTCGAGGCAAGGGATGACACGGATGCGAACGGTCATGACGAATGGCTCAGCAAGAAGGCGACGGTGACGGCGATGGCGGAAATCGCGGCATAGGCGAGCGGTGCCTCCTGCCACTTCAAGGCCTTGGCTAGCACCACCAGCACGCCGAGAACGACCGTGTATACAACCATTCCGATCAGCGCGATCTGCAGATCGCCGAAGATCAGCCGAACAAGAAAGGCGATCAGCGCCCCAGCGAGCGCAGGCATGGCATAGGCACGCAGCGAGCCGCTCATGCCTTGGTCATCTCACGCTGCGCTTCGGCTTCGACAGGCGCTTCATCGGCCATCAGCTGCCCCGAGGCATAAAACAGGAAAATCGCCATGTTGATGTACAGCACCAGTGCATACCAGAATTTGTCCGGCGAGCGCTCCTTCGTCAGCCGCGCCTTGCCGATGCCCGTGACACCGCGCCGCCAATCGACGACAACCACCGCGATGATGACGACGCTCGCCAGAATGCCTGCATCGGCAATTGTCACCGGTTTGCCATCGCGATCGCGGTCGCCAGGTCCAGTCGTCCTTCGTACAGCGCGCGGCCGGTGATGACGCCCTCGATGCCCTGGTCGGCCTGCAGCGCCAGCATGTGGATGTCGTCCAACCCCTTCACGCCGCCGCTGGCGATCACCGGGATATCGACGCTGCGCGCCAGCTCCACCGTTGCATCGACATTGCACCCTTTCAGCAGCCCGTCGCGCCCGATATCGGTGAAGAGCAGGCTTGCCACACCCGCATCCTCGAACCGGCGGGCCATATCCTCCACTGGCACGTCCGACACCTCGGCCCAGCCTTCGGTGGCGACCATGCCGTCCCGCGCGTCGACCGCGACGACGATGCCGCCTTCCCACGCCTTGGCCATGTCCTTCACGAATTGCGGGTCCTTCAGCGCCGCAGAGCCGATCACCAGCCGAGCGACGCCGAGATTGAACCAGCCTTCGACCGCAGCCGCATCACGGATGCCGCCGCCCAGCTGGACGTAGCCCGGAAACCGCTCGACGATCTCTTCTACCGCCGCCCGGTTGCGGCTCTCGCCCGCGAACGCGCCGTCCAGATCGACCACATGGAGATGCTGCGCCCCCGCCTCCGCAAACAGCATGGCCTGCGCGGCGGGATCGTCGCCATAAACGGTGGCACGATCCATATCGCCTTCGGCAAGCCGCACGACTTCGCCGCCCTTGAGGTCGATTGCGGGAAATACGATCACGGCTTCCACTCCAGAAAACGTCGCAATAGGCCCAGCCCGAAGGCCTGGCTCTTTTCAGGGTGGAATTGCACACCCGCGATATTGTCCCGCGCGACCGCCGCGACGAGGCCGCCGCCGTGATCGGTCATGGCGGCGACATCGCGGCCTTCATCGGGCACGAAATGATAGGAATGGAGATAGTAGGCCTCGCCCTCCTCCACCAGCGGGTGATCGCCGTGATGCGGTGTGAGCGCGACATCGTTCCAGCCCATATGCGGCACGCGGATGGCGGGATCGGTGCGCTCTATCTTCCGCACCTCGCCGCCGATCCAGTCCAGTCCAAGCGTCTCGCCATGCTCCAGCCCGCGCGTGGCGAGCAATTGCATGCCGACGCAGATGCCGAGGAAGGGTGCGCCGTCGCGCAGCACGCGCTGCTCGAGCGCCTCGACCATGCCGGGAATGCCGATCAGCCCGTCACGGCAGGCGCGAAAGGAGCCGACACCGGGCATCACGATCCGCTCGGCCTTGGCGACCATGTCCGGGTCTGCGGTAATCGCGGGCGAAGCACCCACCGCCTTCAGCGCGTTGTGAACCGAATGAAGGTTGCCTGCGCCGTAATCGATCAGCGCAATGGGATTAACCATCGTTAGACCCGACGAATGCGCAGCAACCGCAAGGGCGACTGCCCGCCCGCAGCGGGGCCGCAGCAAAGCGAAGGCCGTCTAGCGAGGACGCGCGCCCGGATGGGCGTGCGGGAAACGAACACTCAACCACCGAGCTGTCCCTTGGTGCTCGGCACGGCGTCGCCTTTGCGCGGGTCGAGCTCGACAGCCTGACGCATGGCGCGCGCGAAACCCTTGTAGAGCGCTTCGCAGATATGGTGATTGTTGCTGCCGTAGAGCACCTGACAATGCAGCGTCAGCCCGGCGCTCTGGGCAACCGAATGGAACCAGTGCTCGATCAGCTCGGTATCCCACTCGCCCAGCTTTTCTTGCGTGAAGCGCGCTTTCCAGACGAGGTAGGGCCGTCCCGAGATATCGAGCACGACGCGCGCGAGCGTCTCGTCCATCGGCGAGTGCGCTTCGCCATATCGGCCGATCCCGCCCTTGTCGCCCAGAGCATCCGCCAGCGCCTGGCCCAGGGCGATGGCGCTGTCCTCGGTCGTGTGGTGCTGGTCGATATGCAGGTCGCCATCCACCTTCAGCTTCACGTCGATCAGCGAGTGGCGGCTGAATTGCTCGACCATGTGATCGAGAAAGCCGATCCCCGTCGACACATCGTAGCTGCCCGTCCCGTCGAGATCGACCTCGACGAGAATATCGGTTTCCTTGGTCTTTCGCTCTATCCGGCCTTTGCGCATGGCAGGAGCCTATAGGCGGACCGTCGCAGGGCGCAAGCGGCCAAAAGGCGTGGGAGAACGTCGCTTTCGCTCCGATTGTCGCTTGACCTGCCTTTCGCGCAGCGCCACCTAAACCGCATGAGCGACGATACGCCCGACAGCCTGATCCCATACGACGAAATCGTGCAGGAAGCGCTGCGCGCCGTGGTCGGCCGCGTGTTGCGCCAAGTGGAACAGAACGGCGCGACCCTGCCGGGCAGCCACCATTTCTATATCACGTTCAAGACCGCTGCGACTGGCGTGGACATCCCCGCCACGCTGCATGAACGCTTCCCCGATGAGATGACGATCGTCCTGCAGAACAAGTTCTGGGATCTCAACGTCACCGACACCGGCTTTTCGGTGGGGCTCAGCTTCAACCAGATCCCGTCCAAGCTTTCGATCCCCTTTTCCGCCATCACCGCTTTCGTTGATCCCGCGGTCGATTTCGGCCTACAATTCCAGGCCGCTGTCGAGGACGCGGAGCCTGCCGAGCACGAAGATGCGCAGAATGACGGCAGCGCCGAAGCGGAACAAGGCGGCGCGGCGGACATTGCCACCAGTGAAGACGGCTCCAATGTCGTCACGGTCGATTTCGGCCGCAAGAAATAGGCGGACGCCTTCGCGCGCCCGCTGCAAGAGGGGCGCTGCCGATGCCGAAAGCCAATCATCTCACCGATCGCATCGCCGATGCGATGAACGACGATTCCGCCGAGACCATGCCGGGCCCCAGCCCGAACCCCGCCACCAACCTGCTGATCTACAATATCCTGCTACGCGGTGTGGGTCGGCTGTCCCGCCAGACGGTCGAGAAGGCCTTGCTGGGCCGTAAATACGGCAAGGATTTCGCCAAGGATGCGGTCGAGAATCGCTCTTTGCTCCATGCCGTGGCCGCCTATGGCGTCACCAAATATGCAACCAAGTCGGTGCCCGGTTTCCTGCTGGTATCGACGGGCCTGCTTGCCAAGACCCTGTTCGATCGCAGCCAGGGCCGCCGCGCCGCGATCAGATCCGGTCAGAAGACGCTCGAAAAACAGGCTGATCCCGACTCGGCGATCTAGGGGCGATCACGCAACACTTGATTTCGGTCTTGCCGATGGGCCAACAGCGCGCATGGCCGATCAGGAAAGCCTTCACCGCCGCGGACTCATGTTCATCCTCTCGTCACCCTCCGGAGCGGGGAAGACGACGATTGCGCGCCGACTACTGGCCGAAGACGGCGCGATCGCCATGTCGGTGTCCGTCACGACGCGCCCGCCCAGGCCGGGCGAAGTCGATGGCAAAGACTATCATTTCGTGTCCGAAGCCGCGTTCCACCAGATGGTGGGGGATGGCGAACTGCTCGAATGGGCCGAAGTTTTCGGCAACCACTACGGCACGCCCAAGTCGCATATCAAAGCCGGCCTCAAGGACGGGCGAGATTTTCTGTTCGATATCGACTGGCAAGGCACGCAGCAGCTTTACCAGCGCATGGAAGTGGACGTCGTGCGCGTCTTCCTCCTGCCGCCCAGCATCGCCGCGCTCGAGCAGCGGCTGCGCTGCCGGGGAACGGACAGCGATGCGGTGATCGAGGGGCGGATGGCGCGGGCCCGCAGCGAAATAAGCCATTGGGACGGTTACGACTTCGTGGTCGTGAATGACGATATCGACGATTGCTTTGAAAAGGTCCGCACGATCCTCAATGCAGAGCGCATGCGCCGCGCCCGCCAGACTGGCCTCGTCGATTTTACCCGAGACCTGATGCGGCCCTGATCAGAATCTGCGCGACCAGCGCAGCGCCACGCCTGCATCGGCTGGCGCTTCGACAAAATGGCCGGGCTGGTGGCGGTAGAACAGGCTCGCCGCCGCGCCGCCGCCGAAGAGCCGCCCGCGCCAGGCCAGTTCGCCGACAAGTTCTCGCCCATCGGGAGACAGAGCAAGCGAACGGATTGCATATGCATCGGGCGCTTCGGTCACATAACTGTAACTACTCGGCAGGCGCAGATTGAGCGCGCCTTCCGTGACGCGCAAGGGTTGGGACAGGCGCAGGGCGATCGTGTCGTCCCGCGTAACAAAGCCGCTGCGCTCGGCATCCACACTCCAGCCGAGGCTGGTTAGCCCGGAACCCTCGCCCAAGAGCGGTGCATCACGCAGCGTCGTCGAACCGCGACGCAAGGATGCGCCGAGCCGCACCCGCTCCGCCGCCTGCCAGCCGATATCGAGATCGGCGAACAGCGTATCGCTTCCGGCAAGGCCGAAGCCTTCATGGAAGCGCGCGCCGAGCAGGGTACGGTCCTCCGCCGTCCAATTCAGGCCGAACGCCGCATCGAAATCGCCGAACCGGCGGTCGGCCGCCAGAGCGAAGCTGCGCATGTCCTCGTCAAGCCGCTGCCCGCGCAATTGCGCTGCCCGCTGCACGGCACCCGCCGTCCATGTCGAGCCGGTTTGCGCGCTGACGGTGAAACCCCAGGGGCCGAGCTGACGACGCAAGGCCACGCTCGCATCGCTGCCCGCCAGCATTCCCGTATCGAGGCTGCCACGACCGGCAATCATGAAAGCGGGCCGCTCTTGGCCCTGCAATCCGGCGACGATGCCGTCCGCTCCGTCGCGATAGCCGAAAGCAAATTGCGTTTCGGGCGACAATTTCAGCGCCAGCCGCGCCGCCAGGACGCGCGCGCTTTCGGCATCTTCGCTGCTAAGCCGCAAGGCCTGCGCGCGCGGCGGCTCACGCCCGGTCGCATCGATAGTGAAAGCGACGCTCGCCGGGCCGGCGCTGCCGGACAGAGCGCGAGTCGACTGGCCCACGGCACCCTGCAGGCGCGGGCGCTGGTCAGCACCGCGCAGCGTGCCACCAAGGTCGGTCTCGAAGGCGCGCGCATAGCGGTCCGTGATCAGTGTGGGTAGCGAGACGCGCGTGAGTGCGTCGCCCATGGCAGGCGAAGCTATGCCCGCACCGTCGGCCAGTGCGAAAGCGGTCGGCTGCCCGGCAATCGCCGTGGCACCGATCGGCTGGAACGCCGCCGCAATATCGAGAATGCCGCGCCCGAACACCGCATCTGATCCCGGATCGCCCGCATCGAAGGCGCTTTCGAGCAGGATCTCCGCAATCTCCCGACCGGTCAGATTGGGGAATGCCTGCGCCAGCAATGCGGCGGCCCCGGCCACTTGCGGGGAGGCGAAGCTTGTACCGGAGAACAGATAGACGAAGCCTTCGTCGTCCACGAAGATGTCGCCATCCTGCTGGACGCAGCAGATCGTTTCTCCGCGTGCGGTCAGATAATATTGCTGGTTGGACCCGGCGCGATTGGTGAAGTCGGAAATCTCGTAATTCTCGTCGACCGACCCGATGACAAGCACGCCGCCATCGCCGGCATTGCCAATCGTCCGCCCGAAATTCTGCAACTGGGGCAGGCCGTCATTGCCCGACGCCACGACGATGAGGACGCCTGCATCCACCGCCGCGCGAACCGAATTGCGCAGTTGGTTCGTGATGAAGCCTTCACCGCCGAGAGAGATGTTCACGACTTTGGCGCCGTTCGCCACGGCGTAGTCGATCGATTGCGCGATGGCGGAATCGAAGAACTGGCAGTCCGTCGTCGGGTCTTCGGGATTGTCGCCGCCGCAGGTTCCGGGCTGATCGGCGCGGATGGCTAGGAGTGTGGAATCGTAAGCGATGCCCAGAATGCCATTGCCGTTGCGCGCCGCAGCCGCGACGATGGAAACGTTTGTCCCGTGATCATCCGGACCTTCGACCGGGCGGCTGTCGAAGATGTCTTTCGAGGCAGGCGAGATGCGACCGCCGAATTCCCGGCTATCAGGGTCGATGCCGGTGTCGATGACGGCGATCGTCACGCCATCGCCCGTATGTCCCGCGGCCCACGCGCTCGCCGCATTGTGCTGGCCCGGTCCGTCCGAGCGTCGGAACTCGCGTGTGTTGAATGTCGACGGAACTGACTGGACCGGAAAGCCAGCCGTAGTCGGCGTAGGTGTGGGCGTTGGCGTTGGCGTCGGAGTGGGTGTCGGCGTTGGAGTCGGGGCGGGCGCAGGACGCGGCTGGCTGACGATCGGCCCGCCGCCTCCACCGCCGCATGCCGCCACCAGAGCAAGCGCAGCCGCGGCCACACCGCAGCGCAAGGCTCTGCCTCCAGATCTGTACGCTCGTCGTCCCAAATGCGATCCCTTCTTTGCGAAGGGTATGCCCACCTTCTCCATAATCCTAGCTTAACGAGTCTTTCCAACCAGCCAGATCGGCAATGGTTGCAGCGGCCTTGTGCCGCATCGCCGCGCGCGCTAGCCGCCCTCGCATCGACCCATCGCGCATTAAGGGAGCGACCGCATGTCCGACCAATTGATCTCCGGTATCGAGCAGGCGTGGGAAGCGCGCGGCGACGTCACGCCGGACAGCACCGAAGTCCGCAATCTCGTGGACCAGGCGCTCGCCCTGCTGGACAGCGGCGAAGAACGCGTCGCGGAGCCGGATGGCCAAGGCGGCTGGAAAGTCAATCAATGGCTGAAGAAGGCCGTCCTGCTGTCTTTCCGCCTCAACGACAACCGCGTGATGGAAGGTGGCTCTGCCGGGCAGCCTGCCTTCGACAAGGTGCCCTCCAAATTCGAAGGTTGGGACGAAGCACGTTTCCGCCAGGCCGGTTTCCGCGTGGTGCCGGGTGCGGTGGCGCGCCAGGGCAGCTACATCGCGCGCAATACGGTGCTGATGCCCAGCTTTGTGAATATCGGCGCCCATGTCGATGAAGGCACGATGGTCGACACCTGGGCAACTGTTGGAAGCTGCGCACAGATTGGCAGGAACGTGCACATTTCCGGCGGTGCGGGCATTGGCGGCGTGCTCGAACCATTGCAGGCGGATCCGGTAATCATTGGCGACAGGGCGTTCATCGGCGCGCGTAGCGAAGTGGCCGAGGGTGTGCGCGTAGGCGAAGGCGCGGTGCTGTCCATGGGCGTCTATCTCGGCGCATCGACCAAGATCGTGGACCGGCAGACCGGCGAAGTGCGTCGCGGCGAAGTGCCGCCCTACGCGGTCGTCGTCCCTGGTGCGCTGCCCGGCAAGCCGCTTCCCGACGGCTCGCCGGGGCCGAGCCTGTATTGCGCGGTGATCGTCAAAACGGTGGACGCGCAGACCCGCTCGAAGACAGGCATCAACGAATTGCTGCGCGACTAGCGCTGTATCCCAGCATTCGGGCGGGTTTGCGGAACTTTCCCCAGCCCGGCCCGTATCGACAATCAAGGATCGTAACGTAAGGCAAAGGCGGAAATAGCGATGAGTTACAAGAAGGGCGACGAAATCCATATCGAGGACGATGAGGCCACGGGCGCTTCCAAGGAAGGCGTGGTGCGCTGGGTTCTCGGGATCAGCCTGCTTGCCGCCATCGCATTTCTTTCCTTCATCTGGATTTTCGGCGCGCTTTCGCAGGGCGATGTCGAGGAAGAGATCACGATGTCGGGCAACCGCGATTCCGTCGACGGCGAAAGCTCGATCGACCCGGTGTTGACCGATAGCGACAACGATCCTGCCGATCTCGATGCCGCTGACGACGAAATGCAGGACGGGCTGGACATAATCGAAAACGAATAGGAGCCCGTCATGAGCGATTCCAACAGCTATCAAACCGACCAGTACGTCAAATGGAACTGGGGCAATGGCGAAGGCCATGGCCAGATCAAGGAACGCTTCGAGCGCGAAGTGACCAGGACATTGCAAGGCACGGAGGTCACGAAGGAAGGCGACGAGGACAATCCCGCCTACCTGATCAAGCAGGACGATGGCGACGAAGTGTTGAAGCGCGGCTCCGAATTGTCCGACTGGGACAAGGACTGATGCCCGAAGCGAAGAGCAAGGCCCAGCAACAGGCCGCCGGCGCAGCGCTGGCGGCCAAGCGCGGGGAGCAGGACAAATCGGACCTGCAAGGCGCTTCCAAGCAGATGTATGAAAGCATGTCGGAAGACGAGCTCGAAAAGATGGCCTCGACCGATCGCGAAGATTTGCCCGACACCGTCGATGGCGACGATTGAGCGGACAAGATGGACCGGAACGAGAAAGATGAGATCTACGACGAGTTCTACGACTGCGTGAACATGCAGCCGAAAGAACTCGAGGAATGGCTCGAGACCGAAGAGTCCAAGTCTGTCGGCGATAGCGACGATGGCGAGAGCACCGGACACAAGTCCGGCCGCCGCATCGTGGAGATCAAGCGCACGAACAAGGACGAACTGACCGAAGACCAGTTCGAGCATATGAACAAGGTCACCAACTACATCAGTCGTCACCTTGCCCAGCGGCCCGATGGCGATGTCGAAGATACCGACTGGCGCTATTCCCTGATGAACTGGGGTCACGATCCGCTGAAGGATGACTGACCGCCACGACCTCGCCCGCTTCGTGCGTGCGCAGGCAGGGATTTACGACACCGCCCTCGCGGAATGGCAGCAGGGCGAAAAGCGCAGCCACTGGATGTGGTATGTCTTCCCGCAAATCGTCGGCTTGGGCCGCAGCGAGAATGCGCGGACCTATGCCATCGCAGACCCGAATGAGGCAGCAGCGTATGTCTCTCACGACATACTCGGAAAAAGGCTGCGGGAGAGCGCCGACGCTGTGCTCGAATGGGCGGGTCGAAAGACTGCAACCGGCATTTTCGGTCCTGCCGGCGCGCTCAAGCTTCGCAGCTCCATGACGCTTTTCGAGACCGTCGCGCCCACCGACGAGCGCTTCGGCCGCGTCCTGCACGGCTTTTTCGGCGGTAAACGCGATCCGGCGACTTCGAAACGGCTGGCAGGATGAGCGAGGCCGAGCGCGCGATCCTGGCGCTATTGCAGGATCGCGGTCCGAGAAAAACGATTTGCCCGAGCGAAGCGGCGCGCCATCTGGCTGGACTGGACGGTGACTGGCGTTCGCATATGCCCGGTATTCACGATGCCGTCCGCAAACTGGCGGCCAACGGTCGCGTTTCCCTGAGCTGGAAAGGGCGGCCGAAAGACGCGCCAATCGGTCCTTACCGCATCGGGCAAGTCCGATGATCCGATCGGCCTTGCGGTACCTTCTCGCAGCTTTTTATGCCCTTGCCGGCTATCGTCACCTTGTGGATCCCGAACCGTTTCTGAAGATTACGCCGGGCTGGGTGCCGTGGCCCGAACAGGCCGTGCTGCTGACCGGCATCGCCGAGATTCTCGGCGCGGCGGCCCTCGCCCAGCCTTACTCCCGTCGGCTCATGCAGGCGGGCGGTATCGGGCTGGCGCTTTACGCGCTGTGCGTCTGGCCCGCCAATGTGAACCATCTGCTTATGGATGCCGCGCGCGAAGATGGCGGATGGGGCCTGGCCTATCATGTCCCGCGAATGGTGGCGCAGCCTGTGCTCATCTGGCTGGCGCTCTGGACCAGCCTAACAATCGACTGGCCATTCGCGCGAGTGCCGCGCTGAAACAAAAGCGGGCGGGAGGCCCGAAAGCCGCCCGCCCGCCAGAAATAAAGCTCGAAAGAGCGATCAGCTCATGTGCTTGGAGACGGCACCCGTCATCTTGAACATGGAGATCTGCTCTTTGCCGATCACCGCGCCCAGCTTGTCGTCCGGGTTGATCATCCGCTTGTCCTTGGAATCCTGCAGGTTGTTGGCCTTGATGTGATCCCACACCTTGCTGGTCACCTGCGCGCGGGTCATCGGACCCTTGCCGACGACGTTCTCCAGCTGCGGCGACAGGGTCACCGGCTTGTTGAGCGCATTGTTCTTGGCAGCCATATTCATATTCCTTTCAGTCGAAAATGCCGGTTTTCGGCATAGCACCGGTCAGTTGTCGTCGTCGCTATCGTCCCAGTCGTAATCCCCGCCTTCTTCGCGGGCGTAAGTCGCTGTAATCAAGGCCAGAGCGGTCACATGGCCTTCCATTGCGGCGACGAGCTCTTCCCGGCTCGCCCCCGGCATGAGGGTGAGTGGCAGGTCGAGCGCGAAGAGCTGGAAGACGTAATCGTGCGGTTTATCGCCCGTCGGCGGGTCCGGCAGCAGCCATTCGGAGTTGCCGAACGCGTTCTTGCCGACACGCGGAGGCGCCTCACCCTCCAGTATCTGTCCCTTCTGCGCCGGAAGGCCCCAGACGAGCCAATGGCAGAAGGGCTCACCGGTCTGGAAATCGGCATCCTCGACGATCAAAACCAATTCCTGTGTCCCGGGCGGCGGCGATGTCCATTCGACCGGCGGCGCAACGGCATCTTCCTCGTCCGCAGTAAAGCAGGGATCGAGCTCGCCGCGATCGCGAAAGGCGGCTGAGGAGATGGCGAGACCGCCCTTGCCGATGATTTCAGCCGAGCCGAGGCTGGCGGCGACGAGTTTCGCATGACCGGGGCCGAGCTTTTCGGCATCCTTGCCGAGCGCCTTGGCAAGCCAGTCTGGTGCGGTGTCGGGCATCGGTTTCCTCTTGTACGATCAAGCGCCGAAACGACGCATTTACGGATAGGTTGCGAATGCTGTGCCGTGTGGCCGGTGCGATTGCAAGCGGCTGCCGCGTTCAGCCTGTCGAAGGAATGTGCCTGCCATGTCCGTGAGCAGACAGGGACCATGGGCCGCACTTGCGTGTCGACGCTCCCGGCGATAGGATAAGTGTTCAATCGGTTCGCAAACCTACCTGAAAAGACGATATTTTATGCGCACTTCGAAGACCGCTCTGACGCTCGCCTGCGCTGCAATGCTCGCTTCCTGCGGTGGTGGTGGCTCCAGCCCCACTCCACAGCCGACAAGCGGTGGTGGCGGCAGCGGAGGCACAGCTGGATGCGCCCTCGCGGATCGCAAGGACTTTGTCCTCGGCGTGCTGAACGAGTGGTATCTCTTCCCCGATCTTCTCGACACCAGCGTGAACCAGTCGTCCTTCAACGACTTGCAGGACTATATCGACGCGCTGGTAGCCCCGGCGCGTGCGCAGGAGAAGGATCGCTTCTTCACTTACGTCACTTCGAAGACGGAAGAGGAGGAATTCTTCGAGACCGGCGGGACGGCAGGCTTTGGCTTCCGCCTCGGCTACGACACACCCAACCGCCGCGTCTTCGTGATCGAGACCTTCGAAGGAACGGCTGCACTCGGCGCGAATATCGATCGCGGATCGGAATTGCTGGCCATCGGGACATCCTCGTCCAGCTTGCAGACCGTCAATTCGCTGATGGCGACCGGCGGGCCGCGCGCTGTCTCCGACGCCCTCGGTCCGAGCAATGCCGGCGTGTCGCGCGTGCTGCGAGTGCGGGACCAGGATGACGTCGAGCGCGAGGTCACAGTAAGCAAGACCGACTACGCGCTTGATCCGGTTTCCGATCGCTATGGCGCGCAAATCATCAATGATGGCGGCAAGCAGGTCGGGTATCTCAACCTGCGGACCTTCTCGGTCGAGTCTGCCGATCCCGACCTCCGCGCCGCCTTTGCCGATTTCCGTGCGGCGGGCGTAAGCGAGCTGATCATCGACTTTCGGTACAATGGCGGTGGCCGCATCAGCATCGCGGAATTGATGGGTGACCTGATGGGTGTCGACCTGTCCGGCGAAATCTTCAACGAAGTCGCGTGGCGAGAATCGAAGTCGAGCCGTAACAGCATTTCTCGCTTCGCCCCGACCAGCAATTCCATCCGACCGACAAAGATCGCCTTCATCGGCACGGGCTCCACGGCCTCTGCCAGTGAAATGGTTCTCAATGGCATGCAGCCATGGACGGAAGTGGCGCTGATCGGTGAAAACACCTTCGGCAAGCCAGTGGGACAATCGGCATTCGATCTGACCGATGGCGATTGCGACGACCGTTTCCGCGCCGTCACCATCCAGCTGGAAAACGCCAACGGCAATGGTGAATATTTCCGCGGACTGGCGGCGACGGTGCCTAATTCCTGCCGCGCCAATGACGACATCTCCTTCCAGATGGGAGATCCGCGCGAGCAGATGACGGCGACGGCGCTCGATTATCTGGCCGGCCGCAGCTGCACGTCGATCTCGGTGGGCACGGCAGGCACGCAATCGGTGATCGATAGCGGCGTACTGACGCCGCGCCTCGACGAGCGCACTCCCGCCCAGCACGAAGTGCCCGGCCTGTTCTGACGGTGTACCGGGCGGGCCGCTATGGCTCGCCCAATTCGTCAATGCCTTCGCGCCAGGCGCAGCCGCTCAACGTCTCGCGGCCGAGCGCGACGCTTGCGTGGAAGGGATAACGCCGGTCGCTCATCGTGTCGGAGCATTCGCCAGGCGTAATGGCGATATCGATGGACCGGCCTTCGATCATCCCGCTAAACGAGACCCCGCCGCGACCGGCGAAGCGATCCACCGGCACGGCCGCGCCGTCCATGTCCTCCGGCGTGGTCCAGGTCAGCGTGCCATCGGCGATCGTACCGCCCCAGAACGGCTCGTTCCCGGCGATGCGGATCGTCGCATCTTCTGCAATCCCGCCATAGGGCGACATGTCGTCCGTATCGCCAGGGACGGTGTCTGCGCCGCCCGAACAGGCGGAAAGAGTCAAAAAGGCCAGCATCACCAAGGTCGGACTGGATCGCATTTTCGCCTCCTTCACGCCGCTGCCAGGGCGAGCGTCGCCAGCCCCAAGCCAAGTGACAACGGCACGCGCAGCCGCATCCACCAGCCGGGCCGAATGGTCGCCATTCGCGCATCGACCAGCGGGCTCAACAAGATGCCCACGCCGAGCACAATCAGCGACGGCCCCGGCCAGGTCTGGCCGAACACCCATGGCAAATAAGTCGCAAGTGCGATCATGCTTGGCGTGATCGCAGCGATCCAGATCCAGGCAGGCGCACGTCGCGCTTCGTCGGGGGAGCCAGCGGCGAGGCCCCACCACATGCCGCCGAGGAACGTGAAGATCAGCGCCGCATAGGCCCAGCCCACCGCCAGACCTGTCCAGCGCCATTCCGCTCCGCCGAACCAGACGGCGACGACGCAGGCGAGTTGCGGCAGCAGGCCTGCAAGGCCGAGCCATTTCGCAAGAGGAGGTAAATTGCTCATCGGTTGATCCCGCTAGCGCCGCAAAACGCCTTTGGCCAGCCGGCCTTAAGGTCCGCGCTCCCGGAACCTGCCGCCACGGCAAGGCGTTGAAAATGCAAACGCAGTTCAGAACCGGAGTACGGATATGAAAGTCTCGCCCTGGATTCTGGGCGCCGCCGTAATTGTGCCCGTCGCAGGCGCACTGGCAGGCTCCAATATCGGCACGGATCCGATCATCGTCGAGGATGCAGATATTTCAGCATCGCTTCCCGACGGCGAACCCATCGAGATCGTCGATGCCGCTCCGCAAACGCGCGACCGGATGCCCGATCATTACGCGATGGAAACGCCTGAAGGGCGCGTCGAAGTCGAGGAACTGGCCTGGAGGGGTCGCTATGCGGAGCGAGCGGTACGCATCGATGCGTACGATGCAGCTTCCGAAGCGGAGATGGCGGCAATCGACGCTGAACTGGCCGCCTTGGAAGATCCGAGCCGTCAGGCCGTAATGCTCAACGCCCAGCAGCCGCGCATCGATCCTGCCGACCGGCGCGCAGTGCAGGCACCCTCGCCCGCGCGTGAACCGCAGATTGCGAATTATGCGGCGATGGAACGGCAGGCCATGCGCGAGCGTGCCGCCATGCAAAGCGAAGGTGCGGCCCGACAATCTGCGCCGCGAGAGCAAGCGGCCTCGCGCGCACGCACCATCGAAGTCGAAGCTATCCTCACGCAATAGTCGCGATGTCTTGAGCGCATAAGAAAAGGGCGGACCTGCTGGGCCCGCCCTTACTTTCCTCGAAGTGCTCGCGCGTTACTGCGGCATGAGCACCGAATCGATGGCGTGGATGATGCCATTGGAGGCGTCCACATCCGTCTGAACGACAGTAGCGGTATTGCCGGCCGCATCGGTCAGAATGACGTTTCCGCCATCGACGGTTGCAGTCAGTTCCGCACCGTTGACGGTGGTAATCGTGTAGCCACCTTCACCCGCCTCGGTAATGGCCTGCGTCAGCGCTTCGGCGTTCGTCTCGCCTTCCACGACATGATAGGTCAGAATGCCGGTGAGTTGCTCGCGACCTTCTTCGCTCATCAACTGTTCCATCGTTGCCGGATCGACCGCTTCGAAAGCGGAATTGGTGGGCGCGAAAACAGTGTAAGGCCCTTCGCCCGACAGCGTTTCGCCGAGTTCAGCGGTCTGGACGGCGCTCACGAGGGTCGAAAAATCTCCGTTCCCCTGTGCAACTTCTACGATCGTACCCGGCTGGTTTTCGTCTACCGACGTACCATCGGCCATGGTGGCCTCGTCATCCATCGTGGTGTCTTCGGTGGCGGTGTCGCCGCAAGCGACCAGAGCGAGACTGGCGGCAGAGGCAAGCGCGATTGTGAACTTCTTCATGAGGGTATCCTTGCAATTCATACTGGCGAACGGCTGGCCGCATGCCGCGGCCCTGTTTCGACCGCCCGTTCGCCATATCAACGGGGCGCATGGCCACTTGTTCCAATTATGGCAGGATTATGGCCTAAAGACCGTGGAATCGCCAGATTGTCGCAGTTTCCGTCGCACCCTAGTCGTTTTTCGTCACATTGTGTCGCGTCTCATAAATGCCGAACCACTGTCACCCAAAGTTTCGCAAGGAACCATGGGACCGATCCCCTCATTGCTTCCACATGCAGCATGATCCCTCTCGCAGCGCCGGGCTTGCCCGCCTCGACTCCTTCGTGCCGCGCGCCGCCCGGCAATACGCCGACACGCGCAATCACGATCGTGGCGAAGGGCGCGACAACGTCTCGCAGCTCTCGCCCTGGCTGCATGCCGGCCTGATTTCCGAACACGAGGTGCTCGAAGGCGTCTTGGCGCAGCACCCGCGCGGAAGTGCGGAAAAGTTCATCAGCGAAGTGTTCTGGCGCGTCTATTTCAAAGGCTATCTCGAACAGCACCCATCGATCTGGCGCGCCTATTGCGAGGGTCGCGATGCAGCCTTTCGCGATCTGGACGCGAATTCCGGCGTCGCGACGGCATATCGGGAGGCGATAGAGGGCCGCACGGGGATTGAAGCGTTCGATCATTGGGCGCGCGAATTGGCGGAGACAGGCTACCTGCACAATCACGCGCGGATGTGGTTCGCCAGCATCTGGATCTTCACGCTGAAGCTGAACTGGCACTTGGGCGCGGACTTCTTCCTGCGCCATCTGATGGATGGCGATGCGGCTTCCAACACGTTGAGCTGGCGCTGGGTCGCCGGGCTGCACACCAAGGGCAAGACCTATCTTGCGCGGGCGGGCAACATTGCGCGCTACACCGCCGAGCATCCGGACGGCCCGTTCGCAGCGGATGGTCTTGCCGACGAAGCACAGGCGCTGGATGAGGACACAGAGCACCAGCGCACCGATCTCGACCTCCCGGAACCGCTCGGCCAGAGCGAACTGCACGAGCCCTACGCGCTGCTCCTCCACGATGAAGCCGCGAGCCACGAGCCGCTGGGATTGGCCGCTCCACCATCGCTGATCGTCGGCGCGGCGCGGCCCGATGCGCGGTCTCTCCGCCCCGTCGGCGAGCACGCACGCAATTTCGCACTCGGCGCAGTACGCAACGGAATGGCGGCAGCGCGTACCGCTTTCGGATGCGAAGCAGCCGAATGGGACACCGAAGGTCAGCTGGGCGACATTTTGCGCGCTGCGGGGGCGACGAGGCTCGTTATGCCCTTCCTCCCGACAGGCTGGACCCGCGATGCACTCTGGCCGGACTTATTACCGCTCGCTGACGATGGCCGGCTGACCCAGTTTCTGCCTGATCTTCAGCGTCAGACATTCCCGCAGGCCCGCGCGGGCTTCTTCCGCGTCCGTAAGGCGATTCCCGATGTGTTGCAGATAGTCGGCCTGCCCACGGGTTAGGAACAGGTCTCCACATTCGCGGGTTGGCTTTGCAGACCATCACCGAAAGGCGCTATCATGTCCGATGCCAAATCCTCCCGCTCGATCGCCGACATTGCCGAGCGCTTCAAATCCATCGACGTTTGCATGCTCGTCACCAAGACGGGCCCCGATGCCGCAATCGCTGCCCGGCCGATGTCCAACAATGGCGACGTCTCGAAAGGCGATGGCACCACCTTTCATTTCGCCACCGACGATGGCCGCATAGACGACGATCTGAAGCGCAGCCCGCAATGCGGTGCCACCTACAGCCACGGCGAGTTCTACGGCTCGGTGCAGGGCGTGGCGAAGCTGATCCGTGATCGCAACGTCATGGAAGAGCATTGGGTCGACGAGCTCGAGAAGTGGTTCGAGAACGGCCTCGACACCGATGGCCTCGTCCTGATCGAGGTCAATCCGCAGCGCATCGCCTGGTGGGAAGGCCGCGAGCAGGGCGAACTCACGCCGGGCGGCTAGTCCTTCGGCACGCGGCCCAGCACCCGCACCGGGCACTGCCCGAAATCCTGGGCGATGCGCGACGGCACGATCAGCGTTTCGAGATCGCCGGTGCAGATGCTGCCGATGGTGCGCTGCGACAGCGCCGCGCGCAGGCTGAAGTCGAGCTCCGGGCACGGCCCCGTCGTTTCCAGCACGAAGCGTTCGTCCAGCCCCGTATCGAGGAAGATGCGCTGTCGGCCATAGGCGGCGTCGGGCGCTGCCGAGTAGCCGCGCACCTCCCTCTGTATGAAGCAGCTGCGGCTCGTGTCCAACTGGGCCAGCAGCGGATCGTCTTGCGCGCTCTCGGCGGGCGGCGTCTGCGCACAGGCGGTGAGCGCGAGGGTGGCGGCGATGGGCATGGCGATACGGATCATGGAGCGTCTCCTACCATCCATCAGCGCGCCTGCGCCCGCCCGGTTCCGCCCGCCGCACGCCGCACACGCTTCGCACCACCGCTCTGGTGTCATCGCGCATAGAGGCGCATCACCTTCGCCAAGCAGCCATGCATGCGGACCGGGTGCCCGACCATCCCCGGTCCTCGAGCCCGCCGGACAGCGGGTAGCGCCAGGCATGGCGGTAGATCGCACCAGCGCCACCAGGCCTGGTGCGATCCTCGTTTCAGGCCCTTGCGCCGCGCCGCGCTTTGCCGCAGCATAGCCCGCATGGCCCAGCGCTACGCCACCTTTGCCGAGTTCTGGCCCTTCTACCTGCGCGAGCACTCCAGGCCGCGCACGCGGGCGCTGCACTACATCGGCACCACGCTGGTCTTGGCCGTCGCCGTGTTCGCGCTGGCGAGCGGGCGGCTGTGGTGGCTGCTCGCCATGCCGGTGGCGGGCTACCTCTTCGCCTGGCTCGCCCACTTCACCGTGGAGCGCAATCGCCCGGCCACCTTCACCTACCCGCTCTGGAGCCTGGCTGCGGACTTCCGCATGTGGTGGCTCTGGCTGACGGGGCGGCTGAAGCCCGAGTTGAAGCGCGCCGGAGTGAGGTAGTCTGCTTGTCTCATGCGAGCGCCTCCGCGCTCTCGTCCTCGGCGCTGTTCCCTCCGCTCCGCTGCGGGGCACCTGCGGGCGGCCATTCGGCCTTGCCTCGCTTCGCTCGGAGGTCTTCCTCTCCCTACAGCACCTTCTCGGGCCGGGGGTCGTGCTTGTGCTTGTCTTCCTTGCCGAAGTGCCGTTCCAGCCGCTGCGCGAGCGTTCCGGCCGCCTGCCGCGCCGCAGCGTCGACTTTGCTGGCCTTGCCCGTCACGCCGATCGGCTTGCCGCCGCGCGGGCGCGCCTCGATCGTGCAGGACTTGTCGTCCGGCCCGTGCTTGGCCCCGTTCTCGTCACGCACATGGATCTCGATCCGGGTCAGCCGATCCTCGAACCGGGCGAGCCGTTCGCGCACGGCGGCCTCGATCCGCGCGGCGACGTCCTGGTCGCCGGTGACGGTGTGATCGGTGTTGAACTGGACCTGCATTTGGGGGAGCCTCCTGGCTGTGTTGCGTGTCTGCCTGAAACGGCGGGAGAGGCCCTCCGGTTCCGCCAGGCGTCCCCACAATCGGCGACCCGATCCGAAGCGCACCAGCGGCGCGAGGCAAGGCCGACTGGCCGCCCGGAGGTGCCCCGCAGCGTAGCGGAGGGAACAGCACCGAGGACGAAGCCGCGGATGCGGCTTGGCAAGCCAAAGGGTGTTACAAGTGGCACAGTGTCCAGAGCGAAAAACGCGCATTTGTGACCCTTGCAGGCCGATAGTGTGACCTTCCGTCCGAAAACCGTGACCATGCGGGCCGAAAGCGTGACCTTTGCCCTCCCGATCTGTCACCCGACCGGCGAAAAACCTGTGACCTTTGGCGCGGCGAAGTGTCACCCTTACAGCCCCTGCCTGTCACCCTGTTTCGGAGGCCGCGCGGGCGGCAGCGGGCGCGGGTCGAGCAACGGGTGCGGCGCGTGCGCGCGCAGCCGCTCCACCTCCCGCATCATCGCCGCATCCGCCATCGCCATGTTCCACCCTTGCGCGAATGTTGGTGCGCGAGCGCGCAGGCGATAGGCCGATTTGCGGCTCATCCCCACGGTTCGCGCCGCGCGCGAGACATTGCCGTGAACGGCAAGCTCCTTGAGGAAAGTGGTGGCCTTGGCGCCGGTCCAGCGAGGGGCGGGCGCGGTTTGGTGTGATGTGTGCTGTGTCATCCGGCAGGATGAGGCATAGTTGGAGGCATGTAGGAAAGTTTTGCCGCGCCGCCCCCTTGCGCTAGCGAGCGGGCCATGACCGCGCCAACCATACTCGTCGATGCCGATGCCTGCCCGGTGAAAGAGGAAATCTACCGCGTCGCCGCGCGCCACAAGGCGCATGTCCGCGTGGTCAGCAACAGCCCCTTCCGCGTGCCGGTGAGCGAGCGGGTGAAGCGCGTGGTGGTCGGCGACGGCTTCGACGCCGCAGACGACTGGATTGCCGAGAATGCAGGCGAGCGCAGCGTGGTGATCACCGCCGACATCCTCCTCGCCGAGCGCTGCTTGAAAGCAGGCGCCGTGGTGCTGCGCCACGACGGCCGCGAATTCGACGCCGCGAGCATCGGCAGCGCCATCGCCACCCGCGCGATCATGGAAGACCTGCGCGCCGGGATGGACGGAGCGGGAGGCGGCCCGCCGCCGTTCAGCAAGGCGGACCGGTCGAACTTCCTGCATGCGCTGGACCGGGTGTTGGTGGGGTTGGGGCGGAGTAAGGCCGATCTGGCGAAGTAGGAAAGTCAAAAGGATTTCCCGATAGATAGGCTGCGCAATCCAATCTTGGCTTGAGGGGAGCCTCACATGTTTGAAACACTTTTCGCTGGCGCAATGTCCAAAGAAGTCATTTTCGTCGGCGTAATGGCGCTCATCGTTTTCTTCGTCACCGAATGGAGCAAGGCGGGAAAGAAGAAAGGCGGTCGCGGCCGCTCGGCCAATTATCGCAAAGGCGGCAATCGCGGATGGAACGGCAAAAAGTCGTCTAAACTTACAAACGCCGCTGACCAGCTCGAAATCGTGATGGGGGCGGACTTCAAGCCCCGCCCGCTTCTCAATCGCCCTGAAGCCTCTGTGTTCAAGGCGCTGGACGATGCAGTGATCGGGCGCAATCCGCGCTGGCAAGTGATGGCCCAGGTTTCGCTGGGCGAATTCCTCGCCTCGCCGGACCGCGAGGCCTATGGATGCGTCAATTCCAAACGCGTCGATTTCGCTCTAATGGACGAAAATTGCCGCGTCGTTCATGCCATCGAATATCAGGGTAAGGGTCACCACCGAGGCAACGCCGCCGCACGCGATGCCGTGAAGAAAGAGGCGCTGCGCAAAGCAGGCATCGGTTACCACGAAGTGGTGGCGGGGCACACGACGCCGAGCGAATTGCGGGCGCTGGTCGACAAGCTGGTCCCGGCGGGCATGGGCTCCGGCCCGATCGAGCAGTTCGGTCGCAAAGCTGGCTGATCGAGAACGCCTGCGGACACTCCATGCCGAGCGAACTCAGGGCGCTGGTTGAGAGGTTGGTTTCGGCGGGTTAGACATGGAAGATGGTGCTCAGATTTTAACCACCAAAGACCATCAAATCAGCTACTCTTATTCTTCGTGATGAGGTTCATCGCCGCCATCATCATTCCTGTCGTACCGCCTGTCAGTGACGATACCGATCGCTCCGTAGAGGCTCGCCAAACCCGCGCTGACATTGAAGAAAGCATCGAGATACCACTCAATATGGTCGGGCGTGGGACCATTAAGGTGTGAGAGCGCGACAAGTAGTAAGGCTCCACTGAAACCTTTCCGCATGCGGAATGGCAAACGTTGGACTAAGTCCCCGATCGGTTTGAGAAAGTCCCCCACGTCCAATGCAAGCTATCGGTCAATTGACAAGCAGAGCAAAGGCAAGCAGCACTGCAGCCAGAGCCGCCATTACAGAACTTCCCAGCACCATTGCTGCGGCGGCTACGACAAAAGCCACGAGCACGGCGCCCCCGACGATCTTCGACTTGCTATCGTCTCTAGATGACACTGATGCCAAAGTACGAGCGCGATCGACAGATTTCGTACCTTTAATCAATTTCGTATGCCTCGAACCATCGATGACGCCAGCTTGCGCAGGAAAGACGCTTATCGAAACTACCCTATGAGCTTTGATCGTAGGCAAAAGCAGGTCGTGACGCGCAATCGGACTCCGACGAATTTCCATTGGTTCTGTGATGGAACGCCAACGGTTTACATCGACGGTTGGCGCACTAGTCGCATAAGGCTGAGATAAAGTGGCTGTCATTCCCGCTCCTCCTCCGAACTCTCAATGCGGCCATTAAGATTATCAGCCATCCTCTGTAATAGGCCAGCAAGTTCTTGGATCATCTCAGGATCGAGCATCACAGTAGTTTCGAGTTGCCTCATAACTCCGTCGAGGCTTTCAATGACCACTTCCTGGCCGAGAGTGACTTCCGGGCCATCACCGCTATCCAAAATGGGCCGGGACGTGACCTTGGGTATGACACCTCTTTCATTATAGAACGTCAGCGCAGCGTAGCCTTTTGGCGTCGAACTCGCGGTTGCGCCGTCTGCATGGATCGTCCTGTATAAAGGGGATTTTTGATAATGGAACCGAACTTCGGTTTCGGTTGTCGCCTTGCCCTCAGACACTGCTCACTCCAATAATTGTTTGCCGTGATTTAGGCGAGCTTGGCCAAGAATGCAATTCGCGCAACGCCCTCACTCCTTCGGCAAATCCAACTTCTCGCTCATCGGACAACGCACACACGCGCGCCCCGACGCGTACCGCAGGCATCAGCCCTTGCTTCCATCGCCCAGTACAGCCAGCCGGTCGACGAGCGCCCAGACTTCGTCGCGGTCGAGTTCTGCGGACACTTCCTTCGCTACCTCGTCGGCATCGCGGTCGGCGAAGGCGTACCAGTGATCGCCCCAGTTCACGCGCAGTTCGGAGCCGAGGCGGTGTCGTTCCCTCGTATGCGAGACTTTCGCTTTCGCGGCGGGGATGTGCTTGCCGTGGAAGTCGAAGCCGTCTTCCGCCACGCGGCCGATCTCCACGACGAAACTGCCTCCGCCCGAGCGATACTGGAAGCAGAGCAGGTCCACCGCCCCGCTGCGGCTGCGGCGGAAATGCGGCATGGAGCCGGCGAAGCCGAGCGCACGCAGTTTCGGTAAGACATGCGCCTTAAGCGCGGCCTCCATGTCCGCGCGGCTGCTCACTCGTCGGCGGGGACGTAGAGGTCGCCGCCTTCTTTGTACCGCCGCGACATCTCCTCCATCCCCTCTTCCGCGTTCTCGCGCGCTTCGGGCGGGGTCTCGCGTTTGATGTTTTCGCTCGCGAGATAGCTGTCCGAGTTCTGCTTCGCCGCGAAGTCGCGCACTTCCTGCGTGATCTTCATCGAGCAGAATTTGGGGCCGCACATGGAGCAGAAGTGGGCGGTCTTGGCGCCTTCTGCCGGGAGGGTCTGGTCGTGATATTGCTCGGCCGTGTCGGGGTCCAGTGACAGGTTGAACTGGTCGCGCCAGCGGAATTCGAAGCGGGCCTTGGACAGCGCGTCGTCGCGGACCTTGGCGGCCGGGTGGCCCTTGGCGAGGTCGGCGGCGTGGGCTGCTAGCTTGTAGGTCACCACGCCCACTTTCACATCGTCACGGTCGGGCAGGCCGAGATGTTCCTTGGGCGTGACGTAGCAGAGCATCGCGGTGCCGTACCAGCCGATCTGCGCCGCGCCGATGCCGCTGGTGATGTGGTCGTATCCCGGCGCGATATCGGTGACGAGCGGGCCGAGCGTGTAGAAGGGCGCTTCGCCGCACGCCTCCAGCTGCTTGTCCATATTCTCCTTGATCTTGTGCATCGGCACGTGGCCGGGGCCTTCGATCATCACCTGCACGTCCTGCTCCCAGGCGCGCTTGGTCAGCTCGCCCAGCGTGTAGAGCTCGGCAAACTGCGCCTCGTCATTGGCGTCGGCGATGGAGCCGGGGCGCAGGCCGTCGCCCAGCGAATAGGCAATGTCGTAGGCCTTGCAGATCTCGGTGATCTCGTCGAACTTCTCGTAGAGGAAGCTCTCCTTGTGGTGGGAGAGGCACCATTTCGCCATGATCGATCCGCCGCGCGACACGATGCCGGTCACGCGCTTGGCGGTCATCGGGACATAGGGCAGGCGCACGCCGGCGTGGATGGTGAAATAGTCGACGCCCTGTTCGGCCTGTTCGATCAGCGTGTCGCGGAAGATTTCCCAGGTGAGGTCTTCGGCAATCCCGCCGACCTTTTCCAGCGCCTGGTAGATCGGCACGGTGCCAATGGGGACGGGGCTGTTGCGGATGATCCATTCGCGCGTGTCGTGGATGTTGCGGCCTGTGCTGAGGTCCATGACGGTGTCCGCGCCCCAGCGGATCGACCAGACCATCTTGTCGACCTCGTTCGCCACGTCACTCGCCACGGCGGAATTGCCGATATTGGCGTTGATCTTGACCAGGAAATTGCGCCCGATCGCCATCGGCTCGCATTCAGGGTGGTTGACGTTGGAGGGGATGATCGCCCGCCCGCGCGCCACTTCGTCCCGTACGAATTCGGGGGTGACATAATCGGGGATTTCCGCGCCCCATGACTGGCCGCCATCGCGGTCGACGTCCTTCAGCGCCGCGCGGCCGAGATTCTCGCGCTCGGCGACATATTCCATCTCTGGCGTGATGATGCCCGCCCGCGCGTAGTGCATCTGGCTGAGGTTCTTGCCCGGCTTCGCCCGCAGAACGCGCCTGGCGACATTGGGGAAAGCGGGGACGCCGCCCGAGCGATCGGGTCCGAGCTGGCCATTGTCCTCCGGCTTGATCTCGCGAGCGTCGTATTCCTCCACATCGCCGCGTTCGAGCTGCCACTCGCGGCGCAGCGCAGCGAGGCCGGCTCGGATGTCGATCTTGGCTTCGGGGTCGGTGTAAGGTCCGGAGGTGTCGTACACCCGCACCGGCGGCTCGCCAGCGCTGGGTTCCAGGTCGATCTCGCGCATGGCCACCTTGCGGTCACCCACGTGAATCTTGCGGCTGCCGCGGATAGGCCCGGTGGTAACGCCGATTTCGAATTGCGAGTTGATGTCGGCCATATGCGCTCTCTCCAGTGGGCGGAGCGGGATTACGGGCGCGGATTGCAGCCCTTCCCTCCGCCCGTGCTAACGGGTTCAGGTTCGACGGGTCGGCGGACTTGAACCGCCCTCTCAGCCTCATGGCTCCCCGGGGATGCGAACGGGTGTAGGCGCGGGTGACGGGATAGTCCAGCTATCGGTCCGCTCCGGCGCAGCAAAGCGAGTCGAAGGCTAAGTCTCTTTAGTTCCGGTAAACCGGTCTTGTAACAAACCGACGGCCATAAGGGTCAGCGCCACCACTGCCCAGAAGCCGCCGATCAGGTCGAGACGGAAGATATGGAACGGCACAAAAAGTGACGCGCCGGCAAGCACGCAAATTGCCGCCTGAATGCCGACAAACCAGATCGGCCAATGTCGCTCACTCCACATTGCATAATGACCGAATGCCGCGAGCAGCATGACGTCAATAACGGCGACGAGCATCGAGGCCGTTTGCAACGCAAAAAGCCCATTTGCCATTCCAGTTGCGAAAGCTGCACCGCAGATGGCGAGGATCATCTTCCTATCGCCAGAGTCTCCCGCTCGCCATCCCAAAGCTATCGCTCCCAAGAGATAGGTCCAGAAGGCGAGCAGGAAGATATCTGTCATTTCACTCTTTTCAGGCGTCGATTTTGGCCTCGGCAGGCTGCGTCGAGTGACCACGCTCCAGCGGGGGACACCCGAATCCGGTTTCTCGCAAATTCGACCTGCGCTGGATAGCCGTCAGTTCGCGCGTTGCCGTTGCCATATCGGCGCGACTGCCGATGACGCCATTCAGACTTTCTCCGGCCTTCGCAAGTGCAGTCTGCGCCGTAGCGATAGGCAAGTTCGACGCTTTGCTGACCTCGACGATGCTCGCACACAAGGTCGCGAGCTGTGCGACGGCCTTGTCGATCGCATCGACCGATGCGCTGGTGTCTCCGGCGATGACCTGAGCCGCAGTCTTTTCGATTTTGTGCATTGATATTCCTTCCAAACCGCGCCCGAAATTGGGCGGGAACGGCAAGGAGCCGCAAAGCAGCTCACGGCGCCAACTCAACCAAACCGAAAATGGATAGAATAAGGATGCAGGTGAGCATGAGCGCCAGAATTCCGATACGAACGACCCAACCCAATCGGACTTTCCGCGGAGCCGCATTCCGAGAGCCGCCTATTGGCGGCAAGAACGGCCACCTTTCAACGGCCTCGGAAGTTTTGTCTGCAGCGGCATCGCTTTCTTCGAGAAGCTCGCTTTCCGACGGCGAGGATGGCGATTGCAACATGAAAGCCGCTCGCTCGTCAGCAGAATTATTCCTGGACTGTTCGGCCTGCTCGAGGTCGACAAAGCGTGCGACAGCACCCAGTCTGTTGCTCGCTCCCAGCGTTTCGATTGCGGTAGCGATGTGCTGTTCGACGGTGCGATGCGAAATTCCAAGAGCACGGGCGATTTCCTTGGCCGTCTGCCCTTCGGCGACCAAGGTCATGCATTCACGCTGCCGTCGTGTGAGCTGGGATGGGGTATCGGATACGACCACCGGAATACTATATCCGAAATGGACCTAAATCACCAAGGTAGCCCTTGGGTCTGCGTGCAGTGCGCCGGCCTCCCGTCAAAATCGGCGGCTGAAACCCATCAATGCACCCCGCCCGCCGCCTGCCATTCCGCAATCGCCTCTATCGGGAACAGCAGCATGATGACATTGAGCGTCAGATTGTCGCGCACGACCAGCGCGGCGACCAATTCGCCGATCAGCGCAAGCGCCACGGTAACGCGCACCGGCAGCCGCAAAGCGAGCCAGAATCCGAACGCCATCCAGCCGATATCGGCGGCGGAATTCAGCACGCTGTCGCCCGAATAGCCGAAATTCGCGGTGACATCGCGGAAGCGGTTGATGACCATTTGCGTATTTTCGAGAATCTCCCACGCGCTTTCCAGCGCCACCGCCAGCACGATGCCCCAGCGCGCGCCGTGTTCGCCGCCCCACCCCTGCCGCACGAACAACCACCAGCCGAGCGCGTAGAAGATCATGCCGTGAATGATGTGGCTGGGCGTGTACCAGTCGGCGATATGCTGGCTGTTCCCCGCATCGTTGATCTGGCCGTGCCACAGCTTCACATAGCCGCATTCGCAGATCGGCGGACGGCCCATTGCGAGCAGGACGAGCACTGCTGCGACGGCGATGGCGAGCGAAAGGATGGCGGCGCGACGATCCGGAACGAGTTTGCCCATGGCATGCGAGGCTAGCGGCGGCGCGCCGGCTGACAAGGGCGCGGGCAAACGAGTCAGAGGATAGAAAGGTGCGAGCCTTGAGTATGCGCGCCAGCACGCTAGGCAGTCACGCCTGAAACCTCTCACCCGCACCAAGGCCATCCGCATGACCGAATTCCCCGCCTCCGCCCAGCAATATGACCGTGGCAAGCGCAACGCCTTCACCCGCTTCCTCGACGGGGTGGAGTGGCTCGGCAATCTGCTGCCGCATCCGGTCACGCTGTTCGCGCTGCTCGCGATCGGTATCGTGCTGCTCAGCGGTCTGTTCGGCTGGCTTGGCGTGGCGGTGGCCGATCCGCGGCCTGCGGGCGCGGCGAATGTGGCGGAGGATGGGATGATCCGCGCGGTCAGCCTGATGGATGGCGACGGGGTACGGCGCATCTTCACCGGGCTGGTCGATAATTTCACCGGCTTTGCGCCGCTGGGGGTGGTGCTGGTCGCCATGCTCGGCGTGGGCGTGGCGGAGAAGTCCGGCCTGCTGAGCGCGGCGGTTCGCAGCCTCGTCATGGGCGCGCCGCCCAAGCTGGTGACGGTCGCCATCGTGTTCGCGGGCATCATCTCCAACACCGCGTCCGAAGTCGGCTATGTCGTGCTGATCCCGCTGGGCGGCGCGATCTATTACGCGCTCGGCCGCCATCCGCTGGCGGGCATGGCGGCGGCGTTTGCAGGCGTATCGGGCGGCTATTCGGCGAACCTGCTGATCGGCACGATCGACCCGCTGCTGGCCGGTATCACGCAGGAAGCGGCGCAGCTGATCGACCCCGAATACACCGTGCTGGCGACGGCGAACTGGTATTTCATGTTCGTCTCCACCTTCCTCGTCGCCATCATCGGTTCGCTGGTGAGCATCTATATCGTCGAGCCAAAACTCGGGCCTTACGATGCGAGCAAGGCCGACCCCAGCATCCTCGATGATGGCATGATGCAGCCGCTCCAGGACAATGAGCGTAAGGGTCTGCGCTGGGCGGGCATCGCTTTGCTCGGTGTGCTCGGCCTGATGGCGCTGACGCTGGTGCCCGAATGGGGCGTGCTGCGGAATGCGGAGACGGGGGACCGGATGGACAGCCCCTTCTTCGACGGTTTCGTCGTGTGGATCCTCATCTTCTTCATCGCCATCGGCTATGCATACGGCCGCGCGGCGGGGACGATGAAGACCGACCGCGACGTGATCGAGGCGATGTCAGCCGCGCTCGGCGCACTCGGCCTCTATATCGTGCTGGTGTTCGTCGCCGCGCAGTTCGTGGCGTTCTTCGGCTGGACCAATCTGGGCGCGATCACGGCGGTGACGGGCGCGAATTTTCTCGTCGAAACCGGCATGACCGGGCCGACCGTCTTCTTCGCCTTCATCCTGATCTGCGCGATCATCAATCTCTCGCTCGGCAGCGCATCGGCGCAGTGGGCGGTGACGGCGCCGATCTTCGTGCCGATGCTGATGCTGATCGGTTATTCGCCCGAAGCGATCCAGGCCGCCTATCGCATCGGCGACAGCACGACCAATATCATCACCCCGATGATGAGCTATTTCGGTCTGATCCTCGCTTGGGCAACGCGCTACCAGAAGGATCTGGGCGTCGGCACGCTGATCGCAATGATGCTGCCCTACACGATCTTCTTCATCACCGCGTGGAGCCTGTTCTTCTACCTCTGGACATTCGTGTTCGGCCTGCCCGTCGGCCCCGGCTCGCCGACCTATTACACGCCCGCGGGATGAGGGAAGCGGCGCGCCCTGCCCCAAAGGTGACGGAGCACCGCTTCGGCGAGGAGGCGGAGCCGGTGGTCGTGATCGACCATTTCAGCGGCATGGCGGAGGAGCTGCTGGCGCGGGGCCGTGAGGCTGAGTATCAGGATGCAGGCGCGAGCTATCCCGGCCTTCGCAGCTGGTGTGAGCCCGACTATCTCGACCGCAATCGGCCGCTGATGTTCCGGATATTGCAAGGCGTTTTCGGCTTTCGGCAATCCGTTGCACTGGATGCACCGACCTTCTCGCTGGTGACGCTGGCGGAAGACGAGCTCGCGCCGCGCCAGTGCATTCCGCATTACGATTTTTCCGGCGGATCGCTGGTGGCGATCATGCACTATTTGCTCGGCCCGGAGACCGGGGGCACGGCCTTCTACCGGCATCGCCGCACCGGCTTCGAGACGATCGACGAGGCGCGCGAGCCTGCCTACAACGCCGCGCTGGCCCAAGATGAGCGCGAATACGGCATGCCGCCGCGGCGCTATCACTATGGCGACAGCGAGCGTTACGAGATGATCGGCGAGGTCGAGGCGCGGCCCGACCGGTTCGTGCTCTATCGCGGCAAGCTGCTGCATTCGGGCGTGATCCCGGACCCGTCCGCGCTCAGCAGCGATCCAAAAACCGGACGGCTGACGATCAACATGTTCCTGCACGGCCGCTGACGGCGTTCTTCCGCCTCGATGCCGATGCCGCCGCGATTGCCGAGACCTTCGGCGTCGATGCTGGCGCAGATCCGTGGGCGGGTGGTTACGGCGCGCCGGGGCGCTTCGTGCCGGTCATCACCGCGGGCCGGGAGTTCATCGCCGGGCCGGGTTCGCCGCGCCAGCCCTGGCGGATGGTGCCGCGCATATGGGGCGTGCCGCCGCCGCCCTCGGCACACGATGCGCGGCCGATCCTGAATGTCGTCAAACGGCAAAGCCCTTTCTGGGTCGGCAATCTGCGCAATCCCGAATTCCGCTGCCTCGTCCCCGCTACCGCCTTTGCCGAATGGGGCGAGGCGGGGGCGGACGGCAAGCGCCGCCAGCACCTGTTCCATTGCAGCGACCAGCCGATCTTCGCCATGGCGGGCGTGTGGTTCGATAGCGAGGTGCCCGGCTTCGCCCTGCTCACGTGCGAGCCAAACAATACAGTGCGAAGCCTGAAGCGCGAATGCATGCCCGTCATCCTGCCATCCCATCGCGGGGCGTGGGCGACGTGGCTGCATGATGGCTGGGACCGGGCGGCGGCGCTGCTGCAGCCCTATTCCAGCTCGCTCATGCGTGAGAGCCAGCATCCGTCGGCCTGAGAGCGCCCATTGCCAGCGCGAGGAAGACGGTTGCCGTCGTTCCCGCCGCCCCGGCGATGAACATCGCTTCACGGCCCGCGAAGATGGCCCAGAGGTTCGTCAGCACTGCGGCAAGGCCCGTCAGCCCGGCCAGCACGCCCGCGATCTTCGGCCAGCCGGTTGCGCCTGCCAGCGCCCGAGCGCCGAGCGCCGCGCCCGCGACACCGAAGGCGATCTTGCCAGTGTGGTAGAGGAAGAAGGCAAAGGCCAGCACCGCGCCCATGACCGGGCCGAGCGTCTCACCCGCGCCGCCCAGCGGTCCGAACATGGTCAGCCCGATGCCGATCTGCAGCACGTTCAGCGTGCCTCCGATCACCAGCCCCGCCGCCACCAGCGGCCAGCGCAGCCAGGCGAAGCCGAACAGGGCGATGGCGAGAAAGGCAACCGCCTCGACCTGCCAAAGCATTGTCGCCGCAGGCGTCCCGCTGACGCCGAGCGAAATATAGAGGACCTGCGTCACCACCACAGTGAAGAGCGCGATGGCGATAAAGGCGATAGTGATTGGCGCAATGCGCGAAGAAGTCTGTGTCATGTGCATTCCCTGTAATGTGTCTCCCCTGACTTCGCCGCGACCCGCCCGGCGGTTACATCGTCCTGGGGGAGCCAACGGATAAGGCCTGCGTTTGCCTTGCATCGCCACATCGCTATGAGGCGCGCAACGATTAGAAAATCAGAGGACTGCCACCCATGAAAATGCTTCGCCCCGCTTTGCTTGCCAGCGCGCTCGTCCTGCCGTCCACCGCCGCCTTTGCGCAGGCCGTGATGACACCCGAGGACGTCGCGCGCATCGAGAACACCGGCACGGTCGCCGTCTCCGGCGATGGAGAGCATATCGCCTATACCCGCCTGCACTATCCCGACGTGACGCAGGGCGAGGCCAATGGCGGCGGTCGGCAGCAGCTGATGCTGGCCGAAGGGCCGATGGATGCCACCGCCTATTTGCCCGAAGACATGCGCGTCGGCTCGATCGGCTTCACGCCCGATAGCGAGACGATCACGTTCCTGTGGACCGGCGAGGATGGCGACCGCGCGCTGTACGGCATCCCCGTTGGCGGCGGCACCTATCGCAAGCTGGGCGGCGTCGCCGATGCCAACGTCACGCAATACGGTTTTTCCCCCGATGGCAGCCGCATCTACATGCTGGTGACCGACGCGCTCGACACCCAGCGTGACGAGGAGCAGGAGGCGGGCTTCAATTCCGTCGTTTACGAGGAAGAGCAGCGCTTCAACCGGATGTTTGTCGCCAATGCGGGCATGGAAGCGGACCCCGCCCCGGTGCAGGTTGCGGTGCCCGGCTATATCGACAGCTTTCAGATCGCGCCGAGCGGCCAGTGGGCGATGATCACCAGCGCGCCCACGCCGCTGGTCGATGACAGTTACACCTCGAAGCGGGCGCATATCCTCGATCTCGCCAGCGGCAACATCACCACCGTGGAAACGCCGGGCAAGGTCGGCGATGTCGAGATCTCGCCCGACAGTCGCCAGCTTTCGATGATCGCGGCGGTGGATGCGAACGATCCGGCGGACACGACGCTGCACCTCGTCGATGCGAGCACCGGCACCTTCCGCGCGCTCAATGCCGGCGCTGCCGAAGCGGCCGTGGATGCCGAGTGGATGAGCGACGGGCGGCTCGCCAGCGTCATTCATGTCGGCGCGCAGAGCCGCTTACGCTTCTATTCGGACGATGGCGACATGCTGCGCGAAGTGGATCCGGGCGACCTCATCCTCGCCAGCGTGGAGCAGGGCGGCAACCGCCTGACGGTGGAGGCGCATTCGCCAGAGCACCCGAACGAACTGTTTCTCTATAACAATGGCAGCTTCCAGCGCTGGACCAACCACAATCCGTGGCTCGTCAATATCGCGATGGGAGAACAGCGCACCTACACCTACACCGCGCGCGACGGTCAGCAGATCGAAGGCGTGCTGATCGAGCCGGTCGGCGGCGTGCCCGCTGGCGGCGCTCCGCTTATCCTGGACGTGCATGGCGGCCCCGAAGCGCATGAAAGCAATGGCTGGGTGACCAATTACAGCGGTCCGGGCCAGGTCGCGGCCGGACAGGGCTATGCCGTGTTCCTGCCGAACTATCGCGGCTCCACCGGTTACGGCACGGCCTTTTCCAAGCAGCACCAGGGCAATTACACCGATCCCGAATTCGTCGATCTGGTGGACGCGAAATACGCACTGGTCGAGGAAGGCATCGCCGATGCCGACCGCGTGGGCGTGACGGGCGGCTCCTATGGCGGATACGCCACCGGCTGGAGCAGCACCTATTATTCCGAGGAATTCGCCGCGGGCGTCATGTTCGTCGGCATTTCCAACCAGATCAGCAAGGTCGGCACGGGCGACATCCCGATGGAGATGTATCTCGTCCACGCGCTGGAATGGCCGTGGGAAGACTGGACGCGCTGGCTGGAAATCAGCCCGATCTACTACGCCGACCGGGCCGACACGCCGCTCCTCATCATGCATGGGGAGGAAGACCCCCGCGTCAGCCCGACGCAGAGCGTGGAGCTCTATCGCAACATCAAGATCCGCCGTCCGGACACGCCGCTGCGGCTGGTGACCTATCCGGGCGAAGGCCACGGCAATGCACTGGCCGCCGCGCGTTACGATTACAATCTGCGGATGATGCGCTGGTTCGACACCTATCTGAAGACCGGCGACCGCGACGCGCCCCTGCCCCCGGCAAGGCCGACGCTGAATATCCAAAGCGAAGATTGAGGCGCGATTGACTTGCCGTCCGGTTTGACGAAATATCCCGATCGAAGGTTCGAATCCTTCATTCGGGATGCCGGGCGCGGGCCATCGGTCACACATAAAGCACGGTATCCCAGCAGCGGGTAGCAATCGTTCGACATACGATCCAAACGGGCTTCCGCTGTCGCCAGCCGCTTCGCGCGGCAACCATTGACGGGCCTTGCGGGCTTCGGGCCCCCGCCCGGCAATAGCGGCGGCAGCGGTGCCTTTCCGGATCTGGGACGGGGGGGATATGATGGAAACTGTTGTCTGGATCGTGCTGGCAATCGCTGCGCTGGCGATTGTCGGCTCCGCCATCGGGCGGCTGCGGAGGCACGACATCGTCTGGCCTGGTTATGTCGGCCTGCTCTACGATCGCGGACGTTTCGTGCGCCAGCTGGAGCCTGGTCCTTACATCCGCTTCGACCCCTTCGGTCATACGCAGGTCAAGCGTGTTTCGACCATCACGCAGGCGCTCTCCCAGCAGCAGGTCGAGCTTATCAGCAGCGATCAGTTTTCCTTCCGCGCGCAGCTCACGCCGGTCTACACCGTCACCGATGCGCGCGCCTTCGTGGAAGAGAACCCGCAGACGCACGATCCTTTCGAGAGCCATTATCCTGCAGGTATCGGGGCGATGCCCTTCTATTCCCAGCGTCTGGACGCGACGCTATCGGCGACGGCTATCGAAGCTGCCGGGCGCGTCACGCTGGAAGAGTTTCTCGCGGACCCCGCTGGAGCGCTCGCCCGCATTGCCGCAGCAATCGCCGATGTGCTTCCCGGAGCGCGGATCGATGGCGTGCTTGTCACCGCCGTCACCCTGCCACCCGAAACGCGCAAGATGTTCACCGAAATCGAGCGGGCCCGCCGTGAAGGCCTTGCCTCGCTCGAACGCGCCCGGGCCGAGCAGGCTTCGCTGCGCGCGCTCGCCAATGCCGCCCGCTCGCTAAGCGGCAACCCGGAACTTGCGAAGCTGCGCATGCTGCAAGTGATGGAAAGCGCACGCGGTTCGAAGACCTTCGTGCTCGGCGACAGCGCCGATCTCGGCACGCTTGGTGGAGCGGACGGCAAGGCCTGACTGCGTCGGCAGCATTTTCCACTTTGGAAAGTTTTCACTTGCCAAGTTGGAAAGTCGGCCCTATCTCTTTCCGCATTGGAAAGCGAAGGAGGTTTTCATGGACCGGAACGAAGCCGCAGCTGCGCTCGCGAGCGTGGGAAAAACGCAAGGCAGACTTGCCGAAGTGTCGGAGTGGCCGCTCTGGCGGCACGCGCTGTTCGGCCTTGCCGAGGCCGTCTTTATCTTCGGCCTGTCCCTCACCTTGTTCGGGACCATCGCCGGTCTCGTCGTCGCGGCCGCGCTGACGGTGTGGATCTTCAACGACGACAAGCGCCGCTACGGCCGCGTCGTCTCCGGCTGGCAAGGCATGAAGCCGAAGATCCTGCTCGTCGCCCTTATCGCCTTCGTGCTGTCCATGGCATATCTCTCATGGTCCGCGCGCGGTCAGCCCATCCCGGCGCCGGGCGCGGTTCTCGCCGCGCTCGCCACCTTCGCCGTCTGCACGCTGGCGAGCCTGTGGTGGCAGCACCTCTACCGCGCCGAACTGCGTGAAGGAGCGATCGGTTGAGCGCGCCGGAGATCGATCCGGTCCTGCACCCACCAGCGCGACTGCAGATCGCCGCCGTGCTGGCGCGCACCGACGATGTGGAATTCGCGACGTTGCGCGATCTCGTGGAGGTCAGCGACAGCGTCCTCTCCAAGCATCTCTCCGCCATGAGCGAGGCGGGCTACGTCACGCTGGAAAAGGCGCCCCGCGATGGCCGCCAGCGCACCTGGGCGCGCTTCACACGGGCAGGCAGCAAGGCGTTCGCCAGCCACATGCGCGCCTTGCAGGCGCTGGTCGAGAGCGCCGAAGCCGGACTCGCTCAGAACGTGTAGGTCAGGCCCGTCGCGATCAGGAACTGGTCCTTGCTGCCGCGAATGTCGGTGAACGGCGTGTCCGCCGCATCGCCGACCAGCCGCGAATAGCCGCCCAGGACCAGCAGGCCGAGGCCGCCATTGGTGACATCGCCATCGAGATCGATGCCGAGCAACAGGTTCGTGCCGATGGAGGTGAAACCGCCGCCATCGGTTTCATAGCCGGGCAGCAGATCGTCGTCCGGCAGCAGCGTGTTGATCTCCGGCACGGCGAAATAGTATTCCTGGAAATCCGCACTCGCCCATTCGGTGCTGACCGACAGATTGGCGAGGATCGCTCGGCTCAGCGGAGTGGTGTATGCGACGCTCGGCGTCACGACCGTGCCGCCATGCGCGCCATTGATATCGAACATCACGTCGGTGCCGATGCTGACGCTATCGTAAGGGTTGAGCACGGCGGGGAAATTGACACCCACGCTCGGCCCGACTTCGATCGCGCGGTCGAGTTCGCCATAGCTCTCGACGATTGGATCCTCGATCCGCGACGCGCGATTGCCTCTGAGGCGGGCGGCGATGCCGAGGTCGAAACCGACCTCGCCGCGCTCATCCTCGATGAAATCGACGGACACGCCGCCCGCGCGCGGTGAAATGTCGATCCCGCCAAGCGATCCGAGCACGACCGGCAGGACCGAAATCACGTAATCGTCGGATCCGGTGTAGGACGGCGAATAGGCCGCGCCCACGCCCACGGTCACGAAATCGCCGCCGAACACGCCTGCATCGACCGGCGGCGGCGCTTCGTCGACAATGTCCTGCGCCATAGCAGGCGCGGCACACATACCGATGACAAGCGCGGCGATGGCGCGGGGCAGGCGAATGATCATGTCAGGATCCCTCATTGTCTGAGTGCGAGAACGGGCAGTACGGCCAGCTGGTTCCCTTTACAACGGCACGATCCCCGTCTTTTGCCGGTGATTGCGCGGGCCATTCAATCCGCTAAGGCGTTGCGCGTCATGGAAAAGCGGGATTGCGATATCGCCATTGTCGGCGGCGGGCTGTCGGGCGGCCTCATTGCGCTCGCGCTGCACGTAATGCGCCCGGACCTGTCATTGCGCGTACTCGAAGGCGGCCCGCGCATCGGCGGCAATCACCGCTGGAGCTGGTTTGCCAGCGATCTCTCAGCCGCAGGCGAAGCGCTCATGGCACCGTTCCGCAAGGCCGAGTGGGACAGCGGCTACGATGTCCGCTTTCCCGACCATACCCGCACGCTATCGACCGATTATCGCTCGCTCGCCAGCGAGGACTTCGCCGCGGCGCTGGAACGCGAATTGCCGGCGGGATCGCTGCACACCGGTACGGAAGCCGCCGCCGTTGAAGCGAAGCGCGTCCTGCTGCGCGATGGCAGCGAGGTCACTGCGCAAAAGGTCATCGACTGCCGCGGTTTCGCCACCACCGGCGCGCTGCGTGGCGGGTGGCAGGTCTTCATGGGCCGCCGTGTCCGCACTGATGCACCGCACGGTATTGAACGGCCGGTCATCATGGACGCCACGGTCGATCAGCACGCTCCGGCGGGCAATGGCGGGGCCTATCGGTTCGTCTATGTCCTGCCGCTCGGCGCGCATGACGTGTTCGTGGAAGACACCTATTACGCGGACTCGCCGGCATTGGATCGCAACACGCTGTCGGGCCGGATCGACCAATATTGCCGCGCGCACGACATCGCGGGCGAGCCGGTCGGCCACGAAACCGGTGTCCTGCCCGTCATCACAGGTGGCGATTTTGGCGCCTTTCAGGAAGCCAATCGCATTTCCGGCGTGGCGGTGGCGGGCGCGCGCGGCGGCTTCGTACACCCGCTGACCAGCTACACATTGCCCGTCGCGGTGGAGGTCGCACTGCTCGTTGCCAAGGAGGTGGACCTGCCCGGCGACCAGCTGGCCGCCAAGCTAGAGGCGCGCGCGCGCCGCCACTGGCGCAGCACGCGTTTCTACCGCGCGCTGGGCCGCATGCTTTTCCAGGGAGCGCGTCCGCGGGATCGCTATCGCATCTTCGCGCGTTTCTATCGCCTCGCCGAACCGTTGATCGAACGTTTCTATTCCGGGCGCTCCACCTTGTTCGACAAGGCCCGCGTGCTGTCGGGCAAGCCGCCCATCCCCATTCACCGCGGCGTGAAGGCGCTGCTTTCGTCCTCCCCCTCCCTCCAATCCCCACAAAGCAAGGACCATCCATGAGCACTCCCGAAGGTCGCACCGCCGCTGTCGTCGGAGCCGGGTTCGGCGGCATGGCGCTCGCCATCCGCCTGCAGAGCGCCGGCATCGCCACCACCGTGATCGAAAGCCGCGACAAGCCCGGCGGGCGCGCCTATTACTGGGAGAAGGAAGGGTTCACCTTCGATGCCGGGCCGACCGTCGTCACCGATCCCGATTGCCTGCGCCAGCTGTGGGAGCTCACCGGCCATGATATGGACGAAGACCTGGAGCTGATGCCGGTCACCCCGTTCTATCGCCTGAACTGGCCTGACGGCACGAATTTCGATTACTCGAACGAGGAGGAGAATCTCCGCAAGGAGATCGCCAAGCTCAACCCGGAAGACGTGGCAGGTTACGATCGCTTTCTCGAATATTCGGCCGCCGTGCATGAAGAAGGCTATGTGAAGCTCGGCACCGTGCCGTTCCTCGATTTCAAGAGCATGCTGAAGGCGGCCCCCGCCCTCGCCAAGCACCAGGCCTGGCGTAGCGTCTATTCGATCGTGTCGAAATACGTGAAGAGCGAGAAGCTGCGCGAGGCGCTGAGCTTCCACACGCTGCTGGTCGGTGGCGACCCGATGAAGACATCCTCGATCTACACCCTGATCCACAAGCTGGAAAAGGATGGCGGTGTCTGGTGGACGAGGGGCGGCACCAATCGGCTGATCGCCGGAATGGTTCGCCATTTCGAACGGATCGGCGGCACGATGCGCGTGGGCGATGCGGTGGTCGATGTCGAAACCGTCGGCAATCGGGCGACCGCCGTCACCACGGCAAGCGGCTGGACCGGCAAGTTCGATGCCGTCGCCAGCAATGCCGATATCGTGCATTCCTACAAGGATCTGCTCGGCAAGAGCCATCGCGGCAAGACGCATGGCAAGGCGCTGTCGAAGAAGAAATTCTCGCCCAGCCTGTTCGTCGTGCATTTCGGCCTGGAAGGCACGTGGCCGGGCATTCCGCACCACATGATCCTGTTCGGCCCGCGGTATAAAGGCCTGCTGCAGGACATTTACGATCGCGGCGTGCTGCCGGAAGATTTCTCGATCTACCTGCACCATCCGACCGTCACCGATCCGAGCATGGCGCCCGACGGCAAGAGCACGTTCTACGCGCTCGTCCCCGTCGCGCACATGGGCAAGATGCCGGTCGATTGGGACGCGATCGGGCCGGAGCTGGAGAAGCGCGTGCTCGACGAAATCGGCCGCCGCCTGATTCCCGACATTCACGACCGGATCGTCACCAAGTTCAGCTACTCCCCGCTCGACTTCGCGGTGGACCTCAATGCGCACAATGGCAGTGCCTTCAGTCTGGAGCCCCTGCTGACGCAGAGCGCCTTCTTCCGCGGCCACAATCGCGACGACAAGATCGAGAACTTCTACCTTGTCGGCGCGGGCACGCATCCGGGTGCCGGTATCCCCGGCGTCGTCGGAAGCGCCAAGGCGACCGCAGGGTTGATGATCGAGGATCTTGCTGCGTGAGCGCCAGCTTCAATCGCCTTGCCGTCTATTGCGGTTCCGCCACGCCTGAAGACCCACGCTATATCGAGCTTGCGCGCGATGTCGGTCGGACGCTGGCAGGGCGCGGCATCGGTGTCGTCTATGGCGGCGGAAAGGCCGGGCTGATGGGCGCGCTTGCCTCGGCCACGCTCGACGCTGGCGGTGAGGTCATCGGCGTCATCCCGCAGGCACTGGTCGACATGGAAGTCGCCAATCGCGACTGCACCGAGCTACACGTGGTCGACACCATGCACCAGCGCAAACAGGCGTTTACCGATCTTTCGGACGGCTTCGTTACCCTGCCCGGCGGCGTCGGGACGATGGACGAGTTATGGGAAGCGGTCAGCTGGGCCCAGCTCGGCTATCATGCAAAACCGGTCGGCCTTCTCAACGCCGTGGGATATTATGACGGGCTTGTAGCGTTCAACAGGCAAATGGCCGATACGGGCTTTGTCAGGGACGCGCACCGCGATATCATCATCGTGGGCGAAACGATCGAGGAATTGCTGAGCAAGATGGCCAAGCATCAGCCCGCGCAGACGATCGTGCAGATGAGCGTCGACGACCTTTGAAACGGATCAAGCCCCGCCCGCTTGTCGCCAGTCAGGTGGTCAAGAACACGCCGCGCCAGATGGGCGGCGGGCGGGAACGCTCCGCGCTTGTCAGGAAAGCGCATAAGAGCATTGCGAAAGGCTCCAAGAGCTTCACAGTCGCGAGCTGGCTGTTCGACAAGGACACGCGCGATCGCTCGCACCTGCTCTACGCCTGGTGCCGCCGCTGTGACGATATTGCCGACGGGCAGGACCATGGCGGCGAGCTCAATCTGGAGAAGTCCAGCCCGGTGGACCGGGTGGAGGCGATTCGCATCCTCACCCACCGCGCGCTGGATGGCCAACCCACGGCAGACGTGGCTTTCGATGCGCTGGGCCAGGTCGCCAGCGAAACGGGCCTCACCCGCGAGATGTGCGACGACGTGATCGACGGTTTCCAGCTCGACGCGGAGGGTTGGCGGCCGCGCACCGAAGGCGACCTGATGCGCTATTGCTATCACGTCGCGGGCGCTGTCGGCGTGATGATGGCCAAGGTGATGGGTGTGCCTGCAGATGCCAGCGACACGCTGGACCGCGCCTGCGACCTCGGCCTTGCCTTCCAGCTTAACAACATCGCGCGCGACATTGCCGAGGACGATGCCGCAGGGCGTTGCTATCTTCCCGAGGAATGGCTCGCCGAAATGGACATTCCTCCCGGCCAGCACATGAGGCCGCAATATCGCGGCGAACTGGTGAAGTTGACCAAGCGGCTTATCCGCCTTGCCGAGGCGCATGACGCCGCCGCGCGCATGGGGGCGATGCATCTGACCTTCCGCCAGCGCTGGGCGGTGCTCTCGGCCGCGAACATCTACGGCGCGATCGGCGAGGAGGTCGAGCGGCAGGCGGAAATTGCATGGGACAGCCGCGTGCATACCGGCTTTTTCGAGAAGATCGGCCACGTCATCGCCGCGCTGAAGGAAGCGATCAGCGGATCGTTCGAACCGCACGAAATGCCCGACTGGACGCGCGGCAAGCTGATGGTGATGGCCCGCATGGCGCAGCCCGCTGCCGATATTCCGCGCACGCCCATTCGCGATGAAGGCGTGCGCCCGGCGAGCGAGTGACGGTTGCGAATGCAACTGGATCGGAGCAGGAAGCGCGGATGATTTCCAAACTCCTCATCGCCAATCGCGGCGAGATCGCCTGCCGCATCATCCGCACCGCGCGTGAAATGGGCGTGGCGACCGTCGCGGTCTATTCCGATGCCGATGCCAAGGCGCTGCATGTGCGCATGGCCGACGAGGCGGTGCATATCGGCCCCTCGCCCGCCGCCGAAAGCTATCTGGTCGGCGAGAAGATCATCGCCGCGGCGAAGGAAACGGGCGCGGACGCGATCCATCCGGGTTACGGGTTCCTGTCCGAGAACGCGGGCTTTGCGCAGGCCGTGATCGATGCGGGGCTGATCTGGGTCGGGCCGAAGCCCTCCAGCATCGAAGCGATGGGCCTGAAGGATTCTGCCAAGCAGCTGATGATGGATGCGGGCGTGCCCGTGACGCCGGGCTACCTGGGCGAGGACCAGTCGGTCGAGCGCCTGAAGCAGGAGGCGGAGAGGATCGGCTATCCCGTGTTGATCAAGGCGGTCGCGGGCGGCGGCGGCAAGGGGATGCGCAAGGTCGATGCGCCGGAGGACTTCGAGGCGAGCCTCGAAAGCTGCCGGCGCGAGGCCAAGGCCAGCTTCTCCAATGACGAGGTGCTGCTGGAAAAGTGGATCACCTCGCCCCGCCATATCGAGGTGCAGGTGTTCGGCGATGCCCACGGCAATGTCGTCCACCTGTTCGAACGCGACTGCTCGCTCCAGCGCCGCCACCAGAAGGTGATCGAGGAAGCCCCCGCCCCCGGCATGGACGAGGCGACCCGCGAGGACATCTGCGCCGCCGCCGTGCGCGCTGCCAAGGCGGTCGATTACGAAGGCGCGGGCACGGTGGAATTCATCGCCGATGCCAGCGAAGGCCTCCGCGCCGACCGCATCTTCTTCATGGAGATGAATACGCGCCTGCAGGTAGAGCATCCGGTGACCGAGGAGATCACCGGGGTAGACTTGGTTGAATGGCAGCTGCGCGTGGCGAGTGGCGAAGCAATCCCGCTGAAGCAGGAAGAGTTGAGCATCGACGGCTGGGCCATCGAGGCGCGGCTTTACGCGGAAGACCCGGCTAAGGGGTTTTTGCCGAGTACCGGGCGGTTGGAGCATTTCGATCTTGGCGACGAAGGCCGGATCGAAACTGGCGTCGGAGAAGGCAGTGAGATTTCGCCGTTTTACGATCCGATGATCGCCAAACTCATCGCCCATGCGCGTGATCGTGACGACGCAATTTCAGACCTTACGGAGATATGTTCGGGAGTAGAAATTTCTCCGGTAAAATCGAACGCCTCCTTTCTGGTCAATCTTCTCGAATTGCCCGAGTTTCAGGAAGCAAACCTCGACACAGGTCTGATCGCCGAAAAAGGTGAGGACCTTCTTCGATCAACGCCTTCGGCTGCGGTCGAAATGGCGGCCGCAAGCTGGCGCATTGAAGATTTTGAAGCGAAGGCTTGGGATCGGAACATCAAGCCGTCCGCGAACGGAGTTTTCGGATTTCGTCTGAATTCGGAGCCGGCACCGGCGAAGCTGGTGATGCAACTGAATGGGGAAGAAAAAAGTCTAGAGGTTTCGATCGCCGATGATGAAGGCAATTACGCCGTATCGATCGATGGTCGTTGGGACTTTAGCGAGATCGATTATCTCCCGACCACTCACGGCGACAACGCCGATGATGTGCCAGATGGCGACATCATGATTTTCGAACGAGGCGCGGCGCACAAGGTAAGCTTCGCACGCGAACGCGGATCAGGCCACGCCTCCGCAGCCGACGGCGCCATCCTCGCGCCAATGCCGGGCAAGGTCATCGCGGTCGATGTGGCGGAGGGTGACAGCGTCACGGCAGGCCAGCGCCTCATGGTGCTCGAGGCGATGAAGATGGAACATGCGCTCACCGCGCCCTTCGACGGCACCGTGGCCGAGCTATCCGCCAGCCAGGGCGCGCAGGTGCAGGTCGAGGCGCTGCTGGCGCGGGTTGAGGCTTCGCAATAGAGCCGTCATTGCGAGCGCAGCGAAGCAATCCAGTCCCGCCTTGACTGTATTGCCACGTCGCCTTCGGCTCCTTGCAATGACGAACTAAGAAGCGAGGTATTCCGCCACCCCAGCCACCTCTGCTTCGCTCATGTGCAGGCCCAGCTTGCTGCGCCGCCAGAGCACATCCTCCGCCGTCCGCGCCCATTCCACTTCGCGCAGATAAGTCAATTCCGCCTCGCTCAGCCCCGCGCCGAAATCGCGGCCCAGATCCTCGCGGGTCTTTGCCTCGCCGAGCCAGTCCACGGCGCGCGTGCCGTAGGCGCGGCCGATGCGGACGGCGTCGTCCATGGAGAGGAACGGGTATTGCTCCGCCAGCGCCTCGAACAGCGCGGGTTGGCCGGTCTGCGCGAAATCGCCGCCCGGCAGCGGCGCTTCATGGGTCCAGTGCGCGCCTTCCAGCACCGCCAGTCGCTCCGCCAGCCTGTCCACCGCATCCTCGGCCACGTGGCGATAAGATGTGATCTTGCCGCCATAGATGCCGAGCGAAGGCGCGCCCGCATCTGGCTCGCTAAGCGCCAGCCGGTAACCGCGCGTCGCCGCTTCGGGGCGGCCGGAGCCATCGTCCACCAGCGCGCGCACGCCGGCATAGGTGTGGACCACGTCCTGCGGCGTCACATCATGCGAGAAATAGCGGTTCACCGCATCGCAGAGATAGCGGATTTCCGCCTCGCTCGCGGTCACGTCCTCCAGCCCGCCGGAATGGTCGGCATCGGTCGTGCCGATCAGCGTGAAGTCCCGCTCCCACGGAATGGCGAAACAGATGCGCGTGTCGGGCTGCTGCAGGATATAGGCGTAATCGTGGTCGAACAGCTTGGGCACCACGATATGCGATCCGCGCACGCGGCGGATGCCGTAGGCCGGGCGCTCACCCGCCAGCTGCGCAAGGTCGTCGGCTTCCGGCCCCGCGGCATTGACCAGAGCGCGACCGGTGAAGGTCTCACCGCCCGCCTCGACATGCCAGAGATCGCCCTCGCGCCGGGCCGAGGTGACGGGGCAGCGCGGGCGGATCGTCGCGCCACGCTCTGCTGCGTCCAGCGCGTTCAGCACCACCAGCCGGGCATCGTCCACCCAGCCGTCCGAATATTCGAACGCGCCCTTGAACGGCGCTTCCAGCGGTTTGCCCGCCGGATGCCTTTTCAGCCTGATCGAGCGCGTGCCGCCAAGCCTGCTGCGCCGCCCCAGCGTGCGGCCGATATTGTCGTACAGGAACAACCCCGCACGCAGCATCCAGCGCGGACGCATGTCGGGCGTGACCGGCAGCACGAAGCGCATCGGCCACACGATATGCGGGGCGATGCGCCACAGCACGTCGCGCTCACCCAGCGCCTCTCGCACCAGCGCGAATTCGTAATATTCGAGATAGCGCAGGCCGCCATGCACCAGCTTGGTAGACTTGCTGGACGTGCCACTGGCGAGATCGCCGCGTTCCAGCAGCAGCACGTTCGCGCCGCGCCCTGCGGCATCGCGCGCAACGCCCGCCCCGTTCACGCCGCCGCCGATGACGATCAGGTCGTAAGTCTCGCTCAAGTCTCTTCCGGCTCCCGATTGACGCGGCGGAACAGTTTGCCGTGCTCGCTGAACAGCACCACGGCGAGGGCCAGCAATCCGCAGGCGAGCATGGAACCTGCCAGCGGCACGGAGGTGCCATTGTAGAGGTTGCCGATCACCGCACCCAGTATCGCGCCCGTGCTCATCCGGACAGCCGTCTGCGCGCTGCTGGCGGCCCCGGCGATATGATAGAAGGGCTGCATCGCGATCGAGCTGAAATTCGCGCCGATAAAGCCGAGCATGGCCATGGAGAGACTCATCAGCACGATGAACTCCGCCAGGCTTTGCGGCTGCTGGCGGGCGCTCACCAGCTGGGCGATGGCGATGGCGATAAAAACGAAGAGCGCGGTATGGCTTACGCGCCGTGCGCCGAACCGCTCGACGATGCGCGAATTGGTGAAATTGGCCGCCACCATGCCAAGCACAGCGCCGCCGAAGATCAGCGCAAAATATTCGCCCATTCCGAATGTCTGCGCGATCAATTGCTGGCTGGAATTGAGGAAGCCGAACAGCGATCCGAATACAAGCGCGCTGCCCACGACATAGCCGATTGCGCCGCGGTCCCACAGCGCGCGGCCCATGTTTCGCAGGATCGTGGGCGCGCGAATGTCCTGCACGTTCTCATCCTGCAATGTCTCGGGCAGCCGCAGCCACACCCACGCGCCGACCAGCGTGCCCATCACCGCCATCGCGCCGAAGATCGCGCGCCAGCCGAGCAGATACATGATGCCCTGCCCTATGGCGGGGGCGAGGATCGGGACGAGCAGGAAAATCATCATGATGAGGCTCATCAGCCGCGCCATGCGATCCCCGCCGACATGATCGCGCACGATGGCGGCGGGTACGACGCTTAAGCCAGCGCAAAGCACGCCCTGCACCAGCCGCAGCACGAGCAGCGCCGTGTAATTCGTCACCAGCGCGCATGCGAGCGAGAGCGTGATATAAGCGATGAGCGCGGTGGCCAGCACCGGCCTGCGCCCGAACCGATCAGCGAATGCACCCGGAAAGAAGGCGCCGAAACCGCCGCCAAGAAAATAGGCGCCGATCACGAATTGCCGCGAATTGCCGTCAGCCGCGCCCATCTCGCTCGCCATCTGGCCCAGCGCGGGGAGCATGGCATCGATGCCGAAGGCCTGCAGGCTCATCAACAGCGCCATCAGCACAATCAGCTCGCGCTCCCCCAAAGGGCGACGCAGCGGGTGCTTGAGCACCTCGACCGCTTTTTCGCGCCGGGCGGGCTGGGTGTCGGGCGTGCTGCTCACCACCGCGCGTGTGGCCGGTTGCGCTGCAAAAGGGAAGCGTTTTGCCTTGCGGCTCCACCGCCTATATCGCGGCGAAGATGCCGGGCGATTCCGAAGAGATCGAGGACGACGAAGAAGCGCAGGGCCTGCGCAAGATCATCCATGTCGACATGGATGCCTTTTTCGCCAGCGTCGAACAGCGCGACAATCCCGAACTGCGCGGCAAACCCGTCGCCGTCGGCGGATCGTCGGGCCGCGGCGTCGTCGCGGCGGCGAGTTATGAGGCGCGCAAATTCGGCGTGAAGAGCGCCATGCCGAGCGTCACCGCCAAGCGTCGCTGCCCGGACCTGATCTTCGTCAAGAGCCGCTTCGACGCCTACCGCGAGGTGAGCGCGCAGATACGCGAGATCTTCAACCATTACACGCCGCATGTCGAACCGCTGAGCCTGGACGAGGCCTATCTCGACGTGACCGAGGATCGGCACGGTCTCGGCAGTGCCACTCGCATCGCGCAGGCCATCCGCCGCGATATCCGCGAGAAGACGCAGCTAACGGCGAGCGCGGGCGTCTCCTACAACAAGTTTCTCGCAAAGCTTGCGAGCGACCAGAACAAGCCGGACGGCATCTGCGTCATCAAGCCGGGCATGGGTGCGGCCTTCGTCCAGTCGCTGCCGATCAGGCGCTTTCACGGGATCGGGCCGAAAGGAGCGGAGAAGATGGGACTACTCGGGATCGAGACGGGTGCGGACCTCGCGGCGAAGGACGCCGAATGGCTGCGCGCAAATTTCGGCAGTTTCGGCGAGTATCTATACCGCGCCGCTCGCGGCATCGACCTGCGCCCCGTCCGCACCAACCGCATTCGCAAGAGTATCGGCGGAGAGCGGACCTTCAGCGAGGATATTTCCAGCGGCAGTGAGCTTCGCGAAACGCTCGACCGGATCGTCGAGATCGTGTGGGAGCGGATTGCTGCGAAGGAGGCGAAGGGGCGGACAGTCACGCTGAAGCTCAAATTCAACGATTTCCAGATCATGACCCGCACGCGCTCGCTGGACAAGGCGGTGGCGGACAAGGCGCAGTTTTCCGACATCGCGCATGAGATACTGGCGGCAGAGCTTCCGCTGCCCATGCCGATCCGGCTGATGGGGCTGACGCTCAGCAATCTGGAACGCGGCGAGAGCGAGGACAAAAGACGCGACGACGCGCAGCTATCGCTTCTCTAGCAAGCCCATCTGACGAAGGCGCTGGGCAGTAAGGCGAGTAAGGGCTTGCTCGCCAAGTTCATGCGGCGCGAACCAGCGGGCATCCACGAGTTCGCGATTGTCGACGCGCGGCTCGCTCATTGGACGTGCAATGAAGATGTGCGCAGTGTGCGGACTGCCGCCGAGATTCTCCTCGATGACCTTCACACATTCGAGGCTACCAAGCTCGCATCCCAATTCCTCGCGCATCTCGCGCCGCGCCGCATCCGCCGCATCCTCGTCGCCGCCCATGCCGCCGCCCGGCATCGCCCATCCCGTCGGGCCGTAGCTGTGCCTGACTAGCAGGACGCGGCCTGCCTCGTCGCGCAAGAGCACGGCGACACCGGCAAGGTCCGGCTTCACCAGCCGCCTGAAGCGCAATCGGATGGCATGGACGATCCGCAAGCCCAGCCGGTGGGCCGGAGGCGGGATCAGGTGAAACACGTGACCTTCTGACCCGCGGCGCCGAGTAGCCGCGAGACGGGCAGGTCATGCTCGCCCTTCGCCGCCGCGTCGAACACGGCGCGCTTTTCGTCGCCGCGAATAACGAACATCAGCGCATCGCTGTCGAGCAGCGCAGGTATGGTCAGCGTGATCCGATCGAAGGGCGCTTCGGGTGGGAGTGGGTCGGGCGTCAGGCGCGTGATCCGGGCCGGCGCGTCCACTTGTGGATCGGTATTCGGGAAGAGGCTGGCAATGTGTCCGTCTGCCCCCATGCCGAGCCAGACCAACGCGAAATGCGGCACCTGCTCCATCACCGTCAGCGTCACGACTTCGGCACCGGCGGGCTCCAGCAGAGCGCGGATCTTGCCGGTGTTGCTCGCCTCGTGATCTTGCGGGACGATGCGATCGTCGCCCGGCCACACAGTGATGCGCGACCATTCGAGGTCGCTTTTTGCCAGTTCCTGGAGGATCGGAAAGGGCGTCGATCCGCCCGGCACGCTGATGGCGATCGGTGCGTCTGTCTCGGCAAGTTTTGCCGTCAGATGCTGATGGATGAAACGCGCGATATCGCCATCGCTCGCCTCTTCGATGATGTCGATCACTGCCATGCGCATTTCCCTAAGCCCGAAACCGCCGCCAGGCGAGGCCGGGCGGCGGTTTGCGATACGTATGCGCGACTCACTTCAGCGTCGAATTGAGGAACCAGACGCGCTCTTCCGCCATATCGGTCCAGTCGTCGAGCAGGCCGTCAGTCGCATTGTCGCCCGCTTCTTCGGCATGCTTTTTCAGCTCCTTCAACCGATTGACCAGCTTGCGATTATCGTCGCGCAACTCCTCGACCATCTTGTTGGCGGGCAGCGTCGTGTCGTCCTGATCCTCGATCTGCGTGTGCTTCATCGCCGATCCCAGGCTCGTCAGCGTCATCGCGTCGTTCTTGCGCACGCGCTCGCCGATCGCATCGATCTGATCACGGATCTCGACCGCCTGCTCGTCGAACAGCAGGTGCAGGTCGCGGAAACGCTCCCCGGTCACATGCCAGTGAAAGTTCTTGGTCTTGAAATACAGCGCGAGATGATCGGCCAACAGGCCATTCAGCCCGTCGATCAGCGCTGTTTTCGAATTGTCGCCGGAAGTGGCCATTGTGCTATCCTGTGATTTGGAGACGTTCATCCGATCAACGGCGCACAGCGGCTGCGGTTTCCGGGAAAGAGCCGGATCGAGTGATCGACCCGGTCGATCAGATCGCCACGAAACCAGGCAGAAAGGCGATCACAGGAGCGGCGAGGAGCAATAACGGCCCGATCGTCCAGCGCAAAACTGCACGCGGAAGCTTTTCCCAGTCGGCACCCGCGAGCGCCGCCATGCCGAGCACTCCGCCCGCTGCCAGTCCGCCGCCAACGGCGACGGGGACAGGCATTTCGGTCAGAATGGCGAGTGAAATCAGCAAGAGCCCGCTCGCATCGGCGAGCACGCCCGCGAACAGCACCAGCGCCAATGCGCCGAGCGACCGTGTCGGCTCGCGCGGCGTCTCCGGCGCGCGCAGGAGGAGAACCTCCAGCCCGGCGAGCGCCAGCGCCGCGGCGACCAGCCAGGTGCGATGCTCCGGCGCCAGCCACGCCGACAATCCTCCGGCCAGCCATGCAGCCGCCGCGCTTGCAGCAATGGCCACCAGCGTCGCGATGGCCACCAGCGCCACAGTCGATGCGCCCGCCGCCGCAAATCGCGCCACGCGCACGGCCTCTCGCCCGGCCAAAAGAACGGCGGCAATGGCGAGGAAGGACAGAAAGAGCCCGGTCACTGGTTCGCAGCGAATGGAGCGGGTGGACTCGAAGCGCCAAACGCGGAGAGGGCGGCGAACCCCGCCAGCGGAACCGAAACCCGCGAAATGAACGAAGCGAATGGAGCGGGTGAAGGGAATCGAACCCTCGTCGTCAGCTTGGGAAGCTGCTGCTCTACCATTGAGCTACACCCGCGCATGGCCGCTGCCTTTGCCGCGAAGCGATTGCGCGGTCAATGGCGCGGCGCGGGAGCGACAGCGATTGCATCCGCCGCGTCGGAGAACAGGACAAAGCCCGCCTCTGCTCCGGCAACGGCTTTGGCAAATTGCGGTTCACTCATCGGCGTATCGCGCAGCCAGACTGTCAACGCCCGCCAAGCGCCGAGCCCGTCCCTATCCTTCAGGAAAGCCAGCGAAAGATCGCCTCGCGCTTTGTGCAATTGCGGTGCCAACTGCGCGTTCAGCGTCGCCACACCCAGCCGCGATCCAAGCACGGTATAGGTAAGTCCCGCATCGGCAAAACGCCCCTCCGGCAACGCAAGCGCGGGCTGCCTGTCACCAACCGGGTATGTACCGAATTCCGCAAGCTCGTGCGCCAGCATCGCACCAAATTGCGGCATAGGGTGATCGAGTTCGGCCTCGCAAAAGCGCGCCACGCGTTCGCCATACACCACCTCCGCCAGGGCATGTGCACGCAGGAAATCGCGATAGCCCTCGGGCCGATGCAGCGCGAAAGCTTCGTATTTCGCATCGAGCCGCCGATGCATCGCATCGGTCGTATCTTTCAAGGCTTTACGGGTATCTATGCGGCGCGCTCCAAATCCGATTGTTTCTTAATTTTCATGTATTTGCTCTATGTCAGTTTTTCTGCAAAGGACAGAACGGAAAAACCGGCTAGCAGAAAAGAGAACATACGCCGTGAATATCAACGTCTCGCCAGATGAGCTGTCCGTAAACAATTGCGATCGGGAGCCGATCCATATCCCGGGCGCAATCCAGCCGTTCGGGACGTTGCTGGCGGGCAGCCCCACGCTGGATACGGTGACGCATGCTGCGGCCAATCTCGGCGATCATCTCGATATCGCGGCAAAGAACGCCCTTGGCCAGAAGTTCACCGACATCCTGCCGGGCAAGGTGCTGCACGATGTCCGCAACATCCTCTCCTACCCTACCGCGACGACGCAGCGCGAGCGCGTCGGCGCGTACGAGATAAATGGTCGGGATTTCGAGCTATTCGCCCATCGCAACGGATCGAATCAGGCGATCATCGAGATCGAGGACTGTCAGGAGCGAGAACAGTCGGGCGACCGCGCACCGGTGGAGCAATCGCGCCTGTTCCTCGCCCAGGCGGCGACTCAACCCGATATCGAGAAGTTCCTCCGCGTTGCCGTTGTCGGCCTGCGCGAACTGACCGGTTTCGACCGCGTCAAGGCCTATCGCTATGCTGCCGACGGTAGCGGGGAAGTGGTTGCGGAATCGCGTGATCCGAAAGCGCCCAGTTTCTTCGGCCTGCGTTATCCGGCGTGGGATGTGCCTGCCCAGGCGCGCGCATTGCAGGTGAAGAACCCGGTGCGCATGATCAGCGACATCGATCAGGAGCCGGTGCCGGTCCTGACTCATCAGGAAGATACGGAGCCGCTTGACATGTCGCTTGCGCATCTGCGCGGCATTTCCCCCATCCATGTCGAATACCTACAGAATATGGGCGTCGGCGCGACGCTCACCATCGGCATCGTGGTCGACGGCAAGCTGTGGGGCATGTTCTCCTGCCATCACATGGAAGCGCGGGTCATAACCTCGGACGCGCGTATCGCGGCGGAATTGTTCGGCCAGATGGTGTCTCTGCTGATCAAGGAACGGCAGGAAAACGAGCAGGCCAGGGCGCGCAGCGATGCCGCGCATGCCCGCCAGAACATCCTCGCCCATTCCGATGCGGTGAACGACCTGCTGCACGCCTTCCCCTCCATCGCCGAGATCCTGCGCGAGCTGGTCGATTGTGACGGGCTTGCCGTGCTGCGCGACGACAAGGTGCAGACGGACGGCTCCGTTCCTTCGCACGAGGCGATCCGCGCCATCGGCGGCTATGCCGAGTGGGACGAAAATCTGCTGGAAAACACCGATTCCCTCGTCGATGCGAAGTGGCATCATGGCACGTCGGGTTTCGTGCCCGATCTCGATGGCGTGGCAGGCTGCCTGATCGTGCGCGCCACGGCTGCCTACCCGCTGCAGCTCATGTTCTTCCGCGACGAGATCGAAAAGACCGTCAAATGGGCGGGTGAGCCTAAGAAGGAATATGGCGAGGGCGAATTCGGCCCGCGCATCACCCCGCGCGGATCGTTCGAGGCGTATATGGTCGAACAGAAGAACCGGTCGAAGGACTGGTCCGCTTTCGACATGGCCTCGGCCCGCGAGATCCAGATCATGCTCACGCAGATCACGGCGAAAAGCGAGCGCGAGCAACTTTCGCGGCACAAGGATCTGGTGAGCCATCAGCGCCAGCAGGATCTGATGATCGCGGAGCTCAATCACCGCGTGAAGAACATCCTCGCGCTGATCCGCTCGCTATCGCGTCAGGCGAAGGATTCGGCCGCATCGTTGGAAAGCTATGCCACGGCTCTCGAACAGCGCATTTCGGCTCTGGCGGCGGCGCATGATCTGGCCGTTTCGGAAAGCATGCGCGGCGTGTCGCTGCGCGGCATTCTCGACACAGAGCTCGGCCCTTATCTGCATGCCGAGAATTCGCAGGCGATCCTTGCCGGACCGGTCGTCGGCCTGCGCGCGGATGTCGCCCCGATGATCGCGCTGGTCTTCCACGAAATCATCAGCAATGCCGCCAAATACGGCGCGCTTTCCGTGACCGACGGGATAGTGCAGGCACGCTGGAGCGTGGACGAGGACGGCCTGACATTCAGCTGGCGCGAGCTGGGTGGTCCGGAGGTCAAGGAACCTACGCGGCACGGCTTCGGCCGCAGCCTGATCGAAAAGGCGATCCCTTACGAATTCGATGGAGAGGCCAGGCTCGACTACGACCCGTCCGGCCTGAAATTCGATTTCAGCCTGCCCGCGCGCAATCTGGTCGATCTCGACAAGGACGCAGAGCCCAAGCTCGCCACGAAGGTTGCCGAAATCAAGCGAGTTGCATCCGGCAAGACGGCGCTGCTGATAGAGGACAATGTCGTGCTGGCAATGGACATGGTCGACAGCCTGTATCGCCTCGGCGCGGAGCATATCGAGACGGCGGCAACCATCGATTCGGGCATGAGCCTGGTGAAGACCATGGATTTCGATTTCGCGGTGCTCGACATGAACCTGCGCGGCGAAGTCGCCTTCGATGTCGCTATCGCCCTCAAAGAGCGCGGCGTGCCGTTCATCTTCGTGACCGGATATGGTTCGAAAATGGATATCCCGCACGATCTGGAGCGCGTGCCCGTTCTTACCAAGCCGGTCGACGACGGTACGCTTTCCAATGGTGTCGGAAAAATCCTGAACAGCGGCGAACGGAACTGACCCGGCTCAGTCGGGCCGCTTGTTCTGCAGGCTGGTCCGCTTGCATGACGCGACCAGCGTGCCGTCCTGATTGAACGCCCGGTGCGCAAAGGTGACGATACCTTGCATCGGTCGGCTCTTGCTTTCGCGCATGTCCAGCACTTCGGTTTCGATCCGTAGAGTGTCGCCGATGAAGACCGGCGCGGGAAAGCGCACTTCGTCCCAGCCGAGATTGGCCGCTGCCGTCCCCTGTGTGGTGTCGTTGACGCTTATCCCCACCATCAGGCTGAGCGTGAAGCATGAGTTGACCAGCACTCGGCCATATTCGGTGCCCTTCATGTATTCGGCATCCAGATGCAGCGCGGCGGGATTGTGCGTCATGTTCGTCATCATGACATTGTCGGTTTCGGTCACCGTGCGGCGCAGCGGATGATCGAACACCTGTCCGACGGTGAATTCCTCATACCACAAGCCTGCCATAACACTTTCCCTTCGGCGCGCCTCCTAGCGTGGCGCTCGCACGCGCGCTAGGCTGCCCCTCATGAAGCATGTTCTCACACCGCTCACCGCCGCGATCCTCGCCGCCTGCACCACCAGCACACCGCCCCCGTTCGACGATGACGGCAATCCGCGCACGCGGCCCGAGGCCGATCAATGCGATGCCGATGGCGTGCAGTATCACGTCGGCCACAGCGCCACCGCCGAGATGGGGCAAACAATGCTCGCGGACTCCGGCGCAAGAATCCTGCGCTGGGTGCCGCCGCGCACTGCGGTGACGATGGATTTCCGTCCCGATCGCCTGACCGTCAGCTATGACGACGACATGACCATCACGCGCGTGACCTGCGGCTGATGCGCGATGGTTGCACCTGCAACGGCTTCCTGACATGGAACCGGCGCAGGAGACACTAGCCGATGACCGGACAATTTCAGCTCAATGACGATCAGCTCGCCATTCAGGAAATGGCGCAGCGTTTCACCGCGGACAACATCACCCCGCATGCGGGCGAGTGGGACGAGAAACACCATTTCCCCAAGGATGTGATCAAAAGCACGGCGGAGCTCGGCTTCGGCGCGATCTATGTGAGCGAGCAATCGGGCGGCATTGGGCTCGGCAGGCTGGAAGCGGCGCTGATCATGGAAGCGATGGCCTATGGCTGCCCGACAACCAGCGCTTTCATCTCGATTCACAACATGGCCGCCTGGATGATCGACCGCTTCGGCGGGGACGAGGTGAAGGCAAAGTATCTGGGCGATCTCATCTCGATGGAAAAGCTCGCCAGCTACTGCCTTACGGAACCTGGCAGCGGCTCCGACGCGGCGGCGCTCAAGACCACCGCCAAACTCGATGGCGATCATTACGTCGTGAACGGCACGAAGCAGTTCATCTCCGGCGGCGGCGTGAACGATGTATATGTTACGATGGTCCGCACGGACGATCACAAGACGCGCGGCATCACCTGCCTCGTCGTCGACAAGGATACGCCCGGCGTCAGCTTCGGTGCACCGGAAAAGAAGCTTGGCTGGAATGCCTCCCCCACCGCGCAGGTCGTTTTCGAGGATGCCAAGGTGCCGGTGGCGAACCGCGTGGGCGCGGAGGGCGAAGGTTTCCGCTTCGCCATGGCCGGGCTCGATGGAGGGCGGCTGAACATCGGCGCGTGCTCGCTCGGCGGGGCGCAGCGCTGTCTCGACGAAGCGGTGACCTATTCCAAGGATCGCCAGCAATTCGGCAATCCCATCGCCGATTTTCAGAACACGCAATTCATGCTGGCCGACATGGCGACCGACCTCGAAGCGGCCCGCGCGCTGCTCTATCTCGCCGCCGCCAAGGTGACCGACAACGCGCCCGACAAGACGCGCTTTTCCGCCATGGCCAAGCGGCTCGCGACCGATAGCGGCAGCAATGTCGTGAACAATGCGCTGCAGATCTTCGGTGGCTACGGCTATCTTAAGGACTATCCGATCGAGCGGTTCTGGCGCGATCTGCGCGTGCATTCGATCCTGGAAGGGACGAACCAGGTCATGCGAATGATCGTAGGCCGGGATCTGCTGCGCCAATGACTAGCGAACTCAATATCCACACACATGGCCCTGTCGGCCATATCTCGCTCAATCGTCCCAAGGCGCTGCATGCGCTGACGCAAGGCATGTGCGAAGGCATCGGCGAGGCACTGCTCGGCTGGCGCGAGGACGATGCCGTCTCCGCCGTCATTCTCGACCATGCTGAGGGACGCGGCTTCTGCGCGGGCGGAGACGTGCAGCTGGTGCGCAACTCCGCGCTGGAAGATGGCGGCGCAGCGGGGCGGGCCTTCTTCCACGCCGAATATCGCACCAACCATCTGATGTTCACCTACCCCAAGCCAATCGTCGCTTTCATGGACGGCATCACGATGGGCGGCGGTGTCGGTATCTCACAGCCCTGCCGGTACCGGGTGGCGACCGAGAACACGATGTTCGCCATGCCGGAAGGCAATATCGGCCTGTTCCCAGATGTCGGCGCGGGCTGGTATCTGCCGCGTCTGCCGGGCGCGGTCGGCAAGTTTCTCGCGCTGACGGCTGCGCGGCTGGACGGGGCGGAATGCCTCTGGGCGGGCCTCGCCACGCATTATCTGGCGAGCGACACGCTGGCCGAGGCCAAGGCCCGGATGGTCGCGGGTGAGGAGCCTGGCGCCGTCCTCGATGCGCTGTCCGCCGAACCGCCCGAAGCCCGGCTGGCGGGCAATGCGGAAAAGATCGACTTGCTCTTCGGCTCCGATAAGCTCGAAGGCATTATCGCCACTCTGGAAGGCGACGACAGCGAATGGGCGGCAAAGGAATTGAAGGCCGTGCGCGCGAAATGCCCCGCGACCTCCAAGGTGGCCTTGCGGCAATTCGCCGCGAATGCCGATTGCGAGACCTTTGCCGACAACATGGTCATGGAATACCGCATCGCCAGCCGCATGATGCTGCGCCACGATTTCATCGAAGGCGTGCGCGCCGTGCTTATCGATAAGGATAACGCCCCAAAATGGGTGCCGATCGAGCCTGAAGGCGTGACCGAGACGATGCTCGACGAAATCTTCGCAGCCGAGCCCCAAGGTGGCGAATGGACGCCATTCCCGCAGCTCGCCTAGACTTTCAAGGCCGTCAGCGTTTTCTCGATGACTGGGCGATAGCTGTTACCGAACAGCGCCAGGTGCACCAGCATCGGCCATAGCGCGTAGATCGGCAGTCGCTTTTCCCAGCCCTGCGTAAGCGCGCCTTGCACGAAGAGCGCATCCGGCGGGTCGTTCACCCACGCAAGCATGGCGAAATCGACTTCGCGATCACCGAAATAGCAGGCCGGGTCGATCAGGGCCGCAAGCCGTCCGTGGTGGAAGAGGATATTGCCGCTCCATAAATCGCCGTGCAGCAGGGCGGCAGGCGGATTGGCGGGCAGCAGGTCCGGCAGTCGCGACGCCAACGTCTCCAGACGCCTGGCCAGTTCTGGCGGAAGGTCCGGGCAGAACGGAAGCAGGCGGCGATCGGCCCAGAAGGCGGGCCATTCCTCGCTTCGTGTATTGTCGATCGAGACTGCGCCGAAGGCGTAATTCTCGTGCCAGCCGTAAAGCTCGTCCCGCGGCGCGTGCAGCAGCGTCAGGTCGTGGGCGAGCGAGGTCCACCCCGCCCTGCCATCCCCCTCGACATAATCCATGATGAGCAGATCGCTCTCGGCGTGGCGGACATTCGGCGAGGGCGCGCCGGTCGCCGCCATTGCGCGCAGCATCCGCCCTTCGCGCTCTACCAGCGGGCCGGTCTTCGCAACCACCGCATCGCCGTCGAGCCCAAGCCGCGTCGCTCCGCCGAGATCGCCGCCCGGCAGGTGTGCGCTGGAAAGCACCCTGCGGCCAAGGACCATGGAAACGCGCGCCTCGAGCGTCAAACCGTCAGTCGAGCAATCAGCGCATCCGCCGCTGCGCGCACATCTCGCCAGGTGACCTCGAACCCGTCATCCGCGCCATAATAAGGGTCGGCCACCGCTTCACCTTCGCGTCCTGGCACGATGTCCAGCAGAAGCCCAAGCTCGGCCGTCGCGTCCCCAGGGGCGATCCGGTGCAGATCGGCCAGGTTCTGCGCATCGAGCGCGAAGATACGCGTGAAGCGCGTGAAGTCGTCGGCGGAGACCTGCCGCGCGCGAAGGTCCGATATATCGACGCCTTCCGCACGCGCCGTGGCGATGGCGCGCGGATCCGGCGGATTGCCTACATGCCAGCCGCCCGTTCCCGCGCTGTCGATCTCGATTGTTAGCCCGGCGCGCTCCGCCGCCACCCGCATCGCGCCTTCCGCCATGGGCGAGCGGCAGATATTGCCGAGGCAGACGAAGAGAACCGACGGCTTTGCGATCACGTCGGCCAGGGCCCGGTGATCGCCAACGTCATCGTCGGGCTGTAGGCGTTGACGAACATCGTGCGGCCATCGGGCGAGAAGCAAGCGCCCGCCAGCTCGGTCTGCATGTTGAGCAGCGCCAGCGCATAGGCCTCGCCCGTCGGTGTGATCCCGCGCAGATGGTTCTCGACATGGTCCTTGTAGCTGTCCTCGCACACGACAAGGTGGCCGTTCGGGCCGACCACAATGTTGTCGCCGAAGCTGTATTCGGCCTCCGCCGGGCTTTCGTAGAACAGCGAGAAGGCGTCGGCATCGCCGCGGCCTGGCCGGAGGCGGAAGATCTGTCCTTCATTGGCCGCGCCGCCGCTGGTGGCGGTGAGATACATCTCGCCATCGCCCATCCAGATGCCTTCGCCGCGCGCGATCAGCGCCGCGCCCCGCGCGGCGGCGCGGTGGCGCAGATCGTCATCGGGTGCCTCGACAATGTCCATGTCGATCCAACTGGCGCGCGCCGTCTGGCCGACCGCCATGTTCGCGCCATTCCAGTTCCGCGTGTCGGTGATGCCATCCATGAACAGCGCCATCGCCTGCAGCTTTCCGCCGCGATGCAGCTCGCCGGGCGCGTTCGGGATGAAGCGGTAGAGGACCGAGTCCTCGCGATCCTCGGTCAGATAGACAATGCCCGAGCGCGGATCGACACAGGCGGCTTCGTGGTTGAAGCGGCCCATCGCGGTGAGCGGGCGAGGCTCGACAAGTCCCGGCGCGGCGGCGGGGATTTCGAAGATCCAGCCATGGTCCTGGCTCAGCCGACCACCGGCCTGGTCCATGGTCGTGGTGTTTTCCTCGCAAGTCAGCCAGCTGTTCCACGGCGTGATGCCACCGGCGCAATTGCGGATCGTGCCTGCAAGGCTGCGATATTCGCGCTCGACCTCCAGCGTCGCGGCATCGAGCACCAGCGTGGTCGTTCCGCCGGGCAGGCTGACGCCGTGGTCGATGCGGTCGAATGCCGGGCCATCGGGGATCTCGCCGCCATCATGCTGCGGCTGCAATTCGTGGTTGCGAACCAGCGCCAGCTTGCCGGCGCCAAGGTCGAAACAGCCCATGCCATCCGCCCGGTCCGGCACGGTGCCACCATCGCTCATCGCATCGCCGAGGCGCGAGATCACACGGTAGGAAAAGCCCTGCGGCAGGTCGAGCACGCCCTCGGGATCGGGTCTAAGCGGCCCCACCGGGGACCCCTGCGCCATCGGCCCGGTGGTGGCGCGCGCCTGTCCGCCGATCAACAATCCACCGAATGCCACGCCCGTAGCGGCAAGAAACCTGCGTCTGTCCGTAATCATCTGTTCGACCCCGTAATCCGAATCCGTCTGTCGCAGCTATATAGCGAGAAACATGGCCCCTGTATTACGGGCTTTGGTGATGTCCCCGCAATCGCGTGGCCGCGTATCGCTGGGCGATGCGCGCCGCTTTCGCTGGCGCTCCTCGCAAACGCAGCAATCGACAGAAATCTCCTGATTATTCTGGGTCTCAACGCCTTCCACGGCGATTCCTCGGCGTGTGTCGTGGTCGATGGCGAGCTGAAGGCCGCGGTCGAGGAAGAGCGTTTTCGAGCGCGTGCATGTCAAGTCGGCTGCAGGCGATGCCGGCGGCGCGATCGGTGCCGCTTTCGTCGCCTGGCGCAATGCGGGCGGCAAGTGCGATTTCGTGATGGACGATGCCTTCTGGGGGCCGAGCAGCGAGGCCGACGAGATCGCCGCCCTGCTTGCCGATCGCAAGGAAGAGCGGGACGCTGCCGAATGCTCGGTTTCCATCGAGCCGAACGAAGCGAAGCTGACCGAGAAGGTCGCCGCCGCCATTGCCGACGGCAAGGTTATCGGCTGGTTCCAGGGCCGCGCCGAATGGGGTCCGCGCGCGCTCGGCAATCGCTCGATCCTCGGCGATCCGCGTTGGGCCGACATGAAGGACATCCTCAACCGCAAGATCAAGCGGCGCGAAAGCTTCCGTCCTTTCGCTCCGTCGATCCTGAAGCGCGCGACCGGCGAATGGTTCGAGGAAGTCGACGATGTCCCCTTCATGATGCAGGTTTTCCAGATCCGCGAGGAAAAGCGCGAGGAAATCCCCGCCGTCACGCATGTCGATGGCTCGGGTCGGTTGCAGACCGTTAGCGCCGACGCCAATCCGCGCTATCACCGCTTGATGGAGGCATTCGAGGCGAAAACAGGCGTACCGATCGTGCTCAACACCTCGTTCAACGAGAACGAGCCGGTGGTGAATCTGCCGGTCGAAGCGCTGAATTGCTTCCTGCGGACCAAAATGGACCTGCTCGTGCTCGGCGACACGCTGGTGGAGCGCGCCGATAGCGGCGATGCCGGAGCGAGCAATACGCGCGAGACCGAAGCGGCCTGAGCCGGTTCAGGGCAACTGGCGCAGTTCGCCGGGTACACCATCAGGCGCGAAATAGAGCAGTACACGCGCGGAGCGGTCACGCATGCGATCGACCCGTCCGCGCGCCAGATCGGTGTCCTCGAACGGCCAGCTTTCAGGCGCGGCGGCGTAGCGCTGCAGGAAATCGCGTGCGGTCGTCAGGCTGCGTCCATCGGCAAGCCGCGCATTCCACAGATCGAGGTCGAGACACTCGGCAATCGTTGCCAGCCGTGCCGCGCCATCGACCACGAAATGCGCATAGTGCCAGCTGCGCGTGCGTGACAGCTCCTCGATAAAGCGGCCCTGCCGGTCCATCTGCACGCCGATCCGATATCCGGGAAAGGCGCGCACGACATTGGCGGCGGCATCCGGCGCGCCTGCAAACAGAGCGAAATGCGCGAGGTAGAAATCGAAGAACACGCCGTGATTATTGCGCTTGCGCATTTCGTCTTCGCCATTCTCGCTGGTGGCCATCCAGACGGCGAACTCGCCATACCAGCTGCGAATGCCGGCGCGCTCCTCGGCGCTCAACGCACCCGATGGCGCCATCAGCCCAAGCGCTTCGGCGATGGTCGAAAGGTCCGACGCCTCGATGATGCCCTCGCCCCGCCCGTTCACGCGGCCCGGTATGCCTTGCGCAAAATCGAAATGCGGGTTCATCCGCGTCGCGGGATCGAGAAACCAGGTGCGCGCCAGCATGGCGGCATGCTGCGCAAACCGATCATCGCCGGTGGCGTGATAGCCGAGCGCGAGCGCTTGCATGTCGGCCGCGAGATTGCGCAGGCGGTTCTTGTCGAACTCAGGTCCGTCGCGCTCCGGGTTCACCTCCCCGTCGCGGCGGGTGTAGGGCATCCCATCGCTCTGCGAGGTATCCGGCCACCAATACGGACCGATCGACGCGTAATCGTTGCGCGTTGCGCCCGGAACGGTGCGCGGTTTGTCGGTGACCGAATATGGACCATTCGCCAGTGCGGCTTCGGCGTCTTCGATAACCTCGGGGCGCATGTCGCCGCTCGTCACAGCCTCGATCCAGCGCGGCCGCCAGAGGAATGTGCGCGCGCCGCCGAAATCGGCAGCATAGCCATTGACCCCGCGGCATTGCGGAGCGCCCTCGGCAGGCGAGAATGCGGGGACGGTGACCGATGCGTCCTGCGCCTGTGCCGGAGCTGCGAGGGCCAGCGCCAGCAAGCCTGCTGCCGACAGGGCGCGAAACATCAGCGCGCCAACCAGCCGCCATCGACGGGGAGGATATGGCCCTGCACGTAATTTGCCGCATCGCTGGCGAGGAAAACCGCCGCGCCACCGATATCGGCGGGATCGCCCCAGCGTCCCTCCGGGATGCGCTCCATGATCTGGCGATTGCGCGTTTCGTCAGCCTGCAACGCGGCGGTGTTGTTGGTGGCGATGTAGCCGGGCGCGATGGCATTCACATTGATGCCCTTGGGTGCCCATTCATTCGCCATCAGCTTGGTCAGGCCGCCCACACCGCTCTTGCTGGCGGTGTAGCTCGGCACGCGAATGCCGCCCTGGAAGGTGAGCATGCTGGCGATGTTGACGATCTTGCCGCGCGTGCCGTCCTGACTGGCCCAGTCGGTCATGTGGCGCGCCACCTTCTGGCTAAGGAAGAACAGAACCTTCAGGTTTACATTCATCACCGCGTCCCAGTCCTCTTCGGAGAAATCGAGCGCGTCCTCACGCCGGATGATGCCAGCATTGTTGACGAGGATGTCGATCCGGCCGAGCGCATCGAGAGTTTCGGACACGATCCGGTCGCACGGCTCGATGGAGGACAGGTCGGCGGAGATCAGATGCGCGCGCACGCCTTCCGCCTCCACCAGCTTCTGCGTTTCCGATGCATCGCTGCGCGCCACCACGGCGATATCCGCTCCGGCCCGGGCAAGCGCCACCGCAATGCCCTGGCCGATTCCGGTATTGGCACCGGTGACGAGAGCCACCTTGCCCGAAAGATCGAATGCGTTGCTGCTCATGCTGCTACCCCGCCGTCGCGATCACAGGCCGCGCAGATAGTCGGCGATCGCCTGGTCCTGGCAATTCGCGTAGAAAGTGTCGTTGAACTTCTCGCCTGCAATGGCTGACTTCAGCAGGTCCTGATCGACATTCTTGAGGACCGTCAGCATGTCGTGACAGGTCTTTGCCTTCAAGTCGGCGAGCACGCCGCGGTTCTTTTTCATGATCGCCGCGCGTTCCTTGGGATAGCCCACTCCGCTTTCGCCCTCGAACAGCTTGCGATAGCAATCCTGCAGGTTGAGCTCCGCCGCCCAGCCGAAGCCCTTGGCATAGGGCATGGCGATGGCGTTGCCGTCATTGATCTGCGCGAACAGGAAGGCGTCGGTCGGGTCGATGATCAGGCCGCAGAACACGCCGGGCATGGCGTTCGCCGCCAACATCGACCCGGTGCCCGTGCCGCAGCCCGTCACCACGAAATCCGCCGCGCCGGAATTGAGCAGGATGCCCGTCAGCAGGCCGACCATCGGGTAAGTCACCTGCGCCTCGTCCTCTGCCGTGTACATGCCGTAATTGTGGACTTCATGGCCGAGCGGCTCGACCACGCTTGTCAGGGCATCGTGGATGATGCCGTTCTTGGCAGCCTGGCTGTTTTCATTGATCAGGGCGATTTTCATGGGATTTCTCACTGTTCATAGCGTTCAGATATAGATCGGAGGTAACCGGTGTCAGAGATCGGCGCAAGCGTGGTGTTGCGCACGATCTACCACAGCGATGGCAGCCAGAGCGACAGGCTCGGTACGAAGGAAACCAGCACCAACGCCGCGATCAGGGTGAGATAGAACGGCCAGATCGTCGCGACCATCTTCTCGATCGGCACGCCGCCGACCGCCGATCCCACGAAGAGCACCGAGCCAACGGGCGGGGTCACCAGTCCGATGCCCAGATTGAGCATCAGGATGATCCCGAAATGCACAGGGTCGATCCCCGTCGCCATCGCCACCGGAAGGAAGATCGGTGTGGTGATGACGATCAGCGGTGCCATGTCCATGAATGTGCCGAGCGCCAGCAGCATCAGATTGATGATCAGCAACGTCAGGATCGGGTTCTGCGTGATCGCCGCGATCAGACCCGCCAGCGCAGCGGGCACTTCCAGCAATGCCAGCGCGAAGCCGAAGGCGGTGGCCGCGGCGATGATGAACAGCACCATGGCGGCCGTGCGTACCGATTTCTGCGCCGCTTCCCAAAAGCCGCTCCAGCCCAGATTGCGATAGACGAAGGTGCCGACAAGCGCGGTGTAGATCACCGCGATGGCGCTGCTTTCCGTCGGTGTGAAGATGCCGGACAGGATGCCGCCCATGATCAGCACGCCGGTGAAAAGGCCGGGAATGGCGTAGACCAAGGCTCGGATGAACGCGCGCCAGCCCGGGAAATGTCCGCGTGGCAGGCCGCGGCGGCGCGCTACCGCCCATGTCGTCACCATCAGCATCCCGCCGGTGAGCAGTCCGGGTACGATGCCGGCCAGGAAAAGGTCACCGATGGACACGCCGATGCCCGATGCGGCGGCGTAGATGATCATGTTGTGCGATGGCGGAATGAGCAGGCCGACGATGGCCGCGGTGACGGTGACGTTCACCGCGTAGTCCCGGTCGTACCCCTTCTCGTCCATCAGCGGCACCATGGTCGAGCCGATGGCGGAGGCGCTGGCGATGGCGGAGCCCGATACAGCACCGAACATCATGCTCGCCCCCACATCGACGAGACCGAGCCCGCCCCGGACGCGCCCGAAGGCGGCGTCGGCGACGCGCACCAGCCGCTCGGCAATACCCGATCGGTACATCAGGTCGCCCGCAAAGATGAAGAACGGGATCGCCATCAGCGTGAACACGCTGATGCCCGCCGCCATGCGCTGCACCGCGACGATGAGCGGAATGTCCGCCACCGCAAAAGTCGCGAGCGCCGCGCCGAGCAGTGCGAAGGCCACCGGGACGCCGATGGCGAGCAGCAGGAACAGCACGCCGAAGAGAACGAAGATCTCCATCAGCTGTGCTCCTCGGCAAGACGAACGCGAATGCGCGCGATGGAAAATAGTGTCATCAGCAATCCGGCGAACGGAATCGGCAGGTAGGCGAAGAGGCGGCTGATCCCGAGCGATGGGATGACGTGGATGCGCACTTCCCAGGCCAGCATCGCACCGTAGATCGCGAAGATGAGCCCGAAGACTGCGATCAGCACATGAATGCCGATCCTGAGACGGCGCGTGCCATGTCGCGAGAAACGCCGCTCGAGCAGCTCGATACGAATATGAAATCTCTCCCACACACCTGCAGCGGCAGCGAGGAAAACGTACCAGATCATCAGCACCAGCGCCGTCTGTTCGGACCAGGACGGGCTGGAATCGAGCACGAAGCGCCCGAAGACCTGCCAACCGATCACCGCCGTCATGGCGACGAGGCCGCCTGCGGCGATCTTCACGAGCCAGTCTGCCGCACGTTCGCTCATCGGCTGTTTCATGCCGTCCCCCTCATCGCCATGATCCGCTCGACCAGCTCACGCTGGCGCGGCAATGTGAGCGAGGCATCCCACATGCCGGTCATCGCCTCGGCAAAGGGCGCGGGATCGACTTCATTCACCTCGACGCCGGAGGCGAGGACGATCTCCCGGCTCTTCTCGACCTGCGCGTCCCACAGGCTGCGCATATAGGGCACCGAATCCTTGGCCGACTGGCGCACGATCTCGCGATCGGCTGCGGACAGATCGTCCCAGCTGGCCTTCGACATGACGAAGACCTCTGGCGCGAGCAGGTGGCGCGTGAGGCTGTAATAGCGCGCGACTTCGAAATGGCGGCCGCTCTCGAAGCTCGGCCAATTGTTCTCGGCGCCGTCGATCACGCCTTGTGCAAGGCTCTGATAGACCTCGTCCAGCGGCATCGGAACGGCGTCGGCACCGAGTGAACGGACCATGTCGATATACAGGTCGGAGCCGGGTACGCGCAGCTTGAGGCCGCGCATATCCTCTGGCCGCGTGATCGGCCCGCGCGTGTTGTAAAAGCTGCGTGCCCCGGAATCGTAGAAACACAGGCCGATCAGGCCATGCCGTTCGAGCGAAGCGAGGATTTCCTCGCCGATTTCGCCATCCACCACGGCGCGCATGTGCTCGGTCGTCTCGAAGATGAAAGGCAGCGCGGCAACGATGGTCAGCGGCTCGATCGAATTGAGCGGCGCAAGGTTGACGCGATTGAAGTCGAGACCGCCGAATGTGGTGATCTCCAGCGTGTCGCGTTCATTGCCAAGCTGTCCACCGGCGTAGATGCGCAGGGCCAGCCGCCCGCCGGTCCGCTCGCTCAACAATTCGCCGAAGCGGCGCACGGCTTCCACCGTTGGGTAGCCGTTCACATGCGTGTCGACGCTGGTGAGCAGCCCATCGCCCAGGCGACTGCTGCATCCGGCCAGCAGCCCGCTTGCCGCAAGCCCGGCGAGCGCGGCGCGGCGGGAGATAAGCGGGCCAGCGCTCATGGGCGCGGAAGCGCTTTCGTCAGGCGCAGGTCGAAACTGCCGAGATCGCCGAAGTCGATATGCGAATGCGCGCCGATCTCGGCTTCGTGAACGCCGGTAATCGCGCCGGACGAGACGAATGTGCCGGGAATGACGTCCAGGTTGCGGCGTCCGGCCGCTTCGAGAAGGAAAGCGAGCGCCGCCTCCGCATCGGCCGTCGGTTGCTCCAGCCGCTTCTCACCGATCGTCTTACCGTCGATCATACACCGCACCGTGACGGGACCGGACAGATCTCGCCAGTTCTCGACTTCCGCCCCGATCAGCAGGCCGTGATTGTTGCCGAAATCGCAGATGACTGCGACCGGCCCGTAATCGTTGATGTCCGGGATGGGGCTGCTGGCGATTTCCGCTCCGATGAAGAGCCGGTCCTCGTCCCGCGTCGCGCCCAGCTGGAAAATGAATTCCGGCTCAATCGCAGCGAACCCTCCCTCGAATACCGGCATGTCGGCGGCTGCACCGTCGGTAGGCACGCGCTGGACGCTGCGGGCGAAGATCGGACCCGCCAGGCGCTTGTCATCGAACCTATCGAGATAAGCAGGCGGCACGCCGCCCACTTTCCAGCCCGCGACCGTATCATCCCATGCGCGAATGGAATTCGCCTGCACGCGGTAGGCATGCTCCAACGTTTCGGGCAGCATGGAAGGAGGCCCGGGGAGCGCGCGTGCCTGCGCCCTCGCCCGGGTCAGTTGCGCCGAGACTTCGTGAAGTCCGGCGGGCAGCTCCTCATGCATCCGCGTATCCCTTTCGCGTGTGGCCAAGATCAGAACCTGCCGCGCAGGCCGATGAAGTACCGTGTGCCGGAAAAATCCGATTGCGCAAGGCTGTCACGCGTGGGGCGGTACAGAAGGTTGGGCTCATCGAGGATGTTCAGCACCTGAAAACGCAGTTCGACATTATCGATCAGATCGTAGCTTGCGGAGAAGTCGAGGAAGCCCTGATCGCCAGCGAAGCGGTTCGACGTGCTGCGGAAGGGTTTGAAATAATCGGAACGCCATTTGTAGGCGATGCGGGTGCTTAGCGGCCCGGTCTCGTAGAACAGCGTGGCGTTGGCGGAATGCTTCGAATAGCCAGGGATGTTCGCCGGCTCTATGAAGTCCGCCAGCGTCTCACCACTGCGGCCGATCGTCGGATCGGGAAATTCGAAATTCGAATCCGCGAAGTTGTAGCTCGCCTGGAACCCCAGACCGAAGTCGAACTGGTGCTGTGCGGTGACCTCGAAACCGTAGATGCGGCTCGTATCGTCCGAATTCACCGTTCGCGCAATCTCGACCGGGGTGTCCACACCGTTCACCACCACGTTGATTGTGCTGACATCGGTATCGAACCCGGTCTGCAGGCTCTTATAGTATGCGGCGACCGAGAGAGATGTCGTCTCTGCGGCATACCACTCGAACGAAACGTCGCCGTTCCAGCTTTCCAGCGGTTCGAGGAAGGGGTTGCCCGCCGCCGAAATCGCCTGGCCAATGGTTGCCGCATCGGATTCGTTGTCGATATCCAGCGCCGCCGTCATCGCTTCGGGATCGGGCCGGGCGATGGCGCGATAGGCCGCAAGGCGGAGCAGCATATCGGGGTTCAGCTCGAGCGTCAGGTTCGCGCTCGGCAGGAAATTCCAGAAGGAATTTGTCTCCGTGTTGATGATCGGGTCGCCAACGGCTTCGATGTCGATCGTGCCCGGATCGTCGCCTGGCGTCGTCGCGAGCGCACTGCTGATGCCGAGCGACGTGATTTCGGTATGCACGGCACGAATGCCGACATCGCCGCGCGCCGGAAGGCCGAACAGGGTCAGGTCGAGATCGGCCTGCACATACCCTGCCCACGTCTCCTCGGACACATCCGTGTCGTCGGTCGAAAGGGTGGAGCCGATCGGCAGGCCCGCGTCGCGATCTTCCGTAAGCGCGAAGAACAGATCGTACGGATCGAAGCTCGCGAAGGTTAGCCCGGTCATGGACGTGTCGGCGCCCTCGTAGAAATTTTCGACCGGAAACGGGATGCGCGAGCCGACTGCAGCATCGTCGAATATGCCGTTTTCAAGGATGATCGGATCGGTGCGATCGCTGGAACTGCGATCGATGCCGTCATCGCGTACGCGCTGCCTGTCGGCGTAGCGCACACCCGCACGGATCGCGGCGAGCGCGCCGTCGAAATCGTACTGCCCGTCGAAACGGAAGGCCAGAATGTCGTCATCGACATTTTCCTGGCGACGACGGACGCGAAGTCCATTCGTATACTGATCGTAATTGTTCAGGTCGAAGGCGCCGTCGATGTCGTCCTCGACATCGCTGACATCCAGGAATGTAAGCACGGGCACTTCGACATCGCGGAAGTCGAGACGGAAATCGACCCGGTCGTCGGTGCGGATGCGGATGTCGAGCTCGTCACGACGGCGCTCGGTCTGCGAATATCCGGCATCGACGGCAAGCGTCAGCCGGTCGATTTCCCATTCGACGTTTGCACCGAGGCCGATATATTCCTCCGTCTGGTCCTGCCGGAACGGATTGATCTCGAGCCGAGTTTCCCCTTCCCACGCCAGCAAAGCACCGGTCTCACTGACGGCGAGCGGCGTGATGCGACGACGCCCGTCAGCGATGATAAGGTTCTGCCGGTCCTCCCGCTCGTCGCGATAGGAGTATTGCGCGTCGATATTGATGTCGAGATTGTTGGCCGGCTGCCACTGCACGGCGCCGAGCACGGCATCGCGATCCGAATTCGTCTCGAGCGCGCGATAGATGTACTGGTTCGACACAAAATATTGCGGTCCGGAATTGTCGGGATCGAAATCGCAGTTCGATCCACCATCCTGCGAAAAATCCTGATTGCAGACGCTGTAGGTCGAACTGCTGGTGAAGATATCTTCAGGCGAAGTGTCGCGGCGGATCTGCCCGCCGATGGCGATGCCGAAATCGCCCATTTCGCTTTCGAACTGCTCGACGAGCGAGGCCGTCAGGCGCTGGCTGAAGGGATCGCCGTCGACGACGCGATCCTCGTAATCGCTATAGCCGAGCAGGCCCTGCAACTGGAAGCGGCTCTTGCCGTAATCGAGCGGGCGCAGCGTTTGCAATTCGATGATGCCCGATACCCCGCCTTCGATGAAATTGGCCTGCTGCGATTTGTAGACGATGGCGCCGTTGATCAGCTCGGACGGGAATTGTCCGTAATTGACGTCGCGCCCGTCACTGCCAGAGGTCACCTCTCGGCCATTGAGCACCGAGGACCCCAGGAACGCGCCGAGGCCGCGCACGGACAATTCGGATGCGCCGCCCTTGAACCGGTCGGACGTCACGCCGACGATACGCTCCAGCGTCTCCGCAACCGAAAGATCGGGCAGGTCGCCCACATCCTCGCCGACGATGGCATCGCCGATGACATCGAGATCGCGCTTGGCATCGAGGGAGTTTTCGATAGTCCGGGCAATGTCCCCGGTGACGACGATCGTATTGGGATCGGCAATGGCGTCTTCGACGACCTCTTCGTCCTCGTCCGGCGATACCACCTGGGCCTGCGCGACACCGGCAGGCGTCAGCAACACGGCCGAAGCCAGAAGCGAGCCCTTCAAGACTGCGCGGTTGCGCCCAGCGGGCACGGCGATACTCTTCGCGGAATGACGCATGGTTCCTCCCTCCCATTTGCGTTTCGCGCAGCAACTGGCAGCGCGAACCGGTTTTTGACACCGGTTACCCTTATGTTTGACACCGGTGCCATTGCGCGTCAATACCCCAGACAAAATCACCGTGGAGAGGAGCGGTCATGAAAATCAGCTATTTGTTCGCAAAAGGAATTCTGTGCGCGACGAGCGCTTTTGCAATTACGGCGTCGGCTGGCGCGCAGGATATCGCGACGGACTTGCCGGACATTCTTTCGGATGACGCGGACGCGCCATACCTGCCCGATTTCTCCTATGCGGGGTACGGATACGGGCTCGAGCCTATCCCCAATGTCTCGCGCGTGATCGACGTCGCCGATTATGGCGCAATGCCGGATGACGGCGTGGACGATAGCGCCGGACTCAAGGCAGCCGTAGCCGCCGCAGCCGAGATCGGCGGTCCGGTCCGCGTGCAGCTCGCAGCCGGACGATACCACTTGACCGAGATTTTGTGGATCGAAAGCGACGGCATCGTGCTTGCCGGCATGGGCAGCGGCGAAGGCGGAACGGAGCTGCACATGCCGCGCCCACTCAACCAAGTCGACGATGGCGGCGCGCTCGATGAAGTGCGTGTCTATCTCGAGCGGTACGACAAGCGCGAACGCCAGCCCGAGAACAATTTGGACGTACTCTTTTCCGAATATAGCTGGAGTGGCGGTTTCGTTTGGGCCCGCTACCCCGGCGGTCGCCACGCGACTTATCTCGAAGAAATGGATCGCCCGATCGAAACCGTCACCGAAATCGCATCGGGCACTGTCGGCGAGCGCCAGCTGACCGTTGCGGACGCCAGCGCCCTGTCCGTTGGCGATGTCCTGCAGATCCACTGGCACAACCGCGCGGGTGAGAACGGCCCGCTCATCGCCGAGATCTACGGTGAGGATCGCTCCGCATTTCCCGTCGGCAGCAGGCATTGGGAATTTCCCGATCGACCGCTTGTACGACAGGCCACCCGGATCGACAGTATCAGCGGGAACAGCGTGACCATCGCCGACCCCTTGCTGCACGACATTTCGGACGCCCTGCCCGCCTATTTCGCACGCTGGGACCATCTGAGCGAAGTCGGCATCCAGGACATCGCCTTCATTTTCCCCGAAAACCCCTATTTCGGCCATCACAATGAAAGCGGCTTCAATGCGATCTATTTCACCGGCGTGCACAATGGCTGGATCAGCAATCTGCGGATCGAGAATGCCGATAGCGGCGTGCTGACGGACGATCTTGCCAATGTGACGATCGCGAATGTGCGGACCGAAGGCGACCACACCGCCCATTATTCCGTGCATATCGGCAACGTGCACAACGTGCTGGTGACCGGCAACGAGGTGTTCAACCCGACGGTTCACACTTTCAGCTTCAACACGCAGTCGACAAAGTCGGTGTACCAGCGCTCGACGGGATGGACCGATCCGACGCTGGACCAGCATGCCGGAGCCAACCACCAGAACCTGTACGATCAGGTCAGCGTCCACGTTCGCCCGGATAGCGAGACCGACACAGGCGTGCCCTCCTACGATCTGTTCCGCGCGGGTGGCGCCGGATACTGGAAGCCGGGCCATGGACGATACAACACGATCTGGAATCTCGAGGTCATCGCACTTGGCGGCGTGGCGCCGGACCAACCTTTTCGCATTCTGGAAGCCAGCGGCGGACCGGACGCAAGAGTGATCGGCATGGCTGGCAATCGGGAGCTGCTGCTGGATTACACGCCCGCACCCTACACCGAGGATCTCAACGCTCGGCAAGTGAACGTGCCGTCGCTGTACGACTATCAGTTGAGCCGGCGGCGCTGATCTAACCGGCGACTGCGGCCGAACGGTGGCGGTCGCCGGCATCATCCCGATGATGGTTCCCGAGCGGACGGCGCGCCTGTCGTTGTCGAACGCGACGGGCCAGATGTCTGCGCCGGATTGCTGGTGATCTGCTCGGCAAGACTGTTCACGCCACCCTTCAAATGAACGCTCACCGTATACCCAGACGCAAAAACGCCCGTCAGCGTGAGCTGCGAGCGGAATAGGATATGCGATCGGGGCACGGTGGTTGCGGGAGTTGGATTTGAACCAACGACCTTCAGGTTATGAGCCTGACGAGCTACCGGACTGCTCCATCCCGCGGCACCGTTCTCTGGCGTCTTAGAGACGCCAAAAGGGCCGTCCTCGCGGAACAGCCCTCTGACTTGTGAATGGGTTACCTTGCGCTGCCCACCGGCTGCAATGCCTGGCGGCGACCTACTCTTCCAGTGCTTAAGCACTAGTACCATCGGCGCTACCTGGTTTCACGTCCGAGTTCGAGATGGGATCGGGTGGGTCACAGGCGCTATGACCACCAAGCAATGAAGCCGGTGTGCGGGCAAGGTTTTAAATCGATGCACCAATCATGGTGTGTTGCGTTTGAAGGCGTCATTATCCGGCTGGACAAATCCTCCACAATGCTAGGCCTCAGGCCTGACATTGATGGTGGGATCCACCAAGCGCGAACAGAACTATTAGGACTGGTTAGCTCCACGCATTACTGCGCTTCCACACCCAGCCTATCAACGTGATGGTCTATCACGGTTCGATGATTGCTTATCTTGAGGGAGGCTTCCCGCTTAGATGCTTTCAGCGGTTATCCCGTCCATACATAGCTACCCTGCTGCACCGCTGGCGCGATGACAGGTACACCAGAGGTATGTTCACCCCGGTCCTCTCGTACTAGGGGCAACTCCTCTCAACAATCGACGCCCACGGCAGATAGGGACCAAACTGTCTCGCGACGTTCTGAACCCAGCTCACGTACCACTTTAATTGGCGAACAGCCAAACCCTTGGGACCTGCTCCAGCCCCAGGATGTGATGAGCCGACATCGAGGTGCCAAACACTGCCGTCGATATGAGCTCTTGGGCAGTATCAGCCTGTTATCCCCGGCGTACCTTTTATCCGTTGAGCGATGGCCCTTCCACGAGGAACCACCGGATCACTATGACCGACTTTCGTCTCTGCTCGACTCGTCAGTCTCGCAGTCAGGCAGGCTTATGCCATTGCACTCTCGCAGCCGGTTTCCAACCGGCCTGAGCCTACCATCGCGCGCCTCCGTTACTCTTTAGGAGGCGACCGCCCCAGTCAAACTACCCGTCACAGAGGGTCCCTGTACCGGATAACGGTACGAGGTTAGACATCAGAAAACAGCAGGGTGGTATTTCACCTATGGCTCCACGCGGACTGGCGCCCACGCTTCAAAGCCTCCCACCTATGCTACACAGCTCTTTCCTAATGCCACTCTGAAACTGCAGTAAAGGTGCACGGGGTCTTTCCGTCTAACCGCGGGTATCCCGCATCTTCACGGGAACTTCAATTTCGCTGAGCATATCCTGGAGACAGTGGGGAAGTCGTTACGCCATTCGTGCAGGTCGGAACTTACCCGACAAGGAATTTCGCTACCTTAGGACCGTTATAGTTACGGCCGCCGTTTACTGGGGCTTCAATTCGGAGCTTGCACTCCTCCTCTTAACCTTCCAGCACCGGGCAGGCGTCAGACCCTATACGTCGTCTTGAAGCCGACTTAGCAGAGTCCTGTGTTTTTGATAAACAGTCGCTACCCCCTGGCCTGTGCCCCCTGAAAAGACTTGCGTCGATCCAGGGCCTCCTTCTTCCGAAGGTACGGAGGCAATTTGCCGAGTTCCTTCAGGATACTTCACTCAAGCGCCTTGGTATACTCTACCTGACCACCTGTGTCGGTTTCGGGTACGGTCTATACGGAGAGGCTATTTCCCGGGACTACTTGGCCGCCCATCCAATCCGATAAGGATGAACAACTTCCGCAATCCGTCACACATCTCCAGGCCCACGAATATTAACGTGGTTCCCATCGACTACCCCCTTCGGGCTCGTCTTAGGGGCCGGCTTACCCTGCGCCGATTAGCGTTGCGCAGGAACCCTTGGTCTTTCGGCGAGAGGGCATCTCACCCTCTTTATCGCTACTCATGTCAGCATTCGCACTTCCGATACGTCCAGAGTCGGTTACCCTTCTCCTTCGCTCGCTTACGGAACGCTCCGCTACCGCTGCAGTAAACTGCAACCCTAAGCTTCGGTGAATACCTTTAGTCCCGTTACATCTTCGCCGCAGGAACCCTTATTTAGACCAGTGAGCTGTTACGCTTTCTTTAAAGGATGGCTGCTTCTAAGCCAACCTCCTGGTTGTTTTGGGATTCCCACATGCTTTCGCACTTAGGTATTACTTGGGGACCTTAGCTGTAGGTTAGGGCTGTTTCCCTTTTGACGACGGACCTTAGCACCCGCCGTCTGTCTGCCAGACAAGACTCGATGGTATTCGGAGTTTGGTTAGGTTTGGTACCGCTCGCGCGGCCCTAGCCCATCCAGTGCTCTACCCCCATCGGCATACATCTGACGCTCTACCTCAATAGATTTCGCGGAGAACCAGCTATTTCCCGGCTTGATTGGCCTTTCACCCCTAAACACAACTCATCCGATAATTTTTCAACATTAAACGGTTCGGCCCTCCAGTGCGTGTTACCGCACCTTCAGCCTGGTCATGCCTAGATCGCCGGGGTTCGGGTCTAATCCAACAAACTCATTCGCCCTATTCAGACTCGCTTTCGCTGCGCCTACACCTAACGGCTTAAGCTTGCTTGCTAGATTAAGTCACTGACCCATTATGCAAGAGGTACGCTGTCACCCCCTATGGGGCTCCAACTGATTGTAAGCATTCGGTTTCAGGTACTATTTCACTCCCCTAATCGGGGTGCTTTTCACCTTTCCCTCACGGTACTGTGTTCGCTATCGGTCATGTACGAGTATTTAGGCTTGGAGGGTGGTCCCCCCATGTTCAGACAGGATTTCACGTGTCCCGCCCTACTCAAGTCCTTCATCATCACTTTCGCATACGGGGCTGTCACCCGCTATGGCCACTCTTTCCAAAGTGTTTTGCTAGTTGAAATGAAGGCACTGGCCTGGTCCGCGTTCGCTCGCCACTACTAACGGAATCTCGGTTGATGTCTTTTCCTCCGGGTACTGAGATGTTTCAGTTCCCCGGGTTCGCTTCACCAAGCCTATATATTCAGCTCGGTGATACCTTATCCACCTCTCCACCGATCCCCGAAGGAACCAGAGAAGAAATGGTGAAGGTGGGTTTCCCCATTCGGAAATCGCCGGATCGAAGCTTGCTCACAGCTCCCCGACGCTTATCGCAGCGTGCCACGTCCTTCTTCGCCTGTACATGCCAAGGCATCCACCAAATGCTCTTACCTCACGCTTGAGAATCCACACCATCAACGACAAGCCTGCATAACGCTTGACCGCTTAGAGACGGCATGGAGGAATTATCTCAGCCAGATAATCAATTTGATTGATTTGTGATTTGCCATCGACTGGACCAGACCGAAGCCTTGCCAGCACGACGACACCTCACGGCATCGATTTAAAAACCCATTCACAATATCAAAGACGCATGGGGCAAATCCCCATACTACCTGCCGAGGCAGGATCTGTTTTCCAATCACTGGAGTTGGCTGGTGGAGCCTATCGGGATCGAACCGATGACCCCCTGCTTGCAAAGCAGGTGCTCTCCCAGCTGAGCTAAGGCCCCACAACCAAAGGATAATGGTGGGCCTGGGTGGATTCGAACCACCGACCTCACCCTTATCAGGGGTGCGCTCTAACCAACTGAGCTACAGGCCCACACCGCACCGCGCCGGCCAAAAGGCCGCGAGGGGCGTGAGCCAGCTCAGGCGTAAACACGCAGGCTTACGCCTGAGTGTTTCTCCAGTGATGAAAGGACATGAGGACGACGGCAGTGTTCTTTGGAGCTGGAGGAAGCACTTCCGAGAACAAGTCCCGGCGCTTTCCGCCAAAATCCTTAGAAAGGAGGTGATCCAGCCGCAGGTTCCCCTACGGCTACCTTGTTACGACTTCACCCCAGTCGCTGATCCCACCGTGGTTGGCTGCCTCCGGTAAACCGGTTAGCGCACCACCTTCGGGTGAAACCAACTCCCATGGCGTGACGGGCGGTGTGTACAAGGCCTGGGAACGTATTCACCGCGGCATGCTGATCCGCGATTACTAGCGATTCCGCCTTCATGCTCTCGAGTTGCAGAGAACAATCCGAACTGAGACATCTTTTGGAGATTAGCTAACCCTCGCGGGATCGCTGCTCACTGTAGATGCCATTGTAGCACGTGTGTAGCCCAGCCTGTAAGGGCCATGAGGACTTGACGTCATCCCCACCTTCCTCCGGCTTATCACCGGCAGTTTCCTTAGAGTTCCCAACTAAATGATGGCAACTAAGGATGAGGGTTGCGCTCGTTGCGGGACTTAACCCAACATCTCACGACACGAGCTGACGACAGCCATGCAGCACCTGTCACTTCGCCCCGAAGGGAGGAAACCATCTCTGGTAACCGTCGAAGGATGTCAAAGGCTGGTAAGGTTCTGCGCGTTGCTTCGAATTAAACCACATGCTCCACCGCTTGTGCAGGCCCCCGTCAATTCCTTTGAGTTTTAATCTTGCGACCGTACTCCCCAGGCGGATAACTTAATGCGTTAGCTGCGCCACCCAAGCTCTATGAGCCCGGACAGCTAGTTATCATCGTTTACGGCGTGGACTACCAGGGTATCTAATCCTGTTTGCTCCCCACGCTTTCGCACCTCAGCGTCAATAATTGTCCAGCAAGTCGCCTTCGCCACTGGTGTTCTTCCGAATATCTACGAATTTCACCTCTACACTCGGAATTCCACTTGCCTCTCCAATATTCTAGCATTGCAGTTTCAAGGGCAGTTCCGGGGTTGAGCCCCGGGATTTCACCCCTGACTTGCGACGCCGCCTACGTGCGCTTTACGCCCAGTATTTCCGAACAACGCTAGCTCCCTCCGTATTACCGCGGCTGCTGGCACGGAGTTAGCCGGAGCTTATTCTCCAGGTACTGTCATTATCATCCCTGGTAAAAGAGCTTTACAACCCTAAGGCCTTCATCACTCACGCGGCATTGCTGGATCAGGCTTTCGCCCATTGTCCAATATTCCCCACTGCTGCCTCCCGTAGGAGTCTGGGCCGTGTCTCAGTCCCAGTGTGGCTGATCATCCTCTAAGACCAGCTATGGATCGTCGCCTTGGTAGGCCTTTACCCTACCAACTAGCTAATCCAACGCGGGCCCATCCAAAGGCGATAAATCTTTGGTCCGAAGACATTATCCGGTATTAGCAGCGATTTCTCACTGTTATTCCGAACCTAAGGGCAGGTTCCCACGCGTTACGCACCCGTGCGCCACTCCCTCCGAAGAGGGCGTTCGACTTGCATGTGTTAGGCATGCCGCCAGCGTTCGTTCTGAGCCAGGATCAAACTCTCAAGTTTGTGTCACACACCAAGCAAGCACGATCCGAAGATCGCCATCCTGCTAGGCATGAGCTTCAAGGAGCCGATACCTGCACTGTCAAACGTAATGGATACGAATGAACATGTATCATCAAGACCGGACGTGGAGCCCGATCAGGATGTGGCATCGGCTTGGTTACCCGTTACTGCGACCTTGAGCTTCGCAGACGGGGCGCCGTCGCCCACATGTCCCTTCATCAAAAACCGACAATGTCAAAGAGCCACCGAACATTAAAAACCGGACAGCGAAGGTGTCCCCGATTTACACCGGGGGACCGGCTATCCAGATATGTTGGCGACCGATCGCTGCGAGCCGGCTGAACCGTCAGCGCCGCGTCGGTGAGAGGCCATATATGGGTGGTGTTGATTCGGGTCAACGCCTTTTCGCAATTTTATTTCGCGATGGCGGAAAAACCGTCCAAACCCACAATTCCCTCGCAACCAAGATGGGGTCGGCGCACCGCTTTTCAAGGGAGCCCAGGCCCATCGCCCTGAGGTGTCGAAGCGGGGCGCGCGCATTCTTTAACCGCCGGAAGCACCGGCCTGCCAAAGCCGATCCTGCGTTGAGGGTATCTTTACGCGCGCGCGATTAAGGAAGTCGGCGATACCGGCTCCTTATACGCACAAATGACCGACACTGCCCCTCCCCCGCCGCTCAGCGTGGCGATGAGCGTCTATAATGGCGAGCGCTTCCTCGCGCCTGCAATCGAGAGCGTGCTGGCACAGAGCTTTACGTCATTCGAATTTCTCATTCTCGACGATGGCTCCACCGATGCGAGCGCCGCGATCATCCAGCGGTATTCAGCTAAGGATTCGCGCATCCGGCCAATCCTTCGCGAGAATCGCGGCCTCGTCGCCAGCCTCAACGAGCTGCTGGGTGAATCGCGTGCGCCGCTGGTCGCGCGCATGGATGCCGACGACATCTGCCTGCCCGACCGATTCGCGAAGCAGATCGCATTTCTCGATTCGCATGCCGGTCATGGCGTGGTCGGCTGCTGGAGCGAGGATATCGACGAATTCGGCGAGCCCTGGCCCGATGCCGGGCCCGACCAGCCGACCGATCACGAAGATTTGCTCGCTCGGGCACGCCAAGGTCGCCAGATGATGATCCATCCCGCCGTGATGTATCGCCGCGAGGTCGTGCTCGGCGTCGGCGGCTACCATTCCGCATTCCGCCATTGCGAGGATTACGATCTCTGGCTTCGCCTCGCTAGCACCACCCGGATGGCGAACCTGCCGGAACGCCTTCTGCGCTACCGTCATTACGCCGGGCAAGTGTCCACCCGCCATGCAACCGAGCAGGCGATCGGCGCGGCCGTCGCCTACGAAGCGTGGCTGGCCCGCGATGCCGGGCGGCCCGATCCGACCGCCAATCTCGAGAAGCTTCCACCCGTGGACGCGCTCGATGCGCTTTTCGACGAGCGGGGCGTGTCATCGCGCGTGCGGGCGCGGGTCGCGGCGAGCATCCAGCATTCGCAGACCGCGCTTCGCGATGAAGGCTTCGACATCCTCTTGCGACACATACACGATGGCGGCGATCGCAGCGGGCTTTGGCGAACGGCTGCGCGCCTTGTCACCTTCGGGGAGCCTGCGCGCGCCCTGCGCCTCGCCAACACTCTGGCGCGCGCGCGATGAAGGATGCGCCAACCGAAGACGCGATCCCGGAGCGTGAAGCGCCGGCCATGAGTGTCGGCAATGCGGCCGTCTGGGCGATGGCGTCCCAATACGTCACCTTTGCCATCATCTTCGCGACCTCGGTCGTCATCTCGCGCTACTTTCTCGGTCCGGACGAGGTCGGCCTCTTCTCGATCGCGCTGGCAGCCGCGCTGCTATTAGCCGTGCTTCAGGACTTCGGGCTGACCCGATATATCGCCGGCCTGAAACAGCTCACGCAGGATGAGATCGACCGCTGTTCGACCGTCGCGCTCGTCTTCTCGCTCATCATCGCAGCGCTCGTCGCGCTGGCCGCCTGGCCGCTGGCACAACTTTACGACCTTCCTCAGCTGACCAGCCTGCTGCTGATTATCGCCGCAAGCTATTTCTTCGTGCCTTTTGCGGTAGTTCCTCTTGCCCTGATGGGACGGGCGATGCGCTTTTCCGGCCATTTCGGTGTCAGCGTGGGCGGGGCGCTGATCCACGGCGCGGTGGCGGTGACGCTGGCCTGGCTCGGCTTCTCGGCCTTCTCGCTCGCCTGGGCGACGCTTGCCTCCGCCATTGCAAAGGCGCTGATCGCACAAGCGCTGCAACCGGCGCGGCCCTTCCCGCTCCGCCTCGACGGGCTGAAGCCCATCATCGGATTCGGCGGGAAGACCAGCGCGCTTTACATCACCGGCGCGCTCGGCACCCGCACGCCGGACCTTGTTGTAGGTAAACTCGTCGGGCTGACGGCCACCGGCCTGTTCAGCCGCGCGACCAGTCTTGCGGAGCAATTGCGGATGCTGATTGCGGGAGCCATCGGGCAGGTGTTCTACCCGACCTTCGCGCGCATTCGCGATAGCGGCAAGCCGCTCGGCCCGGCATATTTGCGCATCTGTGCCGGTTACAGCGTGCTCGTCCTGCCCGGCATGGCCTTCCTGTCGCTGGCGGCAGAGCCGATCGTGATGCTTCTGTATGGGGAGGCCTGGATCGGCACCGCGCCTTTGCTGACGCTGATCGCGATCCAGTCCGGCCTGATGATATGCCTGCCGATGGTGACAGAACTGCCGATCCTGACCGGACATATCAATCGCTTGATCGGTTACAATATCGTCGAAACCGTGGTGTCGATCGGCCTGCTGGCTGTCGGCACGCATCTGGCGGGCGCGGAGGGCGCGGCGGCTTCGCGCATCGTCTATGCCTTTGCCTTCTTCGCCATCTACATGCGTTTCATCAGCACGGTGGTCGGCTTCCGGGTGATGGACTGGCTGGCAATCATGGCAAAAAGCCTTTTGGTCACCGCCATCGCCGTCGCGCCGCTCGCGCTGGCCTACGCATTCTGGATCGGCCCGGGCGAGATGGGCATCGTGCCACTCGCCCTGTGCGCAATGGCCGGGGGGCTGGCATGGTGCGCGGCGCTGTTCCTCACTCGCCATCCGGCCTTGCGAGACATGCGCGACACCGGTCTGCCGATTTACAATAGCCTGCGCCGCAAGCTGCTGTCGCCCCGCGAAGCCGTTGCCGGGGATCGAATATGACCCCGGACATCCGTCTCACGCCAGCCATCATCCAGACCGACATTGTACGCGATGCTCCGCGACCGCCCGAATTGCGGAGCGCCCTCTACGCCGAACGGTTCGATTGGAAAACTCTGTTCTACGACGTCTATCGCTGCGGCAGACACGTAGTGCTTCAGGGGCCGCCATTCCTCAACCTGCTGGGCGAATTGAGGCAGAGCGATTTCTTCAACGAGGCGCTGGGTGGCTGGCTGCCGGCTGCGCATCATTATGGGCGCAAGAAGCGCGGCGAGATCTGGTTGCGCTCCGATGCGACCCGGATTGCCTTCGACAGCCCGCTCGGCCGCTTCGACCTTGGGGTGCAGCCTTCGCATCATGATCGCTTCGCCGGAAAGCGCATGCTGCTGACCTTGTCCAAGGACAATGAGGTCCGCTGGATCGTCGACTGGGCGCGCTTCCACCGTCGACTGCATGGCGCTGATGCCCTGCTATTCTACGACAACGGCTCTTCGCTTTACGAGCCGGGTGAGTTGCAGGCGCGCCTGAGTGAAGCATTGCCCGCGATGGACGTGCTCGTCCTGTCCTGGCCCTACCCTTACGGTCCGCAGGCCGGTCCGAACTGGGCCGTCGACGGGGTCGAGCCCGACTGGGACAGCGATTTCTGCCAGGTCGGCGTTCTCCAGCATGCGCGGTTCCGTTTCCTGCAAAAGGCGCGCAGCGTGATGCACAACGATGTCGACGAGCTGGTGATCGCACATCGCGGTCGCAGCGTCTTCACCGCGGCGGAAGCGAGCCGCACCGGAATGGTCAAATTCGATGGCCGGTGGATTTCCGTCCACGCCGAAAACGGCGTCGACCCCGCGCACAGCCGCCACGCCGATTTCCGCCACGATGAAGGCGCGCAGGTCGAAAACTCGCCGCCGAAATGGTGCCTGCGCCCATCGGCCTTCTCGCGCAGCGTAAGCTGGGGCGTGCACAACATCTTCGGCGCAAAAGGCAATGACGCGATCAGCGACGAATTTCTCTTCCGCCATTTCCGCGGGATCACGACCAACTGGAATTACCAGCGCTGGAACGATGATGCGATCGACACCGCGCCGCTGATCCGGGACGAAAGACTGGTCGCCGCCTGCGCCGCCGCCGGTCTGGAACCTGGCCGCAAGGATCGCCGCGCCGCCTGAGCGATTAGGGAAGCGCCCTTCGCAGTGCTACATTGCGAATCGCCTGGCGTGGACGGGACGGGTCGCCGGGCGGGAGACCGACATGATGCACTGGCTTGCCCTGGCCGCAGCCTTCGCCCTTTCGCAGGGCGATCCCGCCGATCCTGCCGGCGCTGGCGATCCGCCTGCGCGAGGCGAGGCGGCGGACATCGTCGATCCGGGCGAGATCACCACCATCGAAATGGAGCGAGAGCGCAATCGCCGCCTCACCGTGCCGGTCATCATCGGCGGCGAAGGACCGTTTCGCTTCCTGGTCGATACCGGCGCGCAGGCGACCGTCCTGTCGAGCGAGCTGGCGGACAGTCTGCAACTCACCGATCGCAGCGCCGCAACTCTCGTCGGCACGGCGAGCAGCCGCCCGGTCGAGACCACTTTCATTCCCGATTTCACCCTTGGCGAGCGGACCTTTGCCGTGCGCACCGCGCCTATCGTGGACGCTGCCAATATCGGCGATGCGGACGGCATTCTCGGCGTGGACAGCCTGCAGGATCAGCGTGTGCTCCTGGATTTCGAGCAAGGCGTTATGCGCGTGTCGGACAATTTCGGCAGCGGCGGATCGAACGGATACGACATCGTAGTCCGCGCGCGGGAGCGGCTCGGCCAGCTGATCATCCACCGCGCCGAGATCGACGGCATCCGCACCGCGGTGATCGTCGATACCGGTGCCCAGGCATCGATCGGCAATCCCGCCCTGCTGCGCCGCATGCGCTCACGAACGGCAATCGAAGACACGCTGATGACCGACGTCAATGGCGTGCAGCTGGTGGGGCCGACACGTATCGCCCGGCGGCTGGATATCGGCCGCGTCCAGTTGGCCAACACGCCCATAGCCTTTGCCGATGCGCCGACCTTCCACGCGCTGGGCCTCGGCGATCGGCCCGCGCTTATCCTGGGCATGAACGAATTGCGCCTGTTCAGCCGCGTCGCCATCGATTTTCGCAGCCGCCGCGTCCTCTTCGACGTTCCGGGCACCGAGGGGCGCGTGCAGAACTGGAACTTCAACGAACGCGCCACGCGGCTCGACTAGCCTTGTGCAATAGCGCCGGGGCCACCACCTTCGCGGGCACGTGAAGGATTTCGGCAACAGGACGGCGACCAGAACGGCAAGCGGGGAGCGCGCCGACTGGGCGACCATGCGCCGCTTCCTGCCCTATCTCTGGCCGAAGGGCCGCCCCGAATTGAAGCGCCGCATCATCGGTGCGGGCGTGCTCGTTCTCCTCGCCAAGGCCGTCATCCTTGCCCTGCCCTTCGCTTACGCTCGCGCCGTCGACACGATGGGGGCCGATGGCGATCCTGCGGTCTGGGTCGCGATGGCGCTGGTCATCGCCTATGCCGGCGGCCGCTTCGGCAGCGTGCTGTTCGACAATCTGCGCAACATCGTTTTCAACCGCGTCGGGCAGGACGCGGTGCTCGGCCTGACGCAGGACGTATTCGCGCGCCTGCACCGCCTCTCTTTGCGCTTTCACCTCTCTCGCCGGACGGGCGAGATCACTCGCGTGGTGGAGCGCGGCACCAAGTCGATCAGTTCCATGCTGTATTTCCTGCTGTTCAACATCGCGCCCACGGCCATCGAACTGGTTGTCGTCTCCATCATCTTCTGGACGGTTTTCGGCTGGGAGCTGGTCGCAGCGACCGCCGTGACCGTCGTCTCCTTCATCTGGGTCACGCAGGCGATTACCGAATGGCGCGTGAAGCTGCGCAAGGAGATGAACGATCTCGACGGGCAGGCCATGGCCCGGGCGGTCGACAGCCTGCTGAATTATGAGACGGTGAAGTATTTCGGGGCCGAGCAGCGGGAACAGGATCGCTATACCGGCTCGGCCAAGGCCTATACCGAGGCCGCGATCAAGACCGAGAATTCGCTCGGCCTGCTGAACATCACGCAGGCCGTCATCATGAATCTGATGATGGGTTTCGCGATGGCGTGGACCGTGTGGGGCTGGTCGCAAGGGCGGCTGACGCCGGGCGATCTGGTGCTGGTCAACACCTATCTGCTGCAGCTCTTCCGCCCGCTCGACATGCTCGGCTGGGTGTACCGCACGATCCGCCAGGGGCTGATCGACATGGCGGACATGTTCAACCTTCTCGATACCGAAGCGGAAGTGGATGATGCGCCGGGCGCGCCCGCCATCGTGGTGCGCCGCCCCACCGTCACTTTCGAAGATGTCAGTTTCGGTTACGAGCCGGACCGACAGATCCTTCATCGCCTGAGCTTCGAGGCACCGGCAGGCGCAACGGTGGCGCTGGTGGGCCCATCGGGCGCGGGCAAGTCCACCATCGGGCGCCTGCTGTTCCGCTTCTACGATCCGTGGGACGGCCGCATCTGCGTCGATGGGCAGAACATCGCAGATGTCACGCAGGAAAGTCTGCGCCGCCAGATCGGCATCGTTCCGCAGGACAGCGTGCTGTTCAACGACACGATCGGCTACAATATCGCCTACGGGCAGGATGATCCTTCATCTGGCGACATCCAGCGCGCAGCGGCCGATGCGGCGATCCTGCCATTCATCACCGCCCTGCCCCATGGCTTCGACACCGAAGTGGGCGAGCGCGGGCTGAAGCTGTCGGGCGGAGAAAAACAGCGCGTCGCGATCGCGCGCACGCTGCTGAAGAACCCGCCAATCCTGCTGCTGGACGAAGCGACCTCCGCGCTAGATTCCCGGACCGAGCAGGACATTCTGGCGACGTTGAAGCGCGTCAGCGCGAACCGTACCACCATCGCCATCGCGCACCGCCTGTCGACGATTTCCGATGCCGACATCATCAACGTGATGGAGGCGGGCCGCATCGTCGAAAGCGGAAGCCATGGCGAGCTGCTGCGCCGCGACGGCCTCTACGCCGAAATGTGGAACCGCCAGCAGAGCGAGACGGAAGAGGAGCGGGAAGCGGCCGAATAGGCGCTCCCCGCTCACCAAAGCTTATCCGCCCATTTCAGGCGCGCGTGGATCGAAAAGATCGATCGCGTCCGCCGGGATCACCTCTACGTCGCTGCGGATCGCCCGCAGGTCGTCAATGAAGGCGGCTGCGTTGCCGACGATGACGATATTGGTGTCTTCAGGCGCGAAATAGCGCGCCGCCGCGGCCAGCGATTGCTCGCCGGTCACCGCCTGCAGGCTTTGCGTGTAGCTCGAGATTTCGGCGGGATCGACGCCCAGCGTCAGCAGGTCCGTCACGATACCGGCAAAGCCCGACGAGGTTTCGAGGCTGCGCGTGTAACTGCCATCGAGATAGAGCCGTCGCCGGTCGATCAGCTCGTCGCTCAGCGGCTCGCTGCCGATGCGGGCATATTGATCGAGCATCACCTGCACAACTTCGTCCACGGTCTCGTTCGCGGTCTGCGCGCTGGCCTGCAAGAGCGGGTCTTCCAGCAGCGAACCGAGGCCGGAATAGGAGCCGTAGGACAGGCCGCGATTGGTGCGGATTTCCTCGAACAGTCGGCCGCTCGATCCGCCGCCGAGCACGGCGTTGGCCAGCAGCAGTGGGAAGTAATCGGTACTGGCGCGCTCCGGCCCGCGCCCGACCAGATAGACTGCCGCCTGTCCGGCATCGGGCATGTCGATCACCACCGTGCGCGCAGGCTCGCCCTCACCCGCACGATTGGTGATCGGCGCAGGCGCCGGCGTAGCGCTCTGCCAGTCGCCGAAAAGCTGCTCTGCCAAAGCGAAGGCTTCTGCAGGGGAGACGCCGCCGCTCACGACGATCTGCGCCTGCGAGGGGTGCCAGTAGGTCTGGCGATGTTCGAGCAGATCCTCACGCGTGAGGGCGGCGAGCGACGCAGGCGTGCCGCCGCCGATATTGCCATAAGGCGCATCGCCATAGAGGATCGGCCGGATCGCCATGCTCGCCAGGGAGGCAGGTTCGCTCATGGCAAGGCGCAGCCCATCGAGCGCGCGGCCGCGCTCCCGCTCGAAAGCGTCTTCGGGATAGCTGGCATTCTGGATGACATCGGCGAACACTTCGCCTGCTGCCGCCATATTGGCGACCGGCGCGGTGAGTGAGAACGTCGTATTGTCGCTGCGGGCGGAACCGCCCATGCCGGCGCCAAGGCTTTCCATGCGCGCGGCGATGTCGCGGGCGCTGCGTGTCGGCGTGCCGTATTCGGCCAGCGCGGCAGCCATTTCGGCGATGCCCGACTTTGCGCGCGGGTCGGAGATACTTCCGCCCGGCAGCAGCACCTGCATGGTCGCGATCGGCACGTCGCCGGTCTGCACCGCGACCACTTCGATACCGTTCGCCAGCGTGCGCGTCTGGAATTGCGGCGTGTTCACCACGGGTGCTTCGCCCGGACCGGGAGGCGCCTCGCGTTCGCCTTCGGGCAGAACGGCCAGCGGTTCGCCCACGGCCGACGGCAGGCTGCGGAAGGTCGGCATCGGTTCGGGATTGGCGAAGGTCGAGGGATCGAACTCGCCGCGCGAATAGACCACGTCCACCCGCGCTTCCGGATCGAGCCAGGTGCGCGCAACGCGCTGGACATCCTCCGCCGTGACCGCGGCGATGGCGGCGAGACGCCGGTCGGCAGCGCGCGGATCGCCCGTGCTTACCAGCGCTTCTCCCAGTTCGAAAGCGCGGCCACGTGCGGTTTCCCGGCGACGTAGCGATCCAGCGATGATCTCGTTCTTGGCTTCGGCAAGCTCTGCGGCGCTGACCAGCTCGTCCCGGATGCGCGCATTCTCGGCGGCTAGGATGGCCGCCACCTGCGCCTGGTCGGCCTGCGGATTGACGACGCCGAACTGGCTCATCGTGCCGCCTTCCTCGGAAAGGCCCGCACCCTGGCTCACCTGCACGGCGATGCCCGGCTCCACCAGCGCGCGGTAAAGGCGGCTGTTGTCGCCGTTTGCCATGATCGCTTCGAGCACTTCGAGCGCAGGCGCATCGGGATGCGTTGCCTCGGGAAGCTGCCACACCGTGCCGACGAGCGGTAGCGGGACATTGGGTGCGGATGCGGTGACGGAGCGCGGCTCGGTCCGCCGGTCCTCACGCGTCGTGATCGTCACATCCACCGGATTGGCGCGCGGCGCGATGTCGGCGAAATATTCGTCCACCAGCGCACGCAGCTCGGCCATTTCGAAATTGCCCGCGACGATCAGCGTGGCGGTGTCCGGACCGTAATAGGCCTGGTGAAAGGCGCGCGCATCGTCGAGCGTCGCAGCGTCGAGATCTTCCATGCTGCCGATGCCGGGGCGGCGATGTGGCAGATCGTCATAGGCGATCTCGGGAATCACGACCCGGCCGAACAGGCCGTAAGGCGGAGCGAGGACGCGGGTGCGATATTCCTCCTTCACGACGCTGCGCTCGGTCTCGAACACCTCGTCATCCACCACCGGGAAGGCCATGCGTTCGCGGTGCGTCCAGAGCATGCGTTCGAGATATTCGGCGGGCACCGTCTCGAAATAATTGGTGCGGTCCGTGCCGTTCGATGCGTTGCGCGTGCCGCCGACATCCGCCGTCAGATCGTAGATCATGTTGTACGGCATGTTCACCGTCTTGCGGCTGAGAATATGCTCGAACAGATGCGCGAAACCGCTGCGGCCTTCGGGATCGAGCTTGCTGCCGATCTCAAACCATAGCGACGTCGTGACGGTGGAGGTGCTGTCATCCTCTATGGCGATCACCCGCAAGCCATTGTCCAGCTGCCATTCGGTGAATTCGATTTCCGGCGCCGTCAGAGCGGGCGCGTCGCCCGCATCCTGTGCGAGTGCAGGCGTGGTGGCGGCGAGCGCAAGCGCAACGCCGGTGGTGGCGAGAAAGCGAAATGTCACGGATCTGTCCCCTTCGTCCAAAACGATAGACCCTTAGATCAAAGCCCGGCCCAGGCCGCAAGCGCTGCGACGCCTTCTTCGACGAGCGGCAATCCATCCTCTGCAAGCGCCGACTTGCATTGTGCAGTGCAGCATGTATGGCCGGGCGCACGTTTCATCGGCATGCGACCGCGTGCCCAACAGCCTACGGACAGATCATGATCGACACCGCCGCGTGGAAGCGCGACTGGCTTGCCAATCCGCGCGCCGATATCCTTGCCGGGATCGTCGTTGCGCTCGCCCTCATCCCCGAAGCGATCGGCTTTTCCATCATCGCGGGGGTCGATCCGCGCGTGGGGCTCTATGCCAGCATCGCCATCGCGATGATCATCGCCTTCACCGGCGGCAGGCCCGGCATGATCTCCGCCGCCACTGCCGCCGTTGCCGTTGTGGTGGTGCCGCTGGTGCGCGATTATGGTGTGGAATACCTCTTCGCCGCGACCATCCTGATGGGCATCTTCCAGGCAATCGCCGCCGTGCTGCGGCTGGACCTGCTGATGCAGTTCGTGGGGCGCGCGGTCATCACCGGCTTCGTCAACGCGCTGGCGATCCTCATCTTCATGGCGCAGCTGCCGCAGCTCGATCCGAGCGTCGATGGCGTCAACTGGATCACCTACGCCATGGTCGCAGGCGCGCTGGCGATCATCTACCTGCTGCCCAAGCTGACCACCGCCATCCCCAGCCCGCTTGTCGCGATCATCGTGCTCGGCACGCTCAGCATTGCGATGGACCTGCCGATCATCACGGTGGGCGACATGGGCGATATCCCCGAAGGCCTGCCTTATCTGGTGTGGCCCGACGTGCCGCTGACCTGGGAAACCTTCACCATCATCGCGCCCTATTCGGCAACGATGGCAGCCGTCGGCCTGATCGAGAGCCTCCTGACCGCCAAGATCGTCGACGACATGACCCACACCGGCAGCGACAAGCGCCGCGAGACCTGGGGACAGGGCGCGGCCAATATCGGTGCGGCGATGTTTGGCGGCATGGGCGGCTGTGCGATGATCGGCCAGTCGGTGATCAACGTGACGAGCGGCGGGCGTGGACGTCTCTCCACCTTCACCGCCGGCTTCACCCTGCTTATCCTGCTCTGGCTGCTCGGTCCGATCGTGGGCCAGATCCCCATGCCCGCGCTCGTCGCGGTGATGATCATGGTCAGCATCGGCACGTTCAGCTGGACGAGCATTCCAAACCTTCGTCACCATCCGTGGCAGGCGAGCGTCGTCATGCTGGCGACCGTGGCCGTGGTGGTGACGACGCACAATCTCGCGCTCGGCGTGCTGATCGGCGTCCTCTTGTCAGGCATCTTCTTCGCCGCCCTCGTCATGAATCTGTTCGACGTGCAGCGCAGCCGCGATGGCGATCGGGCGATCTACACGATCACCGGCCAGATCTTCTTCGCCAGCGTGGAGCGGTTCAACGCCGCGATGAAGCCCGAAAGCCTGCGCGAGGATCCCGCCGATCACGTGGTGATCGATGTCACCGCGGCGCATTTCTGGGACATTTCCAGCGCCGCCGCGCTCGATGCCGTGGTCGAGCGGATGCGTCGCAACGGGCGCAGCGTGCAGGTCGTCGGACTGAACGAGGCGAGTGCCGACATGATCGACAAGCACGCCTTGACGGACCGGACGGGTGTCGAAATCGGTCTTGCTCCGCATCCCTGAGGCCTGACGCCGGACTCGGCTCATCGCACCAGCTGCCCGGCTGCTCCCGGCATCACACATCCCACTTTGGACTGTTCATCCGAGTGAAAGAATTGTGGCAACATCGGGGCAGCCTCATGGGGGCTGGATCGAGGAGTACCGATATGAACACCACCAACGCGAGGCCGCTCGCCATCGCTCTTTCGGCGCTGATGGCGGTTTCCGCCTCCGCCGTCGCCGCGCAGGACGTGGACTATGCCGAGCAGACGCAGATCAACGTCTATGGCGACGTGCCCGGCGACCTGTCGGGCTTCGAGGACGGCCCGGATATCGAAGGCATGATCACGGCCCGGCAGGACAACAATATCCAGGTGACCACGGAGGAAGGCCAGCAAGTCACCCTGCGCCTTTCGCCGGCCACCGAAGTGCGGGCGCGCGGCGGCTTTCTCGGCCTCGGCCGCACGCAGCTGACGCAGGCCTCGCTGTTTAACGGCCTCCCGGTGAAAGTGGACACGAAGCAATGGGGCCAGAGCCTCATCGCCAGCCGCGTGCGCTTCAGCGACGACGATCTCGAAACCGCCGAAATGATCTATGGCGGGACCAATGGCCGCTTCACCGCGAACGAAACCGCCATCGTCGAAAACGCCGCCGCCACCGAAGCGCTGCGCGGACGCGTCGCCAATATCGACCAGTACAACGTCGTCGAGACGGCGAATGTCTATTTCGACACCGGCAAGTGGAATATTTCCGCGCGCGATCAGGCCGAACTGTGCAGCATTGCGCAGCAGGCCGAGGCAACGGACAATGCGCTGCTGCTCGTGATTGGCTACACCGATTCCGTGGGCGATCAGGATTACAATCAGGTGCTGAGCGAACGGCGCGCGGGCCGCGTGGTCAATTACCTGCAGCAGGAATGCGACTGGCAGCCCTGGCGCATGCTCACCCCGACCGGCATGGCTGAAGCCGACCCGACGGCGGACAATTCAACCGCCGCAGGCCGCGCCCAGAACCGCCGCGTTGCCGTCAACATCCTCGTCAGCAAAGCTGTCGAAGGCATCTGATTTTAAGGTCAGGCATTAAAATGGCGCGGAGTGGTCGGCCCACTCCGCGCCATTTTTTTGCGCCGTGACGAAAATCAAAGCACGTATTTGCTGAGGTCGGTATCCGCTGCCAGGTCGGTCAGCTTAGCGCGGACATAATCGGCATCCACCGTCACGCTCTGGCCGCTCATTTCCTCGGCTTCGAAGCTCAATTCCTCGAACAGTTTCTCCATCACCGTCTGCAAGCGGCGGGCGCCGATATTCTCGACGCCTTCATTCACCTGCGCCGCCAACTTCGCGACTTCGGCGACGGCATCGTCGGTCATCTCGACCTCCAGCTTTTCGGTGCCGAGCAGCGACTTGTATTGCTGCACGAGGTTCGCCTTCGTTTCCGTCAGGATGCGGACGAAATCCTCTTCCGTCAGACTGCGCAACTCCACGCGGATCGGCAGGCGCCCCTGCAATTCGGGCAACATGTCGGATGGCTTGGCGACATGGAACGCGCCGCTGGCGATGAAGAGCACGTGGTCGGTCTTCATCGGGCCGTATTTGGTGGCGACGGTCGTCCCTTCGATCAGCGGCAGCAGGTCGCGCTGCACGCCCTCACGGCTGACGGAGCCGCCGCGCACGTCGCTCACCGCAATCTTGTCGACCTCGTCGAGAAAGACGATGCCGTTCGTTTCCGCATTGGCAAGCGCCACGCGGGCGACATCGTCCTGGTCCATCCGCTTTTCGGCTTCTTCGTCGACCAGCCTGTCCCACGCATCGGGCACTTTCAACTTCTGCTTCTTCTTCGGCGGGCCGCCGAACGCTTTGCCCATCATTTCCGACAAGTTGATCATCGTCGCGCCGCCGCCCATGCCGGGAATGTCCATCTGCATGCCGGATTGCTCTGCCACCTCGATCTCGACTTCGGTGTCGTTCATCGAATTGTCGGTGATGCGTTGGCGGAAGCTTTCGCGCGTCGCCTCGCTCGCGCCGGGGCCTACAAGCGCATCGAGCAGGCGGTCCATCGCCGCATCGCTGGCGGCTTCGCGCACGGCCTCGCGGCGGCGGTCCTTTTCCAGCCGGATCGCTTCTTCGACCAGGTCGCGAGCGATCTGTTCGACATCGCGGCCGACATAGCCGACCTCGGTGAACTTGGTCGCCTCCACCTTCACGAAAGGCGCTTCGGCCAGCTTGGCAAGGCGGCGCGATATCTCGGTCTTGCCGCAGCCGGTGGGGCCGATCATCAGGATGTTCTTGGGCGTCACCTCGTCGCGCAATTCGGGCGAGAGGCGTTGCCGCCGCCAGCGATTGCGCAACGCCACGGCAACCGCGCGCTTCGCATCCTTCTGGCCGATAATATGCTCGTCGAGCGATGCGACGATCGCCTTGGGGGTCAGATTGTCCATGAAGTCCTCAGACCGTTTCCACGGTCACATTGCCATTGGTGAACACGCAGATATCGGCGGCGACCTGCATCGCCTTGCGGGCGATGGTTTCCGCGTCCTCTTCATATTCGGCGAGAGCGCGGGCAGCGGCGAGCGCGTAATTGCCGCCCGAGCCGATTGCGGCGATACCCGCTTCGGGTTCCAGCACATCGCCATTGCCGGTCAGCACCAGCAGCACATCGTCATCGGCGACGATCATCAGCGCTTCCAGATTGCGAAGATATTTGTCGGTGCGCCAGTCCTTGGCCAGTTCGACCGCGGCGCGCATCAGCTGGCCGCTATATTGCTCCAGCTTGCGCTCCAAGCGTTCGAACAGCGTGAAGGCATCGGCGGTCGCGCCAGCGAAACCGGCGACCACCTTTCCCTCTTCCCCGATGCGGCGAACCTTGCGCGCATTGGGTTTCATGACCGTATTGCCCATCGAAACCTGGCCATCGCCCGCGATCACGGTCTTGCCGTCGCGCTTGACGCCGATGATGGTGGTGCCGTGCCACTGGGTGAGGCCGTGGCTGGCCTTATCGTCGCTCATGCGGCGGGATATGGGCGTAGCGCCCTCCCGCTTCAAGCCGCCAGACTACCGACCGCCGCCCGCACCGGGAGCACCCGCGCCCGGCGCGCCGACCGTGCCGATATTGCCGAACAGGTCTTCCAGGAAGCCCCGCTCTCGCCCAAGCGTCGGCGTGGTGTCGCTTTCGGGATCGATCCGCGCGACCTGTTCCATGCCGCTGCGATCCGTGCTCACCACATTGCCCGCCTCGTCGAAATAGACGGCGAAGACGGTGTGCTGCGAAATCGTCGGCTGGCGGAACGGCGCCTGCTCCGTCTGGCTGGAAATGTAATACCACACCGGCTGGCCGAACTGGCTCTTCATGGTCGGCTGGCCCAGCGTGCCCTGCACGCTCTGCTGGTTGTCGATGCCCGGCTGGACCGACTGCACCAGCGTTTCATCGACGATATAGCCGCGATGATTGGTGATCGAGGAGCATCCCGCCACGGCAAGGCCCAGCCCCGCCAGCGCTGCCATCCGCACGATCGAACCCATATCTGCAAATCCTTCGAATTTCCGGACGAGTGCCCGCCTGCCTTTGCGTGACAGCGGCCCCACCCTATATGTTCGCGACAGGCCTTAGGACGGCTCGCGCGCCGGTGCAACGCACTGCTGTCCCTCGGCCATTGAACTTGTCCTTAACGACGCCGGAGATCGTCACACCCATGTCACTCATCCAACGCCTGCTGGGCCGCGACGGCCGCGAGGAACTTCGCCCGTTATGGCACGCGCTTGTCGGCGTCAGCCGCGAAAGCGAATGGTATGCGACCTGCGGCGTGGCGGATACGGTGGAAGGCCGCTTCGACATGATCTCGCTGGTCCTCGCGCTCGTCCTGCTGCGCATGGAAGACAGCGATGCGCTGGCGCCCAAGACCGCGCTGCTGACCGAACTGTTCGTCGCCGACATGGACCGCCAGCTGCGCGATACGGGCGTCGGCGATCTGATGGTGGGCAAGAATATGGGCAAGCTGATGAGCGCGCTGGGCGGACGTATCGGCGCGCTGCGCGAACACATGACCGATAGCGATGCCAAGCTCGCCGAAATCCTCCAGCGCAACATCACGCTGACCGACGAGGAGGCGAAGCCCTACGCGCTGGCCGTTCGGGTACGGGCGCTGCATGGTGAGCTGGCCGCGTGCTCGGACGAGCAGGTGCTTGCGGGAGACTTGCGCGCATGAGCGACACCCCCGAATTCTCGCGCCCCGTATCGATCCGCTCGGTCACGGAAAAGCCCGTTGAACTCGTCGCGAGCGCAGCGGAATGCGCCGCGCTGGCGCAGCGGTTCGGCCTGGTATCGGTCGAAAGCCTCGCCGCGACGCTCGCTCTGGTGCTGGAAGGCGACGAAGTTGCCGCGACCGGCCCGATGCGCGCTGCCATCGTGCAAAGCTGCTCCGTTTCGGGCGACGACCTGCCGGTGCAGATCGCCGAAGACGTGGCTATCCGCTTCGTCCCCGCCGCACGGCTGGAAGCGAGCGAGGAGGACGAGGAAATCGAGCTCACCGAAGAAGATCTGGACGTCGTGCCCTATGACGGCACCGGTTTCGATCTTGGCGAAGCGGTCGCGCAAAGCCTGGCGCTGGCCATAGACCCCTTCGCCTGCGGCCCTGACGCCGACAATGTTCGGCGCGAGAAGGGCCTGATCGAGGAAGGCGAGAGCGGCCCGCTGGCGGAGGCTCTGCGGGGATTGCGGGGGGAATGACGGCGGTCGGTCCGCTTTTGGGTGGTCAGCGGAATGTCTGTCATTGGCAGCAACGAAGCAGAAGCTGACGCGCTTAAGAGCCTTCGTCCCTTTCAAACTCGAGCAGGTCGCCTGGCTGGCAGTCTAGCACGTCACATATTTTGCTTAGCGTCTCGAAGCGCATTCCCTTCACCTTGCCGGTTTTGATGAGCGACAGGTTCTGTTCGGCGATTCCTATTCGCGCCGCGAGATCCTTCATCCTCATTTTGCGGCGAGCGAGCATGACATCAAGGTGGACGGTGATACGCATGGCGAAAAGCCTACAGAAAGCTGGCGTTCTCATCCGCCGCGCGTCTGCCCTCAGCAAACACCTCCGCCGCGAAGGCGAGGAGTAGAGCGATAAAGAAAGCACCGAGCTCCGGCGTGCCGAAACGAATAGACACCGAGCCGCCATCGATGTTGTCCGATAGGGAGACCACATATCCGAAAGCAGAGAACTGGACGATCCCGATCGGCACCATGAGCAATTCCACACGCGCAAAGCGGCGGAAACCAACCACCGCGCGCTTAGACAGCGGACGTTTCGACGCCGCCTCGGTGAAAGTCCGGCGCAGTCCCAACAGTCCGTATGCCCGCACGATGCCGCCCATTAAAGCGATGAAGGCTCCAGCCAATCGGAGATCCGTCGAGAAGGACTGCGGTTGACTTCCGAAGCGGCTTGCAGCCGCCGCCCATTCGATGAAGAACAGCCAGATAACGGGGCCGATAATAAGCGAGGCTGCAATCCCTATGGTAGTCAGCGTAGCCATTGCGGCTGAAAACCGGTTCATGACGCGCTTCCTGTTCGTTTGGCCAGCTCGGGAATGACATGAGTTTCAATTACGGTGATAGCGTTGTCAAACGCATCGTCGCGGTTGTAGGAAGTCGCAGCAACCACCGCGACCGCGTCATAGTCCGGCAGTAGAACGACGATATTGCCGCCATTGCCCGACATAAACGCGCCGCCTGTTCTGGTGCCATTCGGCGCGGCGAAGAACCGCGTCCACCATAGATAGCCGTAGTCCATATCGGCCGTTGCTCCTACCTTCGGCGTTAGCATAGTCCGCAGCCAGTCAGCGGAGAGTATACGCTGGCCATCGAATGTCCCCCCGTTCAGCACCATACGTCCGACACGCGCGAGATCGGCGGGGCGAACACCAAGCTGGCCCCCGCTCTGTATCTCGCCGCTCGGCGAGCGTCGCCAGTCTGCTCCGGCGATACCCAGCGGATCGAACAGCCGTGCTTGCACATAGCTGTCGAAACGCTGGCCCGTCGCTTTCTCGACCACCTGCCCCAGAAGGAATACGCCGGCAGTGCAGTATGAGAACCGGCCATAGCCGTTCGGAAGCTCGCGATAGTCGGGATCGACGGGGAGATTCAGCGCAAAATCGCGCCAGACATCGGTACGATACATTCGCTCCTCGTTGCCCGGACTGCGCGAGACCCAATCGCTGCAGTCAAGCGTCGAGGACATCGACAACAAGTCATCCACAGTGATCTCCCGCTTTGCGGGGCCATCGTGTTCGACGGGCTCCTCGCCGATCAGATAATCCCAGACTGGAACGTCGACGCTTTCGAGAAGTCCATCTTCAACGGCGGCCCCTATCGCCAGAGCCGTCAACGACTTGCCCACCGACCGCACGTCGATCCGCGAACCAGCATTGCTGTCACGAAAATACGTCTCATAGACAACGCTTCCGGACTGGTCGACGACGACCGCCTCAATACGGCCCAACTGTCCAGCGCGAATCTCGGCCGACATGGCTTCGAAGCCGGATACCGGTATGGGCATGGCGACTATCGGCGCATCGTCATCGGTTCCGCAGCCGACAAGGACGACTGGAATTAGCGAAACAAGAAAACTACGAATCAACATAGACTTCATGTAAGACATGAAATATATCATCTGCAACATGATTCATTCACATGCAGGCCTTGGGATAGTGGGGCGTAAGGTTCAAATGTCCGCAATTGTGTCGGAAGCGGACTTGGAGGCTGTCCTACACGCCCCGAATCTGCAACGCCGACGGCGCTCTTTCACATCGTCCGCTCCGCCTTCCTGGCTCCAAACGAAAAGCCCCGCCAACCCGGCGGGGCTTTCGCGTTTCGGCTTTGCGCCTTTGCAAATTGAAGCGGGCCACCGGCGCATGTGTTTCGTCAACTTGCGCGAAACGCAACTGGCTCGATCAGAACGGGATGTCGTCGTCCAGATCGTCGTAATTGGAGCCGCCGCCATTGCCGCCCGATGCCCCGCCGCCGCTCGAACCGCCGCCGAAGCCGCCGCCCGAGGACTGGCCGCCTCCACCGCCGCCATACCCGCCGCCCTGGCCGCCTCCACCGCCGCCGCCGCCAGCACCACCCGCGCCATCCAGCATGGTCAGCGTGCCGTCATAGCCGCGCAGAACGACTTCGGTCGAATAACGGTCATTGCCGGACTGGTCCTGCCATTTGCGGGTCTGCAACTTGCCTTCGATGAAGACCTTGCTGCCTTTCTTCAGGTAGCGCTCGGCAACATTCACCAGCCCTTCGGAGAAGATGGCCACGGTGTGCCATTCGGTGCGCTCCTGCCGCTCGCCGGTATTGCGGTCCTTCCAGGTCTCGCTCGTCGCGATGCGCAGATTGCACACCTTGCCGCCATTCTGGAAGCTGCGCACTTCAGGGTCCTGCCCCAGATTGCCGATCAGCATGACCTTGTTGAGACTGCCCGCCATGATTCGTGTCCTTCGTGTCTGTTCGCAGGCCTGACTATCGAAAGCCCTGCGGACTCACCACCCCGAACACGGCTTTCCCACATCGCGCTCGCTAAAGGCCCAGCGCAACGGCCCCCCAATAGGTCAAACCTGCAAAAACATAGGCCAGCGCAAACAGATATCCGACCATCACCGCGGGCCATTTCCATCCGTTCGTCTCTCGCCGGGCGACAGCGATGGTGGAGAGGCATTGGGGGGCAAAGATGAACCAGGCGAGGAAGGCCAGCGCGGTCGGCAGGCTCCAGCGTGCGGCGATCTGGCCGCGCAGCGCATCCTCGGTTTCCGCCTCGTCCTCTGCCTCGACAGCATAGGTGGTGGCGAGGGAAGCGACCGCCACCTCGCGCGCCGCCATCGCCGGGACAAGCGCCAGCGTCATCTCGCGCTGGAAGCCGATCGGCTCGAAAGCGGGCTGCATGAAGCTGGCGATATGGCCCGCCGCCGATGCGTCGAGCTGGCTTTCGCCCGGCTCGGCCTTCGGAAAGGTCAGCAGCAGCCACAGGATCACGGTCGCGGCGAAGATGATCGTGCCAGCCCGCCGCAGGAAGACCCACGCGCGCTGCCACAGGCCGATCAGCAGGTCGCGCAGCGGCGGCCACTGATATTTGGGAAGCTCCATGATGAAGCCCGATGCCGCACCCTTGGTCGCGGTGCGACGCAGCACCAGCGCCACCAGCATCGCGCCTACGATGCCGGCGATGTAAAGTCCGAACAGCACCAGCCCCTGCAGCCCGAAGCCCGGCCCTACGCTGCTCGCCGGGATGACCGCGGCGATGATGACAGTGTAGACTGGCAGCCGCGCTGAGCAGGTCATCAGCGGGGCAATCAGGATCGTGGTCAGCCGGTCTTTCGGATCGGCGATGGAGCGGGTGGCCATGATGCCTGGAATGGCACAGGCGAAGCTGGAAAGGAGCGGGATGAAACTGCGGCCGGACAGGCCGACATAAGCCATCAGCCGGTCCATGATGAATGCGGCGCGGGCCATGTAGCCCGACTGCTCCATCACCAGGATGAAGGCGAAAAGGATTATGATCTGCGGCAGGAAGACGACGACCGAGCCGACGCCCGCGATCACGCCTTCGGTGATGAGATCGCGCAGGAAGCTTTCCGGCATGGTGGCGGTCACCACGCCGGAGACACTTTCGGCAAGCCCTTCGATTGCGCCGATAAATGGGTCCGCCCAGGCGAAGACGGCCTGGAACACCACGAAGAGCAGCGCGAACAGGATGACGGGGCCGAGCCAGGGGTGCAGCAGCACCTTGTCGAGCCCGGCATGCAGGCGGTGCCCCGCGCTCTGCGAAAGGATCGCGCCTTTCGCCATGTTCCGCGCAGCCAGCCGCCGCTCCGGCAGGGTGAGGCTGGCGACATCGTGGCGCGTGGAAACATCCTGCGTGCGCGCCGCGTCCATCGCCTCGGCCAGCGCGTCCATGCCCTTGCGCCGCACGGCGACGGTGGGCACGACCGGCACGCCCAATGCGTCCGACAGCGCCGAGGGATCGATCGCCAGGCCGTCCCGCTCGGCAAGGTCGAGCATGTTGAGAGCGACGACGGTGGGCTTACCCAGCGCGACGATCTCTTGCGCGAAGACGAGGTGCTGCTCGAGATTGGCCGCATCGATCACCACGATGAGCAGGTCCGGCTGCGCCTGCCCTTCGAACTCTCCCATCACCACTTGCCGGGTGACTTCCTCGTCCGGACTGGCGGCATCGAGCGCGTAGGAACCGGGCAGGTCGATCAGGTCGACCGGCTCGCCACTCGGCAACGTCATGCGCCCGGCCTTCCGCTCCACAGTAACGCCGGGATAATTGGCGATCTTCTGCCGCGCGCCGGTCAGCACGTTGAACAACGCGCTCTTGCCCGCATTCGGATTGCCGACCAGCGCGGCAGTGCGTTTCGTGGTCACAGCTGGCGAACCCGCATGGCGCGGGCATGTGCCCTGCGTACTGCTATCGTGGTACGGCCGACCATCAAAGCGATGGGGTCCTTGCCAAAGAAGACGCCGCGATGGGCGACAGCGATACGGGCCCCTTCGTCCAGGCCGAGCGCGCGCAAACGCTTCCCCTCGTCGGGCGCGAGCGACTGCCAGTCGACAGACACGATCTCCGCCCGTGCAAGCGGCGGCAGGGTGTCGAGTGTTTCGGAATGCTGCGTCACGCGCCCGGCCGTGCCAGAGCGGCGCGCTAATTGCAACTGGTTCTCAATAGTAGCTAGCGTTGCGGGTAGCGCAGTCGGCCAAGGAAGCGAGCGACATCGAACGTCTCACGATCCTTGCCGAGAAATTGCGACTTCACCTTCTCGAACTTCATCACGCCCTCGATGCGGCGATCGAGAAAGGCCGCGGTCTCCGCCTTGTCCTGGCTGTCATCACTCTTCCATACGGCCAGGGTCGCACCGTAGATCGAAGCGAGGATCGCGCGCTTGGTGTAGTGGTTGTAATCGGTCGCAGTGTCGCCTGCCAGCCGCCACATCTTGTCCGCGCTCGACCAGCCCTGCCGGAACGCGGCAGCCACGTTTTGCGGCATTGCCTGCACCGCCATCGCGCGCGACAGCGACTCTTCCAGTCCTTCGATCGCTTCGAGGCGGAACCACACGAGTGAACGAATGCGCTCGCGGATCGGCATCGTATCGAGCCGCCCATCGGCAAATTCGATTTCCATGCTCTGATCGACCGAGGTGATCCATGCATCGACCATCTGCATCGGGCCGTCCTTGAAGGCCAGTCGCGCGACATCGGGATCGACACCGGCGCTTTCCGCCGCGGAATCGAGTGCGGCCATCGTCCAGCCATCGAACATCGCGGCCAGCGCGATTTCAGGCGCGAGAGCGACACGCAGTTCATCCAGCGTCAGGTCGGCCATGTCCGCCATCAGAATACCGGGCCGTAGACGCGATCACCGCCATCGGCATCGTCGCGCTCATTCGATTCGATCGTCGAAAGGATGCGCGGCGGGACGCCCGACTGGCGCGCATAGTCGCGCGCGCTGCGGCCGGTATTGTCGGCGCGGTCCGGATCGGCGCCGCCTTCCAGCAGCACTTCCATGAGCTGCGTGTTGCGCGAATGGACCGCCGCGATCAGCGGCGTTTCGCCCGTCCGGTTTGCAACGTCCACGCGCGCGCCGCGTGCCAGCAACGCCTCGACGCCTTCCAGGAAGCCGATCTCTGTCGCAAGGATAAGCGGCGTGCGTCCGTCATTATCCGCAATGTTGGGATTGGCCCCTTCCTGCAGCAGCCAGCGCGTCCATGTCAGATCGCGTCGCCCGACAACAATGTGCAGTCCGGTCTCGCCAGAGGTGATATCGCGCGAATTGACCACGGTGGAGCCCGGCTCCTTCAGCATATTGGTCGCCGCAGTCCCTTCGCGATTCTTCACCGCTTCGAGAAACTCGTAGCCGTCGGAATAGAATTGCGCGGCGGCCGGTGACGAAACCGAAAGGCCGAGAACGACGGCGGCAGTCGAGAAAATCTTGCGAATTGCGAACATGGGTTTCGAGGGCGGTCCGGTGCCGCCCATCCTCCTGTTGAAAATTCCGGGCTTGGCCCGAACGCTTGCCCTGCGCACACCTTGAATAACGCGCGTTAGCAGACCATGAACTATGCGTGATGTCATCGCCTTTCAAGCTTCTCTCGCTCGCCCTGGCACCTCTCGCACTTATCGCATGTGAAAGCGAACCCGCGCAGGACGCCGCGCCGCCGCCATTGTACGGTTCGGCCGTTGTGGGGGGGTTCGACCTGGTCGGCTCGAACGGCGAGCCCGTCAGCGACAAGGATTTCGCCGGGCGATATCAGATGGTCTATTTCGGTTATGCTTACTGTCCCGATGTATGCCCGTTCGATGTGCAGCGCATGGTGCAGGGTTACAATCAGTTTGCCGAGGCCAATCCGCAGCTGGCCGACGACGTGCAGCCGATCTTCATCACCGTCGATCCCGAACGCGACACGCCGGAAGTTGTCGGTGAATTCGCAGCAAACTTTTCGGACAATTTGATAGGCTTGACCGGGACACCCGAACAGATCGAGGCGGCGGCAGCCAATTATTTCGCTTCTTACAGCAAAGGCACCGAAACGAGCGAGGGCGGCTACCTGATGGACCATTCGCGATCCGGCTATCTAGTCGATCGGGAAGGCCAGCCCATGGCTCTTCTGCCCGTCGAGCAATCGGCAGACGCTGTTGCCGCGGAGCTCGAAAAGTGGGTGCGATGAGGAAACGCTTCTGGGAGCTGGAGCTCGACGATCTGACCCGCGAAGAATGGGAAGCCTTGTGCGATGGCTGCGCGCGCTGTTGCCTGCACAAGCTGGAAGACGAAGATACGGGCGAGATTGCCGAGACCAATGTCGCCTGCAAGCTTCTCGACACAGGCACTGCGCGCTGCAAGGATTATCGCCATCGCAAGGCGTTCGTGCCAGATTGCCTGCGCCTGACCCCTCGCCTGGTGCAGAGCGTTCCGTGGCTCCCCGAAAGCTGCGCCTATCGCCGCCGGGCAGAGGGCAAGCCGCTGCCCGAATGGCACCATCTGCTCACCGGCAGCCGTGACGCGATGATGGAAGCGGGCGCGAGCGTTGCCGGACGCTGCGTGAGCGAGGCGGTGGCCGGCCCGCTGGAGCATCACATCACCGAATGGGAACAACGATGATCGATTGGCTGCGCGCCGATCATCGCGACCCCAATGTCGAGGTGGATGGCCGCGAATTGCCGATCGCCATACGCCGGCACGCCAGAGCAAAACGACTGACGATGCGGCTTGCGCCCGACGGCTCCGAGCTGCGCATCACCATGCCGCAATGGGGTCGTACGCTCGATGCGCTTACCTTTGCCAAGGCCCGGCAGGACTGGATCGGACAGCAATTGGCAAAGATACCCAAACCCGTCGCAATCGGCGACGGTACGCAAGTTCCTTTCCGTGGCGAGACATTTACGATCCGCTGGCGGTCATCCGGGCCACGGAAGGTGCGGCTTGAGGGAAGCATTCTTTGTGTCGGAGGCCCTGCAGACAGGATGCCCGGCCGCGTCCGTCGCTGGCTGGAAGGTGAGGCGCAGAGCGTCCTTCGCGAAGACGTGGAGCACTATTGCAGACGTGTCGATCTGCCCGCGCCGGATGTTCGCCTGTCGCGCGCGCAGCGCCGCTGGGGATCGTGCTCAAGCGAGCGGGCGAAAGGTCGCTGCATCCGCATCAATTGGCGTCTCGTCATGGCACCCGATGCCGTGCGCCGCTCCGTAGCCGCTCACGAAGTCGCGCACCTTTTGCATTTCGATCATTCGCCAGCATTCCATGCGCTGCTCGCCGACCTTTTCGAAGGCGAAATCTCGGAGGCGGACACTTGGCTGAAAGCGCATGGTCGCAGCCTCTACGCGCCGTTCGGATAGGCAATACTGGCGCGGCGGGGCGAAGCCGCCTATCTATCCGGCCATGAAGAAGTTTTTTCGTCGCATCTCCCCGCGAAAGGCGGTCCGCGACTTTACCGGTCACTGGAAGCAGCCGACGCCGCATCGCTGGCAGATCCTCGGCGTGGCCTGTGCCGCCACCTTCGCGCTCTTCATGCTGTTCCTGCCGGAAACCGAGCGCGCTCCGCCCGAACGCCCGGAGCTGATCTGGATCACCACACTAGACGAGGATCGCTCCGAAGCGGAGATCATAGCGGACAATTGCGCAAACCAGCGGCTGAAGAACGAGCTTCAGGCGAAGCTCGACGAACGCGCCGAACTTCGCCGCGAAATCTACCGTGCTCTGGGCGAGGCCACGTTCATCGACGTCGATGAGCTGGAAGCGGAAGCGGAAGCCGAGCGCGCGGCTCGGGGCGAGCCCGAGGGACCGACGCCGGAGGAGCTTGCGCTGTCGCTCGAAGAATATTGCGCGCGTGCCGCAGGCTGAGCTTTCCGGTGAAGATCGTCGCTGGCTTGCCGCAGCGGCCGCCCTGGCGGAACGCGCACGGCCGCTAAGCCGCCCGAATCCCGGCGTCGGCGCCATTATCCTGCGCGACGGCAAGGTCGCCGGCCGGGGATGGACGCAGCCGGGTGGTCGCCCCCATGCAGAGGCCATGGCGCTTGCCGAGGCGGGAGACGGGGCAAAGGGCGCTACGCTTTATGTGACGCTGGAGCCTTGCGCGCATCGTTCGCCGCGCGGTCCGTCATGCAGCGATCTGGTCGCCGTTGCAGGTGTGGCGCGGGCGGTCATCGGAATGCAGGATCCCGATCCGCGAACGGCTGGTGCAGGACTTGCGCGCCTTGCCGATGAGGGACTGAAAACGGTCGATGCGGGCCTGGGAAGTGCCGAACTCGGCCTCGAAGGGCACACGATGCACGTCCTCGAGGGTCGGCCGCATGTCACGCTCAAACTTGCCCTCTCGCTTGACGGCTGCATCGCGACGGCTTCGGGCGAAAGCCAGTGGATCACCGGCGAGATTACGCGGCGGCACGTCCATCGCGAAAGGGCCCGCGCCGACGCCATTTTGGTGGGCGGCGAAACCTTGCGTCACGATACGCCGCGCCTCGACGTCAGGTTGCCCGCCCTCGCCGAGAGATCGCCCGAGCGATGGGTGCTGTCGCGCAGCGATGCTCCCGATGGCTGGGCTCGCCTGACATCGCCGGGCGCCATTCGCGACATGACGGACATTCGCTATCTGTTCGTTGAAGGCGGTGCGGCTGCTGCTGCAGCGTTTCTATCCGAGGATATGGTCGATTGCCTGTTGCTGTACCGCGCGCCCATCCTGCTCGGCGACGGCAGGCCGGGCCTTGCCGATATCGGCCTTGAAGACCTGTCGTCCGCGCATCGTCGGTGGACACGGAAAGATTTGCGCGTGCTCGGCCAGGACACGCTCGAAATCCTCGGCAGAACCCGCTAGGTCGCCCGCATGTTTACCGGCATCGTCACCGCCATCGGCACGATCGACTCCGTTCGCGAAGGCGGCGACATGCGTTTGCGCATCGCTTGCCCGCTCGACCCGGCGGCCATCGCTATTGGCGCTTCGATCGCCTGCTCGGGCGTTTGTCTGACCGTCGTCGCCAAGGGTGGAACGAAGGGCGACGCGCATTTCGATGTCGACGTCTCGCAGGAAACCGTGTCGCGCACCGCGAAGGGCATGTGGGCGCAAGGCCAGCGCCTCAATCTCGAGCCTTCGCTGAAGCTGGGGGACGAGCTTGGCGGACATATCGTGACGGGCCATGTCGACGATGTCGGCTCAGTGCTGGACTGGACGCCGGTCGGCGGATCGATGCATGCCATCATCGGCGCACCGCAGCGCCTCGCCCCCTACATCGCCGAGAAAGGCTCCATCACCGTCGATGGCGTATCCCTCACCGTCAATTCGGTCGAGGACACGGACGATGCCGTCCGCTTCACGCTCAATATTATACCCCATACCGAAGAGGTGACGACGCTGGGCGAGCTGCGGCAGGGCGGCGAGGTCAATCTGGAGGTCGATACGCTGGCGCGCTACCTCCACCGGATGCAATCGCTGCGCAGCTAGCCAAACAGCCGCGCAAGCAGGCCGCGATCCTTGCGGCAGGGACGCGATGTCCCGCTGATTTCAAACAGATGATTCGCCAGCTGCGCGACCTGGTTCGTATCCATCAGATAGATCTGCGATCGCACATCGTCCGCCGAATGCGGCGGCGGCGAGGTCACGCTTTGCAGATGCAACGCGATCCGCTCCCGTACGCGTCGTCGTCCAGCCCACCAGCGCACCGTAATCCTTGTGCTGCGAAATCGACATGCCGCCATCTACCCTTGCAGGGCACATAACGTCGTGCAGGCGAGCGCGGCAACGCGGCGCGCCGGGCTGTACCCTAACCGGTCACCTTGGCGAGAGCGTCGGTGAAAGTGTCGATATTCTGCATGGTGAGCCCGGCAACATTGATGCGTCCCGATCCGGCCATGTAGACGCCGTGATCCTCGCGCAGCTGCTGCACCTGATCCTTCGATACGGGTAGCATGGCAAACATGCCCTTCTGCCGCCCGAGCGGCGCGAGATCGACGCTGCCCGCGGTCCCGGCTTCCGCCAGGCGCGCGCGCACTCGCCGGATGCGGCTGCGCATATCCGCGACCTCGTCGAGCCATTGCTGCGTGAGCGCGGCATCTTCCAGTATGACCCGCACTGCCGCCCCGCCATGATCGGGGGGCATGGACCAGTTGGCACGGGCAAGGGCGGCGGCGTTGGAAATCGCCCGCTTCGTCGCGGCCTCGCTGCCGGTGATAACGTAGAACGCGCCGACCCGGTCGCGGTAGAGCCCGAAATTCTTGTCGCAGCTATAGGCGACCAGCAATTCATCGACCGCATTCGTCACGGTGCGCAGACCGTAGGCGTCCTCGTCCATACCATCGCCCAGGCCCTGATAGGCGATATCGATGATCGGCAGGACCGCGCCATCGGCCAGCAGCGCGGCGATCTCGTCCCACTCAGCATGGGTGTAATCGACCCCTGTCGGGTTATGACAGCAGCCATGCAGCAAGACGGCAGCATGCCCGTCGGCGCTTGAAAGCGCATTGCGCAAAGCATCCATATTGGCGGACCCGTCCGCATTCGCATGGTCGAAACCGACCAGTTCCAGGTCGAGATCGGCAAGGATCTGCGCATGGTTCGGCCAGCTCGGCGTGCCCATCAGCACGCGGGTCACGCCGGCCTGCTTCGCCAGCGCGAGCGCCAGGCGAACCGCGCCGGTGCCGCCGGGTGTCTGCATCCCGTCCATCCGGCCATCTGCGGGCTCGGCATCCGCGAAGACATGCGGGATGAGCCCGCCCACGAAGCGCATATCGCCTTCGGGGCCAAGATAGCTCTTGCTGTCCTGCGTTTCGACCAGACGCCGCTCGGCGCCCTTGATGGCATCGAAGACTGGCGTATCGCCATCCTTCGTACGATAGACGCCTACGCCGAGGTCGATCTTGTCGTCGCGATCGTCCGCATTGAACAGCTTGATCAGCGCCAGCAGCGCATCGGGCGATTGTTCTTCGAGTTTGTCGAGCATAGCGACAACCGCCATGCCGCCAGCGCGGCACAGGTGCAAGCCGATCCGGCGGTGCAATGCCGCCTTATGCGACGCGAACGGCTATCGGCTCGCTCACGAAACCTTCAGAACGGTAGCCAGCGCTGCTCTCTCGAAAAGCGCATGTAACCCGCATTGATGCCGAGCCGCAGGCCCGCGCCCACGCGGATGGGGATCAGCACGACATCGCCCTTGCGCACATAGCTCGCGGTAAAGCCGCCGACGAAATAGGCTTGGCCCTCGCCCGCCGGATATCGCTCATACAGCTCGTCCGTGTCGTAGAGATTGTAGACGAGCACGAAGGTGTTGCCCGCATTCGCGCCGGCATCGAGACCGATCGACGGCCCCGTCCAGTAGACCGGCATATTGCCCTCGACGGCGTGATACAGCGTTCCCGAACCATAGCGCACGCCGAGGATGAAAGCGCCGCCGCCCTCTCGCCCGACAATATAGCCATTGGGCTCGCCCTGATCGGCCAGGATATCCTGGATCAGGCGCGCAAGACCTTCCGCGCCCCGCCCGAACAGCCCTTCCGCCGCGCCGATCAGGTCATCCTCGCGATAGGTTCCTGCCTCTGCGCTGGCAGGCGCGGGCTCGGGCGGAAATTCGTCCACCGCCGCATCGGTAGCGGCCGAGCTGTAGTCGGAGCCATTCTCTGGCAAATCAAGTGACGGGCGAACCTCCTGGCTTTCATAGCGCTGGTCCGGTGCCTGCGTTTCGTAGGGTCCCGCGGCATCGGCGGGGTAGCTGTCGTCATAGTCCTGCTGCGGAGGAGCGGGCGTTTCGATCAGGTCGCCGTCTATCACCGTATCTGGATCGATCGTTTGCATCTGCGCAGCGGCGGGCGCTGCGCCGAATGCGAGAAGCGGCGCAATCAGCGCGGCGGCGATGGCGCGCGCGAGGCGGCTTGGCAGGATGTTCATGGCCTTCGATCCCTTCAGGTCAGGCATACGTTGTCCCGAGCAGGAGAATCGCTGGCGGATGAAGCGGCAATGAATAGGCGGCAGGCGGAATCGCTTTTGCGGTGAACCGAGTCGCGGCTCTCAGCTTGGTTAAGGCCCGCAAAGCAGGCTCTTGAAGCCGCGATGCTCCCCCGTTATAGCGCGCCACCTGCCACACAGGTCCGGAGACGTGGGTGAGTGGCTGAAACCAGTTCCCTGCTAAGGAACCATACCCCTATCGGGGTATCGAGGGTTCGAATCCCTCCGTCTCCGCCACCTGATGCCGAGCCGTTGCGGGCGCGGCATTTACCCCTAGTGTGCTGAAGTCCAGCGTCGGGCTCACGCCGTCATGGCGAGCGGGGCCTGCTGCAACGGCTCTGGGCGACCGAAGTGGAAGCCCTGGAAGCACGAGCATCCAAGTGCGCGCATGGCGTCGGCCTGTTCGATGCCCTCGATACCCTCGGCGGTGACATCGATGCCGAGAGATTCGGCGAGCGACACGATGGCGGCGACGACGGCGAGGCTCTTCTGGGAGCCGGCAGCTGCGGCCTGGACGAAATCGCGGTCGATCTTGATCATCGAGAACTGCATCTTTTCAATGTAGTTCAGCGACGAGTAGCCACGACCGAAATCGTCCAGCGCGAAGGTAACGCCGAGCTCGTTGAGGCTGCGGGCCAGACGCTCGACCTCTTCGTCCATTTCGAGAACGACTGATTCGGTAAGCTCCAGCACAAGTCGTTCCGGCTCCAGTCCGCTATAGGCAAGCGCCTCGATCACGGTCGGCAGGAACACGCCGCTCGAAAGCTGCAGGGCCGAAACGTTGACGGTCAGCTTGATGCTCTTGTCCCATGCAGCGGCATCCTGACAGGCGGTGCGCAGCAGCCATGCGCCGAGCTTGTCTATCAGCAGCGCGTCCTCGGCAACCGGCACGAAAATCTCGGGCGAGACTTCGCCGCGTGTCGGATGGTTCCAGCGCATCAGCGCCTCAAGGCAGCGCGTATGGCCGTCCACTCCGTCGACGATCGGCTGGTAGGAGATCGACAATTCGCCCTTTTCGAGCGCGCGGCCGAGATCGTTCTCGATCAAGGTGCGCTCTTCCAGCGTATCGCGCATAGAAAGCGCATATTTGACGAAGATGCCCCGGCCCTGACGCTTGGCTTCGTAAAGCGCGAGGTCGGCATTGGTGATGAGTGCGCTGGTGTTGCGATCCTTGGCACCGATGGCTGCCATGCCGATGGAAGCGCCGACCATGATCTCGTGGCCTTCGAACTGGAAGGGGACGGACACGCGGTCGATAATCGCCTGTGCGACTTCGGCGGCATCTTCCATTGCGAAGGGATGCGGCATGAACAGCGCGAATTCGTCACCGCCCAATCGGCCGATCGTCGCATCCGGACCGGCAGCTTCGCGAAAGCGCATGGCTGTTTTCACGAGGATGTGATCGCCTGCAGCGTGGCCGTATTTGTCGTTCACCTGCTTGAAGCGATCGAGGTCGATCAGCATCAGAACGCCGGTGGACTCGTCCTCTTTCGCGCTCTGCGCTTCCTTTTCCAACAAGGCGTGGAAGTGATCGCGCGAAAAGAGGCCGGTCAGCCCGTCATGCTGGATGACATAAGTCAGCTTGTTATTGACCTCGCTGATGGCGCGCTTGCTGCGATTGACGACCCGCAGCGTGATGAGCGCGGCGAGGAATGCGGCGATAACCAGAAGCACCACCGATGTCAGCAGCCAGACCTTATTCTGCGTCGCGGTAAGGCGGGCTTCGCTCGCTTCCTTTTCGGCAGAGAGCTTGGAAATACGCAGCTCGTTGCTTTCCGCATCGAAACGTGCCGCCAGCAGGGCGCTGTTGGCTTCGGCCGACAGATCGCGGGCTTGGCCGTCGATGCGATGGAAGGCGGAAAGGTGGCGCAGCGCCAGCTCATTGTCGCCGGTGCGCGAGAAGATCTGGTATGCCGTCTGGTGGAAATCTCGGAAATAGGGCGAGCTGCTTTCGATGTCCTGACCGGTGAAGGTGCGGGAGATATCGGCACGAGCTCTTTGCGTTTGACCCGTCGCAAGGTGGATCTGGCCGCGCACGCCGTACAGGAAGGGCAACCATTCCGGAGCATCGGCGGCCGCGATGCGCAGGCCGCGCTCGACCGTGGTCATGGCTTCGCCATACTGCTCCCGATTATATTGGGTGGATGCAATATTGGTAAGGATGCGGGCCTCGAGCGTCGGCGACCCCATATCCTTGGCAACGTAAAGCGCGCGGCCGAATTCGGTTTCCGCCTCACCCAAGCGACCCAGCTCCTTGAGCGCGTTGCCCACATTGTTGTGCGCAGAAAGCGCCAGCGCCGGGTCGTCCGTATGCGCTTCGGTCGCCTGGCGGTAATAACGCATGACGCGTTCGTAATCGCGTGCGTCGGAGTAAAGCGATCCGATATTCTGCAGCACGATGGCCTGGCTGCGCGTTTCGCCCAGCTGCTGGTAACGGTCGTGCGCTTCGAGAAAGGCGGAAAGCGCGAGGCCGTATTCGCCGCGATGCGCCATGAGCGAGGCCTGCGAACGCAGCAGGTCGGCATAAAGCTGGTCGTTTGCGAAAGCATCGGATGCCTCGGCGATGGCCTGTTCGATGATCGCCTGCGCTTCGTCCACGCGGTTCAGCCGGATCAGCGCTTCGCCTTCCAGCCACTGCGCGCTGAGCCGTGCGCGGTGCGCTTCGACGGTGTCGTCGGACGCTGCGATCTTCACTTCGCGCGCCAGGCGCAGCGCCTCGGCCGAATCGCCCATCATTGCGGCCTTGGCCGCATCGAGCTGCTCTTCATGCGCCGGCAGCATTTCGACCTGCGCGGCAGCGGGCGTCACGGACGCCATGATCGCCATTGCGCTGGCGGTAATCGCCATGTGCTTGAGAGTACGCATTGAAAGTCCCCTTGAAATCAAAGTCGCAGACTGCGGCCGGCGGCTCGCGAACGAGCGCCGGCCGTGTGCGATGCGCTTAGAAGCGCACTCCGAAGTTGATCCCCAGCATCAGCCCGTCATCGTCGCTAATGCTGCCTTCACTGACATAGCGACCGAAGAAGCCGAGCTCCCCGGCGCCTTCGAGCACCGGCGTCGCGTAGACGAGCTCACCCAGCATGCGGCGCTTCGTCTCGATGCCGATGGACTGCGTGACGCGTCCGGTCTCGCCCGTTTCCCGGTCGACCACCTGCAGCGTGTCCAGATCGAGCGATCCCTGCTCGATCGTCAGCGGCTGGCCGACGGCGATGCGGAAGCTGTCGGCTTCGGCGAAGAGGTTCGAGCGGGTGAGCGCAATCTGGCCCGCCGAGCTTCGGATGGCGTCGCCGGTCGAGAGCATCTGGCCTTCGGCAGCGGATGTCCGGCTGGCGGTGGCCGACATGTCGAGGCGCAGATTGTCCGCGAGATGCGCCGTGCCCGAAACGGTCAGCGCATCGGTGTGCGATCCATCGCCAAGCAACAGGTCGAGATCGGTCTGCGCGCCTAGCAGTGCGTCGTCTTCGCGAAGGCGCGTATACTGCAGGTTGAGAGACACCGCATCCGAGACGCGCTGCTCCAGATCGACCGTCATGGCCTGTGCGTTCTGTGCGCCAAGCTCACGCTGATACAGGCGCTGCGTCACATCATTGGTATTGATGTCGCGCCAGTCCAGACGATTTTCGGAATAGCCGAGGCGCAGCTGCGTATCGGGGCTGAAAGCGAGGCTGGCAGAGGTGAAGAACTCGCCCGAAGCAAAACCCAGAACGGGGTTCACGCCGCCTTCGTCGCGATCGAAATCGCTGATGACGCCGAAGCGACTGCCCGACAGCGCCATCGCGCCCTGGCCATGGCCCATGGTGAGCGAGAAGCGATTGCTCGGATCGGTGATCGAGGCGGCGGCGTGGACCGGGGCCATCGAGCCGTCTTCGACCAAACGCGGCATCGCTGCGGAATAGCGGATCGACCAGTCGCCGGCACTGCGCTCACCGCCGGTGCGGATCTGACTGAACCCGGCGCGTCCGTTTCCATTACGGTCGGCACCCTTGCTATGGATCCAGGTGGCGAAGCGCGAGGATACGAAATCTTGAAGGCGCTGGAAGCCACCGCCAAGAGCGTTGGTCCGCTTGCCCATGGTGTAAGTGGACATCGGGACCGAGAAATCGCGGTAGGTGTCACCGACATCTTCGTAGAGCGTGAAAAAGACGTCGTTCGTTTCCCACCAAGCCGGGACGCCCATGTTGAACAGCGTCGTGGCGCTCACATTCCGGCCGTAGAAATAGAAGCCGGAACGCTGGAAGAGCTTGTAATACATATCATTGAAATCGAGCGGCGACTGCGATGCCAGCACGTCGAGCATGCCGGCGCCGTAAATCGGATCGACACCCGGCGCGCCGAGATCGCGCGCGGAACGCAGGATGATTTCCACGCTTTCATCTGGATGCTGGGAGAGCCACGGCCAGCGGTCGTGCAACAGGGCGATCGCCCCGGACACCAGCGGCGCAGAGAAGGACGTGCCGCTGCGACGGACTAGACCGCCGTGACCGTCATCGACCAAGATCATTTCGCCCGGCGCGACGATGAAGCGGTTCATCAACGCGTCACCCTCGCCGCACACGCCCGCATTCAAGAGACATGCGTCTCCCGGCGTGTTGGAGAAGGCCGAGATCGTGCCATCGGGCGAAACCGAGCCGACGAGAATGAAGGACGTGTCGAACGCGCCGCCCCACTCGATATCGTCGGTCTGCGCAACGCCTTCATTGCCGGAGGCGAGGACGTAGACGGTGTTGCCGGCATTGGCGGCGATGGTCGGATCGTTGAAGACCCCGCGCCATTCGCCGGAAAACGGCTTGCCCGTTTCACCCAGCGACAGGTTCACGATGCTGGCACCGTGCTGCGTCAATTGGACTATGCCGTCGCGCACGTCCGTCCAGGACGCGCTGTTCGTCGCATCGAAGGGATTGTGCGCGATGACCTGGGCATTGGGCGCGATGCCCATCACGCCTTGGCCGTCATGCGCGCCGACCATAAGGCTTGCAACGCCCGCGCCGTGGCCGCCGACGAAACCGTCGTGACCGGTCGAGCTGATGACATTGTCGGCAAGGTCGGCCGAGCCGGTCACCGTGGAATCGAGGATGCCGATGACCGAGCGTCCGGTGGAACCCTGGATCTGCGTGATGGACGGGGTCCAGTTGATCGCGCCCATCCAGTGATCGACGTGATCGATGCCGGCATATTGCATCAGCGTATCGTGCCAGTCGACGAAGAATGCGGCACGCTCGCGAGCGGTCAGCGCGGCGAGGCTCGCCGGATCGTTGGGGTCGATCTGGTGCTTGGCGAAGATCGTATCGACAAAGCCCTGCTGGAAGCTCTGCCCGGTCTTGGCCGTAACCGATGCACCCCATTGCGCACTCGACGTGGCGACAAGGCTGTCGAGCTTCGTGCGCACATCATTGGCAAGGACGGCATTGTCGGCGTCGGCGGCAAGCTGGGACCAGGCCGTTTCGGTCTCGCGGAACTGCGTTGCCGTGGTCGCCCAGAAGTTTCCGAGTTCTGCCAGCTTCGCCTTGTCGAACGGGCTGATGTCGTCCCAGAAAGCATCGATATCGCCCCAGAATGCGTCGATGTCGCCGTAGAAGGGGCTGATATCGTCCCAGAACGGGTTGATGTCGTCCCAGAAAGCATCGATGTCGCCGTAGAAGGGACTGATATCGTCCCAGAAGGCGTCGATATCGCCATAAAAGGCATCGATGTCGCCGTAGCGGGGGTTGAGGTCTGCGGCGCGGACCGTGACGCGGCCGGACTGCTCTGCGGAAGCATCGACCGTCGAAGCCTCTGCACCGCTCGCGTCCGCTGCGTCTTGCGCCGCGGCAGGCGCAGCAAGCACGGCAGCGATCGCAATCGCGGCGGCTCCGAAGTTAAATGTGTGGACCATGTTAATGTCCTGTCCCCGTTCAGGTGCGTTCACTTTTTCTACGAGACTTCCCTAGCGAGGGGCGGAATAGGACGACGTTCCGAAACCTGGTTAATTTCCTTACCTGTCTTGCGACTTTGTTAACCATGCGGTTCCAGCCGCCGAAAAGCCGATTTCCGGAATTGTGCGTAATGCAATGGTTTCGATTTCTTAAACGGCGCAAACGTCGCCGAATTGGGCTCGGAAAGAAATTCGCGTTCGCATTAAGTCTGCGTCGCGCAACATTCCGATTCGCCGCTCTGCCTTGGGACCAAATACGCTTTCGCATTCGATCCCGGCATTGACCGAAACACGCCTTTGCAGCACAGCGATGCGGCTTGGCGGGTGTCTCGGCATCCGACAGATTCGCGGGAGAGTTCTTCGGTCGCCAGGCCGGGGACGCCGAAGGAGCAACCGCCCCGGAAACTCTCAGGCCACCGGACCGCGGATCTGGCACGGGCTCTCTGGAAAGCGTGGCCGCCTATCGCAGGCGGGCACCACCGAAGGAGTAAGGCGTTCGCCGAATGGCCGCGCCGGAATCTCTCAGGTCTCCAAGACAGAGGGGGCATGGCGAAAGGGTCCGATGGGCGGACCTTGCCGAGCCGTGCCCCGTGCCGAAAGATGCCTGCCGATGAGCGAAGCCGATACCGAAGACCAGCCGCCCGCGCAGCTCCCGCTCGATGCGTGGCACCGCCAGCATGGCGCGCGCATGGTTCCGTTCGCGGGCTATGAAATGCCGATCCAGTATGAGGGCATCGTCGCCGAACACGACTGGACGCGAAGCAGCGCCGGCCTGTTCGACGTCAGTCATATGGGCCAGCTCACCGTCAGCGGCGAAGGCGCGCGAGAGGCGCTGGAGGCATTGGTGCCTGCGGACCTTTCCATCCTGCGACCCGGAAATATCCGCTACACGCTGCTGCTGGACGACGATGGCGGCATTCTCGACGATCTCATGGTCACCAACATGTCGCGCGAAGGGCACGAGGAGTTCTACCTCGTCGTCAATGGCGCGACTAAGTGGGACGACATCGCCTGGCTGCGCGAGCACCTGCCCGACGAGATCACGCTCAATCATCTCGATGATCGCGGTCTGCTGGCGCTGCAAGGGCCAAAGGCGGCCGAGGCGCTAGAGACGGTGTTCCCGGATGCCGCGAGCGATCTGTATTTCATGCAGGGCACCGGCCTGGAATGGGAAGGCGCAATCGTCGGTATCGCCCGCGCAGGCTATACGGGTGAGGACGGGTTCGAGATCAACGTGCCTGCCAGCCATATCGAACGCCTCGCCGATGCCCTGATCGCTGATGATCGGGTGAAGCCCGCCGGGCTCGGCGCGCGCGACAGCCTCCGTCTCGAGGCGGGACTGCCGCTCTACGGGCATGATCTTTCGACGCAAACCGATCCGGTCAGTGCAGGGCTCACCTTCGCACTGAGCAAGAAGCGGCGAGAAAACGGCGGCTGGTTCGGCCATGCCGCCTGCCTCGTCCGCCTGGAGAAGGGTGGCTGTCCGCAGCGCCGCGTCGGCCTGGCACTGGAAGGCAGGCTCCCAGCGCGTGAAGGCGCGGAGATCTACGCGGGCGACACACATGTCGGCACCATTACCAGCGGCGGCTTCTCGCCCACGCTCGGCCACCCGATCGCCATGGGTTACGTCGAAAGCGCACATGCAGAAGAAGGTATTGCGCTCGACATCGAAGTGCGCGGCCGCCGCCTGACGGCGACCGTTGTCGCCCTTCCCTTCGTCCCGCACAAATACCACCGCAAAGGAACCTGACAGATGGCACGCTATTTCACCGAAGAGCATGAATGGATCGAGGTCGATGGTGAAACGGCCATCATTGGCATCACCGATTACGCGCAGGAACAGCTGGGCGATGTCGTCTTCGTCGAAGTCCCTCAGACCGGCACCGAACTCGCCAAGGGCGCGGAAGCCGCCGTCGTGGAGAGCGTGAAGGCGGCAAGCGATGTCTACGCGCCGATCGGTGGGACAGTGCTGGAAGGCAATGCCGCGCTCGAGGCAGAGCCCGAACTCGTCAACACCGCGCCCGAGGCCGAGGGCTGGTTCTTCAAGCTGACCGTCGCGGACAAGGACGAGCTCGAAGGCCTGATGGACGCGAAGGCCTACAAGGCGTTCTGCGACGGACTTTGATCTAGCTTCCTTCTCGCGCCGAGAAGGGTGAAGGACATCTACATGCGCTATCTCCCGCTTACCGAAACCGACCGGTCCGCAATGCTCGACGCTATCGGCGCGCCGGACGTCGATGCCCTGTTCTCCGATGTGCCGCCGGGTCTGTATCTCGACGGGCCGATCGAAGGCCTGCCGCATCACGCGACGGAGATGGCGGTCGAAAAACACATGCGGCGGCTGTCCAAGCGCAATCTGGCCGCTGCGGATGCGCCCTTCTTCCTGGGTGCGGGGGCTTACAAGCATCACGTGCCCGCGACTGTCGATCACATCATTCAGCGCGGCGAATTCCTGACCGCCTACACGCCCTACCAGCCGGAAATCGCGCAGGGCACGCTGCAGATGCTGTTCGAGTTTCAGACGCAGGTCGCGCGCCTTTACGGCTGCGCGGTCGCCAATGCCTCCATGTATGACGGATCGACCGCATGCTGGGAAGCGGTGGCGATGGCAAGCCGTGTGACGCGCCGCAAGCGGGTCGTGCTGTCGGGCGCGCTGCACCCGCACTACGCCGAAGTCGTCCGCACGATGGCGAAGTTTACCGAGGACGAGATTGCCGGTGCCTCCCCCAGCCTCACCGCAACGCCCGACGATGACGGCCTGATCGCGCGGATCGACGAGAACACGGCGAGCGTCGTCGTCCAGTATCCAGATATTCTCGGCCGCATTCCGGACCTTCGCAAGATCGCCGAAGCAGCGCATGCCAAGGGTGCCAAGCTGATCGTGGTCAATACCGAACCGGTGGCGCTCGGCGCGCTGGAAGCTCCGGGCAATCTCGGCGCGGACATCGTCGTCGGCGAGGGGCAGGGCATCGGCGTCGGCCTGCAATTCGGCGGGCCGTATCTCGGCCTGTTCGCCATTACCGACCCAAAGCTTGTGCGCCAGATGCCGGGTCGGCTGTGTGGCGAGACCGTGGATGCCGACGGCAAGCGCGGCTTCGTTCTGACGCTTTCTACCCGCGAACAGCATATCCGGCGCGAGAAGGCGACCAGCAACATCTGCACTAATAGTGGGCTGTGCGCGCTGGCCTTCTCGGTCCACATGACGCTGCTTGGCGAAGCGGGCTTGCGCGCGCTCGCAGCGGAGAACCACCGCCTCGCCTGCATCGCTTCGGATCGCTTGGCGAAGCTGCCGGGCGTTGAGGTGCTGAACACGCACTTCTTCAACGAATTCACGCTGATGCTGCCGACCGATACGCGCCAGCTGGTTCGCGATCTGGCAGACAAGGGCATTCTCGGGGGAGTAAGCCTCGGCAAGCTGTTCCCGCAGGAAGATGCTCTGTCCGGCGGCTTGCTCGTGACCGTGACCGAGACGACTACCGAAGAAGATATCGAAACGCTGGCCTCTGCGCTCGAGGAGGCGCTGTCATGAACAAGCCGATCAACCAGAGCGGGTGGAAGCCCGGCACGCCCGTTGCCTCGCTGGAAGAGGGCGATCACCCGACCGTCACAGGAAACAAGGCGCTGATGCTGGAAGAGCCGCTGATCTTCGAGATCGGCACGACCGAGACTTGCGGTGTCGACCTGCCCGAAACGCAGACCGACCTTCCCAGCCGCCTCGGCAGCTTCGTACGCACGGACGGCACCGGGCTGCCCGGCCTGTCCGAGCCGGAGACCGTGCGTCATTATACGCGCCTCAGCCGCCAGAACTACGCCATCGATCTGGGTCTCTTCCCGCTTGGCAGCTGCACGATGAAGCATAATCCGCGGCTGAACGAAAAGGTCGCGCGCATGCCCGGCTTTGCCGACGTGCATCCCTTCCAGCCGGTCTCCACCGTGCAGGGCGCTCTCGGCGTCATGAATGAGCTGGCGCATTGGCTGATCGATCTGACCGGCATGCATGGCGTCGCGATGAGCCCGAAGGCGGGCGCACATGGCGAGTTGTGCGGCATATTGTGCATCCGCGCCGCTCTCGAGGCACGCGGCGATGCGCGCAAGGTGGTGCTGGTGCCCGAAAGCGCGCACGGGACCAATCCCGCGACCGCGGCCTTTGCCGGCTATGCGGTGGAGGACATCCCTGCCGACAAGGACGGGCGCGTCGATCTGGAAGCGCTGAAGGCGCGGCTGGGGCCGGACGTTGCCGGCGTCATGATCACCAATCCCAACACATGCGGCCTGTTCGAACGCGACATGAAAGCGATCTCGGATGCAGTGCATGACGCGGGCGGGCTGGTCTATTGCGATGGGGCCAATTTCAACGCCATCATGGGCCGGGTGCGGCCGGGCGACCTCGGCGTCGATGCGATGCATATCAACCTGCACAAGACCTTCTCCACTCCGCATGGCGGCGGCGGACCCGGCTCCGGCCCGGTCGTCCTGTCCGAAGCGCTCAGCCCCTTCGCCCCGCTCCCCTACACGGCGCGCACCAAGGACGGCGTGGTGCATCTTGTTGAGGAGGAGAACGCCGATGCTTTCTCCGAAAAGCACTTCGACGGTGCCATGCAGAGCTTCGGGCGGATGACCGCCTTTCACGGGCAGATGGGCATGTTCACCCGCGCGCTCACATACATCCTCAGCCACGGCGCGGACGGGCTGCGGCAAGCGGCGGGCGATGCGGTGCTCAACGCCAATTACCTCCTGCGCCGACTGGAGGACGTGCTCCACGCCCCCTTCGCCGATGCCGGGCCCTGCATGCACGAAGCGCTGTTCGGCGACGAGGGCTTTGGCGAGAGGCTCTCCACGCTCGATCTTGCCAAGGGGCTGATCGACGAGGGCTTCCACCCGATGACCATGTACTTCCCGCTGGTGGTGCATGGTGCGATGCTGGTGGAGCCGACCGAGACGGAGAGCAAGGCCGCGCTCGACCAGTTCGTCACCGCCATGCGATCGCTGGCTGAGCGGGCCAAGGCAGGCGACGAGACGCTCACCACCGCCCCGCACCACGCGCCCCGTGCCCGGCTCGACGAGGCGCAGGCAGCGCGCAAGCCGCGGCTGGTCTGGAGCGAGGAGGCGAGCTGAGTTCGCCGCATTCGGACTTCGTTCACGCATTTCGGGGCAGGATGCTCGCAGACGTAAGGGGGCATGCGATGCGCAAGGGTTTGATCATAGCGGCGGCGCTCGGCGCGCTGACGGCAGCGATGCCGATTTCGGCGCAGGACGCGATCATGGCCGATGCCGCGGCGAAGCAGGCCAAGCCGCGCGACAGCAACGGCCTCATCCGCCTCGGCAACGCCATCGAAGCTACGCTCGAGGACGAGGGCGATTACTACCTCATCGACGGGCGCGCCGGTCAGCATGTGCGCATCGCGCTCACTTCGGACGACTTCGACCCGGTGCTGCGCCTGGCCGGGGCCGACGGCTTCGAAGTGCGCAACGATGACGGCCCAGACGCCATGGGCCTTGGCAGCCTGATCGAGGCACGCCTTCCCGCCGATGGCCGATACGAGCTGCACGTTACCGCTTTCGGTGATCGCGACGGTGGGCGCTATCGCATCGCCACGATGGATCCGGCCAACCCGGCCCCCGGGGACACAACCGCCATCGCGCTTGGCGAAAGCGTCGAGGGCAGCCTTGCACGCGGAGACGGCACCGGCTTCGACGGGGCGCACGTCGATTACTACGCCTTTGCCGGGCGCGCCGGACAGCGCATTACCTTCGATCTGGCCTCCCAGTCGGTCGACACCGCGCTGACGGTCTACCTGCCGAGCGGGCGAGGCGAGTACAATGACGATCGCGGCGGCGCGCAGGCGAGCACTGACAGCCTGCTCTCCCTCACCCTGCCGCAGGACGGCACTTATCACATCGCCGCGAGCAGCTTCGCGCCTGGAGAGCGCGGCGCTTACACCCTCGCTGTGCGCGAGGCCGCGGAGGGCGTGCGCACCGTGCGCCCCGCCAGCGGCACATCGCGCGTGTTCGCGCTGTCCGTCGGGGTCGCCGACTATCGCCGCATGAACCCGCTCTCCCGGACCGATCAGGATGCCGAGCAGGTCGTCGAGGCGCTTGCCGAAGCAGGCGTGCTTGCCCCGGGCAGCGTTACGCTCCTCAACCGCGATGCGACGCGCGAGCGCTTCGCCGCCGCGCTGACCGAGCTCTCCGCCGTGATGGGGGAGGACGACCTGCTGCTGCTGTTCTTCAGCGGCCATGGCGAGAAGGTCGAGAACGTCGACACCGAACGCGACGGCAGTGCCGAGACGCTCGAGCTGTATGACGCGGCGTTGTTTGATCACGAGCTGACCGCAATGCTTGACGGTTTCAGCGGACGGCTGCTGCTGGTGATCGACGCCTGCTTTGCCGGCGGGTTCGACCAGGTGGTGGATGCCGCCGACGATCGCATGGGCATCTTCAGCTCGGACGCCGATACGCTGAGCCTCGTCGCCCAGCGCGACAAGGCGGGCGGCTATGTCAGCCACATCCTGCGCGACGCGCTGCGGGGCGAGGCCGATCTCGACCGCGACCGCGCGGTGACCGCGGGAGAGCTGTCGGAGTACATGCGGCGGGCCTTCTACCGTGTCGTGCTGGACAGTCCGCTCGACACCGATGCGGAGGACTTCCGCGATGCCCGCTCCCCGGGCTTCCAGCATATCGTGGTCGATCGCGGCGGCGACGGCATGCCCGCGAGCCAGGTGCTGATGGACCTCGGCTCCGCTGAGGCGACACTGGTCGCGCGCCGCGACTGACCCGCGCGGAGGGCGCGGGGGGTGTGACAAGTGGCACAGTGTCCAGGAGCAAAAAGGGCGATCTGTAACCTTGCCGAGGCAAAACTGTGACCTTGGCCGCGAAAGTGTGACCTTCGCGGGCCAAACCGTCACTTTGCGGGCACCCGAGTGTCACCCGGCGCGCGCCAAGACTGTCACCTTTTTCGAGGACGAATGTCACCCTCCGGGCGCGGAGTGTGACCCTCCAGCGGGGCGATGGATGATACGGTCGAGCCATGGCCCGGACGCCAGCACATTACCGCAGATGTAGGAAAGGGGCAGCGACCCGAAGACCGCCGCCCCTTTGCCTGTTCCCCTGTCGGAGATGAAACGCCTAGCTGGTCGCGGGCCGCCGGGCGAAGATGCCGAAGCAGGCGATGACCGCATAGCAGACGATCGGGATCACCATTGCGAGCGCCAGATTGCCGCCCGTCGCATCGGCCACCACGCCGTAAAGCAGCGGCACGACCGCGCCGCCGAAGATGGCGACATTGATAATGCCCGATCCGTCCGCCGCGCGCGGCCCCAGCTTCTCACAGGCGAGCGAGAAGATGGTCGGAAACATGATCGAGTTCATCAGGCCGACCGCGAGGAGCGAATAGCCGGACAGCTCGCCCGTCGTGTTGGTCGAGATGAGGACCAGCACAATGGCACCGATGGCGTTGAAGGTCAGGATCAGGCCCGGGCTGAATTTGCGCAGCGCCCACGAACCGATAAACCGGCCGACCATGGCCCCGCCCCAGTAAAGACCGATCAGCCATTCCACCGCATTGGGCTCTGCCCCCACGAGACCATTCAGAAACGCAGTGAACGGGCCGCCGTTCGCCATTACCTGATCCTGAAGCAGATAATTGATGACGATCGATCCGATGGCCACCTCCCCGCCGACGTACAGGAAGATGCACAGCGCGCCGAAGCTGAACCGCGTGCGCCGCAACAGCGGATTGTCGTAGAGCCAGTATGCCGGCGCCGCGAGAATGACGAGCACCCCGAGCCAGCCATTGACCTGGATCGCGAGAAAGGCACCGGCGACGACGAGCGCGAGGCCGATCAGGTAGCGCGAATTCGACACCAGGTCGCCTTCACCCATGATCGATGCATCGTGCGGCAGGCGATTGCGGAACATCCACACCGCGCCCGCGACCAGCGCGATGAGTGCGGCAACACCGAGATAGCCCTGCCAGATCGCCTCGCTCTCCGCTGCGCGATAGGCTTGCAGAGCTGCGCCTTCGAGCTGGTCCGCTGTCACATCGGCAAGACTGCCGAGGATCACCGCCGCGCCCACGATGGGAAAGACGGTCGTGCCGAGCGAGTTGAACGCCTGCGCGAAAGTCAGGCGGCTATGCGTCGTCGAGGGCGGGCCGAGCAGGCTGATAAGTGGGTTCGCCACCACCTGAACGATCACCACGCCGCTTGCCAGGATGAAAAGCGCGCCAAGGAAGATTGCGTAAGTCGCGGTCTGGCTTGCCGGAATGAACAGCAGGCAGCCTGCAATCATCGTGGTAAGCCCAGCGACAGCACCACGCATGTAGCCGATTTTCTTCACCAGCTTCGCGCCGGGAATGCCGATCAGCAGGTAGGCAGCGAAGAAGCAGAACTGGACGAGCATCGCTTCGGTGTAGCTGAGCGTGAAGAGCTCGCGCAGCTTCGGGATCAGCACATCGTTGAGCGAAGTGATCCCGCCGAAGATGAAAAACAGTCCGAAAACGAAATATTGCAGGCCGGGCGCATTCACCGGCGGCGTATCGTCATCGACGACGGGACGCGGATCGGTGCTGCTGGCGACGTCGGGCGCTAAGGCCATTTACATACTCCCCTCATGCAGGGCCGGTCTTTCGCCGATCCCCGATGCGAATTGCAGGTGTGTCATTGCCGCTCAGAAAGCGCAATCGGTTCCTTCGGCAACGTCCTCGCGGCGGATGGTGTGGATGCGCAGCGTGAATTCCTGCGATGCATCGATCCGCAAGGTGTTGCCCAGCGCAGGCAGGCACGCCGCAGTCAGGACCATCTCGCGCCAGCCCTTGCCCGCTGCGATGGCCATGTACTGTGTCGCGTCCAGCCGGCTGGTACCCGACGTGATCGTCACCGTGCCTTCGGGCCGTTCGGGCACTTCGTAAGCGATACGATAGGCCTCGTCCGCGCCGATACCGAAGAATTCGATATATCCGTTGTCGGCAATGGTGATTTCACGCGCATCTTCCTGCGCGTTGCGATCGTAACCGCGCATGGTCGCCAGCGGGGCCGTGCCGAGCATCTGCGCCATGTCGACTTCGCCCGCGCGCACGCGGATGCCGTCGGACAGGCGGCCCGAAACGAACCAGTCGGCTCCCGCGCCCGCTTCCAGCGCAGCGCATTCCTCGTCCAGCTGGCGCAGCGGCGATGTGTCGGTGAGCGAGCGGCCGTAGCCGACCCGGAACAGCGCGCCATCCGCGCCGTTCACCGGCGTCGCCCCGCAGCTTTCGGGCCAGCTGAAGCTGAGGCGTCCGCTTGCCGGGCGCGCGCCGAACAGCACGTCCGCCACGCCGCCCCCTTCGCTGCCGGGCAGCCATGAGGCAACGAAACCGTCGGCGGCGTTCAGCTCCCGATTCACCCACATCGGGCGACCGGAAAGGAAAACGGCGACGGCGGGGATACCGGCGGCGTCGAATTGGCGCAGAAGCTCCAGCCCTTCCTCGTCACGGAAAGCGAGATCGGGCACGTCACCCGCGAATTCGGCATAGGGCCGCTCGCCGAAGACGACGACCGCGACGTCGGGCGTGGCCGTATAGCTGCCATCGGCGGACAGCGTGGCGCTGCCGCCTCCGCTCGCCGCAGCTTGGGCGATGCCGTCGTAGATCGAGGTGGCGTTGGGGAAATCGTCGTTGGAAAGCTCTCCGCCGCCTTGCCAGGTAAGCGTCCATCCGCCTGCGGCCTGCGCGATATTGTGCGCCGCGCTGCCCGCCACCAGCACATTCGTGCCCGGCTGGATCGGCAGCACGCCGTCATTCTTGAGGATCACCTGCGAACGCGCCGCAGCCTCTCTTGCCAGCGCGCGATGCTCGGGCGATGCCAGCAGCTCGTATTGCCCGGCGAGACCGCGTTCGGACGGGCGCTGCGAATCGGGGCCGAGCAGGCCGGCGCGATATTTCACGCGCAGCACGCGGGTCACCGCTTCGTCCACGCGCGCCATCGGGATCGTGCCGTCATTGACCTGCGCAATCAGGTTTTCCATCAGTCCGCGCCAGTCGTCGGGCACCATGTAGATATCGAGCCCCGCCAGCAGCGATTCCGGGCAATCGGTGACGGTGCAGCCCTGCACCTGGCCATGGCCGTTCCAGTCGCCGACGACGAGCCCGTCGAAACCCATCTGCCCGCGCAGGACATCCGTCAGCAGGCGCTCGTTTCCGTGCATCTTGCGGCCATTGATCGAATTGAAGCTGGCCATGATCGTCTCGACGCCCGCCTCGATGGCGGCGGGATAGGGCACGGCGTGGACGGCCATCAGATCCGCCAGGTCGCCATTGACGTCGCCCTGATCCACGCCGTTCGTGGTGCCGCCATCACCGAAGAAATGCTTGGCCGTCGCAATCACGCGGCCGGTGCCGAGATAGCCTGGGGCATCGGGATCGCCCTGCAGCCCTTCCACCAGCGCCGCGCCGAGCGTGGCGACCAGTTCGGGGTTCTCCGAATAGCTTTCATAGGTCCGCCCCCAGCGATCGTTGCGCGCGACCGCGACGGTGGGAGAGAAGTTCCAGTCAATGCCCGTCACTTCGATTTCCATCGCCGTGGCGTGGCCGATGCGGCGCACCAGATCGGGATCGCCCGCCGCGCCGAGGCCGATATTGTGCGGGAAGATCGTCGCGCCCGGCACGTTGGTGTGGCCGTGGACCGCATCCGTGCCCCACATCACCGGGACGATCGGTTCGCCATTGGGCATGGGCCGCACGGAGGCATCATACATCTCATCGGCGAGGCGCAGCCATTCGGAAGCCTGCGCGAATTCGTCCCCGTACGGCCCGCCATTGCCGCCATTGAGATAGCTGCCGAAGCGGTAACGCTCCATGTCTTCTGCCGTGAAGCTGTTGATCTGCGGCTGGATCAGCTGCGCGATCTTGCGCTCCAGCGTCATGCGCGAGACGATATCGGCGACGACGGCGTCCTCCCCCTGCACTGTGGCCACCGCGACCGGCGTGTTGCCGTCCTCCGGCACTGTCGCACAGGCCGAAAGCCCCAGACCACACACCGCCGCAGCGGCCATCGCACGCACAGAAACCCCGACCCGCATCGCAAAACCCTCTTCCCATGGGAACGTTATCAAGCGCGTATTTCTACACGCCGCTCCCCGCTTGGCAAGCGCCGATTGCGCTAGCGCGGAATGCGCGTGGTGCCGAGCAGCAGGCAGGCGAGCGCGGCCAGCGTGGCGAGCGCGATGAACAGGCCGCCAAAGCCGAAGACCGGCACCAGCCCGAGCGTCAGCGGCGGCATGATGAGCGAGGGCATGGTGTTGGTGAGGTTGAACACGCCAAGGTCGCGCCCGCGGCGCTGCGGCCTCGGCAGGACACGCAGGGTCTGCGCCGTGTGCAGCGCCAGGAACATGCCTGCGGCCAGGCCGAACACGGCATAGGCGACAAGCGCCGCCGTCAGACCGGGCGCGGCGGCCATGGCGAGCAGCGCCAGCGCGCTCACCCCTGCAGCGATGGCCAGCGGCAGGATCGGCCTGTCCGCCCGGTCCGCCCAGCGCCCGACCGAAAGCGTGGCCGGGACGGCGAGGAACAGGACCAGTCCGAAAACCTTTGCGGCGTCATTGTCGCCGATTTCGGGACTGATCGAACGCAGCCAGAGATAGAGATAGGCGAACAGCGCCGCCTCCGCGACCTGCACCAGCAGCCGGGCGAGCCACATGCGCGCCACGATCCGTCGCGGTTGGTGTGGGTCCGGCAAGGGTGGCTCCTCATGCGGCTGCATGAGCTCGGGGAAAGGCGTGGGCCTGCCGAAGATCAGCACGGGCGCGACGCAGGCGACCACCAAGGCAGCGACGATCGCCATCCGTTCGTCCGGCGCGGCGAGGCCCGGAATGGTCACGAGAGCGCCGGACACGGCGCCTAGCGCGGGCGCGAAAGCGAGCAGGCCGCCGAGCAGCCCCTTCTGCCGATCCGGCACGACATCGCCCGCCCATGCCGATAGCGGCCCCAGCATCATGTTGAGCGCAATCTGCCAGACAACGAGCATGGCGATCAGCATCGGCAGGTCGCGCGCCTGGGTTAGCGCCAGCAGCATCGCACTGCTCAGCACCAGCCCGCCCGCGATCCAGCCGCGCCGGTTGCGGGTGATGTCGGACAGCCAGCCGAAGGCGATATTCGCAAGGCTCGCGGCAATCGCCCCAGCAAAGGCGCAATAGGCCAACCATTCTATGCTGCGCGCGCCCGCTACCCCCTCGACCCGCACCGGCAGCAGGATCGTCAGGAAGGGAACGTAGGCGACCGCGCCCCCGGCGACAGCCAGCGCGTATAGCAGGAGGAACCGCGTCCGCTGCCCATCCGCCGGATCGACAATGGAGGTGTCAGCCACGCGGGCGGGCGACCGAATCGCGTTCGATCAGCCTGCCTTCGACCACCACCGGCATGTCCGGCAGATCGTCCCCCCGATGCGCCGCGATCACCAGATCGACCGCGCGGCTCGTCACTTCGGCGATAGGCTGGTCGATCGCGGTGAGCGGCGGCTGCACGAAGCGCACAACCGGTGTGTTGTCGAAACTGATGATGGAAACGTCGCCCGGCACCCGCATGCCCATTTCGTGCGCCACCGCGTTGGCGGCCATCGCCATCTGGTCGTTGCTGGCAATGATCGCGGTGGGCCGGGCCGAGCCGGACAGCAGCGCGCGCGTCGCCTTTTCGCCGGAAGCGTAAGAAAAGTCGCCCCGCTCGCACAGGCCTTCTGTCGAAAGGCCGGCTTGCGCCATTGCATCGCGCCAGCCCTGCTTGCGTCGATGGCTGAGCGCATATTCCTCCGCACCGGCGATGAAAGCGATGCGTTCATGCCCCTTCTCGATCAGGTAACGCGTCGCCATCGCGGCCATGCGGTTATCGCCCATGGTCAGCGAGATGCTCCCGCCATTGTCGCGCGAACCGATGCGGGCGAAGGGGATTTTCTGCTTTTCCAGCAGATCGGTAATCAGCGGATTGTCCGAATGCGGCGGCGTCAGGATCACGCCGTCCGGCTGTAATGCGGCGATGGTCGCCTTCAATTCGCGCTGGATATTGTCGTCATGCGTGTCGACCAGCTCGAGCAGCAGGCGGTAGCCATGCTCGGCGCATTGCAGCATGCCGCCCATCAGCATCTGGTCGACCCAGTCGTTCCCCTCGCGCGCCTTCCAGTTTTCCATCGTGCGCTCGCGATCGTTCAGCGCGAGGATCAGATAGGAGCGCGAGCCGCTCATGCGCTGGGCGGCGATGGAGGGGACATAGCCGAGCTTGTCGATGCTCGCCTGCACCCGCTCCTTCATTTCCGGGCGGACATTGGCCTCGTTATTGATGACGCGGCTCACCGTCTGCAGGGAAACGCCCGCATCCGCCGCCACATGCTTGATGGTTACCGATTGCCGCCTGCGGCCCACGCATATTCCCCTTACAGACAGCCGCGACCGGTAGCGGGATCGGCATCGCATTGCCAGACGCGCACCCAGTCCACCTCCAGCTGCTTAGGAAACCCCTCGGTCGACACGCCGCGAAGACTGGTATTCTCTGGCCAGTTGCCGCCGATGGCGAGATTGAGGATCAGGTGGAAGGGATGGTCGAACGGCGCGTTCGGATCGTTGCTGGCGCTGGTCCACCAATCTTCCGCCGTCAGCGTGCCGTATGGTTCGCCATCCAATGTCCAGGTAAAGCGCCCCTCTTCCCAGATCACGCCGAAGGTGTGGAATTGATCGTCCAGCACCGCGGGGTAGGAAATCTTCCGATTGGTGTATTCGTTGCCCGACGGGCGCGCGCCGTAATGCAGCGTGCCGAGGACCGAATTCTCTCCGCCCGCTTCGCATTCCTCGCATTCGACACCGAGGTTGACCGCTTCCAAGATATCGATCTCCCCCGAGACAGGCCAGCCCTCACCACTGTCTTCCGGCAGCATCCAGAAGGCCGGCCATACGCCCTGCCCCTGCGGCAGGCGCGCGCGGATTTCGAAGCGGCCATAGGTCCAGCTGCGATTGCCCTCGGTGGTCAGTTTGCCCGACGTAAAGTCCTGCGTCTTCTGCGCATCGGGATCGTCGCGGCCCGGCTTCATGTGATCGGGCCAGGCATCGCCGGTGTAGCTTTCCTGTCGAGCGGTGAGGACGAGAACACCGTTCTCCAGCGCGATATTGGCGGCCCTCCCGGTGTAGCACTGCCGCTCGTCATTGCCGCCCCCCCAGCAATCCTCGATCCGGTTCCAGGCGGGATCCAGCGTGTCGCCGGTAAACTCGTCCTGCCAAACGAGCTGCCACTCGCCGCTTGCATCGACGACGGGTGCCGCGCGGGGCGTCGGCGGTGTGTCGCTGCCGCCGCAGGCCGTGAGCATTGCACTCAGCCCTAAGGCGGCTGCAACATGGCGGAAGAAACGTCCCAATTTCATCACGGTGGTGCTCCCGATAAGACAGGCGCGATAGGCGCGCCAAGAGAAAACGGGCCCCGACACAGTGCTGTGCCGGAGCCCGCATTATCCCCTGTTCGTGCTACGCTCCGACGTCGTTAGAAATCGAACCGGACGAGGAAGGTAAAGCGGCGATCGTTGCGGAAGGCCGAGCGCGTGACGCGGGTCTGATCGAAATCGAACACCTGGCTCGTGCGTGTCACTTCGTCGAGCAGGTTCACGCCCTGAACGCCGATTTTTAGATTGTCCGTCAGGTCGTAGAAAATCGATGCATCGAGCTGCCCGGTCGACTCGTTGAAGATCGGCTGGAATGGGAAAATCACATCCCTGGTCGTCAGCAGATATTCGTCGCGCCAATTGTATGCTGCGCGGGCAGAGAAACCGTACATCTCGTAGAACAGGACAGCGTTGTACGTGTGCTTCGAAATGCCGGTCAGCGGCAGGTTCTGCGCGAACGGACTGCGTTCCGCCCCGATATCGTTGTTATTGAACGCGCCCGCATCGACATAGGTGTATGTCAGCTGCGTTCCGAGGCCGGAAAGTGGGCCGGGCAGGAACTCGAAGGTGTCCTGATATGCCACTTCCACACCGTATAGCGTGCTGCTGTCGGAGTTGACCGGGCCGTTGATAATGACATCGATCGATGTCCCTTCAGGACTAGTGAGCTCCTGCACCGACGCGCCGGAAATCTCTTGATTGGAAATATCCTTCGCGAAGAACGCGGCTGTCAGAGAGCCGACATCGTCGAAGTACCACTCGGCTGAAAGATCGTAATTCCAACTTTCGACCGGTCGCAGACTGCGATTGCCGGTAAACAGGCCGAATAGTGGGCCGGTATCCTGCGTCCCGCCCTGCACAAGGTTGTTCGTGTTGTCGAACACGAAGCCACCGGTTCGAAAGGCCGCGAGATCCGGCCGGAAAATCCCTTTCGACACCGCCGTACGGAGAACGATCCCATTGTCTAGATCGAGGCGCGCGTTGAAGCTGGGGAGCCAGTGATCGTAGGTTTCGTCCGAGAAGTCAGTGAAGACGTCTCCGGTCAATCCAGCGACAAATTCCGCGCGGCGTTCGTCGGAGAGGCTGCAATAGCCCGGAGCCTGCTGGCCGTCAGGAACGTTGTCGCACCGGTTCTCGATATCCGATACTTCGGCGACACCATCACCATCACCGCCGAAATTCGTCCCCGGAACGGTCGCGTCGACATAGTCGGGTGCGATGAAGCCGACCAGTCCGCGTGAGCGCACATTCGTTTCGACATAGCGGACGCCGATATTGCCGGAGAATTCCATGCCGTTCGCGAAGTCGTGGCCGAAATCGACCCGCGCATAGGCGGCGTTCGTCGTTTCATCCACCGGCACGATCTCGGACGGGCAGAACGGTGAACACGGTGCGACTTCGCCGTCGGGTTGTTGCTGCGTCCGGCCATCGATCAGCGGGCGACCTTCGGGCGTCAGGGTGAAGTCCTTGATGTCCTGCAGATCCTCGCCGAGCGAGCCGTTCAGATACGCTTCGACCAGATTATCGGTACCGCCGTAGAAAATGGCGCCGCCCTGTCCGATAGGAGTGACGGCATTGCCGCGCTGGAAATTGTCGGCGAAAGGGTCGAGCACGATTGCCTGATCGGGGAAATCGAAAGCATAAGCACCGCCGCAGCCATAGGCCTGCGGATCGCCGCAATTCCAATTCCCGCCGCGACCCGTCCATGGTGCGCCAAGGTTCGACCAATTGCTGAAATTGGCGTTGCGGGTGACGCGGTTGCGTTCCGCCCAGCGTGCGCCGAAGCGCGCCTTGCGGATGAAGCCGGTATCGGAAATATCGTATTCGGCATCGCCGCGCAACGAATAGAGCGAGCCTTCATTGTCGATCTGGTTGTCGAGATGGAACCAGAAATAAGTGAGCGCGGGATCGGTGAAATAGCTGCTCGGCGAATCTTGCGTGCCCGGCTGCAGGAAACGAATGTCGGGCGTCTTGCCGGAATTGTCGATGAAGATGTCCGCGTAGGTCTGCATCGCGAAGATGACGCCCGCCGCATCGAGCGAGGAATTGATATACTGGCCTTCAAAGTTGAGACGGAAGCGATCCGTCAGCTCCATGAACACATCGACCGAGAAGTCTTCGGTAGTCGCTTCGGTTTCCTGCTGGAACCGAAGGGTTTCGGCAGTGACGCCGGGAATGCCGCCCGAATTCTGCGTCAGCGTTCCGCTCTGGAAAATGCCGTCCTCGAAGGTGAAATTCGTTCCGTCCTGAGGCACCGGGAAAAACGCGTCATTGTTTACGAGAGCGAGGATGGCGAATTCCTCTAGTGTCGCCTCGGTATCCGCACGCAGATATTCGGCGGTTAGGAGGAACCGGCCGTCGAGGCTCTCAAACTGGCCGACGGCGGAATAGGCGTTGCGATCACGGGTCAATTCGGTCGTGCGTACGCCCGCGCCCTTCGGCACCACCACGCTGTTCTCGGGCGGGAAATTGGTTTCGTCGAAATTGCTCCCGCCGAAGCCGCCGGAACCAACATCGCGCGCACGCAAGCAACCTCCACTGAAGAGATCCTCATCGCGGTAGCACGGGTCGGTAATTTGCGAGGCGTCCGTGCGGGTGACGAGCTCCTGCTGGGCATAAGCCAGTTGCAGCCCGAATGTGCCGATCCCCGTATCGAAGGTGTTCGATCCAAGGACGGAGAAACCTGGCGACCATTCTTCGGCCAAATCGCCAATATTCGCCTCGATTGTGCCGCCAAGATTGAAACCCGGATTGTCGAGCGGCTTGCGCGTGACCAGGTTCACCGTGCCGGAAATGCCGCCATCGATCATGTCGGCAGTGGTATTCTTGAAGACCTCGACACGCCCCAGCAGCTCGGGCGAGACATCGTTGAAAGACAGTGTCCGACCGCCATTGGCCGAGAAGATGTCGCGGCCGTTCAGCTCCGAACGCACGAAGGGCAGGCCACGAATGATGACGCCGGACCCTTCGACCGAGAAGCGGTCGGGATCGTCAGGCGAGGCAAACCGACTGATGTTCACGCCCGGGACGCGCTGCAGCGCCTCGGCGACGGAACGGTCGGCCAGCGCGCCGATGTCTTCGGCGGTGATCACGTCGACGACGGTGTCGGCGTTTTCCTTGAAATCCTGTGCGCTTTCCAGCGACTGGCGGAAGCCGCTGACGATGATGACATTCTCATCCGTGGGATCTGGATCGGCCTGATCCTCCATTTCCTCCTCGATAGTGTCCTGCGCGATGGCGACATTCGAAACCGCCGCGCACAGCGCCAGGCTGGACACGGTTGCGAGGCTGCGGACCCGATTCGCGGGCGTGAAAATGGATTTGCGCACTGTATTCTCCCCTTCGATCCGCCACTTGACGCGATACGGACCGGCACCACAAAGCGACCTCTCCCAAGAGGCCAGAACCCGTTTCCTACCAGCGGTGTGAGCGTTCACAAGACAAAAATATGAACGTTCACATTCCCCGCGCGCCAGTGTAACATTTTTGCAATGATGGCGGCGCCGCGTCCGGTGCGCACCCTTCCCGAAAGCCGGTATGGCCAGTAAACGAATGAGCGAGGAGACAGCGGCGTTATGGCAATCGAGAAGATCGTGATCGTCGGCGGCGGCACCGCCGGATGGATGGCGGCAGCGGCGCTGTCCGGCCTGTCCAAGGCGCGGCATGTCGCCATCACGCTGGTCGAAAGCGAGGCTATCGGCACGGTCGGCGTCGGCGAAGCGACCATCCCGCCATTCGTCGATTTCCAGCGCCTGCTCGAAATCGACGAGGCGGAAATGCTCTCCGCCGTGCAGGGCAGCTTCAAGCTCGGCATCCAGTTCGAGAACTGGGGGAAGCTCGGCGACAGCTACATCCACCCCTTTGGCAATTACGGCTACGAGATCGGCGGGCTGACATTTCACCACATCTGGCATCACCAGAAGAGCCAGGGTGACAATCGCCCGATCCAGGTCTTCAATCCCGAAACGATGGCCGCCTATTTCGGTAAATTCGCCAAGACCGACGACATGCGCCGCGACGACCTGCCGCCGATCAATTACGCGTATCATATCAATGCGACAGCCTATGCGGGCTTTCTGCGACGCTATGCCGAAAAGCGCGGCGTGGTCCGGCAGGAAGGCCGCGTCGACGATGTCCGGCTCGACGGCGAGAGCGGCCACGTCGCTTCGATCACGCTGGAGAGCGGGCAGGAGATCGCGGGCGACCTGTTCGTCGATTGCTCCGGTTTCCGCGGATTGCTGATCGAGCAGGCGCTGGAAACCGGTTACGAGGAATGGACGCACTGGCTGCCCTGCAATCGCGCCGTCGCCATGCCCTGCAATCGCGACGATGGCAGCCCACCCCCGCCCTTCACCCGCGCCACCGCGCATTCGGCGGGCTGGCAATGGCAGGTCCCGCTTCAGCATCGCAATGGCAATGGCCACGTCTATTGCGACAGCTTCATGGACGCTGACGAGGCGACCGATATCCTGATCAGGCACATGGCAGGCAAGCCGACGGCCGATCCCAATCACCTGCGTTTCGTGACCGGGCGGCGGAAGAAGTTCTGGAACAAGAACGTGGTCTCGCTCGGCCTCGCCGCGGGCTTCATGGAACCGCTGGAAAGCACGTCCATCCACCTGATCAACACCGGCATCAACAAGCTGATCGCGCTGCTCTCGCTCGACGGGGTGACCGAAGCACAGGCCGCAAGTTTCAATCGGCTGACCGCAAAGGAATATGAGCGCATCCGCGATTTCCTGATCCTGCATTACAGCGCCACCACGCGCGACGATTCCGAATTCTGGAATTACTGCCGCACGATGAGTGTGCCGGACAGCCTCACCGAGAAGATCGAGCTATTCAAGGCCAACGGTCAGATCTTCCGCGAGGATGACGAGCTGTTCACGGAGACCAGCTGGGCGGCGGTGATGATGGGCCAGGGCATTGCCATGAACGGTCACAATGCAATGGCCGCTACGCTCGATCAGGCGGAAACCCGCAAGGAATTCGACGAGATCGAGAAATCGATCCGCTTCATGGTGCAGCACATGCCGGGCCACGGCGAATATCTGGCGCGCTACTGCCCGATGCAGCCCGCCTGAAGGAATTGGTTTCGCCGCAGAAAAGCGGTGCGACTGTCACACCGCAGTCAAATTCGCACGGCACCAATCGTCCCGGGACAACAGGGCTTCCGGGACAATGCAGCGCGTCAGCATCTTCACGACCGATATCGGGGGCGCCCGGTCAGAGCCGTTCGTGCATGGCGATACCACTTTCGTCTTCGGGCAGCTGACCTGCGAAGGCCCCGTGCAATTGGTGGAAGGCTCCCCGCGCGCATTCGTAGACTGGCTGTTGGACGATTGCTCCGGCCTGGAATTGACCCGCCGCCTACGCGCGGACGAGCGGATGAAGCACGCGCACATCACCATAATGCTCGATAGCGACGATGCCGAAGATCGCCGCCGCGCTCTTGCCGCAGGGGCGGACGATTACGCGGTCGGCCCGCTCGATCGGCAGGCTATGCTGGACAGGGTGCTGGCGCAGTTCGGCGTGGACCGCGATGCGGCGGGCGAGAGGCAGCTTTCCCTCGGCGATCTGACCGTCAATATCGGCAGCGAACAGGCGCGCTGGAATGGCGAGCGGATCGTGCTGCGCCCGAACGAATTTCGCGTGCTGCGCTTCCTGGCGGAAAATCCAAATCGCATCTTCTCGCGCGAAGAACTGATCGCGGCGCTCGGCAAGGCGGGTGATCCCGAATATCTGCGCACCGTCGATGTCTGGATCAAACGATTGCGCGCAGGCCTGCGCGATGTGGGCGCGCATGAATTGCTGCGCACCGTCCACGGCAAGGGCTACGTGCTCGACACGCCGTAGAGCCTCCCGCACGGAACGGCCCCCGCCTTTCGACAGGGGCCGCCTCTTACGAAGTCTTGAATACGTTCAAAAGGTAATCGAGAGGGATGCGCCCAGCGTCGTGCCGAGATCGTAGGTGTTGATCTCGATCCGGTCCGTGCCGTTCGTCTGGTATTCCTCGTTGTTCTGACCGAAGATGTTGCGCGCTTCCAACTTGAGCTCCGCCTCACTGCCGAAAGCGTCGAAGCCCTGCCGAAACACGAGATCGATCCGCAGGCCCGGATCCTCGACGATATCGGGCAGGCCTGCCGTGCCGCGGCTGGTCACCCGCTCGCTGGCATAGGAGCCGAGGATGGTGAATTGCTGCAGCTGGTCGATATCCTGCAGGCTCAGCTGCAAATTCGCCAGGTGATCCGACTGGCCCGTGAGCGGAACGCCATCGGCAAACAGGTTTGATGCCGGCGTGTTTCCGCCGGGAAACAGCCGGGTGATGTCGTCATCCTGCACCGAGATTTCCGACTGCGTCCAAGTGTAATTGGCAAAGATGCCGAGTTCCTTGGTCTCGAAGAAACCGCCGCCCAGTCCGATAAGGTCGAGCGTGTAGGCGAGATCGGCCTCGACGCCGTAAAGCTCCGCCGAAGGGGCATTGGCGAAACTGGTGAGCTGCGCGTTGTCGGAGAAGCTGGAGAAGGCCTCGATCGGATTTTCGATATCCTTGTAGAAGCCCGCGACCGAAATCCGGTCCCCGCCGCCGAGATAATATTCGGCGCGCATCTCATAATTGGTCAGCTCACTATCGACCAGGAAAGGGTTGCCGTTGAACTGGCGGTTCGTTTCCGGATCGTAATAGGTCTGGAAAATCAGCTCGCGAAATTGCGGGCGCGCAATGGTGCGGCTGGCGGCGGCGCGCAGCTGGAGATCGTCCATCGGCTCGACGGTGATGGTCGCGGCAGGCAGCCAATACTCGTTTTCGAGCAGGGTGGAGGCGGTCGAGCTGGTCACGGTATCGAAGACCTGCGCCGGATCGACCGTCTGCGTCGCGGTTTCATACCGAACGCCCGCGTCCAGAGCGACGCCGACGATCGGCTCCCAATTGATCTTGCCGTAGCCGGCATGAATTTCGAGGCCCGCGTCGAAGGCGGGATCGGCCTGCGTCGATTCGATCAGGCCGATATCGAAGAAGTCGATGATCGCATCGCCCAGCAGCAGGTCGGGGCGCAGCGCGCCGACGCCGTCGGGAAAGCTGGTGGGCGCGTTGAAGAGAAACTCGCGCCGCTCGGAGAAACGCTCGGTATCGGTATAGGCATAGCCGACCGTGGTGACGAAGCTGTCGAAGATCGGATAGCTGAGGTCGATGCCTCCTGCCCAGAGCTCTTCGGTCAAGTCGGAGAACACCACCGCGGCATCGCCGGTCTGCCGGTCCAGCACGTTGATGAAAGTGTCGCCGAACCGGCCCGACGAATTGTCGCGCACATAGGTGAAGGTGTATTCGAACGGCGCCTCGCGATCGGTGCGGGCATAGCCACCGCGCAAATCCACGCCGAGATTGCCGAATTCGAGCTCAGCCACTAGCTGGCTGTCGATCAGCTGGCGTTCGAACCAGCCGGTCTGCTGCTGCTGGATGCTGTCGTCATCCTGGAAATCCTCGCCGACCGACAGCGTCGCCTGCTTCTGCGTGTCGCGGATGAAGAGGTTGGTGAAGCGGAACTGGTGATCGCCCACTTCCAGCCCGATGCCGAGCATGGCGTTGGCGAGGATGCGGTTGTCCGTCACCACGTCGCGAAAATCGGTGTCGAGTGTGAAATCGGCCAGCACCGATTGCGAAATGATATCGCGTGTGCGCCATTTGTTGCTGATCGAGCCGGTGAACACCACGCCGAGCTGGCCATCGGAGAAAACGTCGGTCGACGTGCCGGCCGTGATACTGGCGGACCAGTTGGCGGGCACGTCGCCCAGGCGCTGCAGCAGGATCAGGTTCGGATTGCCCAGCTGCTTGGCGATATCGGCCTGCGTGGTGGGCGCGTCGTTGAAACTCTGGTCGGGGTCGAGCGGAATATCGCTGAGGCGAAGGCCGCTGTCGAAATAGGTCTGCAGTGCAGGCGGCGCATCGCGCGTACCATCGTCGAAGCCGAACCAGTCATAGTCGGAGCCGTAGTAAGAAAGGCCGGGCTGGAACGTCGTTTCGGTATTGCCGCTGATGCCGCCGCCGACCGTGACGAAGCTTTCATCGGGCACGGCGCGGGTCGTGAGATTGATGACGCCGCCGCCGAATTCGCCAGGAAAGTTTGCCGAGTAGGTCTTCTGCACAAGGCTGGAGGCGACGACATTGGTCGGGAAGATGTCGAGAGGCACCACGCGGCTCAGCGGCTGCGGCGATGGCAGCGGCAGGCCGTTCAGCAGCGCGAGCGAATAGCGGTCGCCAAGGCCACGAACATAGACGAAGCCCTGCCCCTGCACCGAAAGACCGGTGACGCGGCCGAGCGCGCCGGCAATATCGCCTTCGCCCGTGCGCGCGATTTCCTCGGTCGAGAGCACGCTGACGACCTGGCTGGAGTTCTGCACCGGATCGCGGTTGATCCGTCCCGTCACGATGATCGCGCCGCCCGGGATCGAGATGTCGGGATCCTCTACCGCATCCTCTGGATCGGTAGGGTCGGCGGCGTCGGGCGCTATCGCATCCTGTTCCTGCTCCACATCCTGCTCGGTCGGTGCGAGCGGTCCGCCGGCAGCGGGCGCGTCCTGCGCCGCAGCCATGCCGGGCATGGTCATCGCAGTGGTGAGAAGCAGCAGCGCCGCCAATTGCCTGCCAGTGGTGGTCCCGGTGGTGTTCATGAGGACGATATCCCGCCTACGATCCATTGTGCGAAACGGGCGGCGGCCCCAGCCTGCCGCCCGCGCGATTCTGTGTGGCGCGGGGCATCGCGTTGCGCGCCCCGCTCCCGGCTCAGTCGTCGAAAACCGGGATGTCGAGGCAGCTGCCGGTATTGTCGCCGAAGCTCACTGCCGAGGAGTCGCAGGTCCAGCCTTCGGTCCAGTCATTGTCGCTGCGGACTGCGCCGATAAAGTCGGCATCGTCGAAGAAGTCGCCCAGACTGTCGACGTCGAAGGTGTCGGCGAAATTGTTCTCGCCATCGCCGTTCAGATATCCGTTCACGAGGGTGTTGGTGAAGCTCTTGTTGTTGCCGCTGCCACCGTCAAAGATTCCCTCGGCCTGGGCCGCGGTAATTCCGCCGCTACCGTCTCGGAAATCGGCACCGCAATCGAGCGCCACGGCGTTGAAGCGAGGCGGGCCGACGTCGTCGAGGCCGGCATTGGCGGCGCGGACAGTCTGCGAATTGTCGATACGGATGCACGGTGTCCCTGCCGTCGACGCATCCCAGATCAGCGTGTTGTAGAGCCCGTAATCGGCGCCGCCGCGAATGCGAACCGCCTGATCGCCATCGCGACGCTGAATGAAAGTGGCGTTCGCGATCGTGGTATTCTGGCGGGGGGTCTGGTCTTCCAGGCCATTGCTGGAATCGGCCTCGATGATAGTATCGCCGATGCCCTGTCGCTGCGCCGCGATGACGAACTGCATGTTCGCCTTCACGCCGGTGTCGGTGTCGATCGAATCGTCCTCCGCACCCGCGACGATCAGGTATTTCAGGTTCACGAAGCCGCCGAAGAACTCGACGCCATCGTCCGAGGAATTCACCGTCTGGATGTAGCTGAGCTGCGTACCGCGACCGGTGCCGCCCGTGGTCAGCGCCTGCAATTCGTTATCGCCCGAAAGCACGAAGCCCGAATAGCGGAGCTGGACATAGCTCATGGAGCCGGAGTCATCGTCAGGATCGTTGCCGCCGAAGAAGCTCGGATCCGCAGCGCCTTCGACCTGGCGTTCGCAATCGACGCTGCCCGGCCTTGCCGCAGGCTCGAAACAGTCGGTGACGGGCGCGCGGCCCGAAAGCACGACGCCGCCCCACTGGCCGGAAGAATCGTTGTTGTTGAGGCCGAGAATGTTGTCGCGGCTGGTGAAGATGATGGGCTCGTCCTCGGTGCCCTCGGCATCGATCCGGTTGCCGCGGGTCACGTTGAGGAAAGACGAACCGGCGGCGTAGATGATGACGCCAGGCTCGATGGTGAGCGTCACATTCGTGTCGGGCAAGCCATCGCTATCATCGGCGGCGGGTCCGCCATCGGTCCCGACATTCACCTGGCCCGGCAGACGATAGAGCAGGCCTTCGATCTGCGGCAGGGTGGACGAAGTGTTGAAGCGCAGCGGGGTCGCGCAGACGCGCCATTCGCCTTCCGGCCCGCTGATCGTGCCTTCATCGGTCAGGCCCTGCGCATCGGCGATGGTCGGGCAGCCAATGGCGGGCGTGACGCCCGTATCGCCGCTCGTCGGCGTCGGGGTCGGCGTGGCCGGAGGATTGTTGATGATGACATTGCCGCCCGTGCCGGGGGACGCGATTTCCTCCGGCCCGCAGGCGGCGAGTGCGAGAATGAAACTGCCAAGGATGAACGAACGGGAAAGTCTGGTCACGGCGAACGGCCCCTCATGAGCTGAGAATCGATGGGAAATGCGGTTTTTGTTCTTGCAGAACCGCAGATAGGCCCGCCCCGTGACAGTTTGTTTTCGGGAATGTGACGCTTCGGGGAATCGCAGCGGCTATTTCCCAAGCCATTGAGAACGCAAGTTTTTACTTATCCACCGCGCGCACCAGTTGGTGCACCGACGAGTTTTGTTTCGGATTTGTGACAATGTGACAGTTTTGTTGCAGCTGATGGCCGCTCCGCGCATAACCGCATCAAATCCAAGTCGGAGATGATGCCATGTTTGCCACACTCGTAATCGCGCCGCTGATGTTTTCGCAGGCCGTCACTGCCGAGATGGTCGAGCAAAATCGCGAGACGCGCGAAGTCGCCTACGAAGAGCTGATTGCAGGCGATGCCGAAGCCGCACTGCCCGTCCTGCTGGCCGAACTGGAAGACGAGCCGGGCGATCCCGCCGTGCTTATCAATCTCGGCAATGCCTACACCCAGCTCGGCAATCTCGAGCGGGCCGAATTCTATTATTCCGCCGCGCTCGACAGTGAGATCGAATACGAAGTCGAGCTTGCGGATGGCAGCTGGATCGAGTCCCGCGACGCCGCGCGCCTCGCCCTTGGCACGGTGCAAGTCCTCGCGCTGGCATCGCGCTGAACGGTCCCGGTCCGGCCGGTTCTCGCAAAATTAACCAAAAGCCTGTAACCCCGATACCCGGCGGACTGTGTCTGCCGGGCGTTCGGCGTTGGAGCCGGGCACTGTCACGCCTGTGTCATTTGTTGTAAGCACAGCGACCTGGACGGAGGACATTGATGATTCTGCGATTTCGCACCTCATTGGCGGCGCTGATGCTGACCGCCTTTGCTGCGCTTCCCGCGCAGGCTCAGGTGCTGGAAATCGGAAATGACGGCCAAGCCGCCTGGATCACCGGCGATGCCCTGCCGCCCGCGCAGGGCCCGGTCGCAGCTGCGCCGCTCGCCGAAGTGCCCGCCGAACAGACGCAATTTCTGCCCGACAGTGCCATTGCCGATCCGGCCATCCATGCCGCCGTGGTGCCGAGCGTCTATGCCGCCCACGTCGCCGATCTCGCGCGGCGTTACGATCTCAGCCCTGCACTGATAGAGGCGCTGGTCTGGCAGGAAAGTCGCTGGCGCGCCGATGCCGTGTCGCATGCCGGCGCGCGCGGTCTCGCCCAGCTGATGCCCGGCACGGCGCGCGATCTGGGCGTCGATCCGGACGATCCCATCGCCAATCTCGAAGGCGGCGCACGTTACCTTCGCGAACAGCTCGACCGCTTCGATGGCGATCTGGAAAAGGCGCTGGCCGCCTACAATGCCGGGCCGGGCCGCGTCATCCGTTCAGGCGGTGTTCCGAACATCCGTGAAACACGCCATTACGTCGCGGCCATCATGGGGCGCCTTTCCAATCACTCGCGGAGTCCGAACTAGAATGCACCTGCTTGCTCGCCTTGCTGCCTTTGTCACGCTGCTGATCCCATCCGCCGCTTATGCGCAGGATCCCGCCGGTTCCTCGCCGATCAACAATGCCTTTGGCTGGATGCGCGATACGATGCTCGGCACCGTCGCGACCACCGTCGCGGTGATGGCGGTGGCTGCTGTCGGCTTCATGATGCTGACGGGCCGGGTCAACTGGCGCTTCGGCGCGACCGTCATCATCGGCGTGTTCATCATCTTCGGTGCGGCCAGTATCGTGGCCGGCATCCAGGGCGCAGCGGCTTAGGCCGAGCGAGAGACACCATGCAGCTGACCCGTCACCCCGTCCATCGCGCGCTCACCCGCCCGCAGATGTTTGCGGGCGTGACGTTCAACTATTTCGTGATCAACGCTCTCGTCACGACCGAGGCGTTCCTGATCCTCAAGAGCTTCTGGATCGTCCCGATCCCCATTATCATGCACGCGATCGGCTATTTCGCGTGCCTGCGCGAACCGCGCTTCTTCGATCTCTGGCTGACCAAGGTCAGCAAATGCCCGCGCGTCAGGAATTACAAGCGCTGGGGCTGCAATTCTTACGCCGCTTAGGCAAGCGGCGGACGGGAGCATGACGATGAAAACCAAGTGGCTGGGTGCCGCCGGATGGAGCGCGAAGGAGACGCATGCGGGCGATCGCCTGCCCTATGCGCGCCTCGTCGATTCCGGCACGCTGCTACTGCGCGATGGCTCTCTGATGGCCGCGCTGCAAGTGCCCGGTCTGCTGTTCGAGACCGAGGAAACCGACGCGCTGAACGCTCATGCGCAGACGCGCGAAGTGATGCTGCGTTCCAATCTCGATGCGCGCTTCGTCATGTATCACCACGTGATCCGCCGCCGAGTAAGCGTGGAGCTGGACGCCAATTTCGAAGATCCGCTATCCGCTCATATCGACCGGCGCTGGCGCGAGAAGCTGAGCAGCGGCTCGCTCTTCGTGAACGACCAGTTCGTGACGCTGGTGCGCCGCCCCGCGCGCGGCAAGGCGGGCCTGGCTGAACGCGCGAGCAAGATGTTCAAGCGCCGCGCGCAGGATGCCGAAGCGATCGATCCCAAGGATCTGCGGAGCCTTCGCGGTGCCGTCCAGGCGCTCGCTGCCAGTCTCGGCGAATACGGGGCGCAGCCGCTCGGCGATTATGCCACCTCGTCCGGTACGACCAATAACGAGCTGCTGGAACTGCTGAGCGCGCTTTACAATGGCGAGATGCGCCCGGTGCGCCGTCCCGATATGGAAACCGATATCGGCCGCATGCTGCCTTACCGCCGCGCAAGCTTCGGGCTCGACGCGATGGAGCTACGCGGCAGCGGCGGAGCCGATTTCGCGAGCATCCTCAGCCTCAAGGACTATCCCGAAGCCACGAGCCCGGGCCTGCTCGATTCCATGCTGCGCCTGCCTTATGAGATGATCGTCTCCGAAAGCTTTGCGCCGCAGGAACGCCAGAGCGCACGTGAGCGGATCGACCTTGCCATTCGCCGCCTGAAAAGCGCAGACGAGGACGCGCAGGCCGAACGGGCGGACATGATGGCCGCGCGCGATGAACTCGGCGCGGGCAGCGTCGGCTTCGGCGATCATCACCTCACCGTGCTGGTGCGCGAACGCAATCTCGACAGGCTCGACGATGCGACCGCTGCCGTCGCCGCGAACCTCGCGGACACCGGCGCGATCGCCGTGCGCGAGGACACCAATCTGGAGCCTGCCTTCTGGGGCCAGTTCCCGGGCAATGAAAATTACCTCGTCCGCCGCGCGATGATCTCGACCGCCAATATGGCGAGCTTCGGGTCCTTGCATGGCTTCGCTCTCGGCCAGGCGGACGGCAATCACTGGGGCGAGGCGGTCACGCTGCTGCAGACAACCAGTTCCACGCCATTCTTCTTCAACTTCCACCACGGCGATCTCGGCAATTTCTCGGTCATCGGGCCGAGCGGGTCCGGCAAGACCGTGGTGATGAACTTCCTTGCCGCGCAGGCCCAGAAGTTCGCGCCCCGCACCATCCTGTTCGACAAGGATCGCGGCGCGGAGTTGTTCGTGCGCGGTATCAGCGGCAGTTACGACCGCATCCGATCGGGCGAACCGACCGGCTTCAACCCGCTTGCCCTGCCCGATACGCCCGGCAATCGCGGATTCCTGCGCGACTGGCTTTCCGTGCTGCTTCAGGCCGAGGGGCCGGAAGAAAGCGCAACCATCGCCGCCGCTGTCGACGCGGCCTATGCCAATGACAGCTCGCTGCGCCGCCTGCGTCACTTCAAGGAACTGGTGTCCGGCAGCCGCCGCCCGCAGCCCGGCGATCTTGCGGACCGTCTTTCCGCGTGGATCGAGGATGGCGAGAATGGCTGGCTGTTCGACAACGCTACCGACAATCTCGACCTGTCGACCCGCGTGATGGGCTTCGACATGACCGCTCTGCTGGAAAATCCCAAGCTGCGGACACCGGTCATGATGTATCTCTTCCATCGCATCGAGGAACGGCTGGACGGGCAGCCGACCATGATCCTGATCGACGAGGGCTGGAAGGCACTCGACGACGAAGTTTTTGCCGCGCGAATTCGCGACTGGCTCAAGACCCTGCGCAAACGCAATGCGCTGGTCGGATTCGCGACACAGTCGGCCCGCGATGCTCTAGACAGCCGCATTTCGACCGCACTCGTCGAGCAGACAGCGACGATGGTGTTCATGCCGAATGCGCGGGCGCGGCCCGAAGATTATTGCGACGGCTTCGGCCTGACCGAGCACGAGTTTGCACTCATCCGGTCCCTCCCCGCCCATTCGCGGTGCTTCCTGGTCCGTCAGCCCGATGCCAGCGTCGTAGTTCGGCTCGACCTCTCCGGCGCACCCGAAGTGCTCACCATGCTTTCGGGCAGGGAAAGCAGCGTGCGGAGGCTCGACCTGCTGCGCGAAGCCGTCGGCGACGATCCCGCACAATGGTTCCCCGCCCTCACCTCGCGCCCCTGGCCCGGCCCGGCTGGCGAGGAGCTGGACGATGAAAGCTGGGAGGCGGCGGAATGAGCACGCTCGGCACCGTGGCAGCCACCTGCCAGCGCGACATGGAGGCGGTAGGAGCCGGGATCGGCGCGAGCCTGCGCGGGGTGGACTGCGCGGCCAATGCGATGGCGGAAGCCGCGTTCAACCGCCTGTTCGCCGATGGCAGTTTCCTCGGCCCGACGCTGACCGCCGTCCTGACGATTTTTATCGCCCTGCTGGGCTTCGCGCTGATGACAGGGCGCACCCGCATCGGCCTCGCTTCCCTGACGCCGAAGATGGTGACGCTGGTCGGCGTGGTGACATTCGCCACCAGCTGGTTCGTCTTCCAGATGTTCTTCTGGAATCTCGCCGTTTTGGGGCCGGACCAGATCGCCACCTGGTTGATGGGGACCGATGGCAGCGCCACCACCATCTTTGCCGACAAGCTGGATGCCGTCATGCTCGCGCTGATGGAAGCGTCCGGCGGCGATGCGATGGATGCCAATACCAGCGTGTTCTCCCCGCCCGGCCTGCTCTGGAGCGGCGGCACGATGCTGCTGCTCGGCACGGTCGGCCTTCTGGCAACCACCAAGATCGCGCTCGCCATCCTGATGGGCCTCGGCCCGATCTTCATCATGACTGCGCTGTTCGATGCAACGCGCGGGCTTTTCGTGGGCTGGCTGAAGGGCGTGGTGCTGATGGCGATGACGCCGCTTTTCGCCGTGCTCGGCGGATCGCTGATGCTGGAACTGGCGGTTCCGGTGCTGTCCAGCCTCGCCGCCAGCCCAGGCGAGATCGACGTGCGTCCGGCGATGGCATTCTTCATGATAGGCGCGGTGCATCTGGCGCTGATGTTCATGGTGGTGAAGGTGCTTTCCACCATGGTTTCCGGCTGGACGGTGTTCGGGCTGACGAGCAAGGATCGGGGCGAAGCGCCTACCGCACCTGCGCCCGCCGCGCCGCAGGTTCACGCCGTCTCTCCCACCCTCACCCGGACGATGGCGCAGGACCGCGCAGCGCAGGCGAGCCCGCCGCCAGCGCGCGACATCCGTGTCGCGGCGGCCACCCCCATGGCTGCCAACGACGCAGGATCCAGCACCACGATTCGCGAAACCCGCATTATCGGCGGTTCAGCCGCGCCTCATGCGGGCGGCACTAACGGTCAGGCACCATCGCGCGCGCGCGGCATCGGCAGCCGCTTCAGGTCCGCGCCCATTCGCTCCACGGAGAAAATCTGATGTTCCGCCACAGCCTAGCCGCCGCGCTTTTCGCCACGGCCCTGCTGACCGCTCCCGCAACTGCGCAGAACGATCCGCGCATGATGGAACGGCTCTACGATCCGACGGAGATCGTACGCATCGAGGGCCGCACGAATGTGCAGACGACGATTCGCTTCGGCGAAGGCGAAGCTATCGAGAATGTCGCCATCGGGGACAGCCAGGCGTGGCAGGTCACGCCGAACCGCCGCGCGAACCTCCTGTTTGTGAAGCCGCTCGCGCCGCGCGCCAGCACCAACATGACGGTGGTGACCAACCGCCACACTTATCTGTTCGACCTGGTCGCCAATCCTTCCTCGCGCAGCCCGCTTTACATCCTGACTTTTACCTATCCGGTGGAGCTCCAGCCCGAGCCCGATGAGCAGCTGGCCGAGGCCATGCCTGCCGTCACCGCAAACGCCGTAGAGATGGCCGCAGCGAACGACGATTACGCCATTATCGATCCGGCCACGGTCAACCGCGCCTGGGCAAGCACCGGTGCAATCAACCTGCTGCCGGAAGAGATTTACGACGATGGCGATGCGACTTTCATGACCTGGCCGGTCGGCCGCGCCATGCCCGCCATCCTCGTGATGGATCATGAGGGCAATGAGGGCCCGGTCAACTACGCCGTTCGCGGCGACACCATCGTGCTGGACCTGGTGCCCGGCACTATAATCTTGCGCTCGGGCGATAACGAGGCGCGCCTCGTCAATCAGGGCGCGGCGGGAGCTTTCCTCGCCGACGGCACAGCGCGCCCCGGCGCGGAACGGAACTGAACGGAGCGAATGCGATGAAACTTGCGATGCGCCTTCCCGAAACGAAAACCGGTGCCGCCAATGACGCCGATCCGCGTGATAGCGAGACGACCGAGATCATCGATCTCGCCAGCCGCACGTCCTACCCGGCGGTGGCGAACCGGAAGAACCGTTCCGACGCGCTCGGCCTTGCGGCCGGGATCGGCTTCGTCGCCCTGCTCGGCGCGGCCACACTTTGGGGCCTCAACGCGAGCAAGGTCGATGGCGAGGATGCTGTGGCCGAGGGCGCGCAATCCGCGGCAGTGCCGGGGCCGACAAGCGTGGGCGTGACGCCGACCGACGGACTGCCCAGCGCGAATGCCACCATCGCCGAAGCTCCGCAGCCCATCCCCGGCCCCGCGCCTGTGCTGGCCCGCGCGCCGAGTGCCGGACCCGGTGCGGGCTATCAGCCCGGCCCCGTCGGCAATCCGTATTCATCCCCCACGCTCGTCTTCGATGGCGGCACTGCCCCCGCGTCCGCGGCGCAGGTCGCGGCGGCTGCCACTGCCGCGAATGCCGTTCCAGAGAGCGCCGGCACCATTCCCGGAGCGGGCGCGGCAGGTGAATTCGCCGCGCGCATCGGAGGCGTCGGCGGAGGTCCCGTCTCGGCACGACGCGATTTCGATCCGGCAACCACGGTGACGCAGGGGACGATGATCCCCGCCATACTCGAAACCGCGATCAACACCGACGTGCCCGGTTTCGTGCGCGCAGTGGTGAGCCAGGATGTGCGCAGCCATGACGGCGCGCGCGTCCTGATCCCGCGCTCCAGCCGCCTTGTCGGCCAATACCAGTCCGGCCTGCAGGCGGGGCAGCGCCGCGCCTATGTCATCTGGCAGCGGGTGATCCGCCCCGATGGCGTGGCGGTTACGCTGCAATCGCCGGGGACCGCATTCGACGGCACGGCAGGCCTGGAGGGAGAGGTCGACAACCATTTCTTCAGCCGCTTCGGTTCGGCCATGCTGCTTTCCGTCATCGGCGGGCTGGCCAATGTCGCCAGTGGCGGCGCGTCCGTCGTGCTTGGCGGCGGCCAGAGCGCGGCGAATACCGCGCTGCAGCAGGACGGCCAGCGCCCACCCACCGTCCGCGTACGCATGGGTGAACCGATCCGCGTCTATACTGCGCGCGATCTCGATTTCGCGCAGGCGCCGCAGGTCCGCTAATCCGCCATGAGCGCCGAAATCCACCAGCTGCCCGAGGGGCCGGAGGCGGACGCACCCCAAGTGCCGAGCGGCTCGGTCTATCTCGACGCCTATCTGGCGCCCTTTCGCGAATGGCTGGAGCGGGACACGGTCACCGAGATCCTGGTCAACGAGCCGGGCGAAATGTGGGTGGAAGACGCCGCGCACCCCGGCATGCAGCGCGTCGAGCTTGCCGCCATCGACGACAAACTGGTGCAGCGCCTCGCCGAACAGGTCGCACGGGTCAGTCATCAGGGCATCAATCGCGAGCACCCGTTGCTCGGAGCGACCCTGCCCGATGGCGCGCGTATCCAGTTCTGCGGCCCGCCCGCCACGCGCAAGCACTGGGCGATGGCGATCCGCCGCCACCGCCGTCTGGACCTTCCGCTTGATGCCTATGATTCCGGCCCGCTTGCCGACCGCGAAGAAGACGACCTGCCCGATGCGCAGGCACACCCGGTCCACTTTCTCCGCGCCGCCATCCGCGCGCGCAAGACAATTTTGATTTCGGGGGGCACCAGCACCGGCAAAACGACATTCCTCAACGCCATGCTCGGCGAAATTCCGCGCGAGGAGCGTGTCGTGCTGGTCGAGGATACGCCCGAACTGAAACTGCCCGGCGCGAACGGCGTGGGACTGGTCGCGGTGAAAGGCGAGCTTGGCGAGGCCAAGGTCACCGCGAACGAATTGCTGCAATCGGCGCTGCGCCTGCGGCCCGATCGCATCGTGCTGGGCGAATTGCGCGGGGCCGAGAGCGTCAGCTTCCTGCGCGCCATCAACACCGGCCATCCCGGCAGCTTCTCCACCATTCACGCCAACAGTCTGCGCGGCGCTCTTGAACAGCTGAGCCTGATGGTCATGCAGACCGGCATCGGCCTTTCCCGCTCCGACACCATCGCCTACGCCGCCAGCGTCATCGATGTCATCGTCCAGCTTGACCGCAGCGAGGGAAAGCGCGGCATCAGCGCGATTGCTCGCGCGAGCGACCTCGCCGATAGCTGGGGCTGAGACTGCCGCTCCTTGTGTGACACGCCGCTGAGCTTTCTTGCGGAAAGCCCGGCAAACCGGCAGACAGGCGGCCATGGCCAGCCACCCCGACACCGCGCATCCCGCCGCTGCCAATGACAGCACCAGCTTTGCCGATCTTCCGGCGGAGGCGCGATATTTCAATCGTGAATTGTCGTGGCTCGCCTTCAACGACCGAGTGCTGGAGGAGGCGAACAACACCGCCTACCCGTTGCTCGAACGGCTGCGCTTCCTGTCGATCTCCGGCAGCAATCTCGACGAGTTCATGATGATCCGCGTCGCCGGACTGGCAGGCCAGGTGCGTAGCGGCGTTTGCGAAACCTCGATCGACGGGAAGACGCCGACGCAGCAGCTCGCCGCCATCACCACCCGCGTGCGTGAGCTTGAGGCAAAGCAGCAACGCGCCCTGTCCCAATTGCGCCCATTGCTCGAACATGAGGGCATCCACATCGCGGGAGAGGACCGCATCGAGGAGGACGCCGAAGACTGGCTGCGCGCCTATTTCCTCGAGCACATCATGCCGGTCATCACGCCGCAGGTTCTTGATCCGGCGCATCCCTTCCCCTTCGTGGCCAATGCCGGGATCGGCGCGCTGTTCAATCTTCGCCGCAAGAGCGATGGCAGCCAGCTGATCGAGATGGTGCTGGTCCCTGCCATGCTGCCGCGCTTCGTGCGCATTCCGGCTGAGGTGCTCGGCGACGAGGCGATCTATGTCGCGATCGAACGCGTAGTCTGTCGGTATGCCGAGCTGATCTTCCCCGGCTTCACGATCCAGGGCGATGGCGTATTTCGGGTGCTGCGCGACAGCGATATCGAGATCGAGGAAGAGGCCGAAGACTTGGTCCGCCTGTTCCGCAGCGCCATTCAGCGCCGCCGCCGCGGGCAGGTCATCATGTTGGAGATCGACGAAAGCTTCGACGCCGAGGCAGGTGAATTGCTGCACGACAAGCTGGGGCTGGAACAGGCCTTCGTCACCACGACCGAGGGGATGCTGGGCATTTCCGGGCTTGAAGAGGTGGTGAAGGAAGATCGTCCCGAGCTGAAATTCACGCCCTATTCGCCCCGCTATCCCGAGCGCATTCTCGAACAGGACGGCGACGCCTTCGCCGCGATCCGCGCCAAGGATATTGTCATCCACCACCCCTATGAAAGCTTCGAGGTCGTGGTCGATTTCCTGCGGCAGGCGGCCGCCGATCCAAAAGTCGTCTCGATCAAGCAGGCGCTCTACCGCGCGGGCAACCAGCCCACTGTCATCAACGCGCTGATCGCGGCGGCGGAAGCGGGCAAGTCCGTCACGGCCGTAGTCGAGCTAAAAGCCCGCTTCGACGAGGAACAGAACTTGAAATGGGCGGGCGAGCTTGAGCGCGCCGGCGTGCAGGTGATCTACGGCTTCATCGATATGAAGACTCACGCGAAAATCAGCATGGTCGTGCGCGAGGAGGAAGAGGGCATCCGCACCTACTGCCATTTCGGCACCGGGAACTACCACCCGGTCACCGCCAAAATCTACACCGACCTCAGCTACTTCACCGCCGACCCGGCGCTGGGCCGCGATGCGGCAAAGCTGTTCAACTTCGTCACCGGCTATGTCGAGCCGCAAGGCATGGAGCGCCTCGCGATCAGCCCGCTGACGCTGGACGACACGATCATCGACAATATCGATCGGGAAATCGCTTTCGCGCGCGAGGGCAAGCCCGCTACGATCTGGGCAAAGGTGAATTCCATCACCGATCAGAAGATGATCGACAAGCTCTATGAAGCGAGCCACGCGGGCGTGGAGGTCGTGCTGGTGGTGCGCGGCATTTGCTGCCTGCGCCCCGGCGTGCCGGGCCTTTCGGAGGACATTACCGTCAAATCAATCATCGGCCGCTTTCTGGAGCACAGCCGCATCTACGCCTTCGGAAATGGCGAGGCGATGCCAGGCGACAAGGCCAAGGTGTACATCTCCAGCGCGGACTTGATGGAACGCAACCTCCATCGCCGCGTAGAATCGCTCGTGCCTATCACCAACCAGACTGTGCACGATCAGGTGCTGGACCAGGTGCTGCTCGCCAACCTGCTCGATACCGAGCAAAGCTGGCTGCTCGATGGCGAGACCGGCGAGTACGAGCGGGTCCATGCGGATGGTGACGAGGCGGGCTTCAACTGCCATGCCTATTTCATGACCAACCCTTCGCTCAGCGGGCGTGGCGACGCGCTGAAGGAAAGCGGCGTGCCGAAGCTCACCTTGCGCAAGGGCGCGCAGTGACACCAGCACTGACGAAACGGGGCGCTGTGAAGATCGAAGTGCCTGATCGGGCAGTGATCGATATCGGCTCCAATACCGTCCGCCTCGTCGTCTATTCCGGTCCGCGCCGCGCGCCCAATGTGTGGCTGAACGAGAAGGTGACCGCGCGTCTCGGCCGCGATCTCGCAGCGACGGGCGCGATACCTGAAGAGGCTGAAACACTGGCGCTGGAAGGGTTGACCCGCTTCGCCGCGATCCTTCGCGATCTCGGCATCGCCGACGTGGCTACCGTGGCGACGGCCGCTTCGCGCGACGCCAGCAACGGGCCGGATTTCATCGAGAAGGTCCGCGCCATCGGGTTGGAGCCGCGCGTGCTGACAGGTGTGGAAGAGGCCGAAGTCGCCGCCAGCGGAGTAATGGGCGCCTTTCCTGGCGCTGCGGGAGTCGTGGCAGATCTCGGCGGCGGCAGCCTCGAACTCGCGGCTATTGCGGACGGGGCATGCCATGAGGGCGTAAGCCTCCCGCTCGGCACACTGCGTCTGCCCGCGCTGATGAATGAGGGAGACGAAGCATTTCGCAATGCTGTCGAAGGGCATCTCGCGAAGGCGCAATGGGCTGCCGAACAGGACGGCCCGCTCTATCTCGTCGGGGGCACATGGCGCGCGCTGGCCAGCTTTGCGATGCACAAGGCGGAATATCCGATCAGCGATCCGCAGGCCTTTTGCCTTACGCCCGAAGAGGCTGACCGTATCGCGGCTCGCCTGACCGATGCCGACCCCGACACGCTGACCGACATATCGGACATATCCTCGAGCCGCGCCGCCGGGCTGCCGCACGCCGCCGCCATGCTGCGCATCATGCTAGCGCGTTTCGAACCCTCGGCGCTCGTCATTTCAGCCTGGGGCCTGCGCGAGGGGCTGCTGTTCGACCGGCTCAAGAACGGCGCAAAAGAGCAGGATCCCTTGCTCACTGCCGTCACGCATTTCACCACGCCGCGCGGCGCAGACATCACCAATGCGACGCTGACCGCAGCGTGGACGGCGGAGGCCGTGGACGGGCGCAATCGCGGCAGTGAGCGCATCCGCCTTGCCGCAACCATGTTGACGCAGGCTGCAGCGCGGATCGAGCCCAATCTGCGCCTCGCCCATTCGACGGACTGGGCGCTGGAGAAGCGATGGCTCGGCCTCGACCACACGGGCCGCGCGATGATTGCACAATGTCTTCGCGCCAGTTGCGGATCGCCGAAGCTCGTCGCCGATTACCTGCGCATGGCGGATGAGGAACAGCTGCACCGCGCCTCCGCATGGGGTCTCGCCAATCGCCTGTGCCGCAAGATCGGCGCGGGCACGCGCATCTCCCTGCTGGGCAGCGCTTTGCGGCGCGAGGACGACAGGCTCGTGCTTCGCTTCGATAAAAGCCGCGCCTATCTGATGGCGGATAGCGTCGAGAGCGAACTGGCGAACCTTGCCGACTGGCTTGGCCTCAAGCACGAGATGATGGTGGGCGAACCGGTCCCGGCGAAGTAGCCGTGCGTCAATAGCCCCAGCGCAGGCCCAACCACACCGTGCGCGGTGTGCCCAGATCTATCGCGCCGCCCGAATTGCGCGTGACGATCGCTTCGTCGAGCAGATTCTCGACCCGCCCGACCAGCGCAAGCTGCGCCACCAGTGGCATCTGGGCATAGAGGTCCAGCGTGGTCGCGGCGGGCAGCACATCCGTCTCGCGGTCATCCTCGAACTGCTCGCCGACATGGCGCAGCGTCGCGGATGCGAGCGCGCCTTCGGCAAAGTCGTAGCTGGCGGTCAGGCTGGCGGCGAAGCTTGGCGTTTGCGGCGGGCGATTGCCGTCAAGCGGTTCGGCAAAGCCGCTGCCGATCACCTCTGCAGCGGTGAACACCATTGTGGCGTTGAGGCCGAATGCACCCCGATCGACTGCGGCAGCGAGCTCCAGCCCCTGCGCCGAGATGGCATCCAGATTGCGGCGCTGGCGCAGGTTTTCCGCCAGCGTGACATTGGCGATGGCGCCTTCCACATCGTTGTCGAAATAAGTGGCTGCAAGCGAAACGCCGTCTAGGGGCAGCAGGTCGAAACCGACTTCCCAACCTTCAAGCCGCTCGGGCTCGAGCTCGGCATTGGCCTGCGTGACGACCGGGAAGACCACGAAAGGCCGGTAAAGCTCGTTGAGCGTCGGCAAGCGGAACCCCGAATAGAGCGCGCCGCGCAGTCTCGCGGCCTCGTCCAGATCGTAAAGCGCACCCGCGCGCCAGGTCGTTTCCCAGCCTGCCTGGTCGGCGAAACTGTCGTCTCGAACGGTCGCGCCATCGGCATCACGTGCGCGGTAGAAACCGTTTGCAATGGTATAGTGATCTGCGCGGAGTCCACCTGTCAGCGTAAGCGCGCCGAGCTGCCAGTCATGCTCCACGAACAGGCCGAGATCGGTCGTCTCGCCGCCGGCGAATCGGTTCTCCCGAAGTGAGCCTGTAAACGCTGAGAAAGCATCCTCGAAAAGCTCGCCCTCATTGCGTCGATAATCCACGCCAAAGCGCAGCGTGTGGTCATCGCCGACGGGCGGGCGCAATTCGAGCTTGCCGCCGAGGCCTGTGGAGGGAGTGTCCTTCTGGTCCAGCACGCGCACGAAACGGGTCGAGGAGATGACGACATTGGTGAAGTTGCGCCACTGGGCATAGGCCAGCGCATCGACCTGCCACGGCCCTCGGCTAACCGCACGCAGGGACACGTCCTGCCCTTCCGAAGAACTGTCCGCCCCGTCGAAACGCAGCGTGCGATTGTCCTCGAAGGCAAGAATACGCCCCTGCAACTCGAGATCGCTGCCAAGTCGCTGAACAATCCTGCCACCTGCGGACCAGCTGTCGAAATTCGCGCGGCTACTGGCAGGAGCGCGCTGGTCTTCCGGCGTGGTGAAGAAACCGTCGCCCCTGTCCCAGCGGCCGTGCACGACCGCATAGCCGTCGCCAATCCGCGGCGCGACGCTGGAGGACAGCTCGGTGTCGCCGCGAAAATTGGCGAGCGCGCTCGCGGTAAGCGGACCGAGCGTCATGGCATCAGCGCTGGCCAGCTCGATCGTCCCGGCGAGCGCGCCCGCACCAAACGGACCGGACCCGCCGCCGCGGGTTACGCGGATGCTCTCCAAGCGCTCGGGCGCGATGGCGCTGAAGGGGATGTAGCCGAAAAACGGGTCCGCCACCGGCACGCCGTCGAGCAGGATCAGCGCGCGGCTCGTGGCATTTCCGCCGAGGGCTCGCAGCGTCGCGCCCTGCGCGCTGGGATTTGCCGAGCGGCTGTCGGAACGGCGGAATTGCTGGAATCCTGCGATGTTAGACAGCGCATCCTCCAGCCGTCCGCTGGCGGTGGTGACGATGGTTTCGCGGTCCAGTTCCACGCTGGAATAGGCAGGCGCGGCGGGCGTTTCGGGCAGCCCCTCGCCCCGCACGATGATGACGTCCTGTTCGGGGTCGGTGACGTCCACTTCTTGCGCAGCAACGGACACGGGAAGCGCGAATAACGCGGCGGCAATGACGATACGCGACACCATCGGCGCGCCATGCAGCCATCGGGGCAGATCGGCAAGAGCGCCCTTGCCGCCACGCCGTGCTATCGGCAGGAGGCGGCATAACGGCGCAGCGGGATCGAAAATCATGGCGGACATTATCGACGGGCGCGCGATCGCCGCCCAGCTGGACGAAGTGACCAAGGCGCAGGTCGACGCGCTGCTGGCGGACGGCCATCCCGCGCCGGGGCTCGATGTGATCCTGGTCGGCAACGATCCCGCGAGCGAAGTCTATGTCCGCCACAAGATCCGGGCATGCGAGCGGGTCGGCATCGTATCGCGCAAGCACCAGCTGCCCGCCGACACTTCGCAGGACGATCTGCTGGCGCTGATCGCCACGCTCAATGCCAAGCCGGAAGTACACGGCATCCTGTGCCAAGTGCCGCTGCCCGAGCAGATCGACCCCGCGCTGGTGCTCGGTGCCATCGCGCCGAACAAGGATGTGGACGGCTTCCACCCGGTCAATGTCGGGCGGCTCTCCACAGGCACCGGCGGCATCGTGCCCTGTACGCCTTTGGGCGTGATGAAGCTGATCGCCAGCGTCGTCGACGATCTCACCGGCAAGGACGTGGTGGTGATCGGCAAGTCCAATATCGTCGGCAAGCCCGTCGCCAACCTGCTGCTCGATGCCGAGGCGACCGTCACCGTCACCCATATCTACACCCACGGCCTTGCCGATATCTGTCGCCAGGCCGACATTATCGTCGCCGCCGCGGGCGCGCCGCGACTGGTGCGCGGCCACTGGGTGAAGGACGGGGCGGTGCTGATCGATGTCGGCATCACCCGTATCGAGGGTGAGGACGGCAAGACGAAGCTCGTGGGCGATATCGCCTTCGACGAAGTGCAACACGCCGCTGCCGTCACGCCGGTGCCGGGCGGCGTCGGCCCGATGACCATCGCCTGCCTGCTGTCCAACACGGTGAAGGCGGCGCGCGTCGCCTACGGTATTGACAAGAATGTCGGCAACGACTTTCCCGGCGGCCCCACGCGCCCTATGTTCACCGGATCAGGTTCGATTCCAAACTAGGTGATACGCAGCATGACCCAGCCCGATACCGACGTTCTCATCATCGGGGCGGGCCTGTCCGGCATTTCGATGGCGGGCCATATGGGGATGCAGTGTCCGGAACGGACCTACACCATCCTCGAGCGTCGTGAGGATATCGGCGGGACATGGGACCTGTTCCGTTATCCCGGCGTGCGCTCAGACAGCGACATGCATACGCTCGGCTTCGATTTCGAACCGTGGGTGCATGAGGATTCGATAGCGGACGGCCCGGCCATCCTCGAATATCTCAATCGCATCGTGGATGAGCGCGACATCCGCCCGAACATCCGCTTCGGCCAGACCGTCATCAGCGCCGCATGGGACACGCCGAGCGCCACATGGACGATCACCGCCCGCGGAACGGATGGCACCGAAACGAAGCACACGGCGCGCTGGCTCTATTTCGCCAGCGGCTATTACGATTACGACGATCCGCACGATGCACAGTTGCCCGGTATCGACACTTTCGGCGGCGAGGTGGCTCATCCGCAATTCTGGCCGAAGGATCTGGATTTCGCGGGCAAGAATGTCGTTGTCATCGGGTCGGGCGCAACGGCCGTCACCATCGTCCCGGCGATGGCGGACGAGGCGAGAAGCGTCACCATGCTGCAGCGCACGCCGACATGGATGGGCGAAGGCCCGCGCCGCGACGCGATCAACCGATTTCTGGTCAAGGTGCTGCCCGACAAATGGGCCTATTGGCTGACCCGGCAGAAGAACATTCTGCTGCGCAGCTTCTTCTTCGACATGTCGCGTCGGAACCCTGCGCGCCTGGCGCAGATGCTTCGAGGCAGGCTGCACGATTCGCTCGGCAGTTCGTATGAGGAAAAGCATTTCGAGCCGCCCTATAATCCGTGGCAGCAGCGCCTTTGCCTGGTGCCCGATGGCGACCTGTTCAACGCGATCAAACAGCGCAAGGCGCGCATCGTCACCGATCATATCGACAGCTTCGATGCCACCGGCATCCGGCTGAAATCGGGCGATCACCTGCCCGCCGACGTCGTCGTGACCGCGACGGGGCTGAAGCTGGTGCTGGCGGGCAAGGTGGCGGTATCGAAGGACGGCAAGCCGGTCGATTTCACAGAGCACTTCTTCTACCGCTCGACCATGTTCTCCAACATGCCGAACCTGTCCTTCGTGTTCGGCTATCTCAATGCCAGCTGGACGCTGCGCGCCGATCTCAATTCCCGCTACGCCTGCGGGGTGCTCAATCACATGGCGAAGACCGGCCATACCATCGCCATTCCCGAACTCGCGCCGGAGGACGAGCCGGAAGAGGTCGAGCCGTGGGATTATACCTCCGGCTATCTCGCCCGTGCGCGGCACCTGATGCCGAAGACGGGGGCGGAGCGGCCTTGGGCGTTCACGCATAGCTATATTGAGGATCGCAAGGATCTGCGCGCGCGTCCGGTGGCTGACGGCGTCCTCGTTTTCACCGATCCCGATGCCGTGGCGGATCGCGAGGACGAGGCCGTCTCGGAGCATGAGAGGATCGCCGCGGAATGAGCGACAAGATATGGACTGCAGCATTGGTGGTGATCGGGGACGAGATCCTCTCCGGTCGCACGCAGGACAGGAACATCGCCCAGATCGCCAGCTGGTTGCAGGTGCAAGGCATTCGCCTCGCCGAAGTGCGCGTGGTTTCCGACGATGAGGATGCCATCGTCGAGGCCGTGAATGCCTTGCGCGCACGCAACGACTATCTTTTCACCACCGGCGGCATCGGACCGACGCATGACGACATTACCGTGGATGCGGTGGCGAAGGCGCTGGGCGTCGACGTGGTCGTGCATCCGGACGCGCGCGCCATTCTGGAGCGCTACTATGCCGACAAGCCGGGCGGGCTGACCGAGGCGCGGCTGCGCATGGCGCGCGTGCCCGACGGCGCGGAGCTGATCCCCAATCGCATCTCCGGCGCGCCCGGCATCCGGCACGGCCATCTCTTTGTGATGGCAGGCGTGCCGCACATCACCGCACAGATGCTGGACGGGCTGACCGGAGAGCTCGAGGGCGGCGCGCCGCTCATCACCGAAACCGTGGGCTGCTGGACCGCGGAAAGCGAAGTTGCCGACATATTGCGCGAAGTCGAGAGCGCGCATGACGACTGCCAGATTGGCAGTTATCCTTTCTTTCGCGAAGGCCGGGTGGGCGCAAACTTCGTAGTCCGCTCGACCAGCGCCGAAGTGCTCGCGAGCGCGGTGGACACGCTTTGCGAAGCGCTTGGCGAGGAAGGGCATGACTTCACGCCCGGTGGGATATAGCGCCCAATATGATGTCCATTCCGCTTGCCTAGCGCCCGCGCCGCGCTAATCTGCGCGGTGACGGGGGACATCGCAGTTGGAATTCCTGCTCATCATCGTGATCGGTGCGGTCCTGTTCGGGCTGTGGCAACGCGTCGACGACCTCGAACGGCGACTGGCCGATGCCGAGAGCAGGGGATATGGCTACGCGCCCGAAATGCCGCCTACACACGTGGCCGATCAAGAGCCGATCGTCCGCACGGCCCCGCGCGAGCCGACTCCCGAATTTGACCATGAACGCGGTTATGACCCGATCGACGTCGAACCGGTCGCAATGCCCGAGCCGCAACCCGAACCGGCCATGCCGCTGGCTGCGGCAGACGCGCCTTCAGTGGTCGAAGAGCCGCCATCGGTAGAGCAACACGATGACGACGACGCCAGCAGCTACCGCGCACCGCGCTTCGATTTCGAAGACATTTTCGGTCGCAAACTGCCGATCTGGGCGGGCGGCATCGCGCTCGCCGTGGGCGGGGTTTTTCTGGTCATCTATTCGATCGAAGCCGGATTGCTCGGCCCCGAAGTGCGCGTTGCGCTCAGCTTCCTGTTCGGCCTCGTCCTGCTCGGCGGCGCGGAGGCGGCCTACCGGTTCGAGGACAAGGTCGCCGATCCCCGCGTGCGCCAAGCGCTCGCCGGGGCGGGCATCGCGACGCTTTATGCCGCCTTCTACCTCGCAGGCTCGCTTTACGGCCTGATCGGCCCGGCAACCGCATTCGTGGGCCTGGCGCTGGTGACCGCGCTGGCATTGGGACTGACCGCGCGCTTCGGCCTGCCGACGGCTATCCTCGGCCTCCTCGGTGGCTTTGCGACCCCGCTGCTTGTGGCGAGCGAAGACGCCAACGTGCCCGTGCTCGCCTTCTATCTCGCGCTTCTCACCTGCGGCCTCGCGATCACCGCACGGCGCCTGGGCGTCGCATGGCTCGGCGCGGCGGCTCTTGCCGGGGGGTTCGGCTGGGGCGGCCTGATGCTGCTGGCGCAGCCGGTGGACAGCGCGGACTTCATCTCCATCGGCCTGTATCTTCTGGTGCTCGGCATTGCCGTGCCATTGCTGTTGACCGATGAGACCCGCTTGCCTTTCACGCGCCTGATGGCAAGCGCGCTGGCGGCGGCTCAGCTGGCGGCCCTGGTGGGACTGGCGGGGTTCGATCTGCTGACCTGGGGGCTATACCTCCTGCTGGCTGCAGCGCTGGCGGTGCTTGCATGGCGACATGCGGAATTGCGCGTCGGGAACGGCTTTGCCACGGCGCTGGGCGCGATCCTGCTCATGCTCTGGCCCAATTCCTCGGCCGATGATTTCGTCACCGTTGCCGCAGCGCTCGGTGTCATTGGCTTGGGCCTGCCGCTGGCGCTTATCTGGCGCGGCCGGGCGGACGATCCCGACCTGCTCCAGCTGAGCCTGGGCGCGCTTCTGCTCGGCGGGGCGCTCTTCCTGCGCTTCGGATCGTGGGACAATGAGGTCCATCTTCCCGGTCTCGCAATGGCGAGCGCGGCGCTGGCGGCGATTGTCGCGGCAGGTGCCTATCGCATCTGGCGGCGTGGGGGCGATCTCGATCGGCTGCTGGCCATGCCGGTGGCTGCGAGCGCCATCCTCTCCTTCGCCGCGCTGCATGTCGTGCTGGCCGACTGGGCAGAGGTTGTGGGAGCGGCGGTGGTCACGCTCGTGCTTGCCGAGCTGATCCGCCGCCGTCGCGGCAAATCGCTTGCCGGGGTCGCCTGGATCGGCGCCGTCGTGACCGCCATCGCCCTGCTTTCGATCGGCACCATCCTGGCCGAGCTGTCCCGCGCATTCGGCGATGACTACGGCGATCCGATCCTTTGGCAATCGCTCATCCGATGGGCCTCCGCTACCCTGCCGTTCCTCGCCCTCGCCGCAGTCGAGTGGCGGCGCTTCGGGCGCCGGATCGCGGGCGCGATCACCACCTTGATGGCTTATACCGTGCTCGCGCAGTTCATTCCGAGCGCGTGGCTGGCTTGGACCGCCGCCGCACTCGCCCTCGCCGTCACCTGGTTCCTTCCGCGTCGCTTAGGAGCGCTGGGCGCGCTGCTCGTCATCGGTCTGTTCTGGGCCGTCGCGCCGATGATAGAATGGCTCGGCACCGGCATCGAGGCGGTCGGCGCGCGGCCGGCCTTCGTCGGCGACCTCCCCACCGTGGGCGATACGTTGCGCCGAGTACTGCCCTTCGTCGCCGTCCTTGCATTGGCAATCTGGCGCATCGGCATGGCGCGGCGGTGGCGTATTCTGTTCACCGCTCTGGCGGGCGCGGGCGCACTCGTGGTGCTGCACACGTTGTTCAAGCAGATCTTTGCCATTGCCTCGCCTGGCGACTTCACGAACTACGGGCTGCTCGAACGCACCGTCTGGCAGGCCCTGCTGATCGGAGGCGGCGCCGCAGTGCTGCGACTGCGCCCTTCACTCCGCGAACCGGCACTTGCGTCGATCGCTGCCGGGTGTGCGCATTTCGCCTATTTCAGCTTCATCCTCCACAATCCGCTATGGGATGCGCAGGCCGTCGGACCCGCGCCGATCGCCAACGCATTGCTCGCCGCTTACGGCGTTGCCGGTATCGGCGTCTGGTTGCTGGCCAGCACACTGCGGGAGAGGACGGGTGGCAAGTTGCGCCCCATGCGCGACGGGCTTTTCATGTTTCTGACTGCGTTCTGGGCCTTGTCCGAATTGCGCCACGCCTTCGCTGGCAGTATCCTGATCTATGCGCCAATGACGCAGACCGAAGACCTGCTCCGCTCGCTGCTCGGCATCGTACTGGCGCTCGGCTTCCTGTGGTGGGGATCGCGCAGCGACCAACGAACCTGGCGCATAGGTTCGCTGGTGCTGATGCTGGTGGCCGTGCTGAAGGTCTTTCTGTTCGACGCAGCGGAATTGGAAGGACTGCTGCGGATCGGCAGTTTCCTGGCGCTGGGCGCGAGTCTGATCGGCATCGGCTGGGTGTATTCGCGCCAGTTGTCTAGCCGCAGTCGCGCCGCCGCCGAAGCCTAGCCTTTCGAGCTTTTGGCGATCTCGTCCCGCACCTGTCGCGCGCCGCGCTCGGCCTTGCGGTAATTCTCGGCGCTAGCACGCTTGTTGCTGACATAGCCGAACAGGATGAAGACGAAGAGCAGCAGCGCGCCAACGCCTGCGGCTATGCGGTTGTCCACCCACACGGCGAGGCCGACGGTGATGGCGAAAGCGGCGATGATGCCGATAAGAGTTTTGGACATGGATATTCCTTTCACCCACTCAACGCGCAGGATTGGCGGAATATCCGGCAAGGGCCACGGCAAAAGGGCGGTGGCGGCGGCGCTTTACACCCCGCCGCCACACAGGATCAGAAGCGCAGACCCACGCCTGCGACAACCTGGTCTGTCGTGATATCGTCGAAATCGTCATCCGCCACGCCGCCATAGCGAGAGCGGCGATATTCGAGCCGCGCTTCCAGCGGGCCGGGCAATTGCACCTGCAAGCCGCCACCGAAGCGGATACCGTCGGTGTTCTCCTCCAGATCGTCCAGCGAGCCGGATTGGGTGAACGCGGTCGTGTCGAGCGAGGTGTAGCCGACCTTGCCATAAGCGGCGATGCCCGGCGTCACGGCGAAGCCTGCGCGAAGGCCGAGGTAATATTGGCCGTCGGTATCGAGCCCGTCATAGGCATCGTCGAAATCGCCGGGGAAGTCCGTGCTGTTCTCGCTCGTCGAAATCTCGCCTTCAATGCCGACAAAGGCGCTGCCGAGGCTGAGATCGTATCCGGCATTGATGCCGTAGACGGCCGAGTCCGCGTCGGCGGAGACAGAGCCGTCTCCAGATTCGACATCGATTCCTTCGAACCCGCCGATCACGCCGATAAAGGGCCCGCCCTCGGCCTGTGCGAAGGCGGGCGTCGCGGTGAAAGCCACGGCGAGCGCAGCCAATGTTGTGATGCGTTTCATGCTTGTGTCCTTTTCAAAGCCCCTTGGCGCGCGTTCCGCCTCGTCGGATTGCCGCAGCATGAATCGAACGGCGGAACGGAGCCGCCACGCGACGACATGAGAAGGGGCGGGAGAATCGCTTCCCCCGCCCCTTGGCAACTTCAATCAATTTAGGACAGCGCTAACCCGCCCATTTTGCGGCAAGGCCGAACGGCCGCCCGCAGGAGCCACGTAGCGGAGCGGAGGGATCAGCACCGAGGATGTCCGCGCGGATGCGCGGACACACGCAAATCACGCCCCTTCGACCTCGGCGAGGTCGATCTTCAGGCCCGGGCCCATTGTGGAGGTCAGCGAGATCTTCTTCACGAACTTGCCCTTCGCGCCCGAAGGCTTGCCCTTCACGACGGCCTGGGTGAGCGCTTCGAAGTTCTTCTTCAGGTCGGCATCCTTGAAGGACAGTTTGCCGATGCCCGAATGGATGATGCCCTGCTTTTCTACGCGATATTCGACCTGGCCGCCCTTGGCGTCCTTCACGGCCTGCTCCACGTTCGGGGTGACCGTCCCGAGCTTCGGGTTCGGCATCAGACCCTTGGGGCCGAGCACCTTGCCGAGGCGACCGACGACACCCATCATGTCCGGCGTGGCGATCACGCGGTCATAGTCGAGATTGCCGTTCTGCATGTCTTCCATGAGGTCTTCCGCACCGACCTTGTCGGCACCGGCAGCTTCGGCCTTTTCGGCGTTCTCGCCGCGCGCGAACACGGCGACCTTCACGTCCTTGCCCGTACCACCCGGCAGGGAAACCATGCCGCGAACCATCTGATCCGCATGGCGCGGATCGACACCGAGATTCATGGCGACTTCGACGGTTTCGTCGAAATTGGCCTTGTGCTCGCGCAGGGTCGCGATCGCTTCGTCAACGGTGTAGAGCTTCTCGTTATCGAGCTCGGCCACCTTCTTCTGCTTCTTGGTCAGCTGTGCCATTCTATCAGCCCTCCACCACTTCGATGCCCATCGAGCGGGCGCTGCCGGCGATGATCTTGACCGCCTGGTCGATATCGTTGGCGTTCAGATCCTTCATCTTCGCTTCAGCGATATCGGCCAGCTGGCTGGTCTTGATCGATCCGATGATGTCCTTGCCCGGTTCCTTGGAGCCGGATTTGATCTTCATCGCCTTCTTGATCATGTAGCTGGCGGGCGGGGTCTTCGTTTCGAAGGTGAAGCTGCGGTCGGCGAAGACGGTGATCTTCGTCGGGATCGGCGCACCCTTTTCCATCTCCTGCGTGGCGGCGTTGAAGGCCTTGCAGAATTCCATGATGTTGACGCCGCGCTGGCCGAGGGCCGGGCCGATCGGCGGAGACGGGTTGGCGGCGCCCGCAGGCACCTGAAGGTTGATATAACCTTCGATCTTCTTGGCCATGATGGCCTCCTTTTCTCACTGTTCCCGCGGCGCAGGGCCGAAGGTCATGTTAAGCGGTCGAGCGGCCTGCCGGAGCAGACCTTCCGCGGGGAGTTCCCGAAGCTGTAAGCAGGGAAGGCGCGCAATTAGCGGTTTTCCGACGATTTGCAAGAGTGTTGGCAGACAAGGGTGTGACACGAATTCGCGAAAATCTGAACCATCGGGCGCCAATAGTTGAGCATGCATTCAGACATTTACGCGTAGATCGAGCCTGCATCGTGTAACCTTTCGGATTAAACCCAAACTGCGGAACGGGGATGTACTTCGCGGAAAATCGCACTCCTTCGTCCCCACGGACCGTTTCCCTGACCGACCGCGTGTAGGACAGCCCGCTTTTTCGCTTGCGCCAGCGCGCTTCGATACGACAGGGCGACAACCGGCAGGAGGGATCACCGCATGAACACCGAGAGCACAACGCCGGCAACGCGCGACGGCCATGTACCGCCGACCGACAAGGCGCGCATCGGCTGGGGGCTGCTGATTGCGCAGCTGGTAACCGTCGGCCTGGTCTATGTCCTCGCTTCCGGGATTCCGATCATCCCTTCGACCTTCGCGCAGATCCAGGCCGGTGTCGCTCCCGAGGATATCGAAGTCGGCTCCTACGTCATGGCCTCCACGGTGATGACAAGCATGGCGGCAGGTGTGTTCGTTGCCTGGTTGTGGCTGCGCCGCGAAGGGCGCGTGAGGGAGGCCTTCGACCTCACCCGCCAGACAAGCTGGACGAAAACCCTGCTCTGGGCGCTCGGAGGCTATGTCGGAGCGTTTCTCATCTTCGGCCTCGGCGGAGCGGCGATGGAAGCGATCGGGCTGGAATCCCCAGACCCCAGCCTTGTGCTGGACCTCGTCACCGAAAGCCCCGTTTCGCTCGCCATCTGGATCATCGGTGTCGCCTGCCTCGCGGCGGGGCTGGGAGAGGAGCTTCTGTTTCGCGGCTTCCTGATGGATCGGTTGTCCCGCACGCCCGGCATTGGCGGCAATATCTGGCTTGTCCTGTTCCTGCAGGCGGCAATCTTCGGCCTTCCGCATCTCTATCAAGGCTGGGGCGGCGTGATCGTCACCGGCATGATCGGCTTCATGTTCGGCTGGATGCGTTGGCGGCTGGGTGGCAGCCTGCTGCCTCTCGTGATCGTCCATGCGGCCGTGAACACGACATCCATGGTGCTGGCCTACGGTCAGGCCGTCGGCTGATCCGTGGCACGAAAAAGGCCGGAGGCAGCGCCCCCGGCCTTTTTTGCGCAAAGCGTTGCTTAGCTGCGCGTCGTCGTGCTCGTGACGGCTGGATCGCCGCGCTCTTCGGCACTGATCATGCTTGCGCTGGGCGTCTGGTCCATCATCGACACCTGCGCCTGGCGATAGCCGAGCTCCGCCGAACGGCGCAGCGCCACCTGGCTCAGCATCACGCCGAAGACCAGCTTAGAAGTCACGTCGGCGATGGTGTAGAGCGTCTGGCGGATGACCACGCCGTCCGCCGAGCTGTCGAACACCGGCCACATATAGGCGATCGGGTAGATCGCCCAGGTGATGACCAGGAACCAGAAGCACTGCACCAGACCCTTGCGGACCGCATCGCTGTGCTCGCCCTGGATATTGCGCACCGCGCCCGACAGGATGAGGATCATCCAGACCATGAAGGCCGTGGAAATCGCACCCCAGATCCACAGCTGCTCGCCGTTTTCATAGCCCGGAATGCCGGCGGCGGCGGGTTCGAAATACTGGCCGACATAGCCGGTTAGGATCATGGCGACGCCGGTGAAGGTGAGCAGCGCCCATTTGCGGAACAGCGCCGCGCCGGCAAATCCGGCGACGACCACGAGCTGTGTCATCAACATGGGCACGTCGATGATCCAGTTCATGTAGCGATAACCGTTGGAGAAGCGTTCTCCTTCAACCACGGCGAACATCTGCGTTTCCGGATTGAAGGCAAAACTCTCGTTCCACAGCATCCAGAGCTGGCCGATCTCCAGCGCGGCGGACACCATCACGACGGCGGAGATGATGGACGTGGCGCGATAGGCTGGCGCGGTCTGGTAAGCGGTCATCGCGAAATAGACGAGACCTGCGGCGAACACGGCTACGGTGAAGGCAAAGGCGTGGCGAACCACGTCATATTGCCAGACGGCCATTTCGACGAAATTTTCGATTGTCGGCATCGGTCTGCTCCCTGCTGTGCCGCGCATAGGCGGCCTAACGGCGGAGCTCGACCGGTCAGGTTGAACGCAGGCGAACCCGGCGCATGGTGTAAACGCACCGGTGCCCTTGTGGTTTCTACGGGAAAAAGTCCGTAGGGCCCTGCGGGAACGCCGCGGCGTGCGCTCTATTCAGGTGAAGCATGGCAGATGAAGGCATAGGCGCGCCGGAAGAGGGCGATTCAGGCGCGGCGGAGTCCGGCTTCGAAGCGATATCGCCGCCCGCCGCGCTCTGCATGTTGTATCTCTCCGCCATCGCGCTTGGAACGATGCTGCTGTCCCTGCCATGGGCGCAGGTCGAACCGCTGAGCTTCGGCGAAGCGCTCTTCACATCGGTCAGCGCGACCACCGTGACCGGGCTGACCGTCGTGCCCACGGGCGAAAGCTTCACGCTTTTCGGCGAAGTCGTGATCGCGCTGCTGATGCAGGTGGGCGGGCTCGGCCTGATCGTCTTCGCGTACCCGATCATCGTCTGGCTCGACGAAGCGAAAGGCGATGCAGGCGAGGAATTGCTGCAGACCGAGCTCGGTCGGCCGAGTGTCAAGGGCATCGGCAAGGTCGCCGCCAAGGTGGTGATCTTCGCATTAACCGTGCAAGCGGCAGGCGCGGCCGTGCTCGCGCTCACCTGGGTGCCCGATGAGGGATGGTACGGCGTCTGGCGCAGCGTCTTTCATACCGTCGCCGCTTTCAACAATGCGGGTTTCGATCTGCAGGGCAACAGCTTCCAGGATTATAACGGGCTGCCGCAGGTTACGCTCACCATCGCGGCGCTGTTCATCATCGGCGGGCTCGGCTGGTCCGTCCTGCTTGAACTTTCGCGGCGCGGGAAGCGGAACGGGCTGTCGGTCCATTCGCGGCTGATGCTGGTCGCGACCCTTGTCCTGCTGGCGCTCGGCACCGCGATCTTCGCCGGAGCCGAGTGGAGCAACCCGCGGACCATGGGGGCGCTGGCAAACGATGGCGAGCGCTGGGTCGCCGCCTTCTTCCAGTCCGCCACAACGCGCACGGCCGGCTTCGCCACGCTCGATTTCGGCGCGATGCGGCAGGAAACGGGCTTTGCCGCGACCGTCTTCATGTTCATCGGCGCGGGCGTCGGGTCCACGGGCGGCGGAGTGAAGGTGACGACGATGGCCATCGTCGTTCTCGCCACCATCGCGTTCTTCCGGCACCGCCGCGAGCCGGTCGTGTTCGGCAAGGTGGTGGAGCGGGAGAAGATCTTCGCCGCACTTGCCGCCCTGTGCTCGGCAGGCATGCTGGTCGTGCTGGGCGTCTTTGCGCTGCTGATGACGCAGCAGGGCGAATTCGAGGCGCTGATGTTCGAAGCGGTAAGCGCTTTCGGCACGGTCGGACTTAGCCAGGGCGCGACCGAAGGGCTCGACGGCATCGGCCGGGGAATCGTGATGGTGCTGATGTTCGCGGGCCGTGTGAGCCCGCTCTTCCTCGCCTATTTCCTGCTCGCGCCGAAAAAAACGCCCGAGCGCGATGGCAAGGCGCACATCCATATCGGTTGATCGTCGGATGCGACACTTCCGGTTGGGAAGCGCTAGCGTGACTGTGCCGCCTCCCACGCCCTTCTGATCTCTGCCGCGCGGCGGAACAACAGGTCGCGGCTGCGCAGATCCTCGGCCGTAAGATCGTTATGCGGGTGATGGGCGCCAAAATACCATTCGACACCGGACCCGCCCGCTTCGAGATGCGCCTGCATTGCCAATTGCAGAAGGCGGGCATGATCATCCGACGCTTCGTCGTCCGGGATTGCGCCATCCTGCCACGGCCCGATCTCGTCCATCGTGATCACCCACGGATTGCCCGCTTCCCGCGAAAGGTGCAGCCATTTGGCGGTTTCTGATGCGACCAGCTCAGGGTCGGAGACCTGGAAGGAAAGCCCGTCCAGACCCGGATAGCCAAGCAGCGGAGTGAGGATTTCGTCCTTGTCGGCAGCTTCGGAATGGGTGTGAAGCAGCAAGGGGCGGTTGTACGGATCGATGGCGCTCATCCGGTCGATCATCGCCATGCGCTGCTCGTCCGTCTGCCCTTCGGGCCTCCAATGGACGGGGCCATTTTCCTCACCGAGGTTCCAGATCAGCCCGTTATGGTGGGCGAAGCGCGCGACCATTTCGGCCATGTAGAGCCGCCGTTCGCGCTCGGTATTGCCGCCATCCATCAGCAACTCGTTCTCGGTTTCCTGCAAGACGACATGCAATGCGATGCCCCGCGCCTGCATATGATCGAACAGCCGGTTCCACTGCCCGAGCTTGGAGACGTCGAAGGTCTCGTAAGTGTCATGCGCAGTGTAGGGCCACACGTCCTTGCCATCGCCCTCCACATTCCACGTGAGGAAATATTGCGAATTCACGCCCACGCTGGCGAGGTAATTCATCAAGCCGACAAGAGCGCGCCCCTCGCCGGCGCCCCATTGCGGATCTCCGGGCTGCCAGTCGTTCAGATGCGGAGCGAAGGTGTGGAGTGCATCGCCGCTATCCGCCTCGCCATCGCGAGCATTTCCGCTGGTGCGATAGGTTCCGTCGAAGCCGTCGAAGCCGAGCAGGTTCTCGGGCGAATTCGCACCGCTCTTGATCCATTCGCGTTGATCAGGGAGGCGATAGCGGCCGTCTACGACGCGTAGCGGGCCGTAATCGGCAGAGGTCCAGCTGGAACCGTCCTGTCGGTTTTCCGCTACGGCCAGAACGCCGGTCTGGCTGCCACGCTGGGCGGGCCTTCCTATCGGCATATCCTCGCCAGCGGCAAAATCCGTGCTGATGGCAATATCATCACCGGCGGCAAAGCGGGCCGTCCAGCGCCAGTTGCCGGCAGCCGGCGGAGTAAAAATGGCGCGCCAGATATGGCCGCCATCCGCGCTGCTATCGGCAGCATCGCCATCGCCTGCGAAAAAGCCGCGCACTGTAATCGACGGATCACCGCTGTCGGACGTAAAACGCACCATCAGGCGATGATCGGTGAAGGTCGCAGGATCGCTTTCCTGCATGTATTCAGACGCCAGAAAGTCCAGCGTAACGGGCTGGAAAGCCGTGGCCTGCGTCGGCTTCAACAATCTGGGCATGCCCAACGCTTCAATACTGGTCAGCTCCGGGCCGCCACCACGATCGCCCGCTCCGGAAGCGACATAGGCGAGGCCATTGTGGATCGCCAGGCCGGTTCCGTGGCGACCATTGTTGAGCGCAGGCAAAGCGCTCCAGATGCGGGTGGCAGGGTCATACACCGCCACACGCGCATGTGCGGCCTGCTGGGCTCCGCTCTCACCGCCAGTAAAGATCAGCCTGCCATCCCAAACCGCCGCCATCATACCGGCGCTGGGTTCGGCCAAGCAAAAGGCCGGGTCTGTCGGCAGCCAGCGGTCATTGGCAATGTCGAACATATCGCCTTGCGGTTCTGTCGGCTCGAAGCCGCTATCCGGATCTTCACCCGTGCGCCGCCCGCCTGCGAGATAGAGGCGATTTCCGGTCGCCAGCAGCTGGAAGTGATCGCGCCGATGCGGCGCATCGGCATGGACGCGCCATTCACCGGTTTCCAGATCATAGCTGTCCAGCCATCCATTCGATCCGCTGACATGACCATCGGTGATGCCCCCGGCCCACCAAAGGCGTCCGCCATAGATGGCCACGCCGCCACCGCCGCGCAGGCGGTGTTGCGGCAGAGCGATCCCCTCTTCCCAGCGATCCTCGCCGGGAAGGTAGCGCCATACATGGGGCAGCGGCGTTTCGTTTGGCCAACCGCCCGTCATCGCGCCGACAATCCAGATTTCATCGCCGACAGAAACAGGCTGGAAGTGATGCATTTCCACCGGCACTGCTGCGCCCGCGCTCCAGCTGTCGGCCACCGGATCGAAGATATCGGTCGGTTTCACGCCGCGTCCGCCGATCAGATAGAGCTTGCCATCATGCTCCACAAAGCCTGCTTCATGCCGCGCTGTGGGTTGGCCAGCGCCATTGATCGTCGTCCACGAAGGGGGCGGAACCGGCAATGCAGGCAGCGATACGGGAAGCGCGGCGCAGGACGCCAGTACGATGCTCGCCAGCGCGGCGAGACATGACCTGACAACGATAGACTTTCGGATTGAGAGCAACATTTTCCCACCATGTGCCGATGATCGGAAAAGACAAGCCTCATTGCCGCAAATGCAAACAGCGCCCCGCCCGGAGGCGAAACGCTGTCGTGTTGCATTCCGGAGCCGGGCCACGCGGCCCGCGCGCTTTACTTGACGAGTTCGACCTGGTCGAAATCCAGTTCCACCGGCGTTGCGCGGCCGAAGATGGACACACTGACCTTGACCTTCGCCTTGTCGAAATCGAGTTCCTCGACCTCGCCGTTGAAACTGGCGAAGGGGCCTTCCAGCACCTTGACCTGATCTCCGATCTCGTAATCGACGCTGATGTCCTTCTTCGGAGCCGACTTGGCTTCCTCGACGCCGCCGAAATAGCGCGCCGCTTCCTTTTCGGAAATCGGCTGCGGCTTGTTTCCCGAGCCAAGAAAGCCGGTGACCTTCGGCGTGTTCTTGACGAGGTGATATACATCGTCCGTCATGTTCAGCTTGGCCAGCACGTAGCCGGGCATGAACTTTCGCTCGGTCTGCACCTTCTTGCCACGCTTGATCTCGGTCACGGTCTCGGTCGGCACTTCGACCTCCTCGACACCTTCGGCAAGGCCGAGACGGTCCGCCTCGGACAGGATGGCGTCGCGCACCTTGTTTTCGAAACCGGAATAGGCGTGGATGATGTACCAGCGGGCAGCCATTGCGTCTCTCGTTTTCCTATGAATTATCGTGTGTGCGCGGCGGGCGTCAGAGCAACGCCAGCAACTGGCGCACGACCCAGCCGAACAGCGAATCGACGGCCAGGAAGAACAGCGACAGGATGATCACCATGATGCCGACGAAAATGCCCGTGCGGGCGGTTTCGGGCCAGGTGGGCCAGACCACCTTGGACGTTTCCGAACGGACCTGGCGGACGAATTCGCCCGGGCTGGTCTTCTTGTTGGGTGCCTGTTCGGCCATTGCCTGATCGCCTGCTGTCAAAACTTGTATCGTGTCTTTCAGGTAGGAGGTCTCGCCGCCCCGGGCAATGTCCGGGAGGGGCTTTCGAGTGCTCCGATGTCGGAAAGACGGAGAGCCGTTTAGGCCGACCTCCGCCGCTTGGCAAGAGCGGGCAAACCGACATTTGGGCTATGCAGCACGGGCAAGCCTCGATAGCTATGCGTGCTTCACAAGGGATGTGAGGGGAAATTCAAAGAATGTCTGCCGCCAGCGAAAGCGGCTCGGTCTCGTTGATCGACCGGGTCACCAATGTATCGGATTTCATCTGGGGAGGCACCTGGAACGGGGAAGCTCTGTCCTGGCTTTCCATCGGCGGCCAGCCGATTCCGCCCATGACGCTGATCCTGCTGGGCATCGGCATGTGGATCATGATCGGCCTGCGCTTCTATCCCATCGTCAAGCTGGGCAGCGCGTTCAAGGGCCTGTTCTCCAGCCGCAAGGGTGAAGGCGCGGGCGAAATTTCGCCTTTCGCCGCGCTCTCGACAGCGCTTTCTGGGCAGGTCGGCACGGGCAACCTTGCCGGCGTCGCCACTGCCATCGCGCTGGGTGGCCCCGGCGCCATCTTCTGGATGTGGATCACCGCGCTGGTCGGCATGGCGCTTGCCTTTGCCGAAGGTTCGCTCGCCATTCGATACCGCGAGAAAACGTCGGACGGCATCTATCGCGGCGGCCCGATGACCTACATCATGATGGGCCTCGGCAAGAAATGGACATGGCTCGCCATCGTCTTCTGCCTCGGCACGCTGTTCTCCGCGCTCGTCACCGGCAATTCCATCCAGGCCAATGCGATTGCGGACGGCATGAACGAGCTGTTCGGCATCGAGGAATGGATCGGCGGCCTCGTCACCGCCATCCTCGTCTTCATCGTCATCATCGGCGGGATCAAGTCGATCGGCAGCGTGGCGGAAAAGATCATTCCCTTCATGGCGGCAGCTTACATCGTTATGGCCGTGCTCGCGCTGATCCTGAACTTCGGCGACCTTCCGGCGACTTTCGCGCTGATTTTCAACGGGGCGATCAATCCACAGGCGGCCACAGGCGGTTTTGCCGGGGCGGCGATCATGCTGGCAATCCGTGCCGGTGTCGCGCGCGGTCTGTTTTCGAACGAAGCGGGCCAGGGTTCGACGCCTATCGCCCACGCCGTTGCGCAGACGAATGATCCGCAGCAGCAGGGCCGCATGGCGATGCTGGGTACCTTCATCGACACGATCGTGATCTGCACCATGACAGCGCTCGTCATGCTGACGGTGCAGGGTGATTTTACCGCAGGCGGTGAAAGCGTGGCGCATGCGTGGAATTCCGATCTGGAAGGCTTCGCAATGACGAGCGGCGCCTTTGCCGCAGCCTTCCCGTTCGAGATCGTCGGCGTTCCCATCGGCACGCTGATTGCCAGTATCGCGCTCATCCTCTTTGTGTTCACCACGCTGCTGACGTGGAGCTATTACGGCGAACGGGCGATCACCTTCATTTACGACCGTGTGCCGGGCTCGACCCGCGGCGGCGAGAAGGTGCTGCACATGATCTGGCGCGTGCTGTGGTGCGTGGTGATCTATCTCGGCTCCACGCTGGACCTGACGCTGGTCTGGCGCATGGGCGATATCTCCAACGCCGCAATGGCGCTGCCGAACCTGCTCGCTCTCGCGCTGCTGTCTGGCGTGGTGTTCAAGCTGGCGAAGGGCCAGAAGGATGCCGGGCCGACGCATACCGCCGACACGCCGGAGGAACCGGAGGAGTACTGACGCTCCTCCAGCTCCGAAGGCGCACAGAAAAAAGGGCCGCCGCTCATCCCGAGCGGCGGCCCTTTTTTCTGCCATATCAGGCGTCAGCGCCGGCCGAACAGTTTCGCCAGAAAGCCCGGCTCTTCCATCGGAAGAATCTTGCCATGCGACATCGAACGAATGCTCGGGTCGTTATGAAAACGCGGGCTGCTCCAGCTGTCGGGGCGGCTGTTGCGGAAAATTCTCGACACGTCGCACTCCTTCAAGTTTCGCGGTCCGTCCGCATCCTACAATTCGCGTGCCGCCAAGCGGTTCCCTCCGCGCGACGAGATGAGCCGAACCGGGACAGCGCTGGCAAGGAGCAGCGCGATACGCACAGGTGCGGATGTGTAAGGGCGTCGTTGTCGCCCTTCGAGCCGCCCCGCAGCGGAGCTCCGAGCGCAGCGGAGCTCCGAGCGCAGCGGAGCTCCGAGCGCAGCGAGGCGAGAGCAAATGCCCGACCGCAGCGGCGCAGCTTGCTGCGCGTCTGGCGAGGACGATCCGACGGAGGTCGGATCGCAAACAAAATGGCAGGGGTGACAGGATTCGAACCCGTGGCCCTCGGTTTTGGAGACCGATGCTCTACCAACTGAGCTACACCCCTGCAACGATGGGCGCCTCTATATCGGCGGCGGTGCATTGGCAAGCGACCAGATGCGCGCGTCGTGATAGGATACAAACAATGCACGCGCCGTCGCCAAACGTGATTCCGCCCGAAGTGCTTCTCCTCGCCTATCGCAGCGGGGTCTTCCCCATGGCCGATTCGCGGGAGGATCCGGAAGTCTTCTGGGTCGAGCCGCGCAACCGTGCGATACTGCCGCTGGAAGGTTTCCACCTTTCGAAATCGCTGGCGAAGGTGCTGAAGAGCGAGCGGTATGAGGTGCGGATCGACGGCGATTTCGGAGCGGTGATGCAGGCCTGCGCCGAGCCGCGGCGCGATCATCCCGAAACGTGGATCAGCCACACCATCGAAGCCAGCTATCGCAATCTCCATCGCCAAGGCCATGCCCATTCGGTCGAATGCTGGCAGGATGGCGCGCTTGTGGGTGGCCTTTACGGCGTCGCGTTCGAGCGGGTGTTTTGCGGGGAGAGCATGTTCGCACGGGCGGATAATGCCAGCAAGGTGGCGCTTGCCTGGCTGGTGGCGCTGATGCGGCGTGCGGATTTCCGGCTGCTCGATTGCCAATTCATGACCGAACATCTCGCCTCGCTCGGCGCCGTCGAAATCACGCGGGATCGCTATCAGGATTTGCTCGCCGACGCCTGCGATGCGCAGCCGCGCTGCTCCCTGCCGGACGCCCTGGCGGAGTTTCGTCAGGAGTCGGCCACGGCCTCTTCCTCGCCCGGGAAGCTCATCGCGCAATCCTTGAGCCAGACATCGTAAATCGGATGCTCGACGACGTTGAGGCTGGGCGATTCCTTGAACAGCCAGCCTGAGAACACGCGGTTCCACAGTCGATCGTCCTGGCCCTCCGGCCGCTCGTTCACGAAGACCTGCACGAAGCCGCCCGTCTGCTGTATCTCCTCCCACGGCGCGGTGCGCTCGCAGGCATAGAGGCGGACGATCACATCGTCGAAACGCTGCGATTCGCCCGGCCGGATTTCGATGTCGCGGCTCAGATTGTTGCGCTTGTTGATAAGGCCGAGCGTTGCCACGCGCTCTCCCATCGGCGTGCCGATACCGTCCACGGCGATGGCGGGCGCATCGGCCTCGTCGGTCTGCAGTTCCTCTGGAATTTCGGTCTGCTGCGCTTCGGGTTCGGGCGCGTCGTTATTGCAGGCGGCAAGCACCAGCGGAACGGCGATAAGCCCGGCGGTGCGGCGCAGTCTCACCCCTCGGGCGTCCATGCTTCGTAATCGCCGCGCGCCTGCGCCCGCTTGCCGCCACGCTCCAGTGCACCTGCGGGCAGGTATCGCTTGTCGGTGCCGGTCGCATTGGGCGTGAAGTCGGCTTCCCAGATCTTGGGCGGCGGCAGGAAGCTTTCCGGCGTATCGTCAAATGCGCCATGCAGCCAACCATGCCATTCGGCAGGAACGCGGCTGGAATCGTTCGGGCCATCGTAGATCACCCAGCGCCGTTCCTTGCCGGTGTAAGACCCGTCGGTTGCGAGGTCGCGCTTGTTCCGCGAACGATAGTACTTGTTGCCCTGCGCATCGGTGCCGACATGCTCGCCGCGCCGCCAGGTGAAGAGCGACGTGCCGATCGTGGCGCCTTCCCACCAGGTGAAGATCTTCTTGAGCAAATTCATGGCCGCGCCATTAGCCGCATATTCCCGTCACTCCAATAGGCATTGCCAGATCGCCGCCGCAACGCGGACGGGGCAAGCGCGAATGCGCGCCGGCCGGTCAGGCCGCCGCCTCGAAGGCGATCGCGCAGCGATCTGCAGCGAGAGAAAATGAAGTCACCATTCCACGCGGTCGCCAGCCTCGATACCAAGCTCTTCGGCGCGACCCCCGATGATCTCCAGCACGGCGACTGCCGGCGCGGCTGAGCGCACGCTCGTCTCGTTATAGGGGACGCCGTCCTCGATATTGATGATCGTTCCGTCTTCGGCGATGAAGATGATGTCGAGCGGCAGAACCGTGTTGCGCATCCAGAAGCCGAGCATTTCAGCCACATTGTATGGGAAGATCATCGCCTCGTCCGGGGCCATCTCGGTGCGGAACATCATGCCGCGGGCCTTTTCTTCCGTGGTCGCAGCCACTTCGGTGGTGAAGACATGCGTGCCATCGTCCGTGGTGACGGTGACGGGAATGATTTCAAGCCCGGCGGGCGAGACATTGTCCTGCTGAGCGGCGGCTTGCGTGGGCTCCGGCACCTGCTCGGCAGCCTGCGGGGAGCAGGCCATCAGTGCGGCCGAAGCGGCCATTAGCGACAGTTTGCCAATGCTAGTCATTCTTCCCATTCCTCCGCTTCGGCGAGCCATTCTTCGGCCCGCTCCTCGCTTTCCGCTTCAAGCACGGCGCGTGCGTGATCGAAGCTGTGGCCCGCACGCAGCAGCGCCGCAATCTGTTTTTCCCGTTTTTCCCTATCGGCAGGCTGAACGGCGAAAGGGCCGAAGCGCCGTTTGCGCGCCATGTGAAGGGCCGCACGCCTCCGCGCCGCCTCGCCCGGCTGCACGCTTTCGCGCACGCCTTCCACAATCCCCGCTTCGCCGAGCGCCTGGCGCACACGGTTCGCGCCATAGCCGCGCCGCAGCAGATCTGACGAGCGCATGCGGGCATAGGCCTCGTCATCGACATAGCCCTTGTCCACGAAACGAGAGATCAGGGCGGGGACATCCGCCCCGTCCGGCTCGTCCTCGCTCCACCCGCGCTCGCGCAATTTGCGCTGCAGATACCGCTCCAGCTTTCCCGCGCTGGTCGCAAAACGCGCCACATAGGCAAGCGCCAACTCCTCCAGAACCGCGCGTGTCAGCGGCTTTGGCGGCGTGCGGACCCGTTTGCGCGCTTGTCGATTGCCTTGCATTGGCCTTATTCGTGCCACACTTCCCCTCAAATGGGAAAGCGTTACGGCGGGGTCGGTGTATCCGACACCGCTTTTTTACAAGGCGACACAGCGCCGAAAGAGCGCACAATGCGCCATACATCTATGAGGGTTCACAGCTTCCGCATGACCGAACTCACCCCCCAGATCACGCCCGCGCTCACGCCAACGCCCAACGATTGCCCGCTGCCGCGCCGTCGATCCGATTTCGCGACGTTCAACGAGGCGATCGATTACGCCGCGAAAAGCGAAAAGGGCATGAATTTTCACGATGCACGCGGCACGCTGGAGCGGGTCTATACCTTCAGCGAAATGCGCGAGAACGCGCTGGAGCATGCCCGGCGCCTGATCGGCATGGGTATCGAAAAGGGCGATCGCGTGGCGCTGATCGCGGAAACCAGCCCCGAGTTCACAGCCATGTTCTGCGCCTGCGTCTATGCCGGGGCCTGGCCGGTTCCGCTGCCGCTGCCGACCACCTTCGGCGGCAAGGACAGCTATATCGAACAGCTCGGCGTGCAGCTTTCGAGCAGCGATCCGAAGCTGCTGCTCTACCCCGCCGAAATCGACGAGCTGGCGAAGGCCGCCGCCGACAGGCAGGGCTGCACCGGGCAGAACTGGGACGAATTCGCAGGCCATGACGCGCCCGACACGCAGCTGCCCGATGCCGATCCCGACGATATCTGCTACCTGCAATATTCTTCCGGCTCCACGCGCTTTCCTACCGGCGTCGCCGTTACTCACCGTGCGTTGCTGCACAATCTCTACGGCCACGCGACCACCATGCATATCGGCGAAGGCGATCGCGGGGTGACCTGGTTGCCTCTCTACCACGACATGGGCCTCGTCGGCTGTTTCCTGTCCATGATCGGCAACCAGGTCAGCGTCGATTATTTGAAGACCGAGCATTTTGCCCGCCGCCCGCTTGCCTGGCTTGACATGATCAGTCGCAATCCGGGCAATTCGATGAGCTATTCGCCAACCTTCGGCTACGACATCTGCGCGCGGCGGATTTCCAGCCAGAGCCATGTGGCAGACCGGTTCGACCTGTCGCGCTGGCGGCTGGCGGGCAATGGAGCGGACATGATCCGGCCCGACGTGATGCAGCAATTCGTCAACGCCTTTGCCGATGCGGGTTTCAAGGCGGGCGCGTTCACGCCAAGCTACGGCCTTGCCGAAGCGACGCTGGCCGTCACCGTCATGCCGCCGGGCGAAGGCATCAAGGTGGAGTTGGTGGAGGAAGAGCGGCTTTCCGGTAGCCCGCGCGATCTCTCCCGCCCCGCCCGTTACCGCGCGATCGTCAATTGCGGAAAGCCGCTGCCCGACATGGATGTCGAGATCCGCGGTGAAAATGACGAGGTAAAGAGCGATCACCAGATCGGCAAGGTCTGGTGCCGCGGCCCCAGCGTCATGCACTCCTACTTCCGCGACGAAACCGCGACGCAGGATTGCCTGGTCAGCGGATGGCTCGACACAGGCGACATGGGCTATATGGCCAACGGCTATCTGTTCATCGTCGGCCGCGCGAAAGACATGATTATCATCAACGGCAAGAACCATTGGCCGCAGGATATCGAATGGGCCGTGGAGCAGCTGCCCGGCTTCAACCACGGCGACATCGCCGCCTTCGCAGTGGAAACCGAGAATGGCGAGGAAGCGCCTGCCGTGCTCGTCCATTGCCGCGTTTCCGACCCGGACGAGCGCGTGAAGCTGCGTGATCAGATCGCCGACAAAGTCCGCTCCGTCACGGGCATGAGCTGTGTCGTCGAACTCGTCCCCCCGCGGACGCTGCCACGCACGAGTTCGGGCAAGCTCAGCCGCGCCAAGGCAAAGAAGCTGTACCTTTCGGGCGAGATCGAGCCGCTGAAGCTGGCGGCTTAGCCCAGCAGCAGCATACCGAGCGGATAGAGCAGCGCCAGCAGCGCCACGCTCCAGACAACGGTGCGCCAGATGGCGACGCCGCTCCAATATAGCGGCAGATAGACGGCCCGCGCGCCGAGCCACACCCACGCGGCGATAGCGGTAAGGTCGGTGGCTTTGCCCGCCACAACCACACCGCCCAGCGCTATGATCGCAAGCGGCAGCGTCTCGAGAAAATTGCCGCGAGCGCGGTCCAGCCGCGCAGCAAGATCGTTCAGCGGCGGCGTGTCCTCGTCCCGCGCGCCGGTGTTCCAATCCACGCCATATTGCTTCGTCTTGAAATGCGTCGCGGTGAAGATGTGGACGAGCAGCAGCACGCCCGCCAGCGCCAATACCGTTAGTTCCTGTGCCATCGCGCCCTGCTCCCTCGGACAATCGCCATTTGCATTGGCGCGCGATATCGCGGAAACTCGCTTTGCACAAAGCTTGAAAATGTGTCTTGCATGCCTAATACAGTGGGCAGGAAGAGGAAGGGAATTCGCGCGCGATGGCAACCACGAACCAGACGACGACCAAGACCGAAAACGATCTGGAGCTGACGCCGCCCGATCCCGTGCCCGTCGTCGCGCCGGAAAAGGCTGCGGGTCTCGTGCCCGTCAGCGAAGAGAAGAAGAGCGCGCTGCAAGAGAAGGTGGACGGTTTCGTCAACGAACTCGTTGCGCTCGATGCCAATTCCCCCGACTTCGGCAAGAAGGTCGATCAGATCACCAATATGGGCCGCAAGGAAATCATGGCGGCCAGCCAGATGTCCAACCGCTTCCTCGATCGGCCCGTGCGCGCAATGGATGCGGACAGCAATGTCGGCACCGATCTGGCGGAATTGCGCCGGACGGTCGAAGATCTAGATCCCGGCCGCAAGGGCAAGCTTTCCGGTCGCAAGCTGTTCGGCATCATCCCCTTCGGCAATCGCCTGAAGAATTACTTCGACAGCTACACCTCCGCCCAGGGGCATATCCAGTCGATCCTCGCCCGCCTGTCGAGCGGCAAGGACGAGCTGATCATGGACAACGCCGCCATCGACGTGGAGCGGCAAAAGCTGTGGGAAGCGATGGGCAAGCTCGAACAGATGATCCACATCGCCAAGACGCTGGACGGCGAGCTGGAGGAAAAGGCCGCCGAACTCGACGCGTCCGATCCGGAAAAGGCCAAGGCCATTCGCGAGACGGCGCTGTTCTATGTCCGCCAGCGCACGCAGGATCTTCTCACGCAGATGGCGGTCTCCGTGCAGGGCTATCTCGCACTGGATCTGGTCAAGAAGAACAATGTCGAGCTGGTGAAGGGCGTCGACCGCGCCAGCACCACCACGGTCGGTGCGCTACGCACGGCCGTAACGGTGGCGCAGGCGATGACGAACCAGAAGCTGGTGCTCGGCCAGATCACCGCGCTCAACCAGACGACGGCCGGCATCATCGATTCCACCGGCGAGATGCTGCGTGACAACACCGCGAAGATCCACGAACAGGCGGCCAGCAGCACCATCCCGATGGAAACGCTGCAGCGCGCCTTCCAGAACATCTACGACACGATGGACGAGGTCGACAGCTTCAAGCTGCGCGCGCTCGACAGCATGAAGCAGACCGTGGACGTGCTCTCGACCGAAGTCGAGAAGTCGAAAGGCTATATCGCCCGCGCCGAAGGCCAGGCCCAAGCCGCGCAGCAGGTGAACGATAGCGGGCTGCTGAGCCTCGAGAGCAGCTGATGGCCGAAGACCTCACCCGCCAGTCCGACCGCATCCTGTCAGACAGCCGCGCCGTGCTGCGCGACAATCAGGCGGGCGGACGGCATCGGCTAGAGGGGCGCAGCATCGGGCGCGGCTCGAAACGGCTGAAAACTAAGAACCTGCTGAAGCGCGCCGGGCTTTTCGGCGCGGCCGTGCTGGCGATCTTCATGGCGGCGAGCGTCGCTGGCATCATCCTCAACGGCATCGGTTTTGCAGGCGTGATGATGGCGGCCTTCGCCATCGTGGTCGCTGCCTTCATCTTCGCAAACTATCCCAAGGTGAAGATCCCGAAGCGGGCCGACCTCACGCGCACGCAGGATGCGCGGCAATTGGTCGCGCGCACCGAATTGTGGCTGGAGCACCAGCGCCCCGCCCTTCCCGCCGCCGCCGCGAAAATCGTCGAGGAGATGGGCGTTCAGCTCGATGCGCTGGGCAAGCAGCTAGAACATATCGACCCCGCTCACCCTGCCGCGGCCGAAGTGCGCAAGCTGGTGGGCGAGCATCTGCCCGAAACCATCGAGGGCTATCGCCGCATTCCGGATCATCTGCGCCGCGAGGAGCGGGTTGGTACGACCCCGGATCGGCAGCTGGTCGACAGCCTTGGCAAAATCAGCAAGGAAATAGACAGCGTCACCCGCCAACTGGCCGAAGGGTCGCTGGACGATCTCGCCATTCGCAGCCGTTATCTCGAATACCGCTACGGCGATGCCGAGGCGGTTTCGGCGGACGATCAGGGCTCCGGCGTGCCGCTGCCCGACTTCGAGGCCAAGAAGGCGCGAAAGACATGAACGTCGCCATTCCCCACGATCTGGGCCGTGACGAAGTGCGCCGTCGCCTGCGCGAAAACAGTCACGAGATCGCGGACTACATTCCCGGCGGCTTGGCTGAGATCGAGACCGACTGGCCGAGCGAGGACCGCATGGGAATGTCGATCAACGCCATGGGCCAGATGATCCGCGGCCATGTCGATATCGAGGACACCCAGCTGGTGTTTCAGATCATGCTGCCACCCGCGCTCGGCTTCATCAAACCGATGGTCGAAGGGGCGATCAGGCAGAGCGGGCAGCACTTGATCGCGCCGCCAAAGGACCGGGACGACTAAAGCTCCAGGTCGCGGTCGCTTTCGAGATACATGTCGTCGATCCGCAGCACCTCGGTCGCCAGCCGCGTCTCTTTCAGAAACAGCAGAAGCGCCCACATCAGCAGGCAGATGGCGATGATGAAGGCACCGGCGGCGAAGACGTTGATGCCAAGATTGGCGAACTCCTCGACGAACAGAATGATCACCGTGATACCGATGGATATGCTGGCCATTACCATTAGCCGCAGCGCGTGGCCGATCAGCGCGATCCGTTCGTCGAGCGAGCGGATTTCGCGCACGATCTTGTCATGCGCCTGCCCTTCGGTCGCCTCGTACTGATCCTGCAATTGGCGGCTGCGATCGACCACGCGGCCCAGGCGTTGTGTCAGCGAGCCGATAATGCTGCCGATAGCGACAAGCACGAACACGGGCGCAAGCGCCAGCTGAATGGTCTGCGCGATCATCGTGCCGTCGGGATTGGTGAGAATTTCGTTCACTGGTTGCTCGCTCCATCCAGTTTCCCGACCTTTTGAGCGCCCGCCATGCTGGTCACGAGCACCTCATCGCCGTCCACCACGATGGCGACATTCTCCAGCCCGATGGCGGAAATGCGCGGCCCGTCTGTATCGGCAAGCACGCCTCGGCAATCGACCAGTTCGACCGATCCGCGCGCGCGGTTTCCGTCGGCGTCGCCATCCCTTGTATCGCGCAATGCGGGCCAGCCGCCAATGTCGGACCAGCCCATGGAGACAGGCACCATTGCGGCACGCTGCGTCTCTTCCATCACGGCGTAATCGACGGATTCGCCTTCGATTTCGGCAAAGGGCGCCGGTGCGGGATGAAGCCGAGCGCCATCCTCTCTGGCTTCGACGACAGAGCGGCGCACCGCCTCGGCAAGCGCCGGGCGATGCAGTTGCAAATCGTCCATGAAAGCGCCAGCGCGGAAGGCGAAAATGCCGCCATTCCAGCTATAACCGCCATGGGCGAGGAATTCGTTCGCGCGCTCCAGATCGGGCTTTTCGACGAACCGTTCGACAGCAAAGCCTTCACCCAAACGATCGCCGCGCAGGATGTAGCCATATCCCGTTTCCGGGTGCGTCGGCGTGATCCCGAAAGCGACCATGCGATCATCCCGCGCCAAGGATGCGGCGGCCTGCGTGGCGGCACGAAAGGCGGCGACATCGGCGATATGGTGGTCGCTCGGGCAGACCAGCATCACGGCATCCTCCGGCAGCACCAGCGCTGCAAGCGCGATGGCCGCGGCGGTGTTCTTCGCTTCCGGCTCCACCACCACGCGCGCATCGCGTTCGCCGAGCTGCGCCTCGACATGCGGCAGATGCGCCGTGCCGGTGACGATGGCGGGAGCGGCAAAACCCTCGCCTTCGCATCGTGCAAGGGTCTGTTCGAACAGGGTGGTCTCACCCACCAGAGGTAGGAACGGTTTCGGCTTGGACTTGCGGCTGCGTGGCCACAGACGCGTGCCGCTGCCCCCACACATGATCACCGGATGGATATCGTTCATGGCAACGCCCTGTTGAATTGCCTCGGCAAGTGCAAGCCTTGCCTCAGCTGCGCGCTCGAAAATCGACACGGTAGCCATAGCGCGCCTCGACCGGCGTTCCGTCGGCCGTGGTGGCCGGGTTGAAGCGAATTTTCTCGATGACGAGTGGGCAGACCCGCGCTGTCGTGGTCGCGTCGACCTGGGTGTTGGCAACGGTGCAATTGCGGGCCCGCCCATCGGTGGTGACGATAAACTGCACTGTCACGGATCGGCCCAGCCGGGCTTGCCGCCCGCCTTCCGGTATCGGGAAATCGCGCGCCTCGTTCAGCTCTCCCGAACGCACGGACGGCCTGACGGCCACTGCGCCGCCCGTGCCCGATCCCCCGCGCCCACTGCCCGTGCCGCTGCCTTCGCCGCCCGCACCGGTGCCATCGCCGCGATCGCGCGCGCCGGAACGATTCGCCGTACCGGTCGAGGAAGCACGCGGTGCTGGGCTGGGTCGCGGCAATTCGATCTCCGGCTCCGGCGCAACCACTTCGCGCGGGGTTGCCTCCTGCCCGACATTGCCCGCCGCGCCTTCGTCCGGGGCAGGCGGAGATATGCTCGGCTCCACCTCGGGTTCGACGATCTCGCGCACATCCACGGAAACGAATGTTGTCGCGCCTTCGATGATGTCGGCGGTGAATTGCGGCGCGAGCAAGCGCGCCAGTCCGGCGAGCGCTGCGACATGGAGGATGACGATCAGGACGACCAGCTTCCAGTCGAGCTTCTTTCTCGCTGTGCTGTACCCGCCTGTCGCCATGATGGCACGCCCTCCGAATTTGCCGTTTGTCCTATACGCGCGAGCCGAAGGTAGGTTCTAACGAACCCCGCGCGCAAGCCGTTTTCCCCGCGCGACGATCTGCGGAACCGTCTCTCGCGCGAAGGCGTTATCGAAACGCAACCTTATGTTTTTGAAAGAAAGTTCATGTTCGAAAAATCGCAAATTCGGGAGGACATGATCGTGGTGGATGCGGATGGCGAGCGTGTCGGCATCATCGACCTCGTCGAGGAAAAGCGCTTTCGCCTGAAGCGAGCCGAGTGCAAGGACCGCTTACCGCATTATCTGCCCATGGCGTCGGTTGCGCATGTTGAACGGGATATCGCAACGCTGGAAGACGATGTGCAGATACCGGTCGGCGTCCGCTAATCCATGCCGATCGAAAGCTCTCCCCGCAGTCCGAGCACACCTTCGCCGTAGAGATATGCCGGGTCGAAAACGCCGTATTTTTCGAGTTGCTTTCGATCCGGCACGGTAATCGTGCCGCGGCGGAAATCCGCAAGACCGCTGTCCCGCAATTCGGTCAGCGCACGATTCATGTGGATTGCCGTGGTCCCGCACATGTCGGCGAGATCCTGCTGGATAAGCGGCGTGGTGATCTTTCCCTCTTCGCCTAGACCGACGAAATCGAGCCGCTTCCAGATCTCGCAAAAGACATGCGCCACGCGTTGGGGCGCGCGCAATTGCTCCATCTTCATGATCCATTCGCGGTGAATAGCCGCATCAAGCAAGGTCGAGAACCACATCAGCCGCGCAAGGTGCGGATTGGTCTGCATGACGTCCTTGATGCGCTCATGCGTGGTAAAGCCGACCTTCACCCTGCCTAGCGTGACAATGTCGTGATCGAGCCGTTTGAGCGCAAAGGCGTGCAAATCGACGAAATCGCCGGGCACCTGCACACCGACGATATATCGCCTATCCTGCGTATTGACCGCGCGCAGCATGAAGCCGTCTATCAGCATCGTGGAGCGATCGCACAATTGGCCACGGCCGAGGATTTCCTCGGCCGTCTCGAACTCGGCGACTTCTTCGATCAGCGATTCGACAGTCGCCTTTTCCTCTTCCGACATCGCATCGCGCAGTCGGCCCATCAGGAAATGCCCGGTCAGCGGAAAACGGTCACGCTCGGACTTCATCATGTCCCTCATCTGTTTTTACAGCTTGTGCCAATGCGTTAGGCGATATTCCATGCGGTGCAAGCCCAAGCTCGCGCTTGGCGAGACCGACCCTTGCGCATAGGGACGTCGCATGACTGGCTCCTATCGCTTCGCGATCGATCGCGGCGGCACATTCACCGACGTCGTCGCGCAATTGCCCGATGGGCAGTTGACGACGGCAAAGCTGCTTTCGAACGATCCGCTGAATTACGAAGACGCTGCGAGCGAGGCGGTGAAACGCATCATCGATGCCCACGAAGCGCAATTTCCAGGCGCGCCGATTGCCGAACTCAGAATAGGTACGACGATCGCGACGAATGCCCTGCTGGAGCGGCGAGGCGCCGAGGTCGCTCTCGCCATCACGGCCGGACATCGCGACGCTCTTGCCATTGGCAATCAGGCGCGCCCCGACATCTTCGCGCTCGATATCCGCAAGCCCGAACGGCTCGAACGGCATGTGGTCGAAATCGGCGAGCGCGTCGCGGCAGATGGAGAGGTGCTGCGCGAGTTGGACGAGGATGCCGCCCGGCAAGAGCTTGCGACCTTGCGCGCAAAAGGTGTGGAAGCGATCGCCATAGTGCTGATGCATGGCTGGAAACATTCGACGCATGAGCGCCGACTGGCCGCGATCGCGCAAGAACTCGGCTTCACACAGGTGAGCGCCAGCCATGAGGTGTCCCCGCTCATCAAGCTGGTGCCACGAGGCGATACCAGCATCGCCGACGCCTATCTCTCGCCCGTCATCCGGAATTATGTCGAGCAGCTGGCGGGGCGATTGCCGGAGCATGGCACGCTGCGCTTCATGCAATCCAATGGCGGCCTTGCCGATGCCAACGCCTTTCGCGGCAAGGATGCGGTGCTTTCGGGCCCGGCGGGCGGTGTGGTGGGCATGGTCGAGACGGCGCGACGACTAGGATATTCGCGGCTGATCGGTTTCGACATGGGCGGGACCAGCACAGATGTCTGCCACTTCGCCGGCGAATATGAGCGGACGGGAGAAAGCGTGGTCGCCGGCATCCGCATCGCCGCGCCGATGATGCAAGTGCACACCGTTGCGGCGGGCGGAGGCTCGGTCTGCCGTTTCGACGGTCAGCGCCTGCGCGTCGGGCCGGAAAGTGCCGGTGCCGATCCGGGCCCCGCCTGCTATCGCAAGGGTGGCCCGCTGACGGTGACCGATTGCAATCTCGTGCTAGGTCGCATCGATCCGGCGCAATTTCCACGAGTGTTCGGTACGAATGGCACGGAGCCGCTGGATGTCAGCGCCGCTCGCGCGCGGCTGGAGGAGGTCCGCGACGACCTTTCGCCACCGATCGAGGCCGAGGCGCTGGCCGAGAATTTCCTCGCCCTGGCGGTGGACGAGATGGCCAATGCCATCCGCAAGATCAGTACGGCGCGCGGACATGACGTGACCACGCATGCTCTTGCCTGCTTTGGCGGGGCCGGTGGACAATTCGCCTGCCGCGTTGCGGATGAACTCGGCATCTCGACCGTGCTCATACACCCCCTTGCCGGGATGCTGAGCGCGTATGGCATCGGGCTCGCGCCGGTCGTGGCGCTGCGCGAGCGCGGTGTGGTTCAGCCTCTCGTCGAAGACTTTCAGCCGGTCCTGGAAGCGCTTGGGGACGATGTTCGCGCGGAACTCCTGGCGCAGGGAATACCGGCGGACCGGACGACGCAGATCGGTCGGCTGCGGTTGCGCTTTAAGGGAAGCGATACCGCTCTCGATATGCCGCTCTCGCAAAATGCCGAAAGCGAATTTCGCGAGGAGCATCGCCGTCGCTTCGGATGGTCCGATGCCGATGCCGAAGTGATCCTCGATGCCATAACCGTGGAGGGGCGCGGCGAGAGCGGCGGCCTTTCGGAATATGCCATCGACCCACTTGCCGAGCCGATCGAGGGCCCCGCGGTCATCCCGGCGTCGGGTTCGACCACCGTGCTGGAAAACGGTTGGCGGGCCGAGAGTGCCGCGGACGGATCGCTGATCCTGATCCGGGCCACGCCGGTGACACGCAAGCTGGCCAAAGAAACGCAAGTAGACCCCCTGCGCCTTTCGATCTTCAACAATCTTTTCATGGCCATAGCCGAAGAGATGGGCGTCGTGCTGGAAGCGACCGCCACCTCTGTGAACATCAAGGAACGGCTCGATTTCTCCTGCGCCCTATTCGATGCGCAAGGCGCGCTCATCGCCAATGCGCCGCATATTCCGGTGCACCTCGGCAGCATGTCGGCGAGCATCGGGCGGGTGATGGAGAGCCGTTCCGGCACCGAGCGCGGCATCCGGCGCGGCGATGCCTATTGCCTCAACGATCCCTATCACGGCGGGACGCATCTGCCGGATATTACGGTGATCGTGCCGGTGTTCTGGAGCGATAACAGCACCGCGCCGGACGCCTTCGTCGCAGCGCGCGGGCACCATGCAGACATCGGCGGCACTGCGCCCGGTTCCATGCCTCCCGGCAGCAAGACGATCGATGACGAGGGCATCCGGCTCGACGATGTGCTGCTGGTCGATGAGGGGCATTTCAGGGACAGCGAGGTGCGCGGGAGGCTCGGCGGGGGTCCGCACCCGGCCAGAAACGTCGATCGCAACATCGCCGATCTGAAAGCGCAGCTTGCGGCATGCGCGCGCGGAGCCGATCTGCTCGCCGCAGCGGCAGGCGAGCATTCTGGCGAGATGCTTTCCGCTTACATGGGCCATGTGCTCGACAATGGCGAAGCGGCGGTGCGCGATCTGCTGGCGCGCCTTCCGGAAGGCAGCTTTTCCTATGCGATGGACAACGGTGCCAAGGTCTGCGTTGCCATTTCGATCGACCGCAAGTCGCGATCCACCGTGTTGGACTTCACCGGCACCAGCGAACAGCTGCCCGACAATTTCAACGCGCCCGCCAGCATCACCCGTGCCGCCACGCTCTACGCACTTCGCTGCTTGATAGAGGACGACGTGCCGCTCAACGATGGCTGCCTGCGCCCGGTAGAGCTGCGCATTCCGGCAGGCTCCATGCTCGCGCCCGAGCCGCCCGCCGCGGTGGTTGCGGGCAACGTCGAGACGAGCCAGGTGGTCACCGATGCGATCTTGGCCGCCTGCGGTGCGCTCGCGCCGTCGCAGGGGACGATGAACAACCTCACCTTTGGCAATGCCGAGCATCAATATTACGAAACCATCTGCGGTGGAGCTGGCGCGGGGCCGGGCTTCGACGGAGCGAGCGCGGTGCAGACTCACATGACCAATTCGCGCCTCACCGATCCCGAAGTGCTGGAGACGCGGCTGCCGGTCCGCGTGGAACGCTTCGCCATTCGCGAGGGATCGGGCGGCGCGGGAAAACATCGCGGCGGAGACGGCGTGACAAGGCGCATTGCCTTTCTCGAGGCGATGCAGGTCCAGATGCTCGCCAATCGCCGTACTGTCGCCCCGCGCGGAATCGCTGGAGGCGAGGACGCCGAGACGGGAGACACCTTCATCGAGCATGAGGACGGGTCGATCAGCACGTTGGGCGCGGGCGGCGCGGTGGACGTGTCGCCCGGAGACGTGGTGGTCATCCGCACGCCCGGTGGTGGTGGCTACGGGACGCCGGAATGAAACTGGACCGCACCACCGCTGCCCGCTTCGCCGCGATAGCGCTGAGCCATGTCACGCGCGAATATCCCAACAAGCTCGATCACGTAATGGACGGGCCCGGCGATGTCGCCAGTCCGCGCGCGCTTCATCCGGCCTTCTTCGGCAGTTTCGACTGGCATAGCTGCGTCCACAGTTGGTGGATGCTGCTGACGCTTCGCCGCATGTATCCCGACATGCCCGAAGCGATGGAGATCGACACTCTGGCACAGCACACTCTTACTGCAGAGGCATTGCAGGCGGAGCTTGCCTACGCCCAGCGCCCCGCGGCGCGCAGCTTCGAGCGGCCCTATGGCTGGGCGTGGCTGCTCTACCTCCATCTGGAGGCGAGGCGGCACGAGGATCGCGACTGGGCCGGACATATCTCTCCGCTCGCACAGCATTTCGCAGCCGGGTGGCGAGACTATCTGGCTACGCTGGCAGGGCCGATTCGTCACGGCGCGCACGCCAACACGGCCTTTGCGCTGACGCTCACCCTCGAATGGGCGCGCAAGCGCGATACCGATCTCGCGGAGCTGATCGAGAATCAGGCGCGGCGCTTCTACGGCAGTGATCGCGACATGCGCTTTGCAGGAACGGGCGGGGACGAGTTCCTGCCGCCGCTGCTCATCGAGGCCGTGCTGATGAAGCGCGTGCTTCCACCAGCAGATTTCGCCGACTGGTTCGCTGCGTTCCTTCCGAAGCTCGATCGCGGCGAGCCGGAGGCGCTTTTCGTCCCGGTCAGCGTTACCGATCCCAGCGACGGCAAGGCCGCGCATCTCGACGGGGTGAACCTCACCCGCGCCTGGTGCTGGCGCGCGCTCGACCTTGGCGGTGGCTATGCCGAGCGCCACCTTGTCGCCTCTTTGGGTGCAGTGGACGGCCACTATATGGGCTCCCACTGGCTCGCAAGTTTCGCGACGCTGGCCATGCTGAAACGCGAGGAGGCCGAGCGATGAACGAATTGGACGAGGCGCGCGATGCCGCGACTGCGCAAATCCTTTGCGCGCGTTCGGATACGTGCCTGAGGCCGAACATTGCGGGGTTTTTCGACGAAGCGACCAATACGGTCAGCTACGTCGTCAGCGATCCTGCCACCAGCGAGGCGGCCGTGATCGATTCCGTGCTCGATTACGAGGCGGCTTCCGGCAGGACATCGAACGGATCGGCCGACAGGATCGTCGAATACGTCGCCGCGAACGATCTCACCGTCACCTGGCATATCGAGACGCACGCGCATGCCGATCACATCTCCGCCGCACCTTACCTGCAGGAAAAACTGGGCGGGAAGCTGGCCATCGGGAAAGGCATCATCCGGGTGCAGGAGGTGTTCGGAAAGCTGTTCAACGCCGGCACCGATTTCGAACGTGACGGATCGCAATTCGATCATCTTTTCTGCGATGGCGAAGCGTTCTCGATAGGCGAACTTAAGGGCATCGCGCTGCACGTGCCCGGTCATACGCCTGCCGACATGGCCTTCATCATCGGCGACGCAGCTTTCGTTTGCGATACGCTGTTCATGCCCGATTTCGGCACGGCGCGGGCCGATTTCCCCGGCGGCGATGCGCGGCAACTGTTCCGCTCCATCCGCCGCATACTTGCCCTGCCAAGGGAAACGCGGCTGTTCCTCTGCCACGATTACAAGGCGCCGGGGCGGGATGAATATGCGTGGGAAACCACCGTCGCGCTTCAGCGAGAGCACAACGTGCATGTAAAGGACGGCGTGACGGAGGACGAATTCGTCGCGATGCGTACCGCGCGCGATGCCACGCTTGATATGCCCACGCTGATCCTGCCGAGCGTGCAGGTGAATATTCGCGGAGGGCGACTGCCCGAACCGGAGGATAACGGAGTGAGTTACATCAAGATACCGGTGAACGCGGTATGACGCTGCCGGGCTTTCCAGACGCCGCACCGCTGGCAGGGCTGGCGGGTGGCGCACTGATCGGCGTGGCGGCGGCAATCGTGCTTCTCGGCCTCGGTCGGATCGCGGGCGTTTCCGGCATAGCCGCAAAGGCCGCCGGACTTGGCGGCAGCGGCATCGGTCGCGGCGGCGCGCTGACCTTCATCCTCGGCCTTCCGCTAGGCGCGCTGATCGTCGCTCTCGACAGCGGCGGGTTGGAGCCGAGCTTTGCCGGTCCGATCCCGCTTGTGATTGCGGGCCTCGTCGTGGGGGTCGGCACGCGGCTCGGCAGCGGATGCACAAGCGGGCACGGCGTTTGCGGGATGAGCCGCCTGTCGGCTCGCTCCATCGTCGCAACGCTCGTCTTCATGGCGACAGGCATAGCCACGGTCGCGCTTATGAAGGCGGCGGGCTGGACGGTGCTGTCATGATGCGCGGGTTCACCGCGCTGATCGCCGGAACCGTTTTCGGCGCGGGACTGACCGTGGGCGGCATGACCGATCCGGCGCGCGTGCGCGGTTTTCTCGACCTGTTCGGCGACTGGGATCCGACGCTCGCTTTCGTGATGGGCGGCGCGCTTATCGTGATGGCGATCGCCTGGCGCTTCGTGCCGGGCATGGCGCGGCCCCTGTTCGAAGCCGGCTTTCACCTGCCGGCGAGGAGCGACCTTACGCCGAAACTCATCGGCGGCGCGGCGCTGTTCGGTATCGGCTGGGGCATTGCCGGCCTGTGCCCCGGGCCCGGCTTTGCCGCTCTTGCGATCGAACCGGCAAGCGCGGCGGTCTTCGTGATCGCCATGCTGGCCGGCATGGCGCTGGTGCGATGTTCGAGCGGGAGGCCTAGCGCGCGGCGCGGTCCTGCGGGCAACGCTTGCGCGGCATCGGATCCCAACGCTGCTCGCCATCGGCATCGGTCGGGATCAGGCGCTCGCCGTCATCTTCCAGCGTGAAGCGCGTGCTCTCGCTCCAGCGTTCGCCCTCGCCCTCCATGTTGAGATCGACGACGATGGTATCCCGGCTTTCCACCGCGACTTGCTGCACTTCGCCCATGCTTTCGTAGAAGGTGATCATCTGCGGTTCGATTTCCATGCGGAGATCGGACATGGCGTCGCAGTTGCCGTCCGCGTAGTCCCATACGCCTGTAAAGGGCGCGGGGATGCCGGGGACCAGCCGCACGGCGGCACGGGTCGGTCCTTCATCGGTCTCGTCGGCGAGCGAAGTCTCGCCTTGACTCAGCACCTCGTCATCATCGGCGGAGGTCGGGGCGACCTCGCTATCGACCGGCGCTTCGGCATCCTGCGAACAGGCTGCCAATGGCAGGATGACCATAGCGATGAAAGCATTTCTCACTCCGCTGCTCCTTCTTCGATGCCGAGCACCCGACGATCATATTCTGCGCGCGCGACTGCAATGTCGTTACGCGGATACCAGCGCGGTGCGGGCAAGCCGCGTTCCCATGCCACCATTTCGATTAGAGTGCCTTGCGCGCTCGGCGTATCGTAAGTGGCCGCGAAGGCACCGAGCGCGTCATCATAGGCCTCATCGGCCGGGATGATCGTCCATCCATCCGCTTGGAGAGCTTCGACCAGGTCGCCGAGGAACATCACCGTTACATCCGCCTCGTGCAGCAACATGACATGTGCGGGGGAGCGTCCGATGGCGTCGATTGCCAGCCGATCGAAGAAATCGGCGGCCTCGACATGGCTTTCCACAAACAGGTCGCAAAGCGCATCCATGTCGATCGTGTACCTCGCCCGCTGTGCGGCGAGTGAATTTGCCTCGTAAAACCAGTCGCTCGCATCCACCGTGACGTATCCATTGCGAAGGCCGCGCTCGGCCAGTCCGTCCCGAACGCCATCGCGTTTGGCAGCATCACCGCCGCCTTCATTAAGGAAAGGGTAGCGGAACCATGGACGGTGATTGTCGAGCTGCACGAGCCATTCTTCCGCCGCGTCTATTTCGGCTAGAAATTGCGGCACGGTGAGATCGCGCAGCGAGGGATGCGTGCTGGTATGGTTCGCCATCACATGGCCGTCGGCCATATAGGCCATAATGTCGGCCGCGCGTTCCGGATTTTCGGCCAGCTTTCCCGGATTGATAAAGAAAGCCGCTTGCTCGACACCAGCGTCGCGAAGCCCCTGGCGGAGCATATCCGCGCGGTCCTTGACAGGAAGAAAGGCGCCTGCGCCGCGCGGCACATCATCGAATGTCAGAGCAATGCGTCGCTCTTGCATTTCCGGTTGCACCGCCGCGCAGGCCGCAAGTAGCCATACGAGAACTACAGCTGCAAGACCGCGCGTCATGATCACCCCATGGTCGGAATGACGAAGGCGTTGGAGCCGTCGCCGCCGCCGTCGGGCCAGCGCTGCGTTACCTTCTTGGCCTTGGTCCAGAAGCGCAGGCCTTCCATGCCGTATTGGTCCGCATCGCCGAAGCCGGAGCGTTTCCAGCCGCCGAAGCTGTGATAGCTGACCGGAACCGGGATCGGCACGTTGATACCGACCATGCCGACCTGCACCCGGTGCGCGAATTCGCGTGCGGCGTGTCCGTTGCGGGTGAAGATAGCAACGCCATTGCCGTATTGATGCTCACTCGGCAGGCGCAGCGCTTCCTCGAAATCCCTGGCGCGCACGATCTGCAGCACGGGGCCGAAAATCTCTTCCTTGTAGCTTTCCATGTCGGGCGTGACATGGTCGATCAGCGTGGGGCCGACGAAGAAGCCGTCCTCGTGGCCCTGCAGGCTGAAGCCGCGGCCATCGATCACGATCTCGCCGCCTTCCTTCTCCGCCGTGGTCACCCAGTCCTCGATGCGCTGGCGATGCTCGGGTGTGACGACGGGGCCGTAATGGGCATCGGGATCGCTGGAGACGCCGACCCGCAGCGCGTTGATCGCCGGGATCAGCTTCTCCTTCAGCCGCTCCGCCGTGTTCTCGCCGACAGGCACCACCACCGGCAGCGCCATGCAGCGTTCCCCGGCGGAGCCGAATGCCGCGCCGGACAGGTCGTTCACCACCTGGTCGAGATCGGCGTCTGGCATGACGATGCCGTGGTTCTTCGCCCCGCCCATCGCCTGCACCCGCTTTCCGGCCGCGACGCCGCGATTGTAGACGTAGTGCGCGATGTCGGAGGAGCCGACGAAGCTGACCGCGGCGATATCGGGGTGGTCGAGGATCGCGTCGACCATTTCCTTGTCGCCATGCACGACTTGCAGCAACCCTTCGGGCGCCCCGGCCTCCAGGAACAGTTCGGCGAGGCGAACAGGCACGCTGGGATCGCGCTCGGACGGTTTGAGGATGAAGGCGTTGCCCGCCGCGATCGCCATGCCGAACATCCACATCGGAATCATGGCGGGGAAATTGAACGGCGTGATGCCCGCTCCGATGCCAAGCGGCTGGCGCATGGAATAGACATCGATGCCCGGACCCGCGCCGTTCGTGTACTCGCCTTTCAGCGCCTGCGGGATACCGCATGCATATTCGATGACTTCGAGCCCGCGCTGCACGTCGCCCTTGGCATCGTCGATCACCTTGCCGTGCTCGCTGGACAGCAACTCGGCGAGCTCCTGCATGTTCTCTTCCAGCAGCTGCTTAAAGGCGAACATCACCCGTGCGCGCTTTTGCGGATTGGTGGCGGCCCAACCGGGCTGCACTTCCCTCGCCTTAGCAATCGCCTTGTCGAGCAGCGCGGCATCGCCCAGCGCGACTTCGGCCTGCACTTCACCGGTGGAGGGGTTCCACACCTTGTGCGTGCGTGCTGCGCCTGCGGAGCCGGTGCCCCCGGCAATGACGTGGTCGATCTGTCGCATGGTCCAATCCCGTTGCAAATGTAACTTGTTGCCGGGCGCTCTACGCCCTCATCTGCAACAAGTCCAACGGGCGGGGCGCGGTTCCGCCGAGGCGTATGCGGGTTATCGACCCTTCCAGTTCGCCTCGCGTTTTTCGACGAACGCTTTCATGCCCTCGGCCTTGTCCTCCGTCGCGGTGAGGATCTGGAACAGGCGGCGTTCGTGTAGCATCCCCTGGCTCAGCGTCGTCTCGAAGGCGGCGTCGACCAGTTCCTTGTTCACCATCGCGGCCATGGGCGGCATTCCGGCGATGGCTTCGGCGGCCTTCATCGCCTCGTCCATCAGCTCTTCATGCGGCACCACGCGGGAGACCAGACCGGCCCGCTCGGCTTCCGCGGCGTCCATCATTCGACCCGTCAGGCACAGATCCATCGCCTTCGCCTTGCCGACAGCGCGGGTGAGGCGCTGGCTGCCGCCCATGCCGGGGGCAACGCCCAGCTTGATCTCGGGCTGGCCGAAGCGCGCATTCTCGGATGCGATGATGAAGTCCGCCATCATGGCGAGCTCGCACCCGCCGCCCAGCGCAAAGCCGTTCACCGCCGCAATCCAAGGCTTGCGCGTCTTCGCGGTCATTGCGTTCCAGCCGGCGAAGAAATCCTCGAGGTAGAAATCGGCGGCCGGCTTGTCCGCCATTTCCTTAATATCGGCGCCCGCGGCAAAGGCCTTGTCGCCCGACCCGGTGATGACGGCGCAGCGCTGGCTGTCATCGGCATCGAAAGCGGCGAGCGCCTCGGTGAGCTCGCCCAGCACCGCGGTGTTGAGCGCGTTCAGCGCCTGCGGGCGGTTCAGCGTCACCACGGTGACGGCGCCCTTGGTGTCGACGGTGATGTTTTCGTAAGCCATTCATGCGTTCCTATTCGAGTTCGAGGATCACGGCGTCGACGACCAGCGTCTCGCCTTCCTCGGCATTAATGGTCGCCACCGTGCCCGCCTTTTCGGCGCGCAGGATATTCTCCATCTTCATCGCTTCCACCGTCGCGAGCGGCTGTCCGCTCTCGACCGCATCGCCTTCGCCGACATGCAGCGTCACCAGCAGGCCGGGCATCGGGCAGAGCAGCATCTTGGACGTGTCCGGCGGCTCCTTCTCGATCATGTGACCCGCCAGCGCGGCGTGGCGCTGTTGCAGGACGCGGATATCGTGCTGGCGGCCATGCGTGGTCATGCGATAGCCAAGCCGGGTGGCCGCGATGCGGATGCCGTAGCTGGCGACGGCCTCGGCATCCTCGTCCGCGCTGTTGAACAAGGCGACGTCCACCATGCGGTCCCCCGGCGTGTAGTGGAATTCGAGCACGACCTGCTCGCCATCGACCAGCAATCCGTCTTCGCCCAGCGTCACTTCGTGATCGGCGTCACCGATGCGCACAGACCAGTCACCGGGCGGCAATTGCGGCCCGTCGAGCTGGCCGGAAATTCGCCGCGCGCGGTCGGCATCGGCGGTGGCGATCACGCCCGCGACGGCGGCAAGCACCTGCTCGGTGCGCTCGGACGTGGCCGCGCCTTCGAACCCGTCGGGATATTCCTCCGCGATAAAACCGGTGGTGAGTTCGCCGCTACGGAACCGCGGATGCTGCATCAGCGCAGAGAGGAAATCGACATTGTGACCAAGGCCATCGAGTTCGATCCGGTCGAGCGCCTCGACCTGCAGATCCGCCGCCTCGTTCCGCGTCTCGCCCCAGGTCACCAGCTTGGCGATCATCGGGTCGTAGAAGATCGAGACCTCGCCGCCTTCCTGCACGCCGCTGTCGAAACGCACGCCGTCGACCCCGCGCAGATCGCCGGACCACGGCTCCACCGGCGTGCGATAGCGCACCAGTCGGCCGGTGCTCGGAAGGAAACCGCGATACGGATCCTCGGCATAGACGCGCGTTTCAATGGACCATCCGTCAATGCCGATATCGTCCTGCGCCATGGGCAGCTTCTCGCCCGCCGCGACGCGGATCATCTGCTCGACGAGATCGATGCCGGTGATCGCCTCGGTCACGGGATGCTCAACCTGGAGGCGCGTGTTCATTTCGAGGAAGTAGAAGCTCTCCCCTGTCGGATCGGCGCCGCTGACGATCAGCTCGACCGTGCCCGCCGAGTGATACCCGACGGCCTTCGACAGCGCGACCGCCTGCTCGCCCATCTTGCGGCGCATTTCGGGCGTAACGAAAGGGCTGGGCGCTTCTTCCACCACCTTCTGGTGGCGGCGCTGGATGCTGCATTCGCGCTCATTCAGATAGAGCACATTGCCATGCTTGTCGCCCAGCACCTGTATTTCGATGTGGCGCGGGTCGAGGATGAATTTCTCGATGAAGACGCGGTCATCGCCGAAGCTGCTGAGACCTTCGCGCTTGGTCGCCTCGAACCCGTCCTTCACGTCCTGGTCGTTATAGGCGAGCCGCATGCCCTTGCCGCCGCCGCCCGCGCTGGCCTTCATCATCACCGGATAGCCGATTTCTTTGGAGACGCTCAGCGCCTCCTCAGTCGTGTCGATGGCGTCCTCTGAGCCGGGCACGGTGTTGACGCCCGCTTCCTTGGCAAGCTTCTTGGACTCGATCTTGTCGCCCATCGCCGCAATCGCGCTGGCGGGCGGGCCGATGAAGGCGATGTTCTCTTTTTCGAGCGCCTCGACGAAGCTGGCGCGCTCGGAAAGGAAGCCATAGCCCGGATGCACAGCCTCGGCCCCGGTCTGCTTGCACGCGGCAATGATCTTGTCGGCGAGCAGGTAGCTCTCGGCAGCAGGCGGCGGCCCAATGTGGACGGCCTCGTCCGCCATCTGCACAAACGGCGCGCGCGCATCGGCATCCGAATAAACCGCCACGGTGGCGATGCCCATACGCTGCGCGGTCTTAATGACCCGGCACGCGATTTCACCACGATTGGCGATGAGGATTTTGGAGAACATTACGAACCTTCCGAACCGTTCAAAAACGGACATTGGTCGCGCCCGAAGATGTTGTTCGGAGCGTACCAGAAAACGGTGGTGACCATTGAGCGACCTGTCCAGTATTTGCAAACTAACGAGGCCTGCGCGTTCCCGCTCAAATCTCCGAAGCCTTCGACACTCACCGCCTCGCCGGGTTGTACAAGCGTCTCGGTCAGGAGAACGCGCTCGCCCGATATCAGCAAAATGAAGTTGGCGAGTATAAGGACGGCGATAGCCGCAATTACGAACCTCACTCGGCCCCCTCCCACAACCGCTTCATCGCCCACGCCCATACCAGCATCAGCGCAAGCGCGACGAGCCATAGAAGGTTCTCGTACCACAGCGGGTCCTGCGCACCGCCGCGCGCGATGATGCGCGCGTCCATCCGGTCGGACGCCGTCACGCCCGCGAGGCAGGAAGTCGGCAGCAGGACCAGGGTGAGAATGGCCGAGCGCAGGATGCGGCGGCGGTTCACTCCGCCCCCTCCAGCGCTGCGTCGGCGGGCGGCATGTTATGGCCGAGCAGGCGCAGCAGGTCCGCCGCCGCTTCGACGACATTGGTGCCCGGGCCGTAAATGCCCTGCACGCCGGCCTTCTTGAGGAAGTCGTAATCCTGCGGCGGAATCACGCCGCCCGCGACCACCTTGATATCGGCCCGGCCCGCATCGCGTAGGTGCTGGATGAGTTCGGGGATAAGCGTCTTATGCCCTGCCGCAAGCGAGCTGGCCCCGATGGCATCGACCTCCCGCTCCAGCGCCATCTTGGCGGTTTCCTCCGGCGTCTGGAATAGCGGGCCGGAGATCACATCGAACCCCATATCGGCAAAGGCGCTGGCGATCACGTTCGCGCCGCGATCATGGCCGTCCTGCCCCATCTTGGCGACCAGCACGCACGGCGTGTGGTCGAGCCTGCGCGCGACCGCTTCCACGCCAGCGACGACCTGCGCGTAGCGCGCGTCATCGGCATATGCCGCGGCATAAACGCCCTTCACCGGCGTCGGCACCGTGTCGTAGCGACCGAAGGCTTCCTCCATCGCTGCCGAGATCTCGCCCAGTGTCGCATCGTGGCGGGCGCATTCGACAGCGAGAGCAAGGAGATTGTTGCCCGATTCCGCCGGAAGGTTTTCCAGCTGCGAGGGCGGGAGCGCAACGCCGTTCTCGTCCTCCCCTTCGGCCAGGCGCGGATCCGACTTGCCGGAGCTGTAGGCGGCGCGGGTCAGCGCCTCCAGCGCCTCCGAACAGGCGGCCTCGTCGCGGCTGGCGCGCACGCGCTTGAGCCGCTCCACCTGGCTCGCGCGCACGGCGTGGTTGTCGATATCGAGCGTGTCGATCTCGTCTTCCTCGTCGCGGCGATACTTGTTCACGCCGACGATCACCGTCTCGCCCTTGTCGACGCTGGCCTGCTTTTCCGCTGCGGCTTCCTCGATCCGGGCCTTGGGCATGCCGCTGGCGACCGCCTCGGTCATGCCGCCTAGCGCATCCACCTCGGCGATCAGCTCGCGCGCCTTTTCGGTGATCTCGGCGGTCAGCGCCTCGATGTAATAGCTGCCGCCCAGCGGATCGGCGACATTGGTGATGCCGCTTTCCTCCTGCAGGATAAGCTGCGTGTTGCGCGCGATGCGGGCGGAGAAGTCGGTCGGCAGGGCAAGCGCCTCGTCCAGCGCATTTGTGTGGAGCGACTGCGTGCCGCCCAGCACCGCGGCCATCGCCTCGATCGTGGTGCGCACCACGTTGTTGTAGGGGTCCTGCTCCTGCAGCGAGACGCCCGATGTCTGGCAGTGGGTGCGCAGCATCTTCGATTTGGGGTTCTGCGCGCCCAGTTCGGTCATCACATCGTGCCACAGCGTGCGCGCGGCGCGCATCTTTGCGATCTCCATGAAGAAGTTCATGCCGATGCCCCAGAAGAAGCTGAGGCGCGGCGCGAAGGCATCGATATCGAGGCCCGTTTCCATCGCGCGTTTGGCGTATTCCTTGCCGTCGGCAATGGTGAAAGCGAGCTCCTGCACCGCCGTCGCGCCCGCCTCATGCATGTGATAGCCGCTGATCGAGATCGAGTTGAAGCGCGGCATGTTCGCGCTGGTATAGGCGATGATGTCCGACACGATCCGCATCGATGGCTCGGGCGGATAGATGTAGGTGTTGCGGACCATGAACTCCTTGAGGATGTCGTTCTGGATGGTGCCGCTAAGCTTCTCCTGCGGCACGCCCGCCCGCTCCGCCGCGACGATGTAGAACGCCATCACCGGGATCACAGCGCCGTTCATGGTCATGCTGACGCTCATGGTGTCGAGCGGGATCTGGTCGAACAGGATCTCCATGTCGCGCACGGTGTCGATGGCGACACCCGCCTTGCCGACATCGCCGACCACGCGCGGGTGATCGCTGTCATAACCGCGGTGGGTGGCGAGATCGAAAGCCACCGACAGGCCCTTCTGCCCGGCGGCAAGGTTGCGGCGGTAGAAGGCGTTAGATTCCTCGGCGGTGGAGAAGCCCGCATATTGGCGGATGGTCCACGGGCGGCCGGTATACATACTGGCATAGGGGCCGCGGGTGAAAGGCTCAAAACCGGGGGGCGACGGTTCGGCGGGCGTGTCCTGCGCCGTGTAGAGCGGCTGCACGGCGATGCCCTCGGGCGTGTGCCAGGTGAGGTCGCGGCCCTTTACTTCCTTTGCGGCCTTTTCCTGCCAGTCGGCTTTGGTGGGTTTGTCGGTCATTGTCGTGTTCCGCGAGGGTCGGTCAATTCGACCAGTGCGCGCCTTCCTTGGGCGTTTCCATGATTTCGGTCAGCTGGCCCATCATGTCCTTGGGGTGGAGGAAGAAGATCGGCGTGCCATGCGCGCCGATGCGGGTGGGGCCGAGAATGCGCTTGCCCTGCTCCTCGAACCATTCGCGCGCTTCTGCGATATCCTCGACCTCGAAACAGACATGGTGCTGCCCGCCGAGCGGGTTCTTGGCGAGGAAACCGGCAATGGGCGAGGCATCGGACAAAGGCTCGATCAGCTCGATCTGCGTGCCGTGGGTACCATTCTCGCCGGGCGTGTCGACGAAGCAGACCTTCACCCCCTGCGCCTCGAGATCGAACGGCTCGGTCACCTTCACCGCGCCCATCGTCTCGCGATAATGCCCGATGGAGTCCGCGATGGAGGGCGTGGCGACACCGATATGATTGAGACGGCCGAGTTTCATTCAAAGGCTCCCAGATCGCGCAAGAATATCCAACCCCACCAGCAGGTCACTGCCGCGATTGGAAGTGCGCACCCCAGCTCGCTAGCCCCGTGCCGCTTTACCGATCTGAACATATCCCAACTAGTCACCAATCCAGCTACAGTCAGCGCGCCCATAAACCACGTGCCGAAAGCGCCTTCAGGTATTGGTTCGCCGGTTAGGCCCAACAGAAACACAATCACGAACGGGCTAAATAGTAGGAAGAAAGCTATCCGCATGAACCACTTACCAAGGTGATCCTTAAGCGTCGCCTCCGGCTTCTTGTCAGGCACGTAGCGCATACTCACAACGGCAGATTGTCATGCTTCTTCCACGGGTTCTCAAGGCTCTTATTCGCCAGCTTCCGCAGCCCCAGCGCGATCCGCCGCCTGGTCGAGTGCGGGTAGATCACCTCGTCGATATAGCCGCGTGAGGCAGCCACGAAGGGGTTGGCGAAGCGGTCTTCGTATTCCTTCGTTTTCTCGGCGATCTTTTCGGGATCGTCGCGGTCCTTGCGGAAGATGATCTCAACTGCGCCTTTCGCGCCCATCACGGCGATTTCGGCGGTGGGCCAGGCGTAGTTCAGATCCCCGCGCAGGTGCTTCGACGCCATCACGTCATAGGCGCCGCCATAGGCCTTGCGGGTGATGACGGTGATCTTGGGCACGGTCGCCTCGGCATAGGCGAAGAGCAGCTTTGCGCCGTGCTTGATGATGCCGTTGTGCTCCTGCGCGGTGCCGGGGAGGAAGCCGGGGACGTCCACCAGCGTCACGATGGGAATGCTGAAAGCATCGCAGAAGCGCACGAAGCGCGCGGCCTTGCGGCTGGCATTGATGTCGAGCACGCCCGCCAGCACCATCGGCTGGTTGGCGACGAAACCCACAGGCCGCCCTTCGATCCTGCCGAAACCGGTGATGATGTTCGCGCCGTGCGCGGGCTGGATTTCGAAGAAGGTGCCCTCGTCCACCACCTTCGCGATCACTTCGTGCATATCGTAAGGCATATTGGCGTTGACGGGGATCAGCGTGTCGAGGCTGTCTTCCAACCGGTCCCACGGGTCGCTGGTCGGCAGTTCGGGCAATTCAGACTGGTTGGAAGCGGGTAGGAAGCCCATCAGCTCGCGCACGGCCAGCAGCGCCTCGATATCGTTCTCCAGCGCGAGATCAGCGACCGAGGTCTTTGTGGTGTGCACCACCGCGCCGCCCAGTTCCTCCTGCGTGACTTCCTCGTTGGTGACGGTCTTCACCACTTCGGGGCCGGTCACGAACATGTAGGAGCTGTCCTTCACCATGAAGATGAAGTCGGTCATGGCGGGCGAATACACCGCGCCGCCCGCGCACGGGCCCATTATGAGGGAGAGCTGCGGCACCACGCCCGATGCGAGCACATTGCGCTGGAACACCTCGGCATAGCCGCCAAGGCTCGCCACGCCCTCCTGGATGCGCGCGCCGCCTGAATCGTTGAGGCCGATGACAGGCGCGCCGACCTTCATCGCCATGTCCATCACCTTGCAGATCTTCTCCGCATGGCGCTTGCTCAGAGAGCCGCCGAACACGGTGAAATCCTGGCTGAAAACGTAGACCAGCCGACCATTGATCGTGCCGCTACCAGTGACGACGCCGTCGCCGGGAATCTTCTGATCCTCCATGCCGAAATCGGTGCAGTCATGCTCCACATAGCGGTCGAGTTCCTCGAAGCTGTCCTCGTCCAGCAGGACGTCGAGCCGCTCGCGCGCGGTCAGCTTGCCCTTGGCATGCTGCGCGTCGATCCGCTTCTGCCCGCCGCCCATCCGGGCGGCCTCGCGGCGGCGTTCCATCTCGGCAATATTGGCTGACATTGGCGCTCCTCTCTCGAACCAAGCCCGTTGCACGGGAAACCTGTCCAGTCAAATCAGTGACATGGCCATAGTAAATCCGCGAAGAGGGGCACAGCGCGTATAATCAAAATTGATGAATGCTAATAAAATTTGACGAAATCGCGCCGTCCAATGTATAGGTGCCTTCAGGTGGATAAGATGCGTTGAGAAGAAATTAGCGCATGCCCTTAATAGGACAGGCAAAAAGCGTATCCCCATCCGCCCGACATTGCCAGTGCGCCGCGAGTCGTAGAGGCGATCGCGGCAATGGCTTCCGAGGTCGCAATTGCGAGTTCGAGGACTTCGGTTCTCGGCATTGTATTTGTGAACAGGGCGGTCCCGACCGGGGCCTTCCAGGCTTCGAGGGAGCTAGCGAGCCATGAGCGAACATCTGGAAAGCCATCACCGGCCGGGCCGGGACGATATCACCGTCTTTGCCAGCCTGGCACAAGCCGATATCGAAACGAGCTCCATCAAGGACGCCTTCCAGGCGCTTCTTTGCGGGCTCGAACGGATCGACGGCCGCGCGCGCTTCATCGTGGACCGCGCAGGACGCTTGCAGGCCGAAAGCCCGCGAACGCGCGATGCGGTGCAGTGCGTGGATGCGATCAGCCTCAAGGACGACCGGCTGAGCGCCAATGGAAACGGCGCCAGCGAAAGCCTGGCGGCGTTGCTTGCGCTCGAACCGGAAGACACCTTCACCATCATGCGCCGAAGCAGCCGGATGGATGGCCATTGCATCTTTCGCGGCGTCGGCCTGTGCGAGCGCTCCGTTCTGGTCACCGTGCAATGCGCGCATCCACATTGCGAAACCGAACTCGCCGACCTGACAGAAGCATTCGGGCTGACGCCAAGCGAGGCGCATATCGTCGAACTGTTGATGAGCGGGCATTGTCCGGTCGAAATCGCCAGCAAGCTTGGTGTGTCGGTGAACACCGTGCGCGCGCATGTCCGTCACTGCTACGACAAGATGGACGTCTCCTCCCGCGAAGAACTCTGGAGAACAGTTTCGCCCTATAGACTTAGATAGATCTCTCCGCGCGCGTTTTTCTGTCGCATTTTTACATGACTCACATTGATTACTCACATGTGCCGATGCGACTCGAAACGAATCGCTCTAGTACCTCTCTTCAATAGCAATCAGAAATAAGCGGTCGTCCAGATAGGAGGTCACGGTTGGAAGAATTTCTTCCGCGCCGGGAATCGGTTCTGGCCGATAGCTTTTTGGGAGAGGTTTAATGCTTGGCAATCACGCCGTCGGTAAGCTCTGCGTTTCGGCCGTATGCGGCCTTGCCGCCATCTACCTCGTCACTCCCGCATGCCCCGCCCTCGCCCAGGAGGAAGGCGTCTGGCCGACCAACCAGGAAGCCCACCCGGGACAGATCGTCTATTCACGTGACGTACCGCGCGGCACGGCCACCCGCCGCATTGCGCAAGGCGAAGCGCACACCGTTGCGCCCGACCAGTCGGCAACGATCGAAGCCGCGCTTGCCCTCGGTCTACAACCGTTGACCGATGTGGAGCAGGCGGGCGTCACGGCGTCGCTTTCCCGCAGTCTGGCGACAGCCGAAACGGCGATCGCGACCGGGCTTTCCGTTATTTCAGGTCCCACGGCGAATGCCGATTTCACCCGCTCCGAAAGCGGGGGGACCAGCGCAGGCGGTATCGTTGCGGGCGCGCTGAGCGTTTTGCCCGGTGCCCTCTCCGTCCTGTCCCGCGTGGGAGGCCCGGAATGATCCGTCTGCGCTTGGCTTCGACCTCTGCTCTGATCGGCTGCGCAATTGCGGCGCCTGTCGCCGCGCAGGACGATCCCGCCGACGCGGTGGTCGTCGCGGAGGGCGATGGCAGCGGCAATAGCGGTCGCGTTGCCATCAACATCGCAGCCGGCGACCGTAACCAGCAGGCGGGCTCTGCCGTCATCGCCATCGGCGACGTCACCGTGATGACTCACAGCCTGCGGCAGGACATGGCTGCAAGCGACGACATCGACCGCGCGACCCGCATCGAGATCGGCGCGGGCGCCTTTTCCAACAATTCCGGCATGACGAGCCTCAACGTCACCGCGGGCAGCCAGAACCAGTCTGCAAACCTGGCAAGCCTGTCCGTTTTCGGGAGCGCATCGCTCTCCGACCAGATGCTGGCGCAATCACGCGCCCCAACAACTCCAGCGGCATCGGCCGCACCATCCGCCGCTCCCGGCAATGACGCCATCGCAATCGACGATGCCGCCTTCGCCGGAAACAGCGGGCTGGTGCAGCTCAATGTCGTCGGAGGCGAGAGGAACTCCTCCGCCAATACCTTCGTGCTGCAGTTTCCGGCCGGGGGCGAACGATGAACCGAAGCAAAGGAGTATGGATGATGAAGAATACACTCATGGCCGCAGTTGCGGTGACGGCACTGGCCGTCTCGGCACCTGCCATGGCACAGGACGACAGCGACCCGGGCAGCCAGGATGGCCAGTCCTCGTTCGAAGTCGATCTGCGCTACGCCAACAACATCGACACCAGCGTGACGACGGACGTCACCTACGAGAAGGACGTTTCGCTTCGCGGCAATGTCCGTCTTCGCGGTGACATCGAAGTCGACAGCTCGGCTGTTGCAGTCACCGATGCCAAGCAATCGCTGCTCGGCGTTGAAGTGAACTATCGCGAAGAGAACGAGCTGAACGGGGAAAACGGCTTCGTTTCAGCGGTCTTCGGACCGGGCGTGAGCGAAGCCGGACAGGATCCGAATGACGGCCTGTTCGATGGCGATGAGCAACCGCGCATTCGCGTCGGTTTCTTCGCTCCGATCATCAACACGATCGACACGTTCGACGTGGATGCCTCGGGCAATGTCGGCGTGAACCTGGCGACGGGTTACTTCAACATGCAGATGAACAGCGCATCGCTTGCGATCTCGGAAGACAGCGCAACGGATGCATCGGGTGGCTGGGCGGAAGCCTCGACCACGTCGCTGCAGTCGATCCTCGGCGTATTCCAGGGTGGTACCCCTGGCGAAGTGCCCGATGAGGACGATCCTGAAGCCGGTGGCGGACACAACAATTTCCGCGACCGCAACACCATTCGTGGTGCGACGGTTTCCGGATCGGGCAATATCGGCGTGAACGCGGCAGCGGGCAGCTTCAACCAGCAGTCCAACCTGATGACGCTGGCTGTCGCCAACAATGCCGATCTGGCGGAGGCCAATGCCGGCCTTGTCCAGAGCATCGCGTTCAGCGGCGTCGAGCAGCAGGACAGCATCAACCGCATCGGCACTCTGTCGGTCAGCGGCGCGTCCGGCAATATCGGCGTGAACATGGCGGCGGGTGCTGGCAATCAGCAGCTGAACTCGCTGACCATCGCTGCCTCGCAGGGCGACGGGATGGGCGATCCCGGCACCGGCGACCCCGGCGACCCTAGCTGAGGACGCCCCCCGGCGGGGACGAGGCGATCGGCAGGGCAATCTGCATGATCGTCTCGCCCCTACCTCCCCGGTCACGCGAACGGCCGGGGAGGTACCCCGCCCCCAATAGGCAAGGGCACCTGCTGCCCGAAGCAAAGAGGCAGACCGATAGTGTCTCAAATATCCAATCTTTCGTCAAAAATGGCCGTGCTGGCAGCGGCGATGACGCTGTCATCCTGCGCGACTGCGCCCGCCGGCCCCACAGACATCTGGCTCGGCCAGCTGACGCCGGGCGCTCCGGTCGTCAGCACGCAACCGCGCAGCTGGATGGAGATGAAGTTCGACGGGCTTGTCCGCCAGCAGGCCGACTTCAGCTGCGGCGCGGCGGTAATGGCGACGATCTTCAACCACGCCTACGGCCATTCGACCAATGAGCACCAGGTGCTCGTGAACATGCTGCGCATCGCCGATCCCGATATCGTTCGCGAACGCGGCTTCTCGCTGCTCGATATGAAGAATTACGCGGCCTCGATCGGTATGGCCGCTGAGGGCTATCGCCTCGATTACGACCAGCTGGCCGAGATCGAGATTCCCGCCATCGTCCTGATCGATGTGCGCGGATACAAGCATTTCGTCATTGCCCGCCGCATTTTCGGTGACCGCATCGCCATTGGCGATCCGGCGCTCGGCAACAGGGTGATGACCCGTCCGCAATTCGAAGAAGCATGGAACGGCATCGCCTTCATCGTGATGGGTGACGGCTACGAGCCGGAGAACTCGCTTCTCGATCCGCCACCCCCGCTTTCCGCAAGCCGACTGCTTGAGGCGACCGCCAGCCTGCCTGCGGCCTCCGCCGCCGAATACGGCTTTGCCCCCGGATACGACTTCACATTCTGAGGAGGATGACATGACGCGCCGAAATTCGAAAACAAGGAGCCTGCTGCTAGCCAGCGCGGCGGCGCTTGCCCTCACGGTACAGCCGCCCGCTGCTCATGCAGAAGACGGCGACCCCTTCGCGGCGCTGACCGGCCTCGGCACGCCAGTGGCGGACGAGGAGCTGGGCGAGATCCGCGGCAAATTCCTGCGCGCGGACTCGATCTCCTTCTTCGGAATTTCGATGGTGACGAGCTGGCAGGACGATAGCGGCATCACGACCGTCGCGCGCCTCGTCTTCAATGTCGATTTTCTCGGCAGCGGGACCGGCGGCGATCCGGTACCGACGCTTGTGGTCGGCTGGATGCGGGATGGCGATCCCGACATGGATGTGACGGGCAGCCACGGCGGCTACACCCCGATCCTTGCAAGTGAGGACGTCCTGCCGATCGGCAGTCTCGGCTCCACCAACGGCGCGGCGCAGGCCAATATCATAGCGGGCGCGAACAATTCCGCGCTGAACGGCATGCGGATCGCGCTGGTGCCCACATCGCAGCTGCCGAACCTGTCCCAGGATGGGCTGCAATCGCTCGATGGCAGCTTCTCTCAGGTGTTTGCCGATGGCGACACATTGGGCTTCCATGTCGGGGCGAACGCGCTTTCGCTCACCATGACTGGCAATTCCGGCAGTGACAGCACGCTACAGAGCATCGGCGGGGATCTTGGCCGCATGCTGCAACAGACGATCCTGAATAGCGACGGGAACGCGGTCTCGAACAATGCCGCGATCATCATCGGCACCGATGCCGCAAACGGCGCTTTCAACTCCGTCCGGGCGACCGAGGCGCTGTCGGTGATGCACGGCCACGGTTTCTAAGCGGAAGAGGTGAAACGACGATGGGAATGCAACTACTCATGGCGCTTGCAGCGCCGTTCGCGATGGGGGCTGCAGAGCCTCAGGAGGAAGGCGCCGGCCAATTCGCGGTCGAGGGTTCCGGCCGACTGACCTGCGAGGCGTTCAACCAGGCCCGCAGCGATCGCGGCTCTGCCGAATATCAGCGGCTGATCGGCTTCGTCGAAGGCTATATGAGCGCGGCCAACCGTTACGAGCCCGACACGTTCGACCTTTCGCCCTGGCACAATGCGGCGGCGTTCGACCTTATCCTGCACAATCATTGCAGCGAGAACCCTGACGACCCCGTCGTCTCCGTGGCGCAGCGCATGGTCGGCGCGTTGAGACCGATCCGCATCGCCGCCTATTCGCCGCTGGTCGAGGTAGGAAGCGGCGAGAACCGCGCCTTCGTCTATCGCACGATACTGGAGCGGGCGCAGGCAGCGCTGCGCCAGCACGGCCTGTATGACGGGCCTACGGACGGCAGCTTCTCACCGGAAATGCGCAATGCATTGCTGGCGTTTCAGCAACGCAGCGAACTCGTCGAAACCGGCGTGCCGGACCCGGCAACGCTCTGGACGCTGCTGAACCCATGACTTGCCAGCACATCCGAACTGCGGATCGCGCCCGAACAGGAGGGATAAGATGAGTGCACATTTCTGGAAAGCCACCCTTTGCACTGGAACGGCGCTCGCATTGGCGCAACCGGTCCACGCGCAGGACGAACAGAGCGAGCTGGAAGCGCTGCGCGCGCAGGTCGCGCAAATGCAGGCGCGCGAAGCGGCCTATGAGGAGCGGTTGCAGCAATTGGAGGAACGGCTGCTGCGCATCGAGGCGGAGCCGATCTCCGCAGAAGAAGCGCTCACAATTCGCGGGCGCTACGTGCCGGACGCCAGCAATCCGATGACAAACTTGCCCGAGCTCGACGGTTTTCGCACCGCCGCGCCCACGCGCAGCCCGAATGATGCGGAGTTTATCTTCCCGTGGCAGGATCCCGCCCCTCCGCTCGGCGCACCGCAGGATGACGAACCGGTGCAACGAGAACCCGATGCGAGCGTCGCGGTGGAGGACATCGTGCAGCAGCAGCAGGGTCTTCAACGCAGCCGCTTCGGCGCGGATCTGTCCTTCGGCTACACGCATTTCGGCGATGCCCGCATCAATCTCGACGGCTTCCTCGCGCTCGATGCGATCTTCCTCGGCACGATCAGCATCGACGAGGTGGACTCCGATATCTTCACCTCCGATCTCACCATGCGATACAGCGCGACGGACGATCTGTTCTTTGATGCAAGTCTGCCCTTTCTCTACCGGACGACTGCCTTCCGCAGCGGCGGCGCGGGCGGCGCGGCGAACGAGCCGGTGGAGGCCACCATAGACGAATGGGGGCTGGGCGATGTCAGCTTCGGAGCGAGCTACCAGCTGCTGCGCGAAACGGCTCGCCGGCCCAATCTCGTAGTGAGCAGCCGCCTCAAATTCCCCACCGGGCAAGAGCCTTTCGGAATCGACTTCATCGAAGTCGAGGGAAGCGAGGGCAATCTCCAGGTGCCCGAGCAGCTGGCCACCGGAAGCGGTGTCTACGGCGCGTCGATAGGTCTTTCGGCTCTCAAGACGCTCGACCCGATGGTGGTCTTCGGCAGCGTCAACTACTTCCGCAACTTCGAACGCAACTTCGGCGATATCGACGAGAATCCGGGCGACCAGCCGGGGCGGGTGGATGTGGGCGATGCCTTTCAGTTCGGTGCAGGGCTGGCCTTCGCGCTGAACGACAAGTCGAGCATCTCCATGTCCTATTCGCAGCGCCTTGTCGGGCAGTCGAGGGTGCGGTTGGAGGGCCAGGATTGGCAGCGCATCATCGGCAGCGACGCCAATGTAGCGCTTGTCAATCTCGGCGCCACTTTCGGCCTGAGCGACAGGCTGTCGCTCGTCACCACGGTCGGCATCGGCCTGACCGACGACAGTCCGGACATGACCGTGGGCGTTCGCCTGCCATTCCGGTTCTGACCGGTCGAGGGTTGGAAGAAGGTGGTGAGCCCTGCTGGGTTCGAACCAGCGACCTACTGATTAAAAGTCAGTTGCTCTACCGACTGAGCTAAGGGCCCATCCACCGGGCGCTCACCTAGGGGGAGCGCGATGGCCGGTCAAGCGCACTTCCACGCGCTTGATCGGCCGGACATTCGGTGGCAGTTCAATGGGATTCCTGATAACGTTATCAGGATTCGAGTTTGCACGGGGAGGATCGCCTTGCTTCGTTTTGCCCTTTTGCCTGTCTGTCTGCTTGCCGCCACGCCCGCCACCGCGCAGGACGCCGCTTCCGTGGAGCCGCGGAATACGCCTGGCCTCCCTGCCGAGCTGCGGCCCATCGACGATATGCTCACTGGCGGATTGCTCAACGATCCGACTGACCTGAACTGGACGACATACGGCGCTTCTTTCAGCCGAGAGCTGATCGTGGACGAAAGCTACCCCGGCGGCGGTGCAGCCCTGCGCGTGATAAATTCTCGGCCAGGCGAGGCGTATGCCGGCGGGCTCAATATCCCGCTGCTAGCGCGCACCGACGCCGGCGACACGCTGACGGTCGGTTTCTTCGCGCGCACAATCGAAAGCGCGGCGGAAGACGGCAAAGGCCGGGTCTTCGTGCGGTTTCAGCAGAACCGAGAGCCCTATCCCGGATTTGGAGACACGACGCTGCAAATCGGACCCGAGTGGAATTTCTACGAGGTTACTACCCGCGCCGAGCGATCGCTGCGTGACGAGGGCATCGTCGCGCTCCAATTCGGGAGCGAGCGGCAGACGGTCGAAATCGGCCAGGCCATCGTCGTGAGCGGGACCGCTTCGGTTCTCGACTAACGCCGCGCGGCCAATTGGCGCAATGTGCGCCCCGTCACCGGATCGCGCCAGCCTGGAGCGATCTGCGCGGCGGGATGGAGAACGAAATCCCGTTCCCGAAAAAGCGGATGCGGTATCTGCAGGTCGGGCGAGCTGTATGCGCCTCCGTCCCACAGGATGATGTCGAGATCGAGCACGCGCGCACGCCAAGGCTGCCCGCGTCGCACCCTGCCGGCGGAACTCTCGATATCCTGCAACAGGCGCAGCAGGCGCTCCGGTTCAAGATCGGTCTTCACCCTGACGACGGCATTGGCATAAGCGCGCCGAGATGGGCCAACGGGCCGGCTATCGACGATCGAAGACGCCGCTTCGAAATACAGACCCGCATCCTCCAGCGCTGCGATTGTAAAGCGCACGACGGCGCGCGGATTGCCGACCTTCGGGTGCCGCACATTGCTGCCAATGGCGATCAGGTAGTGATGGGTTTCGCTCAAATGTCCTCGGCGATGCGGCCGTAAAGCTGCGGGCGGCGATCGCGGAAGAAACCCCAGCTGGCGCGGTGCTCGCGCGCAGCATCGAGGTCCAGCTCGGCGACGAGCACGCCCGTTTCCTCCGCGCCGAATTGCTTCAGATAATCGCCCCATTCGTCGCAGATGAAGGAGTGACCGTAGAAAGTCGTGCCGTCCGCTTCGCCGCCTTCATGGCCAATGCGGTTGGCTGCGACAACCGGCATGCAATTGCTCACCGCATGGCCGATCATCGCGCGACGCCACATGCGGCTGGTGTCCATCTCAGCATCCTTGGGCTCGCTGCCGATGGCGGTGGGATAGAACAGCACCTGCGCGCCCTTCAGCGCCATCACGCGCGCGCATTCGGGATACCACTGGTCCCAGCAGATGCCGACGCCAATACGGGCACCGAAGACGTCCCAAACCTTGAATCCGTCATTGCCGGGGCGGAAGTAGAACTTTTCCTCATAACCCGGCCCATCGGGAATGTGGCTCTTGCGATACGTGCCCATTATCTCGCCGCCGGGTCCGATCATGGCGAGGGTGTTGTAATAGTGATGCCCGTCCCGCTCGAAGAAGCTCGTCGGGATGGCCACGCCCAGCTTCGCTGCCAGTTTCTGCATCGCGATCACGGAGGGATGTTCGGCAGTTGGGCGAGCGAGGGCGAAGAAGGCGTCCTTTTCCTCGCGGCAGAAGTACGGACCGCTGAACAGTTCCGGAGGCAGCACGATTTGCGCACCTCGTTGTGCGGCTTCTTCCACCAGAGCGGCGACGGCGGCAATGTTATCGCCCTCGTCCTCGCGCCCGAGTTCGAGCTGGAGAGCCGCGACTTTCAGCACCGTCATCGCCTCAGCGCTCCACCAGCGCGAAATCGACCTGCACGGTCACGCTGCTGGTTGTCTGGCCCGGCATGATCGTCGCCCCGCCTTCCTCGGGCATTGCCGTGCGCGCCAGCGGCGGCGGAGCGACGGGGGGAGGTGGCGAAGCAGATTGCACGGCGACCTCGCTGATTTGCTGCGCGCCCTGGAAGTAGCGATTGCCTTGAGAGCCGCCTGCATCGCGAATGTAGAGGACGCGCGATATCTCCATGTCCGCGGCCTCCGCATAGGCTTCCGCCCGAGCTCGCGCATTGGCGTAGGCGTCCGCATAGGCGGTGTTGGCAGCGGCTTCGGGATCGGAGAGACGCAGGTCTGGCCCGCTCACGATGTTGGCGCCGACACCCGTGGCGGCGGCCACGGCGGCACCCGCCTGATCGACATCGCGCACCCGCACGCTCAGCGTGTTCGACGCCTGAAACTGGCCGCGCCTGTCGCCATAGTCGATGCGCTGGACGCTGACCGTGCTGGTCTGGATGTCCTCCTCCGCCACGCCCAGTTCTGTAAGGGCGGCGACGATCTCGGCGATATCCTCGCGCGTTTCCTGGGATGCCGCTTCGGCATTGCCCGCCCAGTTCTGCACGCCCGCGGTGAAGCGCGCCTCGTCGGGCCTCATGTCGGCTTCCCCTGTGGCGCTGACCGAGAGCAGCGTTTCCGCCTTCTCGACCCCGCGCGGATCGTAGACGGTGTCGCCACAAGCGCTCAGCGCAAGCGGCAGGGTCAGCAGCAATGCCGCGCGCATCGTCAGTCGCGCTTCCTGAAGAGCAGCGTCATGCGGTCGCTTTCGCCGATGGCCATGTACCGCTCGCGATCTTCATCGCCCAGGCGCAGCACGGGGGGCAGGGTCCAGACACCGCCTTCATAGTCCGCCGTGTCGTTCGGATTGGCATTGATCTCGCTCGCCGCGGCCAGCTCGAAGCCGTTGAGTTCGAACAGACGGATGACGTCGGACTGGCGCAGGTAGCCGCGCGAGCCATTGCTGTCTTCATAGCTGGCGGTTTCGGGCGCGCGGTGCTGGACGACGCCGACCATGCCATCGTCGGCCAGCAGGGTTCGGATGGCGCGTAGCTCGCTATCCGCAAGGTTGCCATTCAGCAGGCCGTGGATCGAGCGGAAGATCAGCACGCGGTCCACCGTGCCGGCCACATCCTCGGGGATCGCGTCGCTCTCGATCGCGGTGACGTAGCCGTCATCGGCCAGGCCCGCTTCGACCACAGCAGAGATGAAGCGCTGCGGCCAGGTCGTGCCGTCCTCGCGCGGGTCGCTCGGGCGCTGGAAGGCGATATACTTGCCATGCGGCGAGATCCACGGAGCCAGCACGCGCGTGTACCAGCCGCCGCCGGGGCCGTATTCCGCCACGGCCATCTCCGGTTCGACCTGGAAGAAGGCAAGCGTTTCGGCAGGATGGCGATACTGGTCGCGCGCGCGGTCCTCGTCGCGGTGATCCATCGCCAGCACTTCGGCGAGATCGGGATGCTCCTCGTGGCTGTGAGCAGCGGCAGGCGCGGCCAGCGCGATGGCGGCGGCGGCAAGGATGGGGGCGAAACGCATGTGCAATCTCCGGGATGGTGTCTGCGCATAGCTCCTACAGACCATTGCCGGGATGACAAGCGCCGCCATAGCCCCCATCTGGCAGGCGAAGGAGACGAGTTGATGAGCGAGACGGTTATCGTTGCGGGCGGGTGCTTCTGGTGCACCGAGGCGGTGTTCAAGGACGTGATCGGCGTCGAGAGCGTGGAGAGCGGCTATATCGGCGGCGACGTGCCGCACCCGACATACAAGGCGGTGTGCACCGGCACGACCGGCCATGCCGAAGGCGTGAAGGTGACATTCGACCCCGACACCGTGACGCTTCCCGAGATCTACGACATGTTCCTGGGCACGCATGACCCGACCCAGCTAAACCGGCAGGGCGGCGATGTCGGCACCCAGTATCGCAGCGCCATCTTCCCGCTTTCCGACGAACAGCGCGAGGAGGCCGAAGCCGCCATCGCCCGCTGGAACGAGGGCCATGACGGCGAAGCGGTGACCACGATCGAGAGCGGCGAGTGGTATCCGGCCGAGGACTACCACCAGGAGTACTGGGAAGGCGAAGGCCAGCGGAACCCCTATTGCATGGCGGTGATCCCGCCCAAGCTGATGAAGCTGCGCAAGAGCTTCGCCGACAAGGTGAAGGCGTAACCTCTGTCGCTCGCGTCTCCGCGCGAGCGTCCTCAACGCTGTTCCCTTCGCTACGCTCAGGGGCGTCTGCGGGCGGGCATTTGCCCTTGCCCTCGGCGTACCGCCGAGCGAGCAGCTCGCATAGGGGTGTGACAAGTGGCACAGTGTCCAGGAGCAAAAACCGCGATCTGTGACCATTTGCGGCAAAAACTGTGACCTTGCGCCGCAAAGTGTGTCCGTTGCCGCGAGAAGTGTGACCCTTGCTTCGCGATCCGTGACTTTTCCGGCACCGGATTGTCACCTTGCGCGGCACCGAAGTGTCACTCTTCGCGCGGCGAATTGATACCTTTTCGTGGAGATGTGTCCGGTCGGCCATGCGCCGGAAAGCAGCACGACCCGAACGCTGTAGGAAAGCGCGAATTTGCGTCGCCGGCCCAGCCTATGCCGTCCACCGCGCGACGAAAAACCCGTCCATTCCGCCCGCCTCGGCCAGCATGCCGGGATCGGTGCGGACCCACCCCTCGGGCGTGGGTTCGAGGCCATCTGGTAACTCTTCCTTCATTGCTGGAGCAGGCTTGAGGTCGCAGGCTTCGGCCACGTTTTCGCCCTCTTCTCGCTCCAGCGAACAGACTACGTAAACAAGGGTACCACCGGGCTTCAGCCAGTTGGCGGCGCGGGCCAGAAGCTGTCTCTGCAAGTCCGCCATCGCTTCGATCTGGCGCTCCCCGATGCGGTGGAGCACATCGGGATTGCGGCGGCAGGTGCCGGTCGCGGTGCAGGGCGCGTCCAGCAGGATGGCGTCGTACAATTCGTCGGGATGCCAGCCCATTGCGTCGGCTTCCACGATCTCTGCCGCGAAACCGGTGCGCGCGAGGTTCTGCTCCAGCCGCGTTAGCCGGCGAGAGGAATTGTCGAGCGACGTCACCTGCCAGCCCTGGCTCGCCAGTTGCAGCGTCTTGCCGCCCGGCGCGGCGCACAGGTCCAGCACGCGCCGTCCCTTTCCTTCCCCCAGCAGCCGCGCGGGGATCGATGCCGCAATATCCTGCACCCACCACGCGCCGTCCTCGAAACCGGGCAGCGTCTCCACCGTCGCGCCGCGCGGCAGGCGGATATGTCTCGGCGCAAGGCTGGTGCCGTCCGGTGCGGTGGCATCTTCGGTGCGCAATGTCAGGTCGAGCGGCGGCGGCTCGGCCAGTGCCGCCGCGATCGGCCCAGCCCGCTCGTCCCAGCGCGCCGCAACCGCATCCGGCAAGGTCGGCGCGTCGGGAAGTTTCACATCCTGCCGGGTGAGCGCGGCGAAGACGCCATGCGCCAGCCGCTTCGGTCCACCGGTGAGCAGCGGCAGCGCGGTCGCCACCACCGCATGGGGCGGCGTGTCCAGTCGCAGCCAGCCCGCCAGCATCAGCCGCAGCACCATGCGCGCCTTGGCATCCGCAGGGAGATTGGTCTTGGTGGCGCTGTCCACCAGCGCGTCGAGATCGACCAGCCAGCGCAGCACTTCGCTCGCCAGCGCGCGGGCCAGCGCCCGGTCAGCCGGATGCGGCAAGCCATTGGCCGCGCCGCCCGCCTGCTCCAGCGTCTCGCCCCGGCGCAGCACCGCATCGAGCATCTTGAGCGCAGCACGGCGCGCGGGCATTCCGGGTATGTCGGCCATGGGCGGGCCTTAGGACCAGTTGCGAAGCTGCGCCAGTGCGCCCATCTTCATGCCATGACAAAGCGTGCGACCAAACGACCAGAGGGCTTCGAAAAGCCCGCCCATTGGAGCAACGACCCGCCGCCCGAACCGGCGAAGGGCGAAGTCGACGAAGTGCTAAGCCCCACCCGCTACGGTGACTGGGTGCACAAGGGCATCGCCATCGATTTTTGACGGCTCGGAAACCGAAGGCCTCACACTTTGACGGGTTTCAACAGCGCCACGAAGGCAACACTTCCGAAGCAGACTGTCAGCATTACGGCCTCGAAAACTGGCTTCAGCAATGTCGCTCCGACAGCCAGCATTGCAATCGAGCCGATGACGCAAAAGGCAACAGGATGCCGCTCGACATCGACGTGCATAAGAAAGGCAAACGCCAAGGCAATCGCGACGAACGGTATTGAGAACAGTCCTGCAAACGCGACGTAAAAGGCGACACTTTCCAGTCTCCCTTCGATAACTCCCATAATCGCCGCCATGCCAATGATACCGATAACATGCGCAAGTATGAGGTTGAGGGTAATGCGGCTACGGCTCAAACCCACCCCCTCAATTCACGCCGCACCATCTCTTCCAGCATCGCCATTCCCGGCTCGCGGGCGTTGAGGCATTCTAGCACGGCGAATTGCTCACCACCCGCTTCGGTAAACTGCTCGCGGCCCTGGATCACGAGCTCTTCCAGCGTTTCGAGGCAATCTGCCGAGAAGCCCGGCGCAGCGACGGCAAGGCGCTTCGTGCCCGCTTTTGCCTCGGCTTCCAGCGTGTCGTCGGTCGCGGGTTCGAGCCATTTGGCGGGGCCGAAGCGGCTCTGGAACGTGGTCACCAGACGCATGCCGGGGCGCTGCAATTTTTCGCCCACCAGCCGCGCGGTCTTGCTGCAATGGCAGTGATAGGGATCGCCCAGCTCCAGCGTGCGCTGCGGCATGCCGTGAAAGCTCAGCAGCAGCACCTCCGGCTCGAAAGCCAGCGCGTCGAGCTGCGCCGAAAGATCGGCGGCGAGCGTTTCTATATAGGCGGGATCGTCGTGATAGGGCGGCAGCGTCCGCATGGCGGGCTGCCAGCGCCGGTCACGTAGCCAGTCATTCGCCTTATCGACCACGGTGGCGGAGGTCGCGCCGCTATATTGCGGATAGAGCGGCGCGAGCAGAATACGGTCGCAGCCTGCGTCCATCATCGCTTCCAGCCGATCGGGGATTGCGGGCGTGCCGTACCGCATCGCCCAGTCGACATGCGCCGCGTCCCCCAGCCGCGCCTGCAATCCCTCCGCCTGCGCCTTGGTGATCGCGGCGAGCGGGGAGCCGTCTTCGGTCCACACTTCGCGATAGGCGGCGGCGCTTTTCTTGGGCCGCGTGTTGAGAATGATCCCACGCAGGATTGGCTGCCAGGCGATGGCCGGAATTTCGACCACGCGCTTGTCCGACAGGAATTCCTTCAGATAACGTCGCACCGGGCCGGTCTCGGGCGCATCGGGCGTGCCGAGATTGACGAGGAGGACGCCGACGCGCCCGCTCTTCACGGGCGGATGGTCGGACGGAAGCTGTTGTTTCTGCCAGGTCACGCAGGCGCCGATAGCAGCGGCAGGCGACGAAGGCGACGGCCCGTTGCACTGAAAAACGCATTGGCGATGGCGGGCGCGACCGCAGGCACCCCGATCTCGCCCGGATCGAAGGGCTCGTTCGTGCTCTCGACCAGTTCGATCACGATCTCCGGCGCATCCGCCAGGGTCGGCAGAGTAAGCGCGCCGAGCCGCTGCACGGTGGGCAGGCCTTCCATATAGCCAGTCGCCCCGCCCAGCGCCTGGCCGAGCGCGAAGATCATGCCGCCTTCGATCTGCTGCAGGGCGATGTCGCGATTGACGACGCGGCCGATATCGACCGCCGCGAACAGCCGCCGCACACGCACGCCGCCCTCCCCCGCGCTTGCTTCGGCCACGCAGGCGATCCGCCCGGTCGCGCCGAGCGCGTCCATGCGGTGACAGGCGAGGCCCTGCCCGCTGCCCTGCGCTCCGCCATCCCAGCCCGCCAACCGTCCGGCGCGCTGCAGCAAATCCACCATCGGTGCATCCTGGCCGAGCATCGCGATACGATAGGACAGAGGCTCGCGCCCATTGCGCAGCGCGACCTCGTCGACGAAGCTTTCGCGGATGAAGCAAGTGTAGCCATGCGCCCCGCCGCGCATACGGGCCGTGGGCAGAGCCAGCGGAACCGGCACGTGCTGCACCGCCATGTCGGGTATGGCGTAACTCTGTGCGAAGCCCTCGACCGCGAAGGGATCGGCCTCATTGCCGACTTCCCCCACCGTCGCCCAGTCGGCCATGTTCTCGAACAGGCGCAGCCCGAATTCGCGCATGGTGGGCGGGCAGGCGATGCGCGCGCGCATGGCGGCGATGGCACCTTCCTGGTTGAGCTCCGCGCCGACGAGCGCGGCGACGGGCGCGCGCGGATAGCTGGCCACATGCTCCTGCCAGCGGGACCACATGAGCTGCACCGGACGACCGACTTCCTGCGCGATCACCGCCGCCTCGATCGCCACCTGATTGTCCAGCCTCCTGTCGAAACTGCCGCCCGCGCCGACTGGGTAGAGCACGACATCGGCAGGCGCGATGCCGACTGCGCGCGCCGCCGCCACTCGGGCGGCTTCGGGCGTCTGTGTCGGCAGCCACATTTCCAGCGTGCCATCGGCAAAGCGCGCGGTTGCTGTCGTCGTCTCCAGCGTCGCATGGAGGGCAGGCGCAATGTCGTAGCGCAGCGCGAAATTCGGATCGTAGTCGACATCGCCCGTGCCGCGGCTCTCGATCGTTTGCGCCGCGCCGCGCCGCACCGCTTCGTCGAGCGCATCGGCGATGGCCGCGCTGTCGACCGGGCGATCTATGGCGAAACGCGGAGCGATCTTGCGCAGCGCTTCTTCCGCAGCCCACCAGTTTTCCGCCACCGCCGCCAGCCAGCGCTTGGAGCGGACCAGCTGGATGATGCCGCGCTGCCCGCTGGCGAGCGAAGCGTCGAAATCGAGCAATTCGGATTTGGCGTGTGGACCGTGGCGGATCGCGGCAAACACCATGTCCGGCAGGCGCACGTCACCGGCGAAGATATGGCTGCCATCGACCTTGCTCGGCAGGTCGAGCCGGGGCCACTCGATCAGCCGCACCTCGGCAGCCTCCGCCGCGATGGCGGGCACGGTGTCGGCAGGCGGATCGGGTCGCAGCGGCGGCGGATCGGGCGGATCGAACGCCGCCGCTTCCAGCGCCAGCTCACCGAAGCTCGCCCGCTCGCCATCGTGATAGATGAAGCCGTTTTCCGCCCGGCACTGCTCCCACGGCACGTCCCAGCGCTCGGCCGCCGCCATGGAAAGCATCGCCCGCGCCGACGCGCCCGCTTCGCGGCAGGCCTGCTCGTAGGCGGCGAGCGTGGTTCCACCCGCGGTGGCGGTGAAGCGATTGTCCTGCGCCCAGCGGCGTAGCAGCAGATCGTCCGGCTCATCCGCCAGCGCGGGAATGAGGGGGCGCCACAGCCTATGCCACTGTGCGGCGAGCGGGATATTGGCGTAGGCTCCGCTGACCGGTGCAGGCTCGACCGCGACCTGCCGCCAGTCCGCGCCCAGCTCCATCGCCACAATCTGCGGCAGCAGCGTCGTAACCCCCTGCCCCATCTCGAGCTGCGGGACGGCGACCGTCACCACACCGTCGCTGGCGATCTTGAGCCAGGCGTCGAAAGCAATTTCGCCCGGTGCAGGCTCGAGCGGTTCTTCGAAGGCGCGCGGCATCAGCGCCCAGGCGATGACGATCCCGCCACCGACTGCGGCACCGGCCAGCAGCCCGCGACGCGATACGTTCACGCGAGCGCCGCCGCCAGCTGCGCGGCGATAGCAGCAAAGGGCTTGCCTGCCGCACCGTCACTCGCGGCTGGCGGCTGCCCGGCATCGCTGGCTTCGCGGATTTCCAGCGACAGCGGCACCCGGCCTAGGAAGGGTATACCGATACGCTCGGCCGCCGCTTGCGCGCCGCCGCTGCCGAACGGATCGCTTTCCTCACCGCAATGCGGACAGACATAGCCCGCCATATTCTCGACCACGCCCAGCACCGGAACGCCTGCCTGTCCGAACAGGTCGATCGCACGGGTGGCGTCGATCAGCGCGAGATCCTGCGGGGTGGAAACGATCACCGCGCCGATCGGCCGGAACTTCTGCAGCATCGTCAGCTGCACGTCGCCGGTGCCCGGCGGCAGATCGATTAGCAGCAGTTCGGTGTCGCCCCAATCGGCATCCATCAGCTGCGCGAGGGCCTGCCCTACCATCGGCCCACGCCAGGCAATGGCCTTGCCGCGTTCCACGAGCTGGCCCATCGAAACGGTCTTTACGCCATGCGGGCTGTCGAAGGGCACGAGCTGCTTGCCTTCCGCGCGCAGCTTTTCATCCGCGCCGCCAAGCAATGTCGGCTGCGAGGGGCCATAGATATCGGCATCGACCACGCCGACCTTGTGACCCGCGCGCGCCAGAGCGACGGCGAGATTGGCGGTGAGCGTAGACTTGCCGACGCCGCCCTTCCCCGAACCCACGGCGACGATGCGGCGCTGCGGCCTGTCCGCCATCAGCGCCACGCGCACCTCGCCCACGCCTTCGACGGCAGACACTGCCGCTTCCAGCTCGCCCTGCACCTGCGCGCCCGCCGCGCGGCCGAGGCCGGCTGCATCCACGACCAGCGTCGCGCGGCCATGCTCCACGCGAATGGCTTTCACCATGTCGGCAAGCTCGGCGGGCAGCGCGGCGCGAACGGCTTTTTCGTCACTCATGGCGGCTGGCCTAGCCTTCCTGGTGCGCGCGGTCAGCACAATTGGCCATAAGACCCCCTGTTTTTTGCGCGGAGGCTACCTATAGAAGAGGGCATGGAACGATTGGGCGGATTTCTGGACAGAATAGGATTGGCGATGGCCGGCAAGCGCAACCCGTGGGGCAAGCCGTCCGGCGGTGGCGGAGACGATGGTGGCAGCGACGGGGGCGACACGCCGCCTTCGGGCGAGGATCCGCCGCGCGGCCCGCGCAATCCGTGGCTGCCGGGCGGCGGCAAGAGCCAGGGCCCGCGTCGCAGCGCCAATATCGAAGATATCTTCAAGAACCGCGGCCCCGAAGGCCCGCGTCGCAGCGGCGGCGGAGGCCCGGGCGGTCCGAATTTCCGGATCCCTCAGCGGCCCGGCGGCAAGAGCTGGTTTCCCGTCGCGATGATGGCAATCGTCGCGGTGTGGATTTTCGCTACATCGGTCCACTTCGTGCAGCCGCGCGAGCAGGGCACCGTCGCATGGCTCGGCGGAAAATATTCGCGCACCATCGATCCCGGTACCGAACTGACGCTGCCGTGGCCGATCCAGACCGTGACGATCCGCGATGTGAGTGAAATCCGGCTGGAACAGATCGGACAAGGCGGCGAAAACCTGATCCTGACAGGAGACCAGAATCTGGTCGATCTGTCCTATCTCGTGCGCTGGAATATCTCCGACCTTGTGCAGTACGAATACGAGCTGCCCGATCCGCCCGAAACGGTGCGCGAAATCGCGGAGTCGGCCATGCGCGAGAGTATCGCCGAAACCAATCTCGACACCGTGCTGTCGGGTGCAGGCCGTGCGCAGGTCGAGGCGCGCGTGCGCCTTCGCATGCAGTCCATTCTCGATGCCTATGGCGCGGGTATTGCCGTGCAGGGTGTCGAAATCGCGCGGACGGAAGCGCCGCAACAGGTGATCGAGGCCTTCAACGATGTGCTCGCCGCCCGTCAGGATGCCGAGCGCGCGCTGAACCAGGCCCGCCGTTACGAACAGCAGCTGCTTGCGTCCGCGCAGGGTAGTGCGGCCGAGTTCAACGAGATCTACTCGCAATATCGCCTCGCGCCCGAAGTGACGCGGCGCAGGCTTTACTACGAAACCATGGAAAGCGTGCTGCGCGGAACGGACAAGACGGTAATCGAGCCCGATGGCGTCACCCCGTATCTCGCGCTGCCCGAAGTCAATCGTCAGTCGAACCGGAGCACAGAGTCGCTGACCGTGACACCGCAGGGAGGCCAGTAAGATGGACACTGTCTGGCAGAACCACAAACTCTCGATCATCGCCGTGGCCGCATTGCTGCTGGCGCTGCTCACCACCGTGGTCATCGTCCCCGAAACGCATCAAGCGGTGAAGATCCGCACGGGTGAGCCCGTCTCGGTCGTCAACCGTTTCGATCCGAACGAGGAGTTCGGCGAAACGGGTGCAGGCCTGACCTGGCGACTGCCGATCGTCGAGCGCATGCAGTTCGTCGACCGCCGCATTCTCGATCTCGATATGGAGAACGAGACGGTGTTGTCGAACGATCAGCAGCGCCTCGAGGTGAACGCCTATGCCCGCTATCGCATTTACGATCCGGTCAAGTTCGTGGAGCGCGTCGGCAATGAAGAGCGGTTGGAAGGGCAGCTCAACCAGATCCTCACCTCTGTGCTGCGGCAGGAGCTTGGCCGACGCACCTTTGCCAGCCTGCTGACGCCCGAACGCGGCAATGCGATGAACAATATTCGCGACCAGCTCGACGAGCAGGCCCGGCAGTATGGTGCGCAGGTGCTCGACGTGCGGATCAAGCGCGCCGATCTGCCGCAGGGCACGCCATTGCAGGCGGCTTTCACCCGGATGGAATCGGAACGGCAGGAAGAGGCCGAGACGATCCGCGCTGGCGGACGCCGCGATGCGCAAATCATCCGCGCCACGGCAGAAGCCGAAGCGGCGGAGATCTATGCCTCGGCATATAACCAGGATCCGGGCTTCTACGATTTCTTCCGCGCGATGCAGAGCTATCGCACCACATTCGGCCCGGCCCAGCAGGGCGAAAATCCGGAAAATGTGGGCAACAGCTCTGTCATCCTGAGCCCCGATAACGACTATCTGCGCCAATTCCGCGGCGGTCGCTGATCGGGGCCGATACGCCCTCGATCGACGACTACAGCTGTCGTTAAAGGGGGGTTCAGCCCGCCTGCGCTGGAAACCTCGCACGTTCCGGGCATTGGATACCCGGATGGTGGAGACGGATTTGACATGAAGGAAACAAAGGACGTGAAAAGCGTGCGCTATTCCTACGGTATTACCTCGGCCCTGCTTGCTGGCGGGGCGGCCATTTCCCTTATCACCGGCGTGCCTGCCGGAGCGCAGGTGGCCCAGAACGATCGGCTGCAAATGCAGGATGTCGTACCGCGCGCAGGGGCGCCAGCCAGCTTCGCCGACCTGACCGAGGCACTGCAGCCGGCGGTCGTCAACATCTCCACCCGCCAGACGGTGACGGTGGAGCAGCGCGCCAACCCGTTCGAAGGCTCCCCGCTGGACCGGTTCTTCAACCGTCGCCGCGCGCCACAGGGCAATGGCCCGGCCACGCGCGAGGCGACGTCGCTGGGCTCCGGCTTCATCGTTTCGGCAGACGGTTATGTGGTGACCAACAATCACGTCGTCGCGCCCGGCGCGCGCGCCACGCTGGAAGAAGTGACTGTCACCCTACCCGATGGCACCGAATATCCCGCCGAACTGATTGGCACCGATCCGCAGAGCGATCTGGCGGTGCTGAAGATTTCCCGCGGCGAACCGTTTCCGTTCGTCCGCTTCGGCGATTCCAATCAGGCGCGGGTGGGCGATTGGGTTATCGCCATCGGCAATCCCTTCGGTCTCGGTGGAACCGTGACGAGCGGCATCGTCTCCGCGCTACAACGCGTGACCGGTCAGGGCGGCGCTTTCGACAGCTACATTCAGACCGACGCGGCGATCAATCGCGGCAATTCGGGCGGCCCGCTATTCGACATGCAAGGCAATGTCATCGGCATCAACAATGCCATCCTGTCCCCTTCGGGCGGCAGTGTCGGCATCGGTCTGGCCATTCCGGCCGAGGATGCGGAGCCCATCGTCAGAGCGCTGATCGCGGGCGAGGAAATCGAACGCGGTTATCTCGGCGTGCAGATCGAGCCGGTGACGGACGATATCGCCGAAGCGCTCGGCATCGCCGAAAATCGCGGCGAACTGGTGCAGCGCGTGCAGCCGGGCGAACCGGCCGAGCGGGCGGGGCTTGCGGCAGGCGACGTGGTGCTCACCGTGAACGACGAGACGATCACCCGCGACAACACGCTTTCGCGCATCGTGGCGAATATCGCGCCGGGCACGAGCGTGCCGGTCACCTTCCTGCGCGATGGCGAGCGTCGCCGCATCGATGTGACCGTCGGCCGCCGTCCGAGCGACGAGGAACTGCGCCAGCAGCAGATGTTCCAGAACGAGGACGATGAAGAGGGCGAAATGGCGCCCGGCGGTGACAGCAGCATGGTGGAAGATGCCCTTGGCATCAGCGCGGTTGCGATCGACCCGACAATCGCCCGCCAGCTGGGCATTTCTTCGGATACGCGCGGTCTCGCCATTACCGGCGTCGATCCTACGTCAGATGCTGCACGTCGCGGCCTTGCACGCCGGGTCGTGATCCTGAGCGCAAATGGCCGTGCGGTGCCGACGCTGGAAGCGCTCGAAAGCGTTATTGCGGAAGCACGCGAAGAGGGGCGTGGCGCGATCCTGCTGCGTGTCCAGCCGCAGCGCGGTCAGGCGCGCTCGATCCCGGTGCGGCTCGACGACTGATAAAGCCGATCAGCGGCTACGAAAAAGCCCGCCCTCCGGACAGCGGAAGGCGGGCTTTTCCATGTCGCCTATCTAGTCGCGCTGTTCGCGGTAGCGATCGTCCACGCGCCGTTGGCGCGGTTCGTCCTGCGGCAGCTCGCGGCCCGTCGCGCGCTCCAGGAAGTCGTCGCTTGCGGCTTGTGGTGGTTCCAGCTGCGGCTGGCGCGTGACGCGCGGCTGCGGCTCGGGCCGCATGGCGGGCCGGTCCCTCTGGGCCGGATCGCGCTGGGTGCCCGGGCGCTCGCCCTCAATGTCGAAATCCTCTTCGGGCGGGCGGCGCGTGCCGCCCGGCTCGACCAGATTGCCCTGCTCGTCGATGTAGTAATAATAATCGTCCTCATCGCCGAGATAGAATTCGTCGTCCGGCTCCAGCTGCCATTCGGGCAGCTTCAGGTCGGTATCGAATTCCTCCACCGGGCGATCGCGCACCGCGTAGCGCATGAAGGCGGCAAAGGCCTGCGCGGGCGCGCTGCCGCCCTGCAGAGCGGAAACGCGCGCATTGTCGTCCCGCCCCATCCACACACCGGTGGTGATGCCGCTGGAAAAGCCCACGAAATAGCCATCGCGATTGGAATTGGTGGTGCCGGTCTTGCCCGCCACCGGGCGACCGATCTGCGCCGCCCGACCGGTGCCGGTCGCCACCGCCGTCTGCAACAGGTCGGTGATCCCGGCGGCGACGTAATCGGGCACGAGGCGATACGCGCGCGCCTGCTTGTGGCGATACAGCTCCTCCCCATCGACGGTGGTGACGCGCATGATGCCGTAAGGCTCGACCGACTCTCCTCCCGCCGAGACCGCGGCATAAGCGCGCGTCATATCGAGCAGGCGGACCTCGTTCGATCCCAACGTCATGGACGGCACGGTGCTGATAGACGTGGTGACGCCGAAGCGCCGCGCCATGCTGGCGACATTCGAGAAACCCACCTCGTTACCAAGCTGCGCGGCAACCGAATTCTTGGAATAGGCAAAGGCGGTACGCAGATCGATATCGCCGGCATAGCTTCCGCCCGAATTGCGCGGGCTCCAGCCATTGATCTCGACCGGCACGTCCTTCACCATCGTGTCCGGATTGTAGCCGGCCTCCAGTGCGGAGAGATAGACGAACAGCTTGAAGGCCGAGCCGGGCTGGCGCATCGCGTCGGTTGCCCGGTTGTAATTGCTGGTGACGTAATCCGTGCCGCCCACCAGGGCGAGGATCGCCCCGTCGCGGTCCATGCTCACCAGCGCACCTTGCGCGCCGCTGGGCGCGTTGGACTGCACCGCAGCAGTAGCCGCGCGCTGCATGCCGACGTCGAGCGTGGTCCACACCTCGATCGGCTCGAACGTGCCGCTGGGCAGCAGCAGATCCAGCTGCGGCAACACCCAGTCGGTGAAATAGCGGATCGAGTTCTGCCCCTCGGTCTCCCGCAGATTGACCGCCTCGACATCGACCTGCCGGGCCACCGCAGGATCGAGATCGCCATATTTGACCATCTGCGCGATGACGACATTGGCGCGGCCGACCGCAGCCTCGACATCGGCGGTGGGGGCATAGCGGCTGGGCGCCTTGACCAGCCCGGCGATGATCGCCGCCTCTTCCAGGGAAAGGTCGCGCGCCGAGTGGCTGAAGAAACGGCGGCTGGCGCTGTCGATGCCGTAGGCACCGCCGCCGAAATACACCTTGTTGAGATACAGTTCGAGGATCTCGTCCTTGGTGAAATTGTATTCGAGCGCCATCGCCAGCACGGCCTCGCGCATCTTGCGGTCGATCGTGCGGTTGGAATTGAGGAAGATGTTGCGCGCGAGCTGCTGCGATATGGTGGAAGTCGCGCTGACCCGCCGGTCTTCCATCGTGGCGTTGTAGACGGCGCGCGCCAGGCCCATCGGATCGACGCCGAGATGCGAATAGAAGCGGTGGTCTTCCACAGAAACCATCGCATCCTTCATGACCTGCGGAATTTCATCGGCGTCGAGCCACTGGCCGTAACTCGGGCCCAGCTCGACGATCTCCGAACCGTCGCGCGCGCGCACCAGGATCGTCTGGCCGACCTGGCTCTGCTTGAGCGAGGCGAAGGACGGCATGGATTGTGCCGCGAAGTACACGGAAGTGAACAGGCCGAGCGCGCCGAGCAGGACGGCCACGATGCCGAACACCACCAGCCGCTTCGTCCAGCGCCAGAGGCCAGCCTTCCATCCGCGCTGGCCTGCATCCTGCTCACGCATCTTGGCGGCAGCCTTGCGCGAGCGATATCCTCTTTTCTGGGAGCCCGAGCCCCGGCGTCTCGCCATCAGACTTCACATTCCTGTTTCGCGGCGCCCAAGCGCCTGAGCGATCCGATCAGCACAAAACGTGCATAGGACAAGCGTAATCCAGCGTGAACAGGCGTTCAGCCTTAATCGCCGCCTTTCTCTTCCGGCTCGAATTCGAGCGCGGCGGAGTTGATGCAATAGCGCAGGCCCTCGGGGCCGGGGCCATCGGGGAAAACGTGGCCGAGATGGCCTTCGCACCGCGCGCAAACGACTTCGGTACGGACCATACCGTGGGATTCGTCCTGGTTCATCTTGACCGCTTGCGGATCGGCAGGCGCGGTGAAGCTCGGCCAACCGGAACCGCTGTCATATTTGTCCTCGCTCTCGAACACGGGCTGACCGCAGCCTGCACATTTGTATTCACCGGCCGCCTTGTTCTTCTCATACTTGCCGGTGAAGGCCCGCTCGGTTCCCGCTTCGCGCAGGACATGGAATTGCTCGGGCGTCAGCTTCTCGCGCCATTCGGCTTCGGTGTGCTCGACCTTGTCGTTCATTTGTTTTCCTTTCGCTCGCAGTTCCATGCGAGCATCCTCGGTGCTGTTCCCATCGCTCCGCTGCGGGGCACCTGCGGGCGGCCAATTCGGCCTTGCCGACCCAGCGTCGGTTCGGCCCTGTCGTTTCGCTTGGGAGATATATCGGGCCGCGACTAGCGGACCGCAAGGGCGAACGCCCACCCGCAGCGGGCGCAGCTTGCCTGCGCGTCCAGTAAGGACGAAGCCGCGCATGCGGCTTCGCAACACAAAGGCTCACGCATTCACGTCCGCATAGTGCTTGGGCGCGGGAAGACCGTCCATCTTCTGGCGGAGCAGCGGCGCGAAGCTCGGGCGGCTCTTGATGACCCGGTACCAGCCATGCGCGCTCTCGTGATCCGACCAGTCGATCCCGCCGAGATAATCCACCACCGAAATCTGTGACGCGGCGGCAAAGTCGGCGAGGCTCAGCTGCGCCCCCGCTAGCCAGCGGCGATTGTCCACCAGCCAATCGATATAGTCGAGATGTTCGTGCAGCAGCCGCATCGTCTCTCGCAGCACCCGGCTGTCGGGCGACTGGCGCAGGACGAGGCGCTTGCGCATCTTCTCGTGCAGCAGCGGCCCGGTGATATCGCCGTAGAAATTCTCGTCGAACAGCGCCACCAATCGGCGGATTTCCGCCCGCGCCCTGGCCGATCCGATCAGCAGCGGCCGATCGGACACCGTCTCTTCCAGATATTCGCAGATCGCCTGGCTATCTATCAGCGCGACCTTCTTCGCCGCGTCGTAAAGCACGGGCACGCGACCCGCTGGGTTCAGGCGATGGAAGCTTTCATCGGCATCCCACGGGTATAGCGTGACAAGTTCATATCCGATTTTCTTCTCGCCAAGCGACAGCTGCACCTTGCGGCTGAAAGGGCAGAGCGGAAAGTGATAGAGATGCCACATCGGTGGCCAGCGCTAATGCCCGAAGGCACTGCGCCGGTCCAGCCAATGCCGCGGAAAATTCACTCCTGCGCAGGCAGATCGCGCGGCAGGCTCTCGGCAGCTTCGCGCAGCTGCGGCAGCACGGCTTCGAAAGCGCCCGCCATCTGCGCCATGGCGCCCATCATCGCCGGTAGCCGCTCGGCCACAATTTCAGGCGCGTCGGCCGCTTCCGCACCCATAAGGTCGCGAATGCGTGCATCGGGGTCGATATCCGGGCCTGGCTCGCCAGTCATTTCGCCCATCGCCTCGACCAGCGGACCGACCGGCATCTCCATCAATGCGCCGACCAGCGCCGCGACGGTGTGCGAGACCTGCTCCTGCGTGGCCGGGTCCTCCATCGCTTCGGTCAATCCGGCGAGCGGGCGTTCTTCGGTTTCCTGCGCGGCGGCAGGCGCGGCAAGGGATGCGGACGTCAGAAGGGCTGCGGCGATCAAGGGCATGCGCATGGCAATTCTCCGGTGATTTCGGGTTGTCCGCTTGATAGCGTTTCGACGATGAGCCGGGGCTGAATGCCTAGTCGGATGGCAGAAGCGGCACGCAAACGGGCATCACCTTCTGAATGGTGCCGTCGTCCCATAGCGCTTGCGCCTCGCGAGACAGGAGCGCCGAAACACCATCGCGATCGAGCTGCAATTCATCCATCAGCCGCGCGCCCGCACGCACGAAGAACTCACGGCCTCGCTCGGTCATGTCGGGATAGGCCAGCGCCTCGGTATTGCCGTTCGCCTGCCCTTCTGCAGTGATGGCAATGGCAGCGGCACAGCGCGCGAGCATACGCTGCTCCAGCGACATTTGCGGCGCGGCGTCCTGCGCGATGGCGACGGCGGGCGCAGCAAGGATGGCGAGCGGGGCGAGGATGCGAATCATGAGGCTCGCAATAGTGGCATCGCGATGAACATCGCCCTACATGGCGCTGCAAAGAGCGTTTCGAGGATCCGAGCATGACCGACTACCCCGAGCTTCACCTGCTGATCGATGGCGAGCCTGTCTCCGGCGGCGGGCGCGACACGGAAGAGGTCATCGACCCGGCGACCGAAGAGGTACTCGGAACGCTTCCGCATGCGACCAGTGACGATCTCGACCGCGCGCTGGAAGCCGCCGATCGCGGCTTTCGCAAATGGCGCGGCATGTCGGCGGATCAGCGCTCGTCGATCCTCGTAAAGGCGGCGAACCTGCTGCGTGAGCGGGCCGAGACGATCGGCGCCAATCTCAGCCGTGAACAGGGCAAGCCGCTGACCGAGGGCAGGGGCGAAGCGAATTATTCGGCCAGCCTGCTCGAATTCTATGCCGGCGAATGCAAGCGGCTCTACGGCCGCACGCTGGTGCGCCCCGAGGGCAGCCGGGTGGAGGTGCAATACCATCCCGTCGGCCCAGTGGCCGGTTTCGCGCCGTGGAATTTCCCTGCGATCAACGTGATGCGCAAGATCGGCGGGCCGCTGGCCGCGGGTTGCTCCGTCATCGTCAAGCCGAGCGAAGAAACGCCCGCGTCCGGCATCGCCGTGGTGCAGGCCCTGCTCGATGCAGGCGTGCCGGGCGGCGCGGTGCAATGCGTGTTCGGCGTGCCGAGCACGGTAAGCGAGCACCTGCTCGGCTCCCCTATCATCCGCAAACTGACTTTCACCGGATCCACTCCGGTCGGCAAACATCTGGCCAAGCTGGCGGCGGAAGACCTGAAAATCGCAACGATGGAGCTTGGTGGGCACGGTCCGGTGCTGGTGTTCGACGACACCGATATCGACAAGGCGATCGACACGATGGCAGGCAACAAGTTCCGCAATGCCGGGCAGGTCTGCGTCAGCCCCACCCGTTTCCTGGTACAGGAAAACGTCTTCGAGCGCTTCCGCGACGGCTTCGTCGAGCGCGCCAAGAAGCTCACGGTCGGCAACGGTCTCGACAAGGGCGTGGACATTGGCCCGATGGCGAATGCCCGCGGGCGCGACAATATCGGCAGGCTTATCGCCGATGCGACCGAGCATGGCGCAAATCTGCTGACAGGCGGAGAGCGGATCGGCAATCGGGGCTTCTTCCACCAGCCGACCGTGCTGTCCGAAGTGCCCACCGATGCCGAGATCATGAATGAGGAGCCGTTCGGCCCCGTCGCCCTGATCAATCCGATGCCAGGCGAGGAGGCGATGATCGAGGAGGCCAACCGCCTTCCCTACGGCCTCGCCGCCTATGCCTGGACCGACAGCCCCGCCCGCCGCCGCCGGCTTGCCGCGCAGGTCGAGGCGGGAATGCTGGCGATTAATACCGGCGGCGTCTCCGCCGTCGATGCGCCCTTCGGGGGGGTTAAATGGTCGGGCTATGGCAGCGAGGACGGGCGCGAGGGCGTGATGGCTTGCATGGTGCCGAAGACGGTGCACGAAGGATAAGTAGAGTCCCTCACCGGGACAAATATTCAGACTGATCAATTATTTGCCTTTATTCGATCACAAACTTGCTCTCTATGTCCCGTGTCTGGACGAACCGGGCCGGTCAGAGAACCGCAAACGGGGCAAAGGGGCAGGCGTTGGCACATCTTCTCACATCGCATCGTGCGCATTTTCTGAACGCGAACGATACAACGAGTGAGGAACTGCAATGTCGAAATTTACGAAAAGCCTTTCAGTAGCCCTGTTGGTAAGCACTGCGGGTGTCGGCCTTACGGCCACGTCCGCCAGCGCTCAGTCGATAGACGGCGATGATGGCTACGAATGCGTCCTGAGCAGCGACACGAGCAGCTCGACCGGTGCCAATTCCGATGCCGAGGGCGAAGACTCGCTGGCTTGCGGTGAGAACGCTTCGACGGGCGCTGATCGTGCAACGGCAATCGGGACCGACACCGAAGCAGACGGCTTTCAGTCCACCGCTTTGGGTTACGACGCCGACGCCGACGGCACGGATGCGATCGCCCTTGGCACGCTTTCTTCGACCAGCGGCAATTCCACGTCGGCAGTCGGCGGTCGCTCGCGTGCCGATGGCCCGGGGGCCAGCGCCTTTGGCTGGCGCGCCGAAGCCGGTGCCGAACGTGCCACCGCGCTTGGCCACCTCGCAACCGCACGCGGCGTGCGCTCTCTCGCCGTCGGTGAGAATGCCGACGCGCAGACCGATTTCTCGACGGCCATCGGCAATGAAGCGATCGCCAATGGCACCGACGCATTGAGCATCGGTGACACCGCGATGGCGATGGGCCCGTCGACCACTGCAGTGGGCGGCGAAAGCGTCGCCACGGGCCCCGGTTCGACGGCATTCGGCTGGCGCGCAACAGCCAATTCCGAACGCTCCACCGCTCTTGGACACCTCGCTTCCGCCAATGGCCTTGCGGCCACGGCGGTCGGTGAAGCAGCCTTTGCGGATGGCGTAGACGCTCTCGCGGTTGGCGGCGGTGTCGACGGGACCGGCGGCGCACAGGCGATCGGCAATTCGACCACGGCAATCGGCGGCGAAAGCATCGCGCAGGGTCCGGGCGCGACTGCGCTTGGCTGGCGTTCGATCGCCGATGCCGAACGCGCAACGGCCCTCGGTCACCTCGCAAATGCCAATGGCGTACGCTCGGTCGCCGTGGGTGAAGCGGCAACGGCAAGCGGCGATGGTGCCGTATCGATCGGCAATGAAAGCGTGGCGTCGGGCGAAAATTCCATCGCTATCGGCAATGGCGCAATGGCCACCAATGATGGTCAGGTCGTGATTGCCGGGCTTGGCACGAGCACAGGTTCGCAGACGGGCTCGATCTTCGTGGTGACGGCGGACGACAACGGCACGCTGGGTCGTTCGGCAAGCATTGCCACGTCGGCACAGCTCGATGGTGCGCGCGCCGATATCGATGTGAACTCGGGCCTCATCGCCGCCAACACGGGCAATATCGCCGCCAACGCATCGGCCATCGGTGCACTGCAGGGTCAGACCGTCGCCTTGTTCGACCTCGCCAATGAGAACGCCACCGGCGTGCGCGAAGCGAACGAAGGTGTCGCGCTGGCACTCGCCATGGACACTCCGATACTGATGCCCACCGATTCCTTCGGCATTGCGGGCGGCGTCGGCTATTACAATGATCGCGCTGCCGCAGCAGCGAGCTTCTCGGCTCGTATCAGCGACAGCACGTATCTCACCGGCGGTGTCGGCTTCGGCTTCGATGAAGGCGAAATCGGCGCGCGCGCCGGCTTCCAGGCTGCCTGGTAATACACACAGCTTTCGATAGCATCATGAAAGGGGCCGAGGCTTTCGCTTCGGCCCCTTTCATGCGCAAGGGGCATTGCCCGCAAGCACCGGACGCCTATGGTCGGTTGGAAGGAGACACCAGCCGATGAAGACCCGCGCCGCCGTCGCTTTCGAACCGAAGAAGCCGCTCGAGATCGTCGAGCTCGACCTCGAAGGCCCGAAGGCGGGCGAGGTACTGGTCGAGATCATGGCGACGGGCATCTGCCATACCGATGCCTATACGCTCGATGGACTGGATAGCGAGGGGTTGTTCCCGTCCGTTCTGGGACATGAGGGGGCCGGCGTGGTGCGCGAAGTGGGCGCTGGCGTCACGAGCGTTGCGCCGGGCGACCATGTCATCCCGCTTTACACGCCGGAATGCCGGGCATGCAAAATGTGCCTCTCCGGCAAGACCAATCTGTGCAGCGCCATCCGCGAAACGCAGGGCAAGGGGCTGATGCCGGACGGCACCAGTCGCTTTTCGTACAAGGGTGAGACGATCTACCACTATATGGGCTGCTCGACCTTTTCGAACTTCACCGTGCTTCCCGAAATCGCCGTCGCCAAGATCCGCACCGACGCGCCGTTCGATACCTCCTGCTACATCGGCTGCGGCGTGACGACGGGCGTGGGCGCAGTTGTGAATACCGCGCAGGTCAAGCCCGGCGACAACGTCGTCGTGTTCGGGCTGGGCGGGATCGGGCTCAACGTCATCCAGGGCGCGAGGATGGCGGGGGCGGATCGGATCGTCGGCGTCGATATCAATCCGGCGAAGCGCGAATGGGGCGAGAAGTTCGGCATGACCGATTTCGTCAATCCGAAGGATACCTCGAACGTGGTCGCTCATCTTGTCGACCTGCTCGATGGCGGCGCGGATTACAGCTTCGATTGCACCGGCAACACCGATGTAATGCGTGCAGCGCTCGAATGCTGTCACAAGGGCTGGGGCACCTCCATCATCATCGGGGTCGCCGAAGCCGGGAAAGAGATCGCCACCCGCCCGTTCCAGCTGGTGACGGGCCGCAACTGGCGCGGCACGGCGTTCGGCGGGGCGAAAGGGCGCACCGACGTTCCCAAGATCGTCGACTGGTACATGAATGGTAAGATCGCCATCGACCCCATGATCACCCATCGCCTGACGCTCGACGAAATCAACACGGGCTTCGACCTGATGCATTCCGGCGAAAGCATCCGCAGCGTCGTCGTCTATTAGGAGAAACATATGTTCAGCCACATCATGATCGGCACCAATGATATCGAAAAATCGGCCGCATTCTATGCCAAGGTCTTGGGAGTTATCGGCGCGCGCGAACCGATAATGAACCAAGCGAAGAGCGGCGCGATGCGGGCCATGTTCATGCACGATGGCAGCGTCTTCATGCTGAGCGAACCGATCGACGGAGAGGCGGCGACCTGCGCCAACGGCATGACCGTCGGCTTCACCTGCAATTCGCCCGAGCAGGTCCAGGAAATGCACGATGCGGCGGTCGAAGCGGGCGGCACCAGCATCGAGGACCCGCCCGGCCTTCGCGAAGGCGGTGCGCTCGGTCCGCTCCACCTCGCCTATTTCCGCGACCTCGACGGTCATAAGATCTGCGCCATCCACCGGCCCAAGGCATGAGTGAGCTGGAACACATCTCGACTTCGCGCTGCTATGCGGGCGAGCAGCAGGTCTGGCGGCACGAAAGCGCGGCCACCGGCACACCGATGACCTTTGCCATTTACATTCCCGACCACGAGGAAGGCGCGAAGCTGCCTGTGCTCTGGTGGCTGTCAGGCCTGACCTGCACGCATGAAAATGCGATGATCAAATGCGAGTACAAGCGCGCCGCGGCCGAGCATGGCATGATCGTCGTATGCCCGGACACAAGCCCGCGCGGCGAAGGTGTGCCGGATCATGAGGATTACGATTTCGGCCAGGGTGCGGGCTTCTATGTCGACGCGACGCAAGATCCATGGGCCAAGCATTTCCAGATCCGCAGCTATATCGAGGACGAACTGCCCGCGCTGATCGCGAAGAGCTTCCCGGTCGACATGGATCGCCAGGGCATTTCCGGCCATTCCATGGGCGGGCACGGCGCGCTTACCGTAAGCCTTCGCAATCCGGGCCGCTTCCACTCGACCAGCGCCTTCGCGCCCATCGTCAGCCCGCTCAATTGCCCGTGGGGCGACAAGGCGCTGACCGGCTATCTGGGCGAGGACCGACAGGCATGGCGCGAATATGACAGCGTCGCACTGATCGAGGACGGCGCGCGGCTGGACGAGGTGCTGGTGGACCAGGGCACGGCGGACGAATGGCTCGATGGTGAACTCAAGACCCACCTGTTCGAAGAAGCCTGCCGCGACGCGGGAATGAACGCCACGATCAGAATGCAGGAGGGCTACGACCACTCTTACTTCTTCGTCTCCACCTTCGTATCCGACCATATCGCCTGGCATGCGGAGCGGTTGAAGGCCTGACACCGGGTCCGGTCGGTAACCATACAGGCCATCCGGGCGAAGCATCTGGGGAACCCCAAGCCCTTTGCTGCGCTGGATAAGTGTATGGAAACCGGAATCGCGACATGGTTGCCGCTGGGCTTTGTGGAGGCGCTCGCCGCGACGCCGCATGGCGGTGTGCTCGTCCCGCTCGCGATCGGCTTGCTGGCAACGTCCATCGTGACCTTTTCCGTTCCCGGCGCGCTGACGCCGACGGCCTTCCTTTCCGGCCTGCTGATGGGTTTTGGCGGCATATTGGTGGTGGTGCTGGGTGCGGCACTGGGCAGTCACATCCTGTTCCTCGCCTCCCGCCGCTGGCTGTCGGGATTCATGCGCCGACGCTTTGGCGCAAAGCTCGATTCCGTGGGCGACCACCTTGCGCGCCGCGGGCCGCTATACGTGGCAGGCGCGCGGCTGACGGGCGTTCCGCATATCGTCGTGACCGCAGGCTGCGCCGCAACCCCGATCAGCGCCCGCAGCTTCCTCACCGCCAGCCTGCTCGGCATGCTCCCCGCCATCTCGCTCGCAGCGGTGGCGGGTTCGGCGATCTAACGGCGCAAGCGGAACACAGCATGCTCGGCACGCCAGTTCGCGCGCGAGGGGGAGATCTCCCGGCCACCGGCGAAGAACCAATTGCCTGTTACCGATACGCCTTTTTCAACGAGCAATTCGCGAAAATCGGCAACGGTCAGGTGGTGGATGTTCGGCGTTTCATACCAGCTTACGGGTAGATGCCGCACAACCGGCATACGCCCCTTAGCCAGTAGGGCGAAGCGCATGCGCCAATAGGCGAAATTGGGGAAGCTGACGAAGGCCTCCTGCCCGACGCGCAGAAGCTGATCGAGCAGCCAATCCGGTCGCCGGGCGGTCTGCAATGTCTGGCTGAGGATCGCGACATCGAAGGCGGCGTCCGGGTAATCGGCCAGATCACGGTCAGCATCCCCCTGCACCACGCTAAGCCCGCGCGCGACGGCCTGCTCCACAGCTTCCGGATCGATCTCGATCCCGCGCGCGTCAGCCTGCTTGCGATCGCGCAGGACGGCCATAAGCGCCCCGTCTCCGCAGCCGACATCGAGTACGCGCACGCCTTGCGGCACGCATTCGGCGATCCGGGCGAGATCGGCGCGCAGCTTGCTCACTGGATGAAACCCCTCACCACGCGATCGAGCGCGGGCACGTCGAGCAGGAAGCTGTCATGGCCGTAGGGTGCGGATAGCTCCACGAAGCTGACCGGCGCGGCGACGGCGTTCAGCGCATGCACCACTTCGCGCATGTCGGCGGTGGTATAGAGCCAGTCCGTGTCGAAGCTGACAAGACAGAAGCGCGTGTCGCTCGCGTCTGCGAAAGCATCCGCCAATCTTCCGCCATGTTCTTCGGCGAGATCGAAATAGTCCATCGCGCGGGTGATGTAGAGATAACTGTTGGCATCGAAGCGATCGGTAAAGGCGATGCCCTGGTGGCGCAGATAGCTTTCCACCTGGAAATCGGCATCGAAGCCGAAGCTCTTGGCACCGGGTTTTCCGTCCTTGGCCTGCAGCCGCCGCCCGAATTTCTCCGTCAGCCCGGCTTCGGAAAGATAGGTGATGTGCGCCGCCATGCGCGCTACGCTCAGCCCCTTGGTCGGCGCTTCGCCGCCGTAATAGTCCCCGCCTCGCCAGTCCGGATCGGCCATGATCGCCTGCCGCCCGACTTCGTGAAAGGCGATGTTCTGTGCACTGTGCCGCGCGGTGGTGGCGATGGCGAGGACGCGCTGCGTGCGTTCCGGGAAATTTGCCGCGCAGGAGAGCGCCTGCATGCCGCCCATCGATCCGCCGACGACGGCGTGGAGCGTCTCGATCCCCAGCGCATCGAGCAGGCGCATCTGCGCGCGGACCATGTCGCGGATCGTGATGACGGGGAAATTCATGGCGTAGCGGTCGCCCCCGGCATTCGCGCTGCCCGGCCCGGTGGATCCCATGCAACTGCCCAGCACATTGGCGCAGATGACATGGAACCGGTCGGTGTCGACCGGCTTGCCCGGGCCGACCATGCGCTCCCACCAGCCCGGCTTGCCTGTCATTGGATGGGTGCTGGCGACGAACTGGTCGCCGGTCAGCGCGTGGAAGACCATAATCGCATTGTCGCGTCGCTCGTTCAGCTCGCCATAGGTCTCATAGGCGATCTGCACGTCCGCCAGCTCTCGTCCGCTGTCGAGCGGCAGCGGATCGGGCAGCGCGATGCTGCGAAAGTCGGCGGTTTGCGCGCGGGCCATCGGGCCAAGGCGATTGGGCGAGCGCCTTGCCTCTGTCAATCGCGTGCGCGCGGCGGTATGCGCCGCAACCGTGACCGACATTGCCTCTACCGACCGCCCGCAGATGAAGCCCTACGTGGCGAAGATCCACGCCTATGTGCCGGGCAAGGCCAAGGCGTCGGACGGTCGCCAGCTCATCAAGCTGTCCGCGAATGAAAATCCGCTTGGTTGCTCCCCGCTGGCGATGCAGGCGCTCGGCCTGGCAGGCGCGCCGGCTTTCTATCCCGATCCCGGCGCGACCCGATTGCGCGAAGCCATCGGGGCGCTGCACGGAATCGAGCCGGAGCGGATCGTGTGCGGGACCGGGTCGGACGAATTGCTCAACCTCGCCGTGCAGGGCTTTGCCGGAGAGGGCGACGAGGTCGTCTTCAGCCGCTACAGCTTCGTCGTCTACGAAATCGCTGCGCTGCGCTGCGGTGCGACCATCGTCGAAGTTGCGGACCGCGATTTCGGAGCGGACGTCGACGCCATGCTGGCCGCGGTGACCGAGCGGACCCGTGTGGTCTTCATCGCCAACCCGAACAACCCGACCGGCACCTTCCTGCCCCGCGCAGAGCTCGAACGGCTGCATGCCGGGCTGCCGGACAATGTGCTGCTGGTGGTGGACCATGCTTACGGCGAATATCTGGAGGCGGACGAGGACGATGGCGCCATGGCGCTCGCCGATGCGCATGGCAATGTGCTCGTCACCCGCACCTTCTCGAAGATCTACGGTCTGGCCGGAGAACGCATCGGCTGGGCGACCGGCGCGCCGCATCTGGTGGACGCCCTCAACCGCATCAGGGGGCCTTTCAACGTCACCACCAGCGGGCAGAGAGCGGCCGTCGCGGCGCTTGAGGACCAGGACTTCGTCACCGCCAGCCGCGATCATAACGCCGCCGAGCGGGAGCGCTTTGCCGAGAGGATCGCCATGCTCGGCAATCGCGGGCTGGCTGCCGTGCCGAGCAAGGCCAATTTCCTGCTGGTGCGGTTTACCGGAGAACTGACCGCGGAGACGGCGCTCAACGCCATGGCCGAGGCGGGCTATGCCGTGCGGCATCTGCCGGGCCAGGGGCTCGGCGATGCGCTGCGCATAACTATCGGGCGGCGCGAAGATATGGACGCGATCGCCGATTTGCTGGCCGAGCTGACAGGCGGAGCGAATGCCCTTTAACAAGGTCGCGATCATCGGCCTCGGCCTGCTCGGCGGTTCGATAGGCCTGGCTGTTCGCGAGCGGCTGCCGAGCCTCGAGACGGTCGGCTTCGATGCGGACTCCGACGTGCGCAGCCGAGCGCGCGAACTTGGATTGTGCGGCAGCGTGGCCGAGGATGCGGCAATCGCCGTGCAGGATGCCGATCTCGTAATTCTCTGCGTTCCGGTCGGTGCGATGCGGACAGCTGCGGAGGCCATTGCGCCCGCTCTCTCTCCCGGTGCTGTGGTCAGCGATGTCGGCTCATCGAAGGAGCGCGTCGCGCGCGTACTGGCCGAAACCCTGCCCGATCACACGATCATCCCCGCGCACCCCGTGGCCGGGACCGAGCGGTCCGGCCCCGATGCCGGTTTCGCCAGCCTGTTCGCCGGGCGCTGGTGCATTCTCACGCCGCCCGCGCATGCCGACGAGGCCAAAGTCGGGGCGTTGATGCAATTCTGGCGCGCGCTCGGCTCCACGGTCGAGGTGATGGACGCCGCGCATCACGACATGGTGCTCGCCGTCACCAGCCATATCCCCCACCTCGTGGCCTACACCATCGTCGGCACGGCCAGCGATCTGGAGGAGGTGACGCGCAGCGAAGTCATCAAATATTCCGCCGGCGGTTTTCGCGACTTTACGCGCATCGCCGCGAGCGATCCCACCATGTGGCGCGACGTATTTCTTCACAACCGCGACGCGGTTCTGGAAATGATGGACCGGTTCCTTCGCGATCTGGGCAGTATGCGGAACGCCATCGACGCGGGCGACGGCGAAGCGATGTTCGACCTGTTCACCCGGACCCGCGCAATCCGGCGCGGTATTCTGGAACAGGGACAAGACGATGCGCGGCCCGATTTCGGGCGCGCCGATCACACGCAGGAGACGAGCGAATGAGCGAGCATGTCAGGACCCAAACCGAAGGCGGCGTGTTGACGCTGACGCTGAATCGCACGGACAAGAAAAACGCGCTGACCGACGCGATGTACGAGGCGCTGTCCGACGCGATGGAAGCGGCCGAGGACGACACATCTGTTCGCGTGGTCGCCATTCGCGGAGCGGGCGACATGTTCACGGCTGGCAACGATATCGGCGATTTCCTGGCGGCGGGCGCAAACATGGCGGACGCGCACGTCTTCCGCTTCATCCGCCTGCTCGGCACGTTCGGAAAGCCGCTGGTGGCGGGCGTCCAGGGCAAGGCAGTCGGCATCGGCATGACCATGCTGCTGCATTGCGACTACGTCGTGCTGACGGAGAATGCCGAGTTGAAAACGCCCTTCGTCACGCTCGGCCTGGTGCCCGAAGCCGCCTCCAGCCGCCTGCTGCCCGCCGCCATCGGCCACCAGCGCGCCTTTTCCATGCTCGCCATGGGCCAGCCGATGAGCGCCGCAGATGCGCATGGCTGCGGCCTCGCGAACGAAGTGGTGCCGCTGGAAAAGCTCGATCAGGCGGTCGAGGCGGCGACGATGCGCATCGCCGCACTGCCGCCCGAAGCGGTGGCCGCAACGAAGGCGCTGATGCGCGATAGCGACGCCGTGGGCGCAGCGATGGACCGGGAGAACCGCATCTTCGGCCAGCGCCTGACCAGCGCCGAGGCCCGCGAAGCCTTCACCGCCTTCATGGAAAAGCGCGCGCCGAAATTCTAGGCGCGCGGGAGGCGCGCGCCTTACTCGGCCGCTTCCATTTCCCTTTCGGCAAATTCCAGCGTGGCGAGGAAGCGTTCCGCGTCGAGCGCGGCCATGCAGCCCGTACCCGCCGCGGTCACAGCCTGACGATAGGTGTGATCCATCACATCGCCGCACGCAAAGACGCCGGGAATGCTCGTTTTCGGCGTGCCGGGCTCGACCAGCAGATAGCCGCCATCGTCCATCGGCAGCTTGCCCTTGAACAGCTCCGTCGCGGGCGCATGGCCGATGGCGACGAAGGCGCCGTCAACTTCCAGCGTGCTGCGTTCGCCGGTCTGCGTGTCGATCAGTACCAGATGGCCAAGCGCGCCATTCTCGCCCGCTTCGAAACTCTCGACCGTCTTGTTCCACATCGGCGTGATCTTCTCGCTGGCGAAGAGGCGGTCCTGCAGGATCTTCTCGCTGCGAAGTTCGTCGCGGCGATGGATCAGGGTGACGTCGTCGGAATGGTTGGTGAGGTACAGCGCTTCCTCGACCGCGGTGTTGCCGCCGCCGATCACCGCCACCTTCTTTCCGCGATAGAAGAAACCGTCGCAGGTCGCGCAGGCGGATACGCCCTTGCCGCCCAGTTCGGCCTCTCCCGGCACGCCGAGCCACTTGGCCTGCGCGCCGGTGGCGATCACCAGCACATCGCCGACATACTCGTCGCCGCTGTCGCCGATGGCCCTGAACGGCGAGCCGCCTTCCAGATCGACGTCGACGATCGTGTCCCACATCATCCGCGTGCCGACATGCTCGGCCTGTTTCTGCATTTGCTCCATCAGCCACGGGCCCTGGATCACGTCTTCGAATCCGGGATAATTCTCGACGTCGGTGGTGATGGTCAGCTGGCCGCCGGGCTGGAGGCCCTGCACCACGATCGGCTCCATCCCGGCGCGCGCGCCATATATGGCGGCGGAATAGCCTGCCGGGCCGGAGCCGATGATGAGCATGCGGGTCTTGTGGGTGGTCATGGCGTCGTTAATTCCTCGCGTCAGGCCACCGACGTAGGAAGCCCCCCGATTCGGTGCAAGCAAAGCCCGCCCGCTTCTCAACGCCTTTGCCGCACATGCGAAAACGGCCCCGCCGCAATGGCGAGGCCGTCTATTCTTTTATGCGTTGCGTCAGATCGCGGCGGCGGGGTTTTCGATGCGTCCCGACTTGTCCTTCTCCGACAGCTTCTTCACGGCATAGCCGCCAAAGCCGAGCGCCAGCAGCGTCGGCAGGCGCATGCGCGTGATGATGGGCACGGCGAGCGCGCCCAGAATGGCGCCGCCAGCGCCGCCCAACTTGCGGGTTTCCTTGCTGATTGCGGCACCTGCGGCCGCACCGATAAGCTTACCAATCATCGTAATACTCCTTTCCCGACGAACGCCCGAAAAGGCTCACTGGTTCCGGCGGGAAAGGGGGATGGTGCGGTCGAGAAGACTCGAACTTCCACGGGTTATTCACCCACAACGACCTCAACGTTGCGCGTCTACCAGTTCCGCCACGACCGCACATCGATTGGAAGACAGGCCCGCAGGCCCGCCCCGGTAGGAGCGCGCCCCTAGCAAAGAGGTTTCACGCCCGCAAGCGCTGTCATGCGCTCTCGCGGGCCTATTCGGGCTTCCAGCCGATCTGCACCGCGCGCGCGGAGCGGGGGAAATCCGTCACAGCCTCGTTCACCGTCACCGTTTCGCCTGGCGCGAGGGTTCGCTGGGGCGGCGGGACTTCCCAGCTATAGACGATGCGGTCGCGCGAATCGCGCAGAACGATCAATATGGTCGGGATCGTCCGCGTCACTGTGCCGACATTGGTGATCGTCCCGCTCGCCCCGAAAAATTCCGTGCCGTTGGGAAGCTGGCGGCGTTCCTGTTGCTGCTGCGGAAAGTCGAGCTGCAGATCGGGCTCCCCGGCGGCGAAGGTCGGCCGCTCCACCGGCACCCAGTCGGGCAAGCCCCAATAGGAGACGGCAACGATTAGCGCCGCAGCGACGACCGCGAAGATCGCACCCGCCCAGGTCCACACTTTCAGCCAGTTGCGGCGAGGGCGAAAGGGTGGCTCGTGATCGAAATGCGAATGCGGCGGATCGCCGTAATCGACAGGCTGCTGCGCGCGGGGCGGACGCACTTCGTCACGCCAGGCAGAGGCAGAGGGGCCATCGGGCGGAGGCGCGACGTCATTCTCGACCGTCTCCTGCGATGCGGGTGCCCCTGGCGGAGGCGGAGGAGACGGAGGAGGCGCAGCCGGCTCGACAGCGACATCCTCGCGGTCTGCAAGATCGAGCGCCGGACCTTCCTGAAACCAGCTTTCACGACACTTCGCGCAGCGCACGGTCCGGCCTTCCACGCCGACAGCGGCATCGGGCACGACATATTTCGTCGCGCAGGCGGGACACTGGATGATCATGCGCTTTCGCGAAATGCCTACGCCCCGCCCGCCGCCGCAACAAGCCGAACGGTGTGGACGAGAGGCGATTGGCAGGGCTTTTCCACAAGCGACGCGGCACGAAGGTGCGCAAAGCCACGCATTGCGGCCTTTGCGCGAGAGCCATGTGTGCCTATTCAGGCCGCATGAGCGACGCGGAAGGCTCCATCGTACAGTTCACCAATGTCGGTCTGCGCTATGGCTCGGACCGCGAAGTGCTGAGCGATATCTCCTTCACGCTCTACCCCGGCAGCTTCTATTTCCTCACCGGCGCGAGCGGCGCGGGCAAGACGAGCCTGCTGCGCCTCCTATATCTCGCCCAGCGGCCCAGTCGCGGCATGATCTCCATGTTCGGAGAGGATGCGATAACGCTTCCGCGCGAAGAGCTGCCGGCTCTTCGCCGCCGGATCGGCGTCGTGTTCCAGGATTTCCGCCTCGTCGAGCATCTCAGCACGTTCGACAATGTCGCGCTGCCGTTGCGGCTTGCAGGCATGTCGGAAGGCAAGCTCGCCAAGCCGGTGGACGACATGCTCAATTGGGTCGGCCTCGGCCACCGCGCCGATGCCAAGCCTGCAACCCTTTCGGGCGGGGAGCAGCAGCGCGTCGCCATCGCCCGCGCCGTGATCGCCCGCCCGCGCATCCTCGTGGCGGACGAACCGACGGGCAATGTCGATCCGGAAATGGCGGTAAAGCTGCTGCGACTGTTCGAGGCGCTCAACCGATTGGGGACCACGGTGGTGGTCGCGACGCACGACGTGCATTTGCTGCGCAAGGTGCCGGATTCGCTGATCATGCGGCTCGACAAGGGCACGCTGTCAGACCCGACCGGTGCGCTGCGGTACCCGCCCCGGCGCGAGGCGGTCGGTGCATGAGCGAAGAGGCACCCTCCCCCATCCGTCGCCGCAGCCCGCGCATCGGCGAAAGCGCGCGCATTCTGCAGCAGGCGCGCATCGCGGGGCCGATGCCGTGGGTCATCGCCATCATGATCGCGCTCACCGTCATGGCGGCAAGCGCCGGGCTGGCGCTGGGCAATCTTGCCGCCAACGCCCGCGCCGAGATTGCGGGCGGCATCACCGTGCAGATCGTCGAGGGCGCGCCCGCGTCGCGCGACAGGCAGGCCGAACGCGCCGTATCCTATTTCGCCAATCGCGAAGACGTGGCTGACGTGCGCCGCGTGCCGGACGAGGAACTCGCCGAATTGCTCGAGCCCTGGCTCGGCGAAATCGGGCGTGCGGAACAGGACACCGTGCCGATCCCGGCGATGGTCGATGTGCGCCTCTCCGGTCCGGTGACTGCGGAACGCCTGCGCGCCCTTCGCGCCGAATTGCTCGAAGTGGCGCCATCGGCCCGCATGGATGCGCAGGCGTCCTGGCTAGGCCCGGTTTTCGACGCGGTCCGTTCGCTGCAATGGCTTGCCATCGGCCTCGTCATGCTGCTTGCCGTGACGAGCGCGGCCGCAGTGTGGCTGGCGGCGCGAAGTGCGCTCGGCACCAATCGCGACACGATCGAGGTCATCCATCACCTTGGCGGGACCGACCGACAGATCGCCCGTATTTTCCAGCGCTCCATCGGCAAGGATGCCGCGCTCGGCGGGCTTGCCGGATTGCTGCTGGGGCTCGCGGCGATTTTCGTACTTGGCCGCCAATTCTCCCAGCTCGGCTCGGGTCTCGTCGCCGGGGGCGGGCTCGGCGTGGTGGACTGGATCGCGATTGTCGCAATTCCCGTTATCGGCATCGCGCTGGCTGTGATAACGGCGCGTTTCACCGTCATCGCAGCGTTAAGGCGCATGCTGTAGGGGCAAAGACGTGATCCGCCGAATACTCGCCATCCTGCTGGTCGCCTGGGCGCTCGGTTTCGTCTGGTTTGCCGCCGCGCTGCCGCGCCCGCTGGCCGTGTCCGAGACCGATGCCATCGTCGTCCCAACGGGCAGCGGCGGCCGGATCGAGCGCGGCCTCGAAGTGCTGCAGCTGGGCGCGGCCGAACAGATGCTCGTCACCGGCGTAGACCCGGCCGTGCAGCCCGACGAATTCCAGGCCGAATTCGCCGTGCCGGACCGGGCGATGGATTGCTGCGTGACGCTTGGCTTTTCCGCTCTCGATACGCGCGGTAATGCCCGTGAGACGGCGCAGTGGATGGAGGAACGAGGCTACAATTCGCTGCGCCTGGTGACGGCAGACTGGCACATGCGGCGCGCGGCGGAAGAGCTGGCGGAGCAGTTGCCCGATACGATCGACATTTCCCGCGATGCCGTGCGATCCGAAGTCAGCCTCTACACGCTGTTCCTCGAATATCACAAATTCCTGGCCGTCTGGCTGGTCAATGCGCTGAGCTGAGGCCGAGCGATGATCCTGCTGCGCAACCTCGCTTTCTATCTGTTCTTCTATCCCGGATCGCTGATGCTTTCCTTTGCTGCAGCAGCCGCATCCTATGTGCGCCCGGCATGGGTGAAGCCGCTCTGCGATGCGTGGAGCGACTGGCATCACTGGTGCGTAACGCGCCTCCTTGGCATCACGATCCGCGAAACCGGGACGCGCCCCGACTACCCCGCCCTCTACGCCATCAAGCATGAAAGCTTTTACGAAGCGATTGCGATGGCGCACATGTTCGATCACCCGGCAGGCATCGCCAAGGCGGAACTTTTCGACCTGCCCGGGTGGGGCCGTGCAGGGATCGCCTATGGCCTTATCCCGGTGGCGCGCGACCAGGGCGCCTCGGCGCTGCGTGCCATGCTGAAGGCTGCGCGCCCGGCGATAAAGCAAGGGCGGCCTGTCGTGATTTTCCCCGAAGGAACGCGCATCCCCCATGGCCAGCGCCCGCCGCTGCGTTCGGGCTTTGCCGGGCTTTACAAGCTGCTGCGCCTGCCTGTCGTCCCAGTCGCGGTGGATAGCGGGCCCATCTATCGCAATACGCTGAAGCCGCGCGGCACGATCACCTGGCATTTCGGCGAAGTGATCGAGCCGGGTCTCGAGCGCGCGGAGATCGAAGCGCGGGTGCACGAAGGCATTAATGCGCTGAACGCTCCCGAGCGCTTGGATTAGCGCTCGATTTCAGCGATCATTCGCTCCGCCCAGCGATGCGCGTCGTCGCGTGTCCCAACATCGCAAACGAATTCCTGTCCCCGCGCCACGCTTTGCAGGCAGTCATCGGCCAGCCAGCGGTCGGCCCTGCCGTGATAGCTCAGGCCAGTTTCGCGTAGCCATTTCGGCACGCGCCAGATGCTGGGCGAACCCTCCGGCACTGTGAGCCGCAGCGCGTCGCTCGCCGGAGCGCCGCTGGCCCCGCGTCCGCAATAAATCGCGTCGTTGGCGGCGTGCATGCCGAGCGCATGCGGGTGACCGAGCGCCGCCAGCTCCCCGCGCCGTTCATCGCTGCAATCCCAAAGCGAGACAACCTCTTCCACGCGGAGATAGCCGAAGATTCGGTGATGCGGCGCGGCACCATTCTCCCGGAACAGGCCGAAGAACAGGAACAGGTCGCCGACACCCACGCCGTGATTCGCGAGATGCGTCTGCGCCGCGCCGCACTGGCCGAGCAGGGCGCGCCCTTTCTCGCAGAACAGCGGATCGTTGTGGCAAAGATGGCGGCCTGAAAACCTGCCGCGGCTCGCGCGTTTCGCATGGCCGCCCAGCCGCAACTTGCCGTAGGTCGTGCGCGAAATTCCCTGCGTATCGGGGATCGGCAGGCTTATCGCGCGTCCACCGACCACCGGAGACGGACCACCGCCCGACGCACTGTCGAAACCCTTGCGGGACAGGATGATTTTCAGTGTCATGCCCCTTCTTGCAGACGCGCCCGACCGAACCACCGACCGACTTCGCTTGATTGCCGATGAAACGATATGCGATGGGCACCAGCGAATGACAATCGACCGCACACAGCTTCGCGAAGCCTATCGCATGGACGAGGATGAATGCCTCGCGCAGCGCATCGATCAGGCCAAGCCCGTCTCCGCCCTTCACGATACTTCGGCGGACCTTGCCGCGCGCCTGATCGAAGGCGCCCGCAAACGCACGAGCAAGGGTCTCGACGCCTTCATGGCGACTTACGGCCTCAATACCGAAGAAGGCATCGCGCTGATGTGCCTGGCCGAGGCGCTGCTGCGCGTGCCGGACGAGCAGACCGCAGACGCGCTGATCCGGGACAAGCTCGCCAATGTCGATTGGGCAGAGCATCTGGGCGAAAGCAAATCCGTCTTCGTGAACGCAGCCACCTTCTCGCTCATGCTGACGGGAGAAGTCCTGCGTGGCGGATCGCGCAGCGAGGCGGGTCTTGCCAACACGCTGCGCCGGACCACCGGCAGGCTGGGCGAGCCGGTGATCCGGCAGGCGACCCAGCAGGCGATGAAGATCCTCGGCGGTCAATTCGTCTACGCACGCACCATCGAGGAGGCGATGAAGCGCGCCGCACCGGAGCGCAAGCGCCACCTTGCCCACAGTTTCGACATGCTGGGCGAAGCGGCGATGACGATGGAAGATGCGAAGAAATATCGCCGCGCCTATGCCGGTGCCATCGCGCGGCTCGCCAAGGAAGAAGGCGGCGTGCATGGCGGGCCGGGTATCTCCGTCAAACTCTCCGCGCTTTACCCGAAATACGATTTTCTCCACGCGGAAGCGGCTCACGCCCATATCGTGCCGGTGTTGCGGGAATTGGCAGAGGCCGCGCGCGAAGCGGACATCCACTTCACCGTCGATGCCGAGGAAGCCGAGCGGCTCGAACTCAGCATGGACATCATCGAGACGCTGCTCGCCGACGACGCGCTTTTCACCCGCGCCGATGGCAGCCAGTGGGACGGTTTCGGCCTCGCCATACAAGGCTATCAGAAGCGCGCCGTGCCGCTGTGCAAATGGGTCACCAAGGCCGCGCGCAAGCATGACCGCCGGCTGTTCGTGCGGCTGGTAAAGGGCGCCTATTGGGATGCCGAAATCAAGCTGAGCCAGGTCGGCGGATACAAGGGTTACCCGGTCTTCACCCGCAAGATCGGCACCGATGTGTCCTATCTCGCCTGCGCGGCAGAGCTGCTGAAGGCGGAGGACTGCATCTACCCCGCCTTCGCGACACACAATGCCTACACCATCGCCGCGATCAAATCGCTGGCGGGCGAACAACCCTATGAGTTCCAGCGGCTGCACGGCATGGGTGAGGAAGTTTACGACACGCTTGCCCAGATCGAGGACAATCGCCGCACCACGGTCCGCATCTACGCACCGGTCGGCGGGCATAAGGAATTGCTCGCCTATCTCGTGCGCCGCCTGTTGGAGAACGGCGCGAACAGCAGCTTCGTCAACCGCATGGCCGATGCCGATGTGCCGGTGGAGGAGATGACGGGCGACCCGATGGCGGAGCTTTCGGCGATGACACCCTATCGCAATCCGCACATCCCGCTGCCCGCGCATATCTATCCCAATCGCCGCAACAGTGCAGGCGTCGACCTCGCCGATCCGCTGGTCTGGGGTCCGCTATCCGAAGAACTGGCCGAATGGCGCAGCACCACGCCGCGCGCGACGCCGACTCTGCGCGCCGAGCGTGGAGGCAAGCGGCACCCGGTGCTCGCGCCCTATTCCGGCAGACCGGTGGGCGAGTGGGTAGCGGCGAGCGACAAGGACGTCGATCTCGCCATCGCGCGCGCCACCGCCGCACAGCCGACATGGGACGCACTGGGCGGTGAACGCCGGGCCGAATTGCTCGTCGCCGCTTCCGACCTGCTAGAAGAGAACACCGCGCGCCTTATCGACCTGTGCCGGCGAGAAGCGGGCAAAAGCATCCCCGATGCCGTGCTCGAAGTGCGCGAGGCGGTCGATTTCCTTCGGTACTACGCCTGCGAAGCGCGCATGCTGTTCGGCGCGCCGCAACCGCTGCCCGGCCCGACGGGTGAGCAGAACCTGCTGCGGCTGCATGGCCGCGGCGTCTTCGCCACGATCAGCCCGTGGAATTTTCCGCTGGCGATTTTCATGGGGCCGACCGCGGCTGCGCTTGCCGCGGGCAATGCCGTGCTCGCCAAACCGGCAGAGCAGACACCGCTCATCGCCGCGCTCGCCATCGACCTTGCGCACCAGGCGGGCATTCCGAAGGACGTGCTGCAACTGGTGCCGGGCGATGGCTCGGTCGGCGCGGCGCTCACCGGCGATCCGCGCATCACCGGCGTCGCCTTTACCGGCTCGACCAACACCGCGCTCGCCATCAATCGCTCGCTCGCCGCGCGCGATGGCGCGATCGGAACGCTGATCGCGGAGACCGGCGGACAGAACGCGATGATCGTCGACTCCAGCGCCCTGCCCGAACAGGTGACGCGCGACGTCGTTTCCAGCGCATTCCAGAGTGCGGGCCAGCGCTGCTCGGCACTGCGCGTGCTCTATCTGCAGGAAGACGTCGCCGACACGATGCTGACCATGATCAAGGGCGCGTTCGAGGCGCTGGTGGTGGGCGACCCAAAACATCTCTCGACCGATGTCGGCCCGGTCATCGATGCCGAGGCGCAGGGCAAGTTGCAGGCGCATGTCGCCGAGATGGCAGAGGCCGGTTTTCCGGTCTGGCGCCTGCCGCTTCCCGTCGAGTGCAAGGACGGTCATTTCGTCGCACCGACGATCATCGAAGTCGGCTCCATCCTCGATATCGACGAGGAGCAATTTGGCCCGATTCTGCACGTCGTGCGCTATCCGGCGGACGGCCTGCGGCAGGTGATCGATGACATCAACGCGACGGGCTACGGCCTGACGCTCGGCCTGCACAGTCGCATCGTGGAAACACGGCAATTCGTGGAGAGCCACGCCCGCGTCGGCAATTTCTACGTCAATCGCAACCAGATCGGCGCGGTGGTCGGCAGCCAGCCGTTTGGCGGCGAAGGCCTTTCAGGCACTGGCCCCAAGGCGGGCGGCCCTCACTATGTGACGCGGTTCGCGACGGAACGGGTGACGACGATCGACACCACCGCGGCGGGCGGCAATGCGAGCTTGCTGGCAGGGATTTAGGTTTGCAGTTGCGCCGAACTAGAGACCGAAATGATTGGTCAACAGTGGCTCCACCGTTTCCCAAGCGCCACCAACACCAGAAATCGCTGCTGCGCCATCCTTAATCGCCGAGAATATCGCTTTGATCGCCCCAGGCTTCCGCTCGTCCTTCGACGCGCTCGCCTGCTCAGAGAGAACAGCGATTTGTTCCAGTAGGTCGTTCTTTACGATATCGTCGGTTTCAGGTGCATTCATGATCGCGTTGGTCAGATCAGCCAGTTTGTCAGCTACTTCAACGTCACCATTCTTGGTGATTGTTTGGAGGCTGACCTGAATGTCACGCGCCGCGCCCATGTTGATTGCGCCAACGTTCCCGCCACTGACCTTTACGCTTTGGTCATTGTAATACAGGGGAGGTACTGGAGCATTCGGAATGTGGATGGTTGGAGACCGCGGACCGAAACCGATCACGGCATCCATTTCTTCGGCAGCCATGTTGAACATTGCCGCGTTTTGAGCGAACTGCATGTAGCGGCTTTGTTGAAAAATGTGCTCGCATTGGATGCAAACTGGCTCGTGACCAATTGTAAATACAGCTCCGCGTTGTCCGCATTGGCTGCACATGACACGTGCGGGCTTTTCTGATCCATCCATAATTTGCTTATGTCTTGACGCTCGCGACTATGGAAGGCTCTGTTGGGGATCGTCCCAACCGAAAAAGGGGATAACCGGGTCGCCCTCTTGCCCACACCCCGGCCATCGGCAATCTCTCTCGCATGGCCATTCTCTCTGACAAATGGATTCGTGAACAGGCGCAGTCGCGCGGCATGATCGAACCGTTCGTGGAAGCGCAGCGGCGGGAGGGGAATATCTCCTATGGCCTCTCCTCCTACGGCTACGACGCGCGGGTGGCGGACGAGTTCAAGATTTTCACCAATGTCAATTCCGCCGTGGTCGATCCCAAGGATTTCGACGGTGACAGCCTGGTGGATCGCAAGACCGATGTCTGCATTATCCCGCCCAACAGCTTCGCGCTCGCCCGCACGGTCGAATATTTCCGCATCCCGGACGATGTGCTGGTCATTTGCCTCGGCAAGAGCACCTATGCCCGCTGCGGGATCATCGTGAACGTCACCCCGCTGGAGCCGGGCTGGGAAGGCCATGTGACGCTGGAATTTTCCAACACCACCCCGCTGCCCGCGAAGATCTATGCCAATGAAGGCGCATGCCAGTTCCTGTTCCTGCAGGGCAATGAGCGGCCCGAAGTGACCTATGCGGACAGGGCGGGCAAATATATGGGCCAGCGCGGCGTCACCCTGCCCAAGCTCTGACGAACAGCAAAAAGGGCGCCGTGGTGCGGTTCGCCACGACGCCCTTCGATTGATGGCCCTAATCGGGCCGAAGCGCTGTGTCAGAAGCTTGCGCGCGCCGTCACACGGAAATTGCGGCCGGCGACCGGCACATATTCCTTGGTGAAGCTGGTGTGGCGGCGGCCCTCCTCGTCGAACACATTGTTTGCCTGCAGCAGCAACACGATACGGTCGTCGCGGAACGGGTGCAACGCGGCAGAGAGGTTTACCAGCGCGTAGCTGTCGGTCGCTTCCTCGAACGGGGCGGTGCGGGTCTGGTCGTCATACCATTCCACTTCGCCGCGCAGGTCGAAGGCATTGGACTGCCATTCCAGCGCGCCGAACAGCTCCAGCGGCGGAATGCGCGGCAGCGGTGTGCCGTCGTCCAGCTCCGCCTCGACATAGGATGCGCCGAGGTCGGTGATGAACTGGCCACCCGCAACGCTGAACAGCGGGGCGGAGGCAGAGGCTTCGAAACCGATGAAGTCCGCATCGTCCTGCAGGAATTCGAAGACCGGCAGATCGTCTTCCTCGTCACCCGTTTCGGACAGGTAGATGAAGTCGTCGAAGGCGTTGCTGAACACTGCCAGCCGCGCCTCGACCGGGCCGATATCGGCGGTGACGTAGCCCTCCAGGCCGAGCACCGTTTCCACATCCAGGTCGGGATCGCCGATCTCGAATTGCTGGGTGGCGAGGTGCGGACCGTTGGCGAAAAGCTCCTCGCCCGAAGGCGCGCGTTCGGTGCGCGTGACATTCGCGCCGACGCGGATGGTGGGCGTGACGCCGTAGGAAATGCCGCCCGCCGCCGAGAAGGTGTCGAAATCGCGCTCGATGCCGAGCGGATCGGACGACTGCGCGGTGTTTTCGTAACGGCCGCCCACTTCCACTTCGAGCGCGCCGAACTGCAACTCCTGTAGCGTGAAGATGCCGAACTGCTCGGTCTCGTTCGGAGCGACGAAAGCTTCCTCACCCACCGCCTCGAAATCGCGCAGGTAGAATTGCGCACCCACCGCGCCGCGCCAGTTCTCCGTCGGTGCCTGCGTCAGCTCGAGACGTCCTTCGGTGCCGAGCACGTCGAACACGGTGCCGGTCTCCTCACCCTCGAGCTCGGTGTGGGTGTAGTTGGAATGGCCTACGCGCAGGACCAGCTCATCGAAAAAGCCGCCGAGGGAAATTCCGGTGAGGAGGTCGAACCGCGCCTGTTCCAGCGTGATCGAGACGTTCTCCTCGCCCTCTTCCTCTTCGACTTCGAATTCGCCCTCGCCTTCTTCACCATGGTGATGGCCGCCCGGGCCGGAAGGGATGCCATAGAAAGTGTCGTAATAGCTGGCCGAGCCGGCGATGCGGAAGCCTTCGCCGATATAGCCTGCGCCCGCACCGAAGGAGTAGGTTTCGGTGAAGCTGTTGGGCACGACGCCGGTGACGTTGGCCTGTTCGGTCAGCTCCTCGGCTTCTTCGACATTGCCTTCCTCGAGCTCCTCCGCCGCATCGGCGAGCAGGTCTGCGCGCAAATCCTCGGTCAGCTGGAAGCCTGGGATCTCGAAATCGTCGGTCTCGCGATAGCTACCATGGAAATGCAGCACGAAATCGTCGCCGAGGCCGAGATCGACCGCGGCGCCGCCTTCGCGAAGATCGTAGGCCGTGTCGATGGATCCGAACGCATCCACGCGCACACCGCCTTCGGGCATGACGCGCGGCAGGCGACGGTCGATGACATTGACCACGCCGCCAATGGCCTGCGAACCGTAGAGCAGCGTTGCCGGGCCGCGCAGCACTTCGACGCGCTCGGCCGTCAGCGGATCGATCGACACGGCATGGTCGGCGGACGTATTCGATGCATCGATATTGCCGATGCCGTCGCTCAGCACCCGCACGCGCTCGCCATCCAGGCCGCGCAGGATCGGGCGCGATGCGCCGGGGGCGAAGCCGGTGGTGGCGACGCCGGGCAGATTGTCGAGCACTTCGCCGATCTGCCCCGACTGGTTGCGGAGCAAATCCTCGCCATCGATGACGGAGGCTCCCGCAAGGACGCTGAGGTCTTCGACACCCGGCGCGGTGACGACGATACGATCCATATGGACGACGCGGTCCTGCTCGTCGGCGCGGTCGGCTTCGTCGGAGGCGTCCTGCGCCTGGGCGGAGAGAGGCATCGCTGCCGTGGCGAGCAGCGTGATCGCAAGCTTTTTCATTGGATTCCCGTCAATTCGGATTGCGTGATAATGTAACATATCGCGCTCTAGCAATGTGCGCGAGAGGGTCAAGCCGGTTCGTGCAGCAATCGGCGAAACGCGATTTCCGCGCGACGAAAGTCAGCTTTCGGCGGCTTTGCGCAACCTGTCGCGGGCCCGATCTTCACCGATCAGCGGCAGCAATTCGCCCATGTCCGGGCCGAAGTCGCGGCCGGTCAGCGCCTGGCGAAGCGGCAGGAACAGCGCCTTTCCCTTGCGGCCCGTGCGCTCCTTCAGCGTGGCGGTCAGATCCTGCCACGGCGTATCGCTCCATTCGAGCAAATCCTCTGCGGTCGCCAGGAAAACGCGCGTTTCCTCATCGAAGTCGCGCGGCTCGACCGGTCCGGTGACGATCCGCCACCAATCCGCCGCCTCCGGCACCGTGGAGATGTTGGGGCGGATGGCGTGCCAGCCGCTCTCGTCCATCCCGTCCGGCAGGCGATCCGAAACCTGCGCGAAGCCCATCTGATGGACAATCGCCGCATTGACCCGATCCAGCTCTGCATCGTCGAACCTTGCGGGCGCGCGACCGAAGGTGGAAAGATCGAAGGTCTCGACCAGTTCTTCGATGTCAGCGATCGGTTCGACGGGCAGCGCCGTGCCGAGCCTTGCCAGCATGGCGACCAGCGCTTGCGCCTCGATCCCGCGCTCGCGGAAACTGTCGCAGCCGAGCGAGCCGAGGCGCTTCGACAGCTTGCCTTCCCTGCCCACCAGCAGCGCCTCATGCGCGAAGCGCGGCGGCTGCGCGCCGAGCGCGGTGAACATCTGGATCTGCACCGCCGTGTTGGAGACATGGTCTTCCCCGCGCAGCACGTCCGTGATTCCCATTTCGATATCGTCCACGCAGCTCGGCAGCATATACAGCCACGATCCATCGGCGCGGCGGATCACCGGATCGGACAGTTGCGCCGGTTCGAATTTCTGCGTCCCTCGCACGCCATCGTCCCACGCGATGGCCTCGTCATGGCCCAGTTTGAAACGCCAATGCGGCACCACGCCATCGGCCTCATGCTGCGCTTTTTCGGCATCGCTCAGTTTCAACGCGCCGCGATCGTAAATCGGCGGAAGACCGCGACCGAGCTGGATCTTGCGCTTCAGCTCCAGCTCCTGCTGGGTTTCGTAGGCGGGATAGATGCGCCCGGCATCGCGCAGGGTGTCGAACGCCTCTTCGTAAAGCGCCAACCGCTCGGACTGGCGGGTCTCGCCATCGGTGTGGAGGCCGAGCCAGGCGAGATCCTTGCGGATCGCGTGGACGAAGCGCTCCTCGCTGCGTTCGGCATCGGTATCGTCCACGCGCAGCCAGAACTCGCCGCCCGCCTGTCGCGCCAGCATCCAGTTGTGGAGCGCCGTGCGGATATTGCCGACATGCAGATGCCCTGTCGGCGAAGGAGCGAAGCGGGTTCTGGTACTCATGGCCGCGCGATTAGCGCAGCACACCGGCCTTTGCCAGCGGAGCGACACCTGCCGAAAGCGGACAGGTTGTTTGGCATTCAGCGTCCAGCCGCTATGCTAGTCCAATCGATAAACCGAATAGAGTGGGTGCCGCATCGTGAAGTCTCTTCTCCTCAAATCCGCCATCACCTCCCTCGCGCTCTTGGGCCTGTCCACGAGCGGTTACGCTGTCTCGTCAGACGATCCTGCGCCCGGCGAACTCTTCGATCTCAGCTACTGGAAGATCACGCTGCCGATGGACGAGGATGGCGATGGCAAACCGGACGAGGTGGATGTGCGCGACATCCAGGATTACTCGCATCCCGATTATTTCTATGTCGATGACGCCGGGCGAATGGTCTTCACCGCGCCGAACCGCGCCATCACCACCGCCAATTCGACCAATACGCGCAGCGAATTGCGCCAGATGCTGCGGGGCACGAATACGCGCATCGGCACGCATTCGGGCGGCAACAATTTCGCTGTCGCCGCGCGCCGCGATTCCGATCGCTATGGCATGGTGGGCGGCCGGATGCAGGCCACGCTGAGCGTCGATCACGTCGCGCTGAACGCCGCCAATCCCGATCGCAAGCCCGCCTACTCAGTGGTCGTCGGCCAGATCCATTCGGTGAAATACGACGATACGAGCAGCGGCTTCGGCTACGGAAACGAGCCGATCAAGATCTATTACAAGAAGTGGCCGGGCCACGATTACGGCTCCGTCTTCTGGACATATGAGCGCAATCTCGCGCGCGGCGACGAGGACCGCATCGACATTCCCGTGCCCGTCTTCGGCAATCTGTGGGACGATGGCGACGATCCGGGCGAAGCGGGCATCGCGCTGGGCGAGGAATTCTCCTACGAGATCAACGTCCACGGCAACACGATGTATGTGACGTTTTACAATGCGCGCCACGGCTATGTCGGCCAGGCCGTCAGCCTGATCGAGGGCGTCGACGCGCTCGACAATCCGCTCGGCTATGGCGGAGACTCGCTCTATTTCAAAGCCGGAGCCTACAACCAGTGCTCGACGCGTTCGGAGGCGGGCTTCTGGTATGCAGGCTGCGGCGGAACGGGCGATTGGGCGACCGATTACGCCAATGGCGATTATGCGCGCGTGTCGTTCTCCCGCCTCGAAGTCGGCCCGTCCGTGCCTTTCGTCGATCCGACGCAAGCCGACGCCGAAGACGCCGACTAGGCTAGTCCATCAGCGCGATTGCGGCGACGGCTGCGGCGTAGAGCCGGTCATGCCGGTCCGCGCGGATGAAGCCATCGAGTGCTGACGAAAAGGCGGCGCGGTCACCCATGCGTGCAGCCTCGATCATGTCGACGAACACGGTCTCGTCCGGGCTGAGCACGGAGCAGCACGGGCGCAGCACCGTAATGTTCTCTGGCCAGCATCTCCCCGCCAGATCGGCGAAATCGATAAACGCCTTGGCCGCGGTGATCGAGCCGAGACGGCGGGTCAGCTCCACGATCGGATCGTGACGGCGGCGCGAGCACAGAGCCAGCCAGCGGATGCCGAGCACCGTCTGCATCGCGCGCTGAGAGCGATAGGGCAGCTCCGGGACGCGATTGAGATCGCGAATCAGAGTAGCGGCATGGTTGCGCGAGGCTTTTGTCGTGGGCGGTGTCCGGCGATCTGGCTGCATAGCTTGGTTCCGTTATTTGCGAACGATTCGCAACGAAACTACCCATTCGCACAGGCATTGCAATGCGAATGATTTGCAATAGCGTGAACAAACCGAGGCGCGCTCGCTATCTTGGCGCTCGCGCAAAGAAAAAGCCCCGGTGGATCGCTCCACCGGGGCTCGTTATCTTTGGCAATGAAAGGCCGGCTTATTCGCCGTCCTTCGCATCGTCCTCGGACGCCTGCTCGTCCTTGGCGATTGCTTCGGGCGCGGTGCCTTCGTCATCGCGCTTGTAATCGCCGGCGTCTTCGTCGGTGCCGTGGGTCTCGCCTTGCATCCGGGCCAGCGGATCGTCTCCGATTGCCGCTTCCGGACCCTGGGCGAGCTCGGCTGCGTGCTCTTCCTCGGCGGAGTTCGGCATGACGATGGCGGCCTCCTTCTCGGCAAGCGACGCTTCCTTTTCGGCAGCTTCAGCCTCCTCAGCAGCGACTAGAGCGTCCTGCATCTTCTTGTACTGCGCGCGCAGCGCAGCATCGCGGGACGAGGCGGTGACGCGCATCCGGTTCATGCCCGCGCCGGTACCGGCGGGGATAAGGCGGCCCACGATCACGTTCTCCTTGAGACCGATCAGCGTGTCCTTCTTCCCTTCGACCGCGGCCTGCGTCAGCACGCGCGTGGTTTCCTGGAAGGAGGCGGCGGAGATGAAGCTGCGAGTCTGCAGGCTCGCCTTGGTGATCCCGAGCAGGATCGGCTTGCCCTGCGCCTTCTTCTTGCGCGGCGGCAGCTTGGCGTTGGCTTCGTTCATCTCTTCCAGATCGACCTGTTCGCCCGGCAGCAGCACGGTGTCGCCGCCATCGGTGATCTCGACCTTCTGCAGCATCTGGCGAACGATCACCTCGATGTGCTTGTCGTTGATCTTCACGCCCTGCAGTCGATAGACTTCCTGGATTTCGGTGCAGAGATACTCGGCGAGTGCCTCGATACCCATGACCTCAAGGATATCGTGCGGGTTGGGCGATCCGGAGATGAGCGTATCGCCCTTCTTCACGAAGTCGCCTTCCTGCACGTCGATCACCTTGGTCTTGGGAACCAGATATTCGACCGGTTCGCCCTCTTCCGGAACGATCGCGATCTTGCGCTTGGCCTTGTAGTCGCGGATAAATTCCATCTTGCCGTCGACCTTGGCGATGACGGCAGCGTCCTTCGGAATGCGCGCTTCGAACAACTCGGCAACACGCGGCAGACCGCCGGTGATGTCGCGCGTCTTGGCGGCTTCACGCGAAGCACGGGCAAGAATGTCACCCGCCTGCACTTCCTGACCATCCTCGACCGAAAGCGTGGTGCCCGGAGCGAGCATATAACGCTGCGCTTCGGTTTCCTCGTCCTTCTTTGACTTGCCCTTGCCCTTGGCATCGTCCTCACCCAGCAGGGTCAGGCGCGGACGCAGGTCTTCCTTCTTCGCGCTGCGCGACTGCAATTCGGTGACGACGCGCTGGGCGATGCCGGTGGCATCGTCCACACGCTCTTCAAGCGTCTTGCCTTCGACCAGGTCCTGGTAACGCACCACGCCCGCGGTTTCGGTGATGATCGGCAGGGTGAAAGGATCCCATTCCGCCAGACGATCGCCTTCCTTCACCTTGGCGCCGTCCTCGAACATGAGCACGGTGCCGTAAGGCACGCGGTGGATTGCACGCTCGCGGCCCTCGGCATCGACGACGACCATCTCGCCCGAACGGGCCAGCGACAGGCGGCGACCCTTCTTGTCCTTGATGGTCGGCATGTCGCGATAGACGACCTTGCCGTCCGAGATGGATTCAAGGTGCGAGGTTTCGTTCACCTGCGCCGCACCGCCGATGTGGAAGGTCCGCATCGTCAGCTGCGTACCCGGCTCACCAATCGACTGCGCCGCGATGACGCCCACGGCTTCGCCGATATTGACCGGCGTACCGCGTGCAAGATCACGGCCGTAGCAGGTCGCGCAAACGCCCTGCTCGGCTTCGCAGACCAGCGGCGAGCGGATCTTGGCGACCTGCGTTTCGGCCTCCTCGATCACCTTTACCATGGCCTCGTCCACCAGCGTGCCGGCCTTGACGATCACTTCGTCCGTGGCGGCGTTGACGATGTCTTCGGCGACGGTGCGGCCGAGGATACGCTCACCGATGGAGGCGATCACGCTGCCGCCCTGCACGATGGCGCGCATTTCGAGCGCGTTGGAGGTCTTGCAGTTTTCCTCCACGATCACGCAATCCTGCGACACGTCGACCAGGCGGCGCGTCAGGTAACCCGAGTTCGCCGTTTTCAGTGCCGTATCCGCGAGACCCTTGCGGGCGCCGTGGGTGGAGTTGAAGTATTCAAGAACGGTCAGACCTTCCTTGAAGTTCGAGATGATCGGGGTTTCGATGATCTCGCCCGACGGCTTGGCCATCAGGCCACGCATACCGGCAAGCTGCTTCATCTGCGCGGGGCTGCCGCGCGCGCCCGAATGGCTCATCATGTAGATGGAATTGACCTGCGCCTCGCGCCCGTCCTTGTCCTTCGGCGTGGCCTTGATCTCGTCCATCATGGCGGCCGCAACCTGGTCGCCGCAACGGCTCCAGGCGTCGATCACCTTGTTGTACTTTTCCTGCTGGGTGATGAAGCCGTCCTGATACTGCTGCTCGTAATCGGCAACCAGCGACTTCGTCTCCGCGATCATGCCATCCTTCGTGTCGGGGATGATCATGTCGTCCTTGCCGAAGCTGATGCCGGCCTTGCACGCCTGGCGGAAGCCCAGCGCCATGATGGCATCGGCAAACAGCACCGTGTCCTTCTGGCCGGTGTGGCGATAGACCTGGTCGATCACGTCGCCGATTTCCTTCTTGGTGAGAAGGCGGTTGACGACGTCGAACGGCACGGTGTGGCTCTTGGGCAGGCATTCGCCGATCAGCATGCGGCCCGGCGTGGTTTCCACCCGCGCCATGAACTCCTTGCCGTCCTCGTCCGTCTGCGGGACGCGGGTCGTGATCTTGGAGTGCAGCGTGACCGCGCCGACATGCAGCGCCTGGTGCACTTCATTGATGTCGGCCAGCACCTTGCCTTCGCCCGGCTCGCCTTCGCGGTCCATCGAAAGATAATAAAGGCCCAGCACCATATCCTGCGACGGCACGATGATCGGCTTGCCGTTGGCGGGCGAGAGGATATTGTTGGTCGACATCATCAGCACGCGTGCTTCGAGCTGGGCTTCCAGCGAAAGCGGCACGTGCACGGCCATCTGGTCACCGTCGAAGTCGGCGTTGAAGGCCGAGCAGACGAGCGGGTGCAGCTGGATCGCCTTGCCCTCGATCAGCACGGGCTCGAACGCCTGGATGCCGAGACGGTGAAGCGTCGGCGCGCGGTTCAGGAGGACCGGGTGTTCGCGGATGACTTCATCCAGAATGTCCCAGACTTCCTTGCGCTCCTTCTCGACCCACTTCTTCGCCTGCTTCAGGGTCATGGACAGACCCTTGGCGTCGAGGCGGGCGTAGATGAACGGCTTGAACAGCTCGAGCGCCATCTTCTTGGGCAAGCCGCACTGATGCAGCTTCAATTCCGGCCCGGTCACGATGACCGAACGGCCCGAATAGTCGACGCGCTTACCGAGCAGGTTCTGGCGGAAGCGGCCCTGCTTGCCCTTCAGCATGTCGGACAGCGACTTCAGCGGGCGCTTGTTCGCACCCGTGATCACGCGCCCGCGGCGGCCATTGTCGAACAGAGCGTCGACCGATTCCTGCAACATGCGCTTTTCATTGCGGACGATGATGTCCGGCGCGCGCAGCTCCATCAGGCGCTTCAGGCGATTGTTGCGGTTGATGACGCGGCGATAAAGATCGTTGAGATCGGACGTCGCGAAACGACCGCCATCCAGCGGGACGAGCGGGCGCAGTTCCGGCGGAATGACCGGCACGACTTCCAGGATCATCCATTCCGGGCGGTTGCCGGAATCGATAAAGCTTTCGACGACTTTCAGGCGCTTGATGATCTTGGCTGGCTTCAGCTTGGACTTGGTGGTCTCCAGCTCTTCGAGAAGGTCGGCCTTCTCCTGCTCGAGATCGAGGTCCATCAGCATCAGCTTGACCGCTTCGGCACCGATGCCGGCGGTGAAGGCGTCCTCGCCATATTCGTCCTGCGCGTCGAGCAGCTCGTCCTCGGTCAGCAGCTGGAACTTCTCCAGCGGCGTCAGGCCCGGTTCGGTGACGATGTAGCTTTCGAAATACAGCACGCGCTCGAGCTGCTTCAACTGCATGTCGAGCAGCAGGCCGATGCGGCTGGGCAGCGACTTCAGGAACCAGATATGCGCGACCGGCGCGGCCAGTTCGATATGGCCCATGCGCTCACGGCGCACCTTGGTGACGGTGACCTCGACGCCGCACTTTTCGCAAACGACGCCCTTGTACTTCATGCGCTTGTACTTGCCGCACAGGCATTCGTAGTCCTTCACCGGACCGAAGATGCGCGCGCAGAACAGGCCATCACGCTCGGGCTTGAACGTGCGGTAGTTAATCGTTTCCGGCTTCTTGATCTCGCCGAAAGACCAGCTGCGGATGCGCTCCGGCGAAGCGAGGCCGATCTGGATCTGGTCGAAGGTTTCGGGCTTCGCCAGCTGGTTCGTGAATTTGGTCAGTTCGTTCATTTTTCTGATCCCTCGGTCGGGGGGTTATCTTTTGTCTGGCGGAGCGCTGCGAAATTACGAGCTAAATTGGCTGCGACTGCTAGCGATAAGAGCGCCAAAACCATGGAAATGGCTTGATCGAAGATGTTCTGTGGGTTCCACTTCTGAATCGCAAGAATGGCCACGCAGCAAAGAGCTGCGAAAACAGATAGCCATTCCATGCGATTCTCGATCTTCGGAAACACTTCTTACTCCGCTGCGATCTGGCCGAAGCCGTCTTCGTCTTCGTCGCCATCGTTAAGCGAAGTCAGTTCGACATTAAGGCCGAGCGAGCGCATTTCCTTGACGAGCACATTGAAGCTCTCCGGAATGCCGGCTTCGAAGGTGTCGTCGCCCTTGACGATCGCTTCGTAGACCTTGGTGCGGCCGATCACGTCGTCGGATTTCACCGTCAGCATTTCCTGCAAGGTGTAGGCCGCGCCGTAGGCCTGCAGCGCCCAGACTTCCATTTCGCCGAAACGCTGTCCGCCGAACTGCGCCTTGCCGCCCAGCGGCTGCTGGGTGACGAGCGAGTAGGGGCCTATCGAACGGGCGTGGATCTTGTCGTCGACCAGGTGGTGCAGCTTGAGCATGTAGATCACGCCCACCGTCACCTTCCGGTCGAACGCCTCGCCGGTGCGGCCGTCATACAGCGTGGACTGGCCCGAAGAATCGTAGCCCGCCTTCAGCAGCATGTCGGTGACGTCGCCTTCGCGCGCGCCGTCGAACACCGGGGTGCCCATCGGGACGCCCGCACGCACATTGTGCGCCAGTTCGGCCAGCTCTTCGTTGGAGCGGCTGTCGATATCGTCGTGATAGTTCTCGCCGTATACGTCCTTAAGCTTGTCCACGAGCGCGGCGGGCGGCTTGCCTGCCGAGATATCGGGATTTGCACTACGCCATTCGTCGAGCTGTTCCGCGATCTGCATGCCGAGCCCGCGCGCGGCGAAGCCCAGATGCGTTTCGAAGATCTGCCCGACATTCATGCGCGAAGGCACGCCGAGCGGGTTGAGCACGATATCGACCGGGGTGCCGTCTTCCAGGAAGGGCATGTCCTCGGCGGGCAGGATGCGCGAAATGACACCCTTGTTGCCGTGACGTCCGGCCATCTTGTCGCCCGGCTGCAGCTTGCGCTTCACCGCGACGAAGACCTTGACCATCTTGAGCACGCCCGGCGCCAGTTCGTCACCGCGCTCGAGCTTCTCCTTGCGGTCGTCGAACTTGTCCTTGATGGCCTTTACCGCCTCGTCATACTGGCCCTTCACCGCTTCCAGCTGGGACTGCATGTTGTCGTCGGCGACGGCGAACTTGAACCACTCGCGCTTGTCGACACTTTCCAGCGTCGCGGCGTCGATTGTGGTGCCCTTCTTCACGCCCTTGGGAGCGGCCGACGCGGTCTGGCCGGCCAGCATTTCTTCCAGGCGGTTGTAGGTCGCACGGTTCAGGATCGCGCGCTCGTCCTCGCTGTCCTTCTTGAGGCGTTCGATTTCCTCGTTCTGGATGGCGCGGGTACGGTCATCGATCTCGATACCGTGGCGGTTGAAAACGCGAACTTCGACGACGGTGCCGGCAACGCCCGGCGGCAGGCGGAGCGAGGTGTCGCGCACGTCGCTGGCCTTTTCGCCGAAAATCGCGCGCAGCAGCTTTTCTTCCGGCGTCATCGGGCTCTCGCCCTTGGGCGTGATCTTGCCCGCCAGAATGTCCCCCGGATGCACTTCCGCACCGATATAGACGATGCCCGCCTCGTCGAGATTGCGCAGCGCTTCCTCGCCGACATTGGGAATGTCGCGGGTGATGTCTTCCGGCCCGAGCTTGGTGTCACGCGCCATCACTTCGAATTCCTCGATATGGATCGAGGTGAAGACATCGTCCTTCACGATGCGTTCGGAGATGAGAATGGAATCCTCATAGTTGTAGCCGTTCCACGGCATGAACGCGACGAGGCTGTTGCGGCCCAGCGCCAGCTCGCCGAGATCGGTCGAGGGACCGTCGGCGATGATGTCGCCCTGGTCCACCGTGTCGCCCACTTTCACCAGCGGACGCTGGTTGACGCAGGTGTTCTGGTTGGAGCGCTGGAACTTCTGCAGCGTGTAGATGTCGACGCCCGGATTGGTCGTATCGACTTCGCCCGAGGCGCGGATCACGATGCGGCTGGCATCGACCTGGTCGACGATACCGCCGCGCTTGGCGGCGATCGCGGCGCCGGAATCGCGCGCCACGGTCTCTTCCATGCCGGTGCCGACCCACGGTGCTTCCGCCTTCACGAGCGGCACGGCCTGGCGCTGCATGTTCGATCCCATCAGCGCGCGGTTGGCGTCATCGTTTTCCAGAAACGGAATGAGCGATGCGGCGACCGAGACGAGCTGCTTGGGCGAAACGTCCATCAGCGTGACCTGCTCGTTCGGAGCCATCACGAATTCGCCGTTCTGGCGAGTGGAGACAAGCTCTTCCACGAACTTGCCGTTCTTGTCGGTTTCGGCCGAGGCCTGGGCGACGGTGTGCTTCTGCTCCTCCATCGCGGAGAGGTAGTTCACCTCGCTCGACACCTTGCCGTCCTTCACGGCGCGATACGGCGTTTCGATGAAGCCGTACTTGTTCACGCGGGCGAAGGTCGAAAGCGAGTTGATCAGGCCGATATTCGGGCCTTCCGGCGTTTCGATCGGGCAGATGCGCCCGTAATGCGTCGGGTGCACGTCGCGCACTTCGAAGCCGGCACGCTCACGGGTCAGGCCGCCCGGGCCGAGCGCGGAGACGCGGCGCTTGTGGGTGACTTCCGACAGTGGATTGGTCTGGTCCATGAACTGCGAAAGCTGGCTGGAGCCGAAGAATTCGCGCACGGCGGCAACGGCGGGCTTCGCATTGATGAGGTCGTTCGGCATGACGGTCGACACGTCGACGCTGCTCATGCGCTCCTTCACCGCGCGTTCCATGCGCAGCAGGCCGACGCGGTACTGGTTTTCCAGCAGCTCGCCCACCGAACGCACGCGGCGATTGCCGAGGTTGTCGATGTCGTCGACGTCGCCCTTGCCGTCCTTCAGGTCGACAAGCTCCTTCACCACGGCAAGGATATCTTCCTTGCGCAGGGTTGTGACGGTGTCTTCGGCGTCGAGCTCGAGACGCATGTTGAGCTTCACGCGGCCGACGGCGGAAAGGTCGTAACGCTCACCATCGAAGAACAGGCCTTCGAACAGCGCTTCGGCGGTTTCCTTGGTCGGCGGCTCGCCCGGGCGCATGACCTTGTAGATGGCCTCCAGGCCTTCTTCGCGGTTCTCGGCCTTGTCGGCGGCGAGCGTGTTGCGCATCCACGCGCCGGTGGTGACGTGGTCGATATCGAGCAACTCGAGCTGGTCGATGCCCGCACCGTCCAGCTTTTCGAGGTTTTCGGGCGAAACTTCCTCGCCCGCTTCGATGTAGATGCGGCCCGTCTTTTCGTCGATCAGGTCCTTAGAGGCATAGCGCCCGAAGATTTCCTCGGTCGGGATCAGCAGGGTCTTGAGCCCGTCCTTCTCCGCCTTGTTGGCGGCGCGGGGCGAAACCTTCTGGCCGGCGGGGAACACTTCCTCGCCCGTCTTGGCGTCGACCAGCGCGAAGGCCGGCTTGGAACCGCGCCATTGTTCTGCGCTGAACGGGATTTCCCAGCCTTCGCCGGTCTTCTTTTTGCCGCCCGCACGCTTCCATGTGATGGTGTCGTAGAAGTGAGCGAGAATGTCTTCGCTATCGAGGCCGAGGGCATAGAGCAAAGAGGTGACCGGCAGCTTGCGCTTGCGATCGATACGGACATTGACGATGTCCTTCGCATCGAATTCGAAATCGAGCCACGAACCGCGATACGGAATGACCCGCGCGGCGAACAGGAACTTGCCGGAAGAGTGCGTCTTGCCGCGATCGTGATCGAACAGCACGCCGGGCGAGCGGTGCATCTGCGAGACGATCACGCGCTCGGTGCCGTTGATCAGGAACGTGCCGTTCCCGGTCATCAGCGGCATGTCGCCCATATAGACGTCCTGCTCCTTGATATCGAGCACGGAGCGGGTTTCGGTTTCCTGGTCCACTTCGAACACGATGAGGCGCAGCGTCACCTTCATCGGAGCGGCATAGGTGATGCCGCGCTGGCGGCATTCGGTAGTGTCGTATTTCGGCGGCTCGAGCTCGTAATTCACGAAGTCGAGTTCGGCGGTGCCGGCGAAGTCGCGGATCGGGAAGACGCTGCGGAGCGTTTTTTCGAGACCCGACACGTAATCGATCGACGGATCGGAGCGCAGGAACTGCTCGTAGCTCTCGCGCTGCACCTCGATCAGGTTCGGCATCTGCACCGCTTCGTGGATGTCGCCGAAAATCTTGCGGATGCGCTTCTTCTTGCTGCCCTGGAATTCGGGAGCTTTCGCCTTGCTTGCCATAATGGTGCCGTGGCCTCTTCTTCGCGTTTGGCACACGGATCTTCGCCGTGCGCCGGGGATATGTCAGGAGCGGTGGCGGCGAAACGCAAAAGAGGCCGCGGACAGGCGCGCCTCTATCGGCACCGCCTTCGCAGCCTTGGTCAATCGTGTCTCGCGCAGATGCCGGATCTTCCGTTCCTGGACAGGCCCCCGCGTCAGGCCCACCTTGCTCGAAGCTTTCCGGCGATGGGCGCGATGTAGGATTCGCACCCCTCGGAGTCAAGGACGATCGGGCGCCGCGAGCCATTCCGCGATATTGCCTTGCGATCCGCCCAGCAGGTAGCGCGCACCACCCACGCTGAGGTGCTTTTCATCGAAATAGAGCACCGTGCCATCGGGGGCACGCGACCGGCAGCCACCTTCGCTGCAAAGGGGCGCCGATGCGTCGATGCGTCGATGGTTTGCGCGCCCGTTTCCTGCGCAAGCTGTCTCAGGGCGCGGGTAATATCCGCGGTGTCCGCTTCGAATTCGCGGCGCGGCACCACGACGCTGGCAGGCTCCCCTGCCAGGCGCCTTTCGAGCATAGGGTGATGCGGCACCGAGAAGGGGAAAGTTCGGAATAGGCTCGACGATCACCACCCACTTGCCTGCCGTCCGCATGGCCCCGGACGCTTTCGCCAAAGCCCTGCCGGATGATGGGTCGCGCAGCGTCGCCATAGCCATGATAATTCGCGACCATCACCACGGTTCGCACAGTGCCGTCATTAGCCAACGCTTCGGCCATGCGCATATTGTAGTTGCGGCAATAGGGGCGCACGTCGACGCTGCGCCCCAAGGTTGGCGGACAGGCCGATGCCGTTATCTGCCGCACCGCACCGCCGCGTTCGGCCGCCATCTCGCCCAGCGGCAGCGCCAGCTCCGCCCCGAAACTGTCACCCCACACGGCAATGGCCGCCGTCTGACCTTCCGCACCGATGGTGCAGGTGCGCGCGTAGGGAATGGGATCGGTCGCGCCGCTATGGCACGCGTCCCGGCGAAGGTTGAAATCTTTCGTGGCGGCGAGCAGCGAAAGCTGCGTCTGCGTAAAACGCTGCGAAAGACCGCGCGCCGCGACGGTCGCCAGGGCCGCCACAATGGCCACCGCCATCATCGCCGCGCCCCAGACGAACTAGCGCCCGGGGCCGTCATTTCAGAGCAGCCGTCGCTCGATGACACGGTAGGACAGCCATGCCAGCAAGAAGGCAAGCGCCAACCCTCCGACGGACAGCACAGCCAGCGCGCGCAGTCCTTGAATATCCCCCCTGAAAGCCGTCGTCCCGCCCATCGCGCCGCCGCTTAGCCGCTCGCGCGCCGGTGACCAAATTGCGGGCACGGTTTCGCGCAGAAACTGCGCCATATTGTTTTTCGATATTATCGATTGACAATATGAAGCGACTCGGGCATATTGTTTTTCAATAAGTCAGATAAAGGAGATCGATAAATGACACGTTTCGCCAATCAAATGCTCGCCGTCGTCGCTGCCGTGATGATCACCGCCACCAGCTTCGCCGCCGTCACCTCCACGCCCCTCCAGCCACAGCTCGCCGTCGCGTCCGCGCCGGTCCTCGCCTGACCCGATCGAGAGGAGATATCGCAATGACCGAGAAGCGAACCGATCCACTGCTGCTGGCCGGAAAGGCCATCACCATTTTCATGCAAGGCGTAACGGGCCTCGCAGCCGCCGCGCTGCTGATCGCCATGCCCGTGCTGTATTTCTGGCGGGACGACATTTCCGCCGAACTCGCCACAGAGCTTGGCCCGCAGGCGGGCGACTTTCCGCTGGGCTCCGCCCTCGCCGTAATCGCTCTCGCGCTGATCGCGGTCGGCATCATCTTCGTGTTCTTCGGAAGGCTACGCCGCATCATCGATACCGTGGGCCATGGCGATCCCTTCGCGCCGGAGAATGCGGACCGGCTGAATGTCATGGCCTGGCTACTGCTCGCCGTGCAGCTCATTCAGGTGCCGATCATGGGCATCGGACTGATGGTCGCCAAATGGGCCGACGAGGTTGGCCACGACGACATCACTATCGATGCCGGGATCGATCTGACCGGCATCCTGATGGTCATCGTCCTCTTCATCCTCGCCCGTGTGTTCAAGCTCGGTGCACGCATGCGCGAAGATCTCGAAGGGACCGTGTGATGGGCAACGAAACGGAAGGAACCAACATCGTGGTGAAACTCGACGACTTGCTGCACGAACGCCGCATGACGCTGACCGAACTGGCCGAGCGCGTGGGCCTCACCCTCGCCAACCTGTCCATCCTCAAGACCGGCAAGGCCAAGGCGATCCGCTTCTCCACCCTGGAGGCGATCTGCCGGGAGCTCGACTGCCAGCCGGGCGACCTGCTGGGCTATGAAAGGAGCAGTTGAAATTGTGGCGGAACTGTGGCCATCACAGACCGTTGGGTATGTGAACGGGCGCAGTTCCGCGCCATTCGATGAAGGGGAAGTTACATGAAAAAGATTATCGCAATTGCCATCGCACCCGCCCTCGCACTGGTCGCAGCCTGTGATGGCCCGGCCGAAGAAGCCGGCGAGCAGGCCGACGACATCGCAGAGATGGAAGCCGAAGTGATGGACGCCGAAGCCGGTGTTGCCGAAGCCGAAGCCGAACTCGCCGAAGAAATGGGCAATGACAACATGGAAGCCGCTGCCGAGCAGGAAGCCGAGCAGCTCGAAGAAGCCGCCGACGAAATCTGATCGCACAAGCTGACCGGAGTTGTCTTGACTCCGGCCTGCAAATCCGTAGAGGCCCGCCACTGACCGGCGGGCCTTTCGCTTTTCGGTCATCCGTCCGAGACAGTTGGTGAGCCGGATTTGCGGCTCTTAATTTCCAGCCTAGACGGGGATACGAGTTTCAGGCGGCCCCTTAACGGGAACCGTCCTTCGCGCTCCAGGCGCATCTCCTTCCCCATCAACGGACCTTTGCCATGTCGCATGAGCGGCGTGGCGATTTGAGCCGGTCGTCCGTCCCAAGCGGGCGACCATTAGTGAAGGAGTACGGCATGGATCGTTCGCAAAAAACCGAAGCGGTCGCCGAGCTGAACAAGGTCTTCAACGAGGTTGGCGTGGTGGTTGTCACCCGCAATCTCGGCCTGACGGTGGATCAGTCCACCGATCTGCGCGGGAAGATGCGTGATGCTGGCGCCAGCTACAAGGTTGCGAAGAACCGTCTCGCCAAGCTCGCCCTGAAAGACACCGATTACACGGGTATCGAGGAATATCTCTCCGGTCCCGTCGGCCTCGCCTGGTCCGAAGACCCGGTTGCGGCTGCCAAGGCTGCTGTCGAATTCGCCAAGTCGAACGACAAGCTGGAAATCGTCGGTGGATCGATGGGCACGCAGGTGCTCGACGAAGCAGGTATCAAGTCTCTGGCTTCGATGCCCAGCCTCGACGAACTGCGCGGCACGATCGTTGGTCTTGTCAACGCCCCGGCGACGAAAATCGCCCGCGTCGTCAACGAACCGGCGGCCAAGCTTGCCCGTGTCTTCGGTGCCTATGGCGCCAAGGACGCGGCGTAACAGACGCTTTCTCGCACACGATACGAAACATACGCGGGGCCGATTTTGCGCCCCACCCAATTGGAGTGAAACATCATGGCTGATATTGCCAAGCTTGTAGAAGACCTTTCGAAGCTGACCGTCATGGAAGCGGCGGAACTCGCCAAGGCGCTGGAAGAAGAGTGGGGCGTGAGCGCCGCTGCTGCCGTCGCCGCACCTGCCGCCGCCGGTGGCGGTGGTGAAGCCGCTGCCGAAGAGAAGGACGAATTCGACGTCATCCTCACCGGCGACGGTGGCAAGAAGATCCAGGTCATCAAGGAAGTCCGTGCCATCACCGGTCTCGGCCTCACCGAAGCCAAGGGCCTCGTCGAAGGCGCGCCCAAGCCGCTCAAGGAAGGCGTGAACAAGGCGGAAGCCGAAGAGATCAAGGGCAAGATCGAAGCAGCCGGCGGTACCGTCGAACTGAAGTAAGTCACAAGCTTACGCTTCGGTCCGGAACCGGATCACCAAGGGGCGTCACCAGCGATGGTGGCGCCCTTTCTGTTCCAGCGGTATGAGTTGCAAACCTTCCGCCATAACGTAGCTTTAGGAACTCGCCTGCAATGGCGACTGCATGACCACGTCGATTTTTCCAGCACTCGTGCTTCTGAATATCTGGACGGTGTATCGCTTCTGGCAGGACAAAGATCGCGCGCGCAAAGGCGGTCGACGCGTTGCGGAATCGGATTTGCTGGGGCTGGCGCTGATCGGCGGGACGCCAGGCGCGTTTCTTGGCCGGCATCTGTTCCGGCATAAAACCCGCAAAGAGCCGTTCTCGACGTGTCTTCAGCTTATTGTCGTGGTCCAGATCGGAATGATTATCGGCGTCCTGATGTGGTAGGAATTGGGATCGACGAACCGTTAAATCCCCACATTCACCCGCACCCCGATCATGTCGATGCCGGGGTTCTGATCGCCGTCGAAGATCTGGCCCTGGCTTATATGCATCCAGTGCGCTTCGGCGGAGACGCGCTCCGACAGGCGGTAGCCCACGCCGATCTCTGGCTCGAACAGGACGCGGCTGCCCAGATCGGTGCGAAAGCCGGTTTCGGGGTTCACGCGGAATTCGGGGCCGTCATGCACGACAAGGCCGATACCGGGGCGGACATAGACCGGGCCGTCGCCGATGGTCCATGCGACGCCTACGCCTGCAAAACTCGTGAAGCCCGACGTATTCACATTCGCGACGATATAGGGCTCGGGCGAGCCGATGGCGCTCAGAGCCTCGATCCCGTCGAAGCGGATGCCCGCGGCGATATCGACCGTGCCGCCTTCGGTCGTCTCCAGCGTGAACGGCGTGTCGACCGCGTGGGCGTAGACCCCGCCGAAGACTTCCTGGGCCTGGGCGGAACCCGGCAGGGCGATGAGCGCGGCAGCGGCCGCGGCGAAGGCGCGTGTTTTGTGCATGGCGCATTTCCTAGCGCAGCCTCGCTTTCCAAAAGCTGACTGCCCTTCCCCGACACCGCCATCGCGCCTATTCGGACCGGCTGTGCGGGCCTTCGCGAGTCGCGCTGCAGCGAAACGACATGCGGCCCGTCGCCCACCCCGAAACGCCCGGCTGGAAGGTCGAGACGCGCGCAACCTTCCGCATTGCCGGGCCGCTGGCGCTCGCCAACCTGTTGCAGATGCTGACCTATGCGATCGACGTCATGTTCATCGCGCGGCTGGGTGCGGACGAGCTTGCGGCATCGGCGCTGGCGGTGGCGCTGTTCGGGCTGATCGTCTGGAGCCTGCAGGCGCTGACCGGAGCGGTCGCGCCGATCATGGCGGCAGAAATCGGCGCGCGCGGGCCTGCCCTGCGCCCGGTGCGGCGCGCCATGCGCATGGCGCTGTGGCTGTCGCTGATCGTCTCGATCGTCGGCATGGCGCTGTGTGCGCTCATCGGCCCGCTGATGCGGCTGACCGGGCAGGAACCGCAGATCGCCGCGCTCGCCGCCAGCTACATGCAGGTGCTGCTCTGGTCGACCGCGCCGATGGTGCTGGCGGGCGTGCTGCGCAACTACGTCTCCACATTGGGTCGCCCGCTTTTCGCCACCTTCATCACCGCGCTCGGCATCGGAGTGAATGCGCTGGCGAATTACGCTTTCATTTTCGGCAATCTCGGCGCGCCCGCACTCGGCCTGCCCGGCGCGGCTGTGGCGACGCTGATCACCTCGCTGGCGATCCTTGCCATGTATGCCGCTGCAATCAGACTCGATCCGCGCCTGCACCGCTATCGCATCATGGGCTTCTTCTGGCGCGCCGACTGGCCGCGCTTCATGGACATCCTGCGCATCGGCACGCCTATCGCGATTACCGTGCTCGCCGAAGCAGGTGTGTTCGGCGCGGCAGCCTTCCTGATGGGCCGCGTCGGCGGGTTGGAGCTGGCCGCGCACACGCTCGCGCTCAACCTTGCCGCCTTCGCTTTTCAGGTGCCTTTCGGCGTGGGCCAGGCGGCGACTATCCGGGTCGGTTATTTTTTCGGCGCGCGCGATCCGCTCGGTATGGGCCGCGCGGGCTGGACGAGCATCGTGATGGGCAGCGGCTTCATGGTGGTGACGGCGCTGGCGATGGTGCTTGCGCCCGAAGCTTTGCTGTCGGTCTATATCGATCCCGCCGATCCGGCGAATGCGCAACTGGTCGCAGCCGCGACCGGCTTCCTGCTGATCGCTGCGGCGTTCCAGCTCTCGGACGGGATACAGGCGGTTGCGGCCGGAGCGCTGCGCGGCCTTACCGATACGCGCGTGCCGATGTGGATCGCGATCTTCAGCTATTGGCTGCCCGGCTTCGGGCTTGCCGCGGGCCTCGGTCTTGGCACCGCGATGGGCGGCAGGGGCGTGTGGATCGGCCTCGCCACCGGCCTGACCGTAGCCGCCGCGCTGCTCCTCCAGCGTTGGAACGCGCGCGAGACGCTCGGCCTGACGCGGCGCGAAATCTGACGGCACGAAAGGCGCGAACGCACATAGCCCACGCCCTGGCGTATCGGGCGAAACTTTTTCCGCCGCCAGCCCATTGACTCCACGTGAACCGGGCACCATCTGCGGCCCGCTGGCACTCTCACCCGGAGAGTGCCAACCAACATCAACTCTCGTAACAGGAAGAGGTCATATAATGGCATTCCGTCCGCTGCACGACCGCGTACTGGTCCGCCGCATCGAGGCCGAAGAAAAGACGGCCGGTGGCATCATCATCCCCGACAGCGCCAAGGAAAAACCGAGCGAAGGCGAAATCGTCTCCGTCGGCGAAGGCGCGCGTGACGATTCCGGAAACCGCGTCGCTCTCGACGTCAAGGCCGGCGATCGCGTGCTCTTCGGCAAGTGGTCCGGCACCGAGGTCAAGCTCGATGGCGAAGACCTGCTGATCATGAAGGAAAGCGACATCATGGGCGTGATCGGCTGAGCCGATTCCCGGATGCACTTCATCAACTAACACCGAATTTCAGGAGAAACACCAATGGCTGCCAAGGACGTAAAGTTCGGCCGCAACGCTCGCGAGGGAATCCTCAAGGGCGTAGACACGCTGGCCAATGCCGTGAAAGTCACCCTCGGCCCCAAGGGCCGCAATGTCGTGCTCGACAAGAGCTTCGGCGCACCGCGCATCACCAAGGACGGCGTCACCGTCGCCAAGGATATCGAGCTTTCCGACAAGTTCGAGAACATGGGCGCGCAGATGCTGCGCGAAGTCGCCAGCAAGGCGAATGACAGCGCCGGTGACGGCACCACCACCGCCACCGTGCTCGCCCAGAGCATCGTGCGCGAAGGCATGAAGTCGGTCGCCGCCGGCATGAACCCGATGGACCTGAAGCGCGGCATCGATCTTGCCGTCGACAAGGTCGTTGCGGATCTCCAGTCGCGTTCGAAGGACGTCGCCGGTTCGGAAGAGATTGCCCAGGTCGGCATCATCTCCGCCAATGGCGACCGTGAAGTCGGCGAGAAGATCGCCGAGGCGATGGAGAAGGTCGGCAAGGAAGGCGTGATCACCGTCGACGAGAGCAAGGGCCTCGAATTCGAGCTCGAAACCGTCGAAGGCATGCAGTTCGATCGCGGCTATCTCAGCCCCTATTTCGTGACCAATCCGGAAAAGATGACCGTCGAGCTCGACGATCCCTACATCCTGATCCACGAAAAGAAGCTCAGCAACCTGCAGGCCATGCTGCCGGTGCTCGAATCCGTCGTGCAGGCGGGCCGTCCGCTGCTTATCATTGCCGAGGACATCGAAGGCGAAGCGCTGGCGACCCTCGTGGTCAACAAGCTGCGCGGCGGCCTGAAGGTCGCGGCGGTGAAGGCACCGGGCTTCGGCGATCGTCGCAAGGCCATGCTGCAGGACATCTCGATCCTGACCAATGGCGAGATGATTTCCGAAGATCTCGGCATCAAGCTCGAGAATGTCGGCCTCTCCATGTTGGGTGAAGCCAAGCGCGTCACCATCGACAAGGACAATACGACCATCGTCGACGGTGCCGGTGACCAGGATGCCATCAAGGCCCGCGTCGAGCAGATCCGCGCGCAGATCGAGACGACCTCGTCCGACTACGACAAGGAAAAGCTGCAGGAACGCCTCGCCAAGCTGGCCGGCGGCGTCGCCGTCATCAAGGTTGGCGGTGCGACCGAAATCGAGGTGAAGGAGCGCAAGGACCGTGTCGACGACGCGCTGCACGCCACCCGTGCTGCCGTCGAAGAAGGCATTGTCCCGGGCGGCGGTACCGCGCTGCTGTACGCCACCAAGGCTCTCGAAGGCCTGACTGGCGCGAATGACGACCAGACGCGCGGCGTCGACATCGTCCGCCGCTCGCTGCAGGCGCCGATCCGCCAGATCGCCGAGAATGCCGGCCATGACGGCGCAGTCGTCGCGGGCAAGCTGATCGACGGCAACGATGACAGCCTCGGCTTCAATGCAGCCACCGACCAGTACGAGAACCTGGTCAATGCCGGCGTGATCGATCCGACCAAGGTCGTGCGCACCGCGCTGCAGGACGCGGCTTCCGTCGCCGGCCTGCTGATCACCACCGAAGCGGCGATCAGCGAGAAGCCGGAAGACAAGTCCAACGCACCTGCCATGCCCGATATGGGCGGCATGGGCGGCATGGGTGGCATGGGCGGCTTCTAAAGCGCCCGCTTCTCGACCCAAAGAGCGGGGCCGGAAGACTTGGTCTTTCGGCCCCTTTCTCATCCGCGGCGCGAATTCTATATGCCCATCATGCCTAATCCGACCCGCCGCCGCTTCCTCGCCGGTTGCAGCGCGCTGGCCGCCGCGGGGCTTGCCGTGCCCGCCTGGGCGCGGAAGCGTTCGCTGACCCATGCGCGCAACGGCTTCGGCACGCTTTCGGGCGAGAGCATCGATCTTTCGATCGGCGAGCATCATTTCACCACGGGCTCTCGCAGCGGCCATGCCATTGCTGTCAATGGCACTGTCCCCGGCCCGCTGATCCGGCTGACCGAAGGCCAGGATGTGACGCTCAATGTCGCCAACGGTCTCGATGAAGACAGCTCGATCCACTAGCACGGCCTGCTGCTGCCCTTCCAGTTCGACGGGGTGCCGGGCGTCAGCTTTCCCGGCATCAAGCCGGGTGAGACGTTCCGGTATCGCTTCCCCATTCGCCAGAACGGGACATATTGGTGGCACAGCCATTCGGGGCTGCAGGAGCAGGCAGGGCATTATGGCCCAATCGTGATCGACGCGGCCGAGCCGGACCCCCGCTATGACCGCGACTATGTGGTGCTGCTGAGCGAGTTCACACCGCGCCACCCGCATGAGATCGCGCGCATGCTGGCCGTGGGCGAGCATTACTTCAATCGCCAGATGCAGACGCTGTCCGATGGCGAGATGAGCATGGAAGACCGGCTGATGTGGGGTGCCATGCGGATGAATCCGCGCGACATCTCCGACGTGACCGACGCGACCTACACCTTCCTCGTCAACGGCCACGGCCCGGCGGACGATCTGCTGTTCGATTTCACTCCGGGCGAACGCATTCGCCTGCGCGTCATCAACGGCTCCGCCATGACGTTCTTCAATGTCCGCCTTGCCGGCGTGCCGATGACGGTGATCGCGGCGGACGGGCAGGATGTGGACGATGTCGAGGTGGACGAATTCCAGATCGGCGTTGCCGAAACCTATGACGTGATCGTGCAGCCGGGCGCGGGCAGCCATGCGCTGGTGGCAGAGGCGATGAACCGCTCGGGCATGGGCGCCGCCTCACTTACATCGCAGCCCGGTCGCCGCGCCAGCCCGCCGCCGCTGCGACAGATACCGACACTCACCATGGTCGATATGGGGATGGGCGGCATGTAGCATGGTTCCGGTGGCCATGGCGGGATGGACCATGGGGCGATGGGTCATGCCATGCCCGCCAATGGTGGCGGAGAGGCCATGTCCCACGACATGCGCGATACCTCGCTATTGCCGCCCGCCGTGAAGGTCGGCCCCGGCCTCGACATGGTTGCGCCCATGCCGGTGGATCGCATGGATTTTCCCGGCCTCGGCCTCGACAGTGTCGATCACCGCGTGCTGCGCTACATCGATCTGAAGGCGAAACGCGCCAATCCGCACCGCATGCCCGAACGCCAGCTGGAGATACATCTCACCGGCAATATGGAGCGCTACATGTGGTCCTTCGACGGCAAGCAGTTCTCAGCCGTCACCGACGATCCGATCCGCTTCGGCTTTGACGAGCGTGTGCGCGTGAAGCTCGTCAACGACACGATGATGGCGCATCCGATCCACCTGCATGGCCATTTCTTCGAGCTGGTGAACGGCGCGGGGATGATGAACCAGCCGCTCAAGCATACTGTTGTGGTGCAGCCCGGCGGGACGGCGACATTCGACCTGACCGCGAACGAGCCAGGCGACTGGGCCTTCCACTGCCACCTGCTCTACCACATGCATGCCGGTATGATGCAGGTGGTGACCGTGCGACCCTTCCCCGAAGCGGAAGCGCAGGGCTGATGCGAGCGCTTCTGTTCGCGGGCGCCGCGCTGATCGCTTCGCCTTCCGCGGCGCAGGATCATTCGGCGCATGGAGGCCACGATGCTCAGGAGGAGCCCGAAGACCAGGACGATACGGGGCACGGCATGCCCGAGGAAGACGCGCCGAGCGAGGCGCAGGCCAATCCACTTGGCCAGATCAGGCTCGGCCCGACCGCGCGTCCGGCTCCGGCAACACAGCCGCAGCACGACCACGCCGGGATGGAGATCCCGACAGGCCCACCGCCGCCCCGCGCTTTCGAGGGACCGGCGCATGCCGCCGATGCCATCTGGGGCGAGGAAAACATGGTCGCCGCGCGCGGCTACAATCGCGCGACGCATGGCGACCAGACCTTCTTCTTCCCGCTGATCGAACGGCTCGAGGCCCGGCTCGGCGGGGACGAGGACGAATATCTGTGGGACGCGCAGGCTTGGTACGGAACGGCCGTGAACCGCGTGGTGTTCAAGACCGAGGGCGAAGGAGAATTCGGCGGCGACCTGGAAGGTGCCGAAGTGCAGCTGCTCTACAGCCGCGCCATCGGGCCATTCTTCGATCTGCAAGGCGGCATCAGGCTCGATGTGGAGCCCGGCACCACAGCCTATGCCGCAATCGGCGTGCAGGGTCTGGCCCCTTACATGATCCACCTCGATGCAACCGCCTTCCTCTCGGACGACGGGAATCTGCTCGCCCGGGTCGAGGCGGAGCACGACATGCGCCTGACGCAGAAGCTCGTTCTCCAGCCGCGCATCGAATTTGAATTGTCGGCGCAGGACATTCCCGAACGCGGTCTCGGCGCAGGCCTGCCCAAGATCGAGACCGGACTGCGCCTGCGCTACGAATTCGTGCCGGAGTTCGCGCCCTATGTAGGCGTCGAGTACGAAGCCGCGACCGGCCGCACCGCCGACATAATCCGCGCCGCTGGGGACGACCCCGACGGCATCGTCTTCCTACTCGGCCTGCGCGCCTGGTTCTGACGCGCCGCCGACATCGGAATCCGCTGCGGCCGGGTCCACGCAGATCTTCGCGATCAGAGGCAGGTGATCCGATCCGACATCCTCGCCGATGTCGAGCGTCTCGACCTTAACGCCCTCCTTCACGAAGATCTGATCGAGCGGCCAGCCAAGCAGTGCGTAATCCGCCGGAAAGGTGGCGTAGGAGCCGCGACCGGCGCGCGGATCGCGGTAGCCGCCTTCATGCACGAAACGCTGCGTCGTCTCCGACCACGGCACATCATTAAAATCGCCGATCGCGAGAACGTTGCGCAAGTCGTCCGGCGTGCGCGCGCCGGCATTGGCGATATTGGCATCGCGGCTGGCGGTGCTTTCGCCCGGAAGCGGAGGTCGCGGATGCAGGCCGATCAGCGCGAACCGGGCGCCATCGGCTACGCGCAATGTCGCATAGAGCGTGGGCGTATCGGCAGAGGTGTTTGCGACCATTTGCGCAGCATCGACTTGCAGTCGCGTTGCAAAAATCATCCCGTAGGTATTCTCCAGCGGCCGCTCCACCCGCTCGCCATAGCGTGCCAGCTGCGGTTCCAGCTCGGCAAGCCAGCGCGCATTCGTTTCCATCAGCAGCAGGATGTCGGGATCGACCCGGTCGATCAGCGCGGCGGTGCGATCGTATTGCGTGTTCGACTGCTTGACGTTGAGCGACAGCACGCGCGCGCAGCTCATACCGTCCACATCGTCGGGCAGCGGCACTTCGGCGGCGGCCAACATGGTGTAGGGCCAGATGCGCCACAAATTGATCGCGATGGTCGCGCCCGTCATGGCCAGTACGAGCCAGCGCGCGGACCTGGCGAACATCAGGCCCAGCGCGGCCACTATCGCCGCGAGATAGATCATCGGTTCGCGCATGGTGTCGAGCATCCGAACCACGCCGCGATTGGTGTCCACCAGCGAAATGAGCGTGGCCAGCAGTAGAATGACGGCAAGGGCGAGCAGAAGCTTGGCGGCTCTGGAGGTCGATTTCATGCAGGTATTTCCAAATGAGAAAGGGGCGCACTGTCGTCAGCGCGCCCCTTTCTGTTGAGCAATTGTTTCAGACGGATCACCCGCCGCGGCGGCTGCGCTCCGCGGCACGGATCAGATCCTGGCTCCACGTCACCGGATATTGCGTCTGCGGATTGAAGGTCTCGCCCATATCGGCATTTTCCGCCGCGTCGATCTCCGCCTGTGTCAGGTGCTCGCTCGGCGTCAGTTCGAACACGTCGACACCGCGCGCGATCTCGGTCGCGTAGATCTTGCCGTTATACCAGTAGACCGACCAGTAGCCGCCGGTGACCAGCTGGCTTTCATCCACCGGGCCGCGATCGAAGAAGGCGATCTCGAACGGATTGTTCGGGTCGGTGAAATCGATCACGGACAGCCCGCCCTGATACCAGGCCTGCGCGAAGATGTTGCGGCCCGGCACCGGGATGATCGAGCCGTTATGCGCAACGCAGTTCTCCATCTCGCCCTGCGGCGCGGGGATCTTGTAAGTGCCGCGGCGCTCCAGCTGGCCGTCGACGATCTCGTAGAACGCATTGGCGCCCCAATTTCGCGGATCGGTCGCCTGGCAGCGCGGACGCCCGCCGCCACCCCATTCATCGGTGAACAGCACCACGCTGCCATCATTGTTGAAGGTGGCGGAGTGCCAATAGGCGAAGCCGTCATCGGTCACCGCGTCGAGGCGGCGCGGATTGTACGGGTCCGAAATGTCGAAGATGATGCCATTGCCCGAACAGGCGCCCGCTGCGAGATTCTTCGTCGGGAACACGGTGATGTCGTGGCACTGGTCCGTCGGCGCGGTCCGCTGGGTGCCGTCGCCATGGTCCCCGCCCAGCCACAGGCCGCCCGGCGTGCCGTCCTCGCCGGCGAAGACGCGCGGGGAGGAGGTGATGCGGGCGCGGCTGGGGTCTGCCACCGGAATTTCGATCACGTCGATGCTGAACAGCGCGGTGCGGTCGTCGCCGGGGATGAAGCCGATGCAGCCTGTCAGCTCTTCCTCGTCACGCACACCCGACGTGCCCGAATTGTAGACCACGATCCGCTCGTCATTGGCATTGACGACAGAGTGCGTGTGGCTGCCGCGACACGTCTGCACCTGGCCGACCTGCACGGGCGCGCGAATGTCGGAAATGTCGAATATGCGAAGGCCGCGGAAGCGTTCCTGGCTGACATCCTGCACTACGCCTTCAAGGCCGCAATCGACGCGCCCGCGCGTCTGCTCGACGCTCATGATCAGTAGATCGCCGACGATCGAAACGTCGCCCTGTCCGCCGGGACACACGACAGAGCTCATCAGCTGCGGTACGCCTTCATCGTCGAGGCGATAGGCGTTGAAGCCGTGATAATTGCCCGCGACCATCAGGTCGCCGGAAAAGGCCATGTCGGTATTGGCGAAGTCCAGAAGACCGCCGCGCTGGGCATAGCGCACGGGCTGGGCCGGGCGTGCGGCCACGGCGGCTTCGGCCAGTTCCTCGCCGCTTGTCTCGGTCGCTTCGCCATCGCCCTCCTCGGCAGCGCCCGCGGCCATGTGGCCTTCGTGGCCCTCATGTCCCTCGGCGTGCTCCTCGATTACCGGCGGGATGATCATCCGGCCGCCGGTCGGGTTGGCGGGATCGAAGAAACCTGCAGGCTTGCGCAGAAACGCGACATGGCGAAGATTGCTGATCGCTTCTTCCGCATCGAAAAGGCCGCCCGCGAGACCCGCACGCGGATCGTCGGACAGTTCGGACAGCGTCTGCGTCATCCGGGCGATTTCGGCCATCTGGTCGCTGCGGACCTCGGCGGTGAAATCGAACAGCACCGGATCGGTCGCGCTGCCCTGCACCTGGTAGAGATCGCTGACCATTTCGAGCGCGCCGCGATGGTGCTCGCTCATCAGTTGCAGGAACAGGCGATCGAAATTGATGCCGCGCGATGCGGCGAGCTCGGCCATCTGATCGGCGCTCGCCATGCCCGCCATGTCCATGTGGTTCATGTGGCCGGCGCTGTGCATTTGCGGCTGGTGGCCGCGATCGGTCAGCCAGTCGGTCATGAACTGGATTTCGTCCTGCTGCGAGGCGTCGATCCGGTCGGCGATGGCGATGACCGTCTCGTTATTGGTGCGGTCCGCCACCAGCGCCGACATTTCGACCGCCTGCTCATGGTGGACAATCATGTTGCGCATGAAGGAAATGTCGGCAGGCAGATATTCGATACGCGCCAGCTGCGTCGCTTCCGCTTCGCTCAGCACGCGAGGGCCACTGCCCGGCGCACCTGGCTGCACGATCTGCACATCCTGCGCGAGCGCGGGCGCGGCAGACGCCATCAGCATCGCGGCAAAGGACAGGGAAGCAAGGGCAGGACGGGTAAATGTCATGAAGGGCTCCGATAGGGGTAAATTCCGTTCGGCGTGCACGAAGCCCAGTTGGGCGGTCCGCGTCAACACTTTGCGCATTGCCGTTCGTCGATTAATCCGGGCTGATTGCAGGGAGGCACCGATGCGATTGATAACGTTAACTGCCGCCGCGCTGGTTTTGGCCGGATGCGCGCAGGATGCGCCCGAACAGCCCGAAGCGTCTGCGGAATATTCGCCCGACCGCTATCGCCAGGCCGTGAGCGACATCGCCCGGACGGACGATGTGGCGCAGGACGACGCGCGCAAACCGGCAGAATTGCTGGCCTTCGCGCAGATCGATAGCGGCGACGTGGTCGGCGATTTCATCATGGGCGGCGGCTATGTCACGCGCCTGCTGGCGACGGCGGTGGGCGGCGACGGGCGAGTTTACGCCTTCCAGCCGGAAGAGTTCATCGCTTTCAATGCCGATTATGCAGCGGATCAGGACCAGACCGTGCGCCGCTATTCCGATAATGACGGCAATCCCATCCGCGTCTTTGCGCTGCGCGCGCCGCTGACCGCGCCGGGCTGGCCCGAACCGCTCGACACCATCGTCACGGTGATGAACCTGCACGATCTTTGGCTCGAGCAATTCCCCGAGGACACTCCCGAACGCACTGCGCGCATGCTCTTCGACGCGCTGAAGCCCGGCGGTACGCTGGTCGTGGTCGATCACCTGGCGGCGGAAGGGGGCGGCGCGGAAGCGGCGAACACGCTGCACCGAATGGACCGCGAAATGGCTATGCGCCTGCTGACCGATGCCGGCTTCGAGCTGGAGGCCGAGAGCGATCTCTATGCCCGGCCAGGCGATCCGCGCACTGCCAATGTGTTCGATGATGAAATCCGTGGCCGGACGGACCAGTTCGCCTGGCGTCTGCGCAAACCTGAATAGGCGCAGCCGCGCGGCACCATCGCCCTCCTCGCGTGTTGGTTGTGCAACAGACACATCCAAGGAGAATACGAGAGTGAAAGTCCCGCACAAAGCCCACGTCGCCCTGGTCGATGGAGAGCGTTTCGTCCTGCTGCGCAATGACGGACAGATCTTCGAGCCCAAGCTGAGCAAGGTGAGCGAGCCGAATCTCGACCCGAGCAATTACAGCGCCGGGGTCAAGCACCAGGATGCCGCCAGCAAGCTGAAGGGCAATACCGATCTCGAGGAACTGGCGCACGGCGCAGCGGTGACGGAATACCTCAACGACAAGGCGATGAAGGGCGAAATCGACGACATCGTGATCATCGCCGATCCCAAGACGCTCGGCGAAATGCGCCGCCATTATCATCAGGAACTGGAAAAGCGCGTGGTCGGCGAACTCGACAAGACGCTGACCAGCGAGCCTCTCGACAAGATCGAGCAGGCGCTCATTGCCGCCTGATTTTCAACGAAAACCCACGAAACGACTCGGTCCGGCTACAAATCCGCGCGCTTCGTCGCGCTCTTATCGCCAGCGTGAAACATGTTAAGCATTTGCAAAGCATGTTTCGGGCAGGTGAGTGAAATGAAGGTATCACGGATCGGTCGTTTCGTTTCACTGGTGGCGCTTGCACTTGCGCCACTGGCCCCTGCAAATGCTCAGGAAGCGGGGTTCGAAAACGCTTTCGACAACGCCTTCGGCACCGAGGTCCGCGCGCCGCGCGACTTCGCCACCAATTCCGCCAGCACCAACAGCGCCGTCCAGCAGCGCATCTCGCAACTTGCGGAAGGCAGCCAGGGCCGTATCGGCGTCGCCGCGATCGACCTGACGACCGGGGAATCGATCTCGATCCTGGGCGATCAGCGCTTCCCGATGGCCAGCACCAGCAAGATCGCAATCGCCGCGACTTTCCTCGAAGGTGTCGATCAGGGCCGGTGGAGCCTGACGAGCGAGTTTCCGCTTCTGTGGGCCGTACGTTCCCGCCGCTTCTCCAGCGCCGCGGCGCCGGTTCGCCAAGGCGAATACATGACCGCGCATCGCCTGATCGACCTGATGATCACGCGCAGTTCCAACCCGGCCACCGATGCTCTGCTTGCCGCCGTCGGCGGCCCGCAGGCCGTGAACGACTGGGCGCGCCGCGCCGGCCTCGAAGATTTCAGCCTGGATCGCGACATCGCCACGCTGGTGCGCGACGATGGCGAGCATGACCCGGTGACCTATATCGACCGTCGCGATAGCGCGACGCCCAATACGATGGTGCAGATGCTTGCCGGTATCTATCAGGGGCGCTGGCTCAGCGGGACGAGCCGCAATGTGATCATTTCCGCGATGGAACGCTGTCGCACCGGGACGCGGCGTATTCCGGCGCAGATGCCCAGCTACGTGAATGTCGCGCACAAGACCGGCACGCTCAATCGCACGGCGAGCGATATCGGGATCATCGAAATGCCCGATGGGCGAGCCATTGCCATGGCGATCTACGTCACCGGTCAAAGCGCCAACCAGGCGGATGAGAATGCGAACAAGACTCGCTCCCGCCTACGCCGCGATGCGCGTATCGCCTCCATCGCACGCGGCATCTATGACGGTTTCGCCGAAGAGGCCTCGCGTCGCAATTACGCCAACGCGCAATACAACGCTGTTCGGTAAAGCCGAGCGCCAGCGCGGCTCCCATCACCAGCGCATAAAGAAAGGGCGCGGCCATCGCTGGCCACGCCCTTCTTTGTTCGTGTAGTCGAAGGACTGAAATCAGTCTTCTTCGGCTTCCGTCATGGTTTCGCCTTCGACTTCGGCTTCCATTTCGGTCATTTCGCCGTCGACGTCGGCGGCAGCGTCGTCCATGGCGACTTCGGCGTCGGCAGCGGCCGCGTCGATGTCGTCGCCCATGGCGTCGGCATTGGCTTCGGTGTCGGCCATGGCGCCTTCAACGGCACCTTCGGCATCGGCTTCGGTCTGCTCGGAGCAAGCCGAGAGGGAGAGAGCGGCGCCGGCGACGGCAGCGGCGAGAACGATCTTACGCATAGGATAAACCCCTTAATCTGCGAACATTCAGGGCTGGAAACGTTCCGGCCCGAAGCCAGTCTGATGACCGGCTCGATTGCCTAAATAATGCCACAATTGGGGCGGCGCAAGCCAAATGTGGCCACAATTGGGCGCGATTGCGGCACAAACCGCGCAATTCCGCCATTTTTTCGCCATCATTTTTCTTGGCTGACCGGGCCCGAAACGCGTGCTAGCAGGCGCGCATGGCCGAAAAACAGCATCTCTACTTGGTCGATGGTTCGGCCTATATCTTCCGCGCCTATCACCGCCTGCCGCCGCTCACCAACCCTGAAGGGACACCCGTTGGGGCGGTCTATGGCTACTCCACCATGCTGTGGAAGCTGGCAGACGATCTCGACAAGGCCGACGGTCCGACTCACCTCGCCGTAGTGCTCGACAAGTCGAGCCATTCCTTCCGGAACGATCTTTATCCCGATTACAAGGCGCACCGCCCCGACCCGCCCGAGGATCTGGTGCCGCAATTCCCGCTGATTCGCGACGCGACGCGCGCATTCTCGCTTCCCATGATCGAGGAGCCCGATGTCGAGGCGGACGACATGATCGCCAGCTACGCCATCGCCGCGACGAAAAAGGGATGGGACGTCACCATCGTATCTTCCGACAAGGATCTGATGCAGCTGATCGGCCAATGCGCCGATGAGGATCTCGAGCCCGGCGTGGAGACTGGCGGCTGCATCGACATGCTCGACACGATGAAGGATGCGCGCATCGGGCGCGAGGAGGTCGAGGAGAAATTCGGCGTGCCGCCCGAATTGCTGGGCGACGTTCTTGCGCTGATGGGCGACAGCGTCGACAATATCCCCGGCATTTACGGCGTTGGCCCGAAGACGGCGTCCAAGCTGATCAACGACAATGGCTCGCTCGCCGCCGCGCTCGACGCCGCGCCGGACATGAAAAAATCCAAGCTGAAGGAACGCCTGCTCGAAGGCCGCGAAAGCGCGGAACTCAGCCGCGTGCTGGTGGAGCTCAAAAAGGATTGCGGGCTACCCATCGCGCTCGAGGATATGAAGCTGGACGGCATCGCGCCCGAACCGCTCGCCGAATTTCTCGAACTCCACGGCTTCAATTCGCTGCTCAAGCGGTTGGAAGCAGGCTCCGGCAGTCCGGGCCGTACGACCAATCTCGAAGGGCGCAATCGTGCCGACACTGAGGGCGCCGCTGCTTCGCCGGGCGGCAATGTCCAGCCTCTGCCGGACATGCCCGACGTCGATCGTTCTGCCTACGAAACCGTGCAGACGATGGAGCGGCTCCAGGAATGGATCGCCCGCGCCCAGGCTGCGCATAGGGTCGCGGTGGATACCGAGACCAGCGATCTCGACTGCATGGTCTGCGATCTGGTCGGGATCAGCCTCGCGCTCGGCCCGAACGATGCCTGCTACATTCCGCTCGCGCACCTCAATGAAGATGGGGGTGGCAGCGACATGTTCGCCAATCCTCCGCAGCAGGTGGGCAAGGCACAGGCGCTCGCCGCGCTGAAGCCGCTGCTCGAAAGCGATGCGGTGCTCAAGATCGGGCAGAACATCAAATACGATATCAATGTGCTGGCGCGGAACGGGATCGATATCGCCCCCATCGATGATACGATGGTGATGAGTTTCGATCTCGATGCCGGGCGCTCGCTCGACGGGATCGGCGGCGGGCACGGCATGGACGAACTGGCGGAGCGCCATCTCGGCCACACATGCCTGAAATACAAGGATGTCTGCGGCACCGGCAAGAAGGCGATCCCTTTCGGCGAAGTGCCGCTGGGCAAGGCGACCGAATATGCCGCCGAGGATGCCGATGTCACCTGGCGGCTGCACATGCATCTTGCTCGCCGAATGCCGATGGAAGGGGCGGCGCGCATTTACCAGCGGGTGGATCGTCCGCTGATCCCGGTGGTCGCCGCGATGGAGCGCCACGGTATCAAGGTCGACCGCGCCGAGCTTTCGCGCCTCTCCGAAACCTTTGCCGAGGAAATCGGGCGGCTGGAAAAGGAAATCCATGCCGAGGCGGGTCAGGAATTCACCATCGGCAGCCCGAAACAGTTGGGCGAAGTGTTGTTCGACACGCTCGGTTACAAGGGTGGCAAGAAGGGCAAGAGCGGTCAGCATTCGACCGATCAGAGCGTGCTCGAGCGGCTCGACAAGGAAGGCGCGCCGATCGCCACCAAGGTGCTGGAATATCGCCAGCTTTCCAAGCTCAAGAGTACGTATACGGACGCCTTGCAGGCCGCGATCAACGAGAATACGGGCCGCGTGCATACCAGTTACAGCCTGGTCGGCGCGCAGACCGGGCGGCTCTCCTCTACCGACCCGAACCTGCAGAATATCCCCATCCGCACTGAGATCGGGCGGCAGATCCGCAAGGCCTTCGTGCCGGATGAGGGAAATGTGCTGCTTGCCGCCGACTATTCGCAGATCGAGTTGCGTCTCGCCGCGCATATGGCGGATGTCGAAACGCTGAAGGAGGCGTTCGCCAGCGGGGAGGACATCCACTCCCGCACCGCGAAGGAAATGTATGGCGAAGTGACGCGGGACAGCCGCGCGGCTGCCAAGACGATCAATTTCGCCATCCTCTACGGCATTTCGCGCTGGGGGCTTGCCGGTCGCCTCGGCGTGGAGGCGGACGAAGCGCAGGACATGATCGATACCTATTTCCAGCGCTTTCCCGGCATTCAGAAATACATCGTCCGCACGCTCGAGACGGTGCGCGAAAAAGGCTATTCGGAAACGCTTTTCGGCCGCAAGACGTGGTTCCCCCGCATCAGTGCGAAAAACCCCAACGAGCGTGCCGGTAGCGAGCGCGCCGCCATCAACGCGCCGATCCAGGGCACCAGCGCCGACATCATCAAGCGGGCCATGGCGCGTATGAATCCCGCGCTCGACGATGCCGGTCTCGGCCATGTGCGCATGCTGCTGCAGGTGCATGACGAGTTGGTATTCGAACTGCCGAAGGGCGATGTCGAAGCCGCCAGCCCGGTGATCGAGCGGGTGATGGCCGAAGCGGCGCTGCCCGCGGTAGAGCTGGACGTGCCGCTCGGCATCGAGATCGGGCACGGGCCGAGTTGGGACGACGCGCATTAAGTCAGCAGCCGACTTTCGTTGAATTTGCCGCGCCGCACCATTAGGGCGCGCGGCATGTTCGACAAATACGATCCGCACAATTTCGAAGTCCAGTGGCTTGAGGTGAGCGAGGCGCTGGTGGTGCTCGTGGCCGCCATCCTGATCGCGTGGCTGATCTACCGCGTCTCTTTCGCCGTGGTGATGAAGATTGCCAGCAAGTCCGACTCAGAAATCGACGACCTGGTGCTGCGCAAGATTGCATCGCCGATCAAATGGTCGCTCATCGCCATCGCCATCACGCTGGCGGCGCAGGTCGATTCCTCCCTTGCCGCCGTGTGGGAGCCGCTCGGCCAGTTCCTGCGCCCCGCCCTGCTCGGCTGGATCGTTTATTCGCTAGTGAAGGCCTTTACCGGGGCGATGGAGCTGCGGCTGGATGCGGCGACCGATCCCGTTGCCGTGCGCAGTCGCCGCACGCGCATTTCCATCCTGTCGCGCACGGCGACCTTCGCGATCATCTTCATCACCGTCGGTCTGATGCTGTTCACCATCCCGGCCGTAAAGAACATCGGCGCGACGCTGCTCGCCTCCGCAGGTCTTGCCGCGCTGGCGGTCGGTGCCGCCGCGCAACCTGCGCTCAAATCGCTGATCGCGGGATTACAGATCGCCATCACCGAGCCGCTGCGGCTAGGCGACATGGTGGTGATCGAAGGGCATACCGGCCGGGTGGAGGAAATCCACATGGCCTTCATCATCGTGCGCACCTGGGACGAGCGCGCCGTGGTGGTGCCCACCGCCTCCGTGCTCGATTCCAGCTTCGAGAACTGGTCGCGCAAGAGCGAGATACTGACCGGGCCGGTGTTCCTGCATCTCGACCCAGCCACCGAAGTCGCGCCAATCCGCGCCGAGCTGGAGCGTTTCGTCGGCCAGCACGAATTGTGGGACGGACGCACCGCCGCCGTGCTGATGACCGAAGCCTATCCCGAAAGCATGGAGCTGCGCATTTCGGTCAGCGCCGCGACCATTCCCGACGTCTGGAACCTGCGCTGCGCGGTGCGGGAACACATGCTCGATTGGTTGCGCCGCGAAATGCCCGGTGCGCTGATCCGACACCGGCTGGAAGTCGAATCGGCGAATGCGCGGGTTGCGAAATAATGCTAACATACGTGGCGTAGATTTTTTGTTTCATGCACCCACATCCACGGGTGCGTCCTCGGTGCTGTTCCCTTCCCCCGGATCAAGTCCGGGGTGCGGGGCGCCCGCAGTCGCGCGTTCGCGCTCTGTCGAGCGCTGATCGCGCCCGATGCTTGCGCTTTCCAAGATGGCTGGTCGCGGAGCTCCGAGCAAAGCGAGGCAAGGGCGAACTCCCGCCCGCAGCGGGCGCAGCTTGCCGCGCCTCTAGCGAGGACGAACCGACGGATGTCGGATCGAAAAACAAGCGAGCCTAATGCTTACTATCCCGCGTGCTCTCCACCATGCCCTCGGTGATGAAGCCGATGGGCTGCGGCGATGCGGCGCGCTTTTTCAGCTCGCCTTTCATCTTCGCATATTCCTGCTCCATCTTCGCGGTGACGGTGGCGCGGCTGTCTTCCATCGCTTCGTCGAAATCGGCCTTCGTCACCTGGTCGGGAGCACCGTCCGCGCGGCGGATGGCGACAAGGCCGGCGCGGCGGACCACGTCCTCCAGATCGGCACCCGTGAAGCGCTCCGCCTGCTTGGCCACCGCGCCGAGATCGACATCGTCCGCCAGAGGCATATTCGCCGTATGGATCTTGAGGATATGCTTGCGGCCTTCCTCGTCCGGCGCGCCGACATAGACGAGCTCGTCGAACCGGCCGGGGCGCAGCAAGGCAGGATCGACAAGCGTCGGGCGGTTGGTCGCGCCGATCACGACGATGGAGGACAACTCCTCCATCCCGTCCATTTCGGCCAGGATCGTGTTCACCACGCGCGCCGTCACCTGCGGCTCGCCTGCACCGGAGCCGCGGGCGGGTACGAGACTGTCGATCTCGTCGATGAAGACGACGCAGGGTGCAACCGCGCGGGCGCGGGCGAACATGCGGGCGATCTGCTGCTCGCTCTCGCCATACCATTTGGACAGCAAATCCGAGCTCTTCATCGAGATGAAATTGGCCTCGGCTTCCTTGGCCACCGCCTTGGCGAGCAAGGTCTTGCCGGTGCCAGGCGGGCCATAAAGCAGGAAGCCCTTGGCCGGGCGAATGCCCAACCGGTCGAACGCCTGCGGGTTCTTGAGCGGCAGCTCCACGCCCTCCTTCAGCTTGTCGATTGCGTCCTGCAATCCGCCGAGATCGTCCCAGCCGACGGTCGGCGCCTGCACCAGCACTTCGCGCATGGCCGATGGCTGCACGCGTTTGAGCGCCTCGCGGAAATCGTTCTTCTCGACGCACAATTCCTCGAGAACCTGTGCAGGAATTTCGCGCGCGTCGAGGTCGAGCTTTGGCATGATCCGCCGGACCGCCTCGATCGCCGCTTCCCGGGTTAGCGCAGCAAGGTCCGCGCCGACGAAACCATGCGTGGAGCGCGAAAGCTCGGCGAGGTCCACGCCCTCGCCAAGCGGCATGCCGCGCGTATGGATCGCCAGTATCTCGCGCCGGCCGTTATCGTCCGGCACGCCGATCACGATTTCCCGATCGAACCGGCCGGGGCGGCGCAGCGCCTCGTCGATCGCATCCGGGCGATTGGTGGCAGCGATCACGACAAGATTGGCGCGCGCCTGCAATCCGTCCATCAGCGTCAGCAGCTGGGCGACCAGCCGCTTCTCCGCCTCGCCCTGCACGTTCTGGCGCTTGGGCGCGATGGAATCGATCTCGTCGATGAAGACGATGGCGGGTTGGCTGCGCTCGGCTTCCTCGAACACTTCGCGCAGGCGTTTCTCGCTCTCGCCATAGGCGCTGCCCATGATCTCCGGCCCGTTGATGGTGAAGAATTCTGCATCGGACTCGTTGGCGACGGCCTGCGCCAGCCGCGTCTTGCCAGTGCCGGGCGGGCCGTGGAGCAGCACGCCCTTGGGCGGATCGACGCCGAGCCGGGTGAACAGCTCCGGATAACGCAGCGGCAGCTCGACCATTTCGCGCAGCGCCTTGATGGTCTCTTCCATCCCGCCGACATCGTCGTAATTGATCATGCCGCGCGCATCGCGCGGCTCCTCGAACTCGGCGCGCAGCTCGACTTCGGTGTTCTCGTCGATATGGACGATGCCCTTGGGCGTGGTGGAGACGACCTGCAGGCGGATCTGCGTCAGCGCATAAGCGGGCGCGTTGAACATTCGGCGCACTTCGGGCGGCACGTTCTGCACGGGCTGCTGGCCATGCGTGGCGACGAGATCGCCGGCAACCACAGGCTTCTTGAAGAAGACGCGTTTCAGCGCCTCGGTCGGGCCCTGCAGACGCATTTCGCGGCGTGCGGGTGCGAACACCACGCGAGTGGCGGGCTGGCTTTCGGCGCGCTTCACCATCACGTGCTCGCCCGATGCGGTTTCGGCATTGCCGCGCTGGAGGCCGTCCAGCCGGATGACGTCGAGCGCCTCGTCCTCATTATAGGCCGCAGCGGCGATGGCGACAGTGGCGCGCTTGCCTTCGATTTCGACCGGATCGCCTTCGGTGATGCCGAGCGCCTGGAACGCGCTACGCGGCATGCGCACCACACCGCGTCCCGATTCTTCCTGCCGGGCGGCCGCCACCTGCAACCTGACCGTGCCTTCTTCGATTACCGCTGCATCACTTTCAGCCATGCGCCGCCCTTGTCCTGCATTTCGTGTCGATAGAGGAGCTAGGAGCGCCCCCGCCACTTTGCAAACAGGCCAGCTGCGCGATGGTGCCGAGCGGACAAAAGAAAAGGCCCGGTCGAAACCGACCGGGCCTGAAAAGTTTTGGGAGAGGATGCCTGAAAGGCAGGGAGACATATGCTGGGGCGGGCAGCATTTCGCAAGTGCGAAAAGGGCAAGCTGCGTTGCGTGAGATGCAACCTGGCTATATCCGTCTGAGAAGAGGGCGTTATCTCTCCAGTCATCCATGCTGCGCATGCGTATGCGCGATCTTTGACGGGACATTTTCGCTGCACCGCAACATAGTGCTGCCGGGGTGACATCGCCGCCGCTTGCATCTATCCGGCACCCGAAACTTCTCGCGCCCGGAAGGACTTGCCCGATGCAGAAACTCTATCCCGATGCCGCCGCCGCTCTCGACGGGCTGCTGCGCGACGACATGCTGATTGCGGCGGGCGGCTTCGGCCTGTGCGGCATTCCCGAACGGCTGCTGGTCGCGATCCAGGATAGCGGCGTGAAGAACCTGACCTTCGCCAGCAACAATGCCGGGATCGACAATGAAGGCATCGGCAAGCTGCTGCGCACCAAGCAGGTCTCCAAGATGATCTCCAGCTATGTCGGCGAGAACAAGGAATTCGAGCGGCAGTTTCTTTCGGGCGAGCTGGAAGTGGAGTTCTGCCCGCAGGGCACGCTGGCGGAGCGGATGCGCGCAGGCGGCGCGGGCATTCCCGGCTTCTACACCAAGACGGGCGTCGGCACGCAAGTGGCCGAAGGCAAGGAAGTGAAGCAGTTTCCCAATCGCGACGGCGTGGTCGAGGACTACATCCTCGAACGCGGCATCTTTGCCGACCTTTCCATCGTCAAGGCATGGAAAGCGGACGAGACCGGCAATCTCGTCTTCCGCAAGACCGCGCGAAATTTCAATCAGCCCGCCGCGACCTGCGGCAAGATCTGCGTGGTCGAGGTGGAAGAAGTGGTGAAAGCGGGCGAGCTCGATCCCGACAGCATCCACCTGCCCGGCGTGTTCGTGAACCGCATGGTTGTTGGCGCGCCCTACGACAAGAAGATCGAATTCACCACGACGCGCGAGCGGGAAGCGGCCTAGCTTCTTCTCCGGCATGACTATCGCCCGCGCCCTCCCCCTCATTCTCGCGACCCTGCTGCTGCAGGGCTGCATCGCGCTCGCCGCGGTGCCGATCGTCGCGAGCACGGGGGCGATGGCCTATTCGGGCCTGTCGGGAGAGCGCACGCGCGAAGCGATAGCGGAAGGCAATCCGTTCGAGGCGGAGGATGTCGATCTGGAAGCGCTTGGCGATTTCGTCGTGCTCGACATGAGCGAGCTGCCCGCGCCCGCCACGCCTCTGCTGGCCGGAAGCGCCTATGCCGCGCTGCGCGATCATACGCTCGCTGCCGTGTCCGATCGCGGTGTGGAAACGCCAATCCTGCCCGCGTCCGCCATGCTCGCCAAGCCGACGGATCTGCAGCCCGACCGGGCGCAATGCGAAGCACCGACGCCGGTCGTGCTGGTCGATCTTGATCCCGAAGGCCGGCTCATGCCGCTCGAGCCTGGTACGCAGGTCGACGGGCAGCTCGTCACCGCACTCGGTGCGCTGCGCCAGAGCGAAATCGCCGTCGCCTGGATGACCGACCGCGAACCGGGCGATGCCGGGCGCATCCGCACGATACTTCGCGAAAGCGGGCTCGACCCCACCGGCCGCGATCCTCTATTTGTCCAACGTTTCCCGGGCGAGGAGAAGCAGGTCCGCCGGCGTGCCCTGCTCGAAACGCATTGCCCCATTGCCATCGCCGGCGACACGCGCGCCGATTTCGACGACGTCTATCTTCATCTCCGCTATCCCGATGCCGCCGCCGCGCTTGAAGCGATGATCGGCGAGGGGTGGTTTCTCATCCCCAATCCCATCGACTGAAGGAACAGCCCATGTCCGATAAACCCGCCGGTTGGTCGCGAGACGAAATGGCCGCCCGCGCCGCCAAGGAGCTGGAGGACGGCTATTACGTCAATCTTGGCATCGGCATTCCGACGCTCGTCGCCAACCACATTCCCGAGGGCATGCAGGTGACGCTGCAGAGCGAGAACGGGATGCTCGGCATCGGCCCCTTCCCTTATCCGGACGAGGTCGACGCGGACCTGATCAATGCGGGCAAGCAGACCATCAGCGAACTGCCGCACAGCGCCTATTTCGACAGCGCCACCAGCTTCTCCATGATCCGCGGCGGGCATATCGACCTTACCGTGCTGGGCGCGATGGAAGTGGCCGAGAATGGCGACATCGCCAACTGGATGATCCCCGGCAAGATGGTGAAGGGCATGGGCGGCGCGATGGATCTGGTCGCGGGCGTCAAGAAGATCATCGTGGTGATGGATCACACCTCCAAGCACGGCGATCCGAAGTTCATCCCCGAATGCACGCTGCCGCTGACGGGCACGAATGTGGTCGACATGATCGTCACCAATCTCGCCGTGTTCCACCGGGCGGACCATGACAGCCCCTTCCGCCTGATCGAACTGGCGCCGGGCGTGACGGCGGACGAGGTGGCGGAAAAGACGAGCGCGAAGTACGAGGTCGCGCTTTAGGTGCAGCGAACCGCGCATTTCGTCTGGAAAACCTTCGCGCCTAGATTGCGCCCTCGGCGCGCTGGCGGATCACGGCCAGCACATTGTCGTGAATGTCGCCGAGGAACAGCTCACCCCATAGCGAGGCGTAGCCATTGAAATGAGTCTGCGCCTCGTAAGTGGTGTGCAGCGACAAGAGATGGCGGCCATCGCCGAGCGGCTCCAGATCGTAGCCGCCCGAAAGGATGCGCATATACGGGCCGTCGGGCCGCAGATGCGGATCGGTGATTTCCCACCCGGCGCTCTGGGCGAAATCGAATTGCCAATGAATGGCGCGGCCCTCCTGCCAGCCGTCAACCACTTCGTCGAAGCGGACGCCGTGCTGCCAGCGGGCGTGGCGACGCGCGCCGATGCCCTTGCCATCGAGCTTTGCCAGAGCAGGGCGCGGCAGGCCGATAATGCTGTGAGAAACCGTCCAGTGGCCTGCATTGTCGGGCACGTCGCCCATGCCCTGCATCAGCGGCCAGATGTCCTCTGCAGGCGCAGCGATCACCACTTCGCGCGTCACCGTGCGCGTGTCTATCGGCACGGGCACCAGGCCTTCCAAGATCAGCGCGAGCATCGGCAGCACGAGCAGGCCGTGGACGGCGAAGGTATCGCGGAGGTCCGCCTCCCGCTCGGCGCGCGGGCGAAGCGTGTAGGCAAGCCATGCGCCGATCATGCCGAAACCGATCCACAACGGCGAGAGCATGGCGATGCACACCGCGCCTTCCTGCAAGACGAAAATCGAGACGAGCACCATGCCGATGGCGCTCACCACCGGAATCAGCAGGTAGAAGCGCAAGGGACGACGCCGCATCGGGTCGGCCACACAGGCGAGAAAGGCATTGATCGCGGCGGGCTGGATGATCGCGAAGCTCACCGAAACGACGCCGCTATCGGGCCGCGCCCATTCGACGAAGAAGAAGCAGGCAATCGCCCACCCCGCTGCCACCAGGCACGCGCGAGCGATGCGCCAGCCGGCCTCGATCTGCATGTCCGTCGCCATGTCGTGTCCCCTCTTCGCGGGCCAATCCTTGGTTCGAGCCGCGCCGCGCAAACGCGCTTGACCGACTCGCTGATTTCCTCTATTTCAGTTTTTACAGAAATGAAAGGCATCGCGTGAAAATCATCGATATCCCCGAGGCCGAAGCCTTTATCCTCCACTGGGGGGAGATGGGGAGCCATTGGGGGGTGAACCGCTCGGTCAGCCAGGTGCATGCGCTGCTCTATCTGAGTGACAGGCCGCTGCATGCGGAGGAGATCTGCGACACGCTGGGCCTTGCCCGCTCCAATATCTCCACCGCGCTCAAGGAATTGCAGAGTTATGGCATCGTCAAGCGCACCCATGTGATCGGCGACCGGCGCGATCACTTCGTCGCCGAAACCGATCTGTGGGACATGCTGATGAAGATCGCGGTCGAGCGCAAGAAGCGCGAGATCGACCCCACCATCGCCACTCTGCGCGAACTCACCGAGCGGCTGGAAGGCCGCAAGGACGTTCCCGCCCATGTGCGAGAGCGGATCGGGCGGATGCACGAATTCCTCGGCACGCTGGGCGGCTGGTACGATGACGTGCGCCGCCTGCCCAAAGGCACGCTGGTCGCGCTGATGAAGCTCGGCGGTAAAGTCGCCCGCTTCGTGCCGGGCGGCAAGGCGACCAAGCACTAGGCTCCCGCAGAAAGGACGATACGATGACCGGCCGCACTCATGACAAGCGATTTCTGTTATTACCGAAAGGACAGTTTTGGCGAGACGAGGAAGCTGCGGAGCAGATCGACGCGGCTATCCGCGCAGGCGGACTTTGGGCAGGCGGTCCGGTTGCGATTTTGCTCATACCGCTTGGCCTGATCGGATTGCTCGTTGGCGATGGCGCTATGTTCGTCATCAGCTTCGTGCCGCTTTTCATCGCATTTATCGGCACCGTCATTCTCATGTTCACGATCATGCTTCCAGCGACGGTCCTGCTCACCGCCTGCAAGGTCGAGAGCAGAGGCGTTTACGAATGTATCGGGCTGGTCGGCGGCCTGATAATCCCACCGGTATTCTGCCAGCTCATCGCGCTGCCGCCGGGCTTTAGCATTTTTTTCGCCTTCTTCGGCGGAGTGGCTGGGCTGTCCGCTGGAAGTTCATGGGGCACGTGGCGCTGCGACAATAGGGTCGAGCGCATCTGCCCTTACCGCGAGTATCGCGATCGTCGGCCCCCGCGAACCCCAAACGAAATTCACGAGCTCCTGCACTGAACCGAAGGAAAGAAGGAGAAGACCAATGACCGAAGCCAGCTATTTCGCCTATCTCATCATCGCCATCGCCATCACCGCATGGGTGGCGCGCACGCTCAGCCGCAGTGGCGAGGTGTTCCTGATCGACTGTTTCGGCCATGACGAGGTGCTGGCGCGCAGCACCAACCACCTGCTGGTGGTGGGCTTCTACCTCGTCAATATCGGCTTCATCCTGCTGACCATCAGCCTCGGCACCGAACCGACCACGCTGACCGAGGCCATCCGCTTCGTTGCGACCAAGGTCGGCCTTGCCGTGCTGGTGCTGGGCTGCTGGCACTTCTTCAACATGCGCGCCATCGCGCTTTACGGCCGAAAGGTCGGACACTGGGTGCGGGAGAACAAGCTGGCGACGCAAGCCTGACATCCGCTCTAACCAGCAAGCGGCGGCGTCCTTCGGGAGGCCGCCGTTTCGCTGTCCTACAGGCGCGGCGATGTGCTTCGTCCGCGCGCATGATCGGCTTACCGTTCTCCATCGCTCCGGCATCCCCGGGTGACACTTTCGCTTCGCTAGGTGACACCCGTGACGTCACGGATCGGGCCGGGAAAGGTCACGCATTTACGGCCAAAGGTCACGGGATCGGGTCGCAAGGTCACACTTTGCCGCGCCAGAGGTCACAGACGGCCGGTTTTGCTCCTGAACACTGTCACACTTGTCACACCCCCCCTCTCGTGCAAGCTGGCGGCAAGGGAGGTTCGATGAGGTCACGCAGCCGGTCACCGTGGTTCGCGCTCGCCGTGCTGGCGAGCATCGCGACGGTCGGCTTCATCGACCGGATCGTGGTCAATGTGCTGGTCGAACCGGTGAAGGCCGAGTTCGGGCTGACCGACCTGCAGGTCTCGTTGATGGCTTGGGCCTTCGCGCTCCTCAACGTGGTGGGCGGCCTCGTCACCGCGCGCTTTGCCGAGCGGGTGCGGCGATTGACGCTCATCTCGGCCGGCGTGGTGCTGTGGTCGCTGGCGACGGCGCTGTGCGGCGCGGCGGCGAGCTGGGGGCAGCTGCTCGCCGCGCGCATGGGCGTGGGGCTGGGCGAGGCGATCGGACTGCCCTCCAACCAGTCGGTCATCTCCGACTACTTCCCCGCAAACCGGCGCGGCTTCGCCATCTCCATCCTGCTCCTCTCCCCACCGCTGGGCGCCTTCATCGGCTTCGTCGGTGGTGGCTGGATCGCACAGGAGCTGGGCTGGCAGGCGACCTTCCTCATCGCCGCGATACCGGGCTTCCTGCTCGGCTTCGTCGCCTGGTTCTGTGTGAAAGAGCCGCCGCGCGGCCAGTTCGACCCCGGCGCAGGCGAGGACGTGCCCCCGTTCTCCGCCGTCCTCTCGCGCCTCTTCCGCATGCCGAGCGCGCGCAACCTCGTGATCGGCAGCTTCCTCGCCTCGGGCCTCAGCTACGCCATGAACTTCTTCATAGCTTCGCTGCTGATACGCCGCTTCGGCATCTCTCTCGGCGAAGCGGGCCTCTATGCGGGGCTGCTGGCGAGCCTGCCCGCCGCGCTTTCCATCCTCGGAGCTGGCTGGTTGGGAGACAGGCTTGGCGAGCGACGCCCCGCCGCCTACGCGCTGATCCCCGGCGCGATGCTACTGGCGGGCGGCCCCCTCTACGCCATCGGCCTGTTGCAGACCGAACTGTGGCTCCTCCTGGCGTTGGTCAGCGTCGCGACCTTCCTGACGCTCGGCTATCTCGGCATCACCTATGCGAGCGTGCAGAACCTCATGCATCCACGCATGCGGGCGACCGCTTCGGCGCTTCTGTCCGGCGTCTACACCGTCGCGGGCGGGCTCGGCCCCTCGCTGCTTGGCGCGCTGAGCGATACGCTGGCACCCACTTACGGCGCTGCGCAGGGCCTCGCGCTGGCGATGGCGGCGGCGGGCGCGGTCTATGTCTGGGCGGCGGTGCATTACGGCCTTGCCGCGCGGCACATGGGGAGCGATCTCGCCAAGATTCGGGCAGGCGTCAGGGTCGGCGTATGAGGGACAGGATGCGCCCTTGCGATGCGCTGCGCCAGAGCCACTCCGCCGGACCCTGCCGGAAGCGGGCGAGCCAGAGCGGGGACCAGGTCAGCATCGCCGCGATGGGGATGAGAGCGAGGAGCAGTGCCTCCACCCGCGAGACGCCGTACAGGCCTAAGCCCCAGCCGAAGAACAGCGCGGCGAAGACCAGACTGGTGGCAAGGTAGTTGGTGAGCGCCATCCGCCCCGCCGCCGCCAGCCTGCCCGCCGGTCTGCCTGCCAGAAGCGCTATGGCGAGCGCCGCCCAGCCAACGCCGAGCAGCAGGTCGAAGGGCGCGCTCCACACCAGCGCATTGGCGGTGGTCACGATGGGATCGAAGCCACTGGCGATCGACCACGCGGCGAGGCCAGCCAGCACCGGCAGCGCCACGACCGCACAGATGGCGGCGAGGCGCAGCGCACGGCCTCGCTCCCACTGCGCGGCCAGCAGGCCGGAGCGCCAGAGTGCAATGCCTGCAAGCATCGCGGCGAGCGCGCTCGGCAGGGAAGCGATCACGAACCGCGCCTGCTGCGCGATACCGGCGAAGCGGCGCACCACGCGCTCGCCCAGCCCCTCCTCGGCCCGGGCCGTCGCATCGGCGAGAGCCTGCGGGCTGTTGCCATACAGGCTCTCCGCCACTGCCTGCGCCGCCGGGTTGTCGAGCGAAGTCAGCCAGCCCCAGGTATACCACGCGCTGAAAGCCAGTTGCACGGCCATGACCGCTGCCGCGCTCCAGAGCAGCGTGCGCACCCGCCATCGCACGACGATCGGCAAGAGGAGCCCCGCAAGCGCATAACTGCGAAGCACGTCGTTATTCGCCAGCAGGATCGCATGCAGCATGGCGATCACCAGCAGCACCATCATCCGGCGATAGTGGCCGCGCAGGGAATGCGCGGTCTCCTTGCCGAGCAGGATCGCCACGCCCGCGCCGAACATCATCGCGAAGAGCGCGCGGAACTTGTCCTCGATAAGCACGAAGCTCACCGCCCACAGCGCCACCTCTACCGGCCCGTCCCCGCCATAGGCGCGCGGGTTAATGTAAGCGGCCGGCGGCATGGAAAAGGCGATGACGTTCATCGGGACGATCCCGATCACGGCCAAGCCGCGCAGCGCATCGAGCGCGGGAATGCGCGACGATGGAGACAGCGAGGTGCCAGGCGCGCTCATCGCGTGAGAGCGCCCCGCCCAGTCAGCCGAGTGCCGCCTTCAAGTCATCGACGAGGTCCGTCCGCTCCCACGGGAAGTGGTCGCCTTCCGCCTTTCGGCCAAAATGGCCGTATGCCGCGCTCTTGCGATAGATCGGCTTGTTGAGGCCCAGATGCGTGCGAATGCCGCGCGGAGTAAGTCCGCCCAGCTTCTCGATCGAGCGGATCGCATCCTCCAGCCTCGCATCGTCGCCGCCGCCCGTGCCGTGCGTATCGACATAGAGCGACAGCGGCTTCGATACGCCGATGGCGTAGGCAAGCTGGATCGTGCAGCGTGTGGCGAGACCAGCCGCGACGATGTTCTTGGCAAGATATCGCGTGATATAGGCCGCGCTGCGATCCACCTTGGTCGGATCCTTGCCGCTGAAAGCGCCGCCACCATGCGGCGATGCGCCGCCATAGGTGTCGACGATGATCTTGCGGCCCGTCAGCCCGGCATCGCCATCCGGCCCGCCGATCACGAAGCTGCCGGTCGGGTTGATGTGCCAGACGGTCTCGTCCGAGATGAAGCCAGCCGGAAGAATGTCGCCCACCACGCCTTTCACATAGGCGTGCAGTTCGGCTTCCTTCTCACCCTCGTCATAGCCCTCGGCATGCTGGGTCGAGACGACCACCGCCGTGCAGGCGACCGGCTTGCCGTTCTCGTAGCGCAGCGTGACCTGGCTCTTGCTGTCGGGCTCGAGGAAAGGCGCCGCGCCGCTCTTGCGGTCGGCGGCCATGCGTTCGAGGATCTTGTGGCTGTAATCCAGCGTCGCCGGCATCAGGTCGGGCGTCTCGTCGCAGGCAAAGCCGAACATGATGCCCTGATCGCCCGCGCCTTCGTCCTTGTTGCCGCTGGCATCGACGCCCTGCGCGATATGCGGGCTCTGGCCGTGCAGGTGGTTCTCGAAAATCAGCGTTTCCCAATGAAAGCCGTCCTGCGCGTAGCCGATGTCCTTCACCACTTCGCGCGCGGTGCGCTCGATCTCCGCAAGCGCACCGTCGGCCCATTTGCCGTCCTCGTACACGCCCTTGCAGCGGATCTCGCCCGCCAGAACCACGCGCTGCGTGGCGGTGAGCGTTTCGCAGGCGACGCGCGCTTCTGGATCCTTGCGCAGCATCATGTCGACCACGGCATCGGAAATCTGATCGGAAACCTTGTCCGGGTGCCCCTCGGAAACGCTTTCTGACGTGAACAGGTAGAATTGGCGCATGTTAGAGATTGCCTTCTCGTGAAACTCTTTGAAAACGAAGGGCGGCCCTAACGCTCGGCGCGGCGCATGGCAACGACACCGGCGATGGCGAACAGCGCCGCCCAGATCAGGGACAGGATATTGCCCAGCTGCGCGAACAGGGTAGGCGAAGCGGCGGGCGGAATGCGGGTATCGATGCGGCCCGGAACGTGATCGGCGAGATATTCTCGAACTACGCCGCGCGCATCGATCACCGCGCTGATCCCGGTGGTGGTAGCGCGCAGGACCGGCAGGCCTTCCTCGATAGCGCGCATACGCGACTGGGCGAGGAATTGCGGCTTGGCCGAAGCGTCGAACCAGTCCTCATTGGAGGGATTGAAGATATAGTCAGGCCGCGCGCCGCGGTCGGTGACCTGGCCGGCAAAAATGATCTCGTAACAGATCTGCACGCTCACCTTGCCTTGCGCGCCGAGATCGAGCGTCTGCGGACCAGGGCCGGGCCAGAAATCGATGCTTCCGGCCACCAGCCGCGAAAGACCGAGGGGTTCGAGCAAGCCGCGCATCGGCAGATACTCGCCATAGGGCACGAGCTCGGCCTTGGAGTATCCACCGAGGATTTCTCCATCGGCGGCAAGCGCCGTCACCGAATTTCGTGCGCCAAGAGCGCGGACCAGGCCGGTTTCGTCAGCGCCCACTTCGAGGTCCACCGCGCCGGTCAGCAGGACGCTGTCCTCGCCGACCGTCGCGCCGAGCAGGCGGCGCGCGAAATCGGGGCTGCCCATCGCCGTCGTGCGGTCGTAATAGCGCTGCGGATAGCCATCGCGCAGATAGAAGACCATGCCGCTTTCGGGCCACAGGACAAGGCGCGGCCCATCGCCATTCGCCGGCACGCGCGGGGACAGGCGCGCGAGCTTCTGGTAGTTGTTCGCGAATTCGCGAGGGTCGTTGAGTGTTTCCTGGAAGATGTCGGGCTGCACCAGCGTGACCGCGATCTCGCCCTCGCGCGGTGCGGTGCCGGGCCAGTACATCCCCGCGGCGATCAGCACGGCGACAAGCACGCCTACGCGCCAGCGCCGCTCCATCGCCAGCAAAGCGATTGCGCTGCCGAGGAGGATGGCGAGACCCGACAGCGCGTAAGTGCCGAGCAAGGGCGAAAGCGCGGCGAGGCCCGGCCGGTCGAAAGGGCCGAGCAGCGTCATTGCGAAGGGATTCCATGCGTAGCCGGTGAAGACCCAGCCGCGCATCCATTCGGTAACGACGAAGGCTCCTGCGAAAACCAGTGCGAAGGCCCAGTCGGCTCCCTTCCGAACAACCAAGCGCGCCCCCAACGACGCGAGCGCCGGGTAGACCGCGAGATAGATGGCGAGCAGCGGCACGGCGATCCAGCCGAGCACGGCAGGCATTTCCGCCTGATAGGTGAAAGCCGTCGCAATCCAGTAATTGGCGAGCGTGAAATGCGCCCAGCCGAATAGCCAGCCGAGCCAGGCGGCGCGTTTCCAGCTCGGCGCTCTCGCGGCAAGCACGACGAACAGACCGGCGGCGAGCAGCGCCACGGGCCACAGCCCGAGCGGTTCGAAGCCGGTGGCGGAAAGCAGGCCGAGCGCGAGCGCCCAGAGCCATGGCTTGCCCGGCGTGGTATCGATTATCGGCAGATCGCGCGTGTCAGACATCGTGGATGCTCCGCCGCGCGCCATGCCCTGCAATCCCGTGTCCGTTGCTCAGCCGACGGCTTCGAGCGCCTCTTCACCGTCATCCTTCGGGCGGCGACGGGCGCGGGGCTTCGCCGGCTTCTTTTCGCCATCGTCATCGCCATCATTGGCGCGCGCGATGGCAGGCGGAAGCATGTCGGGATCGAGGCTGCCGTCGTTTTCCACCGCGTCGGACGGGCCGCTCTTCTTGCGCGGCTTGCGCGCAGCTTTCGGCTTGGGCGCATCGCGGGTGAAGGGATTGTCCTCGTCCTGCTGGTCGCCGCTCTCGCCCTCGGCCCCTTCGGCGATCTGCGGTTCATCCCGGCGCTGGCGCGTATTCCGGCGCGGCTGGCGGCCGCGCCCATCCTGACCGCGCCCGTCCTGCCCGCGATTGTCGTCTTCATCGTCACCGGAACTGTCGTCCGACTGATCGCCGCGTTCGGCGGCGCGCTTGGCCTGCGCCTCTTCCTTCTGCGCCTTCGCATCGGCGAGAACGCGGAAATAGTGATCGGCGAATTGCAGGTAGTATTCGGTCTGCACCCGGTCGTCGTTCAGCTGGGCTTCGTGCGCCAGCTTCTTGTACTTGTCGAGCATCTGCGGCGCATTGCCACGGGCCCGGCTGTCGATCCGGTTGTTCTGCATCGGATTGCCGCCGCCACGATTGTTGTTGCGACCACCACCACGGCGACGATTGTTGTTTCGATTGCTGTTCAAAGGAACTTCGCTTCCTTGCTTCGATCGCACGCCGTTGATGGCGCTTCGCGATCCATGACCCCTCATCGAAAGCACCGCTTCATGCGAATGCTTCTCTTCCAGCATCTGCGTATTGCGGGGGCGGCGAGCCGCCTCCTGCCAGGCAAATGTAGGAGTGGTGGACCCGGGCGTTCCTCCGCAACCGGGGCCTGCATTCAGAGGTAGCTACTCGATTCGCCTTTGCCAAGCCTTAATGTCGCAACACGACCGCGCGGTCGCGTCCAGCAAGATCCTTAACGATTTGGGTCGCAAAGCCCTGATCTTCAGCGATTTTCGTGACGGCATCGCCTTGCGATGCGCCGATTTCGAGCACGGCTATCCCCTGATCTGTCAACAGACCGGGCAATTGCGGTGCGATAATGCGGTAATCGTCCAGCCCCTCCGCCCCGGCGAACAGCGCCTCGGCAGGCTCGAAATCGCGCACATCGGGCGCGAGATCGGCTCCTGTCTCGACATAGGGCGGATTGGCGATGACGAGGTCGAAGGTGCCGAGATCATCCGCCCAGCCCCGCGCCGTCCAGTCTCCGGCGCGGATTTCCGCCCGGCCCGCCAGGCCGAGCGAGGCGGCGTTGTTCTGCGCCACGACGCGCGCCTTGCCCGAGCGTTCGACGCCGACGCCTGTGGTCATCGGCATTTCGGCAAGCAGGGTGAGCATCAGCGCGCCCGACCCCGTGCCGAGATCGAGCACGCGCTGCGCTCGCGGGGCTGCTGCCAGCGCCGCCTCGACCACGCTTTCGCTGTCGGCGCGGGGGATGAGGACATCCGGCGTCACGATAAATTCGCGACCGTAAAACTCCTGATGGCCGATGATGTGCGCGATCGGTTCATGCGCGGCGCGACGCATGATCAGCGGGGCAAATGCCTCGGGCACGGAGTCAGCGGGATGCCGCAGCAGCATGTCGGACCGCGATACGCCGAGCGCATGCGCCATCAGCAATTCCGCATCGAGCCGCGCAGTGTCGGAAGTGGTGGCCAGGCGCGCCGCCGCCGCGCGCAGCGCCTCGGCAACCGTCACGATTCCATCGCCGCCAACCGCTTGGCTTCGTCCTCGGCGATCAGCGCGGAAGTAAGTTCACCCAGCCCCGGGCCGGCAAGCACTTCGTCGAGCTTGTGCAGCGTCAGCCCGATGCGGTGATCGGTCACGCGGCCTTGCGGGAAATTGTAGGTGCGGATGCGTTCGGAGCGGTCGCCGCTGCCGACCATCGCCTTGCGCGCCTCCGCTTCCGCGCCATGGGCCTCCTCGCGCCGCTGTTCGTAGAGCCGCGCGCGTAGCACTTTCATCGCCTTGTCGCGGTTCTTGTGCTGGCTGCGCTCGTCCTGCATCGCGACGACGATGCCCGTCGGCACGTGAGTGATCCGCACGGCGCTGTCCGTTGTGTTCACATGCTGGCCGCCTGCGCCGCTGGAGCGATAGATGTCGATGCGAAGGTCGTTGTCGTCGATGGAGACGTCGACTTCGGTAGGCTCGGGCAGCACCGCCACCGTGGCCGCGCTGGTGTGGATGCGCCCACCGCTTTCGGTGACAGGCACACGCTGCACGCGGTGAACGCCGCTTTCGAACTTCATCTTGGCGAACACGCCTTGCCCGGTGACGTTGGCGACGATTTCTTTGAAGCCGCCGACCTCTGCCGCATTCATGCTGACGGGCTCGACTTTCCAGCCCTGCTCGGCAGCGAACTTTTCATACATGCGGTAAAGATCGCCGGCGAACAGCGCCGCCTCGTCCCCGCCGGTGCCCGCGCGGATTTCGAGCATGGCGGGCCGCTGGTCCGCCGCATCGCGCGGCAGCATGGCAAGCGCAAGCGCGCGCTCGGCCTCGGGCAGGCGCTTGCGAAGCTGCGCCAGCTCCTCCTCCGCCATCGCCTTCATTTCGGGATCGGCAAGCATCTCCTCCAGCCCTGCGATCTCCTCGCGCATGGCCTGCACGTCGGCCGCCGACTTCGCCACCGGCTCCAGCTCGGCATAGTCGCGGGACGCCTGGACAAAGGCCTCGCCCTCCAACTGCCCAGACGCCATCCGCGCCTCGAGCTCGGCGAAGCGATTGGCGATCTGGTGGAGACGTTCGGCGGGGATGGTCATCAAGCAGAACCGAAGGTGATCCGGCTCAATACTGCATCAATGCGGTCATGCAATTCTACATCGCCGCCACTGACGCCCCACGCAGGTCCGCGCGCTAAGCCATTTGATGGCGTCCTAAAAGTAGCGATGGCCTTCGGGTCCATCTTCACAGCTTTGTCGCGGCGTTTCTTTGTCGATCCAGTCGCAATGATCTGAACGCTTACACCGCTCATCCTGAGAGCCTGCACCGCAGTCAACATTGCTGGTATGACCTCATCGTCGTCGGCTACCGCTACGCAGTCCGGCTGGTCGATCAGGCTCTTGCCTCCCATCAACATCGCCAGACGCTCAATCCCCGCAGCCCAGCCAACCGCAGGCGTCGGCGCACCACCCAGCGACTCCATCAGCCCATCGTAGCGCCCCCCGCCAAGGATCGTGCTCTGCGAACCGAGCGCGTCCGCCGCCGCCGAGCCTTCGTCCGGGATGAACTCGAACGCCGTGTGCCGATAATAATCCAGCCCACGCACAAGGCTCTCCGCCCGCACCCATTTCACGCCTGCCGCATCCAGCCCGCTCGTCACCGCGTCGAAAAACGCCTTCGCCTCGTCCGACAGGAAAGCATCGATCTTCGGCGCATCGGCGACGAATTTGCGATCACGCAGGTCTTTCGAGTCCAGAATGCGTAGCGGGTTTTTCTCCAGCCGCTCCTGCGAGTCCTCCGACAACTCCCCGCGAACAGCCCCGAAATACTCGACCAGCGCCGCGCGCCACGCCTCGCGGCTGTCGCCATCGCCGAGCGTGTTGAGGTGCAGCGTCACGCCCTCGATGCCCAGCTCGCGGATCACCTGGTCGGCCATTGCCAGCAGCTCGACATCGGCCTGCGGCTCCGCCGCACCGATGATCTCGGCGTCGATCTGGTGGAACTGGCGATAGCGGCCCTTTTGCGGGCGCTCGTAGCGAAACAGCGGGCCATGCGTCGCCACCTTCAAAGGCGCGTGCTGCTGCCAGCCATTGGAGAGGTAGGCGCGGGCGATCCCGGCGGTGAATTCGGGTCGCAGAGTGAGCGAGTCCCCACCCCGATCCTCGAAGGAATACATCTCTTTTGAGACAACATCGGTCGTCTCGCCGATCGCACGGCTGAACACTTCGGTCCGCTCGAACACCGGCATTTCGACGCGGCGGAAGCGGTAGAGCTTTCGCACCCGCTCGAACGTCTCGACCACGAAGGCGAAGGCCTCCGCCTCGGGTCCGAAAATGTCCTGCGTGCCGCGGATCGCCTGCGGTGTGTTGCCCTTTGCCATGGCGGTGCCTGTAAGGTTCGCGCTCGGCACTGGCAATGCCCGCGCGACTACGCTAGGCGCGCCGCAGTTTTGGGAGGGGGTGCCTTTCAGATTCCAAAAAGGGAACGAAATACCCCATGCGTATCGAACATATCCCGACGGGCGACAATCCGCCGGAGAGCCTGAACGTCATCATCGAAGTCCCAACGGGCGGCGAGCCGGTGAAGTACGAGTTCGACAAGCAGTCGGGCGCGCTGTTCGTCGATCGCATCCTGCACACGCCGATGCGCTATCCCTGCAATTACGGCTTCATCCCGCACACGCTTTCACCCGATGGCGACCCGCTGGACGCGCTGGTGATCGCCCGTTCCCCCTTCATCGCCGGCTGCGTGGTGCGCGCGCGGCCCATCGGCGTGCTCAACCTGGAAGACGAGCATGGCGGGGACGAGAAGCTGATCTGCGTGCCGGTGGACACGACCTTCCCGTATTATTCCGATGTCGGTGAGACGAAGGACCTGCCGAGCATCATCTTCCAGCAGATCGAGCACTTCTTCACCCACTACAAGGATCTGGAAGCCGAGAAGTGGGTGCGGATCGGGAACTGGGGCGATGCGGCAGAGGCGAAGCGCATCGTGCTGGAGAGTATCGAGCGGGCGAAATCTTAGTTATGCGAAGCCGCCTCCGCGGCTTCGTCCTCGGCGCTGCTCCCTTCCCCCGGATCAAGTCCGGGGTGCGGGGCGCCTACCGTCGCGCGTTCGCGCTCTGTCGTTCGCTGATCGCGCCCCGATCCCAGCGCTAGCTTGCAGAGGCTCTGCGGAGATCAGAGCAAAGCGAGGCAAGGGCGGAATCGGAGCCGAAGGCGGAGATGGCCAAAGGCCAACTGCCCGCCCGCCCGCAGCGGGCGCAGCTTGCTGCGCGTCTAGCGAGGACGATCCGACGGAGGTCGGATCGGAAAGCAAACAACAGCCCTCACTCCACCGGCCTACCGCTATCGAGCAGGTCCTTTTCCTGCTCCCCGTCGCTCGCGCGTTCTTTCTCGACCATGCGGGCGATTTCGTCGTCGGTGGAGACATCGGCTTCGACGGCGGTGCGCTTCGGCTTCTTCGGTGACGGCGCGGGTGTCGGGGTTGGGGCGCCGTCCCGCTCGCCCTTAACCTCGCCCACATTCTCGAACGGCAGGGATGCGGTGCGCTGGTCGAAGCGGAGGCGATAGATCGGCTCGGGCAAGGCGAAGCCTGCATCCTCCAGCGCCTCTTTCGCCAGCGCGATCGCGTGGGTCTTGGCCTTGAACCAGTTGGTCTCGCCCTGATCGATCCAGCCGAGAAATTGCAGCACCACGTTGGAGTCGCCAACCTCGGTGATGCGGACTTCGGGGGCGGGATCGTCCAGCACGAAGGGCATCTGCGCCAGCGTTTTCTTGCCCAGCTTGCGCGCGGCCTCCGCATCGTCATCCGCATCCACGCCGAGCACGAACTCAAAGCGGCGCTGCGGGTTGCGGGTGAAGTTCAGGATCACCGCCTTAAACACCATCGAGTTCGGAATACGCAGGTGGTTGCCGTCCAGCGTCATCAGCACCGTGGCGCGACTGGTGAGGCGGATGACGCGGCCTTCATGCGTGTCGATGATGACATGATCGTTGGCGCGGAAAGGCTGGCGCAGGCTCAGCATCAGCGAGGCGACGTAGTTCTCCACCGTGTCGCGCATGGCAAAACCCAGCGCCAAGCCGATGACGCCCGCGCCGCCCAGCACCGCGCCCATCAGCGCGCCCGCCCCGATCATGTCGAGGGCGATGACGATGCCGATGATGACGAACACGCCCTTGATCGCGCCAATCATCAGCTCGGCCAGGAAACCGTTGGGCGCGACGCGACGCCAGAAACCGGTGAAGGATGCGAGCAGATAGCCGAACGCACCGATCAGGAGCGCCACCAGCAATGCGAAGCCTGCCAGCGGCAGCACGCGCAGCAGATCCTTCACCCGGCTCTCGAGTCCGCCAATGCTCTCGCCAACATCGATGGAAACGTCGCGCTCGATCCCGTTCTCTACAGTCACCACGCCGTCCACACCGGCGGCGATGGCCTCCGCGCGGTCGACGGCGGCCTGATCGGGCGCGACACCTTCCAGCGTAACCACCCCTTCGGACACGCGCGCGCGCACCTCGGCCAGGCTGGGGACGGCGGCGAAAATCTCGTCGAGGCGGACGGCGATGCGCTCGTCCTGCCCGCTCGTCTGCTCGACATCGATGGAGCCGGGCTCGGGCGAATTGTCCGCCGCCTGCTCTTCGGCAGGCGCGTCGAGCCCGGGAATGGTCGCGGCGGCAGGCACGCTCGCCACGCCCAGCAGAAGAAGGGCGAGCCAGCGCGCCGGAATTGTCATGGAAAGAGCTTTCAGAAAACGGACGCCAGCGTCTTGAACGCCAGGGTCAGGGCGATGGGCAGGCCGACGGCGGCGAGCCACAGCAGCGCCATTTCGCGGCGGAACAGCGGAGCCAGCGATGGAGCACCGATATCCGCAGCGGTCAGCCCTTCCCAGCGCTTTTCGATCCAGCGGCAGGCGGGAATGATCGCCGCCACCAGTACGATCAGCGCGAAATAGGGCATGACGGAGCCATTGCCCGATTTCAGCTGGGTCATCGTCCAGAAGATGTGCAGGCCGGTATAGACGAGCAGCGCGAAGGCGACGTGGTCGCTCACCTTCTTGCGCCAGTCCAGGCCGGTGGTGTCGTGCGCACCGCTGCGCTTTTGCGCATGCGGATGGTGCGAAGTAGCGTCTGTCATCGCCATTCCTCTCCAATCCCGAACATCGGTATTTCAGAGCCTCGCGATTCTTTCAAGCCGATGAACGGGAAAGGTCGGAAAAGGCACAGGGCGGGCCGACCATGCAGGTTTCTTGCCAAACACCCTTCAAAGCCGCGCGCGGCGTGCTAGAGCCGGGAATATGAGCGCGCAGGATAACGAAGCATTGGGCGGGGAATTCCTGGACGAGGAAGCCCTTGCCGAAAGCATTGCGCAGGCCCCGGCCTCCGCCGCGCCGGAACTGCCGCCCGAAGGCGGGCTCGAAGTCGTCTCCATCGCCAAGAGCTACGACAAGCGCAGCGTGCTGTCCGATATCTCGCTAAGCGTGGCCAAGGGCGAAGTGCTCGGCCTGCTCGGCCCCAATGGCGCGGGCAAGACGACCTGCTTCTATTCTATCATGGGACTGGTGAAGCCCGATAGCGGCCGCATCCTGATGGACGGTGTCGATGTGACGCGCCTGCCCATGTATCGCCGCGCCATTCTCGGCCTCGGCTATCTGCCGCAGGAAACCAGCATCTTTCGCGGCATGACGGTGGAACAGAATATTTCCTGCGTGCTGGAAATGGTGGAGCCAGACAAGCAGGTCCGCGCCAGCGAGCTTGAACGCCTGCTCGACGAATTCGGCCTCACCCGCCTTCGCACCAGCCCGGCCATGGCGCTTTCGGGCGGCGAGCGCCGCCGCTGCGAAATCGCCCGCGCGCTGGCCGCCAAGCCTTCCATCATGCTGCTGGACGAGCCATTTGCCGGGATCGATCCGCTTTCCATCAGTGACATTCGCGATCTGGTGAAGGACCTGAAGGGCCGCGGGATCGGAGTGCTCATCACCGATCATAATGTCCGCGAAACGCTCGATATCGTGGACCGGGCCTGCATCATCTATGGCGGTCAGGTGCTGTTCGCGGGCAGCCCGCAGGAGCTGGTCGCCGACGAAAATGTGCGCCGCCTGTATCTGGGCGATGACTTCACCCTGTGATGGAACGCGGGGGATAGCTCATGGCACTGGGGCCACGCTTAGACCTCAGGCAATCGCAATCGCTGGTGATGACGCCGCAATTGCAGCAGGCGATCAAGCTGCTGGCGGCGTCCAATCTCGAGATCGAGACCTTCATCGGCGATGCGCTGGAGAACAATCCGCTGCTCGAGGCGGGCGAGATGCGCGCCGAAGACCGCGAAGCGCCCGCCGAGGCCGAACCGCGCGACGCCACCTCTGCCGAAGGCGAACGCGCGCTCGATATCGATGAAAGCGCAATCGACCGGGACCGGGACACTGGTGACTGGTCGCAGGCGATGTCGGGCGGTGGCAGCGGCGAAGGGTTCGACTTCGAAAACCGCGAGGACGCCGATCTCTCCCTCGCCGACCATCTGAACGCCCAGGTCGGCGCATGCGCCCGCGACACGCAGACCGCTTTCATCGCCCGCCACATTATCGGCCTGCTGGACGAGGCCGGATACCTCGCCACGCCCTTGCGCGACATTGCCGGTGCGCTGAACGTCCCGCTGGCCGAGGTCGAGGGCGCGCTGGAATGCGTGCAATCGCTCGATCCCACCGGTGTGGGCGCACGCTCGCTTTCGGAATGCCTCGCGCTGCAGGCGAAGGAGGCGGACCGCTACGATCCGTGCATGGAGGTGATGATCGACAATCTCGAACTCGTCGCCAAGGGGGCCTTCGCGCATATCCGCCGCATCTGCGATGTGGACGAGGAAGACCTCGCCGAGATGCTGTCCGAGCTGCGCAGCTACGATCCCAAGCCCGGCCTGCGCTTCGGCGGTAGCACCAGCGCAGCCGTGGTGCCGGACGTGCTGATCTCGGCCAAGAGGGATGGCTGGGACATCAAGCTCAACCGCGAAACACTGCCCCGCCTCGTCATCAACCGCGAATATTACCTGGAACTGCGCGAAGGCAGCACCGGCAAGGATGCGAAAGGCTGGCTGAGCGAAAAGCTGGCCGACGCCAACTGGCTGATCAAGGCGCTGGACCAGCGGCAGAAGACCATCCTGAAAACCGCCGCCGAAATCGTGAAGCAGCAGGACGGCTTCTTCCGCCGCGGCGTGAGCGAGCTGAAACCGCTGACGCTCGCCAAGGTGGCGGACGCCATCGAGATGCACGAAAGCACCGTCAGCCGCGTCACCAGCAACAAGTTCCTCCACTGCGAACGGGGCACGTTCGAGCTGAAATACTTTTTCTCCAGCGGCGTCGCGTCCGCCGACGGCGAGGGCGCGAGCGCAGAGGCGGTAAAGGCGAGGATCAAGGCGCTGACCGACGCCGAAGACCCGAAGAAGGTGCTATCGGATGATGCGCTGGTGGCGCTGCTGAAGGACGAGGGGTTCGATCTCGCCCGGCGGACGGTGGCCAAATACCGCGAAGCTATCGGAATCGGCTCGAGCGTACAGAGGCGGCGGGCGAAGAAGCTGGCGGGGATGTGAGGGGCTAGATGTTGGACAGATATGACGGCAAGAAAATGGCGATGCAGCTCGCATTGTTATGGCTCTTTATTTTCGCGCAGGCGCACTTCTTCCCATTCGGCAGCGAAGACCCCTTATCCGTTCAGGAAAGAGTGCTGATGGTCATAACTGTCGGGCTACCGTATCTCTTTCCGGCCTACTACATAGGTGTTCTCCGCGAGGAAGAAGCCAGCGACTGACACTGAAAAGCCGCGAACCGCCAAAGCGCCGACGAAGACGCTGGCAAAGAAGGCCGGATTGCGATTGCACCAATAGTATGATACTTGCACGCCCATGGCGACAATCCGAAAAACCATCACGCTAAGCGACACGCAGGACGCCTGGATCAAAGCGCAGATCAGGCGCGGGGCGTTCACCAATGACAGTGAATATATCCGCGATCTCGTCCGGCGGGATCAGGAAGCGCAGGACAAGCTCGCCAATCTGCGCGCGGCCATTGCCGAAGGTCTTGCGGGCGGGCTGAGCGACCGCTCGCTCGATGACATCTGGGCAGAAGGGGAAGCGCGCGCGCACCAGGCCGATGCGTGAATTGCGCGTCAGCGGTCCAGCCGACCGCGACATTGTCTCGATAGCCGAATATACGACGCGCGAATTCGGCGAACGGCAGGCGCGCAAATGTCGCGATGACTTTCAGGCTTGCTTCCGCTCGCTGCTGGACAATCCGCATCTGGGTCGCAGCGCGGAGGAGCTCGCTCCCGGACTGCGCCGAATTCGCCAGCAGGCACATGTCGTGTTCTACCTGCCGAGCGACGATGCCGTACTGATCGTGCGCGTGCTGCATGCCAGCATGGATTTCGAGCGGCGGTTTTGAACTGGACGCACTGGGCCTCAGAACTGACGACGCCACCCTGGCCTTGTACCGGGTGTGGCGTTTCCTTCATTGCGGAAGTGAAGCGCGATCCCGGATCAAGCCCGGGATAACGTGAATGGGAAAACCCCTTTCCTACACACCCCGCGATATGCCTCACTCCCCGGCATGGCACCGCATCTTTCAACCATCCCCGGCGCGAGGCGCGTGCCACCCACTCCACTTTCGTTCGCTTATTGCAATGCGCAGACGCGAATGTGTTTCATCAACAAAACCCCGCCGCAGACCACCTATCGCTTTGCGGGACGCGCTGGTTTGCCCTTGAACTTGCCCGGCTTGCGTTTGAACCTGTCGGGCTTGCCGGATTTGCCGCCCGGGCCCTTGCGATGGGGTTTGGCGGCGACCTTCGGGCCGCCGTGCTTGCGGTTCTGGCGGGCTTCGACGCGCGGGCCTTCGGCGGATTCCTCGATGGCGATCGCATCCTGCTCGTCATCGGGGGAGGCGGTGCGGGCAACCGCGTCGACGAATTTGGGGGCGACGGCGCGCGGCACCTGGAACCAGCTTTCGTGCTGGCCGATGCGGATCGCGCCGATTTCGTTGCGAGTGATGTGGCCCCGGCGGCAGATGAGCGGCAGCAGCCAGCGCGGTTCGGCATTCTGGCGGCGACCAATGCCCATCTTGAACCACACCGTATCCTCGAAACCGGGGCGATGCCGCTCGGCCTTGCTCTTCTCGCGCGCTTCGGGCGTGTTGGCGAGCAATTCCTCGGGCTGCGGCATTTTTGCCCGGTGCGCCTGCACGAGCGCGGCGGCGATGTCTTCGGGCGACATGCGGTTCATCAGCTCGCTCGCCACTTTGCGGTCGGCCTCGTCGTATTCGGCAGGCTCGGTAAGCTTTTCCATCAGGCGGACATGGTCCTGCTCGCGGATCGCCTCGGCAGAGGGCGCGTCCATCCACTCGGCGGAAATCTTCGCGCCGCGCAGCATGCTCTCGACGCGCTTGCGGCGGTTATACGGCACCACGATCGCGGCGGTGCCTTTCTTGCCCGCTCGCCCGGTGCGGCCGGAACGATGCTGCAGCGTTTCGGCATCGCGCGGAATCTCGACATGGATCACCAGGCTGAGCGTCGGCAGGTCGAGCCCGCGCGCGGCCACATCGGTGGCGACGCACACGCGGGCGCGCCTGTCCCGCAGGGCCTGCAGCGCCTGGTTGCGCTCAGACTGGGAATGCTCGCCGGACAGCGCCACCACGCCGAAGCCGCGATTTTGCAAGGTCGCGTGCAGCCGCCGCACGCTGTCGCGCGTGGCGCAGAAACAGATCGCGGTCTCCGCCTCGTGAAAACGCAGCAGGTTTACCACCGCGTTCTCGATCTCGGACGGGGCGACGGTGATCGCCTGGTAGGCGATATCGCCATGCCCGCGGTTCTCGCCCGCAAGCGAGAGGCGCAGCGCGTTGGTCTGGTAGCGTTCGGCCAGCCGCACGATGGGCTTGGGCAAAGTGGCGGAGAACAGCAGGGTACGCCGCCCATCCGGCGCGGCGTCGAGGATTTCCTCCAGATCGTCGCGAAAACCCATATCGAGCATTTCGTCCGCTTCGTCGAGAACCACGCCGACGAGGCCCGACAGGTCGAGCGCACCGCGCTCCAGGTGATCGCGCAGGCGGCCGGGCGTGCCGACGATCACGGCCGGGCCACCGCGCAGCGCGCGCCGTTCCTTGCTCGCATCCATTCCGCCGACGCAGGTCGCGATCCGCAAACCCGCCTTGGCATACAGCCAGCCAAGTTCGCGGCTGACCTGCAACGCCAGTTCGCGCGTGGGCGCGACGACCAGCGCCAGGGGCTTATCGACCAGCGGGGTGCCGCGCAATTCTCCCAGAAATTCGTCCGCAAGCGCCAGACCGAAGGCCACCGTCTTGCCCGACCCGGTCTGCGCCGAAACAATCAGGTCGCGCCCTTTTGCGTCGGCGGCAGTGACGGCGGCCTGTACCGGCGTGAGGGCGGAATAGCCGCGATCGGACAAGGCTTCGCCAAGGATCGGCGGCAGATTTTCAAAGGACATGCAAACTCACATAGGAAGACGCCACGCCGGGTCGCGACGGGGGAGGGAAAAGAGAAATGCGCATTCAGCTCGGACGCGGCATTTGGTGGGCAGAAGCTGCGGCAACGCCGACGCATGCCGGCATAGCGGCAAACGCGCCCGATAGCCCGCGATATTTTGCTGCACTGCAAAATCAGGATATTAATGCATCGACGCACAATCCTTAAGATTGCCCGGCACGTTCTCGGCAAGGCGTGGAGACCTGCACAGACGACGCTCGCGCGGAGGCGCGAGCGCAAGACTAAAGGGTGTCACCAAAAGGACTCACCAAAAAGTCTTAACGTGCGAAACACATTGTTAACCTTTTTTGGTGAGAAGGCTCGTGGTTAATTCACGGCAACACCTCTTACGGGAGGGTTACCATCGGGGTTCAAAGGGGACCATCAATGCGCGTTCTGCTGATCGAAGACGAGCCGACAACCGCCAAGGCGATCGAGCTCATGCTCACCACCGAAGGCTTCAACGTCTATTCCACCGACCTCGGCGAGGAAGGCTTGGACCTTGGCAAGCTGTATGATTACGATATCATTCTGCTCGACCTGAACCTGCCGGACATGCACGGCTACGATGTGCTGAAGAAGCTGCGCGTCGCCAAGGTGCAGACGCCGGTGCTGATCCTTTCCGGCATTGCCGAGATGGACTCCAAGATCCGCAGTTTCGGTTTCGGCGCGGACGATTACGTGACCAAGCCGTTCCACCGGGACGAACTGGTCGCCCGCATCCACGCCGTGGTGCGCCGCTCCAAAGGCCACTCGCAGAGCGTCATCCGCACCGGCAAGCTGGCGGTGAACCTGGATGCGAAAACCGTCGAAGTCGACGGCGCCCGCGTTCACCTGACCGGCAAGGAATATGCGATGCTGGAGCTGCTCTCGCTTCGCAAGGGCACCACGCTCACCAAGGAAATGTTCCTGAACCACCTTTATGGCGGCATGGACGAGCCTGAGCTCAAAATCATCGACGTATTCATCTGCAAGCTGCGCAAGAAGCTTTCGGGCGCATGCGGCGGGGATAATTATATCGAGACGGTATGGGGCCGCGGCTACGTGCTACGCGATCCCGAGGCCGAGCAAGAGGCCGCCTAATTTTTGGCCTCAAGCGCCCGCGCGGGCATCCGCCCGTTTGCCTAACGCGTGAAACGCGCGGCGGCCGGTCGGCCTTGCCGGGTCGTCATGCGACCCGGAAATCTAATTCTCCTGGGCGGGATACGATGCGCCTCGGCAGCCGGTTGGCTTCCGGGGCGCATTATTCTAATCGCGCGCCATGACAGCGCATAAGGATGGCGATCCGACCACGATCAACCGGCTTTACGGCCGCAGCCAGGGCAAGCCGCTGCGCGCCGCTCAGCAGGAATTGGTCGATACCCTGCTGCCCCGCATTGCAGTGCCCGAAGACGGCCCGGTGACGGCGGAGCGGTTGTTCGGTGAGGATTGCCCGCTGCATTTCGAGATCGGCTTCGGCGGCGGGGAACACCTGGCCTATCGCGCCGACCTTCTGCCGAACCACGGCCTGATCGGTGCGGAGCCTTTCCTAAACGGGGTGGCGCAGGCGCTCGGCCATGTGAAGAGCCAGACGCTCGCCAACGTGCGTATCCATCACGGCGACGCGCTTCAGGTGCTGAACCGCATCCCCGACGGCGCGCTGACCATGGCCTATCTCCTCCATCCCGACCCGTGGCCGAAGAACCGCCACGCCAAGCGGCGGATGATGAATGACGGCCCGGTGCGGATGATCGCCGACAAGCTGAAGCCCGGCGGCGAATTTCGCTTCGGCACGGATCATCCGATCTATGTCCGCCACGCGCTGATGGTGATGCGCCGCTTCACCGGTGATTTCGAATGGGTGATCGAGGGGCCGGACGACTTCCGCAACCGCCCCTTGGGCTGGCCGGAAACGCGCTACGAGCACAAGGCGCGGCACACTTTCGGGCACGAAGTCTGGTATTTTCGCTTCCGCCGCCGCTGAAGTGGAACCGCCGCCGCTCCTGCTCGCTGATCGGGCAGACACGAACAGGAGCATAGCATGAGCGGGAAGACTGCCATCGTCATAGGCGCATCGCGTGGGATCGGCCTCGGCCTGGCTCGCGAACTGGCGGATCGCGGATACAAGGTGATCGCCACCGAACGTAGCCAGAGCGAAGGGCTGCGCGACGCCGCTGCGAAGTATGAACCGCAGATCGAAATCGCCACCTGCGATGTGACCGAGAAGGACAGTGTCGCCGGGCTCACGGGTAAATGCGACGAAGGCTCGGTCGACCTGCTTATCGTCAATGCCGGTATCTATGGCGGCGACGACCAGGCGCTGGACGACCTGACGCGCGAAAGCGTCGCCGACATCCTGGAAACCAATGCTGTCGGCCCGGCACAGGCGGCGCTCGCGCTGCTGCCGCTGGTCAAGGACGGCGGGACGATCGGCATGATGAGCAGCAAGATGGGATCGATCGACGACAGTTCCGGCGGCGTGAACCTCTATCGCCTGTCCAAGGTCTCGCAGAACATGCTGTCACGCTCTTTGTTCGAAAACCACGCGAAAGCGCGCGGCGTAGGCGTTATCTCTCTTCACCCCGGCTGGGTGCAGACAGATATGGGCGGCCCGAACGCCATGCTCGACGTAAAGACCAGCGTCATCGGCATGCTCGACCTCCTCGAAGCTGAAAGCGAGCCGCGCCACATCTTCCTCGCTTACGATGGCTCGACCGTTCCCTGGTAGAGCGAAAGCGTTGGACAGGCCGCGCGAATTGTCCGAAATGCGCGGCTGTGACGGCTGCACCTGACTTTCGATGCTGAACGAATATTCGGCCCTGATCGGGCTGGCGATCCTCGTTTCCATGTTCACGGCATTCGCGATGGAGCGCAGGCCGCCGGTGGTGATCGCGATCATCGGCGCGGCGGCGATGTGGGTGCTCGGCTTTCTTCCGTCGGACGAGATGCTGGCCGTGTTCGGCAACCCTGCACCGATCACCATTGCGGCCATGTTCATCCTGTCCGGTGCCCTGCTCAGAACCGGCGCGCTGGAAGCAGTCTCCGGCTGGGTCATCCGTCGCACCTTGCGCAAGCCGAGGCTGGCGCTGGCCGAGATTGCGGGCGGCACGGTTATCGCCTCGGCTTTTATGAACAACACGCCGGTCGTCATCGTGATGATCCCCATCATGAAGCGCCTGGCACGTGTGCTGAAGATGTCGGCCACGCGCTTGCTGATCCCGCTGAGTTACCTCTCGATCTTCGGCGGCACGCTCACATTGATCGGTACCTCCACCAACCTGCTGGTGGATGGCGTTGCGCAAGATGCCGGGCTCGAGCCGTTCGGCATTTTCGAAATCACCGTGGCGGGCCTCGCCGCAGCGGGCGCGGGCGTATTGGTCATGGCTTTGCTTGGCCCGCTGCTGCTGCCGAAGCGCGGATCACGCGCCGATGACGAGGAGCGCGAAAGCGACGTCTATCTGTCCCACCTCACCGTTGCTGCCGAGAGCGCGCTGATCGACAAGCCACTCGAGCAGACGAGTTTCGTGCGCCGGCCGGGGCTGTCCATCCTCGCTCGGCAGGAGGGGCGCGATCTCAATCGTTCGGAGGTCGAGCATCTGCCTCTTTCCGCGGGCGACCAATTCGTTATTTCCGCAACGCCCGAAGAACTCGCCTCGCTCGCCGAAGCCACCGATTTCCGCACCGGGCTTGTCGGCCTCGGCGGTGGAGTGGCGACGCGCAAGGACGAGAAGCCGGACGACTTGCGGATCGTCGAGGCGGTGGTGTCCGCATCGCATCCCGTGGTCGGGCGCAGACTGGCGGAGATCCCTCTGTTGTCCCGTTTGCAAGTACGGGTGCTCGGCCTGTCGCGCCCGCGCCACCTTGCCGGGCCGACACTGGCCGATGTCCGTGTGCGCGCGGGCGACCGCCTGCTGGTTGCCGCGACGGGCGATGCCGCCGCCGCGCTGCAGGCTAATGTCCAGCTGACCCATGTTGCCGAAAGCGGCATCCGCTCTTTCCGACGCGAAAAAGCGCCCATCGCCATCGCCACGCTTGCTGCCGTCGTCATCGGCGCAGCGGTATTCGGCTTCCCGATCGAGGCGATGGCCATCATGGGCGTGGCGTTCGTATTGCTGACTCATTGCCTCGAACCCGATGAGGCATGGTCGAGCCTGGATGGGAGCACGCTCGTGCTGATCTTCGCCATGCTCGCTTTCGGGCAGGGGCTCGGCAATGCGGGCACGATGCAGCTGATCGTCGACTGGCTGCGGCCGTTGATCGTCGATGGATCGCCGCTGCTGGTGCTGGTACTGCTTTACGCCGTGACGAGCCTGATGACGGAGACGGTCACCAACAATGCGGTCGCGGTCATCATGACGCCGATTGCCATCGGCCTCGCACAGGCTGCGGGCATGGATCCGCGCCAACTGGTGGTGGCGGTGATGATCGGTGCCAGCGCCAGCTTTGCAACCCCCATCGGCTATCAGACGAACACGCTGGTCTACGGTGCGGCGAATTACCGCTTCACGGATTTCCTGAAGATCGGCGTGCCGATGAACCTGGCGGTGGGCGCGGCGGTCTGCACCGCAATCGTCTGGTTCTACTAGCCGGGCGACAACGCGGCGAGCGCGCGGTCCTCATCCACTCCGAAATGGCCCGCCAGCGCCCGGGTCGCGATGGCGAGCAAGTCACCGGTCGGGGCCAAATCACGATCTTCATACAGGCGCGACAGGCCGGGCCAGTCCGCCACCACCGGATCGCCCGCGGGCAGCGCGCCGCCAAGCAGGAGTGCAGCCGAACCGGTGCCGTGATCGGTCCCGCCGGTGCCGTTGATCGCGGCGGTGCGCCCGAATTCGGTAGCGACCAGCACCAGCGTGTCACGCCAGACCGGACCAAGCCCGGCCTTGAGCGAACCGAGCAGCGCGTCGAGCCCGCCAAGTTGGTTGGCCATGCACCCCGACTGGTTGCGATGGGTGTCCCATCCACCCGTCTCGAGCATAAGCACGCTCGGGCCGCCTTCGCCCGTCAGTAGAGTGGCGGCGAGTTCGCCGACGCGCTCTCCATTGCGGCCGCCATTCCCGACAATGTCCCCGGTCAGCGCCTCTGTCCGCAGCGCTTCGTCCCACAAAGGGGCGAGCTGAGTGTCTTCCTAATACAGCGTGGAGAGGCGCTGGATCAGGTCGTCATTGGCATCGGGCAGACCGTTCGGCGCATAGGTGCCCACGGGCAGATCGCCGCGCAGCGCGAGTGGCACGGTGGGCGCCAGTGCGAGCGCGGAAGGCCGAGCGCCGATCAGCGGCAACATCCGACCCAGCCAACCCGTCCGCACTTCGTAAGCGCGCGAACCGCCGCTCTCGAGCACGTTCTGCGCATCGAAATGCGACCGCTCACGATAGGTGGTGGCGACGGCATGATGCGCCCGCGCCTCACCATCGCGAAACAGGGTAGCAATCTGCTCCATTGCCGGATGCAATGCGAAAAAGCCGTCGAGATCACGCGCATCGTCATCGACGAGCCGGGCGCGAAGGCTGCGCAGCGCGGGGTCTCCATGCGGCTGAACCATGGCCAGTCCATCCGCCGCGCCGCGCTGGATCACGAACACGAATTTACGGCGCGTATCGGCTGCCCCAGGCGTGCCCCGGCATGGCGAGCACAGCGCCTGTTGCCAGCGATCCGGCGAGCATGTGGCGGCGTGTGATGGCAAGATCGGTCATGCTACCTCCGCAGGAATTCGGGACTGGCGATCATCAGGGCGATGGCCATCGGCGGTTGCTCCGCAGCAGCGATGGCATCGCGCGCGGCGGGTCGCAAAGCAGCGCCGAGGACGTCTTCGGCCAGAAGTCGCGGATCGAACCGGTCGCCCGCACGTCGGGCAAGCCGATTGGCAATCTCGACGCGAGTCATGAGCGCCTGGGGTGCAGCCCAATCGCTCGCCGCATCGCCCCAGCCTGCCGGACTGTTCGGGTTCCACGTCGGCTGGCTGAGCATTTGCAGAAGTCGCCTCGCCTCACCGGGTCGGCGCGGCATGGCCGAATTGCCGAGCGCACGTCCTGCGGCGACAAGCCAATCCCATCCGCTGCGAAACTTGATGCGCGGCGCGTTCCACACTTCGGGTTCGGCAATCAGCGCTTCGTAGACTGCGCGCAGCTCCCCGCCGCTATCGCTGTATGCCGCGCTGAGCCTGTCAACCGAAGCGGCGGGCGGATCGTCGGCGATGAAATGGCGCGCAAGCTTGGTAGCAAGGTGGCGTGCGGTCGCTGGATGGACGGCGAGATCGCATCGGTCCCGAGCGCGGCGGGGAATGCATCGAACCCTCGCAGCTGGCTGCGCAGCCAGCCGCACACATCGCCTGGTATGTCCTCACCCGCCCGCGAACCAAGGCCGAAACGATCGGTCGCTATCGTTCGTTCGCTGCTCAGTGCACGGGCATAGCATGTTCGGCTGAACGCCAGCGTACCGAATTGTCGCAAACGATCGCGGCTAGCCGACGACCCCCGCGCTTGCGAGCACGGCCAAGGTCAGCACTTCCGGCGCGATCGCGGTCATGGGCGCGATCTGGACGGGCTTTTCCGTCCCGATCAGCAGCGGGCCGATTGTGGCATCGCCGGAAAGCTCTCGCAGCAGCTTGGCCGAAAGATTCGCCGATTGCAGGCCCGGCATGATGAGCACATTGGCGGGGCCGGACAGGCGGCTGAAAGGATAGAGCGCCATCACCTTAGGGTTCAGCGCGGCATCGGGTGCCATCTCGCCTTCGTACTCGAAGCCGGGATCTTCCTTGTCGAGGATTGCCACGGCTTCACGGATATTGCCAAGCCACTGGCCCGACGGATTGCCGAAGGTCGAATAGGACAGGAAAGCGACGCGCGGTTCATGCCCCATACGCCGCGCCACGGCGGCGGTTTCCTTGGCGATATGCGCCAGCTGCGCCGCGTCGGGCCGTTCGTTGATCGTCGTATCGGCGAGGAAGGTCGTGTGGTTCTTGCCGATCACCATGTGAATGCCGAACGGCGTTGCGCCTGGCTTCTCGTCCAGCACGCGATTGATTTCCCGTGCGGTCTGGCTGAAGGTTCGCGTCAGGCCGGAAATCATTCCGTCCCCCTCGCCCAGCGCCACCAGCAGCGCGGCGAACACGTTGCGCTCCTGGTTTACCATCCGGCGCACGTCGCGCTCGGTATAGCCGCGCCGCTGCAACCGCTTGTAGAGATAGGTGACCATCGGCTCGATATGCTCGGACGTGTTCGAGTTCTCGATGATGAAGCTTTCCGGGTCGTCGACCGCGAGCTCTTCCAGCTTTTCCAGCACCTTTTCCGTGCGGCCCACCAGGATTGGCGTGCCATAGCCGAAGTCGCGGAACTGGATCGCCGCGCGCAGAGCGACATCCTCTTCCGCTTCGGCGAAAACCATTCGCTTCGGGTTCGCCTTGGCATCCTCGTAGACGCGGGTGAGCGCGGAAGTGGTCGGGTTCAGACGGCTGCGAAGGGCAAGCGCGTAAGCGTCGAAATCCTCGATCATGTCCTGCGCCACGCCGGAATCCATGGCCGCCTTGGCTACGGCGCAGGAAACCCGCTCCATCAGTCGGGGATCGAAGGGCGCGGGGATGATGTATTCGCGGCCGAATTGCTGATTCGTGCCGTAAGCCGCCGCCACTTCCTCAGGCACGCGTTCACGCGCCAGCTCCGCGATCGCCCTTGCCGCAGCGACTTTCATTTCCTCGTTGATGGCAGTAGCCCGCACATCGAGCGCACCGCGAAAGATGAAGGGGAAACCGAGCACGTTGTTGACCTGGTTGGGAAAGTCGCTGCGCCCGGTGGCGATGATCGCATCGGGCCGCGCGGCCTTGGCGACATCCGGCATGATCTCCGGCACCGGATTGGCCATCGCGAAGATGATCGGCTGTTCGGCCATCTTGGCGACCCATTCGGGCTTCAGCGCACCAGCGGCGGATAGGCCGAGGAAGATATCGGCGCCGTCCAACGCTTCTTCCAGAGTGCGATGCGGCGTGTCGACCGCGTGCGCGCTTTTCCACTGGTCCACATTCTCGCGGCCGGGATAGATCGGGCCGGAGCGGTCGCACACGATCACGTTCTCGTGCGGCACACCCATTGCCTTTATCAGGGCGGTGCAGGCGAGCGCGGAGGCACCCGCGCCGTTCACCACCATCTTGCAATCCTTGAGCTCGCGCCCCGTGAGATGCGCGGCGTTCAGCAGACCGGCGGCAGCGATGATCGCGGTGCCGTGCTGATCGTCATGCATGACCGGAATCTTCATCCGTTCGCGCAGGGCCTGTTCGATGATGAAACATTCCGGCGCGGCGATGTCTTCCAGGTTGATGCCGCCGAAAGTCGGCTCCATCAGCGCGACGGCCTCGATGAAGGCGTCGGGATCTTCGGTGGCCAGCTCGATATCGATGGAATCGACATCGGCGAACCGCTTGAACAGCACTGCCTTGCCTTCCATCACCGGCTTGGACGCGAGCGCGCCGAGATTGCCGAGACCGAGAATGGCCGTGCCGTTGGAAATCACTGCGACGAGATTGGAGCGCGCCGTATATTTCGCCGCGAGCGCCGGGTTCTCGGCAATCGCCTCAACCGGGACGGCGACGCCGGGAGAGTAGGCGAGGCTCAGATCGCGCTGTGTGGTCATCGGCTTGGACGCGATGATCTCGATCTTACCAGGGCGGATCGTCTCGTGGTAGAACAGCGCTTCGCGCGCGGTGAAACTGGTATTTTCCTGCTCGTCCAAGTCGTTCTCTCCTGTTTGCCCAACCGCATAGAGCGATGCGCCGCGCGGCGATAGGGGAAAGCTGAACGCCGCGCCCTTCCCGAATCGCCGCACGCGCCGCTACCGCTGGAAAGGCAATGGCTGGCTCCGCAACTCCGATGATGAGGCAATATCTCGACCTCAAGGCCGAGGCCGGAGAGAGCCTGCTGTTCTATCGCATGGGCGATTTCTTCGAGCTGTTTTTCGATGACGCGAAGCGCGCCGCGAACGTGCTCGACATTGCCCTCACTACGCGCGGCGAACATAACGGTGCGCCGGTGCCGATGTGCGGCGTGCCAGTGCATTCGGCGGAAGGCTATCTCGCGCGGTTGATCAAGGCCGGGTGCCAAGTCGCGATTGCCGAACAGGTGGAAACGCCGGAGGAGGCGAAGGCCCGAGCCAAGCGCGAGGGGACGCCAACGTCGAAAGCGCTGGTCGCCCGCGATATCGTACGCTTAGTCACCGCAGGCACGCTGACCGAGGAAGCGCTGCTCGAACCGCGCCGGGCGAACATGCTGGCGGCGGTGTGCGAAATGCGCGGGAGCTGCGGCGTGGCCGCCTGCGATATCTCGACCGGCGCGATGGTGCTAGAGGAATGCCCGCCCGAGCGAGTGGGTGCGGTGCTGGCGCGGGTCGGCGCACGCGAAATCGTCGCCCCGGAGGACTGGAGCACGCCACCGCTCGGTGCCGTGCCAAGGCCGCGCGGCGACTTCGGCAGCGATGCGGGCGAAGCGCGGCTTAAGAAAGTGCATGGTGTCGCAACGCTCGATGGCTTCGGCCAGTTTTCACGCGCCATGCTGGCGGCGGCGGGCGGGCTAATAGCCTATCTCGACCACGTCGGGCGTGGATCGCTGCCACTGCTGCTTCCGCCGGTGGTCCGCACGAGCGGCGGCCATATGGCGATGGACGAGGCGACGCGCGCCAGCCTCGAAATCCTCTCCAGCCAGCAGGGAGGCCGCGCCCATTCGCTGATCGATGCGGTCGATCGCTGTTCGACCGGCGCCGGTGGCAGATTGCTGGCAGAGGATCTGTCATCGCCGCTCGCCGACGGCACGGCCATCGCCGAACGGTTGCAGGTCGTGGAGCGACTGCACCAAGACCCGATCCTGCGCGCCGACCTTCGCGATATGCTGCGCGCAGTGCCTGATATCGGCCGCGCTCTGGGCAGGCTGGGAGCGGATAGGGGCTCCCCGCGCGATCTCGGGCAGATCCGCGACGGGCTGCTGGAGGCGCGGCGCATCCATGACCTGCTCAAGAGCCAGTCGGATCGTCCTACGCTTCTGGAACGGCTGCTTCCCGCCGTTACCGGCCATGCCCAACTGACCGACCTGCTTTCCCGCGCGCTCGTACCTGCCCCGCCTACGGAGCGGGCGAATGGCGGTTTCATCGCTGGCGGCTACGACCACGCGCTTGACGAGTTGCGAGAAGTCTCCGGCAATGCCCGGCGCGCCATCGCGGCAATGGAAGCGCGCTATCGCGAGGAAACGGAAACGCCCTCGCTCAAGATCAAGCACAATGGGGTGCTCGGCTATTTCATCGAAGTGCCGAGCAAGCACGCCGACAAGCTGATGGCAGCCGAAAGCGGCTTCACCCACCGACAGACGATGGCGAATGCGGTGCGGTTCAATTCGCTGACTTTACACGAAGAGGCGGGTCGAATCGCGGAGGCAGGTGGCCGCGCTTTGGCCGCTGAGGAAGCGCATTTCGAAGAATTGGTGAGCAAGGTTGCGGACCGCCGCGAGGCCATCGCCGCAACCGCCGCCGCACTGGCCCGGCTGGACGTATCGGCAAGCCATGCGGAACGCGCTTCGGAGGGCGTATGGTGTCGGCCAGAAATTATCGACGATGCCTGTATCGATATCACGGCAGGCCGCCACCCCGTGGTCGAAGCGGCGCTGGCAAACGGGAAAGAACGCTTCGTCGCGAACGATTGCGCTCTGGGCAAGGACGATCGGGTCTGGCTCGTCGGCGGTCCGAATATGGGTGGCAAGTCCACCTTCCTGCGCCAGAACGCGCTGATCGTGCTGCTGGCGCAGGCGGGCAGCTTCGTCCCGGCCGAAGCCGCGCGGATCGGCCTGGTGGACCAGCTCTTCAGCCGCGTCGGCGCGTCGGACAATCTCGCGCGCGGGCGATCCACCTTTATGGTCGAGATGGTCGAAACCGCCGCCATCCTCAGCCAGGCTACCGAGCACAGCTTCGTGATCCTGGACGAGGTCGGGCGCGGCACCTCGACCTATGATGGCTTGGCGCTGGCATGGGCAGTCGCCGAAGCGATTCATGAAACGAACCGCTGCCGGTGCCTTTTCGCCACGCACTATCACGAGATGGCGCGGCTGGCCGAGACCTGCGATGCGCTCAGCCTGCACCATGTGCGCGCCAAGGAGTGGAAGGGCGATCTCGTCCTGCTACACGAATTGGCGGAGGGCGGGGCGGATCGCTCCTACGGCCTCGCAGTCGCAAAGCTGGCAGGCGTGCCACCGCCCGTGGTAAGGCGTGCACGTTCGGTGCTCGACAGGCTGGAGAAGGGTCGCGCGGAAACCGGCGGGCTCGCCGCAGGGCTGGGCGAGTTACCGCTCTTCGCTGCCGCCGCAGAGGCGGAGGGGGAGCAATGCGACGCGCTGCGCGAACGCCTCCAGGCACTCGACATCGATGCGCTTGCTCCGAGGGAAGCACTGGACCTGCTGTATGAGCTGAAGCGCGAAGCCGGCGAAGATTAACGCGCGGCGATTGCGTTTATGCCTCGGGCCGCTAGCATCGCCTCATGGCGGACCACGACATCCATGAAGAGCAGGACAAGAGTACCAAATGGGCCGAGAACCGGACCAACTGGGCCGAAGACCGCACCATCATGGCCCTTGAGCGTACCTTTGCGGGCTGGATGCGCACCGCTTTCGCCGCCATCGCGATCGGCATCGGCTTTCGCGCGCTATTCGGTGAGTTCGACCCGCCTTGGCTTGCGCGCGTAATCGCAACGATGTTCATCGCGCTGGCCGTTATCTTCGCCATCAGCGCGGAGCGCCGCGCCTGCAAGGCGTTCGAGAGGCTGTCATCTCACGCGGTGGACTCGCCAAAGTTGCCCAATATCAGGCTGGTGGCCTGGTCCATAGCGGCGGGCGCGGCCCTTCTTATCATCGCGCTCTGGGTGCTCGACGACAGCTCTCTCGCGAAAGTCTAGGTCCCGTCACCGCGTAAGCCGTCCGGCTTCTTGTCCTTGCCGTATTTGTCGACATTGTCGTCATGGTTCGGCTCACCTTCGTAAGCCCCCATGTCGATCCGGCCCGAGCTTTCCATGTCGCGCATGTGGTCGATCGTGTCCTGCGTCGAATCGTTCATCAGCCCGGACTCGTTGTCGCTCTTTTCGCTTTCGGTCGGGCTGCCGGTCTGCGGCGTCAGCTTTCGCGCTTGCTCCGACACTTCCTGCGCCTGCATGCGGTGGTCGTCCTGCTCATCGTTGTGCGTTTCGGGGGCGAGGCTCGCCTGACGGGCTTCCTGGCTTTCTGGCTTGTCGGTCACGGAGTATTCTCCTTTGCCTCCTCAACGGAGAGGCCCCCTTGCCCGTTCCCGCAATCAGCGGTTCGCGCCCGGTGTCCAGAGCACGTCGCCGGCGCCGCCATCGTTCACCGCGCGGCAGAGCACGAACAGGTAATCGGAAAGGCGATTGATGAAGGCCGCAGCTGCCGGATTGACCGGCTCCTGCGCTGCCAGCGCCGATACCGCCCGCTCGGCCCGCCGCACGGACGTGCGGGCAAGGTGCAGCCGCGCCGCCGCTTCGCTGCCGCCGGGCAGGATGAAGCTGGTCAGTGGCTCCAGATCGGCATTCACCGCATCGATGCGCTGTTCCAGCCAATCGACCTGCGCAGGCACGATGCGCAGCACCATGTCCGAAGGCTCGAAGTCCTCGCCCGGCGTGGCGAGATCGGCGCCGAGATCGAACAGGTCGTTCTGCAAGCGCACACAGTCGTCGCGAGGCGCACCCTTCAGGCTCTGCACTGCCAGCCCGAGCGCAGCATTCGCCTCGTCCACCGCGCCCACCGCTTCCATGCGGGCTGCGTGCTTGGGCAGACGCGATCCGTCGACGAGGCCGGTGGTCCCGTCATCCCCCGTGCGCGTGTAAATCTTGTTGAGCTTGACCATCAGCTGTTGACGGCGAGCAACACCGCCACGACCACGATCGCCAGCGCCTGATACTTGATGCGATCGAACATCGCCTTGTTCTGGCGCGCCATCAGCTCCTGCGAATTCGCGCCGCCCTGTTCGAGGTCGATCTTGGTCGTCTGGAGGAAGGCGATGATGCCGCGCACCAGCGAAACGACCACCATGACGGCCAGCAGGACAATGACGATGACGAGGAATGTGTTCATGTTCCACCATGTGGGAAGCGCGAGAGCGTGATGCCACACGGCATTTGGCCCATGCGCAATGTGTCGGCAAGTTCGCGCCCGTCTTCGCCGCTTTCGCGCCTGCCTGCAAGCCCGTAGCCGAGCTCACCCGAGCCGCGTGTCTTCGCGAGCTTCCTGCCGCTCGCGTCCAGCAACAGCGTGTGGTGGTGCCAGCGTGGCACCGGCACGCCGAGCAACGCCTGCAGCACGCGGTGGATATGGCTGGCGTGGAACAGGTCCGCCCCGCGCGTCACCAGCGTCACCCCATCCGCCGCATCGTCGAGCGTTGCAGCCAGGTGGTAGCTGGCGGGCGCGTCCTTCCTCACCAGCACGACATCGCCGAACTGGCGCGGATCGGCCATCTGCGCGCCAGCTTCGGCATCGTCCCATTCGAGCCTGCCGACGGCGTCCAGCGCGCGGTCCATGTCCAGCCGCATCGCCGCCGGGCGCTCCGGATCGTAGGCCGCGCCCTTGCATGTTCCGGGATAGACCATGCCCTGCGGCCCGATGCGCGGCTCCAGCGCCTCGATCTCCGCCCGCGTGCAGGTGCAGGGGTAGAGGAAGCCGTCCTCCAGCAATCGCCGAGCCGCCGCGTCGTAGCTGGCGAGCCGCGTGGATTGAGCAGGCACTTCGTCCCATTCCAGCCCCAGCCATTCCAGATCGCGCCTGAATTCGTCGGCCAGCTTTGGGCGGGAGCGCGCGCCGTCTATGTCCTCGATCCTCAGCAGGAAGCGGCCCCCGGCCTCCTTCGCCAGATCGTGTGACACGATGGCGCTGTAGGCGTGGCCGAGATGCAGCGAGCCATTCGGGCTTGGGGCGAAGCGGGTGACGATCATGCCGCCAACGGCCTTGGCAGAAGGGGCCGCGTGAGGACAACCCTGTGGATAGCCTGTCCGTAACAGGGTTGACGGTTTGTCCTGCAATGGCATCTTCCACGGCAAGACGGAGGACACCGAACGTGTTCAAGACCGAATTGATCGAGAGGGCCGCGACCTTCCGCAGCGCGGAGGAGGATCCCACACGGAAGTTGGAAAGCTGCCCGGCGCTGGTGCTCAACGCCGATTACACGCCGCTTTCCTACTATCCGCTCAGCCTGTGGCCGTGGCAGACCGCGATCAAGGCTGTGTTCCTCGAACGGGTCGACATCGTCGCGACCTACGACCGCGCAGTGCACTCGCAGAGCCTCGACATGAAGGTGCCCAGCGTCATCGCGCTGCGCCAGTATGTTAAGCCGAGCCAGTTTCCCGCCTTCACCCGCTTCAACCTGTTCCTGCGCGATCGCTTCGCCTGCCAGTATTGCGGCAGCCAGAAGGACCTGACCTACGACCATGTCATGCCGCGCCGGCTTGGCGGGAAGACGACATGGGAGAACATCGCCACCGCCTGCGCCCCGTGCAACATGAAGAAGGGCGGCCGCACGCCCAAGCAGGCAGGCATGCGCCTGCAATACGAGCCCATCCGCCCGACCAGCTGGCAGCTGCAGCAACACGGCAAGAGCTTCCCGCCCAACTTCCTCCACGAGACTTGGCGGGACTGGCTGTATTGGGACATCGAACTCGAAGAGTGAGCGGTGCCGCTCCTGCAGGGGTGTGACAAGTGTTACAGTGTCCAGGGGCGAAAACCGGCATTTGTGACCTTTTGCGGCGCATGGTGTGACCTTTCGTCCGAAAACCGTCACTTTCGGCGGTGAAAGCGTGACCTTTCGCGGGGTAGGCGTAACCCGTCTGCGCAAAAATGCGTGACCTTCCGGCACCCGAAGTGTCACCCTTTTTCGGGGATCTGTCACCCGGTTGTGCGCGATGATCGACAGGCTCGGCATATCCGCAAGCAAGCATGCCAATACGCCTGTAGGAAAGACAAACCCGCTCCCGTCGAGTCACCCCGGAAAGCGAAGCTGTGCAAAGCACACCTGTTCCGGGGCAGTGCTTTCTTCCTTCGACCGTGCCGAAGGAAGCACCACGCCCGGATCAGGTCCGGGCAGACGAGGATGCTAGGTGACCGCCCCGCGCTCCGCATATTCGGGCTTCTGCCATTCGCCCGTGTCGAGAATGTCGCGTAGTTCGCTCACCAGCCGCGCGCAGTCGGCGTAGCGGACATAGGCGGGGGCGAAGCCTACGCGCAGCACGTCTGGCGCGCGGAAGTCTCCGGTGATCTTGCGGGCGATCAGTGCCTGGCATAATTCGTAGGCGTGCTCGTGCCGCCAGGAAAGCTGGCTGCCGCGGCGCGCCGGATTTTCGGGCGATACGCATTCGAGTTCGGGCACGTGGCGTTCCATGGCCGCACGCGTAAATTCGGAGAGGCTGCGACTCTTCTCGACCAGCGGAGCGATGCCGATGGCTGCCATCAGGTCGACGCCTTCCTCCATCGCGCTCATGCTGAGGATCGGCGCGGTGCCGCAAAGCAGGCGGTCGACGCCCGGCGCGGGGGCATAATCGTCGGTGAAGGCGAAAGGCTGCGCATGGCCCATCCAGCCGCTGAGCGGTTGCCGGAGTGCCTCATGGTGCCGCTCGGCAACATAGGCGAAGGCGGGTGCACCGGGGCCGCCATTCAGATATTTGTAGCCGCAACCGACCGCGAAATCCGCGCCCGCGCCGTTCAGGTCCACCGGCACCGCGCCGGTCGAATGCGACAGGTCCCACAGCACCAGCGCGCCCGCATCGTGCGCCGCCTTCGTCAGAGCCGCCATGTCGAACATTTCGCCGGTCTTGTAATGGACATGGGTGAGCAGCAGCACGGCCACATCCTCGTCCAGCGCTGCCTCGATCTCCCCGCGTTCCGCCAGCCGCTGCTCCGCCAAATCCTGCGATTCCAGCCCTTGGATCATGTAGAGATCGGTTGGGAAATTGCCCGGCTCGCTCAGCACGACCTTTCTGCCGGGCCGCATCGCCAGCGCGGCGCTGACGAGCTTGAAGATGTTCACCGAAACGCTGTCCGCCGCGATTACCTCATAAGGGCGCGCGCCGATCAGCGGGGCGATCTTCGCGCCGATGCGCTGGGGCAGGTGAATCCAGTCGGCGGTGTTCCAGCTGGCGATGAGATCTTCACCCCATTCCTTGTCGACCACTTCGCCAAGTCGGGCGCGGGTTGCCTTGGGCAGCGGGCCGAGCGAATTGCCGTCGAGATAGGCGACGTCATCCGCAATGGCGAACAGGTCGCGGCGCTCGGCGAGCGGATCTTCGGCGTCGAGCTTTGCCGCCCTGTCAATCAGCGCGTTCAAATCTCGGTCCTCACTGCCAGCAGTTCGGGGAAAAAGCCGAGCTTCAGCACGCTTTCAAGATAAGGCACGCCAGCCGTGCCGCCCGTGCCTTTCTTGAAGCCGATGATCCGCTCCACGGTTTTCAGATGGCCGAAGCGCCAGCGCTGGAAATGGTATTCCAGATCGACCAGCTTCTCGGCCAATTCGTAAAGATCCCAGTAGCGGTTCGGATGGCGATAGACCTCGGCCCAGGCCCGCGTCACCGCGTCGACCGGCTCGTGCGGGGCCTGCAAATCGCGCGCGAACAGTTCCTCGGGAATGGCGAAGCCTCGCCGCTGCAGCAGGCGCAGCACTTCGCCGTAAAGGCTCGGCCTGTCGAGTTCGGCGCGCAGCTTCTTCGCTACATCCGGCACCGCCTCATGCATCGTCACATGGTCGGGATTGCGCCCTCCCATGATGAATTCCATCAGCCGGTACTGCGCGCTCTGAAACCCGCTCGACGTGCCGAGATGCGGGCGGATGAGCGAATAGTCGTGCGGCGTCATCGTGCTGAGCACGTCCCAGCTCGAAATCAGCTGGCGCTGCGCCTGCGCCACGCGGGACAGCATCTTGAAAGCGGGCGAAAGGTTATCGGCCACGATCAGCTCGCGCGCCGCCTCCAGCTCGTGCAGGCAGAGCTTGAGCCACAGCTCGCTGGCCTGGTGAACGATGATGAACAGAAACTCGTCATGCGCGTCCGATGCCGGATGCTGCGCCGACAGGATGCGCTCGAGATCGAGATAGCTGGAATAGGTGACGTCGCGAGTGGCCATGGCGTGGCCCTAGCGCGAAATCACTGATCGATCACGCGGCTTTCGGGGTGGTGCTTGTCGAGATGCTTTTTCACGATCCGCAGATTGCGGCTGTTGGAACGGAAAAGGAAGTCGAACACGTCACCCGCCAACGGCACCGCGCCAACTGCGCTGTCGAAGGCGACATTGCCCGCCATGCGCAGAAGCTTCCACTTCGGCATGTTCAGATTGCGCGCTTCCCACACGATATAGGCGCCCAGGCCCATGGCGATGATGTCGCCCACCACGGGGATGAGGCCGATGATCGCGTCGAGGCCCACCGGGCGATTGGTGCCGGGGATGACGAAGCTGCGCTCCAGCACCATTTCCATCGCCTCGATCCGTCGGCGTACCGATTGCGGATCGTTGCCCAGCGGCAGATCGAGGCCGACCGGGTTCGGGCGGATACGCTCGGGCCGGATCGTATCCGCACGCAGCGGATCGGGGTCTATGGGCACGGGTTTGCGGCTGTCGTCCATGCGTCTCTATCTGGGGATTTGCGCCATCGGCGGCAAGGGATGGAAGGCCCAGGGGTTCGGCTCGAACCCGGTCACGCTGCCGCGCACGAGCGACCAGCGCAGCGGCGCGGCGATGGGAATGAAGATATTGCGCTCGGTGAATTCGGCTTCCGCCTGCGCGGTGAGTGCGGCGCGGCGCTCCGGATCGCTTTCGCCGAGCGCCTGGGCGATCAGGGCGTCGGTCTCCCCACTGCAAAGGCCGCGCCGCAATTCGCAATTGAACTGGTCGAGAAACCAGCGGCGTGAGGGATAGCGGGCAATCCTGTCCACCAGCACGAGGTCGGCCGCCGCTGTGCTTTCCGCCCGGCGCAGCGTTACGCCGATGCTGGACCACTGCTGCGCCAGCTCGTCCAGCAGCATGTCCCAGCCCGTGCCTTCCGGAAGGGCAAGCGACAATGCGGGCGCACTGCCGCCGATGCGGGAGCGGGCTTCCGCGCGGCGCAGCTCGATGTCGTCGCCCCAGCGCGGCGCGCTCGCACTGACGCCTGGCACCAAAGCGGGCACGATGCGCGTGGCGGGCGGCCAGCCGCCGATATTGAACCGCCCGATCAGCGCTTCCCGGTCTATCGCCATGGCCAGCGCCTCTCGCGTCACAGCGTCGGCCAGCACGCCGTCCGCGCGCCGGGGTAGCAAGCCGAACAATCCGATCGTCGCATCCACGCGCAACGTGCCGGTGGAAAGCGGCCCGACATCGACCAGCGGCAAGGTGCCGAGATCGCCGCCGAGCACCACTTCGACCGCGCCATCGTCGAACAGTTCGATCGCGGTTTGCGCATCGACCACCACCAGATCGATATCGCGGACCCGCTCGCGCCAATCCTCGCTGGCGGGCAGGCCGCGCTCTTCCGGCGGCTTGAACGCCAGTTGCGCGGCATAGCCCTCTGCGCGCGAGAAGCTCATCGGGCCGGTTCCGCCATCCTCGTACCGCAGGGCGAGTTCCGGCTGGGCGAGCAGCTGCAGGAAATAGGGTTCGGGCGCGGACAGGCGAATTTCGATGACTCGACCGGCCATCGCGCGCACCTCCTCAACCGGCGCCAAATCGCGTCCGAGCGACGTGCCCTCCAGCCGCGCCATGGCCGCCACCAGCGCCGCCCGCGCTGATTGGGCGGAGATGGGCGTGCCGTCCGGCCAGGTCGTGTCGCGCAGGCGGAAAATGTAGCTGAGGCCGTCCTCGGTCGGCAGCCATGTCTCGGCGAGAGCGGGGACAACTTCGCCCTGCGCATTCAGCTCCAGCAGGCCGCTTTCGGTTGCCGCGCGCAGCGTCTGGGCGCTGTCGGAAAGGAGAATGCCGCGGGTGAAGACGGTGTCTTCATTGCCGATCAGCGCGACATCGAGCGCGCCGTCATCGCCCGCGCCGCAACCGGCCAGCATGAGGGCGGCGAGGGCAATCAGATGGCGGGTGCACGGCATAGTCGACGGCGATAGGCCTGCGCCCGGCGCGCTTCAACTGTGCTTCGTATCAGATCTTGCGGGGCGTACCCTTGTCGTGCGCCTTGGCGGGGATCGGGTTGCGGGCGGAGAAGTCCGAATTGCCAGCGACACCCGAAGCACGGGCCAGCTTGGGATCGATCTCATCGACGAATGCGATGCCGAACCGATTGCCCTGAACCCAAGCCACCGACCCTTCGACATCGCCGATATTGCGCAATTCCACGGTGACGAGCGCGCCGCGGGCAACACGGGCATCGCCTTCGGCCATCATGCCGCCGGCGGAGAGATTGCGCACCTTGACGCGCACCGGCTCATCCCGACCGGCGATCCGGACCTGCGCCAGAAGGAACAGGCTGTCCCGGCCGACCTGGCGGGTATCGACATTGTTGATCGGGTCCATTTCCATCCTCAGAAACGTCACTGCGAGCCTTCGTTATCTTGCGCCTTATCGTGCGTGCGGGTTGGCTGGCAAATGGCTAAACAGGCGTTAACGCAGCAGGTGAGCGGCCCACCTGTCCCAAAACGGGTCAGTTATCGCGCGAGATCTTCTCACGCCGTTCATGCGCGGCTTGCGCTTCGACTGTCATCGTGGCGATGGGGCGGGCGATCAGGCGGTTGATACCGATCGGTTCGCCGGTCTTTTCGCACCAGCCATATTCGCCTTCGTCGATGCGGCGCATGGCGGAATCGATCTTGGCGATCAGCTTGCGCTGGCGGTCGCGAGTGCGCAGTTCGATCCCCCAATCGGTTTCGCTCGAGGCGCGATCATTGGGGTCCGGATCGCGGATCGGGCCGTCCTGCAAGCTCTGCAAAGTGCCTTCGGACGCAGCGACGATGGACTTCTTCCATTCGAGCAGCAGCACGCGAAAATAGTTGAGCTGCGCATCCGACATGTATTCGTCCTGATCGGACGGCGTGTAATCGTGCGGAAGCGCGCGCTTCGCCTTGGCGAGGACATCGATATCGTCATGCGTGGCCGTTGCCATCGGTGCTTCGAATCCCTTTCCCCGGGCCTTCCCCGCTCCCGGCCGACTGATGCGGCCGCAAAGGCGTTTTCGGTCGGGCGCGCCTATAGGGTGAGGCTTCCGGAGGCACAAGCGGCAATGTCCCGCCATGCCGGCGCGCCGGTTTCCAACGGCGCAAAAAGCAGGGTTCGCGTTAACCATATATTGACCACGATCCTCAAAACCGGGGTTCATCAGATGCCGGGCAACAGGGGCGCCGGCCGAAAACAGGGGATGAGGATCATGGAACTTGCCAGGATCGAAACGTTCGTGAAGGTCCAGCCTGCCGACATTGGCGGCGCGGACATGTTGGTGGCACGCTGCCTCGCTGCCGCCGCAGATGGGGACATCGACGCCTGCTACGACCTCGGCGTCGCTTACTCGACCGGTAGCCACGGCGTGAACTGCGACATGATCGAGGCGCACAAATGGTTCAATCTGGCCGCCGCGCAAGGCCACGAAGCCGCCAGCTGGTGCCGCGCCGATATCTCGGACGAGATGACCGCGCGCGAGATCAGCGAAGCCCAGCGCCGCGCCCGCGAATGGCTGCGGACAGGGAATGCGCGAGCGGCCTAATCGAACGCTTTGAACGGCATCCGCCGCGCCAGCATTTCGCGGTCCATCGCCACACCGCGGCGTTCGGCTTGGAGGAAACCCTCGACCGCTTCTCTGAACCCTTGGTGCGGGATGTAATGCATGGAGGTGGTCGCCACCGGCTCGTAGCCGCGCGCCATCTTGTGGCCGCCCTGCGCGCCCGCTTCCACCCGTGACAGGCCACGCGCGATCGCTTCGTCGATGGCGCGATAATAACAAAGCTCGAAATGCAGGAAGGGCTTGTCGACGAGGCAGCCCCAATATCGACCGTAAAGCGCATCGCCGCCGATGAAATTGAGCGCACCGGCGATCGGCATATCGTCCTCGAACGCCATCAGCAGCAGCACCTTTTCGCCCATCCGCTCTCCGAACAGGTCGAAAGCCTGGCGCGTCAGATATGGCGTGCCCCATTTGCGCGCGCCGGTGTCCTGATAGAACAGCCAGAAGGCGTCCCAGTGCTCGGGCCGAATGTCGTCGCCGCTCAGCGCGCACACCTCGATACCCTCGACCGCACGGGCCCGCTCCTTGCGCAGATCCTTGCGCCTGCGGGAGGTGAGCGTGGCAAGAAAATCGCTGAAGCTTTCGTAACCGCGATTGGTCCAATGAAACTGGATGTCCTCGCGCCGCATCCAGCCTGCCCCTTCGAACAGCGGCACCTGCTCCGGCTCCACGAATGTCGCGTGCGCGCTCGACCAGCCGTTCTGCGCGACCAGGCTTTCGGCAGAGCGCAGGAGCGGCTCCGCATAGGCGTGCTCCGCCAGCAGCAGGCGCGGGCCGGTGGCGGGGGTGAAGGGCGCGCTGATCTGCAACTTCGGATAGTAGTCGCCGCCCGCGCGGTGCCACGCATCGGCCCAGGCATGATCGAAAACATATTCGCCCTGGCTATGCGATTTGAGATAGCTGGGCATGGCGGCGAGCAGGCGCCCCTCGCCATCGGTGAGCGTCAGCGGCGCGCTTTGCCAGCCCGTACCCGGCCCGACGCTGCCGGACTCCTCGAGGATCGTCAGAAAGTCGTGCGAGACGAACGGATTGCCAGCGCCCGCGAGCGCGTCCCAAGCGTCTTTCGGGATTTCGCCAATGGCGGAGTGTATCTGCGCGGTCAGCTCGCCATCGGCCATGCACGCAATCTAGGGATGCTCCTCCCACGCCGCCACCCCTGCACCCTCCAGGATCGGCGCGGCGCCGCAGGCTAGCGCCGTTTCGAGCTGCGCGGAGGTTTTCACCGTCCAGGTCAGCAGCGGGCGGCCCGATTTGGCGGAGCGCACGGCGAAGCGGCTCGGCAGGTCGCGAATGTCGTAGGCGAGGAAATCGGGGCGCGAATGTCGCATTGCCAGCCGCCGCCTGAACGCGCCCGTCAGCGTGCGGGCATTCTGCTCGGTCACGACAAGACCGCGCGGCAGATCGGGCACACGCTCCCCGAACCAGGCGGGGATCCGAGGATCGAAGCTCATCACCGCGATATCGCCCGCATATCCTTCCAGATCGCGACGCACCGCGCGGCAGAGCTTGTGCACGCTGTCGCGGCCATCGCTTTTCAGTTCCAGCAGAACAGGCACTTGCCCGGCGACCAGCTCCAGCATGTCGCGCAGCGTCGGGATGCGCTCCTCGCTGCCCGTCAGCGCCATCGCAGTGAGCTCGCCGACCGTATGCTCGCCCGTCACACCCGGACCGCCGGTCAGCCGCTCCAGATCGGCATCGTGGAACACCATCGCCCGGCCATCCGCACTGACCCGAAGATCGCATTCGATTCCGAAGCCGCGGGCGATGGCGGCGCGAAAGGCGGCCATCGAGTTTTCCGGCGCATCCGCATCGTGCAGCCCGCGATGGGCAAAGGCCCAGGCGTCGAGCCAGGCGGGCGCGTCAGCCATCGGAGACGGCCACGATCGCGTCCACTTCGACACAGGCGCCGACCGGCAGGCTCGGAACGCCAACCGCGGCACGCGCGTGGCGGCCGATATCGCCGAACACTTCGAACATCAGGTCCGACGCGCCGTTCACCACCTTGTGCTGATCGGTGAAATCGGGCGTGGAGGCGACGAAGCCGCCCAGCTTCACGATCCGCGCCACCTTGTCGAGCGAGCCGAGCTCCGCCTTCAGCTGCGCCAGGATCATCAGTCCGCAGGCGCGCGCGGCTTCCTGCGCATCCTCCAGCGAGACATCCTTGCCGAGCGTGCCGGTGATAACCACGCCATCGCGAAACGGCAGCTGGCCGGACACGAAGATCGTATCGCCGTGCCGCATCACCGGCAGGTAGCTTGCCAGCGCGGGCGAAGTTTCGGGCAGCGTGATGCCGAGTTCGTCGAGGCGAGCCTTGATGGACATGCGATTATTCTCCGGAATGAAGGTTTGCGAGGATGTATGGCAGCGCCTCGTCCCAGCTGTCTATCCGCGCATGGGCGTGGCCCTTTTCGTGCGCGCAAGGAATATGCGGCGCGATACTCGGCTCTCCGCACAGATGCAGCCGATGGACATGCGGCACTTCGGCCTTGGCCGATTTGTGGTGCTGGGCGAGGTCGTCGATGAAAAGGACGTGGCTGGCGCCGTGCTCTTCGACAATGCTTTTGAGCGCCCCACCCTTCGGCCCCTGATTGGTATAGACCGGCGCTTCGAACCCCAGTTTGCGCAGCTGCTCGGTTCGCGCCTCATTACGCTCGTCGGTAAGATTGGTCAGCACGACCACATCGGCATCGCGCTGGATTTCGGCCATCGCCTCGAGCGCGCCCACAATGGGCTGCTGGCTGTCCATCTCGGTATCGAAGAACCCGCCGAGCAGCGCCCAGACCTCTTCTTCGGCAATCGCTTCGTCGCTGCCGCGCCGCGTCATCGACTGGACAAAGGGATTGCCCTCCAGCGCAAAGGCGATGTCGTGCCGCCGGTCCAGCCATTCGCTGAACGGGCGCACCATGTGCAGCAGCACTTCATCGCAATCGGTGACAAGGAGCGGGCGGCTCATCGGGCAAGCTCCCTGCGCGCGGCGATAAAATCCTCTGGTGGCACATCCAGCGCGTCAGCCGCACCAATCAGGTCAGGCTCGTGTGCGGCGAGGAAATCGAGGATAGCGCGGTGGGTGGCGGGCTTGTCCAGTGCCGCGCGCAGTCCGTCCGGCGTCAGTCCCGTCAGGTCGAGCAGACGCTGCGCACGGCTCTCATCCGCGAGGATCCAGCCGAGCGCGGCAAGCGCCAGGGTCGCGCCATCCTTAATCGAATCTTTACGTTCCGAGCGAATTGTTCCATTCCCGGTTTCGGGGTAAAGGGGCAATGACGGTCTTGACAAAAGACGGACCGACGGGGGCGCAATGACCAAGAGAATCCTCGTTGTCGAGGACAACGATCTGAACCGCAAACTTTTCTGCGACGTTTTGCAGGCCAGCGGCTTTGCAGTCGAACCGGTAGCCGATGGCAACCAGGCGATCGAGCGGGCCCGTGCCTTCATCCCCAATCTCGTGGTGATGGACATCCAGTTGCAGGACGTCTCCGGCCTCGACCTCATCGCCACGCTCAAGCATGACCGCGATCTTGCCGCGGTGCCGGTGCTCGCCGTCACGGCCTATGCCGGAAAGGGCGATGAAGAGCGTATCCGGGAATCGGGCGCGGAGGGTTATCTTGCCAAGCCTGTCAGCATCGGGCCGTTCATGGCCGCGGTGAAAGGGCTGATGGAACCGGCACCCGAAACCGTCTCCTGACCGTTTCCGTGTGACCAGCCCCGCCCAAGGGCGCGCTTGACAAGCGCCGCGCCGACTTGTTTGCCGCTTGCAACTTTCACGTTGCAAGGATGGCCCACATGGACCGCGCCCAAGTCGACACCCGCATCCGTTCGATTATCGAGCCGTTCAACAAGAAGGGCGTCGAAATCAAGGACGAGACGACCTTTGCCGGCGACCTCGAATTCGACAGCCTGACGGTGATGGATTTCGTCGCCGCGATCGAGGACGAATTCGACATCATCATCAGCATGAACCAGCAGGCCGAGATCGAGACCTACGGCCAGCTTGTCGATGCCGTCACCAAGATGACGAGCGAGTAAGCGGCATGAGCGAAGGCGTGATGCAGGCCGATCAGCCCGAAGTGCTGGAAGGCGAGGGGAAAGACCTCTTCTCCAAGTTCGACGATATCATCGCGATGCGTGAGGGCTTGCTGGCGAGCGGGGTCGAAGACCCGTTTTCGCTCGTCATGGAAAAGGTGCTCAGCCCCACCCGCGCCATTTGCAACGGGCGCGACACGATCCTGCTCGGCACCTACAATTACATGGGCATGACTTTCGATCCCGATGTGATCGATGCGGGCCAGCAGGCGCTCGCCGACTTCGGATCCGGCACGACCGGTAGCCGCGTCCTCAATGGCACCTATCAGGGCCACCGCGAATGCGAGGATGCGCTGCGCGAATTCTACGGCATGGACCATGCCATGGTGTTCTCGACCGGATACCAGGCCAATCTCGGCATCATTTCCACCATCGCGGGCAAGGGCGATTACATCGTGCTCGACATCGATAGCCATGCCAGCATCTGGGACGGCTGCGCGATGGGCAATGCCGAGGTCGTGCCCTTCAAGCACAACGATATCGAAGCGATGGAAAAGCGCCTGAAGCGCATTCCAGAAGGCGCGGGCAAGCTGGTGATCCTGGAAGGCGTCTATTCCATGCTGGGCGATGTCGCGCCGCTGAAGGAAATGGTCCGCATCGCCAGGAAAAACGGTGCAATGGTGCTGGTGGACGAAGCGCATTCGATGGGCTTCATCGGCGAGAACGGCCGGGGCGTCGTCGAGGATGCGGGCGTCATGGACGATGTCGATTTCATCATAGGCACCTTTTCAAAGAGCGTCGGCACGGTGGGCGGTTTCTGCGTTTCCAACCACCCGAAATTCGAGATCATGCGGCTGGTCTGCCGCCCGTACGTCTTCACCGCCAGCCTGCCGCCCAGCGTCGTCGCCACCGCGGCGACCAGCATTCGCAAGCTGATGAGCGCCAAGGACAAGCGGGATCACCTGTGGCAGAATTCGCGCCGCCTGCATTCCGGCCTGAAGGGGCTCGGTTTCGAGCTTGGCACCGATGAGCCGCAAAGCGCCATCGTCGCCGTCATCATGCCTGATCTCGAAAAAGGCGCGGCCATGTGGAGCGCGCTGCTGACCGAAGGGCTCTACGTCAACCTCGCGCGCCCACCGGCCACACCTGCCAACATGACGCTGCTGCGCTGCTCGCTATGCGCCGAGCATTCGAGCGAAGAAGTCGAGACGATCCTCGGCATGTTCGAGCGCGCGGGGAAGGCTGTGGGGATCGTTTAGGAACTCCGACGCCGGCTCCATCGTCTCTTTCCCTGAAGGAGATACCAACGATGAAAACCACCAATACCGGCAGCGCGACCTATGAGGGCCTTGGCAAGAGCGGCAAGGGGCACGTGTCCACCGGCTCCGGCGCGCTTTCCGCGCAGCCCTATGGATTCCAGACCCGCTTCGAGGACGAGGCGGGCACCAATCCCGAAGAACTGATCGCGGCGGCCCATGCCAGCTGCTTCACCATGGCGCTGAGCTTCAAGCTGGCCGAGGCCGGGCACGAGGATGGCAGCATCGTCACTTCGGCATCGGTCACGCTGGAAAAGGACGATGGCGGCTTCACCGTCACCAGGTCCGCCCTCTCTGCCAAGGGCAAGGTGCCCGGCATGGACCAGGCCACGTTCGAGAAACTGGCGGGCGAAGCGAAGGAAGGCTGCCCGATATCCAAGCTGCTCGACACCGAGATCACGCTTGAGACCGAATTCGAGGGCTGACGGCCCCGGAAGACAGTCCCGCGATCACAGTGATCGCTTTTCCCGCGCGCGGTTCGATGTAACGCATTGGCGGCGCGCGGCGAAACTCCTCCCATCGACAACGATATGAGGAGAAACACAATGACACTTTTCGCCAATCCCGACCGCAGCGCCATTTCCATGCTGAGCGGCACCGTGCTGAGCTTCGTCTCGCTCGTCAGCCTCGCCGCCGCGATGGCGCCGGGCATGGTCGAGACGATGATGTAATCCATTCGCCCGTCAGCGGGGTCGCCTCTGGGGCGGCCTCCGGCGGGTGTGGCGGTCTTCGCGAAATATCCCTTCGGCACCGGTCGGCGCAGGCAGGATCAGTTGGACTGCATCAGGAAGACCGATCCCATCGCGGCCGGCACATTATACGCCGCGTGCAACATTACGGCCGAAGCGAATCCAAGCCTGATCCGGGCGTAGCCCCAGATCAATCCGCACGCGACTAATGGCAGCGTAGCGACCAGTGCGATAACCGGCGAGGTCGCTGCGTAATTCGTGAAATGAAGCGCGCCGAATATGATCGCTTGCACATAGAAAATGGTCGGGAAGGCCTGCCCGAAGCCGACGATGCGGCGTCCGCGGTCCAGCGGCGACAGACCCAGTACAATGGCGACTGCCCCAAGCGCGAGCAGGCCAGACTTAACGGCGCTTCCTTCCGCAAAATAGGGATCGACGATCGCAGACCCGGCATAGATCGTCCCCAGGGCAAGCGCCGAAGCGAAGACGGCACGCCACGTGCCTGAAAGCCAGCCGCGAAAGATGATTTCCTCCACCAACGGTCCGATCAGAACAACAGCCAGCATTACCGACCAAGCCGAACCGGCAAGAGCCTCGTTCAATCTCTCTCCGGTCGTCAGGTCCGTCGCCAATATGATCGGCAGGGCGAGAAGGCCGAAAACGGCTGTGACGGCCAGCGAGATCGCGAAGAGCCCGGCCCCGATCGAAAACCGGTTGCCGATCGACAGGTTCTCGTTCGCTTCGATCCGAGGTCGCCTGAGGAAGGCAAGCAGTCCGGCGGCCGTATGATGGCATGAGCGAATGGCGCGGCGCAGAGGGGACGGGATTGTCACCATTGCGCCGGTGGGTTCCCAGTGCCTCGCCTCACAGCTGCTCGAGGCTGGTAACCCGGTCGCAGGCGCTCTGCTCGCCGGTATCCTCGTCCCCGCCGCCGAATTGCGTGATGGCGACGAAACCCGCCACCACCAGCACCACGAACACCGTCGTCACCGTGCCGAGATATTCGTCGATCACCCGCTTGATCGGCGCGCCGAAAATGCGGAACAGCACGCCCACCACCATGAAGATCAGCGCCCGGCCCGCGATGGCCGCGAGGGTGAAGGTCACCAGGTTCATCTCGATGAAGCCCGCCGTGATGGTCATCAGCTTGAACGGGATCGGCGTGCCGGCCGCGAGGAACACCGCCGCAGCGCCCTGTTCGCGGATATAGCAGGCAGCGACGGGGAAGCTCTCGGTCAGCCCCAGCGCGCCGATCATCCACTCGCCCACCGCTTCGTACAGGAAATAGCCAATCGCATAGCCCAGCAACGCGCCGAGCACCGAGGCGATGGTGGCGATCAGGGCAAATCGGATCGCCTTTTTCGGCTCCGCCAGACACATCAGCCCGAGCAGCGGATGCGGCGGGATCGGGAAGAAACTGGATTCGATGAAGCAGAAGAACGCCAGCCACCACTCCGCCTGCGGATGCGCGGCCTTCTCCATCGTCCAGTCGTACAGACCGCGAAGCGGTTTCATCAGCATGTCGGTGGAGACCTTGGTATGGCGACGGACTGCGCGCGTCTAAGCCAGCGCAGTCCTCTGCGCAAGTCCAACAAAAGAACCGATATGGCACTTTATTGTTGACATCGTGACGCTGTTTGGTTAGAGAAACGGAAGATCGCGATAGACCGAGTCGAAAAGGGCGCTTCCCACCGGGCGGCGCCCTTTTTCGTGTCCGGTCGTCGCGCCGGATTGGAGGATGCAGTGAAGAAGCGTGTAAAGGCAAGGAAGGACCAGAAGGGTCAGGGGCTGAAACAGAACTGGAAATTCGTGTTCTTCGAAACGCTGGCCGAAACGTCCAACGTGTCCGAAGCGGCGCGCGCCTGCGACGCGCAGCTTTCCTACGTCTATAAGCACCGCCGGGAAGATCCCGATTTCCGCCGCCGATGGTCCGCCGCGCTGCTGGAGGGATACGATCATCTGGAGATGGAAACCCTGCAGCGGCTGCGCTTCGGCATAGCGCAGGGGGACGCGAAGTTCGATATTCCCAATGCGCTGCGCTTGCTTGCGGCGCACCGGGCCAGCGCGGAAAAGGAGCGCGCGCGGCAAGCGAAATACGACAAGGATGCCGTGCTCGACAGGCTGAACACCAAGCTTGACCGTATCTGGGAGCGCCAGCAGGCGCGAAAGGCGAAGGCCGCCGCCGCGCAGGCTGCCGCGCCTGTGGGCGATCCGGGCGACCACCCGGCCGCATGACCGGCGCACACAGGCGGCTCGTCATAACGGGCATGAACCCGGCCGAGCGGCGCAAATTCCTGAACCGGCTTCCGCGCGAAGAACGGTGCGTCATGGAAAAGCACTGGCCCTATTGGGCGCGTGACAACCAGGTGCCGCCCGATCGCGATTGGCTGATATGGCTGGTGTGCGCGGGTCGCGGTTTCGGGAAAACACGGATGGGTGCCGAATGGGTTCGCAATATCGCATGGAACGAACCGGACGCACATATCGCGCTGGTCGGCAAATCGCTGGGGGAGGCGCGCTCCGTCATGGTGGAGGGCGAAAGCGGCCTGCTCGGCTGCCATACCGATGTCGATTACCCGCATTTCGAGCCGTCCCTGCGAAAGGTGACATGGCCCAACGGTGCATCCGCCACGCTCTATTCGGCGGGCGAGCCGGACAGCCTGCGCGGCCCGCAGCACAGCCATGCTTGGTGTGACGAGATCGCCAAATGGGACAACAGTTCGGAACGTGCGCTTGGCGCTTGGGACAATCTGCGGTTCGGCCTGCGGATGGGCGAGCGCCCGCGTATCGTCGCCACGACCACGCCGCGCGCCGTGCCGCTGCTGCGCCGCCTGCTGGCCGATGCGACCGATCCGGACATTGCGCTTACGCGGGGGCGCTCGGACGAGAATGAGGACAATCTCGCGGTCGGCTTCATCGATGTCATGCGCCGCCAATATGGCGACAGCGCGCTCGGTCGGCAGGAACTCGATGGCGAGCTGCTGCGTGATGTCGAGGGCGCGCTATGGACCCGCTCGCTGATCGAGCGGTGCCGTGAAGGGTTCAATGTGGAAGGCTTCGTTCGCGTGGTGATCGGCGTCGATCCGCCCGCTTCGGCGCGCGGTGACGAATGCGGCATCATCGTCGTCGGGCTGACCGCAGACGGGCTGGCCAAGGTGATGGCCGATGACAGCGTCGCGCGGCCCAGCCCGGAACGCTGGGCTCGCGCGGTCGCCGCATCGGCGCTGCACTGGAAAGCGGACCGCGTGGTTGCCGAGGCGAACCAGGGCGGCGCGATGGTCGAAAGCGTGCTGCGCGCGGCCGATTGCCAGATGCCGATCAAGCTCGTCCATGCGAGCACCGGCAAAGTGGCCCGCGCCGAGCCCGTAGCCGCGCTCTACGAAAACGACCGCGTGCGCCATGCCGGCCAGTTCGCCAGGCTCGAAGACCAGCTCTGCGGCCTGATGACCGGCGGCAGTTACGAAGGCCCCGGCCGCTCGCCGGACAGGGCCGACGCGCTGGTATGGGCGCTGACCGAACTGATGCTGGGCAAGCGCGGCGCGGTGCCGAGGGTGCGGGGATTTTGATAGAACGCCGATAAATATAATTTCGTCATTCCCGCGCAGGCGGGAATCCAGTCAGCCGAGCGGTTTGAAACCGAACTCCTCCGCAAGATCGCGCCAGTCCGGATTGTCAGCCTCGATCAGTCTCAGTTTCCACGCGCGGTTCCATTTCTTGATGCGTTTCTCGCGAATAATCGCGTGCTCCATAGTCCCGTGCTGTTCGAACCACACAAGCCGCGTGACGCGATGTCTGGCGGCGAATCCTCCGCCGATTCCTGCGCGGTGCTGAGCAATGCGCTGCATCAAATTGGATGTGACGCCGACATAGAGTGTGCCGTTGCGCGCGGAGGCCAGAAGATAAACGGTTGGAGCGAAATCGCGCTGCATCGCTCATCCGCTACTGGATTCCCGCCTTCGCGGGAATGACGAACAATTCAGGAGCATTTCCATGCAATTTCTCTCATCGCTACGCTCCGCCTTCAAGGGCGGGGCGGGTTCTCGCGTGCCTTTGGCGCGCTCGTTTCAGTCGCCCTGGGGGTGGACCTACGAGCAGGGCGGGGCGCGGGCGCCGTTCGAATATCGCTCCGCCGTGCGCCATGCCTTTCTCGACAATCCGGTGGCGCAGCGCGCGGTGCGGATCGTGTCCGAAGGCGTGGGCGGCGCGCCGCTCAGCGCCTCCGACGATGGCGCGATGGCGCTCGTAAATGCCTCGAGCGCGGGGCAATCACTGCTCGAAACGCTCGCCGCGCATCTGCTGCTGCACGGCAATGCCTTCGTGCAGATCGCGAAGGACGGCGCGGGCCAGCCTGTCGAACTGTTCGCGCTGCGGCCCGAGCGCGTTGCGATCGTGCCGGGAGAGGATGGCTGGCCCGCAGCCTATCGCTATCGCCTGGGCGAGCGGACGCTGGAATTGCCGGTGGAGGATGAGCATGGCTGGCCCTCGGTCGTGCATCTGAAAGCCTTCCACCCGGCAGACGATCACTACGGCGCGGGGTGCCTCTCCGCTGCCGAGCAGGCCGTCGCGATCCACAATGCTGCCGCCCACTGGAATCGCGCTTTGCTGGAGAATGCGGCGCGGCCATCGGGCGCGCTGGTCTATGACGGCGGCGCAGACACGGCCGGCCTTACGACCGACCAGTTCGAGCGGCTGAAGGCGGAATTGCAATCAGCCTATCAGGGCGGCGGCAATGCCGGGCGGCCCATGCTGCTGGAAGGCGGGCTGAAATGGCAGAGCCTCTCCCTCTCCCCCGCCGATATGGACTTCGCGGAGCTGAAGTCCGCCGCCGCGCGCGATATCGCGCTCGCGTTCGGCGTGCCGCCCATGCTGCTCGGCCTGCCGGGCGACAACACCTACGCCAATTATCGCGAGGCCAATCGCGCGCTGTGGCGCCTCACCCTGCTGCCGCTTTCGGGCAAGATCCTGGGCGGTCTCGCGGAGGGTCTGTCGCCGTGGTTCCCGGGCCTGTCGCTCACCGTCGATCTCGACCAGGTGACCGCGCTTTCCGAGGACCGCGAGCGGCTGTGGAAGCAGGTGAGCGCGGCGGAATTCCTGAGCACGGAAGAAAAGCGCAGCCTGCTCGGCCTCGCCCCTGCCGGAGATACGAAATGAACCGCGAAGACATGCTCGCCGCGTTGATCGCGCAGGCGCAAACGCAGGACGGCGGGGCTGACCTCGTCACCTTGCGCGCCATTGTCGAGGAAGCGAGCGAAGTCGGCGCGCGGCGCGTGCTCGACCGGCTCGGCCTGGGCGACGACAACGCGCAGGACGATCTCGACGAATTGCGCGACCTGCTCGGCGCCTGGCGCACGGCCAAGGCCAGCGCCTGGAAGGCGGCAGTGGACTGGCTCGTCCGCGTGCTGGGCGCTTTGCTGCTGGTCGGCATCGCGGTCAGGCTCAACGTCGCGGAGCTGCTGCGGTGATGCGGATCGCCGGTTACGCCGCGCTGTTCGACATTGCCGACGGCGCGAAAGACACGATCCGGCCCGGCGCTTTCGCCAGAACACTGGCCGAGCGTCGCGATCCGATCCCGCTCTTCTGGCAGCATCGGCCCGACCAGCGCATCGGCTCAGTCGAGCTTGCGCAGGAGGATGACCGCGGATTGCGCGTCATCGCCCGGATCGACAATCCCGAAAGCCGCGCCGTCTCCGCCCTGCTTTCCAAAGCCGCGAACGGCCTCAGCTTCGGCTACCGCGCGCGAGGCTTTCGCCGCTCGCCCGCTGGCCGTGTGCTGGAAGACATCGACCTGTTCGAAGTAAGCCTCGTCACCCGTCCGCTCCAGCACGGAGCGAGAATACACCTGATTTCCTGACAATCCCCTCCTCTTGAGAGGAGGGGCAACGAGACTTGGCAGCTGGCTGCCTAGTCGCAGTGGGGTGGTGCTCGACCCGCAATGCGACCTCGCGGTCGCACAACCACCCCAACCCCCTCCTTTGAAAAGGAGGGGAGGATTTTCAACCGAAAGGCAAATACCCCTATGGATATCCAGATTCCCACCCAGACAGTTACCGCCGACCCGGCCCAGCCGGCCGCGTCCGATCCGATGGCCGAAAGCTTCGATATCGTCGCGCGGCAGGACAAGACAGAGGCCGACGTGAAGACGCTTCGTTCGGATGTCGACGAGGTGAAAGCCCGGCTCGACCGGGTCAGCCGCGCCGCGTCGCGTCCCGCCATCGCCGCATCGTCCGCCGAGCCGACCGCCGAGGTCAAGGGCTTCGTCGACGGCTATCTGCGCCGCGGCCGCGAGGACGAGATCAAGTCGATTTCCGGCGCCGTACCGCGCGATGGCGGCTATGCCGTGCCGCGCCAGATCGACACGCTCATTTCGAGCGAATTGAAGGAAATCTCGCCAATTCGCGCGCTGGCACAAGTCGTGCAGACCGGCAGCGCCGGTTATCGCAAGCTCGTCACTACCGGCGGCACCGCCTCGGGCTGGGTTGGCGAGACAGCCGGTCGCCCGCAAACCGACACGCCGGAATTCGCCGAGATCGCTCCGCCGACCGGAGAGCTCTACGCCAATCCGGCGGCAAGCCAGGCGATGCTCGACGATGCCGGTTTCGACATGGAAGCATGGCTGGCGAGCGAAATCGCCATGGAATTCGCCCGCGCAGAAGGCTCCGCCTTCGTCAACGGTTCCGGCGTCGACCAGCCGCTCGGCTTCCTTTCCTCGCCGACGTCCATGGCCGGCGATGCGGTCCGCCCCTTCGGCTCGCTGCAATATATCGGCACGGGCGATGCGGACGGTTTCGGCACCAACCCGGAAGCGCGGCTGATCGACCTCGTCCACACGATGAAGGCCGGGCATCGCCAGGGCGCGAGTTGGGTGATGAATTCGGCAACGCTCAGCGAAGTGCGCAAACTGAAGACCAGCGACGGCGCGTTCCTGTGGCAGCCGGGCCTCGTCGAGGGCCAGCCGGATCGACTGCTCGGCTATCCGGTAGTCGAGGCCGAGGACATGCCCGATGTCGCGGGCGGCGCTTTCCCGATCGCCTTCGGCAATTTCCGCGCCGGTTACCTGATCGCTGAACGCAGCGCCACGCAGGTGCTGCGCGATCCGTTCACCAACAAGCCCTTCGTCCACTTCTACGCGACCAAGCGCGTGGGCGGCCAGGTGCTCGATAGTGCAGCGATCAAACTGCTCAAGATCGAGGTGTAGGGAAAGTCTGTTTGCGAAGCCGCGTCCGCGGCTTCGTCCGGGCTAGATGCGCAGCAAGCTGCGCCCGCTGCGGGCGGCCGTTCGGCCTTGCCGTCTCTTGCGTGACGGTGCTCCGCAGCGGGCCAGCAAACTCGCGCTGATTTCCGGTGCGACCAGCACCGAGGACGCGCCCTCGGATGCGGGTGTGCGAAACCAAAATACCTCAACCACAAGGAGACTGCCATGAGGCGGGCTATTGTCGTACCGCCCGTGCTGGCGGCCGATGCTTTGGACGAGCTCAAACGGTGGCTCGCCATCACCACCACACGTGATGACGCCTCGCTCGAAGCGTTGTTGCGCGCAGCACTGGACACCTGCGAGGCGTTCACGCGCATCATGCCGCTGGAAGCTGAATGCGAAGAGGTGCTGCCCGCCATGCGCGGCTGGCAATCGCTCGTCGCCACGCCGGTGCAGGCCATCACCGCGATGGAAGCGATCACATCGGATAGCGCGCGCACGCCGCTCGATCCCGGACAGTATCTCCTGGATATCGCGGCAGATGGCTGCGGCCGCGTGCACCTGCTGGCCTCTCCAGCGGTGAGCCGTGTGAGTGTTCGCTTCACTGCGGGCCTCGCCCCCGACTGGGCAGGTCTGCCCGAGGGCATTCGCCACGGCGTGCTGCGGCTTGCCGCGCACCATTATCGCCAGCGCAATGAAGGCGGCGGGCAGGCTCCGCCAGCGGCAGTTGTCGCTCTGTGGCAGCCCTGGCGCCGGATGCGCGTGGCATGATTTCTGCCAGCATCGCTCGCCGTTCCGGCCTCGCTTCAAGGCTTACAGCGAAAGCGCGAAAACTGGCCGAAGCGCACGCGGAAAGCGCCCTGCGTGCCCGTCGCCGCGATGGCGCACACTGGCGTGACGCGCGGCTGCTCTGGCCGCTTGCGGGCCGGGAGGAACCATGATGGAAAACACCCTTCGCATGGCACTCATCGCATGGCTGGCCAGCGATCCGCTGCTGTCCGCCGCGCTCAACGATGTCGCCGAGGAAGCGCCGTCGCGCGCCGCGCCGCCCTGGCTGGGCATTGCCGCAAGCGCGAGCACGGACTGGAGCACCAAGACCCGCAAGGGTCGCGAAGTGCGCGTGGCGCTCGAACTCGAAACGCGCGGAGAGGAGGCAGCGCAAACCGCCGCCACCGCCGCGCTGATCGAAGATCGCATCGCCGCGCTGTCGCCGGACCAGGACGGTTTCGCCATCGCCAACGTGACTTTCCTGCGCACCCGGGCCGCGCAACGCTCGCTCAACAGACGCGCAACGCTGCTCGAATACCGCTTCCGGCTTTTGGCCGCCTAATCCCCTCCCGCCTGCGGGATGGGAGCGAGACTTGCCGAGCCGTCGGCGAGGCATAGTCGCAGCGGGGTGGGCGATGCCCGCACCGCGCCTCTTTCACCGGCCCACCCCCAGCCCCTCCCGCAAGCAGGAGGGGAGTTTATCGGAGAACCAAACATGTCAGCTCAAAAAGGCTCCGCCTTCCTCCTCAAGATCGGGGACGGCGCCCAGCCCCCTGCATATGAAACCGTTGCCGGCTTGCGCACCACGCAGATGTCGATCAACGGCGATGCCGTCGTCGTCACGCACAAGGAATCGGGCGGCTGGCGCGATCTGCTCTCCGGCGCCGGCGTGCGCTCCGTCTCGGTCAGCGCGGCGGGTATTTTCCTCGCCAGCGAAGCCGAGACCGCGATCCGCGCCCATGCCCTCGCCGGCACGATCGACGAATACGAATTGTCCTTCGAGGATGGCGAGCGCCTGCGCGGTCGTTTCCTCGTCCAGCGGCTCGACTATTCGGGCGATTTCAACGGTGAGCGCAATTACACGTTGCAGCTGGAAAGCTCCGGCCCGGTGATGCCGTCGTGACCGCGAATGTTCTGCGCGGTGAGGCGGCTATCGTCATCCACGGCACAGCGCGCGTGCTGCGCCCGACCTTTGCCGCACTGGTCGCCGCCGAGGAGGAATTGGGGCCGCTCTTTGCGCTCGTCGAGAGGGCGAGCGAAGGACAGCTGCGCCTCACCGAGATCGCCGCGTTGTTCTGGCATTGCCTGGCAGAGCGCGGCGCAACGACACGCGATGACGTCGGAGAAGCGGTGATGGCGGCGGGGCTTGCCGCCGTGTCGAAGCCGCTGCGCGCGCTTCTGGCGCAAATCCTCCAGGGCCGGGCCTGATGGAAGCCACCTTCGCCGCCGGCGCGCGGCGATTGGCGGGCGGCGCGGGCAGGCTGCTCGGCTGGCCGCCGCACTGGTTCTGGCAGGCCACCCCGGCCGAACTCGCTGCAATCCTCGATCCCGAAAGCGAACCTCGCGGCGACGGGATCGACCGCGCGGCGCTGCAACGCATGATGGAAATGGACGACAATGGACGATGAAATCGAAACCCTGATGGTCGATGTGCGCGCAAGCACCAGCGGCTTTCGCAGCGACGTGCAGGAGATGCGCAGCGCGCTGGACAGCTCGCTGCTCGATGGCTTCGCCAAGGCTGGCGACGTGCTGGAACGCGGGCTTGTCTCGGCCATTCGCCGGGGCAAGCTGAGCTTCGAAGAATTGAAGAACGTGGCGCTGAAGGCGCTCGGAGAAATTGCCGCGCAGGCCATCCAGTCAGGCTTCGGATCGCTGTTCGGCCAAGGTCAGGGCGGTGGCCAGGGCCAGGGTGGTGGCTTCAATTTCGGCTCCGCCCTGCAGGGCATTTTCGGTTCCCTGCTCGGTCTGCCCGGTCGTGCAACCGGCGGGCCGGTATCGCCCGGCAATGCTTATCTCGTAGGCGAACGCGGACCCGAAGTGTTCGTGCCGACCAGCGCCGGGCGTGTCGAGACCGGCAGCGGCAAGGGCGCGCGCGATGTGCGCGTTGCGATCAACCTTTCCGCGCCGCGCGCAACCGGCAGCCCGCAAATGCTGCGCCGCTCGTCGCGCCAGGTGGCGAGCGCCGTCGCCCGCGCGATGCGGGAAAGCTGAGGAGGCACGACATGGCTTACTGGCTCGCGAAAGACCGCACCGGGCAGGACTCCGATTTTATCCAGCGCTTCGATCCGCGTTTCTGGACGGTCGATTTTCCGCGCCCGATGATGGCCAGCATCACCGGAACCGGTCCCACGACCCTGCGCGTCGAATGCGAATTCCTGCATCACGATGCCCTAGCCGGATTGATCTGGGACAGCGAGGATACGCTCGATCATCCGCTTCTGGCCTATGACACGAACCGCGATTACGCGCATACCAGCTTGACCTTTCGCTGGCGGTCCGCAGGCGTCCTGCCGCTCGATGCGGTGCATGGGCCGACGCTGACAATCGAAGGGCGCGATGCCGGCGGCGCGTCGCGCACCTGGTATGTCCGGCTGTGGAACTACGCGAGCGGCGCGCCCGACGATGCGGTGGTGTCGCTCGATTTTTCGCAGCTGCGCGAAGGCTGGCAGGCGGACGGCGCTGTCGTCCATCCGTCCGATATCGACCGGCTGTTCATCTCGCTGGTGCCGCCCGCCTACGATCCGGCGAATGGCGCGCTGCTAACCTCGCGCGCCAATGGTTGGGTCGAGCTGTTCGACATCGCCAGCGATGGCGCGCACGCCATGCTGCCGATCGGCGATGTCATGCTGCCACCGCACGATATCGGCATGGCGACCGCCTATGATGATGCCTACAACCAGACGCCTGCCCGCCTGCTGCGCAACACCTTGCAGCTCGGCTATCGTGGCGAGATCATCCATTATGTCGGGATGAGCCACTTCTTCCGGCTGGAGCCGGCGGCGGACGGCACGCTGCTGGTGGAGCGCAATGGCCTGCTCTGCGGACCGGCAGAAACCTGGCACCGCGCCTTTTTCGAAGAAGCGCTGGCGATGGATTATCAGGTGATCGCCTCGATCAGTTTCGAGATTTTCGCCGAGCATTGCCCGCCCGATTGGATGCAGCGCGCCCATGACGGATCGCCCGCGCTCACCGGCTGGGTGCCGCCGTCATCGCTCATCTCGCCGGCCAACAATGCCGCGAAGAACTTCGTGCGCGGCGCGGCAGCGCGCTTCGGGCTGCTGCAGGAGCAGGCCGGGATGGATGTGGTGATGCAGGTCGGCGAGCCGTGGTGGTGGATCCAGCCCGATACCGGGGCGCCTTGCATATACGATGATGCGGCGCGCAGCGTTTTCAGCAACGCTGCGCCGCCGATAACCGACATGCGCGGACCGATCACGGCGGCGCAGTTGGTGGTGCTGGACGAGGCAGCGAAATCGCTGGGCTTCGCCGCCAATTCGGTCCGCAATCGTGTGCGGCAGCAATCGGGCAGCGATGCAAAATGCTACCTGCTCGCCTTCACGCCGACGATTTTCGATGCCGACATGCCAGAGGCGGACAGGCTCAACCTGCCAAGCCAATGGGCCCACCCGCAATATGACCGGCTTCAGCTGGAAGATTATGACTGGCTGACGCTGGGTGCCGAAGCGCTGCGGCGCAAGACGTATACGGAGGTCGACCAGCGGCTCGGCTACCCTCTCGGCCAGCAGGATTACATGGCAGGCTTCGTCCTCGACCCTGCCGATGCAGAGCTGTTCTGGGCGCGTATCGACGCCGGACTGGACGAGGCCGCCGCGCGCGGCGTTCCGCGACGGTTCGTCTGGGCGCTGCCGCAGGTCTGCCGCGATGGATACGTCCGCCTTCCGCCACAGGAGACACCAATGCAAGCTTTCGACGATGTGCTCTATCCGCTCGCTCTCGGGCGGGATGCCGGAGTCAGCCCGGAATTTTCGACATCCATCGCGCTCACCGCATCCGGCCATGAACGACGCAACAGCCAGTGGAGCGATGCGCGTCTCAATTACGATGTCGGCCCCGGCATCCGTTCGCATAGCGAGCTTGGCGTGTTGCTCGAATTCTTCCGCGCGCGGCGCGGTCCGGCGCGCGGCTTTCGCCTCGCCGATCCCTACGATTTCAGCTCCAATGGATTGACCGGTACGCCGACCGCGAGCGATCAGCTGATCGGGGTGGGAGACGGTCTTGCCGCCACATATCACCTGTCGAAAAGCTACGGGAGCGGGGATGAGCCGCAACAGCGGACCATCACCCGCCCGCGTGCCGACAGCATCCTGGTCAGCGTCGCTGGCGAGGTCACCAATGACTGGACGCTGGAGGACGGCGGACGGATCATCTTCATCGACGCACCGCCGGATGGCGCGGAAGTGCGTGCCGGATTCTACTTCGACGTGCCCGTCCGCTTCGCCGAGGATCGGCTGGACATCACCGGCGCGACCTTCGCGGCGGGAGAAGCGCCCAGCGTGCCGCTGATCGAAGTGAAGGAAGAGACATGAGCCACGTCTTCCTGGGTTCCGAACTGGAAGGCGTCGCGACCTGGTGGCGCATTCGCCGCAAGGACGGCGTCGCGCTGGGGTTTACCAGCCATGATCGCGACCTGGCCTTCGGCGGGATGACATATAGAGCTGCACCTGGAATGCTGCCGTCCGCCATCCGCCGCACCGCCGGACTCGAGAGAGACGGCGTCGAAGTCGAAGGCGTCCTCGCGCACGACTCCATCTCCGAAGATGACCTCGCGAGCGGCCGATACGAAAGCGCGCATATCGCCATCGGACTTGTCGATTGGGAAAGTCTGGACAACGCCACGCTCTTCCACGGTGAGCTGGGCGGCGTATCGCGCACCAGCGGCCGTTTCGAAGCCGAGCTGCGTTCGGCGAAGGCCGCGCTCGAAGCCGACTTCGTCCCGCGAACGAGCCCGACATGCCGGGCAAGTTTCTGCGACGCCGATTGCCGGTTCAATCCGGCCCGCGTAACTCACTTGGCCGCCGTGACCGCGCTCGACCTGGCGGACAACCGCGTGCGCTTTGGCAGCGCGCCTCCGGCGGGCAACATGCATGGCGGCACGGTAAAGTGGGTGGATGGTCCTCTCGCCGGCCTGACGATGGAGGTCATCGAAGCGGGACCATCGGGGCTGGTGCTCGACCGGACACTGACCGATGCCATTGCGGTGGGCGACAAGGCCTTTCTTCGCGAAGGGTGCGATCACACCATCTCGACCTGCGCCACGCGCTTCGGCAATGCCGCCAATTTCCGAGGCGAACCGCATCTGCCGGGCAATGACTTGCTGGCGCGCTACCCGACAGGCTGATGGAGAGCGATGGCGCGGCCTTTGCGCGGGCCGCCGATGCTTATTGCGGGGTGCCGTTCCGCCTGCGCGGGCGTGACCCGGTCACCGGAATCGACTGTATCGGGCTTGTCCACCTCGCTCTACGCGATATCGGCCGGACGCCGCCGACGCTGCCGGCCTACTCGCTCCGGCAAGCGCATATTGACGGCTTGCTTGCCTTACTCGCTCCTGCGGGTTTCACGGCCACATCGCGCTCCACCGCCGCGGGCGACCTTCTGCTGATGCAACCCGGCCCCGGGCAATTTCACCTCGCAATCGCGCTCGATGCGACGCGGATCGTCCATGCCCATGCCGGACTTCGCCGCGTCGTACGCACCGCCTTGACCGACACCGATAGGGTGACCGGGCGCTGGCGCCTCTCCTGACAGGAATCCAATTCTCATGGCCACACTGGTTCTCTCCTCCGTCGGTTCCGCCATTCTCGGGCCGATCGGCGCCGTCTTCGGATCGAGCATCGGTTCGAAAATCGACGCCGAGATTTTCGGCACGGACAGCAATGAAGGCCCGCGCCTGACCGAGCTGAAGGTGACGACATCGAGCTATGGCGCTCCCGTGCCGCGTCACTTCGGCACGATGCGCGCCGCCGGAACGATCATCTGGGCGACCGACCTTCAGGAGACGAGCGAGAAGACGGGCGGCGGCAAGGGCCAACCATCGACGACGACCTTCGCCTACTCGATTTCCTTTGCAGTCGCGCTCGCCAGCCGACCAATTGCGCGCGTGGGACGGATCTGGGCGGATGGCAATTTGCTGCGCGGTGCGGCCGGAGATCTCAAGGTCCCTGGAACACTGCGCATCCATGATGGCGCCGGAGACCAGCCCGTCGACCCCTTGCTTGCAAGCGCCGAGGGGAGTGAATGCCCCGCCTATCGCGGCTTCGCCTATGGCGTGTTCGAGGACTTGCAACTCGCCGAATTCGGCAATCGCATTCCCGCGCTGACATTCGAAGTCGTTGCGGAGGACGGCGATGTCAGCCTCGCCACGATGCTCGCGCCGCTCGCCGGACACGTCACGTCCAGCCGCCCACTCGGCAAATTGCGAGGCTACAGCGACGAGGGCGGCCCGCTGGCGAGCCATCTTGCAGCGATCGACCAAGTCTATCCTCTCGCCAGCGATGCATCGGGCGAGGGGCTCGCCATCGGCGACGGCGCACCGCAGGACGATGCAATCTTCACCCTGCCGGAAGCGGTGGTGGATGCGTCGGGAGATAGCTTCGGCGACGAAAGCGGCCGGTCGGAAAGCCGCCGCGCCGACGCTGCAAGAGTGCCCGCCGGGATGCGATATTACGACGTAGACCGCGACTATCAGGCGGGGCTCCAGCGCGCGAGCGGCCGTGCCGATCCCGGTCGCAACCGCGTGATCGAATTTCCCGGCGCCCTGACAGCGGATAGCGCCAAGTCGCTGGCCGATGCCGCCGCGAGCCGAGCCTTCCTCGCGCAGGATCGCCTTGCCTATCGCATCGCCGAGATCGATCCGCGCGTGAAGCCTGGACAGGTCGTCGCCCTGCCCGACCTGCCCGGGCGGTGGCGGATCGAAGCGTGGGAGTGGCGCGATACCGGCGTCGAGTTGGAACTGCTGCGGCTCCCGAGCCACCAGGGCGTGACGACCGCGACGCAGACGGGCCGAGTGCTGTCACCGCCCGACCTCGTATCCTCGCCCACCACCCTTTATGCCTTTGAACTGCCATGGGACGGCGCGGGAGAGACCGATACGCGGCAAATTTATGCTGCGGCTTCGTCAAGCTCGGCCGGGTGGAAAGGCTCGGCGCTATACGCGCAAACCGCCAGCGGTCTCTCGCCTATCGGCGCGACGGGCAGCCGCCGCAGCGTGGTCGGCACACTCGCCACCGACTTGTCGCCAGCCCCTGCGATGATCATCGACCGCCATTCCGAAGCGATCGTTTCCCTCGCCTCAACCGACTTCGTGCTCGAAAGCTGCACTCTTGCCGAGCTGGCGAGCGGCGCGAACCGGGCGCTTGTCGGCGAGGAAATCCTCCAGTTCTGTCATGCCGAGCGTCTCGGCGATGCGCGCTGGCGTCTCTCGACATTGCTGCGCGGCCGCGGTGGGACGGAAGATGCGACCGGTGCCCCGGCCGGTGCGCCATTCGTCCTTCTCGATGGCAAGCCGATCCAGCTGGACACGGCAAAGCTCGGTGACAGCGAGGCGATTGCCGCCATCGGCCTCGTCGATACCGACCCGGTGATCGCCACCATTGCGCTGTCAGGTGCTTCGAGGCGACCGCTTACGCCTGTCCATCCGCGCGCGGACATTGAGTCCGATGGCGGACTCACGCTCGGCTGGACCAGGCGCGCGCGCGGCGCGTGGCGCTGGCCGGATGGTGTCGAGGTGCCGCTTGTCGAACAGACCGAAAGTTACGAAGTCGGGCTCGGCAGCATCGAAGCTCCACGCCTGCTGTGGCAGTCCGATCGGCCTTCGCTCCGCATCGATGCGGCCACCCTGACGCAGCTTCGCGCCGATCATTCGGGGCAGCAGCTCTGGGTCCGGCAGATCGGCACCCACGCCCGCTCGCACCCCCTTGCCCTAACTCGTATCGACTGAGGAACACGCCATGACAGAACCGATCAGTTTCACCTCCGCCACCCCGCGTTTCGACCTTCCCAACCTGTTCGTCGCCCAGGCACAGAAGGAAAGCTTCATAAACGAGGCGCTCGCCCGGATCGACGCGCTGCTGCATTGCGCGGTTCAGGGGGAAAGCGACGCACCGCCGAGCGCTCCGACCGACGGCGAGTGCTGGCTGGTGGGCGACCAGCCTACCGGCGATTGGGTGCACCATCCGGGCGCAATCGCGTGCCGGCAGGCCGGCAACTGGCTGTTTGCCCAGCCCCGAAATGGGATGAAGGTCTTCGATATCTCGACCGGAGCGAGCATCCGCTTCGACAATGGCTGGCGACGGGCTGGTATTGTGAGCTCTCCCAGCGGCGGCACTACCGAAGATAGCGAAGCGCGCGCAGCCATCGTGGAGCTGATCGCCGCCCTGACCGAAGCGGGTATCCTCCCCCACGCCTGACGGACCTTTTCAAAGTTTTCCGAGTTTACTCGCTGAATGACGAAAGGATCTCGCATGCAAAAGCGCTCGCTCATCATCGCCCCGCTGGCCTTCCTCGCCCTGGCGGGATGCCAGACAGCCTATCAGACCGCGGCCACCGAAATCGGCAGCGCGACATTGCAGGACAGGCAGGGCAATACTGTGGGCTCGGCCCGCATGTATTCGCTTGGCGGCGAGGTTACCTTGAACGCGAGTTTCACCGGACTCTCCGCCGGAACGCACGCCGTGCATCTTCACACCACCGGCGATTGCACCGCGAACGATTTCACCTCGGCTGGCGGGCATCTCAATCCGCGTGGCAATGAGCATGGCACGCTCAACCCTCAGGGCGCGCATCTCGGCGATCTGCCGAATGTAACGATCGCAGCCGATGGCACCGGGACAATGAGCACGCTGCTGCGCGGGACTGCCGATTTCGTAGGCGACAGCGTCTTCGACGCGGACGGTACTGCAATCGTGGTGCACGAAGGCGCCGACGATTACCGAAGCGATCCCGCTGGCGATGCCGGAAGCCGGGTCGCCTGCGGCTTGGTGACCCGCAGCTAGTCCGGATCGGCGGCGTAGGGAGCTGTATCCGTGACCCCCGCTTCGGCAAACCCCTTGCGACGCAGGCGACAGCTGTCGCAGCGGCCGCAGGCCATCCCCTCGTCGGTCGGATCGTAGCAGGACCAGCTCCAAGCCGGATCGAGCTCTAGCCGTGCGCATTCGCTGGCAATTTCAGCCTTCGTCATGTGCTGCAATGGCGCGTGGATAACGAAGGGCTGACCCTCCACACCCTGCTTCGTGCCCAGCCGCGCCGTCTCTGCAAAGCTTGCGATGAATTCGGGGCGACAATCGGGATAGCCCGAATAGTCGAGCGCATTCACCCCGATGAACAGATCGGTAGAGCCGCTGCTTTCGGCAAAGGCCGTGGTCAGCGCGAGAAACAGCAAGTTGCGCGCGGGCACGTAAGTGACGGGGATGTCCTCGCCCACGCCATCCTTCGGGACCTCGATATCGTCGGTCAGCGCCGAACCACCGAATTGGCGCAGATCGAGCGGGAGTTCGACATGCCGTTCCACGCCCATCCTCTCGGCAATCGCCTTTGCCGATTGCAATTCGCGCACATGGCGCTGGCCGTAATCGATCGTCAGCGCGTGCAGGCGAAAGCCCTGCTCACGCGCGAGTGCCGCGCTTACCATCGAATCCAGCCCGCCTGACAGCAGGATCGTCGCTATCGATTTCTCAGTCGACATGCGCTGCGCCATAGCGGCTCATTGCGCACGGGCAAGCGCCTAGCAGCTGCCGGTGCGGCGCGCTTCCGCATCGATGGAGAATGGGCGCCCGCCGTGAATGCCCTGGCTGCGAACCTGCACGAGATTGCTCGACTCGCGCCGAATGGTCGTGCGGCCATAGCCATTGCCGCGGCAGGTATACTGGACGGTGACTTCATTGCTTTCGTCGCCAACGACGAAGCGTTCGCAGCCGGGCTGGCGATGCCGCAGCTGGATGAATTCGCGGCCCGTGCGCACGCAGATCCTTTGCGACCCACCGCCGCGCATCGAAAGCGTCCATTGTCCGCGATCGAGCCGTTCCAGCATGGCGAGGCCCGGCGCTTGCGCCGATGCAGGTGCGAAAGCGAGCAGCGCCGCGCCGGCGACGCCCGCTATCCTGATGACTTTCCCGATCTGCATTTCAAATTCCTTGGTCGTATTCGTCTCTATACCACAGTCCGACATGAACGGCGAATTGCACTTTCTGCGCGACGAACCGTTCAATCCTGGATGGCGAACTCTTTTGAACAGAATGCGCAATCCACCAGAATTATCCCGTCCTCATTCGCCATTTCGCGCCGCTCCTCTTTCGGGAAGCGCGCCAGCACGCTCTCGAAATGCGTTTCCGTGCAGCGACAGCCGCGCGAAATCCGCGCTCCCGGCATGACCCGCACTTCACGCTCTTCGTGATAGAGGCGCCACACCAATTCTTCGAGCGACAGACCCGCATCGGCGAGCTCCTCGTGCTTGATGCTCTCCGCCATGACGGAGACGTGCTGCCACTCCGGATGGTCGAGCCTCGCATGGAGGCGCTCTCGCCCCTCTTCGCCATCGGGCAGGTGCTGCACCAGAAACCCCGCCGCCAGGCTGCCTTCGGGTCCGGAGCGGATCGCGGTCTGTATGCGGGTCGGCACCTGCTCGCTTTGCGCGAAATAGCTTTCCACCGCCGCCGACAGCGACTCGCCTTCGAGCGGAACGATGCCCTGATAGCGCTTGCCGGTGCGCGCAATGTCGAAGGTGATGGCGAGGTGGCCTTCCCCGAAAAGGGTGGCGAGAGATGCGCTCGCGCCGGTCGCGATCGCCTTGTCGCGATCATGCTGGACATAGCCGCGCAATTCTCCGCCACGATAATCGCACACGAGCAGGTCGGCGATGCCGCCTTTGCTCTGCACTTGCAGCGTCAGCTGGTCGCCCTCGTCCTTCAGCAGCCCGCCCATCAGCGTCGTCAGCACGAGCGCTTCGGAAAGCGCGTGGGCCAGCGCCGTCGGGTAATCATGCGCGCCAAGGATCTCGTCGAGCACCGGCCCCAGCCGCACAAGGCGGCCGCGGCTGTCTCGATCGGGCAAGGTGAAGCCGAGCAGCCTGTCGGCAAAGGTTTCGCTGTGTAGGGAAGTCATGGCCGCCATATGGGAATGGCGTCGGCTTTTGGAAGGCAGCTCAGCCGAGCAGGCCGAAACACCACAAGAGCACCGACTTCTGCGCGTGGATCCGATTTTCTGCTTCGTCGAACACGACCGACTGCGGACCCTCGAAAACCTCCTCGCTCACTTCGTCGCCGACATGCGCCGGCAAGCAATGCAGGAAGATCGCATCGGACTTCGCCTGCGCCATCAGCGCGGCGTCGACGCGATAGGGCTGCATCGCGGCGAGCTTCTCTTCGGTGTCGGCCTGCCCCATCGACACCCATGTATCGGTAACAAGGACATCGGCCGCGGCAGCCGCCTCGCGCGCATCCTGCGTCAGCGTAACTGTCGAGCCCTCCGCGCGCGCCATTTCCACGAACTCCGCGTCCGGTTCGTAGCCGCGCGGCGTCGCGATGCGCACGTTGAACTTCATCAACGCCGCGGCCTCCAGGATCGAATGGAGCACATTGTTGCCATCCCCGAACCACGCGACCTCGAGCCCCGGCAGCGCTTTCTCGTGCTCGATGGCAGTGAGCAGATCGGCCACAATCTGGCACGGATGCGAGCGGTCGGTCAGACCGTTGATTACCGGCACGTCGGCATGGCGGGCCATCGCCTCGATCTTCGCGTGGTCGTCAGTGCGAACCATGATTGCATCGGCCATCCGGCTGAGCACGCGCGCCGTGTCCGCCGCCGATTCTCCGCGCCCAAGCTGGGACGTGCCCGCATCGACGATGATGGCAGTGCCGCCGAGCTGGCGCATGGCGATGTCGAAGCTGACACGGGTGCGGGTCGAATTCTTCTCGAACACCATGGCAAGCACGCGGCCCGCCATCGGCGCATCGGCATCGGCCTTCCCCTTCGGCCAGTCGGCACGCGCCTTCTTGCGGTCGAGCGCGTCGGCAATAATCGCCGCCACGGCATCGCCGCCCGCATCCGACAGATCGAGGAAATGGCGCCCCGCCATCAGGCGTGTTCGGGCTGAAAGCTCGCCGCGCCTGCAGAAAGCTTCTCGAAAAACTCGTCCATTTCCGCATCGCCGATCACCAGCGGAGGCAGCAGGCGCAACGTGTTATCGCCGGCAGCGACGGTCAGCAGCTCGTGATGATCGCGCAGATGCACCATGAACGGTCTCGGCTCGACCTTCATCTTCATTCCGAGCATCAGGCCCATGCCGCGCACGCTTTCGAACAGATCCGGATAATTGCCGATGAACTGTTCGAGCCGACTGCGCAGCCGCTCTCCCTTCGCGCGGACTTCGGCGAGAAATTCGTCGTTCGCCACGGCTTCCATCACCGCCATGCCTGCCGCCATGCCGAGGGGATTGCCGCCATAGGTGGAGCCGTGCGTGCCGAACGTCATGCCGCGCGCCGCCTTTTCGGTGGCAAGGCAAGCGCCGATGGGAAAGCCGCCGCCAATGCCCTTGGCGCTGGCGACGACGTCCGGCTCGATCCCGTACTGCTCGTAGGCGTAGAGTGTGCCGGTGCGCGCAACACCGCATTGCACTTCGTCGAGCGCGAGGAGCAGGTCGTGCTCGTCGGCGAGCTTGCGCAGGCCTTGCATGAATTCCTGGCTCGCCGGCCGGATACCGCCTTCGCCCTGGACCGGCTCGACGAGAAAACCCGCGGTTTGCGGTCCGATCGCCGCCTTTGCCGCTTCCAGATCGTCGAACTCGACATAGCGGAAGCCGGGCAGCAGCGGGTTGAAGCCCTTGTGCATCTTTTCCTGATTGGATGCGCTGATCGTGGCCATCGTACGTCCGTGGAAGGCGTTGACGAAGGTGATGATCTCGAACCGCTCGTCATTCCCGTCATGCTGGTGATAGGCACGTACCGTCTTGATCGCGCATTCCACCGCTTCGGCGCCGGAATTGGTGAAGAACACGGTGTCGGCAAAGGTGTTGTCGACCAACTTCTGCGCCAGCTCTTCGCCCTGCGGACTGCCATAGAGGTTGGAGACATGCATCAGCGTTTCCGCCTGCTTCTGGATCGCGCCAATCAGGCCGGCGTGGCTGTGACCCAGCAGGTTGACCGCGATGCCGCTCGCAAAATCGAGATAGCGCGTGCCGTCCTCGTCGATCAGATGACAGTGCTCGCCGCGCACCGGCCGCACGCCGCAGCGGGGATAGACTGGCATGAGCGGCGTGATCGACATGGTGTGCATTCCTCGAAAAGCGGGTGAAACGTAAGAGGCGGCCGGGCCTGTTCCGGTCCGACCGCCTTACGATGTGTCTTTATTTCGCAGCGGGCAGCCGGTCAAATTTCCGGCCGACCCTATCCGCAAATCCGGTCAGGCCTGGACGGGGACCAGATTGACGGCCGAATACTTGCCGCGCCGATCGACTTCGAGGTCGAATTCGAACCTGTCGCCTTCGTCGATGCCCTGCAGGCCGGACCGCTCTACCGCGCTGATGTGCACGAAGGCGTCTTCCTTGCCATCGTCGCGAGTAATGAAACCGAAGCCCTTCATCGAATTGAAGAACTTCACCGTGCCCACGGCCTTTTCACCGGTCAGCTCGCGCTGCGGCGCAGCCTTCTGCACTTCGATCACGTCGCCCACGACCTGGAGGTCCGCTGCCGAAACCTTCCCGCCGCGATCGACGAGATTGAACTGCAGCTCCTGCCCCTCGGCAAGACCTTCGAGGCCTGCACGTTCGACCTGGCTGATATGGACGAACACGTCCTCTCCGCCCTCGTCACGCTGAATGAAGCCGAAGCCTTTCTGCGTGTTGAAGAACTTGACCTTGCCCTGGCCCGTGCCGACCACCTGGGCAGGCATGCCGCCGCCGCGCGGGGCACCGCCGCCGCCGCCGCGAAAGCCACCGCCTCCGCCACGCTGGCCACCGAAGCCGCCTCCGCCGCGATCGTCATTGAAACGGCCGCCGCCACCGCTACCGCCGCCGAAGCGATCATTGCCGCCATCGCGCCAGCCGCCGCTATCCATCGGGGGCGGACCGCCCTCACCGAATGGATCGAAACCTTCTTCGCCGAAACCGTCCCGCTTGTCGCGACCCCGACCGCGACGTCCCTTGTCGTAACCCATGAAAACCGTGAACCTTCAATTCTCGTCCTGATACCGGCCGGCAGGGCGGACAAGTGATCCGCCGACCCGAAGTGACGGACCTCCCCCGCCGCTTCGTCGGCGAGGTATAGACACAAATCCCCAGCGACGCGAACATTTTAACTTTGCATTTGCGTGACAGTGGCCAAAGCGCCACGCGTCGCATCCTGCATACGCGCACGATTTACCATTGCGCGGGGAGCCTTTCGGCTGTCACACGTCATCCATGACAGATTTTCGAATCTTGTCCGAAACCGTATCGGCGAGCCCGCAGATCACCACCGGCGACGTCGCAGAAGCGAAGGCGCAGGGGTTTGCAATGATCGTGAACAATCGTCCCGATGGCGAAGTGCCGGGCCAGCCTGCAGGCTCCGACATCGAGGCGTGCGCCGCCGAGCATGGCTTGGCCTATCGCGCCATCCCGGTGGGCCAGGCTGGCTTCGGTCCGCCACAGATCGCGGCTATGCAAGCCGCTCTTGCGGAAGCCGACGGCAAGGTGCTTGCCTATTGCCGATCCGGCACGCGCTCGACTTTCCTGTGGGCTCTCGCACGCGCCAGCGAGGGCGACAGTCCCGAAACGCTTGCGGAGGCTGCGGCGAGGGCAGGCTACGACCTCAACCCGATGAAGGATGCCATGGCCACGCTATCGGCAAAGGCGCGCGGCTGATCCGCCATGATCGGGGCGGCGCTGCAATTTGCGGGATCGCTGCTCGCCATTCTCGCGCTTATCTATTTTGCCCATCGGCTCGGCTTCTCACGTAATGCGCAACTCGAAGACGAAGATGATGCTCGCGAGCGGTTTCGACTTGCGGCGGGCGGGTTCGAGCCGATTGCCATTGCTCTGGATACTGATGGCGCAGGGGCGATTGCTCGGGACGCCTCCGGCAGGACGGCGGTGCTCGTGCCGCACGGCGCGCAATTCGTGGCGAGAACGCTAACCGCCGAAGACAGGGTGACAGCCGCCGACGGTAGGCTGGACATTCGTTTTGCAGACCCGACATTCGAGCTATCGCTGGCAATCGGCAAAGACGCCGAATGCTGGGCGACGTGATGAAGCTCTGCTAGATTGCGCGGCATGGATTTCAATCCGGTCACCTATGCAATCCCGATCTTCGTGCTGCTGATCGTCGCCGAACTGCTCTGGGCGCGCCGTCGGAATCCTGCCGCTTACGAATCACGCGACACGGCAACTTCACTCGCCATCGGCCTCGGCAGCACGGTGGCAGGCGCGCTGACCGGCGGCGCGGTGGTCGCCATGCTCGTCTGGACGCATCGCTTCGCGCCGCTCGACATCGGCTGGGCCTGGTGGGCGTGGCCGCTCTGCTTCGCGCTCGACGATCTGGCCTATTACTGTTTTCACCGTACCGCGCACCGCGTGCGCTGGTTCTGGGCGAGCCACGTCAACCACCATTCAAGCCAGCACTACAATCTCTCCACCGCGCTCCGGCAGAGCTGGACCGGCTTCATCGCAGTCAGTTTCGTCTTTCGCCTGCCGTTGGCCGCGATCGGCTTCGAGCCGGGGATGATCCTGATCTGCGGCGGGTTCAACCTGATCTACCAGTTCTGGATTCACACCGAGAGCGTGACGCGCATGCCACGCTGGTTCGAGGCGGTCATGAACACGCCATCGCATCACCGCGTCCATCATGCCGTCAACGCGCGCTATCTGGATCGCAACTACGCCGGCACCTTCATCGTGTGGGACAGGATGTTCGGGACCTTCGCTCCCGAGGACGATACCGACCGCATTCGCTACGGAATCGTAAACCAGCTCGGCAGCTTCAATCTGCTGAAGACGGTGTTCCACGAGTGGCAGGCGATCGTACGCGATGTCTGGCGCGCCCCGTGGCGACACAAACTGGATTACATCTGGCGCGAGCCCGGCTGGTCACACGATGGCAGCCGCGAAACCTCCGACATGATCCGCAAGCGCTGCACGCCAAGCGAGGACTGACTACATGCCCGCATTCGGCCCGTAAGTGACTTCCACGCGGCGGTTCTGCGGCTCCCTCACGCCATCCGCCGTCGGAACCAGCAGGTCGCTTTCACCGAAGGCTTCACCCGCTATCCGCGCCGCAGAGATACCGCGACTGAGCAGGTAATCGCGCACGGCGGTGTTACGTCTCTCGGCGAGCCGCTGGTTGTAGCCGCGCGGGCCCGAGGTGTCGGTATGTCCGGCCAGCATGACCCGAGCGGTGCCGCAATTGCGATATGCTGAAATGGCGCTGTTCAACACGGCGGCGGCTTCCGGCGTGATGGTTGCCTCGTCCCAGTCGAAAAAGGCGATATACGGTCCGGCGTTGCAGGACACATCGACCGGCGGTGGCGGTGGAGGGGGTGGCGCAGTAGCGATCGAACGCGGAGCCGGCGGCGCGGGGCGCTGGATCACCTGCGCCGCCTCCTGCCGACGCCCGAGAGCGATTTCCACGCCTACAGAGAGCGAATGCACGGCGAATTCGAATTCGTTGAAACGCCCCAAGCTATCGTCGAGTTCGAATTCGAGCGTGCTGAAATAGCGATATTTGAGGCCTGCATTCACGCGGTCGCTGATCGGCAGCCGTGCATGCGCAAGCCCCTGCCATGCCCACGCGCTATCATTACCGTCCAGATAGCCCGGCCCGGTCTCGTCCGCGCTCGCATCGATATCCAGCCATGTGCGACCGACACCGACACCGAGCGACAGGCCGAGCCCCTCGTCCCCGCCGAAATCGAGCAGCACATTGCCCATGACCGATGCGAGGCTGGCATCGCCATCCAGCGCAAATGTCCCGGTTTCCAAATCGTCGCCGCCTGTCGGAATGCCGCGCGCCGTCGCCGTCAGCTCGTCCAGGCTCCAGCTGCGATAGGATCCTTCGAGTTCGGTCCGCAGCGAGCCCCAGTCGTAACCGGCATTCGCCGCGCCAATCCAGCCGAGGTCGCTGGCGATCTCGACGGGCTCGCGTTCATTCCCGATATCGACCGAGGTGTCCTGTGTAAGCACTGCCCCGCCGTCCACTCCGACATACGGCCCATCCTGCGCCATTGCAGGCGTGGCCATCATCGCAGTCGCGCCGGCAATCCAAAGGCTCCGCTTCATCACTCGCTCCCCGACAATTCTCGATACGCATAAACACGTAACACACGCTCTTTGGCAATCGAGCGTGGATGTCATCGCGCAAGGAAAACAAAAAGCGGGCCGGAGCGGTCGGCTCCGGCCCGTTGCAGTGTCGTTCGCAGGAGGAACGAGGGAAGGCGGGATCGAGAGGGAGAGAGAGGAGCCTCCCGATCCGCGCCGAGCTTTTCGGGTCAGGCCTGGTTGGCGAGACCCGGATAGGCTTCGACGCCGGTTTCGTGGATATCGAGACCGGCAAGTTCGATCTCTTCCGATGGGCGGATGCCGATCGTGATTTTCAGGAGGAGCCAGACGATCGCGCTCGCTGCGCTGACCCACACCATCGTGAGCAGCACACCGACCAGCTGGCCGACGAGGGTGGCATCGCCCGTCCATGCGACGATCAGCGTGCCCCAGATGCCCGCTACGAGGTGGACCGGGATCGCGCCGACCACGTCGTCGATTTTCAGTTTGTCGAGCAGCGGCACGAAGATCACCGGCAGCAATCCGCCGATACCGCCGATCAGGACCGACTGGCCGACCGTGGGCGCGAGCGGCTCTGCCGTGATCGCGACGAGGCCAGCCAGCGCGCCGTTCAGCGCCATCGTCACGTCAGCCTTGCCGTAGCGCAGCTGGGTGGCAATGATCGCGACCACCACACCACCGCACGCAGCCATATTGGTGTTCACGAAGATCTTCGAAACGTCCGAAACATCGCCAACCGTACCCATCGCCAGTTGCGATGCGCCATTGAAACCGAACCAGCCGAGCCAGAGAATGAACGTCCCGAGCGTCGCCAGCGGAATGTTGGTGCCGGGAAAGACGTTGATCTGTCCGTTCGGCCCATAACGACCGAGGCGCGGACCGAGAATGATCGCGCCCACCAAGGCAGCCCAGCCGCCGGTCGAGTGGACGAGAGTCGATCCGGCGAAGTCGGAGAAACCCCAGACGCTATCGAGATAGCCTTCACCCCATTCCCAGCTCACCACGACCGGATAGATGACGGCAGTCAGCACCGTTACGAACATGAAGAACGGGACGATCTTGATGCGCTCCGCCAACGTCCCGGACACGATGGACGCCGTCGTCGCGCAGAACACCATCTGGAAGAACCAGTCGGACGCGACCGAATAGCCTTTTTCGAGATCGGCCTCGCCCGCGGATTGCATGCCGTAGGTCGTGCCGCCGATACCGAAGAGGCCAAGCGCCCCCTCGGCAAAGCCGGGATAGGCGATGTTATAGCCGACCGCCCAGAACATCAGACCGGCAATCGAATAGAGGCCGATGTTTTTCAGGCACTGGGTAGAGGTGTTCTTTGCGCGCACCAGACCGGCTTCGAGCATGGCGAAGCCTGCCGCCATCCACATCACCAGGAAGCCGCCGATCAGGAACAGCAGCGTGTTGAAGATATAGGCCGTGCCACCGCCGACCGCGTCAGCCACGGGCGCGGCGGCCTCCGCGACCGGTGCCGCGACGGCCGGGCCGGACAGGACAAGCGCAGCGGGGAAAGCCGCGGCACCGATAAGGAATTTCGTGTTCATTGTGCTCGACCCCTGATTAGAGCGCGGTTTCGTCGGTTTCGCCGGTGCGGATGCGCGTGGTCGATGCGAGATCGAGCACGAAGATCTTTCCATCGCCGATACTTTCGGTGCTGGCCGTCTGCTGGATCGCTTCCACCACCTTGGGTGCCAGATCGTCGCTCGCAGCGATTTCCAGTTTCACCTTCGGCAGCATGTTCACCGCGTATTCCGCCCCGCGGTAAATTTCGGTCTGCCCCTTCTGCCTCCCGAAGCCCTTGACCTCGGAAACGGTCATTCCGGCGACGCCGATCTCGGCGAGCGCTTCGCGCACTTCGTCGAGCTTGAACGGTTTGATGATGGCAATGACGAATTTCACGCCGACCCCCTTTGCTGCCCCGGGAGACCGTTCCCGGCACAGCATGATCAGCAAGCAGCGTGCCAGTTCGGCATTCCGCTAGTTTCAAGGCGCTTTTCATTCGCGCAACACCACGTCGTCGTGTTGCACCGCACAAATCGCGGGCAGGGCCGCCTAATTCGTGGGCAGCGCCAGCGTCACGCGGATCGGCAAGTGATCGGATGCCTGTCTCGCCAGCGCGGTCGCATGGACTTCGGCGCGGAGGCATTCCCAATGCGGCGTGTGCATCAGCCGGTCGAGCGCCAGCAGCGGCCGCCGCGCGGGAAAGCTTCGCCCCGGCTCGACCATGGTCCAATGTGCCGCGAGCCCGCGCTCGCCGCCGATCGGACGGAGCCATTCATTGCAGTCGCCCATCATCACGGCGGGCAGACCCGGCGCGCGGCTGGCATTGCACAGATGCGCGAATTGCCGCTTTCGCCCGAGACCGGACAGGTCGAGATGCATACCGGTGACGCAGATCGGCTGCGCACCCGCCATGATCGTCGCCCGAACCGCTCCACGCGGCTCGATCTGCGGCAGGTGATCGGCTTCGACATCGACGATTTCCAGCCCTTCGCGGACCAGCAGTGCATTGCCATGCCAGCCGAGGCTGGCGGGCTTTATCGGAATGGAAGCAATTTGCCAGCCGCGCTCGGCGAGCATATTGCGATCGAGTATGCTTCTGCGCGTGCCGAACCGTTCGTCCACTTCCTGTAACGCGACCACATCGGCCTTGAGCTCGCCAAGCACGTCCACGATGCGCTCGGGATCGCGTCGTCGATCACCGCCCACGCCCTTGTGGATATTGTAGCTTGCGAAGGTAATCCGCATACCGCTCACGCGGGCGTGTCCGGCATTTCTCCCTCGATATAGCGATCGGTCGGCCGTGTCGGCAGCCCATCGATGCTCTCGGTGCGAGCCCGGTGCTTGGCCGCCCACGCTTCTGCATCGACATCCTTGTGCGCCTTGAGCAGCGTGTGCCGCTCGCGTTCGTAATCCATGAAGGGCACACCCCAGCCACAGCTTGTCTGCACGCTCTCTACGGCGATATCGAAAATCTGCCGCGTGCCGGGCAGCAGGGTGAAATGGACGGCAAGCGCATCCCAGCCCTCGTCTTTCGGCAACACCGGCTTGCCGATGCCATAGAGGCGCAGGATGAGCGCGGGCTGTTCGAAATTGCAAAACATGACGGTGATGCGCCCGTCGGCGAGCAGATGGGCGTTGGTCTCGTTGCCCGATCCGGCGAGGTCGAGATAGGCAACGCGTGTCGGCGAGAGGATGCGAAACGCGTCGTAGCCCTTGGGCGACAGATTGATCCGCGCATCCGGTGCGGCGGTGGCAACGAAGAACACCGGCTGGCGCTCGATCATCGCAATATGTTTGTCGCTCAGCGCGTCGAAGAAATCAGCCATTGGGTCAGCCTAGTGACGCCCGACGCTGCTGTCACCGTTCCTTCGTTGCCGAAAACGCCAGTTCGGGGTTCTTCTCTTCCTGATAGCCGACATCCCAAGGGCTCTTCGCCATGAAGACGAGGTCGCCGTCACGGTCGCGCGCGAGGCTGCCCTGGTTGAAGCGCTCGAATTCGTCGATCTTGTCCTGTGGGCCCTTCAGCCAGCGGGCGGTGGCGAAGGGTGAGGCTTCGAGTGCGGCTTCCACCTTGTATTCCGCTGAGAGGCGCGAAATCAGCACGTCGAGCTGCAACTGTCCGACCACGCCAACAATGCTGCTGCCGCCGATCTCCGGGTAGAATACCTGTATCACGCCCTCTTCGGAAAGATCGTCCAGTGCCTTTCGCAACTGCTTGGTCTTTGTCGGATCCTTCAATTGCACGCGGCGCAGGATCTCGGGCGCGAAATTGGGCAGGCCGGTGAAGCGAATGTCGTTCTTTTCGGACAGCGTATCACCAACGCGCAGCGTGCCGTGATTGGGAATGCCGATGATATCGCCCGGCTCGGCAGTGTCGGCAATCTCGCGGTCCTGTGCGAAAAACAGGATAGGCGAATGCACGGCAATGGGTTTGCCCAGCCCGCTCGGCGTCAGTTTCATGCCGCGTTTGAACGTGCCGGACACCTGCCGCATGAAGGCGATCCGGTCGCGATGGTTCGGGTCCATATTCGCCTGCACCTTGAAGATGAAGCCGGTGACCTCGTCCCGCTCTGGGCTGATCTGGTCCTCGCCGGCAGGCTGGGGGCGCGGGGGCGGGGCGTGACGCGCAATCGCATCGATCAGCTCCTCGACTCCGAAATTCTTGAGCGCGCTGCCGAAATAGACCGGCGTGAGATCGCCATTGCGATAGGCCTCCAGATCGAATTCGGGATAGCCGACCTGCGCCAGTTCGGCCTCCTCGGCGAAATTCTCCGGAATATCCGCGTCACCATCGCGCTTGCCGAGATATTCCTTCGAGTCGCCTTCGGGCCGCGCGACCTCGCCGCTGCGGAAATCGAGCAGGCCTTCGAACAGGCCGCCCATGCCAACGGGCCACATCTGCGGGCTGACGTCGAGCGCCAGCATGTCCGCCACCTCGTCGAGCAATTCGAATCCGCTGCGCCCCTCGCGGTCCACCTTGTTGATTAAGGTAATGATCGGGACGGAGCGAAGACGGCAGACCTCGAACAGCTTGCGCGTCTGCGGCTCGATACCCTTGGCGGCATCGATCACCATGATGGCGCTGTCGACCGCCGTCAGCGTACGATAGGTGTCTTCCGAGAAGTCTTCGTGGCCCGGCGTATCGAGCAGATTGAAGGTGATCGTCTCCCCTTCGATCTCCTTTTCGAAGGTCATCACGCTGGACGTGACGGAGATGCCGCGCTGCTGCTCGATCTTCATCCAGTCGGACCGCGCCCTCCGCGCCGCACCGCGCGCCTTCACCTCGCCCGCCAGATGGATCGCCCCGCCCTGCAGCAACAGCTTTTCGGTCAGCGTGGTCTTGCCGGCGTCAGGGTGCGAGATGATCGCGAAGGTGCGGCGCGAATTGGTCATCGGGTCAGCCGCGCAGTTCCGCGCCGAGCTTGCCCGCGGCGGCAACCACGGCGTCCGAGATCGCCTTCAGCTCGTCATCCTTGAACGACTTCTCTCCGGGCTGGAGCGTGACTTCCAGCGCGATCGACTTCTTGCCTTCCGGCACGCCCTGCCCGGCGAACACGTCAAAGATGCGCGCATTGGTCAGGTGGGCCTTGTCCGCGCCTTTCACGGCGCGCAGCAGATTGCCCGCGGCAAGCTCTGCCGGAACGAGGAAGGCGAAGTCGCGCTTGACGGCCTGCAGAGCGGGCGGCGCATAGTCGGGCTTGGCGAAGCCCTGCTTGCCCTTCTTGGCGGGGATCGCGTCGAGATAGATTTCGACCGCCATCACCGGCCCGTCGATATCGAAAGAATCGAGCGTGGCCGGATGCAGCGCGCCGAAGCGGGCAAGCACGTTTTTCGGGCCGAGCCGCAGCGTTCCCGACTGCCCGGGATGGAATTGTGCCCCCGCCTCGCTCATCACCATCAGCCTGTCGACCGGAGCTCCCGCTTCGGCAAGCAGCGCTTCCGCCTCGGCCTTGGCGTCGAAGGCGTCGAACATCGCCGCCTTTCCGTTGACCCAGCCGCGCGGTGTCTTCTCTCCCGCCAGCAGCACGGCAAGCGTTGGATGCTCGTCGCTCGCGCCATCCTTACCGCGCAGATAGCGACGGCCGATCTCGAACAGCCGCGCGCCATCCGCGCCGCGATCGGCATTGCGCTTGGCCGCCGACAGCAGGCCGGGGATAAGCGAGGGGCGCATCGCCTTCATGTCCTCGCTGATCGGGTTGTCGAGCACCCACAGCGCTTCGCCGTCGGAGGCAAAATGCTCGGCCTGATCGGTCGGCAGGAAAGACCAGGTGATCGCCTCGTGCAGACCGCGCGCAGCGGCGGCGCGTCGCACCCGGCGCTCCACCTGCTGCTCGGGCGTGGCTGTCGGGCGGGCCACGCCATCCACGCGCGGCAAGGCAACGCTTGCGACCTTGTCGAGGCCGTGGATGCGAACGACTTCCTCGACCAGGTCGGCTGCGCCTTCCACGTCGTGGCGGCGCAGCGGACAGGTGACCTGCCAGTCCGGGCTGACTGTGAAATCGAGGCTTTCGAGAATGCGGCGCTGCTCGTCTTCGGGAATGCCGATGCCGCCCAGTCGCTCGGTCAGGCCGGGATCGAAGGCAACCGCCTTCGGCTCGCTCGGCGGCGATCCGGCGCGCACAACCTCGCTCGCCTCCCCGCCGCAGACGCGCTGAATGAGGCTGGTGAGAATAGCCAGACCATCGTCGAGGAAGGCCGGATCGACGCCGCGCTCGAACCGCGTGCGCGCATCGCTGGCGAGGCCGAGCTTGCGGCCCGTCACGCCGATACGCTCCGGGTCAAAATAGGCGATTTCGAGCAGCACATCGGTCGTCTGCGTTTGCACGCCCGAATGCTCGCCGCCCATGATCCCGGCGATGTCATGGACGCCATTGTCGTCCGCAATGACTGTCATCGTGTCGTCGAGCGTATAGGTCTTCTCATTCAGCGCCTGGACCGTTTCGTCGTTTCTGGCGCGGCGAGCGACCACGGGGCCGGAGAGCTTTGCGAGGTCGTAGGCATGCGCCGGGCGGCCGTAAGCGAGCATGACGTAATTGGTGATGTCGACGATAGCGCTGATCGGCCGCTGGCCCGCGGCGATCAGCCGCCGCTGCATCCAGTCGGGAGACGGCACGGTGTTGTCGACGCCCCTGATCACGCGGCCATAGAATGCAGGACACCCTTCGGGATCGTCGGTGCGGATTTCGACCGGGCAGGGATGCGTCGCCTCGATACCGCTCGGCTCGACAGGCTTGAACGTGCCCATGCCAGCCGCGGCGAGATCGCGCGCAATGCCGTAAACGCCCATGCAATCGGGCCGGTTCGGCGTGATCGCCACATCGAAGACCGGGCTCGTGCCCTGATATTGCGCAAAGGCTTCGCCCACCGGCGCGTCCTCCGGCAGTTCGATGATGCCGTCATGCTCATCGCCCAGCTCCAGCTCGCGCACCGAGCACATCATGCCGTTGCTCTCCACGCCGCGAATGGCGCTCTGGCGCAGCTTCATCCCGTTTGCCGGGACGACCGCGCCGGGCAGGCCGAGCACGCCCTTCATACCCGCGCGCGCATTGGGCGCACCGCAAACGACCTGCAGCGGCGAACCCTCACCGGTGTTCACCGACAGCACCTGCAGCTTGTCCGCATCGGGATGCTTCTCGGCCGTCAGCACCTCCGCTACGCGAAAGCCGTCCAGCTTCTGTGCCGGATCTTCGATATCCTCCACCTCGATGCCGATGGCATTCAGCTTCGCGGCGATCTCGTCCAGCGTGGCATCGGTTTCGAGGAAATATTTCAGCCATTCGAGCGAGAATTTCATGACCGCGCTCCCACGCCGGCGGAAAGGGTCGGCTGATCGAAAGCGGAAAAGCCGTAATGCGACAGCCAGCGGGCATCGCCGTCGAAAAAGGCGCGCAGATCGTCCATGCCGTATTTCAACATGGCGAGCCGATCGACCCCGAGGCCCCAGGCGAAACCCTGCCATTCATCCGGGTCCAGTCCGGCAAACTCGATGACCCGGCGGTTGACCATGCCGCTGCCGAGCAGCTCCATCCAGCCATGCCCCGGCGCATCGCCGCTGCCGCCGAGCACGCGCTTGCCGTCGACGATGGCGAAGCCGACATCGGCCTCGACGCTCGGCTCGGTGAAGGGAAAGTAGCTGGGGCGCAAACGCAGGACGATATCGTCCTTCTCGAAGAACGCCTTGAGAAACGTCTCCAGCGTCCATTTCAGATGGCCGAGATGGATGCCCTTGTCGATCACCAGCCCTTCGACCTGGTGAAACATCGGCGTATGCGTCGCATCGCTGTCGCTGCGATAGACGCGGCCCGGCGCGATGATGCGCAAGGGCGCGCCCTCGGCGATCATGGTGCGGATCTGCACCGGAGATGTGTGCGTGCGCAGCAGCATTCGTCCTGGGCCTACCGCTTCGCTACTTGAGGCCGGTCGCCCGCCCTTATGTGCTTCGTCCGGGAAGTAGAAGGTGTCGTGCATCGCGCGCGCGGGATGGCTTTCGGGCATGTTGAGCGCGGTGAAATTGTACCAGTCGTCCTCGATCTCCGGGCCAGTAGCGACGGAGAAGCCCATATCGGCGAAGATCTCCGCCAGCTCGTCCATTACCTGGCTCACAGGGTGGATGCTGCCTTGCGGCTGCGCGGGCGCAGGCAATGTGAGGTCGATCGTCTCGGTCGCGAGGCGGGCCTCGAGCTCGGCCGACGCCAGCGCCGCCTTGCGCGCTTCGATCGCGTCGGCGACCCGGGTGCGCAGGCCCTGAATGCGCGGAGCTTCGCTCTGGCGCTCCTCAGGCGTCATCTTACCGAGCGATTTCATCAGCTGGCTGATCCAGCCCTGCTTGCCCAGCGCTTCCACGCGGATCGCTTCGACATCGGCAACGCTTGCGGCGCGATGCAGGCGCTCCAGCGTTTGGGTGACCTGTTCTTCCTGGCTCGTGCTCATGGGCTCGCTCGCTTAGTGGTCGCAAACAAAAAGCGCCACCCTCTCGGATGGCGCTTCTCGTATTTCTAAAGCTCGTCAATCAGGCGGGAAGCGCTTCCTTCGCCTGCTTGATGATGCCGGTAAAGGCTTCCGCCTCGTTCATGGCGAGATCGGCCATGACCTTGCGATCAAGCTCGATACCCGCAAGCTTCACGCCGTGCATGAACTGCGAATAGGTGAGGCCTTCCGCGCGCACGGCCGCGTTGATGCGCTGGATCCACAGCGCGCGGAAGTTGCGCTTTTTGACCTTGCGGTCGCGATAGGCGTACTGGCCGGCCTTTTCGACGGCCTGGCGAGCGACACGGATCGTATTCTTGCGACGGCCGCGATAGCCCTTCGCCTGATCCAGTAGACGCTTGTGCTTCTGGCGCGTGGTGACGCCGCGTTTGATGCGAGGCATGTGCTAGTACTCCCTCAATCGAGCCCGTAAGGGGCCCATTTCTTCACGGCAGCCTGGTCGCACTTGGCGAGAACCTTGGTGCCGCGCTGCTGGCGGATATACTTCGCACTGTGGCTGATCAGGCGGTGGCGCTTGCCCGCGACACCATGCTTGACCTTGCCGTTGGCGGTGATTTTGAAGCGTTTCTTCACACCGCTCTTGGTCTTCAGCTTGGGCATTTTCATCTCCTTGTCAGAGACACGTCCGAACCAGCCCTGGCAGCCCTTACGGCCAGACCGGCAGATAATCACGTGTCGGTGAAGGGCGCGCAATTAGCGCTTTTGCCCGCAAATGCAAGCGATTCGCGGCCCGGCATGCAAATGCGGCGGCGCAGCCCGTAGGCCACGCCGCCGCGTTCAAGCTTGCGAGAAGCGCTTAGAAGCGCGCGCCGATCCCGATGCCGATGGTGGTGCGCTGGAAATCGAAATCGTAAATGTCGTAGCTTTCGCTGACCGACAGATCGATGCGCCCGTAAATGTTCTCGGAGAAGCTGTGATCGTAACCGAGGGCGAATTTGTATCCGCCGCCGCTTTCGCTTTCGTCGAAGTTGAAAGTCTCGCCTTCGAATTCGAACGGGCCGACCAGGTCGACGGTCTGCTGGCCATAGCCCAGCTTGCCATAAACCATGCCGGACTGGCCGGTGATGAAGCCGACCTGCAGCCCCGCAGCCCAGTAGCCGCCGGAGCTGACGCAGAGGTGAAGTTCGCAGGTTTCGACCGTGGAGGCCGAGTACTGCGCATACGGACCGACCAGCACGGTTTCGCTTACGGGAATATCATAGCCGATTTCGCCGCCGAAGCCGACACCGCTGCCGAGCTCGTAATTGATGCCGATGTCTTCTTCCGGATCGTTGATGCGTTCCCAGAAGACGCGGCCTTCGATGCGCGCACCGGCCTTGTCTTCGGCTGCCGGATTGAGATCCTGCGCGTAGGCAGGCGTGGCCACCACCGCGCCAAGCGCGGCGGCGATAAGCAAGTTCTTCATGTGGTTAGACCCCCTAACGATGCCCGCCGACGTGGCGGGCGGGGGCCATTTGCATATTTTTGCGGCGGCGAAAAGTGCCCGCGTTAGGGTTCGGAAATGTTGCTGTCCGACGGCGCTTCGACAGAGGGCGATGCGCCGCCGGAAAGATCGAAATCAGAACTCCTTGCGGACCGTCATGCCGTATGTGCGCGGCTGGCCCACGGCGAAGCCAAGGCGGGCGCGGCCGCCGCGTTCTCGGTCGAAGGAAAGCAGCGGGTTCTCGTCAAACACATTGTTCACATAAGCGATGACAGACAGGCCATTGTCCATGTCCACGCCAGCCGACAGGTTCAGCAATTCGTAGGACGGCAGCAGCAAGTCGACCACGGTTTCATCCGTGCCGGGCGCGCCGAGGAAGGGCAGGTTCGACACGAAGGTGCGCGGATTGTCTTCCTGGTCGCTCGGCTGGGTGTAGCGATTGCCGACATGGGTAAAGGCCGCAGCGAAATACGCGTCGGCGTTGCGAGCGATAGGGAATTCGTAACTGCCGGTAACCGACACCTGGAATTCCGGCACCGATGGCAGGCGATTGCCTTCGCGAATACCCGTCGCCCCGGCCAGCGGATCGGGCAGCGTGCTGTCGAACTCGGCTTCCAGCAGGCTGCCGGAGACGACGAAATCGAGCCCGTCGAGCGGCGTCACGCCGAATTCTGCTTCCACGCCCATCGTATGCGCTTCGGGCACGTTGAAGACGATGCGGGAAGAGCAGCTGCCCGCATCGAGCGTCACCTGCAGATCGCTGATATCAGTGTAGAAGGCGGCGGCATTGGCATAGAAGCCGCGGCCCTGCGCCTTCGCGCCGACTTCGTAATTCCAGAGCGACTCGTCGTCATAGTCCTGGAAACCGCCGAACAGTGCCAGATCCTCGTCATTGCAGAGCGGTGTGTTGAGCGGATCGTTCACGCCGCCAAGGCGGAAGCCTTTGGACGCCTGCGCGTTCAGCGTGAGATCGGGCGTGATGTCGTAGCTCAGCAGCACGCGCGGGCTGATCCCGTCCGAGCTGGTCGTGTCAACCTGACCGGCATCGCCATTGGCGAACAAGCCGCCCGTGGTGATCGTGCGCGTCTCGTCGAAATTGTAATAGCGCGCGCCTGCTGTGATATCGAAGCGGTCGGTCAGCGAATAGGTCGCCTCACCGAACACGGCGAACTGTTCGATATCGTAAGGCAGGTCCGAGTTGAACGGACTGTCCAGATTGTCGAAGCCATTGGCGACCGCGGCAGACGTGCCATCGCCGAGCGCATCGTCGACGAACGCGGCGTAACCCGGCGTCGGCAAGCGCTGGCGATAGAAACGGCTGGTGTCCTGATAGAAGCCGCCGATGAGCCATTGCAGCGGGCCGTCCGTGTCGGATGCCAGCCGCAGTTCCTGCGTCCACGTTTCGAGGTCGGTCGTGTCGCGCAGGTTGGAGGGCAGGAAGACTGCGTCGTTGTCGAGATCGAGATCGACCGAGACCGACCCTGTCAACGCGCTCGCATCGCGGCTGACGAGGATCTCGCGGTCCGTGTAGGACGTGACCGAGGTGAGGATGATGCCGCCCAGATCCACGTCGGCGACAAGGTCGGCGATCAGCGTCTCGTCCTCGAACCCTTCGCGCAGAAGCAGGAATTGCTGGCGATCGTCGAAGATGAAAGGATCGGTGCTTACCGTAAAGGGGTTGGCGTAAAGATTGAACACCTCCTGCCGGTTGAAGCCGTTCGCCTCGACGCGCTGGTAGACCACGCGCGGCGTGACGCTTAGCCCGGCACCATTGTCGAAGCGGATTGACAAGCGGCCGCCATAGCGCTCGCCATCATTGACGTTCTGCCCGCCGCCCGATCCAGCGGCGTCGATGAAGCCGCCATATTGCGTATAATAGCCGACCGCGCGCGCCGCGACATTGCCGCCGAGCGGCACGTTGATCGCCCCCTTCAGATGGTAGCCTAGATCGTCCCCGTCGACGCGGTTGATGTTCCCTTCGACCACACCTTCGGTCAGGCCGATGACCGGCTGGTTGGTGATGTAGCGGATGGTGCCGCCGACGCTGCCTGAACCGAACAGCGTGCCCTGCGGGCCGCGCAAGGTTTCCACGCGGTTGAGATCGAACAGATCGAGATCGGGGGTGAAGAGCGAGAGCGAGATGACGCTTTCATCGAGATAGACACCGACCTGTTCCTTCACGCCCGGCTGGTCGCGCACGACCTGTCCGGCGGACACGCCGCGCACCGAGACCTGGCTCTGCCCGGGGCCGAGATTCTGGACCGACAAGCCAGCGACATTGCGCGACAGGTCCTCGATCGTAACCGCGCCCGAACGCTGGATGTCATCGGCGGTCTGCGCGTTGATGGAAAAGGGAATGTCCTGAATGTTGGCCGCGCGCTTCGTGGCGGTAACGATGATCGCATTATTGAGATCGTCTTCCTCGGCGGCGACCGGCTCCTGCCCCTCCTGCGCGTGAGCGGGTGTGGCCATGACCGCGAGCGTCGCACATCCTGCGAGCCAGGCGGCACGTGATTTCGATGTAGAGATCGGCAAAATACGCATGACATTCTCCCTCTTGCGGGCTCAACGCGCTCTATTGGCGCATCCGGCCTTGCGGGAAAATACGCTCGCGCGCCCTGCTCGGAAATGATGCTTCACCGATCTGTCATATTTGACCGAACCGGTGGTGCCGAGGCGCAACAAAGCGATGCCGAGCCGTGCCGCACCATCGGTCAGTCGTTGGCAAGCACGTCCAGCACATCCTCCAGCCGCGCCGGATCGCCTAGTGCGAGCACGGTGCCGTCGCTCTCCGCATGGAGCGGCTCGCCGCCCCAGTCGCTCATCACCCCGCCCGCACCTTCGACCACCGGGACGAGCGCGGCGTAGTCGTGCAGCTTCAGCCCGGCCTCGGCGACGATGTCGAGCTGGCCCGAGGCAAGGCAGCCGTAATTGTAGCAATCGCCGCCCATCACCATGCGCCTGTGGTCTGTCTGCCCGGCCAGCGCCATGAAGCGATCTCCCTGCTCGACGCTGAAATAATGCGGCCCCGTTGTGGCGATGGTCGCCTTGCCGAGCTCCGGACACAGCCGCGCCTTCACAGCCTTGCCATTGAAGCGCGTGCCCTGCCCGGCAATGCCGATCCAGCGTTCACCAAGGATCGGCTGATCGATCACGCCCATCACCGGAAAGCCATCCACCAGCAGCGCGATCAGCGTGCCGAAGATCGGACGGCCGGCCAGAAAGGCGGTGGTCCCATCGATCGGATCGAGCACCCATTGGCGCGCGCTCGCGCCGTCCTTCACACCGAATTCCTCGCCGTGAATGCCGTCCGCCGAACATTCCGCCTCGATCAGCTTGCGCATCGCGGCTTCCGCTGCCCGGTCGGCTTCGGTCACCGGACTGGCATCGGCTTTCGAGTCGGAATCGTATTCGCCACGGAAAAGCGGGCGGATGGCATCGCGCGCCGCGTCGGCGCAGCGGTGAGCCAGAGCGATATCGCTGTCGGAAATCATGCACTTTCTCCTAGCCGGTGGTGAGAAAGTTGCAATCGGGCCGTGCGAGGCGCAGAAGGCATGGTTAATGGCACAGGGGCCGCACATCACGTCGCGGACAGGCGCGACACGCAGCGGATCACCGCTCGCCCTTTCCCGCGCCCCTGCGTCCGACCTTCTTCCCTGGTGTTACTGGTGGAGCATTGCCGAGGGCGAATTGCCCGACGGAATGCGGATCCAGTGTGGCCGCGTTGTCGATCATCCCTGCATGACGATCATCTATCACGATCCGTGGACGGCAGGCACGGCTGATGGCGAGCAGGTGTGGCAGCCCGGTCCGCATGGCCGCGCGCTCTATTTCGGCCCGCAGACCCGCTGCATGCCGCTTGGAATTTCGGGCCGCTATGTCGCCATCACGCTGCATTTCAACGCCGGTGCCGCATCGCTGCTAGGCCTGCCGGACAATTGCGCGATGGTGGATCGGATCATCGATCTCGACGAACATCTGGATCGCGACACCCCCATCGGTTCGCTCGTCCCGCTGGAGAGCCCTTACGATCTGTGGCTGCGCGCGCTGGAAGACGGTTTTGTGCGCCCGCTGATCGAGAAGGCCGGCTGGCCCGATCCCGATCCAATCGTCCTCGATTTCGAACAGCAATGCCTCGCCGATCCGGACATGACGGTGGAGGAATTCGCACGCCAGCACGATGTCTCCAAGCGCACGATAGAGCGTACGATCAAACACGCCTATGGCCTCACGCCGAAACAGGCGCTGCGCCGGGCACGCGTGCTCGACATGGGCGCGGCGCTGCTGGATGTCGCACGGCCCGAGGACCGGCCCGAGATCGAGGATCGCTATTTCGACCAGTCGCACCGGATCAAGGAAGTGCGCAGCTTCTTCGACCGACCGCCCAGCGAATTGCAGACCGGCCCGCACCCCTTCCTGCGCCTCGCACTCGAAGTGCGTCAGCGACGGCGGCTCGATGCCCTGAACCGCCTCTCGGCCAATGAACTCGGCCCGTGGCGCGACCCCGACAGCGAACCGCGCTCCGGCCCGCAGGACGCTGTGGCCTAGACCCTAATCGAACAGGCTCGACACGCTGCTTTCGTCGGCGATGCGGCGGATGGCTTCGCCCAGCAGCGGGGCGATGGTTAGAACGCGAATACGGCTGGAATCGTCGGCGGCATCGGTCGGCTTGATCGTGTCGGTGATGACGAGCTCGGTCAGTGCACTCTTGTCCACCCGCGCCACAGCGCCGCCGGACAGCACGCCATGCGTGATATAGGCGGCGACGCTTTTCGCACCCTGATCGAGCAGCGCCTGCGCCGCGTTACAGAGCGTGCCGCCCGAATCGACGATGTCGTCGATCAGGATGCAGGCACGATCCTTCACGTCGCCGATAATGTTCATCACTTCGCTTTCGCCCGGGCGATCGCGCCGTTTGTCGACGATAGCGAGCGGCGCGTTGTCGAGCCGCTTGGCGAGCGCGCGGGCACGCACCACGCCGCCCACATCGGGGGAGACGACCATCAGATCCTTGTCGCCGTAGCGCGCCTGTATGTCCGCCGCCATCGTCGGCGCGGCGTAGAGATTGTCGGTCGGGATATCGAAGAAACCCTGGATCTGCCCTGCATGCAGGTCCACCGCCAGCACCCGATCAGCGCCTGCCTCGGTAATGAGATTGGCGACCAGCTTGGCGGAAATCGGCGTGCGCGGGCCGGGCTTCCGGTCTTGCCGCGCATAACCGAAATAGGGGACCACGGCAGTAATCCGGGCGGCCGAGGCGCGGCGCAGCGCATCGATCCCGATGAGCAGCTCCATCAGATTGTCATTGGCCGGATAGCTCGTCGACTGAACGATGAATACGTCCTCGCCGCGCACGTTCTCATGGATCTCGATGAAAATCTCGTCATCCGCGAACCGGCGAACGCTGGCATCGGTGAGCGGCACTTCGAGATATCCGGCAATGGCGCGAGCGAGCGGCAGGTTGGAGTTGCCGGACATGATCTTCATGGAGCGCGAATCCCTGTTGGCTGGTGCTGTCCCGGCCTAGCGGACGGTCATGGGAGTGCAACATGGCGAGGCGCTTTGTCGTCAGATCAACGGCGATCTAGCGGGCCGAATTATACATCGGCCGTCGCGGATTGTCGTAAGGCAGGGGCGCGTAGATCCCGGGTGAGCAAACCTTATTTCCATGTACATCGTCGCAGACAGCACGATGCTGCATCGCCGAGCCAAGCAGAAGCGCGATCGACATGCCTGACAGCGACAAGACCAGCAATGCGGCTTTCCAGACCAGCTTGACGCCGACGCTTTTCCTCAATGCGATGCCCAAAATGACCACAGCCGCGGCGATTGCAATACCAGTGGCGACTGGAAGGTCAGAGATGAGTGTCCAAAATGCGCCGATCGCAAGCACAAGCTGAAGTGCGATGTTTTTCGCGAGCCACTGACTTGGCAAAAGCTGCAAAGCTTTTCTCCCCTTCGGCGCGCGGTTGGACTTCAGCCAATTCCGTCAGATTCGGTGCTCGCCCCTGATCCAGCGCACGGTCCCGCTACTCGCGCGCATGACCACGCTCTCGGTCGTCATCACGCGGGAGCCGTCCGGGCGGCGAAGGCGCTTCACGCCGTCCAGCAGCGAGCCTTCGGTGACGCCGGTGGCTGCGAAGATGCAATCGCCGCTAGCAAGATCGTGCAGCTTGTAGATGCGGTCGAGATCCTCGATGCCCCACTTGGCGGCGCGAGCGCGCTCGTCGGCATTGCGGAAAACGAGCCGCCCGTTGAACTGTCCGCCCACGCAGCGCAGGGCTGCGGCGGCCAGCACGCCTTCTGGCGCGCCGCCCTGGCCCATATACATGTCGATCGTGGTGTCCTGGTCGGTCGTCGCGATCACGCCCGCCACATCGCCATCGCCGATGAGCACGACACCGCAACCGAGCGAGCGAAGCTCCGCAATGATGTCGGCATGGCGCGGCCTGTCGAGCACGCAGACGATGATGTCCTTCGGCTCCACGCCCTTGGCCTTCGCCACCGCCTCGACATTCTCGCTCACCGACTTCTCGAGGCTGATGACGTCTTCGGGATAACCTGGGCCGACCGCGATCTTGTCCATATAGACATCGGGCGCGTTGAGCAGGCAGCCCTCCTCCGCCGCCGCCAGCACGGCGAGCGCGTTGGGCCCGGCCTTCGCGGTGATGGTGGTGCCTTCCAGCGGATCGAGAGCGATGTCGATCTTCGGCCCCTTCCCCATGCCGACCTTCTCGCCGATATAGAGCATGGGCGCCTCGTCTCGCTCTCCCTCTCCGATCACCACCGTGCCATCCATGTAGAGCGTGTCGAAGGCACCCCGCATGGCTTCCACGGCGGCGGCGTCGGCGGCTTTTTCATCTCCCCGTCCGATCAGGTCGGAAGCGGCGATGGCTGCGGCTTCGGTGACGCGCACCATTTCGAGCACGAGGACGCGGTCGAGGACGCTTTCGCTCGGGCTTTGGGTATCGGAGTTCATCGGCAATTCACTCTCCCGGGTGATGGTGCCGCACCGCTTAGAGAGGGGTTGAGGCAATGTCGAGAAAGCTGGCGCTGCCTTTCCTCCTTCTCGGCCTGCCTGCCTCGCCCGCCGGAGCGCAGGAGGCTTACGGCCCGCAACTCGAAGGCGAGGATGAAACACCGCAGCAGGAGCCGATCACGCGGCAGGATCGCTGCGAGACCGAGGCGCAGGACGAGGACGTCATCCTCGTCTGCGCCGAACTGCCGGAGACGGAACGCTACCTCTCGCCCATCCCACGGCCGACGCGTTCCGACCGGCGGATCATTCCCGGACTGACCGATCCGCCTTGTTGGGTGACGAACCCCGGCCCCGGATGCATCCGCTTCGGCTGGGCGCCCGAACCCGCGCTGATGGTCGACACCACCGCCTTCGCCGAGCCGCTTAGTGCAGAGGACGCAGCGTTGGTTTCGGCCGCGCCCGGGGAGCAAATGGATGAGCGATTGACTGGCGAACGTGTGCCGATCGACCTGTCGGACGAGGACTAACCGAGCAGCCGCATCACCAGCGGCGCTTCGGCCAGGCTGGGCGATCCTTCGAGCAGGTCCATTGCCTTGGTCACAGTACCCTCCCGGCCCTCATGCGTTACCATGCCGACCAGGACCGGACCCTCATCGTCCTCCGGATGACCCTCTTGGATCATGCTTTCGATCGACACCCCCGCATCGCGCATGGCGGCGGTAATTTCGGCGAGAACACCGGGGCGATCCGCGACGACGAAGCGCAGATAGGCGCGGTTCCGGCGGTTGGCGGGATCGGCGCTTTCGGTATGGCGCAACGCCGATACGGGGACCGCGAACGGCGGCGGCGTGTTGCCGCGGGCGATGTCGATGATGTCGGCCACGACCGCGCTGGCCGTGGGGCCGTCCCCCGCGCCGGCGCCTTCGAACAGAAGGCGGCCTGCGAAGTTGCCCTCGGCAACCACTGCGTTCGTCGCCCCGGATACCCCGGCGAGAGGATGCGACGCTGGGACCAGATAGGGCGCGACGCGCTGGAAGAGTCGCCCGCCATCCTCGCAATCGGCAAGGCCGATAAGGCGGATGACATAGCCCAAAGCGCGGGCCTGCGCGATGTCCGCAGCGCGGATGCGGCTGATGCCGATCATCTCGACATCAGCAAAATCGAGCCGCGTGCCGAATCCGAGGGCGGCCAGGATGGCGAGTTTGTGCGCCGCGTCGACGCCTTCGATATCGAACGTGGGATCGGCTTCGGCATAGCCCAGTACCTGCGCTTCGCTCAGCACATCGCCGAAATCACGCCCGCTGCTTTCCATTTCCGACAGGATGTAATTGCAGGTGCCGTTGAGAATACCGTAAATTCGCGCGATCCGATTGGCCGCAGCGCCTTCTCCGATTCCTTTGATGGCCGGGATACCGCCCGCAACCGCCGCTTCATAGCGCATCGGAGCGTCCTCTTGCTCCGCCAGTTCCGCCAGTTCGAGACCGTGATGGGCGACCATCGCCTTGTTGGCCGTCACAAAGCCCTTGCCATGGCCCAGCGCCTCGCGCGCCAGAGCGAGCGCGGGGCCGTCCGATCCGCCAACCAGCTCGACAACGACATCGACATCATCGCGCGCAGCCAGCCGCGTCATGTCGTCCTCCCAGGCATAGCCGGACAGGTCGACACCGCGATCCTTCGTGCGATCCCGCGCGGAAACGGCACTAATCGCGATAGGCCGCCCGGCGCGCTGCGCAATTGTGTCACCATTCTCCTCGAGCAGGCGGATCACGCCCGCGCCCACCGTGCCGAGACCCGCCAAAGCTATTCGCAACTGTTCCGCCATGTCGTCCCCGCTATTGTGCAATGCGGCGTGCGGAGTAGTCGCGCCATCGAGGCTTGGCCAGCCTCAGGTGAAGCGCCTTTCGCAGCGGCCGAGTTCTTCAAGCACGAAGGCGTAATCGGCGCGGGCCCGCTGGCGCGCATCGCTATCGGCCTGCAGGAACGCGCTCTCTGGCAGTTCGCGGGGCAAAAAGCAGGCGAGCGCAAACCATTCGAGGGTTTCTGGCGCTGGCGGGCGCGCTGCGCTGTCGACAATCTCTCCGAAGGAGACCCCCCATTGCGGTTGCTGCCCGGGACGTCGCACGACGCTGAGCGAAACCGGTGCACCGCGCGCGGTTTCGACGAACATCTGCGTTTCCGATTCGCCCGCAAGATTGCCAGGCACGGAGATCACGTCGCGAACGCCGGTGGCTGTTGGCGGACTATCTGCTGCTGCAAGCTGGCGCAGAACGCGGCGGACTCGTTCTTCGATCGAGGGGCCTGCCGCAAGGATTGCGCGACTGGATACGAGTTGCACTTCGCCGGGGCGCCCCGGAACAAGGCTGGCGAAGACGATGAAATCCTGTTCCTCCAGATCGGGCGCGTCGCCATCCGCATCGCGATCGACATCGGTGACGAAGGTCAGCGATTCGCCGACGCCCGTGGGCGACGTCAAAAGGTTACGGGTTAAAGATTCAAGATAGAGCCGTGCGCGGCCCGGTGCGAGATCGGGGGCGCGCTCCACCGGGAAAACCGCCTGGTCGTCCACCGTGACAATCGCCACCAGCGGCGCGGCGCGCGCGAACGTTACCAGATCGGCATAGGTCGGTGCCTGGGCTTCCGGCAGCTCCGCCTGCGGCTGCGGCGCACCGCCCGTGCCAGGCAGAGAAGGCAGCGATGCCGCGCATGCGGGCAATGCGGCTGCAGCGAGGGCGGTCAGAGTCAGTTTGAGTGCGTCCGAAAAGCGTTTGTCATTTTTCATGAAAAGTCCTCTGCCCCGGCTCGATGCGGCTTGGCAAGGCACGGCGCGCCTTGCGCATTGTGCAGCCCTCAGGCGTCAGAAGGCGTGAATTGGGACTTAACCGATAAAGCGTTTGCCCTGACCTTTCCGCCTCGTTAAGACGCGCCCCCTGCGGCCCGGGACTTGCCAAAAATTTCCCGGCTGTTGCCGATGGGGCACAAAAATTCTCGCGCCCCGTTGGATTTTCCGGCATGTTATCCATGCTGGACAAGGGACGAAGGCGACTGGCAGGGTGCGAATCCTGTTGATCGCGAAGGCCGGAAACCCGGCGAAATGAGATGGAGTGAAGGGACTGGATGGCTTACGCTGACCAAGAAATGAGCGGTAATCGCATTATCGCGATTATCATCGTTGCCCTCATCCATGTTGGTATCGGTTATGCGCTCGTGACCGGGCTTGCATATTCGGCGGTGAAAGAAGCCGTCGAGCGGGTTACCACCGTGGATATCGAGGAGCCTGAACCGCCGGAGCCGGAGGAAGAACCGCCGCCACCCGAAGAGCCGCAGGTGGAGGTTGCACCGCCGCCGCCGGTTGCGCCGCCGCCGCCCGTTAATATCGCCCCGAATCCTCCCAATGTTCGGACGCAAGTGAATATACCTCCGGAGCGGCCTGTAGTTACCAGAGTGCCGAGGGCCGAGCCCACCGGCATTCCGACGGTAGTACCGACGCCGACACCGACCCCGACACCGCCCTCGCGTGCCCGCGCTGCCACACCTGATGGGCAGGGGCGCTGGGCTGGACGGATTCAGGGTGACTATCCTTCGCGCGCCATTCGCCGCGAAGAAGAGGGCACCGTGCGGATGAACATAACCGTTGGCACCAACGGTCGCGTCGCCGCGTGCTCGGTGACGGGAAGCTCGGGTTCGAGCACGCTCGACGACGCGGCGTGCCGCGGGATGGAGCGCTATGCGCGCTACAACCCTGCTCTCAATGACGCTGGCAATCCGATACAATCGACACTGTCGCAAACCATCGTTTACCGGCTTCCCGAATAGCATTTCGGAACTGGACCCGAACGTTTTTTGATTAAGGAAACCACAGCATGCTTATCGAACTACTGACCGCCGCATCCGGAGAGGCTCCGCAAGCTGATTTCGGCTTTGTGCAGGCAATGGAAGAAGGCGGCCCGGTCGCCTGGTTCATTCTCAGCGTCATGATCATCATGTCGGTTGGATCGTTCTACATCCTGATCACCAAGTATTTCGAGCAGAACAAGGTGATGAAGGAATATCGTTCCAATCGCGCCGCTTTCTGGCGTGCCGGTTCGCTGAAGGAAGGCGCAACCAAGTTCGACAAGAACAGCGCCTGGCGTCAGCTGGTCGATGACGGCATCCGTGCCGGCAACGAGTCGGCTAAGATGGACGACAATCTCGAATCGCACGATTGGCTGCATGGCACGCTCGCGCGCTCGGAAGCTTCGATCAATGCGAAGCTTGCAGGTGGCTTGCCCTTCCTCGCCACGGTCGGCGCGACCGCACCCTTCGTCGGCCTGCTCGGTACGGTGATCGGTATCTACAACGCGCTCATCAAGATCGGTGCCACCGGTTCGGCCTCGATCGACCAGGTCGCCGGCCCGGTCGGCGAAGCGCTGATCATGACCGCCATCGGTCTGCTCGTCGCCGTGCCTGCGGTGTTCGCCTATAACTACCTTCAGTCGCGCAACCGTCGCATCGCTGCGATGCTGTCCGGTTTTTCGACCGACCTGCAGGCGAATATCACCTCCAATGGCGCCGTTAAGCCGGCAGTGATGACGTCGAACTCCACCCAGGCTTCCGGCCAGGCTGCGAAGACTGCGCCCGCCACCGCCAAGCCTGCCGGCAGCACCGCGCGCCCGGCCGGCACTGCGGGCACGACCTCTACGACGTCGGGTGGCACGCCGACCAAGCGCTAAGACAGAGTGAAATCGGCGGGCGCTTGTCGCATGCTGGCGCCCGCCGCCTCCAGATGTAACGTGAGATAGGACGAGATTATGGCAATCAGTATGGGCGGTGGCGAAGCGACGCCGATGTCCGACATCAACACGACACCGCTGGTGGACATCATGCTGGTGCTGCTGATCATCTTCCTGATCGCTGTCCCGGTCGCTATCCAGACTGTCGAAGAACTGCAGATCCCGATCATCGAAAACCAGGAATCTGACGACAAGGTCGAGAATTTGCTCATCACGGTCACGACCACCGATGCGGAAGGTCGCACACCGCGCACGATCCGCTCCGGGTATACTGGCGCGACGCGTGACGGCGAATGCCGGGTGTTTTTCAACAACACCACGCTGGTCGATTCGACCGAGCTTTACGATGTCGCCTTCGAGCGTCTCGATAACATCGTGCAGCGCGCCGGTGGACCGGAAGCGATCATGGCCGACCCCGAATTGATCCCGCAGGTTCATATCCGCGGAGACGTCAACGCACCGTGGCGCTGTGTCGCCGGTACGATTTTCAACGTGCAGGCCGCCGGTTACCCGACCGTAGCCTTCATCTCGAACCCGGTCGATCCGGAAGGCTGAATTCACGATGCGCGAGCGGCACGCTCGCAGCGTCAATTAGGAGTACGCAAACATGGCAATGTCTGGCGGTAGCGACGACGGCGCACCGATGATGGAAATGAATATGACGCCGTTGATCGACGTCCTGCTCGTTCTGCTGATCATGTTCATCATCACCATTCCCGTCGCCACCAACGCGATCAATGTCGACCTGCCGCAACCGTCGCCACCGACGAATGAGCCGGAAGTCGATCCGATCACCAACAAGGTGGTGATCACGCCCAATGACGAGATCCTGTGGAACGGTGAACAGGTCGATGAGGGCGGTCTGGTCTTCCAGCTGCAGCAGTCGATGCAGCTCCAGCCGGAGCCCGAACTGCAGTTCGAACCGGAAGCCAATGCCAGCTACGACCGGTCTGCACGGGTTCTCGACATCATCAAGAGCTCGGGCGTTACGCGTTTCGGCTTCGTCGGAAATGAGCGGTATCGCCAGTTCGGTTCGGGCGAGTAAGTCTTCCCACAACACTACTGAAAAAGGCGGCCTCGGCCGCCTTTTTTGTGCCCACGATGCGTCCATGCCGCGTGGTCCGATTTGACAGCGGGCAATCTCTGTGATGTTATCATGTAACAAACAGAGGAGACTGCCCGATGGCTCTGCAATCGCGACTGCTCGCCCGGCCCTATGCAACCACGCCTGCGCCGCCCATGAGCGAACTCAACATCACGCCGCTGATCGATGTGTTGCTCGTCCTGCTGGTAATGCTGATCCTCTCTATCCCACTCGCGACCGACTCGATCGAAGTCGACCTTCCGACCGGCGAAACCAAAAGCCGAGAGACGCAGCAAATCGCGCTCACACTATCGCGCGGCGGCACGATCTACTGGAATGGCGAGGCCGTCGATCATCCTGAGCTCGAAGCCCGCCTCGCCGCCGCCAAAGCGAACCCGGCCGATCCGGTGGTCCGCTTTCGGCCAGACGCGAACACGAGCTACGAGGACGCGGTGCAGGTCATCCATCTCGTAGGCGACGCCGACATCTCCCGCTTCGCTTTCGATGGTAATCACCAGTATCGCCGCTTCGATGCCGAGTAAGCTTCGGCGCTCACCTCGGCTGCCATACAATCACGGCGGACCATTCCGGCGAAGCAATTACGACGTCATTGCAGTCGCGGTCGCGCTATTCGTCGGCATGGTCATCTGGGTCGATGCGCCCATGCAAACGCACGCTCTTGAAGTAGACATCCCGACCACGGGACCCCTTTCGCTGCCTCCCGAGGCATGGGACCTCTCGGACGATGCGCTGGTCAATGTCGTGGTGCCGAAAGAGGATGGGACCATCCAATGGAACGGCGAAACCGTCTCCGAACGGGAACTCCGGAAACAGCTGACTGGGAATTTGATGCTGCCTGTAGAGCCAAGCCTTGTTTTCGCACCGGATCCCAATGCCAGCTACGAATTGTCGCTACGAGTTCTTTCGTTAGTGAAGCGCAGTGGAGCGAACAAGTTCTGCTTCGGTGACTTAGATGATCATCGACATTTCGATTCCGACTCTCTGCGCCTAATGATCACTCGGACACCTAATGACACCAGCATCGTAGTCGAACCAATCGAACGGGTTGCCCCGCTAGCCGAAACACCGGCTTGCGCCTCGCCTAATCGCTAGATCAATTTGACCTGTCCGACTCCTCCGGCACGCCATCCACCCGCATCGCCGCTCCCGCTAGGCTCTCCGCCTCCAGCAGCAGTTCGTCGTCCTGCGCACCCTGCGGCACACTTTCGCGGCCGATCATTACCATCACCGGCACCGCAAGCGGACTGACCCGATCGAGCTCGACGAAATCGAGCTTTTCCGCGGCTGTATCGAGCAGGTCGCCAAGCCTTCCGATATCAGTCATTCGAGCGCGCGCATCGGCCCAGGCAGCCTCGATCAGGACATGATCCGGTTCGTATTTGCGCAGCACATCGTAGATGAGGTCGGTGCTGAAAGTGACCTGCCGCCCGGTCTTGCGCTTGCCCGGATGCTGGCGCTCGACCAGCCCGCCGATCACCGCGACTTCGCGGAAAGCACGGCGCAGCAGGTGCGAGTCCTGCACCCAGTCGATAAACTCCTCCGTCAGGATATCGGGCGATAGCAGCGGCGCAGGGTCGGTCACCGGTTTCAGGCCCCATACCGCCAGCGAGTAATCGTTCGCCACGAAACCGCCGGGCATCAGCCCCATCTCGTCCATGCGCTTGGTAATCAGCATGCCTAGCGACTGGTTCGCGTTCCAGCCGACGAAGGTGTAATAAACGGTGTAATGCCGCTTGGCGTGGGGGAAGCTCTCGACCAGCAGATTGTCCGGACCCGGCAAATGGCTGCGCCAGTCCTGCACTTCCAGCCATTCGCGCACATCGTCGGGGAAACGCGCCCAGCCCGCGCGGTCGGTCAGCATGGTGCGAACGCGATCGGCCAGATGTGTGGTGAGCGGAAGGCGCAGCCCCCCATAGCTCGGGATCATGGCGGATTTGGCGCTCGCCCGAACGATCAGCTCCATGTCCTTGAGCTGCTCGACCTCGACATTCACGCCGCTGAATTGAAACGTGTCACCGGGCCTCAGCGAGGCGGCAAAGCGTTCTTCCACCTTGCCGAGCGAGCGGCCATTGCGGAACCGAACCTCGAGCATCTCGGCATCGAGGATGATGCCCGCATTCATTCGATGGCGGTGTGCGTGCTCGGGATGGCTCAATCGCCAGAGGCCATCGCCGTCCTTCGTGATGCGCTTGAACTTATCATAAGCGCGCAGCGCGTATCCGCCCGTCGCCACGAATTCGAGCACACGGCCCCAGACGCTTTCATCGACGCCCGCATAGGGCAGGCAGGAGCGTATCTCCCTCAGCAATGCCGCCTCGTCGAATGGTGCGGCGCAGGCGCAGGCCATCACATGTTGAGCAAGTACATCCAGGCCGCCGGGCCGGAAGTCTTCGCCATCGCGCATGCCCTCTTTCACCGCGTCTCGGGCGGCCGTCGCCTCGAGAAACTCGAACCGATTACCGGGGACGAGCAGGGCACGGCTAGGGCTGTCGAGCCGGTGGTTTGCGCGTCCGATCCGCTGCAGTAGGCGGCTCGATCCTTTCGGAGCGCCCATCTGTACGACGAGGTCGATATCGCCCCAATCGACGCCGAGATCGAGGCTGGCCGTGCACACCAGCGCGCGCAATTCGCCTGCCGCCATCGCCGCTTCGACCTTGCGTCGGGCCTCCTTGCTTAGCGAGCCATGATGGATGCCGATCGGCAGATTGTCGTGGTTCGCGTCCCACAGGTGCTGGAAGATGTACTCCGCCAGAAAGCGCGTATTGGTGAAGACGAGCGTCGTCCTGTTCTTCCGGATACGCCCGTAGAGCTGGGGGATGGACCAAGTGGCTGCGTGGCCGCCCCACGGAACGCGTTCTTCGTCGGGCAGCAGGATCTCCACCTGCGGCTCGGCACCCTCCTCGCCGATCACCAGCTCTACCTGATCGATATCGCCCCATGGCGCGACCCAGCCCTGGAAGGCTTCCGGATCCGCAACCGTGGCTGACAGGGCAGCACGCTGCATTGAGGGCGCGATCGCCTGGAGGCGGCTGAGCGACAGGGCGAGCATGTCCCCGCGCTTTTGCGTCGCGAAAGCGTGCACTTCATCCACGACAACGCGCTTCAGTCCTGCGAACAGGTCGAAGCTTTCGGGATAGCTCAGCAGGAGGGAGAGGCTTTCCGGCGTCGTCAGCAGCACATTGGGCGGCTTGCTGCGCTGCCTGCGCTTCTTGTCCGACGACGTGTCGCCGCTGCGGGTCTCGACACGAATGTCGAGGCCCATTTCCTCGACGGGAGTGACGAGATTGCGCTGCACATCGTGCGCCAGCGCCTTCAATGGCGAGATGTAGAGTGTGTGGAGCCCTTCGGGCCGCGCGCCATCGGCAATGCGGGACGGCGTGAACGCGGCAAGCGTCGGCAGGAAGCCCGCCAGCGTCTTGCCAGCCCCGGTATCGGCGACGAGCATCGCGTGCTTGCCAGCATCGCTGGCTGCCAGCATCTCCGCCTGATGACGCCGCACGCGCCAGCCGCGGCCGGAGAACCAGTCCGCGATCTCGGGCGGCACAGCGCTCACCAGGCCGTTGCCAGGGCAGGGTGTGACAGGTGTGACACTGTCCTGAAACGAAAAAGGCCGGGCGTGTTTCCGCGGATTCGTCGACGGATGGAGAAGGGCGTGAGAATGGACATGGCGATCCCTTCGCAGAGCGCGGCTGCGTAGGAAAGCAGGCTGTCTGTCGCCGATCAGCCGAAGCGTGAACCAGCCGCGCCGCGTTGTGGACCGGCAGGCGGGCTCAACCGTTCTCACAATATACCGCGCCAATGGGGCGCATCGCCGGGCCTCCCAACGCACACAGGCGACACTCTCAAACGCAGGAGCCACACTTATGCCAAACCGTTACAACCAATCGAACGAAAGCAATCGCTATTACGACGACGATCGCGGCTATGGCCGCCAGCAGGAGCAGTTAGAGCAGCGCTCGTCCTCGCAATATGGCGAGAGCATGTATCGCGAGCGCGACGATGAATACTCCGACCGGTTCGACCGCGACTTCCAGCGCGGACGCGGTCGCCGCAAGACGGCGATGCCCTCACGCGCGCGCAGCGATTACAACCCGCTCGACCAGTATGACCGCGATGCCACGGGCTTCGAACGATCGGGCGAACGCGCCAATCACGGCTATTTCCGAGGCGACTCTTATGGTGGACAGGAGCCGCTCGCCGGTCCCGAGCAGATGACCGGCGGCGGCAGTTTCTGGCCGCAGGATACGTATTCGCGTCGCAGCACTAATCGCGATGAACGTGGCTTTTTCGACAAGGCCGGTGACGAAATTGCTAGCTGGTTTGGCGACGAAGACGCAGAACGTCGCCGGGAAATGGACAATCGCGGTCGTGGGCCTAGCAATTACAGGCGTTCGGACGAGCGTATTCTGGAAGACTCGTGTGACCGGCTGACCGATGATCGCGGCGTGGACGCAACGGACATTCAGGTGACCGTCTCCGACCGTGAAGTGACGCTCGACGGCAAGGTCAATACGCGCTGGGAGAAGCGCCGTGCGGAAGACTGCATCTACGATGTGTCGGGAGTCGATCACGTGCAGAACAACCTGCGCCTGCATCAGACCGATATGCGGTCCGGCAAGGAGCAGATCAGCGAATCCTGATCGGTTATATCACCCAAAATGAAAAGGCCCGCAGCGATGCGGGCCTTTTTCTGTCCTATATTCCCGTTGGCGGGAGAATCACGTCGCCAAGCTGGGCGGGTTTGACGCCGAGGAGCCTGGCCGCCCTCGCGCGCTCGGAAGCCGTGAGGTCGTCCACACCGCGTTCGGCAGGCAGAGATGCCATCGCCGCGGCGATGTCGGCTTCCATATTGGCGAAACTGCCGAGCATTGCAGGCATCGCTTCCATGCTTGCCGACATGACACGCGGATCGGCAAACAGCGCCATGGATTCTGGAGCGTAAACCTGCCCAGTCGGCGTTGCGAAGAATACCGCGATATCGGCCAGCTGATCGGCGGTGAAGCGCGCGGCATAGGCTTTCGACAGCCCTTCACGCATCGGCTCTTCGATGACGTCGAACATCCCGTACATGCTGCCCATCAGCGCGTCCATCATCACCGACCCGCGCTCTTCATATGCGGGATCGAGCATGGTCATCAGTTCGCGTCGTTCGTTTTCGGACATGGCGTTGAACACCTGTTCGTCCACATCGATCCGCGACATAAGAATGACTTCCGGACTGCCGATGAGGCCCAACATGGGCGCCATCGTATTCTGCATCACTTCCCGCATCATCTCGGCATAGGAGCCTTCGGGGATCATCGCCCCGACGACTTGCTGCGCAGCCGGCAGGCGAGCCTGCTGTTCGGCGGTCAGCGGCTCGGACTGGAACAGCTCCGCCATCATCTCGCCGACCACCGCCATGTCGTCTTCGCTGACGGTTTGCGCGTCCTGCGCCATCACGGGTTGCGAAACGGCGAGCCCGAAGGCTGCCAGCGGTGCAAAAACAATTTTCATGATTTTCCTCTCAATGCCCTACGCTCTCGCCGCGTTCGAGGCCGCTTAGCGCCAGTTGTTCGTCGATCTGTGCCATCAAGCGCTCCAGACCTGCCTCGCTTTCGCTTTCCGCGCGCGCGACCAGCACATCCTGCGTGTTCGAGGCGCGCAGCAGCCACCAGCCATCGGGCGTATTTACCCGAACGCCGTCGGTCGCGTTCACTTCGACGCCCTCGGGCACGTTATCGCCGGTCATGCGCGCCTTCACCTCCTCGATGGCGGCGAATTTACGGCTTTCATCCACCTGAAAGCGCATTTCCGGCGTGTTGAGCATGGCAGGCATTTCACCGCGAAGCTGCGTCACCGATTTTCCAAGCCTAGCCGAGGCAGCAATCAGTCGCACGCCTGCGTAAAGCGCATCGTCGAAACCGTGATACTCGTCGGCGAAAAAGACGTGACCGCTCATTTCGCCCGCCAGCGGCGAAGAAACTTCCTTCATTTTGGACTTAATCAGCGAATGGCCGGTCTTCCACATCAGCGGCTTCCCACCGTGCTGTTCCACATGATCGAACAGCGCGCGGCTCGCCTTCACATCGGCGATAATGGTCGAATTAGGTAGTTTCCCTAGGAGGTCCTCAGCGTAGATCATCAGTAGTTGATCCCCCCATATAACGCGGCCTTCGCCGTCGATCGCGCCGATCCGGTCGCCATCGCCATCGAAGGCAATTCCGAAGTCGCAGGACTTCTCGGCGACCAGGGCCTTCAGGTCCGCAAGGTTTGCCTCGACAGTGGGATCAGGATGATGGTTGGGAAAGTTTCCGTCGACTTCGGTAAAGAGGAGATGGTGCGTGCCGGGAAGCCGCGCAGCCAGCTTTTCGAGCACGGGGCCCGCCGCGCCATTGCCGGCGTCCCACGCCACCGTGAGGCCCTCCAGGGCGCTCGGTTCGATACTGTCCAGCGCGGCGAGCATGCGAGCAACGTATTCGTCCTCGATCTCTATCGTCTCGACACTACCGGCGCCGTCTATCCACTCTCCGGCAGCGCCGATCTCGCCGAGCCGCTGGATATCGGCCCCGAAGAACGGACGCCCGCGAAATACCATTTTGAAGCCGTTGTAATTGGCGGGATTGTGGCTGCCAGTTATCTGAATGCCGCCATCCACCTCTTCGGCTGACGCTTCGGCGTAATACAGCATGGGGGTCGCGCCCATCCCGATGCGGCGCACATTGCAGCCGCTCGCGGTGAGTCCTTCGATCAGCGCACTTTCCAGGATGGGGGAACTGACGCGGCCATCGTAACCCACGGCAACCAGCGGCACCGCGCCATCGCCGAGATCGCGTGCCAGCAGCGTGCCGAAACCGCGGCCGATGGCGCGGGCATCGTCGGGGCCGAGCGTCTCTCCGATGATGCCGCGAATATCATATTCGCGAAGGACGGTGGGGTGGAAATCGTGGCTCATGCTTTGCGGACCTTTCTCTGGCCCGGCGGTAGCTTAGCGCACTTCGCGGGGCAACTCGTCCAGCAGCAGATCGCGCGCGGCGTTCGCTTCATGCACTTGGTCGCTCGAACCGCCACGATCGGGATGCACCACGGCGATCAGCCGCTTATGCGCAGCCATGATCTCCGCGCGATTTGCGCCTGCTTCGACACCGAGCAGTCGACGAGCACGGAAGATCGCCTGATTGCGAGTGGATACCTTGGGTTGCCACGGCCAGCGGCCGGTGATCCAGCGAAAGGCGAGCAGTCCGAGGCCGGCAAGGACGATTAGGCGCATCATCTCAGGCGGGTTCGTGCGCGGGCGCGGTGGCCGGAAGATCGGCGCGAGGCACCTCGCCGTCACGCTTGGGCATGGGCAGGCGCAAGTTCTGCACCAGATTGCGCAATTCCTGCCGCGCGACAAGATGGCTGGTTCCCAGTTCGCCCAGATGCCCCTTGTCGAGCAGAGTCAGGCCGGACGGGAAAAGCTCGCGATAGATGACGCGCTCCGACAGGCCCTGGACCGCGCGGAAACCGACCCGCTTGGACAGTTCGGTCAGTGCCTGGTCGATGCGGCGCTGATTGCGGGCATCGGTGTAGCCGGTGCGGTTGCGAACCACGACCCAGTCCATCTCGCGCCTGCTTTCCTCCAGCTGAACCCGGCTGCGCTTGATGCGGGCTTCCCAGATCAGTTCGGCATAGAAAGAGAGCTTGCGCACCTTGAAGGTCTCGGCATCGACTTGCCCGATCAGGTCGAAATCGACGAAACTGTCATTCATCGGCGTCACCAGCGTGTCCGCACTTGCGGCGACATGGCGGGCAAAGCGATCGTCGCGCCCCGGCGTGTCGAATACGATGAAGTCCGCGCCTTCGCCGATGCGGGCAGCTTCTGCCTCCAGGCTCTCGATCGTGTCGCCGTGACATGTGTCGAACACCGGGCCGGGCAAGGTCGCGCCGCGCCGCGTCTGCGTATCGCTGCGGTTCTCGCAATAACGGAAGAAGGTCGCCTGCCGCGTGTCGAGATCGAGCGCGGCCACCGTCGCGCCCTGATAAGCCAGCGCCACGGCGACATGCACGGCCGTCGTCGACTTTCCGGTGCCGCCCTTTTCATTGGCGAAGACGATGCGGTGCGGCGTGGTCAAAAGCTGGCTTTCTCTCATAGGGTGAGGCAATGCGCCCCGGACGCCGTTAACAATAGGGAAGGCATGAACCCTTGCAAACCGTCACGACAATCGACGCCCTGCGCGAAGCTGTGGAAGAGTTGCGCGCCGATGGCGGCACGGTGGCGCTGGTGCCGACGATGGGCGCTTTGCATGACGGGCATCTGACCCTGATACGAGAGGCGATGAAGCAGGCGGACGACGTTATCGCCTCGATCTACGTCAATCCGCGGCAATTCGGCGAGGGCGAAGATCTGGATGCCTATCCGCGACCCCTGGCGGAGGACACCGCGAAGCTCGACCGCGAGGGCGTGGAACTGCTGTGGGCGCCCGATGGCGCGGCGATGTACCCTGCGGGCTATGCCACGAATATCAGCGTTTCGGGCGTAAGCGGCGGGCTATGCGGATCGGACAGGCCCAGCCATTTCGACGGCGTGGCGACGGTTGTGTGCAAGCTCTTCAACCAGGTGCGGCCGGACATGGCATTTTTCGGCGAAAAGGACTGGCAGCAGCTTGCCGTCATCCGCCGCATGGCGCGCGATCTCGACCTGTCCTTTCCGCGCGCCGAGGCGATCCTTGCTGTGCCGACCGTGCGCGAGCCGGACGGTCTCGCGATGAGCAGCCGCAATGCGTATCTGTCACCCGAACAGCGCGCAGCGGCCGCCACTCTCCCCCGCGCGATGGAGGAGGCGATCGCGCGCATTCGCGATGGGCAGGAAGTCCATCCGACCCTCGGCATGCTGGAGGACGAATTGCTCGGTGCCGGTTTTGCGCAGGTCGATTACGCGCAATTGCGTGATGCCGATACACTGGAACGGCTCGATACCGATAACGGCAATTCCCGCCTTTTCGTGGCCGCGCGGATCGGCGGGACGCGCCTGATCGACAATATGGAGGTGTAAGTTTCTGGAGCGGGTAAGGGGAATCGAACCCCTCTAGCCAGCTTGGAAGGCTGGAGCATTACCACTATGCTATACCCGCACTCCAATGCCGCGATTGCCACCGGCGGGGCGGCTACGTCAAGCGAAGATCGTCAGTCGCGAAAAGGGCGCGAAGTGCGCGCCGCGCTGGGGCGCGCCGTCGGGCGCGCTTGTGCATCACCGCCTGTCGCATCGCTCTGCCTATCGTCCTGCGCGCCTCCCTCCGGCTCAATCGTGAGTTCGACGCGGCGGTTCTCCCGACGGCCTTCCTCATTAGCGGAGCCATCGGGCAGCGCATTCGGCGCGATGGGGTTCTGTTCTCCGAAGGCGATCACTTTGATCCGGTCATCATCCACGCCGCGTTCGACGAGCCAGGCAGCGACCGCTTCGGCGCGAGCGCGCGAGGCGCGCAGATTCGCCTGATCGTTACCGGACGAATCGGTATGGCCGCGCAGAATTACCTGCCAGTCCTCTTCTTCGAGCGCGCGCGAGCCGATGACGCCGGCCAGCATGCGCTCGGCATCGCCCCCGATATCCGCACCGTCGGGAAACGGGATGACGAGCTCGATGGGCTGCGCGGGCAGGACCGTGTCCTGTTCCGGCGCGGTCTCGTCCCGCAGGATGGATTGTACGGGCGTCGCGCTCGGGCTTGGAGTGGTCTCGGCATCGGGCGATGCAGTCTCGCTCGGCGTAGCGGTAGGCGCGGGCTCCTCCGCATCACTGTCTCGGCGCACATCGCATGCCGCCAAAGCGAGTGCCGATGCGCCAAGCGCTGCTAAGGTTAGCGCGCGTATAGCAAGACGATTGGTCATGGGGTGGTCTCTCGTCCTCATGCGGGCTCCGGCTTGGGGCCGCCCTTTGATTGGTTGCGCGTCGCATTGCGCTCCGCGTTCTTCGCCGCCTTCTCCTCGCTTTGCGCACGCGGCGGCGAGAAGGAGATGATCTGGTCGCCCGGCTGCGGTTCCGGTGCGGCAGCGTGAGTGAAGAATTTCAACTCGCCGCTCGGCTTGATCAGCAGCAGCATGTTCGCCGCCTCCGGCAAGCTTTCGCGCGCATCGTCCATATCGAACTGCTCGGACAGCTTGGTGCGGCGGAAGACCCAGCCTTCCTGCTGGCGCTGCTGTACGTCGTCCACCCCGAAGCCGGAGGCAAAGAGCGCACGTCCGCGTAGCGATGCGGGGATCTGGCGGTGGTCGTCATCGTCCGCACCTTCGCCCAGCTGATAGACCTTGTCCGTGCCGATCTCCGGCGCGAATTCCGAACAGACGAGCGCATTGTATGCCTCGTTATCGGTGGCGGCGACCAGCGACTGGAACGGCGTCAGATCGAGATTGTGTTCGGTCGCCTCGTTCAGGATTTCGCCATGATAGGTCGGCAGGCCGCGCGTCCTCGCACGCTTCAGGCGTTGCCACGAAGAATCGACGATCATCACCGGCGTGTCGGTCTTCTGAAGGACTTCGGCAAGGCCGACGGTCCAAGGTGTCGATCCCGCCATAAGAAGCCCAGGACGCTCCGCACCCTTCACCTTGAGAAGACGGGCGACGATGTCGACCGAGAAACCGTGCGCGACGATCGTCGCCACGACCACGGCAAAGCTCAGGCCGATCAGGATCGAACCGTCGGCATAGCCAAGATCCGACAATCGCAGCGCGAAAAGGCCGCTGATGGCGACGAGCACGATGCCGCGCGGAGCGATCCAGGCAAGGAACAGGCGCTCGTTCCAGGGGACCGAACTTCCAAGCAGCGAAAGCAGGATCGTCGCCGGTCGCACCATGAAAAGAAGCGCCAGAAGGAACAGATACAGCCGCAGCCCTTCGACCTCGAACGGGTTGAGGTAGGTCAGCTCGCTAAGATCGAGCGAGGCCGACAGCAAGATAAAGATGCCCGACACGAGCAGGACGGCGATGTTCTGCTTGAACGGATGGATGCTGCGAAGGCTCGACACGTGCATGTTGGCGAGCGCAATGCCCATGACGGTGACCGCGACCAGCCCGGCTTCATGCTCGATCTTGTTGCAGACAACGAAGACGCCGACGACGAGAACCAGCAGCACCGGCACTTTGAGATATTCGGGCACGAGGCCGCGGGGAAAACTCCAGGCGACCAGCTTTGCCGCAGCATAGCCGATTACGCCGGACAGGGCGCCCGCGATAGCGATCTGCGGCACGACCTCGAACGCGGTTCCGCCATCCACGGTGGCGCGGAAATATTCATAGGCGACCACGGCGCACAGCGCGCCGATGGGATCGTTGACGATGGCTTCCCATTTCAGCAAGGCCGCGGGGCGTTGCTGCACTGCCGACTGGCGCAGGAGTGGAAGGACGACCGTAGGCCCGGTCACCACGAGGATGCCTGCGAACAGGATCGCCACGGGAAGGACGAGTCCGGCGATATAATAGCAGGCCAGCGTTCCGAAGATCCAGCCCAGCGGAACGCCGAGGAAAACGAGGCGCCAGACGCCTTCGCCGTATTTCTTGAGCTCGCGGTAATCGAGACTGAGCCCGCCTTCAAACAGGATGATGGCGACACCGATGCCGACCATCGGTTCGAGCAGGTCTCCGAATGCGGCTTCGGGATCGAGCAGGGGGTAGCCGAAATAGCCGAGCACCGGCCCGGCAAGGAAACCGGCCGCGAGCATGAGCACGATGGCGGGCCATCCCGTGCGCCAGGCCAGCCATTGGGCACCGATGCCGAGCACGCCGACCAATGCGATTGTAAGCGCCTGAGTTTCCATGATCCTCCCGTTATCCTGTCCTGCTATACGCCAAATGCGCGTGGACGCGAACCTTTCCCACTTGCCTGCGGATCAATGGCCCTCGAACGCAATAAGCGCATGCGCCTCGACGCCCTCTGCCGAGAGTGCCCCACGCCCGGGCAGATCTGGCAGATCGATGACGAACAGCGCTTGCTCGACCACCGCACCGGCACGGCGCAGCAGTCTGGCCCCGGCCACTGCCGTGCCGCCGGTCGCCAACAGATCGTCGACAAGCAGCACGCGCGCGCCGTCGACGATCAGCGTCGGATCGAGTTCGAGCCGCGCTTCGCCGTATTCGAGCTGATAGTCCTCGCCGATCGTGTCGACGGGCAGTTTGCCTGGCTTGCGCAGAGGGACGAAGCCGCATCCCACTTCGACCGCGAGCGCGCTGCCGAAGATGAAGCCACGCGCTTCGATCCCGGCGATGACATCGCACGGATGGCAGGCCGCGAGCTCGGCCAGTCCGTGTGTCGCAGCACGCAGCCCGTATGCATCGGCCAGCAGCGTGGTGATGTCTCGAAACTGGATGCCCGGCTTCGGAAAATCGGGAATGGTTCGGATTAGCGGCCGCACCGCGTCCGCTGCGGACGTGGCGGCACTCACCCGATCAGTCGCGCCGGGTCGGCTTGACCCCGGACCAGACCTGTTTCTTGGCGAACCAGGCGAGGATCGTCGCGAAGAGCGTGAAGGCGATGACCCACCATCCGGTCTGCTTGCGCACGATCATCCTGGGTTCTGCCGTCCAGGTAAGGAAAGCGGCCACGTCCGCGGACATCTGCGGAATCGTCGCTTCCGTGCCATCGGCATATGTGACTTGACCCGTCGTCGTCAGCGGCGGCGCCATCGCGATGTTGAGGTTCTCGAAATACGGATTGAAATACAGACCCGTGCCAGGCATCGAACCCGGCGCGGCCTCGGCAAAGACAGCACCATCTTCATTCCGATACGTGGTCGGATCGGCATAACCGGCCAGCAGCGAATAGACGTAGTTCGAGCCGTTGTTGCGCGCCTTGGTTATCAGCGAGAGGTTGGGCGGGATCGCGTTGTTGTTCGCCGCAGCAGCCGCCACATTGTTGGGATAGGGCGAAGGGAAATAGTCGGTCGCGGTGGCCGGGCGCATCGTCGCCTCACCGGTGTTTGGATCGACGCCCGGCACCTGCCAGGTCGCGGCTTCGGCTTTTACCTGTGCTTCGGAATAGCCGAGTTCGGCAAGATTGCGGAACGCGACGTAATCCATCGCATGGCAGGCCGCGCACACTTCCTTATAGACCTGATACCCGCGCTGGAGCTGGGCGACATCCCATGTCCCGAAAGCTCCATCGAACTGGAAACCTCCGGCGGGCTGCACCGGCTCTTTGTGGAAGGCATAATAGGCGGGCTTTTCGGCCGGCTCGGTCGCGGCGGTGTAGGCGCCGACCGCGAAAGAGATCATCACCACGAAGGTGAAGCCGAGGCCGACGAGAATACCAACAAGGCGGATCATGATTTCGTTATTCCCCTAATCCGGTCCGGCTCAGACGGCTACCGGTTCGGCGTTCTCGCCCAACACCGCTTTCTTGTCCGACCCCAGCACCGCTTCGGTGATGGAATAGGGAAGCGGGTCCGGACGCTCGATCGACGACACGATCGGCAGGATCACCAGGAAGTGAAGGAAGTAGTAGGCGGTCGCGATCTGGCTCAACATTACCCACGGTTCTTCGGCCGGCGCTCCGCCACAGACGAACAGGATCGCCATGCAGGGAATGAGGCCGAACCAGAAGAACTTGCGGAACAGCGGGCGATAATGGCCAGAACGCACCGGGCCCTTATCCAACCAGGGCAGGAAGAACCACACAAGGATCGAGCTGAACATCGCGAGCACGCCCCAGAGCTTCGCCGGCAGGATGAAGTCGAAGGTGAAGGCGCGCAGGATCGCATAGAAGGGATAGAAATACCATTCTGGCACGATGTGTGCGGGCGTCGATAGCGGGTTCGCCGGGATGTAATTGTCCGCATGGCCGAGCACGTTTGGCAGGAAGAACACGAAAGCGAAGAACAGCAACAGGAAGATGCCGAGTCCGAAGCCGTCCTTCGCCGTGTAATACGGGTGGAACGGCAAGGTGTCGCTTTCCTGCTTCACTTCCACACCAGTCGGGTTGCTCGAACCCGGAATGTGCAGCGCCCAGATGTGCAGGATGACGCAGCCCGCGATCACGAAGGGCAGCAGATAGTGGAGGCTGAAAAACCGGTTCAGCGCGGCGTTGTCCGGTGCGAAACCGCCCAGGATCCAAACCTGCAGCGGCTCACCCACCAAGGGAATGGCGCTGAAAAGGCCCGTAATAACCTGTGCACCCCAGAAGCTCATCTGACCCCAGGGCAGAACATAGCCCATGAAGGCGGTCGCCATCATCAGCAGGAAGATCGTGACGCCCAGCAGCCAGATCATTTCGCGCGGCGGCTTGTACGATGCGTAGAAAAGCCCGCGGAAGATGTGGATGTAGATAACGAGGAAGAAGAAGCTTGCGCCATTCGCATGGACATAGCGCATCAGCCAGCCCCAGTTGACGTCGCGCATGATGTGCTCGACCGAGGCGAAGGCGATTTCGGCATTGGCGGCGTAATGCATACCGAGAACGACGCCAGTCACGATCTGCAGGACGAGGCAGAACCCCGCAAGCACGCCGAAATTCCAGAAATAGGACAGGTTGCGCGGGACCGGGTAACCGGCACCTACGGCATTGTAGACGAGGCGTGGCACCGGCAGCTTCTCGTCGAGAAACTTGGTGAAGCCGTTCGCCGGCTGATATTCTCTGGCCCAGGGAAAACTCATATCAGGTCTCTTGCTAGTCCTATCCGATCAGGATCGTCGTATCGGAAGTAAACTGGTATTCCGGCACCACCAGGTTGGTCGGCGCCGGGCCTTTGCGAATGCGCGCTGCGGTGTCGTAATGCGAACCGTGGCACGGGCAGAAATACCCGTTATATTCGCCCTTGTTCTCACCTTCGGCAGCGCCCAGCGGCACACAGCCCAAATGGGTGCAGACACCCATGACGACCAATACGTCTTCATGTCCCTCTTGCGTGCGATCGGCGAGCGATTCCGCGTCGCGTAGAGAACCGGTCGGCACGGCATTCGCTTCAGCGATTTCCTCGCTCGTCAGGCGACGGACGAAGACCGGCTGCTTGCGGAAGGTGGCCTTGATCGCCTGCCCCGCTTCGAGCGACGAAAGGTCGAGCTCGGTCGTGCTTTCGGCCAGCACGTCCGCCGACGGGGCCATCTGGCTTACGAGCGGATAGACCATGATGAGGCCACCCACGCCGGCGGCCGATACCGCGGCGACTTCAAGAAAGTCGCGGCGGCGCACGCCGTCTTCCGTGGTGGTTTCGGCGACCGGTTCATTCGAGTCGGGGGAGCCCGTGGTCGTTGCCATGTCCTTGCCTTGCCTATCGAAGCCGGAAGCCGCCTCGACAGGCGGATCGCAGCCGGATTGATGCATTCTCGCGCCCCGGAAATCGCCCGTGAAGTGCGGGCATGGCAGCGCAGCTTGGCGCGCCAATAGACCAGCTTGCCTGCCGTGCCAACCCGCCTTTTCGCCCTAATCCGGCACCTGCTCTTGCAGTTTTTGCAACGCGGTTATCCGGGAAGCGCGATCAGGGAGAACTGGCGGCCCGTCCTGTCCTCCCCCCGATGCGTGGCGCGGCGGTAGGAGTGAAAGCGATCTTCGCTGGCATAAGTGTCGAGGCCGAGATCGTCGACCGCCGCAAGTTGCAATTCTTCGAGGCGATGCCGAACATAGGCAGGCAGATCGAACTGATACTTCCCCGGCTCGCCGCGCTCGAAGAAGCGCGCATCGCGTGCGTCGAATCGTTCTGCGAAATCCTCATCGACCTCGTAACTTGATTGCGCAATCGTTGGTCCAATGGCTGCCCGTATATTCGCGCGCTCGGCGCCGAGCGTCTCCATCTGCTTCACCGTGGCTTCCAGCACCCCGCCTTGCGCGCCCCGCCACCCGGCATGGGCTGCGCCTACCACACCCGCCTCTCTGTCCGCAAAAAGCACGGGCGCGCAGTCGGCCGTTACGATTCCAAGCAGGAGACCCGGCGTGGCGGTTGCCATGGCATCGGCTTCCGGCCGTGGGGCACCGACGAAGGGCGCGTCCACGCTCAGCGCGGTGGCCGAATGCACCTGCTTCACCAGCACGAGTTGCGCACCGGGCGAAATGCGCGCTGGATCGGGCTCGGCCGTGGAGGCGATCCCGGTCAGGAAGCCGTGCGGAACGCCGCCTAGCGCCTCGCTGCGGATGATCGCGCGCGGATTATCCAAGGCTGCGGCTAACTTGTTCATGCGTGTCACTCGAAAGCCCGGGCGCGGCAGCGAGACGTTCGAGCTGCTCCTTCATCAAGGCCGAACGTTTCGGCTCGATCCGCCGCCAGCGCCCCAGAGGCGGCACGAAACGCGATGCCGTCTGCGGATTGATCGGATCCAGCGCCAGGATCAGGTCAGCGATCATACGATAGCCCTCGCCGTCCGCTGCATGGAATGCGTGCGGACTATATGCCATCGCCATGTAGAGCGAGCGCACGCGATTGGGGTTTTTGAGCGTGAAATCCTGATGATCGGCCAGCGCTTTCACATGTTCGAGCGCAGCGGGATGCATGGAACTTGCCTGCAGCGCGAACCACTTGTCGATGACCAGCGGATTGCCCTGGAAGCGATTGTAGAAGTCTATCAGCGCATTGGTCCGTTCGATGCCCGACAAGCCGCAAAGTACCATCAATGCGCCCTGCCGGTCAGTCATGTTATCGGCCTGTTCGTACTGCGACCACGCGCGCCGGCGCGCCACGTCGGGATTGCCGGCAGCGAGATAGATGAGCGCCTGCGTCTTCACCTTCCGCGCGCCCTTTGCGGCAGCATCCATGCCGAAAGGCACGGCGCCGGCGCGTTCGTGTAGATTCAGAAATTCGCTCTCCAGCGCGCGGGCGATCGCACCGCGCAATGCCTGCCGTTCGGAATGGATCGCTGCCGGATCAGCCACCAGCATCGTTTCGGCCAGGTATGTCTCACTGGGCAGGACGAGCAGTTCGCCCCGCATCAACTCATCCAGGCTGTCGTCGGCCAGCACGGAGGCGAATGCGCTGGTGATGGCTTCCTCGCCATCCCGCTTCGCAGCTTCTTCCAATTGGCCCGAAACGGCAGCCTTTAGGTGACTTACGACAAGATCCTGCAGCGCCTCGTAGCGCGCAAAGGGATCGTCGTCATGCGCGGCAAGGAAGACCAGATCGTCCTGCGAAATTTCGCGTTCGATGGTCACGGGCGCGGAAAAGCCACGATTGATGCTGAGCACCGGAAGCGAAGAGATGCTGTCGAAGCTGAAGCTTTCTTGAGCTTTGGTGAGCGTAACCAGCTGTTCACCATCGTGTTGCCCGCTCTCGCGATCGAACAGCGCGATCCTGAGCGGAATGGGCATCGGCGCCTTATCGGGCTGGCCCGGCGTCGGTGGGACATCCTGTTTGAGATGCAAAATCGCCCTATCGCCGCGATGCTCCATGCGAACACCGATCTTCGGGGTGCCGGCCTGGCTGTACCAGAGGCGGAACTGCGTGAGGTCTAGCCCTGCACCATCCTCCATCGCGGTGACGAAATCCTCGCAGGTCGCCGCCTCGCCATCATGGCGATCGAAATAGAGGTCGGTGCCTTTCCGGAAGGCATCTCCACCGGCCATCGTACGCATCATACGGATGACCTCGGCACCTTTGTTATACACCGTAGCGGTGTAGAAATTGCTGATCTCGCGATAGCTGTCGGGACGGATCGGGTGGGCGAGCGGGCCGCTATCCTCCGGGAATTGCGCCCCGCGCAATATGCGCACGTCCTCGATCCGCTTGACAGGCTCGCTTCCCATGTCCTGGCTGAAAAGCTGGTCCCGCAGAACGGTGAAACCTTCCTTCAGGCTAAGCTGGAACCAGTCGCGGCAGGTGATGCGATTGCCCGACCAATTGTGGAAATACTCATGCGCGATGACGCCTTCGACGCCGTCGAAATCGCCGTCGGTCGCGGTCTCCGCGTCCGCCAGCACGTATTTCGTGTTGAAGACGTTGAGGCCCTTATTCTCCATCGCGCCCATGTTGAAATCGCTGACGGCGACGATGTTGTAGAGGTTGAGATCGTATTCGCGCCCGAACGTCTGCTCGTCCCAGCGCATGGACCTCTTGAGCGATTCCATGGCGTGACCGGTTCGGTTCTCATCGCCTTCGCGCACCCAGATGTTCAGCGCGACCTCGCGGCCCGACATCGTGGTGAAGCTGTCGGAATTGGCGACCAGATCGCCCGCGACAAGAGCGAAGAGATACGATGGTTTGGGCCATGGATCGTGCCACTGGGCCCAGTGCGTGCCTTCCTCGCCATCGCCCTGCGCCTCGAGATTGCCGTTGCTCAGCAGGACCGGAAATTGCGCCTTCGGCCCGCTCATCCGCACACGATAAGTCGAAAGCACATCCGGCCTGTCAGGGAAGAAAGTGATGCGGCGGAAGCCCTCCGCCTCGCATTGCGTGCACAGCATCCCATTCGAGGCGAAAAGACCCATTAACTTGGTGTTGGCGGACGGGTCGATTGCGGTCGCGATCTCGATTTCGTGCGCATCGCCCGAAAGTGGCAGGATCAGGTCGCTGCCATCCATGTGCCAGTCGTTCGACACTTCGCCATCCACCTTGATGCTCAACGGTTCGATATCGTCGCCGTTGAGGCGGATCGTGTCCGAAGCATCGGCCTCGGCATTGCGCGCGACGGTCAGCCTTGCAGTTATCCGCGTCGCTTCGAGTCCAAGATCAAAGTCCAGAGCGACGTCGGGCACCAGCCACGGATACGGGCGGTAATCCTCGCGCCGAATCGTGGCGGGATCGTGCGGTTCTGGCGCGGCATCGGCAAGATGCTGGTTGCCGTCGGGCGTGGCGGGTGTGCGGGCGATATCCATGGCGGCTTGCGTAATTCCTTGGCGATGAGCGTCCAACCGCTAATACGCATGACATGGCGCATCTGTTCATTTTCGGCCTCGGCTATTCGGCAAAACGCATTGCGGAACAGGCGAAGGCGGAGGGTTGGACGGTATCGGCGACGGGTTCGGATGGCGATCTCGACTTCGCGGACCGGGAGGTTACGGCAAGGGCCATACATCCAGCCGACTGGGTCCTTTCTTCGGTTCCACCGGACAGGGAAACGGGCAGCGATCCTGTTCTTCAAACCTACGGCAATCTGGTCGGCGAAAAGTGGCTGGGTTATCTGTCTTCGACGGGGGTCTACGGGGACCAGAAAGGCGCCTGGGTGGATGAGAGCGCACCAATCGGCGCCGGTAGGCGAACGGCGAGGGCGGCTTGCGATGCGGCGTGGCTGGAGCGCGGGGCGCGGGTGTTCCGACTGCCGGGAATTTACGGACCGGGTCGCGCGGCGCTGGACCGGGTGCGGAGCGGCAAGGCGCATCGGATCGACTTGCCGGGGCAGGTTTTCAGCCGGGTGCATGTCGAGGATATCGCCAGCGGCGTTATGGCCGCAATCAAGAGCGATGCGCCTACCGGGGCCTACAATCTGGGCGACGATCTGCCGACCAGCCAGAACTCGGTGATCGAGGAGGCTTGCCGTTTGCTGGATGTCGAGCCGCCGCCGCTACAGACGCTGGAGGAGGCGGACCTCTCCCCCATGGCGCGCGGATTCTATGCCGAGAACCGCCGCGTGGCGAATGGCAAGGCGAAGCGCGTGCTCGGTTGGACCCCGCGCTATCCGACCTATCGCGAGGGCCTCGGCGCAATCAGGGCTCTGGAACGGCGCGGCGCGGCGGAGGGCTAGCGCGGCCCCGGAGCGCAACGACCATCCCCGCCAGCGCCAGCACTGCGCCGAGGGCCGGCAGCAAGCCCCAGACGAAGCCTTCGAACAAGGTAGAAAGCACCATCGCCACCACCGGCACGATCACGCTCGAATAGGCGGCCTGCCCCGCGCCGACCTTCCGCACCAGGCCGTAATAGAGCGGGAACGTCACCACGGATCCGGCGAGGCCGAGATAGAGTATGCCAAGGCTGTAAGTCAGCCGCGTGTCGAACACCGGCGGACCCTGGGTCGCCAGCGCCACGCACGCATTCATGACAACGCCCCACAGCATCGACCAGGCGAGCAGTGTCAGGAAAGGCGAGCGCTTCGCCCCCTCCATAGCCTGCGCGATATTAGCGAAGCTGGCGGCAAGGATGCCGCCCACCGTAAGCCCCGCGCCAAGCAACACTTCGCCCAATGTCGCAGGCGAGGCGCGGTATTCATGCGCGAAAAGCAGCGCGATGCCGAGCGCGGCGATGCTCGACCCGAGCACGAAGGCGCGTGTGATCGGCTGGCCGAGCAGGGCGCGGCCGAGCAAAGCATTGGGCACCACCAGCAGAGCGAACATCACCGCGACGAGGCCTGAGGTGATGAACCGCTCCGCATTGTAGACGAAAGTGAAATTGAGCACGAACTGGAAGATGCCGAGGAGGAGCGCCCAGCGCTGCCCGCCCGGCGGCAGCCGCAGCGGTTCCCCGCGAAAGGCGGCGAGCGCGAACATGCCTGCCGCTGCCACGATGAAGCGATAGGTGATCGACCATGTCGGAGGGACATTGGCCAGTTGATCCTTGATCACCAGCCAGGTGCCGCCCCAGATCACGCTCACCAGCAGGAATGCGGCGAGGTTCTTCGGGGCGAACAGGCTTTCCGCCTCGGCGGGAGCGTTCATAAGGCAGCGATCGCGCGGGCTAGCTTGTGCGCGTCGTCATGGTCGCTCGCCCAGTGGGTGACGAGGCGGACGCATGTCTCGTCCCAGTCGTAAAAGGCGAAGCCTTGATCGCGCAGAGCCGCGCGTTCGCCAGCGTCCATGCGAACGAACGACTCGTTGATCTCGGCCGGATGGACCAGACGGTCGCCCGCGCCATCCGCCACGATCTGCGCGGCGGCGTTGGCAGCGCGCGCATTGTCCAGCCAGAGGTCGTCCTCCAGCATGGCCAGAACCTGCGCGGCGAGAAAGCGGCCCTTGCTTTGCAAATGGCCCGCGCGCTTGCGCCGCCAGCGCGCCAGCTCGGCAGCCTCGGTATCGAAGAACACGATCGCCTCCGCGCCCATGCCGCCATTCTTGACGAAGCCGAAGCTGAGCGCGTCGACATCACCCGCCGCCTCGCTGGCCGACCCGCCAAGGAAGGCAGCAGCATTGGCGAAGCGCGCGCCGTCCATATGCAGGCCGAGGCTGTGATCGTTTGCGATTGCGCGAATGGCGGCGAGCTCTTCCGCCCGGTAGCAAAGGCCGTATTCGCTCGCCTGCGTGATCGAGATCGCCTGCGCCGGTACCTGATGCACGCCGCGCGTAATACCCGCGAGAACCTTGGCGATGCCGTCCGCCGTCAGCTTCGCGCCCGCGCCTTCGGCCAGCAACAGCTTTGCGCCATGGAGGTAGAAGCCGGGCGCGCCGCATTCGTCCATCTCGATATGCGCTTCGCGGTGACAGACCACTCCGCCATGCGGCTGCACCATCGTCGCCAGTGCCAGGCAATTCGCCGCTGTCCCCGTCGCCACCAACATTGCGGTGCATTCGCGCCCGAACAATGCGGTGAAGCGGGCATCGAGCTCCCGGCTCAGCGCGTCGGTGTCGTAAGGCGTGTCCGCGGCATCCGCGGCGCGCATCGCTTCCCACACCCTGGGGTGCACCGGCGCGGCATTATCGGAGAGGAACTGCATCGCGGAACGCAATGGCGGCGGCGGCGGTTGAGCGCAAGAAGGAGTGAGGCATGGCCGACATCGATATTACTGTAACCGACGAGACGACGCATGGCGCTTATCGCACCGATGTCGAGGGAACGGACACGAAGGCCGAACTGACCTGGAAGGCGCGCGGCAAGGCGCGGATCGCCGATCACACCTTCACGCCGCCCGAAGCTCGCGGGAAAGGCATTGCGGCAAAACTGGTGCAGGCCATGGTGGACGATGCGCGCGAGCAGGGCTTCACCATCGTGCCGCAATGCCCCTATGTCGCGGCGCAATTCCGCAAGCATCCCGAATGGGCGGATCTGCGGGCCGAAATCGAAAGCTAGGTCAGCGCGCCAGTTTGGCGAAATCGACCGAGGCGATGCTGTCCAGAACGGCAGCGCGTAGCTTGCGCGCATCCTCGACCCGCAGGCCCTCGAAAGCGAAGCTGCCGCCCGCCATCCCGAATTTGAGATCGCAATAGCCGCGCCAGCGCGCGATCGGTCCCTGCGCAATCTCGACCGTATGGAGTTTCACGCGATTGGCGATTTGCGTGCGCGGGGCAAGCCAGCCGCGGCGCGACAGCACCTGATCGGGATCGAGCGCGTGGCGATCGTACCGCCAGAGGTAGAATTCGCGCAGCGCGAAGAAGGCCGTTAGCAGCGCTACCAGAGCCACAATCAGCGCAAGGACGCTGCCGCGCAGGTTTTCCATGGCCAGCGCCACCGTTACGCCGATCGCTGCTAGCACGATGAATGTAATGGCATTGATGATGGCGCTGTCGACGTAATATTTCGGGCTCGGCCGTCGCCATTCCTCGCTATCGTCCGGCAGGGCAAAGCCCGCCTCGCCCGCGATCGGCGCGATCTCGTGCATCTTGGCAAATGGCGCGACATCGTGATTGGCGCTGCCCGAATCCTGCGCAAGGCTGATAACGCTAAGCCCGTGCCAGCCGAAGCGGCGGCGCAGCCAGCCGGTCGAGACGATCAACGCCTGAACGCGGTGCACCGGCATGACGACGTCCGTCTTGGTCAACAGCCCACGGCGGCGGCGAAAGCCCTTGGCCGTACGCTCCAGCCGAAAATCGTAATCGCGCAGGAATGTCTTCACCAAGCCCGACAGCAGGCCGACGCCGATGATGCTGACAATCAGCCAGAGGATCCCGACGATGCGCGAGGTCGTGTCGAGGCCTGCAATATAACCGCCAGCATCGGCATAGCGCTCGTCCTCCACGAAGCTTTCGATCAAATCGCCGAGATCGAAAGGCAGCAGGAACTCGAACTGCTGCGCCGCGCCCAGGATCACGGTGAAGATAACCAGCGAGAAGCTGAAGAGGCCGTAGGTGAAAAGGCGCTTCTCATTCATCGCAAAGAGCAGACGTGCATCGGCGGCGGGAGCAGAAGGTACGGCATTTTCGGCCTCCGGCCCGGTGGTGGCCGCCTCGTCCGCGTCCTCCACCAGCGACCGCACCGTCTCGCGCAGCGCCTCCCCCTCGGCCTCCTTGACGTAGGTAAGCTTAAGCTCCTCCTTGCCGCCAGCCCCGGTCTCGAACTTGACTTCGACCAGGCCGAGCAAGCGCGGCAGCAGTTTCTGCTCCAGGCTGACATCCTGAATGCGATCATAGGGGACGGAGCGTGCGGAGCGGCTGATGATGCCCTGCTCCAGCCGCACGTCGTTCGCGCCGATGCGGTAACGCAGCCGGTACCAGCCGAGATATGTGCTCACCGCAGACATTGCGATGACTAGCAGGAACACGCCAGCAGCAATGAATGTAGGCGTGCCCAATCCATCATCAGTGCCCAACGCATCCCCTGTCGCAACGCCGTATGTAACGAAAGCCAACGGAATGAATGCGCGCGCAATCAGGTCGAGCCCCTGCACCACCATGGAAAGCGGGCTGACGCGCCGCCACTCATCCGTCTCGATCGGCTCGCCGGCCGCCGCGATCTCCACTTCGCTCACAGCGATTCGCGCTTCACATGCTGGCGGATTTCCTCGCGCATGGCGGTCGCATCGGCATGGGCAAGGCCCGGCAGCGTGACCGAGGCGTTGTGCGTGCCTGCGGTATGCAGGATGAGCCGGGCAATTCCGAAACCGCGTTCGAGCGGTCCCTGCTCGACATCGAGATGCTGGACGCGGCTGAACGGGACGACGGTGTCCGAATGAAACATCACACCCTTCACGACGCGGAGCCTGTCATCCGACATCTGATAACCGCGCGAGCGATACCGCTTCGCCGGCAGGACGCCGATCAGCAGGATGGCGAGGATCAGGACGGGAATGCCGGGAACCCAGGACGGGACGATATCCATCACGGACAGCACACCCGCGCCGATGATGAAGGGAAGCGTGGTCAGCAAGCCTTCGATGCGCATCACGGTGGTGTAGCTGGGATCGAGTTTGGTCAGCGGTTCGTCGTCGTGCATGGGTGCGTTATAGAGAGGAATATTTGTTTGCGAAGCCGCCTCCGCGACTTCGTCCTCGGTGCTGTTCCCTCCGCTTCGCTGCGGGGCACCTGCGGTCGTGCAGTCGCGCTCTGTCGCCGCATAAACGCGACGATCCTTGCGCAACGACGTAGAGGTGCTGCGGAGCTCCGGCAACGCCCGGCAAGGCCGAACGGCCGCCCGCAGCGGAGCGGAGGGGGAAGGCGAGGCAAGCCAAGTGAGCGGACGCGAACGCCGGCGTTTGAGGCCGACAAACAAACCATTTTCCTTTGGAAAAATGGTGCCACGAGAGAGAATTGAACTCTCGGCCTCACCCTTACCAAGGGTGCGCTCTACCACTGAGCTACCGCGGCATACCGAAACAGGCGCGCGCTATTGTCTCATGCCTGTCGAAAGTCAAGCCAAGCTTGAGGTGCGACGGGCCTTACGGCAAGAGATGCCGGATGAGCAAGGATACCGACCGCGAGGAGCGCCTCGCCGCCAAGCTGCGGGAGAACCTGCGCCGCCGCAAGACGCAGGCCAAGGCGATCACGACAAACAAGGCTGAGCTTCCAAATCAGGGCGAGGAACGCTAACGCGCCCTCTCGCAAACAGGAGACCAGCGTGCCGACCCTCATCTTCGTCCGTCATGGCCAGAGCGAATGGAACCTCGCCAACCGCTTTACCGGCTGGTGGGATGTCGACGTGACCGAAAAGGGCGTGGAGGAAGCGCGCGCCGCCGGACGCCTGCTGAAAGACAAGGGCGTGCTGCCCACCGTGGCTTTCACCAGCATGCAGAAGCGCGCGATCAAGACGCTGCATCTGGCGCTGGAGGAATGCGATCGGCTGTGGATCCCTGAAACCAAGAACTGGCAACTCAACGAGCGTCACTATGGCGGCCTGACCGGCCTCAACAAGCAGGAAACGCGCGAGAAACATGGCGACGAGCAGGTGCAGATCTGGCGTCGCAGTTTCGATGTGCCGCCCCCTGAAATGCCCGAGGGCGATCAATACGATCCCGGCAACGACCCGCGCTATGACGGGATCGATGTCCCGCAGACCGAGAGCCTGAAGCTGACCATTGAGCGGGTGCTGCCCTATTGGGAAGCAGAAATCCTGCCGCAGCTGGCGACAGGCGAGACAGTTATCATTTCCGCCCACGGAAACAGCCTTCGCGCGCTGGTGAAGCATCTGTCCGGCATCTCGGACGACGATATAACCGGCCTCGAAATCCCGACCGGCCAGCCGATCGTCTATGAATTCGACGATGCGATGCAGCCGGGCGAAATGCGCTATCTGAAGGACGCCTGAGATGGCCGCTCCCGTCGCCATCGTCATGGGCAGCCAGTCCGACTGGCCCACCATGCAATGCGCCGCGAAGGTGCTTGACGAACTCGGTGTCGCCTACGATGCGCGCATCGTCTCCGCCCACCGCACGCCGGACAGGCTGCACGCCTTCGGCAAGGGCGCGGCCGAGGAAGGCTTCAAGGTCGTCATCGCTGGCGCGGGCGGCGCGGCACACCTGCCCGGCATGATCGCCGCGCTCACGCATCTCCCAGTGCTCGGCGTGCCGGTGCAGTCGAAGGCACTCAGCGGCCTCGATAGCCTGCTCTCCATCGTGCAGATGCCCGCTGGCGTGCCGACGGGAACGCTAGCCATAGGCGAGGCGGGCGCGACCAATGCCGGGCTGCTTGCAGCTTCGATCCTCGCGCTTGGCGACGATGCGCTGACACAGCGCTTGCAGGATCACCGCGCCGCGCAGACCGACAAGGTGGCGGAGCGGCCTCAGGCGTGAGCGAGGTAGGGGTGCTGGCACCAGGTTCCACGATCGGCATTCTCGGCGGCGGCCAGCTTGGCCGTATGCTGGCCATGTCGGCCGCGCAGCTCGGCTTCAGATGCCATATCTACGCGCCCGAAACGGACAGCGTCGCGGCGGACGTCTCCGCGCATTTCACCAACGCCTCCTGGCACGATCGCGACGCGCTTACCGCCTTTGCCGCCAGCTGCGACGCCGTCACTTACGAATTCGAAAATGTCCCGGTCGATCCGCTGGCCGCGATCCCGACGGACCTGCTCGTCCCCGGCACCCGCGCCCTCGAAATCGCGCAGGACAGGGTGAGCGAAAAGCGCTTCATCGAGGAGCATGGCGGGCGGCCTGCGCCCTTCGCGCTGGTCGATCAGGATGACGAGCTCCCCGCCGCGGTCGAGCGGGTGGGTACGCCTGGCATCCTCAAGACACGGCGCGACGGCTATGATGGCAAGGGCCAGTGGCGCATCGACAGTGCTGGTGATGCACAGGGCATCCGCGTCCCGCTGAGCGGGTGCGTTTACGAGCGCATGGTGCAGTTCGAATGCGAGTTCTCGGTCATCCTGGTGCGGGGCCGCGATGGCGCGGTGAGGTTCTGGGACTCGACCCGCAATGTGCATGAAGGGGGCATTCTCGTTCGCAGCGAACTGCCTGCGCCCGGTATCGTCGGCGAGCAGGTGGCGGAGGCTCGCAAGCTCGCAGGCAAGGTCGCCGAAGCGCTAGGCTATGTTGGAGTTCTCACCTCCGAATTCTTCGCCACGAATGACGGCCCGGTGTTCAACGAGATGGCGCCGCGCGTCCATAATTCGGGCCACTGGACAATGGAGGGAGCCGTCACCGGCCAGTTCGAGAATCATATCCGCGCCGTCGCCGGACTCCCGCTGGGCGACACGGCAAGCGTTTCGGACACGATCACGATGCTGAACCTGATCGGCCCGCCCGCCATGCAACTGCGATCGCACCTCGCCGATCCTGCCAACCATCTGCATCTTTACGGCAAGGCCGAGGCGCGCGACGGGCGCAAGTTGGGCCACATCACCCGGGTCGGATGACTTGAGCCGTGAAATCCTCTTCATCGTCGCGCGGGCGACCAATGGCGTGATTGCCCGCGATGGCGATCTGCCGTGGTCGATTCCCGAAGACCTGAAGCGCTTCAAGCGGCTGACGATGGGCAAGCCGATGGTGATGGGCCGCAAGACCTTCGAAAGTCTGCCCGGTCTGCTCCCCGGTCGCCGCCATATCGTGCTGACGCGGCAAGGAGGCTGGGGGGCTGAGGGCGCGGAGGTCGCGCATTCGCCGGAGGACGCAATGACACTGGCGGGGAAAGGCGATTTCGCCGTGATCGGCGGGGCGGAAATCTTCGACCTGATGTGGGAGCACGGCACCCGCTTCGAGCTCACCGAAGTGCTGGAAGACACGGCTGGCGACGTCACCATGCGGTCCCCCGCAGACGATCCGACATGGGTCGAGGTCGCGCGCGAGCATCACGCCGCCGACGACACCGCGCCGCCCTTCGACTTCGTTTCCTTCGAGCGCCGCCGATGATCGGCCGCGTCCTCAAAATCCTCGGCGTATTGCTGCTGCTCGCGCTGGCGGGGGTCTTCATCCTCGGCCCCGGTATGGCCGAGCGGGACATGAACACCATCGCCGACGCGCCGCTGCCCGAAATCTCCGACGAAGCGCGCGCGCTGCATGCCGACCTCACCATCGTCGATCTGCATTCGGACACGCTGCTGTGGAAGCGCGACATGCTTGATGCGGCGGATCGCGGCCATATGGACCTGCCGCGGCTGATCGAGGGGAATGTCGCGCTGCAGGTCTTCTCCAGCGTCAGCAAATCGCCTGCAGGGCAGAATTTCGACCGGAACAGCGCCGAAGCGCGCGACAATATTACGCTGCTTTCCATCGGCCAGCTGCAGCCGGTGCGCACCTGGTTCTCCACCTTCGAGCGCTCTGCCTGGCATGCAAGCCGACTTGAAAGCGCAGCGAACAGTGCGCCAAATGCGCTACGGCTGGTCCGCACGCCCGACGATGTCGACGCCGTCCTTGATGCGCGCAATGCGACCGGCAGGCCCATCGGTGCGATGTTTTCCGTGGAGGGACTGCACAATCTCGAGGGCGATGTGGCCAATCTGCAGCGGTTGTACGATGGCGGGCTGCGCATGGCGGGACTCGTCCATTTTTTCGACAATCGCCTCGCAGGCTCGATGCATGGCGAGGCGAAAGGCGGGCTCACCGATTTCGGGCGCGAGATCGTGCCGCGCATGGAGGACATGGGTATCATCGTCGATATCGCGCATTGCAGCCATGAATGCGTGGCCGAGGTGCTGACAATGGCGCGCCGTCCGGTCGTCTCCAGCCATGGCGGCGTGCAGGCGACCTGCCCGATCAACCGCAATCTCACCGATGAGGAGATACGCGGCGTGGCGCAAACGGGCGGCGTGATCGGCATCGGGTATTTCGACGGTGCGGTGTGCGATACATCGCCCGCCGCCATCGTCGCCGCGATGCGCCACGTGACAGATCTTGTGGGCGTGGAGCATGTCGCCTTGGGCAGCGATTTCGACGGATCCGTCGAGGTCGGCTTCGACACCTCGCAGATCGTGCAGGTGACGCAGGCGCTGATGGATGACGGCTTTTCGGAAGACGAGATACGCGCGATCATGGGGCTCAACGCGCTGCGCGTGATCCGGGCGGGCATCGCGCCGATGGAGGACGCGGCGTGAGGCTGTCCCACCGCGATACTGTCCCCGACACGCTGCGCGGCGCGGTGATTGCGCTCGGCAATTTCGACGGGTTTCACCTCGGCCATCAGCGTGTCGTCAGCGAGGCCGTTGAATGGGCGCGCGCCGAGGGGAGGCCCGCAATGGTCGCCACTTTCGATCCACACCCCGTCCGTCACTTTGCACCGCACGTCCCGCCCTTTCGTCTCACCACGCTCGGCCAGCGCGAGGAGCTTTTCACGGCCGCGGGCGCGGATGCGATGCTGGTGTTCGAATTCGGTGACGAGCTTGCGGCAATGAGCGCCGAGAGCTTCGTGACGGAACTGCTCGGCGGCCATATCGGCGCAGGCGGCGTGGTGACGGGGGAGGATTTCACCTTCGGCAAGGATCGCGGCGGCAATGTCGAGGTGCTGCGCGAGGTCGGCGCGACATGCGGCGTCGCCACCCGCGCCATCGGCCCGGTCGGCGAGGATGGCCAGACGATTTCCTCCAGCCGCATTCGCGATGCGCTCAAGGCGGGCGAGTGCGAGACGGCGGCGCACCTTCTTTCCCGCCCCTTCACGGTGCGCGGCGAAGTGATCCACGGGGACAAGCGGGGGCGCGAGCTCGGCTATCCCACCGCCAATATCGACATGGGTCATTATCTTCGCCCGCGCTTCGGCATCTATGCCGTATCGGGCCGTATCCTCTCCACCGGGCAGCAGCTGCAAGGCGCGGCCAATCTTGGCATTCGTCCGCAATTCGATCCGCCGAAAGAGCTGCTCGAACCCTACTTCTTCGACTTCGACGGCGATCTTTACGATGAGGTGCTGGACATCGCCTTCCACCACTTCATTCGCCCCGAAGCGAAGTTCGACGATCTCGACGCGCTCAAGGCGCAGATGGAACGCGATTGCGAAGAGGCGCGGGAGCGTCTAGCTGCGCGCCCATAATGAGCGAGAAACGCGACTACAGAGACACGGTCTTCCTGCCCAAGACCGATTTTCCCATGAAAGCCGGCCTTCCGCAGAAGGAACCGGGCATTCTCGCGCGCTGGCAGGAGGAGGATGTCTACGGGCAGCTGCGCAAGGCGCGTGCCGGTCGCGAGACCTTCATCCTGCATGACGGCCCGCCCTATGCGAACGGCAATATTCATATCGGCCATGCGCTGAACAAGGTGCTGAAGGACGCGGTGGTGCGCACGCAGAGCCTGCTCGGCAAGGATGCGCCCTACGTGCCCGGCTGGGACTGCCACGGCCTGCCCATCGAATGGAAGGTGGAGGAGAAATACCGCAAGAAGAAGCTGAACAAGGACGAGGTTCCGCCGCGCGAATTCCGCCGCGAATGCCGCGAATATGCCGCCGAATGGGTCGGCGTGCAGATGGAGCAGTTCCAGCGCCTCGGTGTGACCGGCGAGTGGTCGAAGCCCTACCTCACCATGTCTCCCGACGCCGAGGCAGGAATCGTCGCCGAACTGCTGAGATTTGCGGAGACCGGCCAACTCTATCGCGGGGCGAAGCCGGTGATGTGGAGCCCGGTCGAGAAGACCGCGCTCGCCGAGGCCGAGGTTGAGTACGAGGACATCACCTCGACGCAGATCGACGTGGCGTTCGAGATTGTCGAAAGCCCGATCGAGGAACTGGTCGGCGCGCATGCGGTGATCTGGACGACGACGCCGTGGACGATCCCGGTGAACCAGGCTTTGGCTTATGGGCCGGAGGTCGAGTATGCTTTGCTTGATATCGTCTATGAAGGCGGGGCAGCTGCAGGCGCCTCTCCGAAATCCGGCAAAGTGGCAACTGCTGAAGCTGCAGAGGCAGCTGGCCTCCCCGACGACGCGACGAGAATCCTCATTGCGAAAGAGTTGATTGAGCCGTTCAAGAAGCGGCTAAATGCCGCTTTGTCTAGCATCGAGATCGACGGCGCAGTCCAGCCATCCGTTGAAGTGTTCCCAGCGCTGGGCATTACAAAGAGCCGATATAAAGGCGCCGACCTCGCCGGCACCGTCGCCCAGCACCCGATGCATCATCTCGGCGGGTCCTTTGCCGAGCCGCGTCCGTTGCTGCCGGGCGACTTCGTCACCACCGACAGCGGCACCGGCCTCGTCCACATGTCGCCCGATCATGGTGAGGACGATTTCGAGCTGTGCAAGGCGCATGGGATCAATCCCAAATTCGTGGTCGATGCCGACGGTCGCTATCGCGAGGACTGGGGCTGGCTGCCGCGCACCGACGAGCGGAACGGTTCTGTCATCAATCCGAAATTCAACGCGCCGGACGGGCCGATCTGTTCGGATCTGCGCGAAGCCGGCGCCCTGCTCTCTGCCTCAGCCGATTACGAGCATAGCTATCCTCATTCGTGGCGCTCCAAGGCCAAGGTCATCTATCGCTGCACGCCGCAATGGTTCGTGCCGATGGATCGTGAGATCGAAGGGGTCGCTCCGCGCAAGCTGGAAAAAGAGCAAAGCTGGGAAGGCGAAGGCGGCGCGATCGACCCGGCGGACGAGCCGACGAGCCGTCAGACGCTCCGCAGCCTCGCCATGAATGCCATCGGGGATACGCGGTTCGTTCCGGCCAAGGGAAAGAACCGTATCGGTTCTATGGTTGAGGGCCGCCCCGATTGGGTGCTCTCCCGCCAGCGCGCCTGGGGTGTGCCGATCACGCTGTTCGTCCACCGAAAGAGCGGCGAATACCTGGTCGACTCCGAGGTGAACGCGCGCATCGTCGCAGCAATCATGGATGGCGGCGTCGATGCTTGGGATGCGGAAAACGCCGCGCAGCTGCTCGGCCCCGATCGTGATCCTGCGGACTTCGAGATGGTCACCGACATTCTCGATGTCTGGTTCGACAGCGGCTCGACTCACGCCTTCGTCCTCGAAAGCGACAACTGGCCCGACCAGCGCAGCCCGGCGGACCTCTATCTGGAAGGCAGCGACCAGCATCGCGGCTGGTTCCAGTCCTCGCTTCTGGAAAGCTGCGCCACGCGCGGGCGCGCGCCATACCAAGCAGTGCTGACCCACGGCTTCACCATGGCCGCCGACGGTCGCAAGATGTCGAAAAGCCTCGGCAACACCGTCGATCCGCTCAAGGTAATGCAGGAATACGGGGCGGACATCATCCGCCTGTGGGCGCTAAGCGTCGATTACACCGAGGATCACCGGATCGGGCCGGAAATCCTGAAAGGCGTCGCCGACCAGTACCGCAAACTGCGCAACACCTTCCGCTACATGCTCGGCGCGCTGGCCGATTTCGACGAGAGCGAGCGGGTGGATGTCGCCGACATGCCCGAGCTGGAGCGGTACATGCTCGCACGGCTGGGCCAGCTCGACGCGCGGATGAAGCGCGCCGTCGATGATTTCGACTTCAACGCGTACACCCGAGCACTCACCGAATTTGCCAATGAAGATCTCTCGGCCTTCTTCTTCGATATTCGCAAGGACCGGCTTTACTGCGATGCGCCGGGCAGCGTGGAGCGGCGCGCCTATCGCACCGTCCTCGACACGCTGTTCCACGCGCTGATCCGCTACGTCGCCCCGGTGCTGGTCTTCACCGCGGAGGAAGTGTGGAGCACGCGTTATCCGGATACGGGCAGCGTGCATTTGCTGGAATGGCCAGAAATCCCGTCTGCCGATGCCAATATGGACCGCTGGACGAGATTGCGCGAGCTGCGCGAACGCGTGATGGAAGCGATCGAACCCCTGCGGCGCGAAAAGGTCATCCGCTCAGGCCTCGAAGCCGAAGTCGCGGTGCCGGCTGCACACGTTCCGGAAGGCTTCACGCCAGACCAGCTGGCAGCGCTCTTCATCACCGGTACCGTCACCACGCATAACGGCGACGACCTGCGCGTCACCAAGTCCGACGATGCAAAATGCGGCCGCTGTTGGCGGTTGCTGTCCGAAGTCGAAGAGGATGGCGACCTCTGCAATCGATGCTCAGACGTGGTCGCCGACATGGACGCGCACGTATGACGACGCTCACCAGACATCGCCTGATCGGCATTGCCATCGCTGTCTTCGTCTTCATCGCCGACCAGTGGATGAAGCGTTTCGTGGTGCGCGATCTCGGGCTGGACCAGGTGGGCGACCAGTACGAGCTCCTCCCCTTCTTCGACTTCACCCGAACCAACAATTACGGCGTCTCGCTCGGCATGTTCGAAGCGACGAGCATGGAAATGCGCTGGATCCTCGTTGCGGTAACCGCCGCCATCGCCTGCGTCGTCTTGGTGTGGATGCTGCGGGAGCGGCTGCTGGGCGACATTTTCGCGCTCGGCCTGGTGCTGGGCGGCGCGCTCGGCAACATCCGTGACCGATACCTGTTCGGCTACGTCATCGACTATGCCGATTTTCATATCGGGGACTTCCGGCCCTTCCTCATTTTCAACATCGCCGACGCCGCTATCACCATTGGCGTGGTGATTATCCTTGCCCGCGCGCTGTTCATGCGCGAGAAACCGAAAAACGAGCAGGACGCGGCGAGCTGACTTATCGGCGCGCGACGCGCCCGCACATTCGAATGCACGAGAGAATAATGATGGCCAAATTGACGAAGATCCTGATCGCAGCTGGCGCGGCAAGCACGCTTGGCGCCTGTGGAGGCATCGATATCGGCAATCGCGAACGGCCGGACGAATTCGCCGTGCAGCGCCAGGCGCCGCTGGTGGTGCCGCCCGATTTCCACCTCGTCCCGCCCACCGAAGGCGCGCCGCGCGATGTCGAGGGCACGGCATCCGAACAGGCGCTGGAAGCGCTTTTCGGCGGTCCGTCACAGCGCAGCGCGATCGAAAACCGCGCCATCGAGCTGGCAGGCGAAGCCGATCGGGGCATCCGCTCCAATGTCGGCGATCCGGACACCTACACGGTGAACAAGGGCACCGAAGTCCGCACCATCCTCGCCGCCCCGCAAGGCGACGGCCAGGCTGCTAGTGCGGTGATACCTTCCTGATTTGCAAACAACCCCTATGCTTCCGCAACCAGCAACTTGTCGATCTTGCGCCCGTCCATATCGACGACTTCGAAGCGCCAGCCTTGATCGGTGAAATGCTCGCCCTCTGCCGGAAGGTGCTTCAGCACATAGAGAGCATATCCCGCTGCGGTAGCGAACTCGCGGCCTTCGGGGAGGTCGAGGCCGAGGCGTTCAGCCAGGGCATCGGCAGCCAGCGCACCCGACACCAATAGCGAGCCGTCCTCTCGCTCCACGATCATCGGCGTGTCGCCTTCATCCTGGTGGCTGGCGAAATCGCCCGCAATGGCGCCCAACACGTCCGCTGTCGTCACGATCCCGTCGAGGTGGCCGTATTCGTCATGGACCATCGCCATGCCTGTGCCCGATTGCTGAAGCACGCGCAGCGCGTCCATCGCGTCCAGCTGATCGGGCACGACCTCGCTTTTGCGCAGCAGCGATTCAAGTACGACGCGCTCCTTCGCCACGAGCAATGCCAGCAATTCGCGTGCCTTGACCACGCCCAGCACCTTGTCGGGCGACCCATCGGCCACTGGCAGCAGCGAATGCGGCGATGCGGCGATCGCCTCACGCATTTCCGCTTCGCTTGCGCCGATGTCGATCCAGTCGATTTCGGTGCGCGGCGTCATCAATTCCCGCACGGGCCGGTCCTGCAGCCGCATGATGCCGGACAGGATGGCGCGCTCCTGCTCCTCGATCACGCCGGTGCGCGTGGCATCCGCGAAAATCATCTGCAGCTCTTCCGCCGTTAGGCGGTGATCGCCCTTGTGGCGAATGCCGAGCACGGCGAGCAGCAGGTTGGACGAAGCATCGAGGAGCCAGACGAAGGGCGCGGCCACCTTTGCGAGCAAAGCCATCGGTCTGGCCATGATGAGCGCGATGGGCACCGCCGCGCGCAGGGCCAACTGTTTGGGCACAAGCTCCCCTATGACGAGGCTGAAGAATGTCGTCAGGCCGATCATCAGAGTAAAGCCGAGCGTATCGGCCGTGTCGGGATCGACGCCGAGCGCCGCCAGACGTTCACCGACTGGCTGGCCTAGCGTCGCACCCGAAACCGCACCGGCGACGATCCCGATGAGCGTGATGCCGATCTGCACGGTGGACAGGAACTTGCCCGGCTCCGCCGCGAGGCGCAGCGCGACGGCAGCGCTGCGGCTACCCTTGTCCGCCGCCATGCGCAGTTGCGCCGTGCGGGCAGAGACGATCGCCAGCTCCGACATAGCGAAAACGCCATTGAGCACGATCAGGAAAGCGAGGGCGGCGAGATAGTGCCAGGGAAAGGGCGACATCAGGACAGCGGCGCTAACAGATATGCTGCCGCGTGCGAAGGGGGTCTGCACCGCTCCAAGCGGAACAGGGAGGGCACATGGACGTTGCAGCGACAGCAGGACCGACCACTCGCAGAGGGGTCCGTGCCCAGTTGGAGGAATAAGATAATGAAAATGAAGAAATTTCTGACCGCGTCGATTGCGTCTGTCGCACTTGTCGGCACGACGACGGCATGTGTCACCGATCCGAACACCGGCGAGCAGAAGATTTCCCGCACCGCTATCGGCGGCATCGGCGGTGCCGGTCTCGGCTATCTGCTGGGCGGAATCGTCGGCGGAAAGACCGCTCGTATCGTCGGCGCCGGCATCGGCGCGGCGGCCGGCGGCTATGTCGGTTACCGCATGGACGAGCAGATTCGCGAGATCGAGGAAGTCACCGCCGGCACCGGCGTGGATGTCGTCGAAGGCGATGACAGCTTCCTCGTGCGCTTCCCGGACGTAACCTTTGCCGTCAATTCGACGACGATCTCGCCGAGCATGCGCAATGTGCTCGACGGCGTCGCCCAGAACCTCGTCGATCGTCCGCAATCGCTGATCGACGTGATGGGCCACACCGACTCGACCGGCAGCGACCAATATAATCTTGACCTGTCGCGCCGCCGCGCCGAATCGGTGGCAAACTACCTGACGTCGCGCGGTGTATCGCGCGCTCGCATCGAAACCATCGGTTATGGCGAGCAGTACCCTATCGCCGACAACACCAGTGATTCCGGCCGCGCGCAGAATCGCCGCGTCGAAATCCGTATCACCCCGGTCACGCAGGACGACGTGCAGCAAGCGTACTGATTGCCGTCAGACCACGAAAAGGGCCGTCCCATGCGGGGCGGCCTTTTTTCTTTGGGTCCGCGCCTCCGCGCGGACATCCTCGCTGCTATTTCCTCCGCCGCGCTTGGTCCGGCTGCGGGGCATCTGCGGGCGCGCAGTTCGCGCGCTCTCGTCGCATGAACACAACGATCCCATTGCTAGATTTCAGAGGTTTGGCGGAGCTCCGAGCGAAGCGAGGCAAGGGCGAACGTCCGCCCGGGGGCGGCCTCTCAAGACATTAACTCCGCCCTTCCCGCCAGCCGCTCGACCGCCGCGTCGTGAATGCCCGGCGCGCTCGCGAGCAAGCCGAAGGCGCGGGGGTCGCGCTTGTTGTAGGCGAGCGGCTTGCCGAAAGCGTCGGACACCCGCGCACCGGCTTCGCGCGCGATCAGCGCGGCGGCGGCGATATCCCATTCGTAACCCCAGCGCAGTGTCGCAACGAGATCGGCTTCGTCATTGGCCACCATCGCAACGCGCAGGGCAATGGAATTGGGCTGAAACACCTTCTCCAGATCGTGGTCAGCTTTCGGAAGGTCGTGCGCGGGTACGCGCGCGCCTGGCAGCTTCTTGCGAGTACTCGCCTTGAGACGCGTGCCATTAAGCCAGGCGCCCTTCCCGGCAACGCCGGACCAGACCTCGCCGCGCGCCGGGGCGACCAGTGTGCCGACCAGCGGGCGGCCGCCGCTCACAAGCGCGACGGAGACCGCCCAGCCTTCCCGACCCCGGATGAAATCGCGCGTCCCGTCGATCGGGTCGACCAGCCAGGCAAGCCCCTTGTCCAGCCGGGAAGGATCGTCTGCGGTTTCCTCCGACAGCCAGCCAGCCGCGGGCAGCAGGCTCGTGAGTTCCCGGCGCAGGAAAGCATCGACCTCGATATCCGCTTCGCACACCGGGTTGCCAGGCGCTTTCTCCCAGCTTTTGAGCGCGTGGCCATGCCCTGGCCACTTGCCGAGCGCCATATGGCCTGCCTCCCGGCAGACCTGCTCCAGTTTCATCGTGTCGATCATCGCGTAACGACCGAAATGATGCCGCAGATCAGGGTTTGCAAGCGCCGCCCTATGATGCTTAAGCGCCCACCACATCTCGACTCCATTCGCACGAAGGCGCGTCTCTCATGAACATCCACGAATATCAGGCCAAGGAACTGCTCGCGAAATTCGGCATCGGCGTGCCAACGGGCTATCCGGCAACCAGCGTGGAAGAGGCCGTGGAAGGCGCAAAGAAGCTGCCCGGACCGCTCTATGTGGTGAAGGCGCAGATCCATGCCGGCGGACGCGGCAAGGGCAAGTTCAAGGAGCTAGCCCCGAACGCCAAGGGTGGTGTGCGGCTTGCGAAGAGCGTCGAGGATGTCGAGGCCGATGCCAAGGAGATGCTCGGCAATACGCTGGTCACAATCCAGACGGGAGACGAGGGCAAACAGGTCAATCGCCTTTACGTCACCGATGGCGTCGACATTGCCAAGGAATACTACCTTTCCATGGTCGTGGACCGCGAAACCAGCCGGGTTGCGATGATCGTCTCGACTGAGGGCGGCATGGATATCGAGGACGTTGCGCACGAAACGCCGGAGAAGATCGCCACGATCGCGATCGATCCCGCCACCGGCTTCATGCCGCATCACGGCCGCGCCGTGGGCAATGCGCTGAAGCTGGAAGGCGCGCTGGCCAAGGCGGCGAGCAACCTGGCGAAGCAGCTCTACGAAGCCTTCACGACGCTCGATTGCGAAATGCTGGAAATCAATCCGCTGGTCGAAACCGAAGGCGGTGAGCTGCTGGTGCTCGACACCAAGATGAGCTTCGACGGCAACGCGCTCTATCGCCATCCCGATATCGAGGGGATGCGCGACGAGACAGAGGAAGACCCGATGGAGGTCGAGGCCGGCAAGCACGACCTCGCCTACATCAAGCTGGACGGCAATATCGGCTGCATGGTCAATGGCGCGGGCCTTGCCATGGCGACGATGGACATCATCAAGCTGAACGGGGCCTTCCCGGCCAACTTCCTCGATGTCGGTGGCGGCGCGACGACCGAGAAGGTCACCGCCGCATTCAAGATCATCCTGTCCGATCCGGCGGTCGAAGGCATCCTCGTCAACATTTTCGGCGGCATCATGCGTTGCGACACGATTGCCGAAGGCATCGTTATCGCGGCGAAAGAAGTCGAGCTGGATGTGCCGCTGGTAGTGCGGCTCGAGGGCACCAATGTGCAGCAGGGCAAGGACATTCTGGAGAATTCCGGCCTGCCGATCATTTCGGCAGACGATCTGGGCGATGCGGCCAAGAAGATCGTCGCACAGGTCAAGAAGGCGGCTTGAGCCTGTAGCGCCCGCTAATCGCCGTTGACGGCATCGGCAGCCTTCTCGGCCGTGTCCTTCGCTGTCATTTCGGCCTTCTCCGCCGTAGCCTCTGCAGCCTGCACGTTTTCTTCGGATACGACACCGTCGGTCTCCGGCGTGTCGCTCATGCCGCCGTCCCAATAGTCGAGGCTTAGCGACAGTGCGACGAGACTGCCGGCGAGCGCCAGGATCATCAGCGCACCGTCCCTGACGAGCACCGCAAGGCCAAACGCCGCGATGGCCAGCATCGGCACGCTGCTGGCAAAGGGCAACACTTCGAGGAAGGGCACGGTGAGGCATAGGAGCACGACGATGCCTGCAGCAATGCGCGAAAAAGGCTTGCGCGCGATCCATTTCAGACGTCCATGGAAATGCCGATCCATGAACCGGGCGACGGGCCGCAGCTTTTCGACCCCGCTTTGGATCTTCCCACTCGCGACCGAACGATTGAGGATGGCACCGGGCAGCCAGACATGCTCTCGTCCGATCGCCTTTTGCACCGCGATCAGCACGATAGTGACAGCGAGGAAAGTCGGAACGCCAGGAATCGCGCCGATCGGCGTGAGCTCCAGCAAAGCGGGGATCATGATCGCCGGACCGAAGGTGCGGGCACCGAAAGCGTCCATCACATTGTCGACCGTTACGCTGTCATTGCGCTCGGCAAGCTCCTGAAGCCCGTCGAGAATTTCGCCGACATTGTTCGGATCGGTGGCCATTGCGGTCTCCCCAGCTCATCAATCGCCCGGCGCGCCGAAGGTTTCGCCGGGAACGCGCCCTCGGTCTTGCGCGTCTCTAGGGAAAGCGCCGCTCGAGCCAGCTTGACCTATACGTCAGCTTGTTTACATAAGCGGCAGACCATGCGGCATATGGATGTCGCCAGAGGAGAGGCCTGCGATGAAGATCCTTGTGCCCGTCAAACGGGTGATCGATTACAATGTGAAGCCGCGCGTGAAGGCGGACGGTTCCGGCGTCGATCTTGCGAATGTGAAAATGAGCATGAACCCCTTCGACGAAATCGCCGTCGAAGAAGCGATCCGGCTGAAGGAAGCGGGTTCCGCCGAAGAGGTCGTTGCCGTCAGCATCGGCCCGGCCAAGGCGCAAGAAACGCTGCGCACTGCGCTCGCCATGGGGGCGGATCGCGCGATCCTAGTGGAGACGGACGACACGGTGGAACCGCTCGCCGTCGCCAAGATCCTTAAGGCCATTGCCGAGGAAGAGGGCCCGGGCATCGTCATGCTCGGCAAGCAGGCGATAGACGACGATTCCAACCAGACCGGGCAGATGCTCGCCGCTCTGATGGAACGCCCGCAGGGTACCTTCGCCAGCGCGGTGAAGATCGACGGCGAGCACGTTCACGTGACGCGCGAAGTCGATGGCGGCCTGGAAACGGTCAAGCTGGCACTGCCAGCCGTCGTCACGACGGACCTGCGCCTGAACGAGCCGCGCTATGCCTCTCTGCCGAACATCATGAAGGCGAAGAAGAAGCCGCTCGAGACAAAGAGCCCCGCCGATTACGGCGTCGACACCGCACCGCGCCTCGCCACCACGAAGGTGACAGAGCCGCCGGTGCGACAAGCTGGCGAGATGGTCGAGGATGTCGACGCCCTCGTCGCCAAGCTCAAGCAGCTCGGACACGCCTGAGCGCGCCCGGATACGTCACGAAATTTCAGGATAGACCCATGACCGCACTCGTAATTGCAGAACATCACGGCGGTGAGATCGCCGATGCCACGCTCAGCACCGTCACCGCTGCTTCCCAGCTTGGCGGCGACGTTCACGTCCTCGTCGCGGGCGGAGACGATGCGGGCGCGGCCGCCGGTGCGGCGGCACAGATTGCAGGCGTGTCCAAGGTGCTACGCGCCGTGGATGCGGCCTACGCCCACCAGCTGGCCGAGAATGTCGCGCCGCTGATCGCGAGCCTCGCCGACAATTACGACGCCATCCTCGCGCCCGCGACCACGACGGGAAAGAACTTGCTGCCGCGCGTCGCCGCCATGCTCGATGTGATGCAAGTCTCCGACATCATCTCGGTCGAGGGGCCCACCACCTTCACGCGTCCGATCTATGCCGGTAACGCCATCGCCACGGTCGAAAGCAGCGATTCGAAGCGTGTCATCACCGTTCGGACAACGGCATTCGACAAGGCCGAAGCAAGCGGCGGCAGCGCCGATGTCGAAGAGGTTTCCGGCCCCAGCGGCAATGGCAATAGCGAATTCGTTAAGCTCGACGCGGTCGAGAGCGACCGTCCCGAACTGACGAGCGCCGGCATCGTCGTTTCGGGAGGGCGGGCGCTGAAGGACGGAGAAACCTTCGAAAATTACATTACTCCGCTTGCCGACAAGCTGAATGCCGCCATTGGCGCCAGCCGTGCTGCGGTCGATGCGGGCTATGTGCCCAACGATTACCAGGTCGGCCAGACGGGCAAGATCGTTGCGCCCGAACTCTATATCGCCATCGGCATTTCCGGCGCGATTCAGCATCTGGCAGGCATGAAGGACTCCAAGACGATCGTCGCGATCAACAAGGATCCCGATGCGCCGATTTTCCAGGTTGCCGATATCGGCCTCGTGGCGGACCTCTTCACGGCCGTGCCGGAGCTTACCGAGAAGCTATAGTTTCTTACGTTGCCGCGGTTGCCAGCTTCCGCTCGATTTGCTTCTCTCTCGAGAGACAGAGGGGCGAATATGAAACTACCAGCCATGTATCTCGCGCTCGCGGCGATCGCCGTTGCGTCACCCGCTCACGCGCAGCGGGACGAAACAGCGCCGGTCTCCGAAAGAACGCGAGAAGCAATCGCGACAGGAGAGATTTATCGGGCGGTCGGCGAATGGCGGCTGAGCTCACGGGATGACGGATGCTCGATCACGCGCAATTTTGCGCATGATGGCGATCGTTTTACGCTCAGCTTGAAGCGTATTCATCCCGGCCACGATGTGATCCAGTATGCACTGATCGGCGATCTCAATCGTCGACGTCGCCCGATAGAGGCTGGCTTCGTGCCTGGCCCGGAGCTGCGTGTGAATTATCGCGTCGCCGAAGGGAGCATGGGCGACCGTGAGGGCTATGTGTATGCCGGCCCCCTGTTCATGCCCGAACCGGACCGAGAAGTGCAGGCGGGCGAATATGTCCTCGCACAGGCCACCGAATATTACGTGGTGCAGAATGCTCAGCGACGCCCGCTGGTCCTACAAACGGGGTCCATGCGCCCTGCGCTGCAATCGCTGGATAACTGCCTGCGCGATCAGCTCGAAAGCTATGGAGTCGCGATGTCGGGCCCGGATGTCGCGGTCCGCGCGCCGCGCGTCACGAATATGGGCGAATTGTCAGCACAGGTCAGCCGCAACTATCCGATTGGCGCGCGCGCTGAAGGTTATCAGGGCATCGTTCGGCTACGCCTAATCGTCGACGGGCAAGGCGATATCGTTCGCTGCCATCACGCCGATTTTCTTGCCGCGCGTCTGTTGCGAGAGGACGCTTGCAGAATGATGCAAGAACACGCGACATTCGTTCCAGCGCGCAATCGCTCAGGCGAGGGTGTGCCGGGCTATTTCTTCCAGAACATCGTCTACGACTTGAACAGCATTTTCGACGTTTCCCGCACGCGGCCTTAAAGCACGTCGATCAGGAAGTGGATCGTCAGGCCCACCAGCCCACCAACCAACGTCCCGTTGATGCGGATGAATTGCAGGTCTCGGCCCACGGCGCGCTCGATGCGCATGGTGATGGTGTTCGCGTCCCAGCTCTTCACTGTGTTGGAGACCAGGCCCACGATCTGCTCGCCATAACGATTGGCGATGCCGACCAGCGTGCGGCGGGCGAAGCGGTTTACCTGTAATTGCAATGCCGGATCGCTGCGCAGCGTCTCGCCAAGCTCAGCCAGGCTGCTGCCCATTTCGCCACCCATCGCGCGGTCAGGATTGCGTAGCATGTCGATCAGCGAATGGCGCAGCCGCTCCCACACGCCCATCCACCAGTCCGCAACCGCGGGGTTGGCAAGCAGGTCGCTCTTCATCCGTTCGACCCGCTCACGCATGGCAGGATCGTGCTGCAGGTCGCGGGCAAGCGATTGCAGGCCCTCCTCGATCTTGGCGCGAACCGGGTGGTTCGGATCGACATGCATTTCGGCAAGCAGCTTGTAGAGCCCGTCCAGCACCGAATTGGCCAGCCGCTCATCCAGCCCGGTCCAGCGGATCAAGGCATTGGCGCGCGCCTGGACCATGTCGCGGACCATGTCCTCATTGTCTTCCAGCGTCAGCCCGCCCCAGCGAATGAAATTGTCGATCAGCGGGCGATGGCGGCCATCGGCGATTGCGCTTTCCAGCACGCGGCCAAGCAGCGGGGCAATCTCCAGCTTCTCCACCTGGCGCGCCAGACCAGCCTTCACTTGCAGGCCGAGCCTGTCGGGATCGAGCGATTCCAGCAGTTCGACGAGAAGTTGCCCCGCGCCAGCCCTTATGCGGCCTTCCTCCCCCGGCGTGCGGGTTGCGAGGAAGTCGCCCGCCGCGCGTGCCAGGTTCATGTCGCGCATTCTCCGCGCGACGACCACGGGTGTCAGGAAGTTGGAGCGCAGAAAGCCTGCCATCGTGTCGGCGATGCGGTCCTTGTTTTCGGGAATGATCGCGGTGTGCGGGATCGGCAGGCCGAGCGGGTGTCGGAACAGCGCAGTCACCGCGAACCAGTCCGCCAGTCCGCCGACCATCGCCGCTTCGGCGAAAGCATTGACATAGCCCCAGGCGGGATGAACGCCGAGCAGCTGGTGCGTGGTGACGAAAATGGCCGCCATGGCGAACAGCATGAGCGTTGCGGTCAACCGCATGCGCCGCGCCTTGTCAGGCGGCAGTGGCGCCCCCCTCACGGTCATCGTGCGCTTATTCGGCAGGTTGCGGCTCCCGCCCGCCTGCGCCCTCGTCTCCCGGCTTGTATGTCAGCAAGCGATCACGCAGCCACGGGCCGAGCTTCTTCTCCAGCCCGTCGGCGAGGCTGAAACCGGCGGGGACAATCAGCAGGGTGAGCACGGTGGACAGGATCAGCCCGCCAATCACCACGGTACCCATCGGCGCGCGCCAGGCGCTGTCACCGGTGAGCGAGAGCGCGGTCGGCACCATGCCGGCCGTCATCGCGACGGTCGTCATGACGATGGGCTGGGCGCGCTTGTGTCCCGCCTCGATGATGGCGGCCAGCTTGTCTGAACCCGCATCCATTTCCTCGATCGCGAAATCGATCAGCAGGATGGAGTTCTTGGCGACGATGCCCAGCAGCATCAGCATGCCGATGAACACAGGCATGGAAATCGGCAGCCCGGCGATCACCAGAGCGAGAAAGCCTCCAAGCGGCGCGAGCAGCAGCGAGGCCATATTCACCAGCGGCGAAACGACGCGGCGATAGAGCAGCACCAGCACGGCGAAGACCAGGAACAGTCCGGTAATGACGGCGGTGATGAAATTGTTGATCAGGTCGATCTGCCATTCATCGGCGCCGACCGGAGTGTTCGACACACCTGTCGGCAGGTTCTGCATGATCGGCAGATCGTCGATGGCCTGTCGCACATCGCCGCGCGCGGCATCGGCTGCGATGTCCAGCCCGACGAAAACGCGGCGGTTCTGGTTCACCCGCTCGATCGAGGTCGGACCCATGCCCAGCGAAATCTCGGCCACACGGCTGAGCGGCACGCTGCCACCGCTGGCGGTCTGCACCGGCAGATTGCGGATGGTCGAGAGATCGCGCCTGTCACTCTCGGCCAGCCGGACGCGGATCGGAATCTGCCGGTCCGAAAGCGAGAAGCGCGCGGCGTTCTGATCGATATCGCCGAGCGTGGCGATGCGGATCGTCTGGCTGAGCGAGGCGGTGGTAACGCCGAGACTGGCGGCCAGGTCGTCGCGCGGCTTGATCAGGAGTTCGGGCCGCTGGAGGTCGTAATCGATACGCGGTGCCACCGCGCCGTCGATGGTTTCCATCTGCTCGACAAGCGTGTTCGCGGTTTCGAACAGCAGTTCCGGATCGGAGCCGGACAGCATGATCGAAATGGCCCGACCGGTGCCGCCACCGCCGCCCTGATTGTTCTGGAAATTGACGCGCGCGTCGGGAATGTCCTGCAGCACCGGGGTAAGTTCACGCTCAAAATCCAGGCTGGAGCGTTCGCGATCGTCGCCCAGCACCAGGCTGATCCGGCCCGACCCTTCATTGGCAATGCCGAGCGCGATGGCGACTTCCTGCTCCTTGCTCAGACGTGCCGCAACGCGGTCGACGACCGCTTCGGTCTGCTCGAGCGTGGTGCCGGGCACCATATTGATGCTGACACGGCTGAAATCGCTGTCCGTATCGGGAAAGAATTGCGTCGGCAGGCTGGCTGCGATCACGACGGTGAGGCCGAGCGAGACGAAGCCGAGCAGCATCATCCATACGCGGTGATCGCGGAAACGCGCGGCGACGAAGCGAGCTCGGTGCATGAGAGGATTTTGCTGCGCAGCATCGCCATGGCGGCCAAGAACCGCACCGACGAGAGAGGTGACCAGGGCGCCGAGCAGGTACAGGACGCCGATACCAAGCGCGATCATGCCCGGGCCGGGGATCTCCTGTTGCGGAGCGGCCGGCGCCGCTCCCGCTTCCGTCGTTTCACCGAACATGGTCGCGAGTTCGGCCAAGCCGAGCACGGCGGCGGTAGTGAGCGCGCCGACCACGATATTCGCCAGAATGAACCACCAGCGCCATCCCGCCTTGCCGATCCGCTTGCGCGCCGCGTTGAAACCGCTCGTGTCGAGCGACCAGCGCAAGACCTTCATGTAGCGATCCATCATCGGTCCTTCGCCGTGCGACGCCGATCCCTTGGCTTTCAGGAAATAGGCCGCCGCCATAGGCGTGATCATCCGCGCCACGGCAAGGCTCATCAGCACCGCCACCACCACGGTGATGCCGAAATTCTTGAAGAACTGGCCCGAAATCCCCGGCATCAGGCCGACGGGCAGAAACACCGCGACAATGCAGAAGGTGGTCGCAACCACCGGAAGGCCGATCTCGTCGGCGGCATCGATACTCGCCTGATAGGCGCTTTTGCCCATGCGCATATGCCGAACGATGTTCTCGATTTCGACAATGGCATCATCGACAAGCACGCCGGCGACCAGCCCGAGCGCGAGCAGCGAAAGCGTATTGAGCGAGAAGCCGAACCACGCTTCCATGAAGTAGAATGTGGGGATCGCCGAGAGCGGGATGGCAAGCGCTGCAATCACCGTTGCGCGCCAGTCCCTCAGGAACAGCAAAACGACGACGACGGCCAGCAGCGCGCCTTCGACGAGGAGCGCCATCGAGCTCTCATACTGGTCCTTGGTGTAATCGACCGAGGTGAACAGGCGGGTGAAAGTGATGCCGGGATTGGCTTCCTCCAGACGCTGCAGCGCCTCGACCGCCTCGTCATAGACACGAACGTCGCTCTCACCACGGGCGCGCGTGATCGAGAAAGTGACGACCTGCCGCCCGTTGACCTTGGCAATCGTGCCGACCTCGCCAACGGAGTCTTCCACACGCGCGATGTCCGCCAGCTTGACCGTGCGTCCGCCGCCAAGAGAGATCTGCGTCTGCGAAAGCTCGTAAGCACTCGCCGCGTTGCCGAGCACGCGCACCGATTGGCGCGACCCGGCGATTTCCGACTGACCACCCGCCGCATTGATGTTTAGCTGGCGAAGAGCGCCGTTTACCTGGCTCGCCGTCACGCCGAGCGATTGCATCTTGCCGGGTTCGAGGATCACCAGGATTTCGCGATCGACGCCGCCGCTGCGGCTGACTTCGGCGAGTCCATTTACGGTCAGCAATTCCTTGGTGACGGTGTCGTCGATGAACCAGCTCAGCTGCTCCAGCGTCATGTCGTCGGCGCTCACCCCGAAACTTACGATGGGCTGAGAGCTCGTAAGCTCCTTGAAAACGCGCGGCTCGAGGATGCCGTCCGGCAATTCGCCGCGGATATTGTCGATCTCGCTTTTCACCTCGTTCACCGCCTCGGCGATGTCGGTGCCGATGGCGAACTCGACCACGGTGAAGGTGTTGCCTTCCGACGCCGTGGATCGGATGTTTTCGACCCCGTCCAGTGTCTGCACCGCCGCTTCCACGCGCTGCGTAATCTGGTTTTCCACCTCTGGCGGGGCCGCGCCCGGCTGGGAAATGCTGACGATGACGACCGGGAATTCGATATCCGGATTGTCCTGGATATCCATCTGCTGGAACGAGACGATGCCCGCAATCATCAGGCCGATAAAGGCCAGTATCGGGACGATCGGGTTGCGGATCGACCAAGCGGAAATCTGGCTGAAATTCATGGAAGTGGCCCTTAGCCCTCGCTGTCCGTCACCGGGCGCACTTCTTCGCCTTCGGTCAGGAAACCGCCGGCGCGCAGGACGACCCGCTCTCGCCCGGTAAGGCCATCGGCAATCACGATACCTTCATCGCTGATCGTGCCAAGCTCCACCGCACGGCGCGCGACCTTGTTGTCGCTGTCGACAATGTAGACATAGCTTCCGCGGTCGTCGGAGAGGACGGCGCTTTCAGGCAGGCGCGTTGCCACCTGAGTGTCGCTGATCAGCTCGACCGAGGCGAAGCCGCCGGGCCGCAGCGCGGGATCGTAGGAAAGCGCGCATCGGGCGGTGCCCTGGCGCGATTGTTCGTCGATGACCGGGCTTTTCTGCCAGATCTGGCAAGTGAATTGCTGGTCTGTGCCGACCGGCGTGACGATGCCGCTGGCGCCGACCGCGATCTGGCCGAGTTCGGTTTCGCCGACACGAGCGAGCAATTCCATTTCGCCGCCGCGCGCAATGGTGAACAGCGCGCCCGAGCCTGGCCCGACCACCTGGCCCGCTTCGACACTGCGTTCGAGCACAAGCCCTGCGGCCGGCGCGACGACGCTCAACTGCGCGTTGCGCGCCCGGCGTTCTGCCAGTTGGGCGCGAGCGACCTGCACCCGGGCGACGGCGGCATCGCGCGTGGCGGTGAGCCGGTCGATATCGGCCTGGCTGATGAATCCGCGCTCCACCAATTGCAGCGCGCGATCGAGATTGGCTTGCGCGAGATCGGCATCGGCCTGTGCCACGTCGATCTGCGCCGCCTGCGCGCTCGCCTGCTGGTTCTGCACGGAGCGGTCGATGACGGCGAGCACCTGACCGGCGCGGACCCAGTCACCGGCTTCCACCGTCACCGAAACGACGCGCCCACCTTCGCCGACCACGCCGACCGGTATTTCACGCCGCGCCGCCAAAGTGCCTGTCGCATTCACCGAACCCTGCAGCGTGCCCGAGCCCGGGACAGCGACGGTGACGCGAGGCAGAGTATTGCCTTCCGAGGCTCCGAAAGCCACCTCGTCCTCTCCGCCCGTAAGCATGAAGGCGGCGACGATCGCACCCACGACGATGACGGCAAGGACGATCCAGAGCTTGCGACGATTGCCAGCGGCCGGCGCGTCCATGTCGCCATCCCCAGCACCGTGCCCGGCATTTTCCGCTTCAATGCGTGTTTCGTAATTCATCGGCGCATCGCCTTTGTCCAAGCCCGTATGCGTGACGTCGCGGGTCGTGCCTTAGCACAAGCCCACGCGCAGCGCGACGCATTCGCTTTAGCGGGCGATTGGCCGGTTGTGCAATGCAACCTTCTGTGAAGGCGCAATCTCGCCCGACGAGCGGGCACGGGCAAGCAAACGGCGCGCGAGGGCAAAACCCACGCGCGCCGCTTCTATTTTCCCAAATTGCGTCTGTTTAGCGGACGCGCCCGCGCTGAACGAGATTGACGATGGCCAGCAGTACTACAGCGCCGATGGTCGCCCAGATCAGATAAGTCAGCCAGCCTCCTTCGCCGATAAGCCCTGTCTGTGCGCCAAGGAAGCCTCCAATCACTCCACCTATGACCCCAACCACAATGTTCCAGAAGATTCCCATTGAGGCGTTCCGGTTCATCACCATGCTGGCAAGCCATCCGGCGATTCCCCCAATGATTATCGTCGCGATCCAACCGATATCCATTCCCTGTCTCCTCTCGACGCCGAACCCCGGCTGGGGCCGATGATGCGCCTGTTAACAGCAAAATGCAAAACGGCCGCCCGTTGTTCCGGGAGGCCGTCTTTTGTCGGATGATATGTGGGTGATCAGTATTTGAGCTGGCGTTCGTAGAGATCGCGGTAATGCTGGATGCGCGTGACCCGCAGGCCTTGCATGCCGGACCGATCGACGGCGCGTTGCCAACCGGCGAATTCTTCCAGCGTGAGGCCATAGCGTTCGAGCACTTCGTCGATCGTCAGCAGGCCGCCATTGACCGCAGCCACGACCTCGGCCTTGCGGCGTACGACCCAGCGCTTCGTCTTCGGCGACGGAAGATCGTCGACCGTCAGCGGCTCGCCCAGAGGGCCGATCACCTGCGCCGGCCGGATTTTCTGGTTCTCGATCATGCGTTTCCTCGATTGGCCCAATCGCCGCTATCAGCGCGCTGACCATTATTGCGGCGCGGGCCTTTGCCATCGGCTAAAGCATCAGGGTTAATGCCGCGTTTCCCTTCGTTAAGCGCGCCTTCGCTGGGATCGCGATCATGCTGAAGCGCGATTTGCTGCGCGCTGTCGGGATCGAAGCTTGCCATCCCATTCTCGTCGCTTGGGTCGAATTCGGCACGCAGATCGCGCGCTGCTGCGAGCTTCGCTTTCAGTTGCGACCAATCCACCGCGCACAGCTCACCATCGACACTATCGGTGGCGAGATCGCGCCCGCTGCCCTGTGGCCGGATCGGTTTACCTTCGAACATGGGAAGCGGCATTAGCGGGCAAGCGTCAATTATCGGTAAAGCGCGACGAACGCATCTCGCCTTCAGGGTTTTCGGTGCGCCGCGATGCGTGTAGGCGCGCTGCCATGTCCGATATGGCGACTCTCCCGCGCGACCCGGCGATCGATGCCGAAGTGCTGTTCGACTTGCCCCGCCCGGCTGCCGAGTGCCGGATCGTGGTTGCGATGTCGGGCGGCGTCGATTCTTCGGTCGTCGCGGCGCTTGCTGCGCGCTCCGGTGCGGAAGTCATCGGAATCACGCTGCAGCTTTATGATTACGGCGCCGCCACCGGCCGCAAGGGCGCGTGCTGTGCGGGCGACGATATTCGCGATGCACGCAATGTGGCGGACCGGCTTGGCATCGCGCATTTCGTGTTCGATCATGAAAGCGCCTTTCGCGAAGAGGTGGTCGAAACCTTTGCCGACGAATATCTGGCAGGCCGCACGCCGATCCCCTGCATCCGTTGCAATATGGGCCCGAAATTCACGGACCTGTTTCGCATGGCGCGCGAACTTGGCGCAGACTGTCTGGCGACCGGCCACTATGTGAAGCGCGTGGAAACCGACACGGGTGTCCAGATGCACCGCGCGGCAGATCCCTCACGCGACCAGTCCTATTTCCTCTACGCCACCACGGAGGACCAGCTCGAATATCTGCGCTTCCCGCTCGGCGGATTGCCGAAGAGCGAGGTGCGGGTCATGGCCGAAAGCTGCGGACTTACCGTCGCCAACAAGCCCGACAGTCAGGACATATGCTTCGTGCCGGATGGCGACTACGCCAAGATCGTGAAGGCGATGCGGCCCGAAGGCGGGCGCGCCGGGCGGATCATGCATGCCGAAACGGGCAAGGAGCTGGGCCGCCACCCAGGCATCATCCACTATACTGTCGGCCAGCGCCGCGGCCTCGACATCGGGGGACAGCCCGAACCGCTCTACGTGGTCGGCCTCGATCCCGAAGCGGCAGACGTGCTGGTGGGGCCGAAGCGCCTGCTCGCAGTGGGCGCGGCGCGGATCATCGATACGAACCGTATCGGCTCTATGCCGGACGGACAAATAACCGCTAAGGTCCGCTCACTGGCAAAGCCGGTGCCGGTCACGGTCGATGGTTTGCCCGGCGATGGCGCGGCGGTGACGCTGCGTTTTGCGACGCCCGAATTCGGAGTCGCGCCGGGGCAAGCTGCGGTGTTCTACTCGGGAGAGCGCGTCATCGGCGGCGGCTGGATCGATTCGACCGAGCCTGCCTGACGAGAGCGACTCGATTACCCGCCCCACCGCTCCGAAACGCAGCCAGGGCCGTCGCGATACGTCGCGGTGTTGCTGGCGATGAGCGGAACGCTGGCCGTGACACTGCGCTCGCTCTCATCCTCGCTCAGCCAGATCGCCCACATATTGTCGAGCAGATCGTCCTTGCAGCTTTCCAGCTCACGCCCGGCAAGGTGGCGGCAACCGCAGGCGGTCTTCGCCGCATATCCCGTCCCCGCCTGAGCGAACCCGGAGATATTTTGGCCGAAAAACACGCTCGTGATCGTCACGATGACGGCGAGCACGGCGGCCACGCGCAGCATGATCGTGAGGAAGCCCGTCTTCGCCCGTTTTGCGGTTGCCATTCGCCTGCGCCTGCTCAAAAGAATGCGGGTCCATGCCGCGCCGACCGCTCCCTAGCCGCCTCCTTCTCGCCTCGCCAGTGGCCTTTGCGCTGGGCCTTGCTGCTTGCGCGCAGGACGGACCGCCGCCCGAACCGCCATTGTCTGCCGAAGCGCTGGAGGCGGTCGCCCCGGAGCCCGGCGTGTCACGCGAAGCGCTTGCTCGCGCGGTTGACGACCTCTTTGCAGCAGATGGCATCGGGCAGACGCGAGCGCTGGTGGTGATGCACGAAGGCGAGATCGTGGCAGAGCGATATGCCGAGAGCTTCACCGCCGACACGCGCTTCATCGGGTGGTCTCTATCCAAAGCGGTTACCGCCGTGCTGGTCGGCACGCTGGTGGCGGACGGGCGCCTGGCGCTCGATGCGACCGCTCCCATTCCCTCATGGCAGCGCAGCGGCGATCCTCACGGCGAAATCACGCTTCGGTACCTGCTCCAGATGCGCTCCGGCCTGAGGCATGAAGAGCAAGCCGACCCCGTGTTCGAAAGCGCGGAAGTGCGGATGATGTATCTCGACGGGCGAGACGACATGGCCGCCTGGGCACAGGTGCAGCCGCTCGAGCACGATCCTGGATCGACCTTCGATTATTCGACTCCGACAAGCGTCATTCTGGCCGATATCGCGACCGACACGATCGCTCCCGACGCCGCTCCGCAAGAGCGGCAGCAGGCGATGGCGCGCTATCTCCATTCCCGGATCGCGGAGCCGATCGGCGTGTCCTCGCTGATCGGCGAGTATGACGCGGCCGGCACACTGATGGGCGGCAGCAGCATCTGGGCGACGGCGCGCGACTGGGGCCGGTTCGGCGAGTTCCTGCGCAATGGTGGCTCCGTCGCCGGGGCACAGGTCGTGCCGCGCGGCTGGGTCGATTTCATGCGGCAGAGCAGCCCGGCATCGCCCGATTTCGGCGGGCAGATCTGGCTCAACCGCGATTCGGGAGTGGAGCGCGAAGTGCTTTTCCCTGAACAAGGTCCGGACAGCGCTTTCGCCCTTGTGGGCCATCTCGGCCAATATGTCATCGTGTCGCCGGAGCAGCGCCTCACCGTCGTCCGCATCGGCAAGACGAGCGAGCCCGAGCGCGATGCGTTGAGGGACGAGCTTGCAGAAATCTTCGCGCTCTACCCCGTCAGATAGAACCGCCCTTCGGCAATCGTTACACAGCCCCCGCCGAGGATCGCGCGGTCCCCGTCGAGCCGGCATGTCGCGTGTCCGCCGCGCTCACTGGCCTGAAAGGCGGTGAAGCTGTTTCGCCCCAGTCGCTCGCACCAGAACGGCGTGAGGACGGCGTGGGCGGAGCCAGTGAAGCTGTCTTCGTCCACCCCGCCGCCGGGCACGAAATTGCGGGTGATGACATCGGTTCCTGCCCCGGCCCCAGAGCCGGGGTCCCCCGGCGCGGTGCAGATGAACTGGTGATCGCCGAGCTTCGCAAGGCCGCGCAGATCGGGGTCGAGCGCGCGGATCGCGGCCGCGTCTTCGTACAGGAAGATGTTGTAACGGCCCGGATTGCGCCACACTTCCAGCGGCTCCGCACCCAGCAGCGCCACCGCTTCGTCGAACGGCTCACGCGTGGTCGGGATCGCCGGCAGCGCCAGCTCGTACAGATCGCCCGCACGCCGCACCTCGAGGGTGCCCGCCTGCCGGGTGGAGAATGTGACCCGCTCGCGCCGTTCGTCGCCGGACAGGATCGCGTGGCCCGAGGCGAGCGTCGCATGCCCGCACAGCGCAACTTCGAGTGTCGGCGTGAACCAGCGAAGCTTGTAATCGATATCGCCGCCGGGCGTTTCGATGAGGAAGGCGGTCTCGGCGAACATGTTCTCCGCCGCCACGGCGCGCATGATATCGTCGGACGGCCAGCGATCGACAACCACGACTGCCGCCTGGTTGCCGGTGTATGGCGCTTCGGCAAAGGCATCGACGTGCCAGTAGGGTATCGCCTGCATATCGCTCATGCGTCGTCCTTCAGCTTCTTGAATTCGTCGGCCTCGACAAGCGTGTTGCCCGGTTCATCGACATGGCCTTCGGGGTCGATGTGGATGAGGATTTCGGTGTCCGGGAAAGCGTCCATCAGGTCTTCCTCCACTCGCTCGATCACATCATGCGCTTCGCCGACGGTCATGTCGGCGGGGAGGTTCACGTGGAACTGCGCGAAGTGACGCGTGCCGCTGGTGCGGGTGCGCAGATCGTGCATCTTGGCGAGCTCGGGATGGCGCGCGGCGCGTTCCACGAAGGCGCGGCGCTGATCTTCCGGCCATTCGTGATCCATCAGGTGATCGATTGCTTCCGACGAGGCGCGCCACGCTCCCCAGAACAGCCACGCCGCGATGCCGAGGCCGAAGAGCGGATCGGCGGCGGATACGCCTGCTAGTTGATCAAGTACAAGCGCGGCGATGACTGCAAGGTTGAGCAAAAGGTCGGACTGGTAATGCACGCTGTCCGTGGCGATGGCGACAGAGCCGGTGCGGCGCACGACATGGCGTTGCCATGCCACCAGCGCCAGCGTTGCAATGATTGCAATAAGCGAAACGCCGATGCCGGCCTCGGCAGCCTGCGTCTCTCCGCCCTCGATCAAACGCACCACCGCGCGAAAGGCGATGGCCCCGGCGGACATCACGATCAGGATGATCTGGAAGACGGCCGCCAGCGCCTCCGCCTTGCCGTGGCCGAAGCGGTGATTGGCATCCGCCGGATGCGCCGCCACCCACACGGCGATCAGCGTCGCGACACTCGCCACGAAGTCCAGCGCTGTGTCCGCCAGGCTGCCGAGCATGGCGGTCGAGCCGGTCTTCCACACCGCCCAAACCTTCAGCACGCCGAGAAACAGCGCCACCGCGATCGAGGCCAGCGCCGCGCTGCGCGTCAGGGAGGCGCGCGTATCGGTCACGGGTAGAGCAGCGAGCCCGTCCAGCCACCACCTTCGCGCAGGAAGCGGCGGCGTTCGTGGAGGCGATTGGGCCTGTCGGACCAGAACTCGATGGCGACGGGCGCAAGACGGAAGCCCGTCCAGTACGGCGGGCGCGGCACTTCGCCCGCATCCTGATAGGCGGCCTGCAATTGCTCGACCCGGTTCAAGTAGACGTCGCGATCCGCAAGCGGGCGCGACTGGTCGCTCGCCGCGCTGCCGACCTGGCTCTTGAACGGGCGCGAATGGAAGTACTCGTCCGCCTCCGCGGCGCTCACTTCCTCAAGCGGGCCTTCGATGCGGATCTGGCGACGCAGGCTCTTCCAGTGGAACAGCAGCGCGGCCTGCATGTTCGCGCGGATCTCCTCGCCCTTGCGGCTCTCGGCATTGGTGTAGAACACGAAGCCGTCCGGCCCGTGACCCTTCAGCAGCACCATGCGCGCCGATGGCCTGCCATCGGGCGTTGCCGTGGCGAGGCACATGGCATTAGGATCGTTGGGCTCGCTCTCCTGCGCCTCCGCAAACCAATCCTCGAAGATGGCGAAGGGGTTGCCGGTGGGGATCGTGTTCTCGCTATCGGACATCGAGTGTTTCCGCCGTTCTAGCCGAAGGGGTGTGACAGGTGTGACAGTGTCCTGGGGAGGAAACCGGGTGAGGAGTGGAACGAACGATCATGAGGGCGGACCTAGACCCTGCAACAATCATAGGAAAGAAATTTGCCGAAAGACGGCTAAACGGCGTAGTTGATGCGAATGGTTTGGTTGCCCATAGCCTTTCTTATCGTGATTATCGCGTCCCTGCTCTTTGGAGCTCGGCGTGTTTTTTGTCGCGGACGTCAAGCCATTTTTCTGAACGAATTCCCTTATATCAGATACGCCGTCATGGCTGCGATCATAGGCCTTACTCCGCTGATCGGAGACCTGCTTACGGAAGAGCCCGATCCCTATCCCGTCACTTGGGCTGCTGCGGTATCTCTCATTATCCTCATTGTGGCGGCGTGCCTCTGGCTCACTGGTTTTTTCATCGGCCATCACTCGCGAAAGCGCGAACGGGCTCGGCTGCAAAACCGGTGAGCATGTCTTGCCGAAACTCCGCGCATTACCTAGCTAACACACCATGAGCGATCCCTATACCACTCTCGGCGTCGGCCGGTCGGCGAGCGAGAAGGATATCAAGTCCGCCTATCGCAAGCTTGCGAAGGAGCTGCATCCGGATCGCAACAAGGACAACCCCGCTGCTGCCGAGCGGTTCAGCCAGGTCACCAACGCCTACGACCTGCTGTCGGACAAGGACAAACGCGCGCAGTTCGATCGTGGCGAGATCGATGCAGACGGCAATCCGTCCATGCCGTTCGGCCAGGGCGGGTTTCGCGGTGGCGGCTTCGGCGGCGGGCGCGCAGGCCACCCCGGCAATGGCGCGGGCAACTTTTCCTCGCGCGATTTCCAGGGCTTCGGCACCGAAGACATGGATATCGGCGACCTGTTCGAAGGCCTGTTCGGCCGCGGCGGCGGGCCGCGTGGTGGCGCGGGTTTCGGCGATGCGCACGGTGGGCAGAGCGGGTTCCGCCAACCGCCGCCTCCGCCGCCGCGCAAGGGCGCGGACATTCGCTACAAGCTCGCCGTTCCTTTCGTCGACGCGGCCACGCGCGCAAAGCAGCGCATCACGCTGGCCGATGGCAAGACCATCGACCTGTCCCTGCCAGAAGGCGTGGAGGACGGCACGCAGATGCGGCTGAAGGGCAAGGGCCAGCAGGGTCCGGGCGGTTTTGGCGACGGCATCGTCACCATCGATATCCAGCCGCATGCCCATTTCTACCGAGAGGGCGACGATGTCCGGCTCGACCTGCCGATCACGCTCGACGAAGCGGTGAAAGGCGGCAAGGTGAAGGTGCCGACCGTGGACGGGCCCGTAATGCTGACCGTCGCGCCGGGCTCCAGCTCGGGCAAGGTGCTGCGCCTCAAAGGCAAGGGGTTCAGCCGCAAGGGCGGCGGGCGCGGAGACCAGCTCGTGACGCTCGAAATCCAGCTTCCGGACGATGTTTCGCAGCTGGCCGAGCGGCTTGGCGACTGGACCGATGAGAGCAATCCGCGCGCCGATATGGGCGGCTAACTCGACACGCGCCTCCGCGCTGCTAGAACAGACGACTTATGGCGCCGCCGGGACTGACCGATCAGGATGAACCAGAGGCCGGGGCGCCGCGCCCCGACTATTCCCCAGAAGCGCGCCGCCGCGACGCGCGGGCGAAACACCTTGCCGGCATTCGGGAGCGCATCGGGCCAGGCACGCGATTCTTCCGCATCTTTAAACGCGTGGCCGTCGGCTGCTTCAACGATGGCTTCATCCATGCGGGCAATCTTGCCTACATGTCGATCCTCGCGATTTTCCCGTTCTTCATCACCGCCGCAGCGATCTTTTCCGCGATCGGCGAGGAGGCGCAGCGCGCGGCCACGATCAACGCCATCATCACCGCGCTGCCACCGGTGGTGGGCGAAGTGATCCAGCCGGTGGCGCGCAACGTGGTCGAAGCGCGCAGCGGTGTGCTGCTATGGGTGGGCGGCGCGTTTGGCCTCTGGACCGTGGGCAGCCTGGTCGAAACGATCCGCGACATTTTGCGCCGCGCATACGGCACGCGGCCGACCCAGGCTTTCTGGAAATACCGCATCTTCTCCACCGGCATCATCCTTGGCGCAGTATTGCTCTTGATGACATCGCTGCTGGCGCAGGTGATGATTGGCGCGGCGCAGGAAGTGATCGCGGCCTATTTCCCGCAATTCAATGACATACTTGGCCGCCTCGCCTGGTCCCGTATCGTGCCGGCGATCGGCTTGTTCGCCTCGATCTTCCTGCTGTTCCTTGCACTGACGCCCGCCGATTACCGGCAGAAGCGCTATCCCAAATGGCCCGGCGCGCTGCTGGTCACGATCTGGTGGATTTCGGTGACGCTGGCGCTGCCACCCGTGCTGCGCAGCCTGTTCAGCTACGACCTTACCTACGGATCGCTGGCGGGCTTCATGATCGCGCTTTTCTTTTTCTGGCTGGTCGGCCTAGGGGTGGTCGCCGGTGCGGAACTCAACGCCGCCATCGCCGAAACGCCCGAGGAAGAAGTAGCGCGCAAGGGCGAGGGCGCAGCGGAACTGGACGATGAAGGAGTGAGGGCATGAGCGGATTGATGGCAGGCAAGCGCGGGCTCATCATGGGCCTGGCGAACGACAAGTCGCTGGCCTGGGGCATCGCGCAGAAGCTGCACGAGCAGGGCGCGGAGATGGCCTTCTCCTATCAGGGGGAAGCGCTGAAAAAGCGCGTCGGCCCGCTTGCCGAAAAGGTCGGCAGCGATTTCCTGATCGAATGCGACGTATCCGACATGGACGCGATGGACCGTGCTTTCGGGGAACTGGAAAGCCGCTGGGGCAAACTCGATTTCCTCGTCCACGCCATCGGCTTTTCGGACAAGAACGAACTTCGCGGCAAATATGTCGACACCAGCCTCGACAATTTCCTGATGACGATGAACATCTCCGCCTACTCGCTCGTCGCCGCTGCAAAGCGCGCCGCGCCGTTGATGAGCGAAGGCGGCAGCATCGTCACGCTAACCTATTACGGCGCCGAGAAGGTCGTGCCGCATTACAATGTGATGGGGGTGGCGAAGGCGGCGCTGGAAACCAGCGTGCAATATCTCGCCAACGATCTGGGGCCCGACAACATTCGCGTCAACGCGATCAGCGCCGGGCCGATCAAGACGTTGGCGGCGAGCGGCATCGGCGATTTCCGCTACATCCTCAAATGGAACGAGCTGAACGCGCCGCTGCGTCGCAACGTCACCATCGACGATGTCGGCGGGGCCGGACTGTATCTGTGCTCGGACCTGTCATCGGGCGTAACGGGAGAAACCCATCACGTCGATGCGGGCTATCACGTCGTCGGCATGAAACAGGAAGACGCGCCCGATATCGCGCTCAGCTAAGCGTTAGCCTGGCTCGGCTGGCGGAGCGATGCCGTCGAGCGGCACCTGCTCTTCATCGTCGTCGAATTCCGGCGCGGGAAGATCGCGCGGCGGGATGCGATCTGGATCGACGATGGTGCCCGGAGGCGCATCGGGATCGACCACTTCATCGCCCACCGGCTCGCTCTGTGCCGCGCGGCGACGGGCGAATTCGGCTTCTTCCAGTTCCTCGACGCGGGCCTGCGTGTCCGACGCCTCGCCTTCGATTTCCGCCAGCCGTTCACGCCGCGCTTCGGCGACCAGTTCGGCCATGCGCACATCGGTGCCCGCGGCCCGCTCGGCATAGGCGGCTTCGATCATTTCCATCGTGCAGCCAAGGTCGCCGCCCGCGCCCACCGGCGTGCAGGATAGCGGGCCGAAATCGCCGACTGCCTCGAGGCTTTGCGCGCGCTGCGTCCAGCTTTCGTTCTGCGGAGAATTGCTCTGCCGCAGGCGCGGGGGAATGCGATAGCGCTCGCTTTCGTCGAGCCGGGCGCAGACTGTGATGGTGTCCTCTGTCGAGGCCGGGCACTCGTCATCGCCATAGATGATGACCTGGTTCACCCGATCCCCGCCCTCGTCCTGCGCGGCGGCGGGAGCGGACAGCGCGGCAAGCGCGGTTCCGGCGAAGGCAAAGGCGATAGAGCGGGTCATGGCAATCCTCGATACAGTGTCGGCGCAAGGAAGCGCCCCGTCTGTTGAACGCGCGATGAAGGCGGGTTGTTTCAGATTTTCTCGGAAATGCGGATGGCGGCGCGGCAGCCGAGCCGGATCGCCGCGCTGAGCAGCGGATAGGCGGGGGCCTTTTCAGCGCCATGGGCGATGGCGGCGTCGCGATGCTCGCGCTCGTCTTCCCGAAAACGGCGGATCATGTCGGCCAGTTCAGGATCGTCGCCGGCCGCTTCCAGTTCGTCGAGCTGGTCGGAATAATGCTTGTCGATTTCGGTTTCGACCGCGGCCGTGCACGCCATGGCGGCTTCCGGCCCGATCAGCGCGGTGCCCGCGCCCAGTGCATATCCGGCGATGTTCCAGAATGGCTCCAGCGCCGTGGGGCGAACGCCGCGGCGGGCGATCAGCGCGTCAAATTCCTCGCGATGGCCGCGCTCCTGTTCCGCCATGGCGCGAATTTCCGCCGAGTGCGGCCCGCGATCGCCCATCACCGCAAGCTGCCCGGCATAGATGCGGGTCGCCCCGAATTCGCCCGCCTGGTCCACGCGGATCATCTCGTCCCGGTCCTTGGTCATTTCACGCGCTCCTTTGCCGCCAGCAGAACCCATATGGCGACGGCGCCGCCGATGGAAAGGAGGGCGTTCCACCCGGCGAGCGAAATGCCGATGAAGCTCCATGCCGCCTCGTCGCAGCGCACCACGTCGAACGACATCAGGTCCACTTCGCCAGACGCGCAGCCGGTAATGCCCTGCCACCAGCCATATTCGACGCCGGCATGGAACGCGCCGATCAGCCCCGATGTAAGGATGCCGCCCGCGGCAATCGCAATCCAGAACCGCTTGGGCGGCGCGAATGTGCCGAGAAAGGCAAAGGCGATGGCGGCGAAATGGGGCCAGCGCTGCCACCAGCACATTTCGCACGGGTAAAGGCCGAAGCCATACTGGCCGACATAGGCACCCGCGAGCAGCAGGGCCGGGACGGCGAAGGCGAGTTGCCGGGCGAACCGGTCCGATGCAGAAAGGCTGCGCGTCATGCGGGCGCTATCCTACGCCGAAGGCGCGCTCGCAACCCCTAGCGGCGCGCGGCGATGTTCGTCCCGCCCGTGCGGCGCAGCGTGCGCACCGCATAATCGAGCTGGAAATCCTCGACGCCCATCTCTTCGAGTTCGGCAGCGGTCAGCTGGAAGCGCGGATCGTCGAGCGTGTCGCGCATCAGCGATTCGTCTTCCGCCTCGATCTCGCCGACGAGGTGCCCACGCAAATCGCTTTCACGCAGGGCGAGCCGCTGGCGGCGCTCGGCATCGGGATCGGAAAGCTGCGGCACACGGATATCGGGCGCGATTCCGCCTTCCTGCACGCTGCGGCCAGATGGCGTGTAATACCGCGCCGTCGTCAGCTTGAGAGCGGTGTCGCGAGTGAGTGGCAGCAGTGTCTGCACGCTGCCCTTGCCGAAACTGCGCTCTCCCATCACCAGCGCCCGGCGATGATCCTGCAGCGCGCCGGCGACGATCTCGCTGGCGGAGGCCGAGCCTTCATCGATCAGGACGACGATCGGCACGCCTTCGGCAACGTCGCCACGATAAACCGTCTCGGCATCGAAGGCGACGGTATCACGGCGCGAGCGACCGCGCTGCGAAACGATCTGCCCGCCATCGAGGAACAGGTCGGACAGGGCCACCGCCTCGTCCAGCGAGCCGCCCGGATTGCGCCGCATGTCGAGCACGAGACCGGCCAGGCCTGCGCTGGACTGATCTTCCAGTTCGCGGACCGCGTCACGCACATCGGCGCCGACATCGGCGGAAAATTCGTTGATTGAGATGTGGCCGACATCGCCTTCGAGCAGTTCCCACGTCACCGGCTCCAATTCGATCAAGCCGCGAGTAACGACGACTTCGAAGCTGTCCTCCCGCCCCGGGCGGAAGATGGTGAGTTCGATGTCGCTGCCCGCCGGGCCGCGCATCTGCGCAACCGCCTCGTCGAGCTCCAGCCCGAAAATCAGCTGGCCATCGATATGGGTGATGTAATCGCCCGCCTTGATCCCGGCCTGATCGGCGGGACTGCCGCGGAAGGGCGAGACCACCTTCACCGCGCCATCCTCACCCTGCACGGAGATGCCGAGGCCCTGGTAATTGCCGTCGATCATGGTGTTGAGCCGCTGAAGCGACGCACCGTCGATATAGGCGGAATGCGGATCGAGCGCGGCAAGCATGCCGTCGATCGCGCCGCGGATCAGCACGTCATCCTCGACAGGCTCGACATAGCTGGCCTTGATCCGCTGGTAAGTCGCGAAAAGCGCCGCGAATTCAGGCGATGCGCGCCCATCGACCTGCGCCAGCGCCGATGTCGTGACAGGTACGAGGGCAACGGCAGTGCACAGAGCGGCGGCGCGAATGGAAGCGGCGATTTTCATAAATGCGAATCCTGTTCGGGATATGTCCCAGAGGCCGAGGTTATCGCACCGCGCCGCTGAACGCTAGCTGAGGCTGCGAATCGCTTACCGTGCATAGGTCAGCGGATTGACCGGCTGTCCGTCCCGCCGAAGCTCCAGCGTCACGCGCGGACGGCCCGGCCCCGCCGTGCCAAGCGGTGAACCGCGCCCGACCTCCTCGCCGACGCGGGTATCGATGCGGGCCAGCCCGGTGACGAGGCTCGTCCAGCCGCCGCCATGCTCGATGATAACAATGCGGCCATAACCGCGATACGGGCCTGCAAACGCTATGCGTCCCTCGGCCGGAGCAACCACCTGCGCTCCGGCGACCGGGGCAAGTGTCAGGCCGCGGCTAAGCACACCATCGCGCGGCGCACCGAACCCCGCCACGGTCCGACCTGTAACGGGAAGCATGTAAGGGCGCGGCGCAGAACGATCAGCCGCGACGCGCGTGGCTGCCCGGTCTTCGACCTCCGCGGTTTCGGGGGTCGCGGGGCGAAGGCGCGGTCCGGGCAATGCCGCAAGCTCACGCCGCAACTGCGCCGCCCGGTCGAATTCCTCGACCAGCGCATCGAGATCGCGCACGTCTTCGCTGAGCGCCAGAGCGCGCTCCGCCTCCCGATCGGCTTCGCTTCCTGCGGACCGGGCTGCCAGGCGCGCCTCGGTCTCGGCATCCGCCAATTCGTCCCGCCGCCTCGCCAGCGCGGCCTCTTCGGTCCGCAGGGCTTCGGCGGCGGCAAGCTCTTCGCGCCGTAATTGCGCCGTTCGGTCGATTTTTCCGCGCAGATCGGACGTGTCCTCGCGCACGGCGGCGGCGGTGCTCTGGAGAACGGCGCGGGTGTAGATCACATCGTCGATATCCCCGGGACGCAAGACGGTAAGCGCGGCCGGACGGCGGGCAAATTGCTGCAGCGCGGCGGTCAGTCGGACGAGCGGGCGCTGTTCGCGGCCGAGCGTTTCGCGCAAGTCCGCCTGCTCGCCGTCGATCAGACGCAGCCGCGCGCGCGCGGCCAGTATCCCCGCCTCGGCCTGCTGGATACGCGCGGCGAGCGCGGCGGCCTCGGCCTGCGCGCGCTCCGCATCGCTTTCGGCGCTCTCGGCCTGCTCCGAAAAGCGCGCGCTGCGTTGCTCGGCGGCCCGCTTCTCGGCAATCGCATCGGCGAGCGCTGTGCGGACCGCTGCGCCATCGCTCGCATCGGGCGCGCGCTGCGCAAATGCGGCACCGGTGAACAGGAGAGCCGACCCGGCAAGAAGGAGGATGCGGTGCATGTCGCTATCCTGACCGATGATAAGGATGACCCGCAAGTATCGATGTTGCGCGAAACAGTTGTTCGGCGAGTATGGCGCGGGCAAGCAGATGCGGCCACGTCGCCTTGCCGAAGCTCAGCAGCAGGTCAGCCGCCGCGCGATCCTCGTCCGAATGCCCGTCGGCCGCACCGATGACGAAACGGCATTCGCGCATGCCATCGTCGCGCCACCTGCCCAGCGTTGCCGCGAAATCCTCCGAACCGAGATTTTTCCCTTTCTCGTCGAGCAGCACCGTTTTGAACGGCGTCTGCGGCTCGGGAATGCGTCCGCCGGTCTCGGGCAGCTCCGTGATCTTGAAAGGCCACGCGATTCGCTTGGCATACCGCCCGACCAGTTCCGCCTCTGGCGAACGGGCGATCTTGCCACGAGCGATGATGTGGAGAAGCATGGTTTGTGGTTACTCGCGTCGGCGCGTGGGGAGAAGGATTTGTTTTCTTTTCGATCCGACCTCCGTCGGATCGTCCTCGCTAGACGCGCAGCAAGCTGCGCCCGCTGCGGGCGGGCGTTCGCCCTTGCCGGTCTGTGACCGGAGCTCCGCAGAGCCCTTGCAATCTTGCGCTAGGATCGGGCGCGACCAGCGGCCGACAGAGCGCGAATGCGCGACCGCAGGTGCCGCGTAGCGAAGCGGAGCGAATAGCACCGAGGACGCACCCGCGGAGGCGGGTGCATGAAACAAACAACTCACCGAGGACGAAGCCGCGGAGGCGGCTTCGCAAAGAAAATCAGGCCCGCCCCATCTCGCGCGTTTCGCCGTCTTCGCCAAAGCCCCACATCCGTTCGAGATTGTAGAAGCTGCGGACTTCGGGCCGGAAGAGATGCACCACCACGTCGCCCGCATCAATCAGCACCCAGTCCGCGGCCGGCAGACCTTCGATGCTGGGAATCGGGCCGCCAGAGCGCTTGATCTTCTCGGCCAGCTTGTTCGCCATCGCCGCGACCTGCCGCGTCGAGCGGCCAGAGGCGATGACCATGTGATCGGCGATCGAGCTCTTGCCCTCCAGCGGAATGGAGACGAGTTCCTGCGCCTGATCATCATCGAGCTGTTCGATGATCAGCGCGTGGAGCGAGCCGGGCTCGGTCTCGGGCAGGGTCGGGGTTTCAGCTGCGGGCATGTCGAATGGCGCGCCGTTTCCGGTCGCACCGCTTATGGCTGGTGTCATCGCTTGTGATCATGCTCCTGATGGTGGGAATGCGCGCGCCGCTTGGCAAGGGCATTCGCATCACGCGCCATGCTCCTGCGACGAATTGTGGATGAGGGAATGCGTCACTTCGTCCCGGGGCGCAGGGCCGGCAAACCGGCTCGCCCAGTCAGGATCCGCGGCGCGTATCGCTGTCGCGGAGCGCGGATCGGGATCGAAACGCAATTCTATCAGCGCGGGTGCGCTCCATTCCTCGCGGCTTTTGAAGCGGGCGGCGGACAGCCGGTATTTCCGCAGCCAGGCCATTGCGGGGCTCGCCATGGCCTTGTCGTCATATCCCGGTCTGGCGATCACGGCAATGGGAACGGCGCGCGCTATCCTTCGCCAATCCTTCCAGCGATGGAACTGTGCCAGATTGTCCGACCCCATCAGCCACACGAAGCGGCGCTTCGGATAGCGACGGATCAGCGCGCGCAATGTGTCGATCGTGTAGCGCGTACCGAGCGCCTGCTCGATGGCAGTGACGCGGATCGGAGCGTTGCGGCTCATCCGCCGGGCCGAGTGCACACGGGCAGCGAGCGGGGCCATGCCCTTCTTAGGTTTCAGCGGATTGCCGGGGGAGACCATCCACCAGGCCTCGTCCAGGCCGAGCGCATTTATCGTGAACAGCGTGACTCGCCGATGGCCGGCATGGGCGGGATTGAAGCTCCCGCCGAGCAGGCCGGTGACGGGTCCGTCTTTTCTCAAGAGCGGGCCTGGCCCTGCCCTAGCACCTGCCACTTGTAAGTTGTCAGCCCTTCCAGCGCGACCGGTCCGCGCGCGTGCAGGCGCCCAGTGGCGATGCCGATTTCCGCGCCCAGGCCGAATTCGCCGCCATCGGCGAACTGGCTGGAGGCGTTGTGCATCACGATGGCGCTGTCCACTTCGGCGAGGAAACGCTCCGCCGCCGCGTCGTCGCCTGTCACGATAGCGTCAGTGTGGCCCGAGGAGTGGGCGGCGATGTGCTCCATGGCGTCGTCCAGCCCGTCCACCACCGCAACCGACAGCACGGCGTCGAGATATTCGGTGTCCCAGTCCTCGGCGCTCGCTGGCTTTACCCGATCGTCGATCGCCTGCGCACGACTGTTGCCGCGCAATTCGCAGCCCGCATCGGCGATGGCGGACAGCACATCGCCCGCAGCGGGGAATGCCGCGTCCACCAGAAGCGTTTCCATCGCCCCGCAAATGCCGGTGCGGCGCATCTTGGCATTGATCGCGATATCCTTGGCCATCGCCGGGTCGGCGGCGGCGTGGATATATGTGTGGCAAATACCGTCGAGATGAGCGAGCACCGGCACGCGCGCATCGGCCTGAACGCGTGCGACCAGCCCTTTGCCGCCGCGCGGGACGATCATGTCGATCAGCCCTGCGGCCTTCAGCATCGCGCCGACGGCGGCACGGTCCTGCGTCGGCAGCAACTGGATCGAATCGGCCGGGAGGCCTGCGCTCTCGACACCGCGCGCGAAGGCGGCATGCAGAGCGCGATTGGAATGCACAGCCTCGCTTCCGCCGCGCAGCAACGCCGCATTCCCGGAACGCAGGCAAAGCGCGGCAGCGTCGGCCGTCACATTCGGGCGGCTTTCATAGATGATGCCGATCAGGCCGATAGGGATGCGGCGGCGCACCAGCGTCATCCCGGCAGGCGCTTGGGACCGGTCGATCTCTTCACCCACCGGATCCGGCAGCGAAGCGACGTTCTCGATGGCGACAGCAATCGCTTCGAGCCGGTCGCCGTCCAGCTTCAGCCGGTCGAGCATCGCTCCAGACAGGCCGTTCGCCTCGCCTGCGCTCACATCTTCTGCATTGGCTTCGAGAATGGCGGACGTGTCTTCCCGGATCGCGCTGGCGGCGGCACGCAGGGCACCCGCCTTTTTGGCATCGGAAGCGCGCGCCAGCATGCGTTGCGCCGCTCGGCCCGCCATGGCGAGGCTCTCTATAAGTTTTTCGGGAGTGTCGATCTGGCTGCTCATGTCATTCATATGCGCGCCCTAACATTCCTCTCGCTTACTGTCAGGGGCGCAAAATGGCGCCGGGCGATTCGGTAGAAGTCGTTTTGTTCCCGATTTTTGCAAAAATTTTACAGCGATGTAACGTTTCACCGCAAACCAACCGCAACTCGCCCCAAGCGTTAAGACTTCGACTCGACGTGTGAATGTTCACAGCTATGCCTGCTGCAGGACAAGAATAAGACGGACGGGGTCGTTTTGCTTAAATCAGCCGCAAGCGGTTTGCACCGCATGCGGACGTGGTTCCCGGAGCGCGAATTTTTCATGCGCTCCCAGGGTCAGGTTCGCTTCATAACTATTACGACGCGCATGCAGATGATCGCGGCGGGGCTTGCTGCCGTGGCCGTGCTCGGTTGGGGCGGATCGGTCGGCGCGGCGGCATTCAGCCAGTATCGCGCCCATTCGGAGCGCGTTTCCCTGCTGGAGCGCGAAGCATTCGTTGCCAAGTCGGAAGATCGTTTCGACGCCTATGCCGAAGACATCGCGGCCACGACCGAAGATCTGAAACGCCGTCAGGAGTTCATCGAGAGCATGGTCTCCATGCTGCCCGACGATGTGCGCGAAGGCGAAAACGTGTCCGACAGCTCAGCCGAAAGCGAAGAGCTGATCGGCATGATCCGCGACGTCTTTCCGGCAGCGATGGGCCTCGCCGAGGTGGAAGCGCGCCAGCTCGCCTTCGTCGAGCGCCTGACCCGTTATGCCGACCGCCGTGCGGCCCGCGCTGAAGACGCGATCCGCACGCTCGGACTCGATCCCCGCGTGGTGGTGACCGAGAATGAAACGGCGATGGGTGGTCCGTTCGAAGCGCTGGCATCGGATAGCGACGGCGAGCTCGATCCGCGTTTCGAGCGACTCGGCCTCAGCCTCGCCCGGATGAGCGCGCTGGAACGCGGCCTCGAGGCGATCCCGCAGGTTATGCCTGCAGACATCAATTCGATTTCATCGGGCTTCGGTGCGCGCCGCGACCCGTTCAGCGGCCGCGCGGCCATGCATAACGGTCTCGATTTCCGCGCACCGCACGGTTCGCCGATCCATGCCACCGCCGCCGGCCGCGTCACTTTCGTCGGCAATCGTTCGGGTTACGGGAAAACCGTGGAGATCAGCCACGGTTCAGGCATGATTACCCGTTATGCTCACATGTCCGCCTTCCGCACGCGAGTCGGAACGGAAATCGCCGCGGGCGAGGTCATCGGAGCGATCGGCAGTACCGGCCGCTCGACCGGCCCGCATCTGCATTTTGAAGTCCGTATCGACGGACGCGCCGTAAATCCGCGGCCCTTCCTGGAGACAGCCCCCCATGTTCTCGAAGAAGCCCGAGCAGGACTCGGAACTCACACCCCCCACACCACCAATCAGGAGCGCACCCGTGGCTAAGAACGGTAACAGCACCTTTTCCGTCATCGGCCCGGACGTGACCATTCGCGGCAATATCGAAGCCACGGTGGACCTCCATGTCGACGGCAAGGTCGTGGGCGACATCGCCTGCGCCAGCCTGGTGCAGGGCGAATCGAGCCGCGTCGAAGGCGAGATCAAGGCCGAAAGCGCGCGCCTTTCCGGCGAAGTTTCCGGCAAGATCGAAGCGCGCGAGCTGGTCGTGCTGCGCAGCGCCCGTATCGAAGGCGATGTAAGCTACGAGACGTTGACCATCGAGCAGGGCGCGAATGTCGATGGCCGCTTCGCGCCGCTCGGCAACAATCGCCGCTCCTCGGACAAGCCAGCCGCGCAGCAACAACCGCAGCAGACACCGGCCAAGGACGTGAAGAAGGGCGACGGAGAACCGTCGCTCAGCCTCGCAGGCTGAGGCGATTTAGGTATTTTGGGAGAGAAGGGCGGCCTCAGCGGGCCGCCCTTTTTCGTTGGTGCCTAGAGGTCTTCGGGGCCCGGCTCAGGTGCCGGATTTTCTTCCGCAAGCCGCTTGGCGGCCAGCCATTCCTCGGCCTCCGCTTCCTGCGCAGCCTCGGCGGCAGCCTTGACCGCTTCCTCCCGCTCGCGCCGCAGTTCCTCGATCAGCTTTTGTTTGTCGTCGCGCGGATCGGCGGGCGCGGCGGCCACCTCTTCCTCACCCTCGACAGGCTCGGGAGCGGGAACGCGCTTGGCCGCCTTGGCCACCGCCGCGTCCAGTTCGCGTTGCGAACACAGGCCCAGCGTCACCGGATCCTTGGGCTGGATGTTCTGAATGTTCCAGTGGCTGCGATCGCGAATGGCGTTGATCGTGTTGCGCGTCGTGCCGATCAGGCGGCCGATCTGCGCGTCGGAAATTTCCGGGTGATTGCGCAGGATCCACGCGATGCCGTCGGGCTTGTCCTGCCGCTTGCTGACCGGCGTATAGCGCGGTCCCTTTGTGCGGCTGACATCGACAGGTGCCTTCTGCATCACCAGCGAGTAATTCGCATCGGTCTGGCCGCGCTCGATTTCCTCATGCGTCAGCTCGCCCGAATGCACCGGATCGCGTCCGGTATATTTCGTGCTCGCAAGATCGTCCGCCATCGCCTGCACTTCAAGAATATGCAGACCGCAAAAGTCGGCGATCTGGGTGAAGCTGAGCGAGGTGTTGTCGACGAGCCAGCTGGCGGTCGCATGCGGCATCAGGGGGGTGGGCTGGTCGGCCACGATGTTTCTCCGAAATAAAAGGGCCGCCCCTCGCGGGACGGCCATTGCGCGTCAGGATGTAGGCGCTTTGCTGCGCTTGGGCAAGCGAAAGCCCTCAGCCGTCGCCACCGACGTCCAGCACGATCTTGCCGATATGCTCGCGCGCCTCCATTCGAGCATGGGCGGCAGCGGCTTCTTCCAGCGCGAAGGTGCGATCCATACAGGGTCGCAACTCGCCCGCTTCGACCGACGGCCAGACTTCCCGGAACAGCTCGTCTGCGAGCATGCCCTTGAACACATCGGAGCGCGCGCGAAGCGTCGAGCCGGTGATCGATTGGCGCTTCATCATGAGCTTGATGATGTTCACCGTCGACTTCGCTCCGCCCAGCGTCGCGATGACCACGATGCGGCCGTCTTCTGCCAGGCAATCGAGATTGCGCTGCGTGTATTCGCCCGCCACCATGTCGAGCACGAGATCGCAACCGCGCCCGCCGGTGATGTCGCGCACGCGCTGGGCGAAATCCTCGGTTTTGTAATTGATCGCGTGATCGGCTCCGATCTCGCGCGCCGCATCGCATTTCGCATCGCTGCCACAGGTGACGATGACATCGAGGCCGAACAATTTGGCAAGCTTGATCGCCATCGTGCCGATGCCGCTCGTCCCGCCATGCACCAGCAGTACTTCGCCGTCGCGCGCATATCCGCGCTGGAAAACATTGTGCCACACGGTGCACAGCGTTTCGGGGATCGCCGCGGCCTCGGCCATCGACAATCCATCCGGCACCGGCAGGCAGTGCTCGGGCCGGGCGAGGCAATATTCGGCATAGCCGCCGGCGTTCACCAGGGCGCAAACCCGCTTTCCCAGCTCGCCCGCGTCGACGCCATCGCCCCGCGCCACGATCTCGCCCGCGATTTCGAGGCCGGGGATATCGGATGCGCCATCGGGCGGTGGGTAATGCCCTGCGCGCTGCAGGCAGTCGGGACGGTTCACGCCCGCATGGCTGACACGTATGAGCACTTCGCCCGGGCCTGGGCGCGGCAGATCGCGATCGACGCAGCGCAGAACGTCCGGCCCGCCCGGCTCCGCGATTTCGACCGCTCTCATCGTCATCGGCAGTGCCGTCGCCATCGTGTCTGTCCCTGCCTCTTCTCCCCGCCCGTAGGGTTCGTCAGGATTGACAGCAAGGGCATGGCTGCCGATGTTGCACAACAGATGGAAGACGACGACCTTCCCCGGATGCGATCCGATGCGGCGGCGCTGCTAGCCACGGAATCGCTCGATACCTATTCGCAGGACGAATTGATGGCCCGCGTCCAGCAATTGGAGGCGGAAATCGTTCGGGTGAAGGCGCATCACGCGAAGGCGGCGGACCATCGCAAGGTGGCCGATGCGCTGTTCAAGCCCAGAGAAACCGATTGAGCGGGCACCGCCCTTCGGACCTCTTAAAATTGCGCAGCAGCGCCCCATATCATTCACACAATCGGCGCGGAGCGACGGCGCCATTCACCAGTCGCGTTAGGCCGATATTCACCATGTGCCGCGCACCATCCCTGCATACCGGCAAGCAGGCGTAAGCCAGACGAAGGACGAGAATGCCAAGTTTCGCGCAGAATCTAGAAAAAACACTCCACGGGGCCATCCAGCACGCGATCGACCGGAGCCACGAATATGCCACGCTGGAGCACCTGTTGCTGGCGCTCGTGCAGGACAGCGATGCTGTCGAGGTGATGGACGCCTGCGGTGTCGACAAGGACGAGCTTACCGGCGTCGTGCGCCAGTATCTCGATCAGGAATATCAGTCGCTCAAGACCGAGGAAGACGCCGACCCGCAGCCCACTGCCGGGTTCCAGCGGGTGATCCAGCGCGCAATCCTGCATGTGCAGTCGAGCGGCAAGGACACCGTGACCGGCGCCAACGTGCTGGTGGCGCTGTTCTCCGAGCGCGATTCCTACGCCGTCTATTTCCTGCAGCAACAGGATATGAGTCGGCTCGATGCGGTGAGCTTCATCAGCCACGGCATCGGCAAGGGCGGCAGGCAAATCGAAAATCGCGCCGCTTCGGCAGGCGAGGAGGAGGCGCAGACGCGCGGCGACGATAAGGGCGAGAAAAAGAAGGATTCCGCGCTCGACCAGTTCTGCGTCAATCTCAATCAGAAGGCGCTCGACGGGAAGGTCGATCCGCTGATCGGCCGTGGCCCGGAAGTCGATCGCACGGTGCAGATCCTATGCCGTCGCTCGAAGAACAATCCGCTCTATGTCGGCGATCCCGGCGTCGGAAAGACCGCCATCGCGGAAGGCCTGGCCCGCAAGATCGTCGAGGGCGAAGTGCCCGACGTGCTCGAGGATGCGGTGATCTACTCGCTCGACATGGGCGCGCTGCTGGCGGGCACGCGCTATCGCGGCGATTTCGAGGAGCGGCTGAAGCAAGTCGTCAATGAGCTCGAAAAGATGCCCGAGGCCATTCTTTTCATCGACGAAATTCACACCGTGATCGGTGCCGGCGCGACCAGCGGCGGAGCGATGGATGCGTCCAATCTGCTCAAGCCGGCGCTTTCGAGCGGCGCGATCCGCTGCGTCGGTTCGACCACCTATAAGGAATTCCGCAATCACTTCGAAAAGGACCGCGCGCTGCTGCGCCGGTTCCAGAAGATCGACGTGAACGAGCCCACGATCGAGGACACGGTGAAGATCCTCAAGGGACTGCGCAGTGCCTTCGAGGAGCATCACAAGGTCAAATACACGCCCGATGCCATCAAGACCGCGGTCGAGATGAGCGCGCGTTACATCAACGACCGCAAGCTGCCCGACAAGGCGATCGACGTGATCGACGAAGTCGGCGCGATGCAGATGCTCGTGCCGCCGAGCCGTCGCCGCAAAACGATCACCGCCAAGGAGATCGAAAAGGTCGTCGCGACGATGGCACGCATCCCGCCCAAATCGGTCAGCAAGGACGACAGGGCCGCGCTTGCCAATCTCGAAAAGGATCTGAAGCGGGTCGTGTTCGGCCAGGACGAGGCGATCGATCGCCTGTCCACTGCGATGAAGCTAAGCCGTGCAGGCCTGCGCGATCCGGACAAGCCCATCGGCAGTTTCCTGTTCAGCGGTCCGACCGGCGTCGGCAAGACCGAAGTCGCGCGCCAGCTCGCCTCCATCATGGGGATCGAGCTCAAGCGCTTCGACATGTCCGAATATATGGAGCGGCACAGCGTGTCCCGCCTGATCGGGGCGCCTCCGGGCTATGTCGGATACGATCAGGGAGGTCTGCTGACCGACGCCATCGATCAGCACCCGCATTGCGTGCTGCTGCTCGACGAAATCGAAAAAGCGCATCCCGACTTGTTCAACATCCTGCTGCAGGTCATGGATAACGGCAAGCTGACGGATCATCACGGCAAGACCGTCGATTTCCGCAATGTCGTCCTCGTGATGACGACCAACGCCGGTGCGTCCGACGCGGCCAAGCAGGGCATCGGTTTCGGTGCGGGACAGCGGACCGACGCTTCGGAAGAAGCGGTGAAGAAGATGTTCACACCTGAATTCCGCAACCGTCTCGATGCGATCGTGCCCTTCGGCTATCTCGGCACCAATACGATCAGCCGCGTGGTCGACAAGTTCATCCTTCAGCTCGAACTCCAGCTGGCGGACCAGAACGTGCATATCCAGTTCGATGGCGATGCGCGCGAATGGCTTGGCAAGCGCGGTTACGACAAGCTGATGGGCGCGCGCCCGATGGGCCGCCTGATCCAGGAAAAGGTCAAGCAGCCGCTCGCCGAAGAGCTGCTGTTCGGCAAGCTCGCCAGCGGCGGCGAAGTGCATGTGAGCGTGAAGGACGACAAGCTCGCCTTCGAGCTCACACCGGCACCGCCCAAAAGCAAGCCCAAGCGCAAGAAGGCCGCTGCAAAGAAGAAGCCGGACGCGTCGGCCGGTGATGGCGGGGATGACAGCACGGGCGATAGCGAGAGCTGATTTCACGCTAGGCGACGCGCCACCTTCGGGCTACGCTTGTCGCATGATTGAAAAATTCAGCAAAATCAGGCTGGCGGCGGGAGCGATTGCTTTCGCCGCCGCTTTTGTCTCCACCACCGCGCTCGCCCAACCCGCCCAGCCGCTCGCCCCGCGCACGGCGGAAAGCGACCTGCCGCTCGACGATGCACGGGCGAATATGGAATTGCCGCAAGTTGCGCTCGCCTTTCGCGTCGATCCTGCCAATCGCAGCATCTCCGGCCAGGGTCGCTACACGGTGCAGGCGAGCGAAGCGTTGGATGCAATCGCCTTCGATCTCGATCCGCGCTTCGCGGTCACGCTCGTGCGGGTCGCAGGCAGAGTGCTCGGGATCGGGGAGTATGCCAATCCCGACGGCCTGCTCCGCATTCCGCTGGATGAAAATCTGGCGGCAGGCGAGAGTGTCGAGGTCGATATCCATTGGCGCGGCCAGCCTCATGTGGCGCTCAATCCACCCTGGGAAGGCGGTTTCGTTTGGAGCACTGCGCCCGGTGGCGAACCATGGATCGCGACCGCCGTACAAGGCGAAGGCTGCGACCTCTTCTGGCCGTGTATCGACCATTCGTCGAAGCGGATCGACCGGCTCGACATGAGCGTGATCGTGCCCAATGGTCTTGTCGCGGCTGGAAATGGCGCGCTTGTCGGAACGACCGCGAATGAAGACGGCACGACGAGTTATCACTGGCGCGCTCGCGATCCGTCGAATTACGGCGTGACGCTGCAGATCGGCCCTTACGACGTGGTCGAGCGCGATTACGAAAGCCAATTCGGCAACACCATCGCCATTCGCTTCTGGCACTTGCCCGGCAACAAGGCCGGCGCGCGGCGGCTGGTGGCGGAAATGGAGACCTATCTCGATTTTTTCGAAAGCAAGTTCGGCCCATATCCATTTTCGGACGAAAAAGTGGGCGTCGCCGAGACGCCGCATCTCGGCATGGAGCACCAGACGATCAATGCCTATGGCAACGAATATCGGGAGAGCGAGCTTGGCTATGACTGGTTGCTCAATCACGAATTCGCACATGAATGGTTTGCCAACCAGCTGACGCATCAGAGCGTCAATCACATGTGGCTGCACGAAGGGATCGCTCAGTGGATGCAGCCGCTCTATCTCGGCTGGCTGCATGAGGATGAAGGCGTGTACGACGCCGAAATGGCGCGCTTCCGCCGCCAAATCCGCAACCGCGTCCCGCTTGTCGCCCCGGAAGGAACACTGCCCGACTACAATGATCGATCTGCTGGCTGGGGCACGGACATCTATTACAAGGGTGCATGGGTCATGCACTCGTTGCGCTATCTCGTCGGCGAGGAGGTGCTGTTCGATGCAATGACGCGCCTGACCTACGGCACGGACGATCCGCAGCCCGGTAATATCCGCCCGGTCAATCGCACGACGGACGACTTTCGCGTAATCTTGGAGGAGATGACTGGCGACGATCTCGGCTGGTTCTTCGACGCCTATTTCTACCAGGCAGAGCTGCCGCGCCTGACGGTGCTGCGCGACGGATACGATCTGACGCTCAAATGGGACTCGCCAGCCGAAGCGGCGTTCGAGATGCCGGTCGAGATTATCGTCGATGGCGAAGTTCGCCGGATCGAAATGGAGAATGGCAGCGCGCACACTTACCTTCCCCGGCCCGACGCGCAGCTTTCCGTGGATCCGTATATGCGCGTGCTGAAAGAGGAATTGCCACAGAGCGGCGCATAGCACCGCCCGGAACGCCCCTGCGCTCGGCGGATTGCTTATCCGATGGCCGCGCCTTTTTCCTGGATCAAACCGCACCCCCAAGGTGTGCATGTCGTGCCCGCCGATGCGTGGATCGACCCGTCCGTCGCAGTCGATCGCGCGCTCGTCACCCACGGCCATGCTGACCATGCGCGTGGCGGCCATGGCGCGACGGTCGCGACGCCGGAAACGCTGGCGATCATGGCGCTGCGCTATCGCACCGGGGAAGGCCCGGATGGCGGCGACACGACGCCGGTCGAATATGGCGAGACCGTTCGGCTGAAGGGCGGTGTCGATGCGACCTATATCCCGGCGGGCCACGTGCTCGGCAGCGCGCAGATCCTGCTTGAACATGCGGGCGAGCGGGTGGTGATCACCGGAGACTACAAACGCCGCGCCGATCCGACCTGCCCGCCCTTCGAAGTCACGCCGTGCGATATCTTCATCACCGAAGCGACCTTCGGCCTGCCGCTCTTCACCCACCCGCCGATCGAGGAGGAAATGGCGAAACTGCTCGACAGGCTCGCCGCTTATCCCGATCGCTGCGTTTTGATCGGCGCCTATGCGCTCGGCAAGGCGCAGCGTGTCATCGCCGAATTGCGCGCGGCAGGGCATCACGATCCCATCTACCTGCACGGCGCGATGGAGAAGATGTGTCGGCTTTACGAAGAGCACGGCGTCGATCTAGGCGAGCTGCGGCTGGTGGCCGATCATACGAAGGACGATATGCGCGGCGCCATCGTCGTCTCTCCACCCAGCGCCTTGAACGACCGCTGGAGCCGACGCCTGCCCGACCCGATCACGGCGATGGCGAGCGGCTGGATGCGGGTGCGCCAGCGCGCCCGTCAGCGCAATGTCGAGCTGCCGCTGGTCATTTCCGACCATGCCGACTGGCATGAACTGACGCGCACGATCCAAGAGGTCGATCCGCAAGAGACCTGGATCACTCACGGGCGGGAGGAAGCGCTGCTGCGCTGGCATCAGCTTCACCAGCGCCGCGCCCGTGCGCTCGCTCTGGTCGGGCGCGAGGACGAAGACGAGTAGGCGTGGAAGAGTTCGCCGCCCTCATCGATGCGCTCGTCTACACGCGCAGCCGCAACGAAAAGCTGCGCCTTATTGCGGAGTACCTGCAGAATACGCCCGATCCCGATCGAGGGTGGGCGATGGCGGCCCTGACCGACGGTCTCGATTTCAGCGCAGTGAAAAGCTCCACCATTCGCAACCTTCTGAAGGAGCGGGTCGATCCGGTTCTTTGGAGCCTTAGCCGCGATTTCGTCGGAGACACGGCGGAAACGGCCAGCTTCCTCTGGCCCGATCCGCTTGGCGAAGTGGCTCCGCCGCCGACGGTGGGCGAAGCGGTCGATGCGCTCTCCTGCATGACGCGCGCCAATGTGATGAGCGAGCTTCCCAGACTTCTAGATCGGCTCGATGCGTCGGGCCGCTATGCGTTGTTCAAGCTCGCGACGGGCGGGATGCGCGTGGGCGTGTCCAGCCGACTTGCCAAGGTTGCGTTCGCCAACGCTTTCGATGTCGATGTCGATCTGGTGGAGGAATACTGGCACGCGTTGGAGCCGCCCTATCAGGAGCTGTTCGCCTGGGCAGCGGACGGGGCCGATCCACCGGACACGGCCAACATGCCGCTTTTCAAGCCCTTCATGCTCGCCCACCCGCTGGAGGAGACGGTTGTCGACCTTGGGGATTACGCCGCGGAGTGGAAGTGGGACGGCATTCGCGTGCAGCTGGTCCATGTCGCGGGCGAGACGCGACTGTATTCGCGCTCGGGCGACGATATTTCCGCAACTTTCCCGGAAATGGTGCAGGCGCTGGACAGGCCAGCCGTGCTCGATGGCGAATTGCTCGTTCGCGGCACTTCGCAAGGGGGAGAGGCAGGCGGGGCGGCCAGTTTCAATGCGTTGCAGCAGCGGCTCGGACGCAAGACGGTCAGCAAGAAGATGCTGCGCGAAAGCCCCGCTTTCGTTCGGCTATACGATGTTCTGGGCGTTGAGGGTGAGGACATGCGCCCACTGGAATGGCAGCACCGCCGCACCCGGCTCGAAACACTCGTGCCGAAACTTCCGGAGACGCATTTCGACTTGTCGGAGCTCGTGGAAGCGCGAGATTTCGCGCATCTTGCCGAAATTCGGGAAGGGACACGCGAAGATGCGATCGAGGGGCTGATGCTGAAGCGGCGCGACAGCCCTTACGTGCCTGGTCGCAAGACCGGGCTGTGGTACAAGTGGAAGCGTGATCCGCTACTGGTCGATTGCGTCCTGATGTACGCCCAGCGCGGCAGCGGCAAACGCTCGAGCTTTTATTCGGATTACACATTCGGTTGCTGGAACGGCGATCCCGATGCGGGCGCGGAACTTCTGCCGGTGGGCAAGGCCTATTCGGGCTTTACCGACGAGGAACTGAAGAAGCTCGACCGACATGTCCGGCAAAACACGGTCAATCGCTTCGGCCCCGTACGCGAGACCACGCGCTCGCTCGTTTTCGAAGTCGCATTCGACAGCGTGCACGAAAGCAAGCGGCACAAGAGCGGCCTCGCCATGCGCTTCCCGCGCATCCATCGCATCCGCTGGGACAAACCGGTCCATGAAGCGGATCGTATCGAGGCGTTGCGGGCGCTCGTTCGTGATTAGGGTGTTGCCTTGCGAAACCGCATCCGCGGCTTCGTCCTCGCTAGACGCGCAGGCAAGCTGCACACGCCGCGTGGGGGTCGTTCGGCCTTGCCGGACCTGCGGTCCGGATCAGGTCGATTTCAATTCCGCCAGATGCTTCTGCGCCAGCTTGCAATAGCGTTCAGTCTGAAACTTGATCTTGGCGATCTGCGCTTCGTCCTGGGTCCGGTAATATTTCGCTGGACGGCCGATCCAGATCTCGCCTTCGCCGATCCGCTTGCCCGGACTCAGCAGCGCGCCCGCGCCGAGCATTCCCCCCTCTGCAATTCGTGCGCCGTCCATCGCGATGGCGCCCATACCAACGAAAGCGCGGTCCGCCAGCTGTGCACCGTGGACAACGGCCATGTGGCCGATTACGCAATCCTCCCCGATGATCGTCGGCTCACCCTCGGTATCCGGCCTCGGGCCCTCGACGTGAAAGACACTGCCGTCCTGCACGTTTGAGCGCGCGCCGACCTCTATGCGATGAATATCCCCGCGCAGCACGCAATTGTACCAGACGCTCGCCTCCGCGCCGATCGTCACGTCGCCGATGATCCGCGCGCCCGGCGCAATGAAAGCCGTGTCGTGGATTTGCGGAACCTTTCCCTCGAACGCCATGATCGTGGCACCGGAGTAGCGGGAAGCGAAATCGGTCACAAAAGGATCTCTCAAATTATCCATCAGCGCCTTTCCAGGCGGATGCGGCGATTGAATACACTATGTTTGGATTGAATTCGGCAGGCCAGTTCGGATCGATATAATCCAGATCTTTGCGCCGGCGCATGCCGAGCCGCTTCATGAGACCCCAGCTCGCCGCATTTCCCTCGAGTGTAAGCGCCACGATTTCATCATAGCCAAACCGTCCGAAGCCGAGATCGAGCGACGCCATGGCCGCCTCCTTGGCATAGCCGCACCCCCAGGCATCCTCGCGAAGACGCCAGCCGATTTCGGGCATGCCAGACACCGGCGAGCCATCGACATTGGCGCGTTTGAGGCCGCAGAAGCCAAGGATTTCGCCCGACAGATGTCCGCCGTCGGGCATCCGCTCAAGCGCCCAGAACGTATGCCCGTAATCGCGCGCATACCGCTCGACCCGAGCACGGGCCGCTTCACGCGTTTGCGCATTCGCTTCGCGGCCGAGCCAACGCATGACGGCAGGCGTGTTGGTCAGTCGCCAGAATTCGGGCCAGTCCTCATTGCGCCAGTCGCGCAGGACCAGGCGCGCGGTCTCGTGCCTGAAGGGTTCGGCCCCATCCGGCATCTCACCGGCTCAGCAATCGCGCCGCGACCGGCGCGTGATAGGTCAGGATTCCAGCGCTCCCCGCACGCTTGAAAGCGACCAGCTTTTCCATCAGCAGCGCATCGCGGTCTCCGGCGCCCGCCGCGGCACCGGCCTCTATCAAGGCGTATTCGCCGCTTACCTGATAGGCAAAGATCGGCACATCGAAACGCTGCCGGGCGCGCCAGATGATGTCGAGATAGGCGAGGCCCGGTTTCACCATCACGCTGTCCGCGCCTTCCGCAATATCGAGCGCGATCTCGGCCAGCGCCTCGTCGCCATTGGCCGGGTCCATCTGATAGGTGGTCTTGTCACCCTTCAGCCGGTCTCCGCTGCCCACCGCATCTCGGAAAGGGCCGTAAAATGCCGACGCGAACTTGGCGGCATAGGCCATGATCTGCGTGTTGTGGTGGCCGCCCATCTCCAGCGCCATGCGGATCGCCATTACGCGGCCGTCCATCATGTCAGACGGAGCGACGATATCGGCGCCGGCCTCGGCCTGGACGATGGCCTGGTCGACCAGCACGGCAACCGTGTCGTCATTGAGGACGTAGCCGCTTTCGTCGATCAGCCCGTCCTGCCCATGCGAGGTATAGGGGTCGAGCGCGACGTCAGTGAGAACGCCGATATCCTCGCCACACGCATCTTTCACCGCCTTGATGGCGCGGCACATCAGATTGTCGGGATTGAGCGCCTCGGCAGCGTCGTCGCTTCGGCTTTCCGATGGCGTATTCGGGAACAGCGCCACACAGGGAATGCCGAGATCGACCGCCTCGCGGGCGCGTTTCGCGATGTTTTCGACCGACCAGCGCGAAACGCCCGGCAAGCTGGCAACGGGCTCTTCGATAACCTGTCCGTCTGTCACGAACAGCGGCCAGATCAGATCGGCGGGCGTCAGCACGGTCTCGCGCAGCATCGCGCGGCTCCAGCCGTGCGCGCGCATGCGCCGCATCCGCGTGTTGGGAAAACTCCTGCTCATGGCGCGAAGTCCTGCCGCAAAAGCGAGGAGCGGGCAACGCCTCCGCAGGCGTCAGTTCACCTTCCGCCGATTTTCGAGCCGGTCGATCTCACGCTGCGGAGCGTCGGTGAGCGATGGATCGGGCGCGAGATCGGCAAGCGCGGCGCCCGCCTCGACGCGTTGCAGGCGAACCAGCTGCTCGCGGAAGTTCGCCAGCTGCTGCCCCGAAAGCTGCGCGCGGGTGACGTAACGGACGCTTAGCGGATCGATCTTCCGGCCATTGCGATACATCTCGTAATGGAGGTGCGGTCCGGTCGAGAGGCCTGTCGAGCCGACATACCCGATCACCTGCCCGCGCCGAACGCTCTGGCCGTTGCGCACGGCGATGCGGCTCATATGCGCATATCCGGTGCCAAGGCCGCCCGCGTGACGCAGGCGAACGAAATTGCCGTAGCCGCCATTGCGTCCCGAGAAAGTGACCGTGCCATCCGTCGCCGCATAGATCGGCGTGCCGCTGCGGCCACGGAAGTCGACGCCCGAATGCATGCGGCGATAGCCGAGGACGGGGTGGCGACGCATGCCGAAGCGCGAACTGATCGAACCCGGCACCGGCGAGACGAGCCCTTCGCGCATCGCGCCTTCGCCCGCCGCATCGTAGAAGCGGCCTTCACGCCCGAACCGCATAAGCTGCTTTTTCGGCCGTCCGTCGCGGATGATCGCAGCATAAAGCAGGTCGCCCACCTCGACTTCGCCCGTGGCCGCGCGGCGATAATCGACGATCATGTCGAATTCGTCGCCCGCGCTCACTTCGCGGCTCATGTCGAGTTCGCGGCCTATCGTGCGCAGAAATTCCTGCACCGCGCTCGGCGGCGCGCCAACGGCCCGGGCGGAGCGGTAGAGGCTCGGGCCGACCGTCCCGCGCACCCTAAGTGGTGTCGAATCGACCATGATCGGGCGGGGATCCAGCACCAGGCGATCGCCCTTCCGTTCGACCGCCAATTGCAGATCGAAACGCGCGCGGAAGGACAACGCGTCCAATGGGCGCGGCGTATCGGCTGCAGCGCGGCGGCCAAGCGTGATGTCGACCTGCGTGCCGGGCTCGATATCGTCGAGATCGATGGCTGAGCCGACCATACCGGCGATGGCGCGGGCTTCGTCTTCGCCGACACCGGCACGCCGCAACATGCGGTCGAAACCGTCTCCCTGGGTCAGGGTCGCGACCAGATCGAGACGAGGGCGTTCGGGGGCGCGTTCGAGCTCCGAGACAGCAACGGTCGAGCCCATGCGGCGGCCGCTATCCGCTCCGAGCGCGAGCGGCATGATCATCTGACTGCGGAATTCGTCGCGCACCGAATCGTCGATCCGCATGGCAGGCGCAGCCTCCACCGGAGAGAAGCCGGGCCAGGCAGCGAGCGCCACCGCAGAAAGGCCGATCAGCGTCGCTACGCCGCGCAGCCATTGGCGCGAACCGATGTCTCGGCCAAGGTCAGGCGCAAAGTCGAATGCGGCCAGCCGCGCAGAAGTTCGGGCGTGCCATTCGCCGTAGCGGTCAGACAGGGGAGTGACGCGCGCAATGCGGCGCGATGAACCGGTCGGCTCGTCGATGGCCTGGTCGAGCGTCAGCTGGGCGGGCGGGTAATCACCCTCCAGCCTGATCTCGCCATCGCTGTCACGATCCTTGAGCAAACGCGCCCTCCTTGCGTGCGCGTGAAGCAGCTCCTTTCGCGAAGGAGCGTCACGACCCAATCCCGGTCTGCGTAATTGCCCGCAAACCTGCAATCACAAAGTAAATTTGCCCTTAACGGCGGCCAGTTGAGTCCACCGTGCGACGAGGCGTTTGCGTGCTGCAACGGTTGCGCGCGCTATCTGCAATCGCCATGCAGGAGTCCCGTGACTTTTCCGCCATCCGATAGCCGCATTCGCGCCGTTCTCGGCCCGACCAATACCGGCAAGACCCATCTCGCGATCGAGCGGATGTGCGGCCATTCTTCCGGCGCGATCGGGTTTCCGCTGCGGCTGCTTGCGCGCGAGGTCTATGACAAGGTCTGCGCAATGAAGGGCGAGGCAGCCTGTGCGCTGATTACCGGCGAAGAGCGGATCGAGCCGCCGAATGCGCGCTATTTCCTCTGCACGGCCGAGGCCATGCCGCGCGATGGCGGGGGACATGCCTTTGTCGCGCTGGACGAGGCCCAGATCGCGGCGGACCGGGAGCGCGGACATATCTTCACCGATCGGCTGCTGAATGCACGCGGTCGGGAAGAGACGATGCTGCTCGGCTCGGCCACGCTGGAGCCGATGGTTCGCGCGCTTGTGCCGGACGCCAGCGTGGAGGAGCGCCCGCGCTTCTCCGTCCTGACCCATACCGGTTCGGCGAAGCTCAGCCGCCTGCCGCCGCGCAGCGCCATCGTCGCCTTCTCGGTGGAGCAGGTCTACCAGGTCGCCGAACTGCTGCGACGTTTCCGCGGCGGTGCTGCGGTGGTGATGGGCGCGCTCAGTCCACAGACGCGCAATCGCCAGGTCGAACTCTTCCAGTCGGGGGAGGTCGATTACATCGTCGCCACCGACGCCATCGGCATGGGCCTCAATCTCGATGTTCGCCACGTCGCCTTCGCATCGCTGTCAAAGTTCGACGGCGTGCGACAGCGCCGATTGCGCCCGGCCGAAATGGCGCAGATCGCCGGGCGCGCCGGTCGGCACCAGACCGACGGAAGCTTCGGCACGATGGCCGGTGGCGGCAGGCGGGGCGGCGCACCCATCGAGTTTACCGAGGACGAAGTCTTCGCCATCGAGCAGCATCGCTTTGCGCCGCTTACCAAGCTTTATTGGCGCAATCCGGAGCCGCGCTTCGACAGCCTCGAACGCCTGATCGCCGATCTCGAAATGCGCCCGCGCGAGGAACAGCTGAAGGCCGCGCCCCAGGCCATAGATCTTGCGGTGCTGAAACGGCTGCACGAGCTCGGCGAAGCGACCAAGGGCATCGACAATCCCGGCCTGGTGAGACGGTTCTGGGAAACGTGCCAGCTGCCCGACTTCCGCCAGCACGGCCCCGAAGCGCATGCGCGTTTCGTCGCGCGGCTCTGGTCCGATCTTCGCGGCGGCCATATCGGAGCGGACTTCGTCGCCGCGCGCATCGGCGAACTGCGCAATACGTCCGGCGATATCGACACGTTGCAGGGTCGCCTCGCCGGCATTCGCAGCTGGGCGTATATCTGTCAGCGGCCCGACTGGGTACTGGCGCGCGACGAAATGGCCGCCCGCGCCCGCGCTGCAGAGGCCAAGCTGTCGGACGCGCTGCATCAGAAACTGACAGAGCGTTTCGTGAATCGCCGCACCGCTGTATTGATGCGCGGCATGGGAAAGGATGCAGGACTCTTGCGCGTCAAACTGGAAGACGATGACCGCGTGACGGTCGAAGGCCAACCGATCGGCCATCTCGAAGGCTTTCGGTTCGTGGTGGACGACACGGCAAGCAATGAGGATCGCAAGCTGATGCTGGCTGCGGCGGAAAAGCACATGCCCGCTCTGCTCGCGGCCAAGGCGCAGAAGCTTGTGGCTGACGAGCTGGGCGATCAGGTGATCGCCAAAGGCGCACTGATGCGCGGCGATCAGAAGGTCGCCGATCTGGAGCGCGGGAAGTCGGTTCTCTCCCCGCGTATCGCGATGTCGAAGGATCTTGGCGCGCTCGATCCGGTTCACCGGTCCAGGCTCGAGGAAGGCTTGCAAGTGTGGCTGGCTGAAAAGCTTGCTCCGCTCGCGCCGCTCAAGGCGATCGAAGATGCAGCGGGCGATCCCGAAGCGGGCAGCGAAGTGCGCGCGTTGCTTCTGACGCTGGTAGACCGCAACGGCACGGTGCGGCGGGAAGAAGCAGGCCTCGCGCATGTCCCGAAGGAAAAGCGTCCCTTCCTGCGCAAGCTCGGCGTCTTTATCGGATCGCTCGACGTCTTTGTCCCCGCTCTGCTCAAGCCCGGGCCGCGCCTGCTGCTGAAAGCGCTCGGCATAGACCGTCGACCTGTGCGCGAAAGCATGGAAGCTGTGATCGAGGGCGGAAAGCAGCTGCCCGCAGGATATCGCCGTGCGGGCAAGCAGGCGATCAGAGTGGACATGGCTGAGAAACTATTCCGGGCCGCGCATGAGCAGCGCGTCAAGGCGCAGGCAGCAGGCGACAAGGGTGCGCTCGGTTTTCCCGTCACCGCGGCGCTGGGCACGAGCATGGGCCTTTCGCCCGACAATTTCCGCAGCCTGATGAAGGATGCAGGTTTTCGCCAAGGTCAGCCGGTCGAGCTGGCGCAGGGCGCCTACGGCCCACCGCGACCGACCCCATGGACATGGCGCGCGCCGCGACGCGACAGCATGAAACCGCGCGGGAAGCGTCCTCCGCGTTCCGGTGGTAAAGCGAGGGGGCAAGGCAAGCCGCGTCGCGAGGATGGCTCTCGCGACAAGCGTTCGACCCAGCGGCCCGCCGCCAACCAGCCGGCCACCGGCAAGGCGCTCGCCGGTCTTGCGGACCTTCTGAAGAACTGAATGCGGCTCGACCTGCTGCTCTGCCGCCTGCGCTTTGCGAAAAGCCGCGCGGTGGCGCAGCGCTGGATCGGTGAAGGGCATATCCGTTGCAATGGTGAGCGGGTGGTCCGGATCGATCGCCCGATCACCGCAGGCGACGTACTGACGCTGCCGATAGGACGCGGCGTGCGCGTAATCGCCATCGAAACCCTGCCTGAGCGGCGCGGCCCCGCTGGCGAAGCGCAGGCGCATTACCGCGTGCTTGACGCTTAGCGCGCAATCGGCATAGCGGGAGCGAGCAACCGGAAAGGATACGCCGCACCATGACCTACGTCGTCACCGACGCCTGCATCAAATGCAAATATACGGACTGCGTCGAGGTCTGCCCGGTCGACTGCTTCTACGAAGGCGAGAACATGCTCGTCATCAATCCGTCGGAATGCATCGATTGCGGCGTGTGCGAGCCGGAATGCCCGGCCGAAGCGATCCTGCCGGACACCGAGGACGGTCAGGAAAAATGGCTGGAGCTCAACACGAAGTATTCCGCCGAATGGCCGAATATCACCGAGAAGAAAGATCCGCCCGCCGATGCCGATGAGCATAAGGGCGAGGACGGCAAGTTCGACAAGTACTTCTCCGGCGAGCCCGGCGAAGGCGACTGATCCGCAATTGCGGAACGCTCTACCGCCCCGCGCGCTTAGGCGGGGATGACATTTTCCAGATTGAAACAGGGATTTGCGCGCTTCGGCGAGCACAATGGCGGTGTGCTTGCGGCGGGCGTTGCCTATTACGCCTTTCTCGCAATGGTGCCGCTGCTTGCGGCGGCCGTGCTGAGCTATGGCATTTTTGCCGATCCGCAGATGGTGGCGAATAATATCGCGGCGATGGCGCAAAGCCTTCCGCAATCCGCCGCCGAACTGATCGGCAAGCAGCTGGAAGCCGTGGTGGAGAGCTCGGGCAGCGCCAAGGGTTTCGGCCTCCTGCTCGCCTTAGGACTGGCACTGTTCGGCGCGCGCAATGCGGCGGGGGCTCTTGTCACGGCCGTTTCCGAAGCGTTCGAAGACAGCGAACAGCGAAGCTTCCTGCGGGGAAATCTGGTCGCGCTGGCGGTGACCCTCGCGGGCGTCGTCGGGGTTGGCCTGGTTGCAGGCGCGCTGACGGTGACATCCGCGATCACCGCATTGCTGCCGGGGCTGTCCGGCGGCGCGTACTGGATCGGGCAGGCAGCGACATATACCGTGCTTGCGGCTTCGGGAACACTGGCGGCCGGGATCCTTTACCGGCGCGGGCCGAAAGGGATCCATGCCAGTTGGAGGCGCGTGCTGCCGGGGGCAATTCTCGCTAGCGTCGGCTTCGTGCTGCTTACCGCCGCTTTCGGATTCTACGTCGCCAATTTCGGCAGCTACAACGCGACCTACGGCTCGCTCGGCGCGGTGATCGTCCTCCTGACGTGGCTGTATCTGGTCGCTTATGTCCTTATCTTCGGTGCCGAAGTCGCGGCAGCAGGCAGCCGCTGAGCTGCGACCCGTGCGGCGCTGCGGCAAACACTGGAATTTATGACCCGAATCTGTTATATCCGTTCGCAACTGCACGCCCCTGCGTGGGCGGCAGGCGGATAGGAAGGCAGGCCCCGCTCCAGCAACAGGACCGAAATTCGACCGCTTCGCCCTTCGGCGGACGGCCTTCGGTCATCTGGTATCCGGCGCTGCCGAAGAAAGGAATGCTGTTTATGGCCGCTAATGCGACCGCTTTCGAAGTCGGCGATTACGTCGTCTACCCCAAGCACGGTGTTGGCCGTGTGATCGAACTGCAGAACGAAGAAATCGCCGGCATGCAGCTGGAGCTGTATGTCCTGCGTTTCGAGAAGGAGCGCATGACGCTCCGTGTGCCGACCAACAAGGTCGAAAGCATCGGAATGCGCAAGCTTTCCAGCGACAAGACGCTGAAGGAAGCGATGGAAACGCTGAAGGGCAAGCCCAAGGTAAAGCGCACGATGTGGTCTCGCCGCGCCCAGGAATATGAAGCGAAGATCAATTCCGGCGAAATCGTGCTGATCGCCGAGGTGACGCGGGATCTCTTCCGTCCGGAAGACCAGCCCGAGCAGAGCTATTCCGAACGGCAGATCTTCGAGGCCGCCTCCAGCCGCCTTGCCCGCGAACTGGCGGCGATGGAGAAGACGGACGAGCCGACCGCACTCGAGAAGATTCTCGACGTGCTGAAGGAACACGCGCCGCAATATTACGAGAATAACGACGACGCCTGACGCTATCCCGCGAGGGGCAGATAAAGGACAGCAAAGGGCCGCTCACGCGCAGTGAGCGGCCCTTTTTTGTGCGATTCGACCAAAGGTGTGTCCACTCGACAGACGGCTTTGCCAATCGTCTCGCCAGCGTGTATTGCTGTTGCAACACACACTGGGAGCACGCTCATGAAAATTGCCACAATCGCCACCTCCATCCTTGCCGCAACTGCGCTGAGCGCCTGCGGGATGAGTTACAGTAACGGCACGGCAGACGGCGTTCCGCTGGCAGAGCTGGATACGAATGGCGCCGCGCCTTCGCATATTGGCCTTTCCGGCCCGGACAATGTCGTCATCATGGACGGCGCGCAATTCGCTGTCGATGTCGATGGGCCCGCCGATGTCGTTGATGGCCTTCGCTTCGATCGCAGCGGGGACCGGCTCACGATCGGGCGCGGCGGCAGTAATCTTTCCATGGGCGATCGTGCGACGGTAACGATCACCATGCCCGCCCCGTCCGGCCTCTCTCTGAGCGGATCGGGCGAAATCATCACCCAGGCACTGGCAAGCGACGCATCCATCGCGAGCTCGGGTTCGGGAACGGTCACCGCGGAGAATATCGATGTCGATGCGCTCGATATCCGTGTCTCCGGCAGCGGCACGATTGTTGCGGGCGGATCGGCACGAGACCTGACCGTCGCCATTTCAGGTTCGTCCGATCTCGAAATGGACAATCTCGAAGTCGAGGATGCCGATATCCGCATTTCCGGTTCCGGCGATGTCGCCTTCGCGTCGGACGGCCGGGTGAGCGCCAGCATCTCCGGCTCGGGCGATGTCCGCGTCAACGGCGATGCCGAGTGCGAGGAAAGCATCGCTGGCTCCGGCAGCCTCACCTGCGGCTGATTTCCTTCGGCTTAATCCGAAAGCAAGACTGACGGATGCATGCTATGGGCGGATCGAAGGAGACCGCCCGGCATGCCGCGCAAGCCTCTTCTGCTCATTGCCCCTCTGCTCGCCACTGCGCTGAGCGGCTGTGTCGTGCGTACTGCGGTGGACGTGGTCGCCGCGCCTGTGCGCGTCGCGAGCAAGGTGGTCGACTGGACTACGACGAGCCAGGACGAGGCCGACCGCGCGCGAGGCCGGGAAATCCGGCGGCGGGAGGAGCGGCTCGGCGAATTGCAGCGCGACCTGGTGCGGCGGGAGGACGATTGCCTGGAAGGTGACGACCGCGCGTGTCGCAGGGCCGTCGCCACCCGCCGAGAGATCGAAATCCTGCTGCCGACAATCCCTTACGAAAGAGACGACTGATCGGCCGCGGCGCGGCGCAGCCTGTCATCGATCGCCTGCCCGATGCCACCCGAAGGAATTGGCGCGACCGCTATGCGCGGCCGAGCCGACGCGGCGGCTATGTGGAGACATTCGTATAGCCGTGCTGCCGCTTGGGCGAGATCGCCACCCGGCGACAGACTGGTCTCCCCGGCCACGTCGCCGAAACCGATCATATACTCGTCGCTTGCCGGGTCGAGAACGTCCAGCCGAAGCGGCTTTCCGGGCGAGTAATGTGTGGCGAGCTGGCCGGGCGCCTCGACAGTTGCGCCGCGCGACTTTTCCTGCGGGCCTAACTCCTTCGTCAATACCTCGACATCGATCGGTCCGGGACGCAGAAATTCCCACGTGCCATCCGCTCGCAGCGCCACGATGCTCGATTCCACCCCGTCCCGACATGCGCCGCCATCGAGGACTGGGGGCGCATCCTCACCGAAGGAGGCCGACACATGCTCGGCACGCGTAGGGCTTAGCCGATTGCTGCGATTGGCCGAGGGGGCGGCCACGGGCATATTCGCCGCCTTAAGCACTTGGCGTGCGACAGGATGCTCAGGCATGCGCAGCGCGACTGTCGGCAGCGCGGCGGTAACCGCCTTTGCCAGCGCAGCATCTTTGCGCAAAGGCAGCACCAGTGTCAGCGGGCCGGGCCAGAAACGCTTCGCAAGGGCCCTCGCGCGTGCGTCGAAATGCGCAAGTCGCTCCGCCATTTCATGCGATGCGACATGCACGATAAGCGGATTGAAATCAGGACGGCCTTTCAGCCGGTATATCGACGCAACCGCATCGGCATCGTCTGCCCGCGCGGCGAGGCCGTACACCGTCTCCGTCGGCAGCGCGACGAGCGATCCCTCGCCAAGCAGGCGGGCCGCAAGCGCTATTCCCTCGGCATCCGGCTGGAGCACTCGCGGCACATCCATCATCGCGCGGCCAGCGTCACATAATGTCTTCGGGTCGGATCGCACCCTCTTCGAAAGCGCGCCGCGGATCGCCGCGAAGCTGGCGCTGCGGTCGCAGGCGCTCTCCGCTGTTGCGCTCGATCGCGGCCGAGCCTTCCGCACCCGGTGCCAGCACACGCCAGATGATGCCGGCGGTATCATCACTTACCAGCAATGCGCCGGTCGCGTCCCACTCGACCCATGTCGGACGACCGAACGTCTCGCCCTCGCCGGTCAGGAAGCTCTGCAGAACCTGTTTGGGCTTGCCCACCGGATTGCCGCGCCCGTCGAATTCGACGAACACCACATCGTATCCCGCCGCGGGGGAACGATTCCACGATCCGTGCCGGGCAATGAACGCGCCCTGCCCGAAGGCGTCGCCCATTCTCGCGCCCTCCTGGCTAAAGACCATGCCCAGCGGCGCGGTGTGCGCGCCCAGCGCATATTCGGGCGTTCGCGTATATTCGATAAGGAAGCGCGGCCTCGGTGCCTCGACCCGCTCATCGATCACGTCGTTGTAATACACCCACGGCCAGCCATAATGCGCGCCGAGCGGCACGTTCGTCATGTAATCGGGCACGAGATCGCTGCCGAGCATGTCGCGCTCATTGACCGTGGTCCAGAGCTCGCCCGTCCACGGGTTCCAGTCGAGACCGTTAGGATTGCGCAGGCCCTGCGCGAACAGCCGCGCTTCCCCGGTTTCGAGGTTAAGCTGGTGCACGGCGGCGCGCGCCTCCTCGATATCCATTCCGCCTTCGCCGATATTCGACGCCGAACCGACCGCGACGAACAATCGCGTGCCATCCTCCGACAGGATCAGATTGCGCATCCAGTGATTGCCCGCCGGGGGGAGATCGGCAATCTTTTCCGGCTCGCCCTCAATGGCATCGTCTCCCAATGCGTAGGCGAATTGCAGGATCTCGTCGTGATTGGCGATGTAGAGCGTGCCGTCGTTCCAGGCGATGCCGGACGGCGAATCGAGGTCCGCCTCACGCAACACGCGCTGAACATCCGCACGGCCATCCTCGTCCGTATCGCGCAGCAGGACGAGCTGGTTCGCAGAGGGATCGCCCGCGCCCGCTTCGTCGAACAGAAGCCCGGCGACGAAATTGGTGAGCCAGCCGCCGGCCAGTTCGCGTTCGGGAGCATTGGTCAGCGTAACCAGCACATCGCCATTGGGCAGCGTGTAGACCACGCGCGGATGATCAAGCCCCTCGGCAAAGCGATTGACGACAAGGCCTTCCGCCGCCTGCGGTGCGCCATCCGCGCCCCAGCCGACGGGGCTGGCGATTTCGACCGTGGGGATCAGCTGCTCGTCCGGCTGCGCGAGCACAGGATCCGTACCGCTGGTATCGGCCAGCGAGTATTCCGCCGGGTCCGGCCGGGACAGCCACCAGAGCACGAGTGCGGCCAATGTGACTAGGACGACGATGCCGATAAGGATTTTCTTGAGCAAGGACATGGCTCGCAGATAAGCGAGCGCGCGGCTTGCGGCAATCGTTTCAGCCATTAGATGCTGCGCGGATGTTCGATTTCGCACCCGCTCCCGGCGCTTCCAAGGCGCAAACTTACGACGCCCTCATCGAGGCGGCCGATGCGCTGACGCAGGGCGAACCGGATAGGGTGGCCAACATGGCCAATGTCGCCGCGCTGCTTGGTGAATTCCTGCCGGACTGCAACTGGACCGGCTTCTATCGCCTGGTGGACGGAGAACTGGTGCTCGGCCCGTTCGTCGGGCGACCCGCCTGCATCCGCATTCCGATCGGCGTCGGCGTGTGCGGGGCGGCGGCGAAGGGCGAGACGCAGCTGGTGGAAGACGTGCACGCCTTTTCCGGTCACATTGCATGCGACGCCCGTAGCCGGTCCGAGCTGGTCGTCCCGGTGGTCCGCGGCGGAAACGTCGTTGCGGTCATCGATCTGGACAGCCCGGACCTGGCACGTTTCGACGCGGAGGACCGTGCCGGGATCGAGCGGCTCGCCGCCATCCTCAGCGAGCGCATCTGATCGCCGCAAGGCACGTGTTGCCCCGTAACGGGACAATCATCGGGCCACGTTTGGATTTTCGCGACTTGCGACGGTAAATGCGGAGTAAATGGGCAATTCGCGCCCGTTCCGTATGAGGGAAACCCCGCAATGCCGCATCGCCCTATCGTCAATCTCGCCGCCAGCTTATCCCTCGCCAGCATCGCGCTCGCCGCGCCGGCAACGGCGCAGGACCATGCGATCGAGCCCGTCGACACGCGCTACGATGGCGTCTGGCAGGGTGATTGGCAGGACGCGAATACGTGGCAGGGTGAGTGGACCGGCACCTACACAGACGCGGAAGGCCGCACGGTGGATGCCGTCTACGAGGGCACTTTCATCGGCGAACATCGCTTCGTCAGCGATGAGGGCCATGTTCTCACGCATGATGGCGAGTATTGGCGGCAGCATCATGCGGGCAGTGGCTATACACGTCCCGCCCTCGCCTATGGTCCGCGAGAGCGCGCGCAGTGGCTGGCGGACTGCCAGTATCTGATGGCCGATGGCGGCGGATATTATCGCGACACCGATTACGAGCGCGGACCCGATGGCGCAGTGATTGGCGGACTGCTCGGCGCGGTCGCCGGCGGTGTGGCGGGCAATCGTATCGCAGATGGCGACAGGCTGCTGGGCACCGTTGTCGGTGCCGGTCTGGGTGGCCTTGCCGGAGCAGCGATCGGCGAGGTGGTCGATGGCGAGGACGACTACCGCGGCGTGGATCGCAACGCCTTGTGGGCCGCGCGTTACTGCGACGCCTATCTGCGCCGGTACGAGATGGGTGGCGGCGTCGGCTTCGCTCGACACGTGGCCGCTGCGCCTGCTTATCCGGCAGACATGCGAATTCGCCGCCAATCATGCGACGATTGCCGTGAGATCGTCATTGAGGAAGTTATCGAAGAGATCGCCGAAGCGCCCGAGCCCGCACCGCAGATCCGCGCCCGCCGCGTGATCCAGCCGCGCGGCAAGCGCCAAACCGCCGACTGACCTCCGAAGTCGCGCGGCGCAACTTTTCCTAAATTCCGCCGCCTGTAAGTCTCTGACAGATAAGGTCTAATTGGTCGAGAGTGCGGAACCTCACAGTGACCGCTCCCGAGCGCGGATCGCTATCCGTCGCGATCTTTACCGGCAGGCCGAGAAATTCCTCGAGATGATTCTCGACGGCGGCAATGTCTGCATCCTGGGCATTGTCGCGCGGCGGACGTGCCTGGCGCCGCGCCGGGCCCTCGCCGCCCCTACTCTTGCGAGCAAGTTTCTCGACCTCGCGGACGGACAGCTTTTTCGCCACCGCCTGCGCGGCCAGTTCGCTCGCATTATCCAGTCCGATGAGCGCGCGGCCATGGCCCATGTCGAGCCGCCCCGCTTCGAGATGGTCGAGCACCACTTCGGGCAAAGCAAGCAGCCGCTGGAGATTCGCCACATGGCTGCGCGATTTTTCGACCAGAGTGGCGATCTCGGCCTGCGTCATGTCCTCGATTTCGGCCAGGCGCTGATAAGCGCGCGCTTCCTCCACGGGGTTGAGATCTTCGCGCTGGACATTCTCGATCAACGCCAAGGCCATCACATCACGATCCGCCAGATCGCGAATTATGGCAGGAATTTCATGTAGATGCGCCTTCTGCGACGCGCGCCAGCGGCGCTCGCCCGCCACCAGCTGATACGTCCCACCTTCGACAGGTCGCACGATCACCGGCTGGATCACCCCACGGCTGGCAATCGACGCGGCCAGCTCCGACAGAGCGGCATCGTCGAAATGCCTGCGTGGCTGATCGGGATGCGGCGCGATATCGGCGATGGCGAGCATCGCTAGCCCGTCACCCGCGTCTCCAGCTCCGGCGCTCCCGGCATCGCGTGGACCTCGAGCCACAAGCGGCTCCTCGCGTTTGGCCTCTCCCAACAGCGCGCCCAAGCCCTTGCCCAGTTTGCGTGGCGCGGCCTTTGCGCGTGCGGGAGCGCCCCCGTTGCTTTCGCTCATGCTGCAATCCTTTCTGCCGGCAGTCGTCCGATCAGTTCGCGCGCCAAGGCCATGTAAGCTCGGCTGCCCATGCAGGAATTGTCGTAAATGAGCGCGGGCAAGCCGTGGCTCGGCGCTTCCGAAAGGCGAACATTTCGCGGGATCACCGCCTCGAAAACGAGATCGCCGAGACATTCGCGCACATCGTCTGCGACCTGGTCTGTCAGGCGATTGCGACGGTCGAACATCGTCAGGGCGATGCCGATAATGCCGAGATCGGGATTGAAGCGCTGCTGAACCTGCTCGACCGTCTGCAGAAGCTGACTGAGGCCTTCCAGCGCAAAAAATTCGCATTGCAAAGGCACGAGTAGCGTGTCCGCCGCGCAGAGAGCGTTTAGCGTCAGGAGACCGAGCGATGGCGGGCAATCGATGAAACATATGTCATGGCCAGTGTGACCGTCGAAAGCTTCACGAAGGCGCTGCGATCGATCCTCGACACCGACGAGCTCCACTTCCGCTCCACTAAGATCGACCGTGGCAGGACAGACATCGAGGCCGGGGATCGTCGTGCGGATCGTGCAATCCGCGATCGCCGCCTGGTCCACTATTACGTCGTAGCTAGACGCGTCACGGTCTGCCGACGGAATGCCTAGTCCGGTCGAGGCATTCCCTTGCGGATCGAGGTCGAGCAGCAATGTCCGCCATCCACTGGCCGCCATCGCCGTTGCAATGTTGATTGCGCTCGTCGTTTTTCCGACGCCGCCCTTCTGGTTTGCAATCGCAATAACGATCATGGGATCCTCCCTTTGCCGACCAAGATGGCAGCATCTGCGCTTGTCATCGACTGTTCCACGTGAAACATGCCGCGCACATGATTCGGCTGTTCAGCCAATTCCTGCGCTGCCGACCTGCCTTTCGGCAACAACCATACGGTGGCCGGTGTGGAAAACCGCTCGGATAAGTCGAGTAATTTGGCAAGCGGGGCGAAGGCCCGCGCCGTGATCACGTCCATTTCCCGACTTTCCACACGTTCAAGTTGCCGACCGTGCACGAGGCAGTTTTCGAGGTCGAGCTGCACGCAAATGCGCTCCAGCCAAGCGATTCGTTTCGCCCTTGATTCTACACAATGCATTTCAACATCGGGCCGGGCGATAGCGATGACGATGCCGGGCAAACCCGGTCCCGATCCGAGGTCGAGCCATGACGCCCTACGCTGCGGCGCGTGATCGACAAGCTGCAAACTGTCGGCGATATGGCGCTGCCAGACATGATTGACACTGGCCTTCGAAATTAAATTCTGACGGCCGTTCTCTTCACACAACGCGTGCACGAAGCGCTCGAGCAGACCCATTGCACGATCATCGCACCGCGCCGCACAATAAGCGCGCGCCTCATCCTCGCTCTCGATCATGCCGCGAGGCGCTTGGCATGCACGAGGAGCGCAGCGAGCGCAGCGGGCGTTACCCCGCGCACTCGCCCTGCGGCCGCCAGGTCGCTCGGCTTTGCCGCCGACAGACGTTCTGCCATCTCATTTGAAAGGCCAGGCACATCCGTAAAAGGAAAATCGGAAGCAAGTTTAAGCGCTTCGCTGCTTCGCAGATTGCGCAATTCCCCTTCCTGACGCGCGACATACGGCGCGTAGAGCGCATCTTCCTTCAGTTCCTCCGCCAACGGACCGTCGGCCTTCAGTCCCTCGGGCAGCCAATCTCCCAAATGCCGAGGTTCGATATTTGGGAATCCCAACCATTCAGACAGCGAGCGTTTGGTTCCATCGGATTTAACGGGCGCACCTGCTGCCGCCATCTGGAGAGCCGTGACAGGCTGAGAGAGCAGCGTGTTCCACGTGGAACGTTCTGCCTCTCGCTCTTCAAACCAGCGTAAGCGCTTTTCACTTACACAGCCAATGTCACACGCCATCGGCGTCAACCGCGTCGTTGCATTGTTTGCGCGCAAGCGGAGCCGATATTCTGCTCGGGCGGTCAACATGCGATAGGGCTCTGTCACCCCATGCAGTGTCAGGTCATCAAGCATAACCGCCATGTACGAATTGGCACGATCGAGCGGCGGCATGGATTTGTCGAGTGCCGCGCACGCCGCGCCCATCCCGGCCATCAAGCCCTGGGCGGCGGCCTCTTCATAGCCAGTCGTCCCGTTGATCTGCCCTGCGCAGTACAACCCTGGTATTGCTCGTAATTGCAAGTCCGCCTTGAGCGCCCTCGGATCGATATGGTCGTACTCGACAGCATATCCGGGAACTTCCATATGGACGCTTTCGAGTCCATCCATGGTGCGGAGCATATTGAGCTGCACATCGACGGGGAGCGAGGTGCTGATGCCGTTGGGATAGACCAGCGGCGTATCCAGCCCTTCCGGTTCGAGGAAGACCTGATGGCCATCGCGATCGGCAAATCGATGGATCTTGTCTTCGATGGACGGGCAATAGCGCGGCCCGTTCGCATCGACCGCCCCGGTGAAGATAGGCGATCGATCAAGATTGGCGGCGATGATGTCGTGCGTTTGCTGGTTCGTCCGGGTGATTGCGCAGAACACCTGCGGATTTTGCCGGTGCCGCGTCATCGGCGACATCGTCCATTGCTCAATATCGGAAGGCTGCTCGGCGAGACGCGCCCAGTCTATCGTTCTGCCATCGAGCCGTGGCGGCGTGCCGGTCTTGAGCCGTGCGAGAGGAAGCTCCGCCGCGCGCAGTTGCTGGGCAAGCTTGTGTGCACCGTCCTCGCCGATCCGCCCGCCTTCGAAGCGTTCCTCCCCGCGAAACAGGCGGCCGCCGAGAAACGTACCGGTGCACAGGATGACGGAGCGGCTCGATAGCTCGCTACCGTCGGCCAACCTCACGCCGGTAACACGATCGCCCTGTAGCAGAAGCTCAGCTACTTCGCCTTCGATCAGGCGCAACTGCTTCAGACGCGATAAGGCAGCCTGCACGAAAGCCTTGAACAGATCACGATCCGCTTGAACCCGCGGCCCGTGCACCGCACTGCCTTTGGACCGATTGAGCATTCGATAGTGTATCGCCGCGGCGTCAGCAGCCTGGCCGATGAGACCATCGAATGCATCGACTTCACGAACGAGATGACCCTTGCCAAGGCCGCCAATCGCAGGATTGCAGCTCATTGCGCCGATCTTTTCGAGATCGAATGAGACGAGCGCGGTGCGAACACCCATGCGTGCTGCCACTGCCGCAGCCTCGCAGCCGGCGTGGCCGCCACCCACCACCAAAACGTCGAAATCCGTCATATCGGCGAGATAAATGCTGGTGAGCACAATATCCAGCGTGTTTCACGTGAAACACTATTTGCCGATGCAGAACCTGCCGAATAGCGTGTCGAGCACATCCTCAGTTGCGGTTTGACCCGTGAGAGCGTCGATGGCGGATCGAGCTGTTCGCAAGTCCTCAGCCATGATCAGGGGGTCATCTGCGATCGCCGCCTGTTCAATCCCGTTGGCGGCTTTGGCCAGCAGTTCGCGCTGCCTCGCACTCAGCGCAATCTCGCCAGGTTTCGGCATAGCGTCTCGCGCCCTCGAAATAAGCTGCTCACGCAGGATCGCCATACCCTCTCCGCTCTTTGCAGAAATGCGCAAGCGTGGGTCATGCTTCTTGGAGCGGTCGGGTGTGTCCACACGTGCCTCTATCTCCCAAGAGTCTGCCGGCCCCTCTCCCTCCTCGCCGAGCCAGAGCACCAGATCTGCCTTTTCGAGCTCCGCCTGCGCGCGTTTGATGCCGATCGCTTCGATCTCGTCGCCTGCTTCGTTTCGCAGTCCGGCCATATCGACGAAAGTGAATGGAACGCCCCGGATTGCGACCGATTTGCTCAACACATCGCGCGTCGTGCCCGCAATTTCCGCCGTGATGGCAGCTTCGCTCTCCACCAGCGCATTGAACAAGGTGCTCTTGCCAGCATTGGGTGGACCGGCCAGGGCTACACGGAAACCTTCCTTGAGCGTCTCAGCATGCGGCGCGTCCAGCGCCTCGTGCAAACCCTTCGAGAGCTCGCTGACCTGTATCGAGAACGCGTCGGAGACTTCCCCGACGTCGTCCTCATCGTCGAAGTCGAGCGTCGCCTCGACCTGAGCGGACAGTTTAAGCAGCGAATCTCGCCAACCATCGATCTGGCGAGAAAAGGCACCACCTGCCATCGCCATCGCGCTTTGCCGCTGCAGCTCGGTTTCGGCCAACAGGAGATCGGCCAGCCCTTCCGCCTCGGAAAGGTCGATCCGCGCGTTCGCAAAGGCACGGCGGGTGAATTCGCCAGGTTCCGCGCGGCGACATCCCTCGATCTCCCCAAGCGTTCGCTTGATCGCTGCGACGACTGCCCTACCGCCATGGCAATGGAGTTCCGCCACGTCTTCTCCGGTCACCGAACGCGGCGCTGGAAAATAAATGACCAGACCGTCATCGAGAGGATTGCCGTCCGCATCGCGAAACGTCGCCCGGGTTGCCATGCGAGGTTTCGGGAGCGATCCGGCAATGCGGCGCAGCGCTTCCGCAGCTGCGTCGCCGGTAATCCGAATGACGCCGATTCCCGCTGGCGGGGAGCCGCTCGATAGAGCGAAAATCGTATCCATTCAGTTACTTACTTCTTAGAAGAACCGGTTCCGCTGGCGGCGCTGCGGGTTGCACCCTCGACAAAACTTTCGAACATCTTGAGGCCCATCTGGCCCATCGGTGCCAGTTGCTTGGCATATTCTTCCATCTGCTCGGCGCTCGAAACGCCCTGCATCGCCTTGGCGATGGTATCGACATAGATGGCATTGGCCTGCTCGACATCCGGCAAGCCCATGAATTCGCGCGCTTCCTGCGGCGTACATTCGATTTCGACATGGACCTTCATTGTCGGACACCTTTCCTGCTCTGCCGCGTAGGATAGCAAGAGACGCGATCCGAACAGCGGGAGAGACCTATATGACCGAGACAGTGCGCATTTCCACCCTTTCCGGCGAAGACGGCTTCGATGCCTATCTCGCGCGGCCCGAAGGCGAACCGAAAGCAGCCATCGTCGTCATTCAGGAAATCTTCGGCGTGAATGCTGGTATCCGCCGCAAATGCGACAAGCTGGCGGAGGACGGATATCTGGCCATGGCGCCCGACCTGTTCTGGAGGCTGGAGCCGGGCGTGGAACTCGATCCCGACATCGAGCCTGAATTCGAGCGCGCGCTCGAGCTTATGGGAAAGTTCAATCAGGATGCCGGCGTCCGCGATATCGAAGCGACGATCAAGTATGTGCGCGATCACACTCAGACTGGGAAAGTCGGTTGTGTCGGATACTGCTTGGGCGGGCGGCTCGCCTATATGACGGCCGCGCGCACCGACGTGGATGCCAGCGTCGGTTACTACGGCGTTGGGATCGACGAATTGCTGCGCGAGAAGCACGCGATCGCCAACCCGCTGTTGCTCCACGTTCCGACCGAAGATCATTTCGTCGACAAGGACACGCAAAAGGCCATGCATGATGGGCTCAATGACCATCCCAAGGTCACGCTCCACGACTATGATGGCCTCGATCACGGTTTCGCAACGGAATTCGGCGAGCGGCGGGACGAGAAAGCTGCACAGCTCGCCGACAGGCGGACCGCCGAATTCTTCGCTCGGCACCTAGTCTGAGGCAGCTCAGTTCAACGCGACGAAATTCAGCACAATCCTGCGAATTTGCGGTGCCAGTGCCTCGGGCAGCTCGCCGTCCAGTGTCGAGGAGCGCGCATCCACATCCTGGTTGAGGCGTATGCGCTGCATGCTCCAATCGGGGCATGTACGTGCGCCCACATCGCTACTGGCGAGCTTGACGATCCCCGTATGCCGCGGGTCGTAAGACAGCTTTCGCAACAGGGCGAAGACGCGCGCCTCCTCGCCCTCCAGCAGTTGGATGAAATTGCGGCCGTTGTAGATCAGGAAGCCCGTGATCCCCGCCGCGGGATTGTTCCGCCGCGAAGATTGCAGGATCGCATCGACATCGCTCTCGCTGAGGCCGGGAGCCGTGCTGATGTAAAGAACCTGCCGCATCGCCGCTCCATAGCCGGAAGCGATGCCGAGGCAAACGAACCGGCCGTCTTCTTAATCTAGATCAAGCTCCTGCCCCGGAGCGAGGAAGTAATCGTTCCGGCCGCGCGGATCGACTGGTGTCGTGATCGCGCTCGCCGGAATGAGCGCCAGCGCGGATGCAGGCACGATCCCCGCAATCGCAGCTGGAATGCCGAAGAAGATCAATGGACCGTAGCAGACCGCCAGGAAGCGCAAGATCGCCTGCCTGCCGCCCTCGTAGGCCACCTCGGCACCCGCCACACCGGCCTCGGCAATAAGCGCGCTCGCCCGGCGCCAATCGCTCTGTGGAATGGTGAGGCGATGGCCGCCCAGTGCGACGGAGAGCGGATCCACAGATACGTGCCACGCCCCGTCGATCCACACCGGAATTCCCTCGGCTTCCAGCAGCGTCGCCTAAACGAGGGCATGCGGGCGCGAAGTAATCGTGGCGATATGCGCCACCCCCTCCTCGCTGGCCGACATGGCCCTCGCCCGAACCCTACTGGTTCATCGTCGCGAAGAAATCCTCGTTGGTCTTGGAATCCTTCATCTTGTCGAGCAGGAATTCCATCGAGTCGACCGTGCCCATCTGCATCAGGATACGGCGCAGCACCCACATCTTGGAAAGCTGTTCCTTGTCCACCAGAAGCTCTTCCTTGCGGGTGCCGGACTTGCCGACATCGAGCGCCGGGAAGATGCGCTTGTCGGCCACCTTGCGGTCGAGCACGATTTCGCTGTTGCCGGTGCCCTTGAACTCTTCGAAGATGACCTCGTCCATGCGGCTGCCCGTGTCGATCAGCGCTGTGGCGATGATGGAAAGCGAGCCGCCTTCCTCGATATTGCGCGCTGCGCCGAAGAAACGCTTGGGCCGCTGCAATGCGTTGGCATCGACACCGCCCGTCAGCACCTTGCCCGAGCTCGGAACGACGGTGTTGTAGGCACGGCCGAGGCGCGTGATCGAATCGAGCAGGATGACGACGTCCTTCTTGTGCTCGACCAGGCGTTTCGCTTTCTCGATCACCATTTCGGCGACCTGGACGTGGCGGCTGGCAGGCTCGTCGAAGGTCGAGGAGATAACCTCGCCCTTCACGCTGCGCTGCATGTCGGTGACTTCCTCCGGCCGCTCGTCAACGAGCAGGACCAGCAGGAAAACCTCGGGGTGGTTGTCGGTGATGGCCTTGGCCATGTTCTGCAGCAGCACCGTCTTACCGGTGCGCGGCGGCGCGACGATCAGCGCGCGCTGGCCCTTGCCCTGCGGCGAGATGAGATCGATCACGCGGGCCGACTTGTCCTTTACTGTCGGATCCTTCGTATCGAGATTCAGGCGGCTGTCGGGGTAAAGCGGCGTGAGATTGTCGAAATTGGTGCGGTGGCGGACAGCTTCGGGGTCTTCGTAATTGACTTCCTTCAGCTTGGTCAGCGCGAAATAGCGCTCGCCATCCCTGGGGGCGCGGATTTCACCTTCGACCGTATCGCCAGTGCGCAGGCCCCATTTGCGGACCTGGTTGGGCGAGACATAGATATCGTCCGGTCCGGCAAGATAATTCGCCTCGGGCGAGCGCAGGAAGCCGAAGCCATCCTGCAGCACCTCGATCGTTCCGATGCCGAGGATTTCCTCACCCTCTTCCGCGACTTCCTTGAGGATCGCGAACATGAGGTCCTGTCGGCGCATCGTGCTGGCACCTTCGATGTCGTAATCTTCGGCCATTGCGACCAGTTCGACCGGCGACCGCTGTTTTAAATCTTTGAAATGCATAAATAAATTTCCGTTATTCTGGGACGCCGGCAGGCCAGTACGGGCTTGGAGAAAGCAGACCCGGACGCGACTGACTCGCGCCCTAAACGCCGGGGTGGGCACCGCAATATGCCCGCGGGCAATCGCGGTCAATTCACCTTTGCGGCGATCGCGCTCGACTCACCGCAAGGCGGTGCGTCCGATCGCGCGTCAGAAAGGTTTGACGATGGCGAGGATGACGATGATCGCCACGGCAACACCGGGCACTTCGTTCAGCAATCGCAATTGCTTGCCGGACAGTCTGCGCTCCCCGCGCGCCAGCTTCTTCGCATAGCCTGCAAGATAGCCGTGATAGCCCGACAGCAGCAGCACGAAGAGCAGCTTGGCGTGGAACCAGCCTTGCGTCCACGCGCCGATGGACATGGTGAGCGCGAGGCCGAGAATCCAGACCACGATGATAGAGGGCAGCAGGATGATCTTGAGAAGCTTTCTTTCACGATCGACGAACCGCGCGGCTTCTTCCGATCCTTCGGGCGCTTCCTGGTGATAGACGAACAGGCGCGGCAGCATGAAAAGCCCCGCCATCCAGAAGATCACGAAAATGATGTGCCCGGCCTTGAGCCAGAAATAGATCATGGCGAGAATGTCCTGCATGGCGCGTATCTAGGATTGCCGCGCGGCTTCGTCACCCCTCAACCGCGCAGCTTTTGCAGCAGGCGCTCGACATGGGGGATCGGCGTGTGCTTGTCGATCCCGTGGCCCAGATTGAAGATATGCGGCCTGCCCTCGAAAACGGCGCATATGCGCTCGATCTCGGCGTCGAGGGGCTCACCCCCCGCAAGCAGCAGCATCGGGTCCAGATTGCCCTGTACGGGCATCTGAGGAGGTATATGCGATGCGACCCAGGCCGGGTCCTGCGTCTCATCGACGCCGAGCGCATCGACGCCCGTCTCCCGCGCATAGGCCGGAAGCTTCGCGCCCGCCCCTTTCGGAAAGCCGATCACCGGAATGCCGGGGCGCTTTTCGTGGATGGCTGCGGCGAGCCGCGCGTTCGGCGCGATCACCCAACGCTCGAATTGCGACGGGCTGAGCGATCCGGCCCAGCTGTCGAAAAGCTGCACCGCTTCCGCGCCTGCATCGATCTGACCGATGAGATATTGAAGGCTCGCCGCCTCGATCGCATCGATCAAGGACTGAAACGCTTCGGGATCGCGCCAGGCCAGTGCGCGCGCCGCCCCCTGATCCTTCGATCCCTGCCCGCCGACCATGTACGTCGCCACCGTCCACGGAGAGCCGATGAAGCCGAGCATGGTGACATCGTCATCGAGCTTCGCCTTGGTAAGCTCGACCGTCTTCCAGACAGGCGCAAAATGATGGAAGGCCTTTTCCAGCTTCTGCCAGGCGCCATCGACCAATGGCGGGGCCAGTCGCGGCCCCTCGCCCGCTTCGAACCACAGATCCTGCCCCAACGCATGCGGCACGATGAGAATATCGGAAAACAGGATTGCGCCATCGAAACCGAAACGGCGAATAGGCTGCAGCGTAACTTCGGCCGCCGCCTCGCTGTCATAGACCAGCTCAAGAAAGCCGCCTTTCTCCGCCCTCAATTCGCGATATTCGGGGAGGTAGCGCCCCGCCTGACGCATCAGCCAGACCGGACGCTTTTCGGTTCGCGTCCCGCGCAGGTTTTCAAGAAGATGTCCGGCCATCGAGAAGTGGTCCAATCAATAATATAATATATTTAGATAAGATTCTTGTTGTCTGTTGGCCCTGTGAATTGCGGGGAAAAGCCACAATCACCGGAATCCTTTTCCGCCGAAAGCCGTTTGCGGCGGCATCGACTCGTTGCTTTGCCGCGTCAAGAAAAGCTTCTCCACGCTACACACAGCCTGCGCATAGAATCCCATTAGGAGAGATGGCGCTGCGGGCGAATCGGCTGGTAGCGGGGGCGAAATTCCGTCCCCGACTTGTCCGCCAATCGCTCCCGTGGTTTATGCGCCGGGTTCTCCACATGGCCAGACTGCACCTCCACCTCCTGTCGGATTCCACCGGCGAAACGCTCGAGATGATCGCCAAGGCGGCGCTCGCGCAATTCGATGACAAGGACGTGGTGCGCCATTTCTGGCCGATGGTCCGCTCGCGCCAGCATCTCGACAGGATCATGGAAGAGTTCAAGGCCAATCCCGGCCTCGTCCTCTACACGCTGGTGAATGAGGATATTCGCGAAGGGCTGGAGGAACGGTGCCGCGCAATCGGTATCAAATATGCCGACGCGCTGGAAACGGTGACCGAGGCGCTGGAAGAAAGGCTCGACCAGGAAGCCAAGGGCCGTCCCGGACGCCAGCACCGGATGGACGAGGCCTATTTCGCGCGCGTCGACGCCATCCAATTCACCATCGCCCATGATGACGGGATCGGCTGGGACAATTGGGAAGAGGCCGACATAGTGCTGGCGGGTGTGTCGCGCACGTCGAAGACGCCGACCGCCATCTACCTCGCCAATCGCGGCTACAAGACGGCCAACATCCCACTGGTGGTGGAAAGCCCGCCACCCGACAGCCTGTTCCGCCTGCGCAAACCGATGGTCGTCGGCCTGACCACTGCGCCCGACCGGCTCATCCAGATCCGCCGCAACCGACTCCTTTCGCTGAACGAGAATACCGAGACATCCTATGTCGATCAGGAGCGAGTGAAGAAGGAAGTCGCTTTCGCCCGTCGCATGTTCGCCGACAATGGCTGGCCGGTGATCGACGTGACGCGCCGCTCCATCGAGGAGACCGCAGCGGCGGTCATCCGCTTGCATCAGGAGCGCGAGGCGGAGACGGACGAGCCGCGTTTCGGTGCCAAACCGATATGAGCATCGTGCTCGCATCGAAATCCGCCTCGCGCCAGGCCATGCTGCGCGATGCGGGTGTCGCTTTCGAAGCGCGCCCGGCCAATCTGGACGAGCGAGCGATAGAAGCGCGGCTCGAAAGTGCGGAGCCCGCTGAGATCGCTCTCGCTCTGGCGGAGGCGAAGGCGCTGGCGATCAAGAACGAAAAACGCCCGGTTCTCGGAAGCGACTCGCTCGTCGTCGTCGATGGCCGCCGCTTCGACAAGCCGCGCAGCCGCACGGAGGCGGCGGAGCACCTGCGCTTCTTCTCCGACCGGACGATGGAATTGCACGCCGCTGCCGCCATCGCCCACGGTGGCGAAACGGCGTGGCGGCACGGTGATGTGGCGCGCTTGCAGGTTAGAGAGCTTTCCGGGGATTTCATTGCCGCCTATCTCGACGCGGAATGGCCCGAAGTGTCCTACTGCGTCGGGGTTTTCCGGATCGAGGCGCGCGGCATACAGCTCTTCGAGCGGATCGAGGGCAGCCATTTCACCGTGCTCGGCATGCCGCTTCTTGCCGTGCTCGGCGCGCTGCGCGATTTCGGCGAGTTGCCGCGATGAGCATTTACGCCGAGGTGATCGGGGATCCCATCGCGCATTCGAAATCGCCGCTGATCCACAATTACTGGCTGCAAAAGCTTGGCATCGATGCCGATTACCATGCCCTATATGTCACACCCGATCGCCTTGCGGCTTACATCGCGAGCCGCCGAGATGATCCCAATTGGCGTGGCTGCAATGTCACCATGCCGCACAAACAGGCGATCATCCCGCTGCTCGACCGGCTGGAGATCGGTGCCGAGCTGGTCGGCGCCACCAACACCGTCACTCGCCGACACAATGGCGCGTTGATCGGGACGAATACCGACGTCGAAGGATTCCTGGAGCCGCTGTCCGACATGCTGGAAGCGCAGCATTATTTCCGCATGGCGCGGATCATCGGGACCGGCGGTGCGGCCCGGGCCATCGCCGCTGCACTCGCCGAGAATGGCTTCACTCTGGTCGTCATCGGGAGAGACGTGGAAAAGGCCGCCCATCTCCTGTCCGCCATCGACTCCGACGGAGAGCACCATGTCGCGCCGCTCGATCACTTCGCAAAACCCACCGATTTCGCCTTCGACGACCGCGAAGGCTGCCTCGATCTGGTAGTGAACGCGAGCCCGCTCGGCATGGCCGGTCAGCCTCCGCTACACTTTGATCTCAGCCATGCCCCGCCCGGCAGCATCGTTTACGACATCGTCACCGATCCGCGCGAAACCCCACTGCTCAAGGCGGCGAAGGCTGCTGGCTTCGCAACCATCGATGGCCTCTCCATGCTCATCGGCCAGGCCGCCATCGCCTTCGAGCGGTTTTTCGGTCAGCCGCCGCCAAGGGCGGATGGCGATCTTGAGTTGCGCGAAATTCTCACGCGATGAGCGAACGGCCCTTCATTCTCGGCCTCACCGGATCCATCGCGATGGGGAAAAGCACGGCCGCACAGATGTTTGCCGAACTTGGTGTCCCGGTATTCGATGCCGATGCGGAGGTGCGCAGGATGCAGGGTCCGCACGGCGCGCTTCTGCCCGATATCGAAGCAGCCTTTCCCGGCACGACGGGACCGGACGGCGTCGACCGTGATGCGCTGGGCGCGTTGGTTTTCGGCAACCGCGATGCTCTCGCCCGGCTCGAAGAAATCGTTCACCCGATCGTCGCGCAGGCACGTACCGAATTCCTGGTGGAAAACCATTTGCACCCGCTCGTCGTGTTCGACATTCCGCTTCTGTTCGAAAAGGGCGGAGATACATATGTCGATGCCATTGTCGTCGTATCCGCATCCGCGAAGGAACAGCGCGCCCGCGCCCTCGCACGGCGGGGCATGACCGAGGAAAAACTCGCCGATATTCTGGCGCTGCAAGTGCCCGATGCCGAGAAACGCGGCCTTGCCGATCACATCATCGACACCGGCGTGTCTCTTGAAGAGACACGAGCACAGGTCGCAAGGCTGGTGGACAAGATCACCGACGACTTGCGCCGGTGATGTCGACTGCGCGATAGTAAACCCATGCGCGAAATCATCTTCGATACCGAAACGACCGGCCTCGACCCCGCTACCGGTGACCGCATGGTTGAAATCGGCTGCATCGAGATGGTCAATCGCGTTGCGACCGGGCGCACATTCCACGCCTATTACAATCCAGAACGCGACATGCCTGCGGAAGCCGAAAAGGTGCACGGTCTCTCCGCGAGCTTTCTGTCCGACAAGCCCCTTTTCCGGGACAGCGTCGCCGACTTGCTGGAATTTCTCGGCGACTCCCCACTAGTCGCACATAATGCGCAATTCGATTTCGGCTTCCTCAACAGCGAACTGACCATTTGCGAGCAGCTGACGATCGGCGACGAGCGCATGGTCGATACGCTGGCGATTGCCCGGCGGCGCCATCCTGGTGCGAAGCATTCGCTCGACGCGCTGTGCTCGCGCTACGGAGTCGATCGGTCGCATCGAGTGCTGCACGGCGCGCTGCTCGACGCGGAATTGCTCGCACAGGTGTATGTCGAGCTGACGGGCGGTCGGCAGATCGGTCTTGAGCTCGCCAGTGAGAACGTCGGCGAAAAACAGCAGGTTGAGACCGTGTTTCGCCCGCAGATCGGCGAGTACCGCGCTCCGCGTCCGCATGCCGCAAGTGCGGAAGAGCTTGCGCGGCATGCGGCCTTTCTGGAATCGTTGGAATCTCCACTCTGGACGACGTGAGCGCGGCTCACCACATGAAGCTGGAGAGAACGATAAGGGAAGGAGTTACCGCCCATGGATATTCGCGTGTCTGGCCATCAGGTCGAAACCGGCGCAGCCTTGCAGGAACATGCATCCGACAGGCTTAGCACCATTGTCGACAAGCATTTCAGCCGCGCGATTTCTTCATCCGTGACGTTCGGCAAGGCACCGGCCAGCGCGTTCGCAGCCGATATCGTGCTGCACGTGAATCACGGATTGATCCTGAAAAGCCATGGGCAGGCGCAAGATGCTCATGTCGCTTTCGACCAGGCTGCGGACAAGATCGAAAAGCAGCTGCGGCGGTACAAGCGCCGACTGAAGGACCGGCACGAGCAATCCCAGCACGCCGCGAGGGAAGAGGAGGCTGCCTACACGATCTTCGCAGGCGAAGAGCCGGACTCCGAAGTCGAGGCGAATGACGATGCCCCGCCGGTCATCGCGGAAACCCGCATAGACATCCCTGAAGTCAGCGTGTCCGATGCCGTCATGTTGCTCGATCTGCGGCACACCAACGCCCTGTTTTTCAAAAACGCTGGAAGCGGGCGGCATAATATGGTGTATCGCCGCGACGATGGATCGATCGGGTGGGTCGAACCGTCCTGATTGCAGGGCCGCAGGGGGTGCGGCGAAGCGATTATCAGACTTCAAACCGTCCGTGCGGATCGGTGACCAGGTGTCGCCGGGAGCCGTGCGGCCAGACGATGTGACAAGAGATGAATTCGATTTACGCGTTGAAGCCGGAAGCTGTGGCGATATCGCGGGCGGCTTTTAAAGAAGCGATCCTGGACGATATCTCGGACTTGTTTGCAGAATCCTACGACCTCGATCGTGTCGCCGTGCGCGACGGTCTGCAAGAACGTGAGAAACTGGGCAGCACCGGTTTCGGTCGCGGGGTCGCCATTCCGCATGCTCGCGTTATGGGAATTCACCGACCGGTCGTCGCCATGCTCAAGCTCGACAAGCCGGTCGATTTCGAGGCCGCAGACGGCCTGCCTGTCGATCTCGTCGTGGGCCTGCTTTCGCCGGAGAATTGCGGCGCAGCGCATCTGCATGCGCTCGCTGCGGTGTCCCGGCTGGTGCGGGACGAGCGGATGCACGAAGCGCTCATCGATGCGCCGGATGGCGAAGCGCTTTTCGCCCTGCTGACCAATGTGACGGATCGTGACGCCGCCTGAGCGCTCGCACGGCCCGGCAGGCGGCGAGGCCGCGCATTTTCGCGCGCTCGAAAACCTTTACGCCGCGGCGCCCGTCAATGCGCTGTTTGCATCGCAGCTCGACATCCTCGCGCCGGGTCACGCTCGCATCACGTTCGAGACCGATGAACGGTATTTTCACGCCGCCGGTGCCACCCATGGCACGCTTTACTTCAAGATGCTCGACGACGCGGCGTTCTACGCGGCCAACTCGTTGGTGTCGGATCGCTTCCTACTGACGACCGGGTTCAACCTCCATTTTACCAAGCCGCTTCGCCGCGGCACGGTGATTGCGGAGGGGCGCTGGATCAGCGGCAAGAGGCGGGTGTTCATCGCCGAATCCAATCTGATGGATGCCGATGGCGAGGAGATCGGGCGGGGCACCGGCACTTTCATGCGGTCCCACATCGCGCTGTCCGGCCTCGCCGGCTACGAGCAGTCCGTCTCACGCGATGGATGACAGGATCCCCGCAAAGCTCGAAGTGAGCGGCCTGATCCGCTCCGTTCAGGCCGAAGGCGGCTTTGCCACGGTGCTCTCCAAGGGCGACGAGCAGGCCGGAACATTGATGATAATCTGTGGTGAAAATGGCACAAAGATGCGCGCCTATGAAAGAATGCCGCAACTCGACGGCACGAGGGGCTGGATGATGTTGCGTGAAGAAGACACTGAAAGTCCAAGAGAATTCTCCGACTACTGCGAGCGTCGCGGACAGCAGGATGCCGACCTCTGGATCGTCGAGCTCGATATCGCGAATGCCGAACGGTTCATCGGCCTGACGCCACCCACGGATTGACAAAGTTTCACCTGCGACTATCTGGCCAGCGACTTTCCGAAATCAGCGTATGTTGTTCCGCGCCGCAATGCGGCGGCGCAGGATGGCGCGCAGTCGGGGGGCCGATCGCCAGGTCCATTGGGACGGACAGCGGTAAACAGACGGACACGATTGAGCCGCGACCGCAGACCTGCACGATCGCTCACCGCCGTGAGTAACGGGATCGATGAAGATTACGAAAACGCGGGTCGGGGCGTTCGCCTGCGGCTCGATACTTATCGCAGGCTCTTTCTCCGCGGCCAGCAGCGGAGCCATCGCCCAGGATAGGGCGGAATCCCTCTATTCGTCCGAAATGGCGCAGAGTGAAAGTGAAGCACCTCAGAACGCCGCCGATCCGCAAGTTCGGTTCGTTGCCAGCGAAGTGGTGCAGGACATTCCCGAAAAAATCGAGCCCGAAGCCGAAACGGTCGATGCGGCAGATGCGTCGACACTGCGCGAACTCGTTGGCGAAATCGATACGAGTGGCGAGCTCTCGCGCGAAGTGATGTGTCTGGCGCAGGCCGTCTATTTCGAGGCACGCGGCGAGCCGCTTGATGGTCAGCTCGCCGTCGCGACCGTCGTGGTGAATCGTGCGGAGAGCAACACCTTCCCGGACGATTACTGCTCGGTGGTCACCCAGCGCTCGCAATTCTCCTTCGTTCGCGGTGGCCGCATTCCGCAACCCAATCGCGGGTCCGCCGCCTGGCAGCGCGCAAAGGCGATTGCACGCATTGCTCATCGCGACCTGTGGGAGAGCCCTGTGGACGACGCGCTGTACTTCCATGCGACCTATGTCCGCCCACGCTGGGCGCGCCGCATGATCGCTCGCGCGACGATTCGAAATCATATATTCTATCGGTAAGTTCGGTGGTCGAGATACGATCCAAGAGGGCTTCGGCGCAGCGCCGGAGCCCTTTTTGCATCAGGATCGCAATTCCACCCAGACAGGCGCGTGATCGCTCGCCTTTTCGCGCCCGCGATATTCCTTGTCGACACCGGCGGCGGCGAGCCGGTCGGCGGTTTCCGGCGACAGCAGCAAGTGGTCGATGCGGAATCCGTGATCGCGTTGCCAGGCGCCCGCCTGGTAATCCCAGAAGGTCCAAACACCGCCCCGCGGATTGAGCGTATCGATCGCGTCGGTCCAGCCATCGCCGAGCAAGCGGAAATAGGCATCGCGCGATTCCGGCTGCATGAGCGCATCATTTGCCATTGCGCAGACGGACCAGACATCGCGATCGTGGGGGATGACATTGAAGTCACCGACCACGACAGCGGGTTGCTCGCTTGCCAGCAATTCCTGCATGCGCGCCCGCAGCCGTTCCATCCAGGCAAGTTTGTAGTCGAATTTGGGCCCGGGGTGCGGATTGCCGTTGGGCAAATAGAGGTTCACCACCCGTACGCCGCGATATGTGCATTCGATGAAGCGTGCCTGCTCATCCTCCTGATCGCCCGGCAGGCCCTTCGACACGTCTTGGGGCGCCTCGCCATCGGTGAGGATCGCGACGCCGTTGAAGCTTTTCTGTCCGTGCCACGCGGCATGATAGCCGATCTCTTCGAATTCGCTTGCCGGAAAGCCTTCGTCCTGCGTTTTGATTTCCTGCAGGCAGGCGACGGACGGCCGCGTTTCCGAGAGCCATTCCTTGAGGCGCGGCAGGCGCGCCTTGATGCCGTTAATGTTGAAGCTGGCGATTTTCATCGCCGCAGCATTAGATGCCGAAGCTGGAACCGCAACCGCAGCCTGCCGCGGCATTCGGATTTTCCACGCGGAACGCCGCGCCGCCGAGCGATTCGACGAAATCGACCACGCTGCCAGCGACCAGATCGAGGCTTACCGGATCGACAACGAGCCTCACCCCATCGGTCTCGCTGACGCTGTCCTCGCCATCGGGTTCATCGAGATCGAATTTGTACTGGAAGCCCGAGCAGCCGCCGCCCTCAACCGAAAGCCGAAGGACGGCCGGCTTGCCCTGCTTCCGGGCGATCATCGCCACGCGCTTTGCCGCAGCGGGACTGAGTTGCATCGTGCTGTCCATCTTCTGAATGTAGGCGCGCGCGGCCCGCGCTCAAGCCGTGGTGATATAATCGCGCATTTGCTGCGCTTCGGATTCGATGCGATCCATGCGGTATTTCACAAGATCGCCGATGGAAACGAAGCCGATCATGCGATCGCCATCCACCACCGGCAGATGCCGGATCCGGCGTTTCGTCATCATGGACAGCGCCGCCAGCACATCGACATCCGCGGTGATCGTAATCGCGGGCGAGGTCATCACTTCGCCGATGGCCCGGTGCAGAACCGCCTCGCCTTCCTGCGCGATGCAATACAGCAGATCCCGCTCGGAAAATATTCCGGCAACTTTGTCACCATCGAGAACGGGCAGGGCGCCGATGCGTTTTTCGGCGAGCAGCTTGGCCGCAATCTCCACGCTTTGTTCGGGCGTGCATGACACGATCGTGGGATCGCGATCCTGAATGATCTGGGCGACGGACATGGTGATCTAACTCCTCTTTGCGCGAGTGTGCCACTAAAAGACCCGGTCCGGCAAACCCATAACATTGCCAGACCAGCCGCACAGGTCCATGAGCGGGGGAATGCCCGGTCGCTCACCCCTCGAAGATCCTGAAAATGCCGCTTTCGCCTGGGCGCGCTATCGGCGCATCATGCGCTTCATGTTCGCGATTACGCTCGGTGTGGTGATCATCGCGATGACGATCATCTATAATGGGGCCGATGAAGTGTCGCCGCACTTCTTCATTGCGACGGCCCTGGGGATCGGGTTCTCGATGCTGCTGATGAGCGCGCTCATGGGACTGGTATTCCTGTCGAGCGGGACGGGACATGACGAGGCAGTCGACAATTCGCTCGACAGTCTGGACGAGGACAAGCGGGATTAGGCGGGCGGATGCAGCTGGTAGTTCGCTACCGGCATCCCGCCGATCAAGTGTTCCTGAATGATCCTCTCGAGCACGACCTCCGTACAGGAGTGATACCAGACCCGGTCCGGCCAGACGACGACGATGGGTCCCGCTTCGCAAAGCTGCAGGCAATCGGCCTTCGTGCGCTGGATGCCGCCGCGCCCCACCAGGCCGAGCTCCTTCAGCCGCCGCTTGAGATATTTCCACGCCTTCTCGCCGACGTCGCGCTTGCAGCACTTCTGCTTGTCGGACACCGCACAGATAAACACATGCCGCTCGACCGCGTCGCCGCCGATCTTGGCCAGCGCGCGTTCGGCCTTCGCAATATCCTTAATCGAGTTTGTCAGCGTCAGCGCTTTTTGCCGGCGATGCGGGCAATCTCGGCCTTGACCAGCCGTTCGACCATCTCCGGCAGGTGATCGTCAAGCCATTGCGCAAGCATCGGTCGTAGCATGTCCCGAACCATGCCTTCCAGCGATGTCTCGCCTGAGCGTACGATCTGCGGCTTGGCGGGGGGGTCGGAAAGCATGGCAAGGGCGGCGAGCGATTGGCGCATTGCCTCGGCCGAGCCTGCATTCGTCAGCGATTCGGCTGTCTCTTCATCGGTGCTCTCGTCTTCGCCAAACGCCGCGCCCGCTTCGCCGAGATCGAGGATTTCGTCGGCTTCGTCATCGCTGGCCGGATCCATCGCAAAAGCGCGGGCCTCGGAATTATCCTGCGGATCGGCCTTGATCGCAGGCGCCGATGGCGCGGCAGCGCGATTGTCGCGCTCAATCACGCGCTTGATCGATTCAAGGATTTCCTCGACCGAGGATTCACCTTCCTGCCGCATTCAGTTCCCTATCGGTTCGATTGGCGTCGTGGAGTCTGGAATGTCTCCATCAGCCGCCGGGATGTCAACGGTCCGGCTGCTGGTGGCCACCGGTGCGGGATCGCGCTGCCAATCCCAGATGATGCCGCGAACACGCTCGTAATTGTCGATTGGATCGTAGAGCACGCCCTCCTCCCCCAGACCGAGATCGCGCGCTTCGGCGCGGCCCATGGAGGCGAGAAGGCTGAAACCGGCGACATAGGCGTTGCGCCGCGCCGTCACGAGCTGGACCTGCGCGCGGAGCAATTCCTGCTGCGCATCGAGAATGTCGAGCACTGTGCGATTGCCAACCGTGTTTTCCGCGCGCACGCCTTCGAGGCTGAGCGCCGCCGCATCGACGGCGGCCTGGCTGGACGCGATGATGGCGTTAGCTGCGCGCCAGCTGGAATAGGCGGCGCGGACCTGTGCGATGATGCTTCGCTCGACGGCGATGACCTGTTCATATGCGGCCTGCGCCTGAGCGGTCGCCTGCCGTTGCTGTGCGGCCACTCGCCCACCCTGGAAGATCGGCACGGAGAGCTGGACGCCGGCCGTTGCGCTCGTCGCAGTCTGGTCGGCATCTTCACCAGGAATGGCACCAAGCGTACCGAGGAAATTCTGATACCCGCCATTGGTGAACAGGCTGACTCGCGGCAAGCGGCCCGAACCGGCAACCTCGATGTCGAACCCCGCAGCCTCGGCCCGCTCTTTCGCGGCGATGAGGTCTGGATTGTTGGCAAGCGCGACGTCGACCGCCTCATCCGGGCTCGCTGGCAGGCCGGGAAGGGGCGGCGGAGGTTCGAGATCGGTCGGCGGGGTGCCGACAAGGGCGATATACTCTTCCCGCGCGGCCACGAGATTGGCTTGAGAGCTTCGAAGATCGCCGCGCGCGATGGCGAGCCGGCTTTCGGACTGCGCAACATCGGTACGGGTGAGATCGCCAATCTGGAAGCGGTCGCTAGTCGCTTCGAGATTGATGGCGAGGACATCGACATTGTTAGTCGAAAGCGAAACGAGCGCCTCATTCAGGATGACATCCATATAGGCGGCGACAACCTGGGTGAAGATCGCGCTTTCCGTCCCGCGAAGATCGGCGCGACCCGCCTCGACCCGGTTTTCTGCGGCAAGGATGCCGTTACGCACCGCGCCGCCCTGATAGATCGGGACACCAAGATCGATATCCGCGCTTAGCGCGCGTTCCGGCGCGATGAAGCTTGTGGAATTCTGAACGAGGAATTCGGAGTACCGGCCGCTGGCATTGACTGAAGGGAGGCCTTGCGAACGCTGGATCGGCACATTCTCGTCGGTCGCCCGAAGTTGCGCCCGAGCGGCCTCCAGCGTTGGATTGTCGTTATAGGCGCGGGTCAGCGCCTCCTTCAGCGTATCGGCCGATGCCGGCGCGGCGAACAGGCATGCACCCGCCATCAGCACCGCCGTGATCCGCCGCGTGCGCATGATCAGAAGCTCCAGCCCTTCGGCTTGTCGAAAGCGCGGAGCTGCGGAATGCCGGTATCGAAGACGGGAATGAGAGAAACGCCCGCTGCCGTCTTGCGACCGCGCGCCACGCGGGTGACGCCATCGGTGACGATTCCGGTCACGATCAGAGCGTTGTCCGCCAGCCGCTTGGCAAGCGCGGTGGGAACATGTTCGACCGCGCCGTCTATCACCAGCAGGTCGGCGCCCTTACCCTTGCGGCCCGAACCGACGGCATCCTCGGGCGAAATGACGGTCATTTCCTTCACCAGCGGGCGCAGCAATTCGGCGAGATAACCGGAGCCGCCATCGACCACGAGCGCATGCTCGTCACCGCGCGGATTGGCCTCTTCCAGCATCCTGCCCTGCACCACCGGCGCGGGAAGCCAGCCTCCGCCTTCCAGCCGGATTGCACGATCCATGTAGGCGGTGCCGACACCCGCCGCGGGTACGAAATTCTCGCGCGGAACCTGCGCCATCCGGCGAAGAACGAAGGGTTCGTTTACGCCGCTGGTGCGCAACTGGCTGTCGATCATCGCGCGCCGGGCACGGCCGCTGGGCGTATCGGGCCCGCGATTGGCGGCCTCTGCGGCGTCGAGCGGATCGGCGGTGGTCAAATCGGTCATTCTTTCGTCCTGCTGGGGCGGCCCAATCGGCGGCCTTGTCCTTACGCAAGCCGCGCCGCTTGGCCAATAGCTTTGACCGGGCGCGGCGGCAAAGCCTATGGCGCTCTCGACAAAGAGGAGTCCTGTCACGATGAGCGACGCGGGTATGACGACGATACGCGAGGAAGACCTGATCGAAACGGTCGCCGACGCGCTGCAATATATCTCCTATTACCATCCTATGGATTACATCACCGCGCTAGGCGAGGCCTACAAGGTCGAGCAGGGCCCGGCGGCGAAGGATGCGATCGCGCAGATCCTGACAAACAGCCGCATGTGCGCCGAAGGCCATCGGCCGATCTGCCAGGACACTGGCATCGTCAACGTGTTCGTCAAGTGGGGGCAGGATTGTCGGCTCGGATCGGAAAAGTCGCTGCAGGACGTCGTCGACGAAGGTGTGCGCCGCGCTTACAACCACGCCGAAAACAAGCTGCGCGCATCCATCCTTGCCGATCCCGCCTTCACCCGCCGCAACACGCGTGACAATACGCCCTGTGTGCTGAGCGTTGAAATGGTGCCGGGCAACACGGTTGAAGTGGATGTCGCGGCCAAGGGCGGCGGCAGCGAAAATAAGAGCAAGTTCAAGATGATGAATCCCAGCGACAATATCGTCGACTGGGTGGTCGAGCAGATCCCGAGCATGGGCGCGGGCTGGTGTCCACCGGGCATGCTCGGCATCGGCATCGGCGGCACGGCGGAGCATTGCATGAAGCTTGCCAAGCAATCGCTGATGGACCCGATCGACATGGCCCAGCTGAAGGCACGAGGGGCGCAAAGCGATATCGAGCAGCTGCGGATCGACATTTTCGACGCGGTAAACGCGCAAGGTGTCGGCGCGCAGGGACTTGGCGGCCTGTCCACCGTGCTCGACGTGAAGATCCTCGACTGGCCCTGCCATGCGGCCGGAAAGCCGGTGGCGATGATTCCGAACTGCGCTGCCACCCGGCATGCGCATGTGACCCTGGACGGAAGCGGCCCGGCCTATCTTCCGCAGCCCGATCTCGACAAATGGCCGGACGTGCACTGGGAACCGGACGCAGAAGCGAAACGCGTCGATCTCGACAACCTCTCGCCCGAAGAGGTGGCCAGCTGGAAGCACGGCGACCGCCTTCTGCTCAACGGGGCTATGCTCACGGGGCGCGATGCGGCGCATAAGCGGATCCACGACATGCTGGAGCGGGGCGAAGAGCTTCCGGTCAAATTCGCAGGGCGCGCGATCTATTATGTCGGGCCGGTCGATCCGGTGATGGGCGAAGTCGTCGGGCCCGCGGGCCCCACCACGGCCACGCGGATGGACAGATTCACGGAAATGATGCTCGATCTCGGTCTGCTGGCGATGATCGGCAAGGCGGAACGCGGCGCCGATGCGGTGGACGTGATCAGCCGCTTCAAGGTTGCGTATCTGATGGCGACCGGCGGCGCGGCCTATCTGGTCGCCCGCGCGATCAAGGAAGCGAAGGTCGTCGCTTTCGAGGATCTGGGCATGGAAGCGATCTACGAATTCACGGTGAAGGATATGCCCGTCACCGTCGCGGTCGATTCGCAGGGCAACAATGTCCACACGCTTGCCCCGCTGCACTGGCGCGAGAAAATACGTGAAGAAGGACTGCTCGCCGACTAGGGCGACGCTTGCGCGCAAGCCGCTCTTCGACAGGCGTCATACCGGTTTCGATGGAAACCGCCGACGCTGCTGGCTGCACGCCGACGATAAGGCTAGACCGGGGCGATGGACCAGGCTTCTTCCGAAAAGGCCGTGACCCGCGTGCCGTTCAAATTGGTGATGATCTCCATCATCGGCCTGTGGGCGACCTATTGGGTGATCGTCTCGCTGCGCGCCGAACTGCTGGGGATGGAGCAGCTGGTGGATATGAGCCGGCCGCGGATTCTCTCGATCCTCGTCTCCATCCTCATCACGATCGGGCTGTGGGTCGTGCTTCGGCCGTTCGATGCCAAACCGCTCTGGGCCAAGATCACTGCCGCATTGCTCTTCGCTCTGCCTGCCGCGTTGCTGAGCGCACAGGCCAATCGTGTGATCTTCGCCGATACGCAGGCGGCCGTCAGCGACAAGATGCTGGTCGAATTTGCGGAACGGCGCGGAATCGACCCGAACGACGGCGAAAACGAAATACTCGCCAGTATGTCCGAATTTTTGACGCCGAGTGCACAGGCGCAGATCATCGAGATCGGCTTCAGCCGCTATTTCGTGCTGCTTGCCTGGTGCGCATTCTACCTTGCGCTTCTCGTCGGCGAGAAGGCGCGTGTGGCAGAGCGGCGCGAACAGGAATTTCGCAGCGCGGCAAAGGCGGCGGAGCTGAAGAGCCTGCGTTACCAGGTCAATCCGCACTTCCTGTTCAACACGCTCAATTCGCTGTCCGCGCTGGTCCTGACGGGCAAGACCCAGGCGGCGGAGCGGATGATCCAGATGCTGAGCACGTTCTATCGCCGCAGCCTTGCCGAGGACACGACGGCCGACGTGCCGCTGCGCGAGGAAATCGCGTTGCAGAAACTCTATCTCGATATCGAAGCGGTGCGCTTCCCGATGCGGCTGGTGGCGCAATACGACATTCCGGCAGAGCTCGAGAACGCGCTGGTCCCCGGCATGGTCCTGCAGCCCCTGATCGAAAATTCGGTCAAGCATGCGGTGGCACCGTCGAGCGGGCGCGTGACGATCAGCCTGTCCGCGCGAGAGGAATACGGCCGGCTTGTGATCACCGTATCGGACGATGGCGCGTCAGCAGCGGACCGGGATGATACGCGGCCGGGATTCGGTATCGGCCTTGGCAATGTGCGCCAGCGGCTGCAGGCGCGCTTCGGCAATGAAGCGACCGTCGTTTCCGGCCATGCAGAGCGCGGCTTCGCCACGCATCTGCGCTTGCCACTCCGGCGCATGAAGGAAAGGGCGGCAGCATGACAGCGGGAAACGGTCCGAGCCATCGAACCACCGACGAACCCTTGCGCACTCTGATCGTCGACGACGAACCGCTTGCGATCGAGCGGATGCAGGTGCTGTGCGCCGAAATCCCCCAGCTCAGCGTCGTCGGGACGGCCAGCGATGGAGAAGCGGCGCTGCGCTTGGCAGAGAAGCTGACGCCCGATCTGCTGCTGCTCGACATGACCATGCCCGGGATGGACGGTCTTGATGTCGCACGGGCCGCGCGAAGGAGCGATAGCGGCCCGGCGGTCATCTTCGTCACCGCGCATGAAAACTTCGCTGTGGAGGCATTCGACCTCGAAGCCATCGACTATGTGTTGAAACCGGTTGCGTCGGACAGGCTGGAGCGCGCCATCGAGCGCGCCCTTGCGCGCCGAAGGGACGCCTTCGGCAGCGATGCCGAGGATCCCTGGCTGCGCGAATTCTGGGTTCCGCATCGTTCCGAATTGCTGCGTATCGAAGCGAACGAAGTGTTCCGCATCGATGCCGAACGCGATTATGTGCGGCTCCATGTCGGAGAGACCAGCTACCTGCTGTTGCAAACGATCGCCGGCCTCGAAGCGAAGCTCGATCCGGAGAAGTTTATCCGCATTCACCGCTCCACCATATTGCGCCGCGATTTCATTCGCGGCCTAAAACACGAAGGACTGGGTGTCTGGTGCGCGGAGCTCGAGGATGACGAAGAGCTGCGGATCGGGCGGACCTATCTGAAAAAGGTCAAGGCGATGGCCGGTCGGTAAAGCGAGAAAGGGCGCCAGTGCGGCGCCCTTTTCATTTTTCCGACTTGGCGGCGGTATCAGCCGCCGCGCTGCGCGTCGTGCATGATACTGGCGAGCCGACGCTCGAAGTCGCGCTTCGCCTGCACATAGCACGTCCGGGCCTCACGGCTGCGCAGGCGCGTGCCGAGCGTGGTTTCGTTGACGCCGCATACACGGCGCGCTGCGCGATCCACCCGGCGATCCAGTTCGGCGACGCCTTCTAGCGTGGAGAGGTCGAGGTCGTCATAGGCAACCGCAACGGAAGCCTGATCCTGCGCGGAAGCGAGGGCGGGAGAAAGGGCCATCCCGCTTGCAGCGAGTGCCAGAGCGAGAGCGATGGCTTTGTTCATGAGAGGGGCCTTTCAGCTTGCCTCCCTGTCCCGTGGGAGGGTCGCACCGCAGCCGGTGGGACTGGAACGGCTGCGGTGCGAATACCGAACTACGCGTGCCTCTTCGTGAATGCAGCCACGGCTCGACCTGTCGCCGCCAATGCCCGACCAACGATGCGCGCGCCCGACGAACCGCGAACACCGCTCCACCAGCGCGTGGATTGCGCTGGCCAGGCCGATTTGGCAGGATTGCAGGATGGCCCTGGCGATCGCTTTCCTTCTCGGTATCGGCAATTTCGCATGGCATCGCGCGGTGATGAATAGCGGCCATCGCATGGTCAGCGACATGCCTTACGAGGCACGGAAAACCGTCTCGATGTTCAGCATGGTGCTGGAATTCGTGCTGCTGTGCGGAGCGATGTATGCGGCGGCGAACGGCGCAATCGTATGGCTATTGGCCTATCTGGGATATTCGATCCTCAATGGCAGCGCCGCCTGGGCCATGGTCAGCGGGCGGCTCTAGCCTTCTGCGCGCGGTCTGCTAGCGCCTGGTGGCGATGGCCAGCGACAAGCTCCTTTTCCACCTATCCGACATTCATTTCGGGCTGGAGGACAATAGCGCGCTCGATTGGGTGGAGCGCGAGATCGCCGAGCGGCGACCCGATGCCGTCGCGATCACCGGTGACCTGACCATGCGCGCCCGTCGCCACGAATTCGTCGCTGCGGAGCGCTGGATACGCAGGCTGGACGTTCCCGTAACGATAGAGCCGGGGAATCACGACTTGCCCGGCTACCATCTCCCTTCGCGCTATCTGAACCCGCTCGGCCGGTTCGAGGCGTTTCGCGAGCTGGTCGAGCAAAGGCTGGAGTGGCCCGGTCTCGCTCTCGTTCCGCTCAACAGCAATGTGCCGGCGCAGCCGCGGCTCAACTGGTCAAAGGGCTGGATCTCCAGCCGTGCGCTGGCCGATTGTCTTCGGCAGATCGATGCCTTGCCGCCGGGTACGCGCGCGCTCGTCACCGTGCACCACCCTCTGCGAGAGACGGGCACGAGCGGCACGGCGCTTACGCGGGGTGGAGATCAGGCGCTGGACCGACTGGCGCGGCGAAAGGTGCTCGGCGTTCTCTCCGGCCATGTCCATGACGCCTTCGATATCGTCGAGCAGACACCCTCTGGCCCTGTGCGCATGATCGGCGCAGGTACGCTGTCGCAGCGTATCCGCTCGACCCCGCCCAGCTTCAACGAATTGCGTTGGAACGGAGAGACGCTCGACGTGCGCGTGCGAAATCTTGAAGGCGTCGAAAGCGCCGACATGATGATCGACGATGTCCCCGAGGATGCCATGCCGCCGCGCGAGCCCGGAGAGCCGGTTGCCCCGATCGGCAAGGTGCCGCGAACCGATCCACCCGTCTATTGACCCGATTGCGAATGAGGCGCGATGCGCCGTCAACATCGATTCACAGTGATTGGTCGGTCCGAAAAGCCATTCCGTCGCAGAAAACGGGAACTTAACCGAACGCTACGGTATTGCGCATAGCATGACCACTAAGGTGCTGATCGTCGAGGACGACCTCCTGAACCGTATGTTCTATGAGGCGGTCTTCAAACAGCGCGACTATCAGCTGATGGTCGTGGACGACGGTGCGGACGTGATGGATGCGGTCGACAGCTTCCAGCCCGACCTTATCACCATGGACATCCACCTCCCGCATATTTCCGGTCGCAAGCTGATCCGCATGATCAAGCGAAAGGATGAGACACGGCATATCCCCATCCTCGCCATCACCGCCTATGCCGGTAAGCAGGACGAGGCCGACATCCGCCGAGCCGGGGCGGGTGGCTATCTGGCGAAGCCGCTCAGCATCGATACGCTGCTGGGCGAGGTCGATGCGCTGCTGGAGCGCGCGCCGGAACCCGAAACGCAGCACTAGGCCAGAGGATTGGGCTTCAATGCAAAAAGGGCGACCCTTCGTGGGGGCCGCCCTTCGCATTTTCCTCCGTCGAGGAAACTTTGAACGCCTGAATTAACGCTTCGAGAACTGGAAGCTGCGACGTGCCTTGGCGCGGCCGTACTTCTTGCGCTCCACCACGCGGCTATCGCGGGTGAGGAAGCCGGCGGCCTTGATCGTCGAGCGGAGTTCCGGCTCGTAGCGAGTCAGTGCCTGGCTGATGCCGTGCTTGACCGCACCGGCCTGGCCCGAAAGCCCACCGCCGGTGACGGTGCAGACTATGTCATACTGACCTTCGCGATCGGAGATGGCGAAAGGCTGGTTGATGACCAGGCGCAGCGTCGGGCGCGCGAAATAGGTCTCCTGATCCTTGCCGTTGACCGTGATCTTGCCCTTGCCCGGCTTCAGCCAGACGCGAGCGGTCGCATCCTTGCGGCGACCCGTGGCGTAGGCGCGGCCCTGCTTGTCGATTTCCTGCTCGCGCAGCGGCATCGTCGGGGCAGCGGTTTCGCTTTCGCCTGGAGCCGCATCGGCAGCGGGTGCATCGCCGACGACGTCTTTCAGGTCGGACAGGTCGGATGCGGTCTTGTTGTCTTCGGTAGCCATTATGCGGACACCTTGTTCTTGCGGTTCATCGAGGCGACGTCGAGCGCTTCGGGCTTCTGGCCGTCATGCGGGTGCTCCGTGCCATTGTAGAGGTGCAGCGCCTTCATCTGCGCGCGGCCGAGCGGGCCGGTCGGGATCATCCGCTCGACAGCCTTTTCCAGGACGCGCTCCGGGAAGCGGCCTTCGAAAATCTTTGCAGGCGACGTTTCCTTCAGGCCACCGGGATAGCCGGTGTGCTTGTAATAACGCTTCTGCTGCGTCTTGTTGCCGGTGAAACGCACCTTGTCGGCATTGATGACGACGACGTGATCGCCGCAATCGACATGCGGGGTGTAAGTCGGCTTGTGCTTGCCGCGCAGAATGTTGGCGATGATCGAAGCGAGACGGCCGACGACCAGTCCTTCGGCATCGACGAGATGCCACTTCTTTTCGACCTCGGCCGGCTTGATCGACCGGGTGACCTTGCTCAGAGCCTTCATGGCTTTGTTCCTTGACGAAATACATGCGGGCAGCGCCTTACCGATTCGGTTGCGGCACTGCAGCGAAGGCGCGCATTTGTCGATTGGCGGCGCGCAAGTCAAGCAAATGCGGGCGATTGCGCGGAGGTAAAATAATACCTCGTCGGTTTTGCGCGCTACTTCGGCGACAGCGTCCAGCTTTCGACAGTTCGCCTGGATGTGCCCTCCGCACGTGTGACGATCTGTCGCGTTGCGCTTCGCATCAGTCCGGTCGCGCCGTCAGCATTTGCCGTAAAGGTGGTCTCGATCTGGCCCTCGGCTCCAAACGGCAAGGGCAATGCGCGAGTTTGGGTCCGCATCTCTTCCGATGGCGCGAACAGATCGACCGGCAATACTGCAGCCACACGCTGCCCGGCTGAGTGAAACGCCGCCACGAACTGCGCCAGCGCGTCCTGCTCGTTTTCGGCCAGCCGCTGCTCCTGCAGGCGCGCGATGGTTTCGCTCACGGCATCGCCGAGCGCGGCGTCCGATCCATAATGGCCATCCTGATCGCGGATTCGGCCGAAGGCATCGAGCGCGATGGGAAACAGCGCGCTCTCATCCCGGCCACGCTCGAGTGCGGCGAATTCCGACAGCGCGGAGGGCGCGTCCACCTGGACTTCGCTCTGCGCACCGCGAAGAATGAAGCCGCCGCTCGTGGGTGCGAAGCGTACGTCGAAGGCGCGGGCGACGGCAAAGGTCTGCCCATCGACCAGCTCGCGCGTTACGGCGCGGCGATAGGCCATAGTGCCATCGGGAGGAGCGATGAGTGGCGGGATGGCGTCCTGCGCGGCGATCGGACGTGAAGCGAGCACCGGTGTAAGCGCGCCTGCAAGCGCGAATTTGAGCGCCGCCCGGCGATGAATGCACACAGTGTCCCGACCCTTCATTCCTCGGTCTTTAGCGCCGTCTGCTGCGCGAGCCAATCCAGAGTGGCCGGTGTTGTCGCATCGCATCGCCATGCGGTGATTGTGGGCGTATCATACGGATGCAGTCCGTCGAGGCGGGACATCGCCGCTTCCAACCGGTCTGACGTGGTCTTCAACAGAACGCCCACTTCACTGTCGGATGCCGTCTCGCCGCGCCAGCGATAGACCGAGATCATCCCGGGCAGGATATTTGCGCAGGCCACCAGACCTTCGGCGAGCAGCGTTCCCGCCACCTCGCGCGCGCTCGCCTCGTCACCGAAGGGAGACCAGATCAGCGCCGCCTGCGCGCTCATACACGCCGCCCGAGCACATGCGCGCCCCAGATGAAGGCGAGAACCAGAAGTGCGCCGACGAACTGATGCGCGACGGCCAGCCAGATCGCGATGCTGCTCGTCACCGTTGCGATGCCAAGCAATATCTGTGTGCCATAGGCGGCGTGTATCGCAATCGATGCGCGCCGGTCGAAAGGCTTCACTCTGATTGCGAGCAGCACGAGCGCCGCGACGGCTACGAACGCCCACCAGCGGTGAAGGAAGTGCAACCAGAAGGGATCATGCGTGGAAGTGTAGACGAAGCCGCCCGACCAATCGATCTCCGGCACGAGCGAGCCGTTCATCAGCGGCCAGTCGTAACTCGCGTGACCGGCATTCAGTCCCGCGACCCAGGCGCCGAGAAGAAGCTGGATAAACAGCACCGCGCCCGCCGCCGCCGCAACGCCGGTAAACCGCGCGGGCGCACTGCGACCACTGGCGAGGCCGAGCAGGTCCATCGCCGTCCAGGCCAGGCCCGAGAGAGTGACAAGCGCGGTCATCAGATGGATGGATAGCCAGAAATGCGAGACATCGGTCATTTCGCTGGAAAGGCCGGAGCGGACCATGAACCACCCGAAGGCACCCTGCAAACCGCCAAGCGCCAATAACGCAAGAAGTCGGTGCTTGTAGCCTGTGGGGATCGCATTCTTCAGCCAGAACCATGCAAGCGGGACGGCGAATGCCAGTCCGATCACCCGGCCTAGCAATCGGTGAAACCATTCCCAGAAATAGATGAACTTGAACTCGGCAAGATCCATGCCCGCCGGACCGTTCACCAGCTGGTATTCGCCGGTCTCCTTGTAGAGCTCGAATTCCGCCGCCCATTGCGTCTCGCTTAGCGGCGGCAGCGTGCCGGTGACCGGATCCCACTGCGTGATCGACAGGCCGCTTTCGGTCAGGCGGGTGATCCCGCCGACAACGATCATCACCAGCACCAGCCCGGCGACGGCGAACAGCCACCGCGCCAACGCGACCGGGCGCGAAGCCGAGCCATTCATTCGAGCGGGAGACGACGATGCGATACTGGCTGCCATGGGCGCGGATGTGCGCATTCCCACGGTGATTCGCAAGCGAGCCCGATGTCCGTATGCGACGGGCCGTGCGCGTGGCACTTGCGCAATGATATAGCGTCACATACATAGCGTTCATGGCACAGCTCGCCCCATGGATTCGCGGCCGGATGGACCGCGTCGGCATTTTCCTGTCGGCGCTGTGCCTTTTGCACTGCGTTTTGGGCATCGTGCTGGTGGCCGGGCTGGGTCTCGGCGCAAGCCTGCTGCTCGATCCCGTGATTCACAAGATCGGCCTGCTTCTGGCGACCATTGTCGCGGGTGTCGCCATCGGCGTTGGAGCGGTGAAGCACCGCCGGGCCAAGCCCTTCGTCGTCGCGATGACGGGGCTCAGCTTCATGGGCGGCGCGCTCGCGGTCGGCCATGGTTACGAGGAAGCGGTGATGACCGTAATCGGCGTCAGCCTGGTGGCACTCGGCCACGTCCTCAACTTGCGCCGCGTGTAATCGCCACTATTTCGGGCAGAGCGATGTCCGATACGATCTCACTCACCGTCAATGGCGAAAGCCGCCGCACCGCCGCTGCCAGTATCGCCGCGCTCGTGCGGGAGCTCGGCCTGAAGCCGGAAAAGGTCGCGGTCGAGCACAATGGCACGATCGCGCCGCGCTCCCGGCTGGACGAGGTTGCGCTTGGCGAAGGTGACGCGCTCGAGATCGTGCATTTCGTGGGTGGCGGGTGAGCCCCCTTGCACCGCTGCCGCGCGCCCGATAGCGCGCGTCCCATGACCGATATGTCCACCGAATCCGCCGCCAGCAACGATGGCTGGGAAGTCGCGGGCCACCGTTTTACCAGCCGCCTGATCGTGGGCACCGGCAAGTACAAGGACTTCGCCCAGAACGCCGCCGCGGTCGAGGCTGCCGGGGCCGAAATCGTCACGGTGGCCGTGCGCCGTGTGAATATCTCCGATCCCAATCAGCCGGTGCTGATGGATCACATCGACCCGAAAAAGGTCACATATCTACCCAATACCGCCGGGTGCTTCACCGCCGACGAAGCGATCCGTACGCTGCGCCTGGCGCGCGAGGCGGGCGGCTGGGATCTCGTGAAGCTGGAAGTGCTGGGCGAAGCGAAGACGCTCTATCCCGACATGCGCGAAACCCTGACCGCCTGCGAAACGCTGGCCGGTGAAGGGTTCAAGCCGATGGTCTATTGCGTGGATGATCCCATCGCCGCGAAGCAGCTGGAAGAAGCGGGCGCGGTGGCGATCATGCCGCTGGGCGCTCCCATCGGCTCCGGCCTCGGCATCCAGAACCAGGTGACCATCCGGCTGATCGTCGAGGGCGCGAATGTGCCGGTGCTGGTGGATGCGGGCGTCGGCACCGCGTCCGACGCGGCCGTGGCGATGGAGCTCGGCTGCGATGGCGTGCTGATGAACACCGCCATCGCCGAGGCGAAAGATCCGATCCGCATGGCGCGCGCGATGAAGCTGGCCGTTCAGGCCGGGCGCGAAGCCTATCTGTCCGGGCGCATGGGACGCCGCAAATATGCCGATCCCAGCTCGCCGCTGGCTGGGTTGATTTAGACAAACCCAATCTTAACCATCCTGCGCGATGGTCGGCCCATGGAAACGAGGGGCCGCCCATGACCGCTGCGAAAACCGCATCGATGACCATTGCCGAAATGCGTGAGTTCGCGAGTTTCGCGAACCATGAACGCGCTTTCATCGAACGTGCGCTCGATATCGGTATGGGCAGGGGTGACGCTTTCAAGGTCTGGAGCCGCGCTGAGGCCGATCAGCGGGCCATTCGCGGACAATATCTGGCCTATCGCGAGCTTCGCCAGCTGCGCGCAATGGTACCGGACGAAAGCGGCTTCGATGGTATCGGCGGCTTCATGGGCTCGCTGATCCGCATCGCCGCGCAGGATCTGGCGCAGGAGCAGCTGGACGGCTTTTCGGCCTTCCGCTTCCTCTACGAGCGCCTGTTGGGGCCCGATGCGAGACCTTTTCTGCCCGCCGCGTTCTGCGGTGCGGCCGCCTTGCCGCAGATCGCCCCGGAGCGGCGCAAGCTGCTGCTGCAGAGCCTGTCCGAAGCGGCGGCGACGGCACCTGCCTGGTCCCCCCGTGCGCCTGGCTTCTATCCTGAAAAGGTAAGCAGCGAGGCGGCATGAACGCTCCCGCCGGCGCTCTCGTCTCGGCGCTTCCCGACCGCGCGTGCGGACCGCACGAATGGCGCGGGCGGTGTCTGGACATTTTTTCTCGTGCAGAACAGCCTGTGTTCAGGGCGTGCGAAGTTGCACGTGATCGCGGTCTAGTTCGGAAGGTCGAACATTTGGCGGGCCAGAGGCTCGATAGTCTGCACGGGGTGATCGGCAACCATTCTTGGCCGACCAAGCAGGGCGAGGCGATAAAAAACGCGTTAGCGCAGTGGAAGGCAGTGAGAGAGCGCCGCTCGTTCATCGCGCATGGCCGAATGACTGTGAGCTTGCAGCAGTCAGGCGAATGGGTGGCTCTCCTCGACCTTACGGTTTTTCATGCCAATTTGCGCACTGATGACCGATGGGCAGTAACCGAAAGCGAGGCGACACAGTTCTTGGACGAGATCATGAGAGCATCCCATAATCTCGGCACTCAGCTCGGTCAGGTCCGTGAGGCTATGCAGAACGGGCTCAGATCAACCACAGAGACTCAGTAAAGCCCGTCCAGCCGCTCTCCGTATGTTTCGCGGATCTGGTGGCGGCGTATTTTCATGGTCGGCGTCATCATGTTGTTGTCGACCGTGAAGGGTTCGTCCGCAAAAGCGAATTTGCGCACCTTCTCGATGACCGACAGGTCCTGATTGGTGCGATCGACCGCGGCCTTGATCGCGCTGCGGAAGCCGGGATCGGCGGTCAGCGTCGGCATGTCGTGCTCGACGCCATGGTCCTTCGCCCATTGCTGCGACCATTCGGGATCTGGCACAATCAGCGCCACCATGTAGGGGCGCTGGTCGCCGACGATCATCGCCTGGCTGATTTCCGGCTGCAATGTCAGCATGCCTTCCAGCTTTTGCGGCGCGACATTGTCGCCCTTGTCGTTGACGATGATGTCCTTCTTGCGATCGGTGATCTTGATCCGGCCCTTCTCGTCGACATGCCCCACATCGCCGGTGTGCAGCCAGCCGCCTTCGAGCGTGCGTTCGGTATCCTCGGGCCGCTGCCAGTATCCCTTCATCACCAGCTCGCCGCGCACGAGAATTTCGCCATCTTCGGCGATCTTCACCTCGACATCGCGCAGCGGCGGGCCGACCGTGTCCATCTTCAGCCCTGCCTTGGGCCGGTTGCAGCTGACGACCGGGCCACTCTCTGTCTGGCCGTAGCCTTGCAGCATGGTGAGGCCCATCGCCTCGAAGAAATTGCCGACTTCGGGATTGAGCGGCGCCCCGCCAGATACCATCGCTTTCATGCGGCCGCCGAATTTCTGCCGGATCTTGGGGCGCAGCGTGCGTTCCAGCAGCAGGTCCATCGGCCGGTCACGCAGGCGCTTGCGGCCCGAGCGGATCTCGTGCTGGCTGATGATGAGCGCCTGCTCCATCAGATAGCTGGCGAACTTGCCCTGCTTTTCCACCTGTTTCATGATTCGCGTGCGCAGCACTTCGAAGAGGCGCGGCACGACGACCATGATGGTCGGGCGCACTTCCTCGATATTGCTGGCGAGCTTCTCCAGCCCTTCCGAATAGTAGATTTCCGCACCCGCCCCGATGGGCAGGAACTGGCCGCCGGTATGCTCATAGGCGTGGCTGAGAGGCAGGAAGGACAGGAAGCGTTCGTCGCGAATGCCGAAGTCCTCGATCAGCACTTCAGCCGCGCCCGCGACGTTGCACAGCACCGCGCCATGGGGCTGCATCACGCCGCGCGGTGCACCGCTCGTCCCGCTGGTGTAGATGATGCAGGCCGTGTCGCTGCGCTGGATATCGGCGATGCGCGCATCGACGGCCTTGCGCGCGGCATCGGCATCGCCTTCCATCATTTCGTCCCAGCTATGCGGTGTGATCGCGCCGCTCTGCGACGATGCGATAGGCTCGATAGCGATCATGTGGTCCGCGCGGCCCGTTTTCATGATCGCGGGGACGAGCGGCTTGGCAAGCCTTGCGTTGGATACGACGATCGCGCTGGCGCCCGAATCATCGAGAATATGCGCATGATCCGCCTCGGTATTGGTGGTGTAGGCTGGCGTGGTGATGCACCCTGCGGCCATGATGGCGAGATCGGCGATGCACCATTCGGGCCGATTTTCCGAAACTATCACGACCCGATCGCCTTCGCGCAGACCGATCTTGCGGATGTTTTCCGCCATCAGGCAGACGCGGCGGGCCGTGTCCGCCCAGCTGATCGTCTGCCATTCGCCATCCGCCTTGAAGCCGAGGAAGGGCGCATCGCCCCTTTCGTCCGCGCGCTGCAGAAACAGCGCGACGAGGTTCTGCGCATTGTCGATATCGCTGAGCACCGGGCGTTCTCTCCTGTTGCCGGTTTTCCGGTCGTGTCTTGTGAAACCGGGTTACGCCGCCGCTTGTTCCGGGGCAAGCCGTGGCGAGCGGACGTTATTCCGAGACTGCGGCACCCTCGCTGCGCGGATCGGCAGCCCCAATCCAGCGGCCGTCGCGATACTCGACGGCATTGGCCTTCAGCGGCAGACCGCGCATCTGGACGGTATGGCCGAGCGTCTCGAGCGCAGCCACGATGGCGGGATCGAACAGGCCTTCCTCCAGCGTCACCGTATCGCCCGGCGAATAGAGTGTCGGCAGCGCGATGGCTTCCTGCGCGGTAAGATCCCAGTCGATATAGCCGATCAGCGCCTTGGCGACCTGCACCGGAATGGTCGATCCGCCAGCCGCGCCGAGAGCCAGCACCGATCGTCCGTCGGCATCGAACACGATGGTGGGCGACATGGAGCTGCGCGGCCGCTTGCCGCCTTCCACCCGGTTCGCGACAGGCACGCCGTCACGCTCCGGCCGGAAGCTGAAATCGGTGAGCTCGTTGTTGAGATAGAAACCGCTGAACACGAGGCCCGAGCCGAACGCACCCTCGATCGTCGATGTCCAGGACACGACATTGCCGTTGCTGTCCACGACGGAGAAATGGCTGGTTCCATTTTCGGTCGGCTCATCGCCATCGGCTAGCGCCTGTGTGGCTCCGGCAGGCGCGCCGGCCTCCACGCTTGCCCTGCGCGATGCGGGGTCGATCAGCATGCTGCGTGCGGCAAGGTATGCTGGGTCGGTCAGTCCGGCGACCGGGACCGGCACATAGTCGCTGTCAGCAAGATATAGCTCGCGGTCCGCATAGGCGAGGCGCTGGCTTTCGGCGAAGAGGTGCCAGGCCATGGGCGATGACGCACCCAATGCGCCGATATCGAAACGCTCAAGATGCCCGAGCATCGCCAGCACCGTTGTCGCGCCCGAGGAAGGCGGCCCCATGCTGCAGATCCGGTATTCGCGATAGGGGCCGCAAACGGCATCGCGCGGGATCGCTTCGTAGCTGGTGACGTCGCCGAATTGCATGTATTCGTCGCGCGGCGTGCGCTCGGCGACGTAATTCGCGAGGTCGGCTGCAACGCTGCCCTCATACAACCAGTCCGGACCTTCTTCGGCCAGGCGGCCCAGGGCAAATGCAAGATCGCCATTGGTGATCCGCGTGCCGACTGGCGCGACATTGCCCTCGGCGTCCCAGAAGAGGAACGGCAGTTCGACATCGTGCGTGGCGCGCTCTTTGCTCCGTTCGGCGAATTCAGCGCCGCGCTCGGTGAGCAGCCAGCCGTCTTCGGCCAGGCGAATGGCGGGCTGGAAGAGATCCGCCCAGGGCAGTTTGCCATGCCGCTGGTGGGCTTCCGCCGCAAGCGCCAGATTGCCCGGCACGCCGACGCTGAGGCCGGTCAGCACAGCATCGCGATAGCCGAGGGGTTCGCCGCCCTCTGCGAGAAACCACGCTGGTGTCGCCGCGGATGGCGCGGTTTCGCGCCCGTCGATCGTCTCGAGCGCGCCATCGGCTCCCGCGCGCACAAAAAACCCGCCGCCACCAATGCCCGAACTCTGCGGCTCGACAACGGTCAACGCCAGCATCACGGCGATGGCGACATCGGTCGCGCTACCGCCCTGCCGAAGGATCTGCGCACCCGCCTGCGCCGCACGTGGATCGGCGGCGCTGACGACTCCGGTGAAGGATCGTTCAGGGGCTACAAGAGGCGCTTCGGGGGCGGTGAGGGTCGTCTGGCAGCCGGTGAGGGCCAGGGCGGTGCAGGCAAGCGCGATGCGAAATGTCATACGTGCGGTGCTATTCGCTTCCGACCGCCTCGGCAATGGACGCGAAGCCGTCCCGCCGCATCAACTTTTCAAGACCGGCTGTGATATCCCTTGCGACGCCCGGCCCGCGATAGACCGCCGCGCTGTAGAGTTGGACGAGGCTCGCGCCTGCGCGGATGCGCTCCCACGCCTGTTCTGCCGTGGCGATCCCGCCCACGCCGATCAGCGGCAATTCGTCACCCGCCACCGCGTAAAAGCGGCGCAGCTGTTTCAGGGCCAGCAATCGCAGCGGCGCGCCGGAAAGGCCGCCCATCTCCTCCGCATGCTGCGAACCGAGCGGCGGGCGCGAGATGCTTGTGTTGGAAACGATGAGTGCGGCGATGCCATTGTCGATCGCGGTGCGTACGATCCGCTCGTGATCGCCGTTCTCGAGGTCGGGCGCGACCTTGAGAAACACTGGCGGATCGCTTGCCCGCCGGTCCGCCGCGATCGCTTCGAGCAGCGCTTCCAGCTCACCCTCGGCCTGCAAGCCGCGCAGGCCGGGCGTGTTGGGCGAGCTGATATTGACGGTGAGATAATCGGCGACAGGCGCCATGCACGCGATCCCGGTCAGATAGTCCGCAACGCGGTCGGTGGTCTCCTTGTTCGCACCGACATTCACGCCGACGATCCCTCGCCGTCTGCGCCGCATGAGCCGCGCATTCGCCGCTTCGAGCCCGCCATTGTTGAAGCCCATCCGGTTGATAACCGCGGCATCCTCGACCAGTCGGAAAAGGCGCGGCTTCGGGTTGCCGGGTTGCGGCAGCGGGGTGATCGAACCGACTTCGACATGGCCGAACCCCATGCCGAGCAGAGCATCGGGCACTTCGGCATCCTTGTCGAACCCCGCCGCCATGCCGAGCGGATTGGGAAAGTCGATCCCCGCCACACGCACCGCGAGCGGCCCGCTTGGCTCGGGCGGCTTGCCGGTCGGCTTCGCCTTCAGCGCCGCAATGGCAAGCCGGTGGGCACGTTCGGGATCCAGCGCGAAGATCGCGGGGCGAAGGAGCGAATAGATCATGCGCGCCGTCTGCCGCCCTCCGAAGCGCAGCGCAATGGCGATCGCATTCGCAACCCACGCCGCGGCCCGCATGTCGCCTTCTTACAAGAAACTGTCATGCGAATCGGCTAATACACACCTGCGACCCGAAGGGCTTGGTGCGCAGCAGCGTATTGAGTTCTCACCTATAGAGGGCGGTTCTTCTTGCGAAGGACCGCCCCTTTTTTACGGTCTTTTATCGCCTGGCGGTTTGGCCTACCGCTCCCGCGAGATTTGACGAAGGGTCCGCAAATGAAACTCGCTTACACCGCCGCCGCTGTCGCAGTGCTTGCGCTCGCTGGATGCACCGCCACGCAGCAGCCTCCCGCCAGTATGGGAGCTGTAGGCAGCGTAGAAGCTGCCGACATCGATACGTTTTTCGAGCGGTATGACGAGGCCAGCCTCGAGCTTTCGCCGGAAAGCAAGGCGTATCGCGGCATTCGCGACGAGGATTACGGCGAATGGAACGACGCGTCCGCCGCCGCCGATGCGCGCCAGCGTCAGTTGCGGCAGGACTATCTCGCCCGCATGCGCACCGGATACGATCTGGATGCGCTGGGCGCGCAGGGGGCGCTGTCCTACCGCCTGTTCGAAGCCGTCGCCGCGCGTGACGGGCTGCTCGATCCCTACGAGGAATACGGCTACATCTTCAACCAGATGACCGGGCGGCAGAGCGGCATTCCGGCCTTTCTCATCAATACCCACACCGTGACGAACATCTCGGATGCCGAGGCCTATATCGAGCGGATTCGCGGCATCGGGCCCCTGATGGACACGCTGATCGCCCGTGCGGCGCAGCGGGCCGCCAATGGCATCATGCCAACCGACTGGGTCTATCCCTACGTGCTGTCGGATATCGACAACATCCTCGAAGCGGGGCTCGACAATGCCGTGCTCGAGGATTTCGGCGGAGAGGTCGATGCGCTGGATATCCCCGTGCCGGAAAAGGAAGCGCTGAAGCAGCGCGCGGCGCAGGCATGGCAGTCCCACGCCGCACCCGCCTATGGGCGGCTTCGTTCCGAAATGCTGCGCCAGCAGGCCATCGCGCCGAGCGACGATGGCGTGTGGCGGCTGCCAAATGGCGGCGAGTATTACGACGCGCTGTTGAGCTATTACACCACCACCGATCTTTCGGCGGACGAGATCCACGATATCGGCCTTCGCGAAGTGGACCGGATCCACGGCGAGATGCGCGAGATCATGGAGCAGGTCGGCTTCGAGGGGAGCCTGCAGGACTTCTTCCAGTATACCCGCACGGACGATCGCTTCTATTTCGACACCCGCGAGGAATATCTCGCCGAGGTGGACCGCGTGGTCGCGGCGATGAACGAGCGGCTGCCCGACTACTTTATCACGCTGCCGGAATACGAGCTAGTGGTGAAGCCGGTCGAGGCGTTCCGCGAGCAGAGCGCGGGCAAGGCGTTCTACCAGAGCCCCGCGCCCGACGGTTCGCGGCCCGGCACCTATTACGTCAATCTCTACAATCTCAAGGACATGAGCCGGAACGAGCTTGAAGCGCTCGCCTATCACGAGGCCAATCCCGGCCACCACATGCAGCGCGCGATCCAGACCGGGCTCGACGGCCTGCCCGCCTTCCGCCGCTTCGGGGGCTTCACTGCCTACACCGAAGGCTGGGGGCTCTATTCGGAAGAACTGCCCAAGGAGATGGGCTTCTACACAGATCCCTATTCCGATTTCGGACGGCTGGGCATGGAATTGTGGCGCGCGGCGCGGCTGGTGGTCGATACCGGCATCCACTCCAAGCGCTGGACCCGCGCCGAAGCCATCGCCTATCTCACCGAGAACACGCCCAATCCCGATGGCGACATTCGCAAGGCAATCGAGCGCTACATCGTCTATCCCGGGCAGGCGACCGCCTACATGATCGGCAAGCTGAAGATCATGGAACTGCGCGAACGCGCGCGCGAGGAGATGGGCGAAGATTTCGACATCCGCGAATTTCATGAAGTGGTGCTGGTGAACGGCCCGGTACCGCTGGATATCCTAGAGGAGCAGGTCGAGGAATATATCGCGAGCGGTGAGGTTTGATTTGTTTGCTTTTCGCTCACGCCTCCGCATCTGTTTGCTTTAGGTCCGCGCATCCGCGCGGACATCCTCGTTAGACGCGCAGCAGCGCTGCGCCCGCTACGGACGGGCGTTCGCCCTTGCCTCGCTTCGCTCGGAGCTCCGCGAAGCCTTTTCGATCTTGCGCTAGGATCGGGCGCGACCAGCGGCCGACAGAGCGCGAATGCGCGACCGCAGGTGCCGCGTAGCGAAGCGGAGCGAATAGCACCGAGGACGAAGCCGCGGAGGCGGCTTCGCAAGACAAGTAATGCTAACGACTCGCAACAGGCGGGTTTCGCTTGAAATCGGACCGATTTGCTCCGATTTGGGCCGCATGCGCCTCAGCAACCTTGCAGATTACGCCGTCGTCACGATGAGCGCCGCGGCCCGCCATTGCGGCGGGGGTCGCACATCCGCGTCCGAACTGGCGGGCGAAACCGGCCTGCCGGTGCCGACCGTGCAGAAGGTCGTCAGCAAGCTGACCGCAGCCGGACTTCTGCGCTCCACGCGCGGCGCGGGCGGCGGATTGCAACTTGCGCGCCCGGCGGCGGCGATCAGCGTGGCCGATATCGTCGAGGCGATCGAAGGTCCGATCGCACTCACTGCTTGCGTTGATGGCACAAACTGCGCGGTGGACCACGATTGCAGCGTGAAGCCGCATTGGCCGATCATCAATTCCGCGCTTCGCGGCGCACTTGCGGACATTCCGCTCACCCAGCTCACTCGCTCGAAAGAAATGGCATGACCGACACCGTCGACATTCAGGACAGAGAAGCCCGCGAGGCCGCCGACAAGGCTGCCGAGTACGAGCATGGCTGGTCCTCCGATATCGAAACCGAATACGCCGAGAAGGGCCTGACCGAAGACACGGTGCGTTTCATTTCGGCGAAGAAGAACGAGCCGCAATGGATGCTCGACTGGCGGCTCAAGGCTTTCCGCCTGTGGCAGGATATGGAAGAGCCGAACTGGGCGAAGCTCGGCTATCCCGAGATCGACTACCAGGACGCCTATTATTACGCGGCGCCGAAGAAGAAGGTGGAGCTCGAATCGCTCGACGAGCTCGATCCGGAAATCAAGTCGGTCTACGACAAGCTCGGCATTCCCGTGGCGGAGCAGGAAGTGCTCGCCGGGGTGAAGGGCGCGCGCAAGGTCGCGGTGGATGCGGTGTTCGACAGCGTTTCGGTCGCCACCACGTTCCGCGAGGAGCTGAAGAAGGCGGGCGTCATTTTCCTCTCCATCAGCGAGGCGATCCGCGAATATCCAGACCTCGTGAAGAAGTGGCTCGGCAAGGTCGTGCCGCAGCGCGACAATTATTTCGCCACGCTCAATTGCGCGGTCTTTTCGGACGGCACCTTCGTCTACATTCCCGAGGGTGTGCGCTGCCCGATGGAACTTTCCACCTATTTCCGCATCAATGCCGAGAATACCGGCCAGTTCGAACGCACGCTGATCGTGGCTGAGAAGGGGTCTTACGTCTCCTATCTCGAAGGCTGCACCGCACCGATGCGCGACGAGAACCAGCTGCACGCCGCCGTGGTCGAGCTGGTCGCGATGGAAGATGCCGAGATCAAATATTCCACCGTGCAGAACTGGTACCCGGGCAATTCCGAAGGCGTGGGCGGGATCTACAATTTCGTCACCAAGCGCGCGCTATGCCAGGGCGATCGCTCGAAGGTGAGCTGGACGCAGGTCGAGACCGGCAGCGCGGTGACGTGGAAATATCCGTCCTGCGTTCTCAATGGGAAGGACAGCGTGGGCGAGTTCTACTCGGTCGCCGTCACCAACAATCACCAGCAGGCCGATACCGGCACGAAGATGATCCACAATGCAAGCGGCACCCGCTCCACGATCATTTCCAAGGGCATCAGCGCGGGCAAGTCGAACAACACCTATCGCGGCAAGGTGGCCATCGCCGCCAATGCCGACAATTGCCGCAACCGCACCGAATGCGATTCGCTGCTGCTCGGCAGCGAATGCGGCGCGCACACCGTGCCCTATATCGAGGTGAAGAACCCCACCGCGCAGATCGAGCACGAGGCGACCACGTCCAAGATCAGCGACGACCAGCTGTTCTACGCCATGCAGCGCGGACTGGACGAGGAAGAGGCCGTGGCGCTGATCGTCAACGGCTTCGCGAAGGAAGTGCTGAAAGAGCTGCCGATGGAGTTTGCGGTCGAGGCACAGAAGTTGCTGGCGATTTCGCTCGAGGGGAGTGTGGGGTGATGCGGGACTGGATGATCATCTTCGGTGCGATAGCGATCTGCGGCGGCCTCGCCGGGGCAGGACTTTTGTCTCCCGTCGCGGTGGCAATCGGATTGCCCATAGGCCTTGCAATGTGGGCGGTGCTGAGAAAGCCGGCAAAGCTTGAACCGAACGATGACTGATCGCAAGACCCTCAACCTCCGCGACACCGTCGATGCCGAACCGCCCGCGCTCAAGAAGAAGGGCCGCGGGTGGGAGATTTCGGACAAGCGGCTCGACGTGCTGCACGATCAGGCGCGCGACATGAAGCGGCATGCGTCCGAGGCGCACAAGGCGCTGGCCGAGCGGTTCGCCAAGGCCGATCTGGGCAAATACACCTTCAAGCGCTTCGCCGTGGTCGGCAGCGCGATTGTCGATTTCAATTGCCACAATCTCGGCATGGCCATCGTGATTGATGAGGAGGGCGACAATGAAGCCCTCAACCGCCGCCGCGACAAGTCGCTCGAGGCCGTCGGAGTGCGCGTGATGCATATCAAGGCCGCCGACATCCTCGAGAATATCGACGAGGTGCTGCAGCGGATCACGCTCGGCATGCGCCAGCGCATTGCCGACAAGGCCGAAGCGCGCCGCCAGCACTTTGCCGAACACCCACGCCAGACCAAGCCCCGCTACGACCGCGACGGCAACGGCCCGCCGCGCGACGGCCCACGCAAGACTTACCGGAAAGACTGATGCTGAAAATTGAAAACCTCTCCGCCGAAATCGACGGCAAGCAGATACTCAACGGGCTGAGCCTCGAAGTGAATGCGGGCGAAATCCACGCGATCATGGGCCCCAACGGCGCGGGCAAGTCGACGCTGGCCTATGTGCTGGGCGGCAGGCCCGGCTACGAGGTGACCGGCGGCTCCGTGCAGTTCGACGGCAAGGACCTGCTCGACATGGACCCGCACGAGCGCGCCGCCGCGGGCATGTTCCTCGGGTTCCAGTATCCGGTCGAGATTCCCGGCGTATCCAATGTGCAGTTCCTGCGCGAAGCGCTCAATTCGCAGCGCAAGGCGCGCGAGGAAGAGCCGCTGTCTGGAGGCGAATTCCTGAAGCTCGCCAAGGAGAAGGCCGCGCTGCTCAAGCTCGACATGGAAATGCTCAAGCGCAACGTGAATGTCGGCTTTTCGGGCGGCGAGAAAAAGCGCAACGAGATGGTCCAGATGGGCATTCTCGATCCCGCCTTCGCCGTGCTGGACGAGACCGATAGCGGCCTCGACATCGATGCGCTGAAAGTCGTGGGCGAAGGTATCAACGCGATCATGCGCCAGCCTGAAAAGGGCGTGCTGCTGATCACGCATTACCAGCGCCTGCTCGACTATGTGCAGCCCGATTTCGTGCACATCCTCGCCAATGGCAGGATCGTGAAGACCGGCGATGCCGATCTCGCCCGGCAGCTCGAAGCCGAGGGCTACGATGCGGTGATGGAGCCGGCATGACCGACGCTGCGACCCTTCCCCGCCCGACCAATCGCGACGAGGACTGGCGCTATTCAAATGGCGCATTCCTGGCCGAGGCCGATCCGCGCGCCATCAATCATTGGCGCACGCTGGAAGTGCCCGCGGGCGAGACGCGTTTCGAATATGCCGCCCACACGTCCGGACCCGAAGCGAAGGGTTCGATCGACCGGCTGCGCGTGCATCTTGGCAAGGGCGCGCGCTTCGAAAGCTTCCAGATCCTGGCGGGGCATGGCTATGATCGCATCGAGATCGAAGTCACGCTGGAAGAAGGCGCGCATTTCGAGTTCGGCGGCGTGACGATCGGCGGTGGCGACGCAACGCAGGAATTCGTCACGCGGGTAATTCATACAGAGCCCAATGCAACGTCGAACCAGACGGTGCGCGCGGTGCAATGGGGCAAGTCGACCGGCAATTTCCTCGGTCGCATCGAGGTCGCGCGCGATGCCCAGAAAACGGATGCCGCCCAGAATTTCCGCGCCATCCTGCTGGAAAAGGGAGCAACGGCAAACACCAAGCCCGAGCTCGAGATTTTTGCCGACGATGTGCTCTGCGCTCACGGCGCGGCGATCGGCCAGCTGGACGAGATGGCCGCCTATTACATGGCGAGCCGCGGGATCGAACCGGCCCTCGCGCGCAAGCTTCTGGTCCAGGCATTCATCGGCGATGCCTTCGTCGAATGCAGCGATCCCGATGTCCGCGATCGGATGATGAAAAAGGCGCTGGAGAAGCTGGGCGAGGCCGAACTGTGAGCGGCGTGGCCACACTGTCCCGCAAGGCGGACTTCCCGGGCCTCGTCACCAGGGATGGCGCGCCGTGGCACTATCTCGACAGTGCCGCCACCGCGCAGAAACCGCAGGCGGTGATCGACGCGATGACCAGTGCGCTGGGCGAGGATTACGCGACCGTGCATCGGGGCGTCTACGGACGTTCGGCGAACATGACGCTCGGCTACGAAGCGGCGCGGCGCAAGGTCGCGGCGCTCATCGGCGGGGCGGAAGACGAAGTCGTGTTCACGCGCGGAGCCACCGAGGCGATCAATCTCGTCGCCTACAGCTATCCCGAAAAGGGCCGCGTGCTGCTCTCCGAGCTGGAGCACCATTCCAATATCGTGCCGTGGCAGCTGGCGGGCTGGCAGGTCGATGTCTGTCCGCTGACAGACGACGGCCGGATCGATCTCGACGCGGCGGAGCGCATGCTGACCCGCGAGCACACGATGGTCAGCTTCGCGCATGTCTCGAACGTGCTCGGCTCGGTCCTCGACGCAAGGCGTGCTGCCGAGCTTGCCCATGCAGTCGGCGCGAAGCTGCTGCTCGACGGATGTCAGGCCGTGCCGCGCCTGCCCGTCGATGTCGCGGCGCTCGACTGCGATTTTTATGCGTTCAGCGCGCACAAACTCTACGGCCCGACCGGAATCGGCGCGCTATGGGGCCGAGCCGATCTGCTCGATGCCATGCCCCCGTGGCAGGGCGGCGGGGCGATGATCGACCAGGTCGGCTTCCAGCGCACGACCTATGCGCCCGCTCCGCAGCGTTTCGAAGCCGGAACGCCCGCCATCACCGAGGCGATCGCCTTCGGCGCGGCTTGCGATTACGTCGCCAATGCCGGCATCGAAAGCATCCACGCGCATGAGGCGCGGCTGGTGAAGCAGACGCGCGAGGCGCTTGGCGCGATGAACGACGTAACGCTTTACGGGCCGGAAGACAGCGCCGGGATCGTCAGTTTTCTGATCGACGGTATTCACCCACACGATCTCGGCACCATATTGGATGAAGAGAACGTCGCCATTCGCGCCGGTCACCACTGCGCGCAGCCGCTGATGGAAAAGCTCGGCATACCCGCAACGGCGCGCGCCAGCTTCGGTATTTACTCGGACGAGGACGATGTCGCCGCGCTCATCCGCGGCATCGAACGCACCAAGAGGATTTTCGGCTGATGGAACAGCACAAGGATGAAAAGGACTATGTCGCGGCGCCCGCGCCGAACGAGCAGGTCGTGGCTGAAAAGCCCCCCCGCGCGCGCGTGTCCGATGCCGCGCTGCCGGAAGAGACGGCGGGGGAGAAGCTGGAGCGCAAGCGCGATTATCTCGACGGTTTCCTTGCCAAGAAGCCTGAAGGCGTCGCTCCCGGAGAGCCGGGCGGCGAGCTGCATCAGTCGGTTATCGACGCGCTGAAGGACATTTTCGATCCGGAAATCCCGGTAAACATCTACGACCTCGGCCTGATCTACAATGTTGAGGTTGCAGAGGACGCGGATGTGAAGGTGACGATGACGCTCACCACGCCGCACTGTCCCGTCGCCGAGACGATGCCGAACGAGATCGAAATGCGGGTGATGAACCTGCCCGGCGTGCGCGATGCCGAGGTCGTGGTAACTTGGGATCCGCCATGGGACCCGTCCAAGATGAGCGATGAGGCCCGCCTCGAATTGGGGATGCTGTGATGGCCGATGTTAAGACTCGCGAAATCCCTGCCGCCGTCGAGCTGACGCCCGCTGCCGAGCAGCGCGTGGCGGACCTGATGGCGAAAGCGCCGGATGATGCGATCGGCGTGAAGCTGTCGACACCGCGCCGCGGCTGCTCCGGCCTTGCCTACTCGGTCGATTACATCACCGAGGAAGTCGCTTTCGACGAGAAGATCGAGACGCCGGGTGGCACATTCTACATCGACGCGGCCAGCGTGCTGTACCTGATCGGCAGCACTATGGACTGGGTGGAAGACGATTTCACGGCCGGCTTCGTCTTTGCAAATCCGAACGCCAAGGGCGCGTGCGGTTGCGGCGAAAGCTTCATGGTCTGAGAGCAATCTCGCTTCGCGCCTTTTCCGCTATGGATTCGACTGTGTTGCTGTGATATGACACCGGCATGGCATCGCCGGATCCTTCACCGCGCCGCACGCGCTTTCACCGTAGAAACGGTTTTATCGAGAGAGTGATGGCGCGCTATCGCGGCGAAGATATCGAGCTGCAGATCCGGCGCGACAGCCGCAAGCGTCCGCCGGGGATGGCTCCGGCTCTCGTCGAGCCGCCTCGCGGCCCCCTCCCCTTATCGGGAGGCGCCGAAGCGCCGCTCGAATTCGACTGACGATCAGCCCGGCTGAGACAACGCCTCAATACAGGCGAGGCGATCGACCGGTGCGCCGTCAGATGCGCGCCTTGTCTCGATCCATGTGGCCACCGGCTCCGCGCCGGGGGCGAGTGGGTACAGAAACACATCGAGCACGCATGCCGTACCTGTGAATTGCAGTTTGCGCATGTCGCCCTCCGTCACGTTGAGGCGCGGCTGGCCGAAGCGGCGCACAAGGCTTGTTGCCGGTTCGCGGACGATCCCGCTCAGCCCCGGCGCTTCGAGGATCTGCGGCTGGCGGAAACCCGCGCCGGGCTGGGCCACGACCGGCCGCGTCGGCGGCACCTGCGTTTGCACCGGGTCGCGCGGCGGCGCGGGCGGCACCTGCGTCTGCGGAACCACGGTGGCGCAGGCGGAAAGCAGTGCGGCGGAAAGGATGGTTAAGGCCAGACGCATATCAGGAAGCTCTACCTTTTCGGTTGCTACGATGAACGAGATGTGTCGCGCTCGCCGCGCCGAGCACGGGAGCGAGAAAATTGACGAAGGGCACGGCGAGCATGGCCGCGATCACGCCGCCGAGCAGGAAGCGTTGCCCGCGCGCCAGCGGTGCTGCTTGTGAGCACTCCTGCCGATAGCGCAGCCAGACCATGTCCTGCAGCTCACGCCCCAACAGCACAGCATTGACCAGCCAGAACACGGCGAATGTCCCAACGCCGGTGAACAGCAGGACCAGCGCGATCGGCGCGGCGATGATATTAGCGACAAGCGCTCGCCCGGCGGAGCGCATCGCATTGGCCATCTGCTCGCCGAAGGGCAGGTGACGCGCGGCGCTTGCCTCGTCAGGATAATGGCGTCGCTCCACCGCCAGCACCACGTCCTCGGCAAAGAACTGCACCACCGCCATCGCTACCACACGCCAGACGATCCACAGGCCGAGCAGCGCCAGCACCAGGGCGAGCGCTTCGCGTACCGCGCCCGCGCCGGCGAAAAGGCCATCGCCGATGGCATAGCGCGCCAGCGCCCAGTCGAGCGCGTACCAGCCTGCAATCGTCACCAGCACGAAGGCGATCAGCGTCACGCCGATGCTCTTCAGAAGCACCCGCAGAACGGCGCCGTCGAACAGCTGCCCGAAGCCCAGCGCCAGCGATGTCGGAAGCGATGCCATCGCCGCTTGCGATTGCGCGGGCCTTGCGCCAAGTCAACGCCGAACCGTTCAAGGAGACTGCATGACCGCCCCCCGTTACGACGTAATCGCCATCGGCAATGCCGTGGTCGACGTGATCGCTTCCTGCGAGGACGAGCTGATCGACGAACTCGGCCTCAATCGCGGCGGCATGACGCTGGTCGACGCGGATGGCGCGAAGTCGCTTTATGCCGCGATGGGGCAGGCGCGCGAGGTTTCCGGCGGTTCGGCGGCGAACACGCTGGCGGGCGCGAGCATGCTGGGCCTGCAATGCGCTTTCGTCGGGCAGGTGTGCGACGACCAGCTGGGCGAGGTGTTTACGCACGACATGCGCGCCACCGGCATCGATTTCGACACGCCTCCGCTGCCGGAAGGCTCCGCGCCGACAGGCCGCTGCCTGATCTTCGTTACTCCTGATGGGGAGCGGACGATGAACACCTTTCTCGGCGCAGGACAGTCGCTGCCGCGCGAGGCCTTGGACGAGGAACTCATCGCGAGCGGCGCGATCCTTTATCTCGAAGGCTATCTCTGGGATCCGGAAGAGCCGCGCAAAGCCATGCGCCGCGCCATCGAAGTCGCGCGGGAGGCGGGCCGCAAGGTGGCGTTTACCGCCAGCGAAAGCTTTGTGATCGACCGCCATGGCGACGATTTCCGCGCCATGATCGAAGATGGCGTGATCGACATCCTGTTCGTCAACGAACATGAGCTGGCAACGCTTACGGGAGAGGACGATTTCGATGCAGGCCTCGCCGCGCTGGAGGGCAAGGTGCCGGTGCTGGTCGCCACGCGCAGCGCCAAGGGCGCGGTCGCCATCGCTGACGGCCAGCGCGCCGAAGTCGCCGCCGAACCGATCGACAAGGTCGTCGACACCACCGGCGCAGGCGACCAGTTCGCTGCCGGTTTCCTGTCGGGCCATGCGAAGGGCGAGCCGCTCGAAAAGTGCCTGAAACGCGGCGCCGTCGCGGCGGCGGAAGTGATCTCCCATTACGGCCCGCGGCCGGAGGTCGATCTGAAAGCGCTGATGGGTGAGAAGCTGGGGTAAGCGAAAGCGAGCTCGAGGCAGCGCTCCTCCTCAACCCCGCTCCAGCTCGCGCCAGCCGATATCGCTGCGGTAGAAGCCGGTGGGGAAGTCCACTGTCTGAACTGACGCATAGGCCGTGTCGCGCGCCGCCTTCGTGTCGCTTCCCAGCGCGGTGACATTGAGCACGCGGCCGCCATTGGAGACCAGCCGGTCGCCCTCTCGCATTGTCCCGGCGTGGAAGACCTTTGTGCCATCGGCTTCCGCATCGGCGAGATCGATCGCGCCGCCTTTTTCGGGTGTGCCGGGATAGCCCTTCGCGGCCATTACCACCGTCATCGCGGTGTCACTCGCGAATTCCGGCTCCGGCATGTCGCCTAGCGTGCCGTTCGCGCAGGCGAGCATGTAATCGGCGAGGTCGCTTTCCAACCGCATCATCAGCACCTGGCATTCGGGATCGCCGAAGCGGGCATTGTATTCGACCAGCTTCGGCCCCTCGTCGGTCAGCATCAGCCCCGCGTAGAGCACGCCCGAATAGGGCATGCCGTCCGCCGCCATCTGCCGCACCGTGGGCGCGACGATGCGCTCCATCGCCTCGCGCTGGAGAGCATCCGTCAGCACAAGGGCGGGTGAATACGCGCCCATGCCGCCGGTGTTCGGGCCGGTGTCGCCTTCGCCCACGCGCTTGTGATCCTGCGCTGTGCCGAAGGGGACGATCGCCTCGCCATCGGTAAGCGCGAAAAAGCTGGCTTCCTCGCCCGCCATGAATTCCTCGATCACCACTTCGGCCCCGGCCTCTCCGAACGCGCCGCCGAACATGTCGGCCAGCGCCTCATGCGCTTCCGCTTCACTTTCGACGATGACGACGCCCTTGCCCGAGGCGAGGCCATCGGCCTTGAGCACGAAGGGCGGAGCAAAGGTCGCGAGGGCGGACTTCGCTTCGTCCAGCGAGGTGCAGCGCACATAGGCGGCGGTGGGGATGCCCGCGCGCTCGCACATTGCTTTGGTGAAAGCCTTGCTGCCCTCGAGCTGGGCGGCAGCCTTCGAGGGGCCAAACACCGCCACGTCGGCGGCGCGCAGACTGTCGGCGAGGCCATCCACCAGCGGCGCTTCGGGGCCGATGACGACGAGGCCGATATTCCGCTCGGCGCAGAAGCCGATCACAACGCCATGATTCTTCGCATCCAGCTCGACCAATGTGGCGCATTCCGCCATGCCGGGATTGCCGGGGGATACGTAGAGCGTTCCGCCCTCTTCGGAGATCACGCGCGATTGCGCCAGCTTCCAGCACAGGGCATGTTCGCGCCCGCCCGAACCCAGGACCAGGATATTCATGGCAGGCCAAACTCCCTACGACGACGACACGGCAGATGACGGGCTGGTAGCCAAGGGCCGCGACGGGGACAATGCCGCGCCGCTCTCGATCACCGAACTCTCGCACGCGCTGAAACGCACGGTGGAAGATCGCTTCGGCTTCGTGCGGCTGCGCGGGGAGCTTTCGGGCGTCAAGCGGGCGGCGTCGGGCCATCTCTATATGAGCCTAAAGGACGAGAAATCCGTCCTCGACGCGGTGATGTGGAAGTCCGCCGCGCCGCGCCTCGCCTTCGTGCCGGAGGACGGGATCGAGGTTGTCGCGAGCGGCAAGCTCACGACCTATCCCGGCCGCAGCAAGTATCAGATCGTGGTCGAGCGGATGGAGATCGCTGGCGAGGGCGCGCTGCTCGCCCTGCTGGAGAAGAACCGCAAGCGTTTCGAGGCCGAGGGTCTGTTCGGCAATGTCCGCCGCCTGCCCTTCGCACCGCGCACGATCGGCGTTGTAACTTCGCCGACAGGCGCTGTGATCCGCGATATTCTCCACCGCTTGGAAGACCGCTTTCCGTCGCATGTCATCGTGTGGCCGGTGATCGTGCAGGGGCAGGGCGCGGCGGAGCAGGTGGCGAAGGCCGTTCGCGGCTTCGGCGCGCTCGAGCCGGGCGGCGCGGTGCCGCGCCCGGACCTGCTGATCGTCGCGCGCGGCGGCGGCTCCATCGAAGATCTGTGGGCCTTCAACGAGGAAGCGGTTGTGCGCGCCGTCGCCGAATCGCCCATCCCGGTCATCAGCGCAGTGGGACATGAGACCGACACCACGCTGTGCGATTACGCCGCCGACATGCGCGCGCCCACGCCCACCGCGGCGGCCGAGCTGGCGGTGCCGGTGAAGCGCGACCTTGCCAACACGCTGGACGATCTCGCCCTGCGTCAGCGCAAATGCGCGATCCGTCCTGTAGAACTTGGCCGCGAGCGGCTTGCGGCGCGGGCAGAGCGGATGCCGCAGCCGGCTCAGCTGCTTCAGCCTCATGCCCAGCGGCTCGATGAACTCGGCGAAAGATTGCGACGCGGGCTGGTGGACCGGGCGGCGAAGGGGCGTGAGCGGCTTGCCGATCTGCGCCTCTCGCCCGCGATCCTGCGCGGAAATCTGCGCGACGCGCGCCAGCGGCTGGGCGCGGCGCGCCTGACGCCGCAATTGATCGAGCGGCCCATTGCCGAGCGGCGCGAGCGACTCGGATCGCTGGAGCGGCTGCGTCTGCAGCTCGACCCGAAAGCGCCCCTTCAGCGCGGCTACGCGCTTGTCTGCGCTCCGGGGCACCCTGTCATCACCTCGCGCAAGACCGCGAGCGAGCAGCCGATCCTCACCCTCGAATTCGCCGATGGGACATTGCAGGCCGTACCGGGCGACGCGCCCCGCAAGACGGTGAAGCGCAAGGCGAAGCCGCCCGAAAGCGGGCAGCCGAAACTTCTCTAGCCGAAATTGCTTTAGCGTCCGCCAGCGCCTAACTAGGCGCCATGCTGATGAATTCCTCCGACCAGCCCGCAACGCTTGTCTACGGCCCAAATGGCTTTCGTGTCATTCGCCCGGGCCATTTCGTCACCTGCGCGATGAGCGGGGTGCCCGTGCCGCTGGAAGAATTGCGCTATTGGAGCGTGGACCGGCAGGAGGCTTACGCGAGCTGCGAACTGGCCACGCGTAGGGCGCTCGAAGAGCTGTGATAGCGCGTTTCGCGATTGCATCCGCCGGTTTGCTTCTGGCCGCCTGCACGGTTGTCCCGCCGGCAAATGAAAGCGCTTCTCCGGCGCCGACCGTCGAGATCGTGCAGCCGGTCCCGATGCCCGCACCCCTACCGACACCCACGCCGGCGCCGACACCCGCAGGGCCGACCACATTCCTCTATGATGGCGAACTGACGCAGGGCGGCTGGATGCGCGGGACTGCGCCCGCCGGAACGGTCTCCGCCCGGTTGGGGGAGCAGGAGCTGGATCTGGGAGCGGACAACCGTTTCTTCGCAGCTTTCGACCGGGATTCGGGACGGGAGACCGAACTGGTCGCCACGCTTGCCGATGGCCGCAGCATACGCAGTCCTGTCGCGGTGTCGCCGCGCGAGTGGGACATCGAGCGAGTGAATGTCGCGCGTCGTCCTGGTGGTGCCAGCGCGGCCTTCATGCGCCGCCGCCAGCCGGAACTCGATGCGATCTGGGACGCGCGCACGGCAGAGGCGGATAGCGATGGCTGGCGCGAGGATTTCATCTGGCCGGTCACGGGGCGCATTTCCGGCCGCTTCGGATCGCAACGCATCTATCGCGGGGAGCCGGGGAGCTATCACTCCGGTCTCGACATCGCGCGGCCCACCGGCACGCCCTTCGTCGCGCCAGCATCGGGTGTGGTGACATTGGCAACGGACACACCTTTCAGCCTTGAAGGCTATCTTCTCATCATCGACCACGGGCAGGGCCTCAACAGCGCTTTCCTGCACATGGACCGGATCGATGTGCGCGAGGGCGAGCGGGTCGAACAGGGCCAGCAGCTCGGCACGATCGGATCGTCGGGACGGGCAACGGGGCCGCATCTGCACTGGAGCCTTAAATGGCATCTGACACGACTCGATCCGCTCCTCTTCGTCGGGCCGATGCCGGAGTGATGGCGCGCGCATGACTGCGCCGCGAACTCGCCGCAAACGGCTCTTTGCAATCGCACTGGTCGCGCTCGCGCTCTCGCCGGGGCTGTTCTGGCGCACACCCCTGCCGACCGAACCGACCGAGGCGATCGACATCGGGCGACTGAAACCGGGCGACCTGTCGCGAAGCGTGGGCGCCTTCACCCGTGAAGGCCTGTGGCAGCTTCGAAGCGAACACGACCTCTTCGGTGGTTTCTCGGCACTGCTGCTGGAGGGGGACAGTCTGCGCGCTTTTTCCGACCGTGGCGCAATCCTCACGGTGAACCTGTCCGGCAATACGCCGGATCCAGACCGGCTTGATCTGCTCGGTGACCGGTGCAGGTTCGAACACTTCCCGCCGGATATCGAATCGGCGACGCGCGATCCGGCGACGGGCCGGTACTGGCTCGGTTTTGAGAACGGGAACACGCTGCTGCGATACACGTCCGGTGGCGAGCACGACGGCGCGCTGCGACCTCGGCAATGGATGCGATGGCCGGCCAATGCCGGCGCCGAAGCGATGGCACGATTGGCGGACGGCCGGTTCATCGTCTTGCCCGAAGGCAGTCGTACAGGCCTCCTGCACCCAAGCGATCCGCTGTTCAGGAGGCCAGCGGGGACATTCGCTTTTTCGCTGCCCGGCGACTACGCGCCGACCGATTTGGCCGTGTTGCCCGATGGCGGTCTTCTCGTGCTGATGCGCGAAGCCGTGCTAGGCGTGCCACCCTTCACCGCCGCGCTCGGCATTGCCGATCCTGCGGATGCGCAGACCGGGTCGATGGAGGTGCAATTGCTCGTCGATCTCGATCGATTGCTTCCGCGGGAGAATTACGAAGGGCTGTCTCTGCGCCAAACAGAAAATGGACAGGTCGAGATCTGGATCATTTCGGACGACAATCTGGCGTCCTTTCAGCGAACGCTGCTGGCGAGACTGGTCTACGATCCCACGCACGAAAAAGCGCGCGGGGACTAAGCCACCGCGCGCTCCTTGGTGATTAGTTTGTCGCGACGTTTAAGCGGCGTCCGCCATCGCCTTCTTCAGCTCGCGCTTCACCTTCAGGGCGCGGGTCGAAAGCTTTTCGTCGCTCGTCTTCATCAGCCAGTTGTCGAGGCCGCCATTGTGCTCGACGCTGCGCAGTCCGTTCGTGCTGACGCGGAACTTGAACGCGCGGTCCAGCTTTTCGCTCAGCAAAGTGACGTTCTGCAGGTTTGGCAGGAAGACTCGCTTGGTCTTGTTGTTGGCGTGGCTGACATTGTGGCCGACCTGGCGGCCTTTGCCGGTAAGTTCGCAGATGCGCGACATGGCGAATTCTCTCGTTCGAAACGGGTTCGTGGATCAGCTTGTAGCTGGGAAAGGCGCGCGCATACAGGGGGGGTGGAGATTCGTCAAGCGAACAGCTAGCGCGAAAGCATGGCGAAATGGCCTCTCCCCGAACCGATGAAGCGCGCGCTGGAGCTTGCGCGGCAGGCTGCCGAAGCTGGCGAAGTGCCTGTGGGCGCGGTGGTCGTCAAGGACGGGCGCGTGGTGGGCGAAGGGCATAATCTGACGCGGCGCGATTGCGATCCGAGCGCCCATGCCGAGATCGTCGCCATGCGCGCGGCCGGACAGGCGCTGGGCAGCGAGCGGCTAACCTGGTGCGATCTCTATGTAACGCTGGAGCCTTGCGCGATGTGCGCCGGGGCGATCAGCCATGCTCGTATCGCGCGCCTGTATTACGGCGCAAGTGATCTTAAGGGCGGTGGCGTGGAGCACGGCGCGCGCGTTTTTTCGCACGACCAATGCCTGTATGTGCCGGAGGTGTATTCCGGTGTCGGCGAGGGTGAGGCGGCGGAATTGTTGCGCGGATTCTTTAAAGAGCGTCGCTAAGATGCCTATTCGGAAGGTGCGCGGGTGCGGTCGAGCTGCAACTCACATTCCTCGCCAGATCCGCACTTCCGCATCGTCATCCGGCCCATAGCGCCGGGCGTCGCAGGCTCTCGGCATGAAGTCTGCACCGTAGCATAGGCGCATTTCGCGCAGCCAGCCGCGTTCGTTGACGACGAGGCCGACATCCTCCGCGTCCCAGTAGGGATTGGCTTCGGCGAAAGTTGTGCGGATGTCGCCCGCGGTCAGGCCGTCGCGGCGGGAGAGGCGGTCGAAATCGGGCCAGCGCAGGCTCTCCCAAAGAATCTGCGTCACGCGCAGATAAGTGCCAGGCTGACGTGTCATGCAGCTGCCATGCTTTGCCCATTGCCGCGCGATGAGGGCGGTGTCCGGCTGCATGCAGAGCGCGCCGCGCGCTTCGGCAGGCTCGACCCGTTCGCGTGTGGGGCACCATTGCGGCCAGCGTCCGCCGGGCCCGTCCGGCCACAACCCGTGCACGACGAAAGCGAAACGTCCTGCGCGGCCCGAGCATTGCCTCGCATGGCGTGCGCTATCCTCGCGGAAACGGCAGAATTCCGGGCTCCAGCTGAGCGCGAGCGTGTAGCCGGTCACGCGCGTCTGCCGCACCGGTCCGTCGCGCTGGATATCGGGAATGCTTATTCCGCCCTGCGGCACACGGCATTGATAGGCTTGTGCCATCGATTGCACGGGCATGGCGAGAAGAGCCAGCCCTGTGGCGAGACCAGCCAGTTTCATACGGCGCATCTTGCCAACGAAGGCCTCATCGCGGCTTTTCGGCAAACCATGCGCGCGCATCGGCGCGAAAGGCGAAGAACAGCGCGACGGCTTTCAGAAGCACACTGATGAGCTGGGTGAAGCTGATCGTCCCCATGCCAGTCGCCACCAAATAGGGAATGGCCAGGCCTTGGTAGAGCAGCAGTAGAAGGATGGCCCAGCGTGCCCAACCCATCCGTGCCCGCGAAACGAGGGCCCAGAGCAGGAGGCTGACGCCAAGCGTGATCGCATAGCCCACGGCCAGCGATACGCTCGCATAATCCTGCAAGCCGTCCTGCGCCAATTGCGCCGCGGCGGCGCGCAACTGGCTGTCCCAGTTCATCAGCATGCTGATGACGGTCACGACAATCGCGGTGAGGTAGAATATGTCGAATTTCCGGATCGATCCCGGTCTCATGGTGCGCCCCTCCCGGTCTGATCATGCAAAGATGCCAAATGCCTACAAGGGCGTAAAGTCGAGACCGATATCGGCGGCGGGTGCGCTTTGCGTGAGGCGGCCGACCGAAACGTAATCGACCCCGGTCGCAGCCTTGGCGTGGATGGTGTCGAGATTGATGCCGCCCGATGCTTCGGTCGGCACACGGCCGTTCACCACTGCCACCGCTTCGCGCAGGGTGGGTGGTTCCATATTGTCGAGCAGGAGTCGTGTGGCGCCCGCAGCCAAGGCCGGTTCGATCTGATCGATACGGTCGACTTCGCAGATGATCTGCTCGACCCCCGCATCGCGCGCGCGGCGCACCGCTTCACCGACATTGCCGGCGACGAGGATGTGGTTGTCCTTGATCATCGCCGCGTCCCACAGCCCCATCCGATGGTTGCTGCCGCCGCCCATGCGCACCGCGTATTTTTCGAGGTGACGCAGGCCCGGTATCGTCTTGCGCGTATCAAGCAGTGTGCAATCGGGATTGTCCATCGCGGCGACATATTCGGCGACCATCGACGCGATGCCGGAAAGGTGCTGCACCGTGTTGAGGGCGCTCCGCTCGGCCGTCAGCATGGCGCGAGCATTGCCGGTAAGGCGCATGAGATCGGTGCCCGGTTCGATGCGCGCGCCCTCGTCTACCAGCACCTCGATCTGCATGTCGGGATCGAGCGCGCGGAAGAATGCTTCGGCCACCGGCAGCCCGGCGACGGTGATCGGATCGCGGCTGTCCATGACACCGGAAAACCGCGCATCGGCGGGGATGACGCTTTCGGCAGTGACGTCCCGCCCACCGCCGTGCAGGCCCTTGCCAAGATCCTCTGCGAGCGTGTCTTGCACGAAGGCATCGAGATCGAAACCGGTGAGTTTGAATACCTTAGTGGACAAAGCGCGCGACCACGTCCCGGTAGCTGCGCGACACCTTCACCTCCGCGCCGCTGTCGAGAACGAGAAAGCATTCGCCATTGGTGTGCGGCTTGACCTGCCGCACCTGGTCGAGATTGACGATGGTTGATCGATGTACACGCTGGAAGTTCTTTGGGTCCAGCCGCCGCTCCAAATCCTTCATCGTTTCGCGCAGGATCAGCGAGTTGTCGCCGGTATAGATGCACATGTAATCGCCGGCGGCCTCGATGTGCTCGATCGAGTCGACATCGACGCGAAAGATCTGCCCGCGATCCTTCACGTTGATCATCTTTTCGTAGCGCCCTGCGACTTCCTCGCCCGTATCCATCTCGTCGAGGCTTTCCGGGCTCACTTCGGCCAAAACATCCTTCAGCTTTTCCGCTTCTTCGGAGGAGCGCTTTTCGGACAGGCGCTGGCGCACGCGCTCGATCGTATCGGCGAGCTTGTCCTCGTCCACCGGCTTCATCAGATAATTGACCGCATTGGCCTCGAATGCGCGGATCGCATGCTCCTGATAGGCGGTGACGAAGACGAAAAGCGGCGGTTCGATCTCCATCACGCCCTTCACAACCGAAAATCCATCGAAACCGGGCATCTGGATGTCCAGGAAGACGAGGTCGGGCTTGAGCGTCTTGATGGCGCGGATCGCCTCCCGGCCATTGGCACAAGTTTCGATCACCTCAATGTCTTCATGCGGCTCGAGCCGCAATTGCAGCCCTTGAATGGCGAGTTTTTCGTCGTCGACGACAATGGTGCGGATGGTCATGCGGGGGCTCCGGTCTGGGGGGTTCCGAAAGTGGGTCGCCCGCCTTTCTCAACGGGTGAAGGGCGGGGAAGTTTCTGCGCGTCGGCGGCCGGCTCCTCCTCGTCGCCGCGCTCATAGGGGATTTCGATTGTGACGGTGAAGCCGCCATCGGGCGGCGTCTCGATCGCGAAGAGGTGGTCTTCGCCGTAAGCCTGGCTGAGGCGCTCGACGATATTGGCGAGGCCGACTCCGGTAGAGGTCTGGCTTTTCGCAACCGCTTCGGCAGCGTTCTGATTGCCCTGCAGGCCCGGCCCGGTGTCGGAAACGACGAGGCGCAGGCGGGATCCGATCACCTTGGCGGCAAGGCTGATGCGCGCGCCTTCTTCCTGTGCGGAAACGCCGTATTTGATCGCATTCTCGACCAGCGGCTGCAGCAGGAAAGAGGGAATGCAGCCCCGTGAAGCGTCGTCCTCCACCCGGAATTCGGTGCGCAGCCGGTCTTCGAAGCGCATCCGCTCGATTTCGAGATAGAGCTGCAGCGTTTCCACCTCCTGCGCGACCGTGACCTTGCCACCCGGTTGGGTAACGAGCGTGTGCCGGAGAAAGCTGGAAAGCTTGGTCAGCATCGCGTTCGCAGGCGCGGTCTGCTTGAGAAGGACGAGCGTACTGATGGAATTGAGCGTGTTGAACAGGAAATGCGGATTGAGCTGATAGCGTAGCATCGCAAGCTGCGCGCTGGTCGCCTGCGCCTCTAGCCTCTCCAGCCTGTCCGTCTGTTCCTCGACCTGAAGGAAGAAATTTATCGCATAATAGAGGCCGGACCATGCGCCGAGCAGCGTGAGATCGATATAGAACACCCCGAACATCAGCTGCGCGAAGCTCGCCTCGCTTCCGCCGGAATACACATCGAGCGTCCACGCGCTGATAAAGGCCGACACCGCCACGGCACCCGACAAGACGAGCGCGGTCGCAGTCCAGGTCACCAGCGGCGTGCGATTTATAAGGTGGTTGTAGATCACCGAAAGCACGGTGCTGATCGAGAAACCAGCAATGGTGAAGATCACCACGACGACGAGAAAATCGAGGCCGCGTTCATTGGCAAGCGATGTCGCCATGCGCAGAATGAACGCGCCGCCCCAGCCCAGCATTTGCAGCCGCCAGAATGCGCGGTTCTTGTCCTCGAAGAACGGTGCAGGTTTGAACGGCAGCACGGCCATGCCGCCTTTCCTAGCCGAAATGCGGGCCTTCGTCAGACCAAATTTCACGGTGCGGCCTCCCGCGGCAGGCCGTTCGCCTTACGAATCGCGCGCCTCGGCGATGGCATCGCCGATCATTTCCGCACCCACGGCGCCATTGAGCACCTCATCGCCGACGATGAAGGCAGGCGTGCCGGAGAGGCGCATGTTCTGGCCAAGGAAGACGTTGTTCTGAAGCTGCGTATCGTAGGCACCTGCATCGATCCGTGCGCGCGCCTGTTCCAGATCGAGGCCCGCAACCTGCGCGGCGGTTTCGATATTGCCCGCGCCGAGCGCGTCCTGCGCGAACATGGCGTTATGGAAAGCTTCGAACTTGCCCTGGTCTGCGGCGGCGAGCGCCATCCGTGCCGCGTCCACGCTGCCATCCGACAGCACAGGATACTCCCGGATTACGACGCGCAGATCGGGATTGGCAGCGATGAGTGCATTCACATCAGCTAGGCTCTGGCGGCAGTATCCGCAGGCATAATCGCTGAATTCGACCAGGGTGATCGTGCCGTCGGGATTGCCTAGCACGGCGCCGGGATAGGGGGTTTCCAACTCGCTGCGGATCGGTTCGATACGCGCCATCGTATCGCGGCGTTGCAGCTCGGCCATAGCCTCGGGCAGCACTTCGGGATTGGCCATCAGATAGTCGCGCGTCCCATCCGGGCCGAGGCCGGAATAGCTGAACGCAGCCGCGCCGGCGAAACCGGCGACAAGAGCGATAAGGGCAGTGACGATCCAGCGCATGACGGCTCCGGCGCCTATCGGCGCTCAGCCATACGTTCAAGCTGCGCGCGCGCCTGCAGCTGGACGTCCTGCGCGCGGATCCAGTCGGGCGTGCCGCGCTCCAGAGCCTGTTCGGCGGCTCCTGCATTGACGAGCGCGGCCTGCGGATTGCCGGACAGGATCTGCTGTTCGGCACTGGCGAGCCGCGCGCGAGGTGTGTCGCCGCGCTGACCGTAGACAACGCCGAGCTGATACCACGCGAAGGGATTTTCGTGGTCGCGCCCGATGGCCGCGCGCAGCACCTGCTCCGCCTCGTCGAGATTGGCGCGGTCCTCGGTGGCGATGAGCGCATGGCCAAGCATGCTGGCGATAAGCGGGTTCGATCCGGTGAGCCGGGTCGCCTCGCGCAGAGGCGGCAACGCTTCGTCTACGCGTCCCGATTCCATCAGGACCTGGCCTCTCAGCTCGAGAAAATAGGGATTGTCGGGCTCCGCGGAAAGCAGCGCATCCACTTCGCCAAGCGCATCGTCCATCCGCGCATCCTTGTGGTATGCGTAGGCGCGCGCATAGCGGGCAGGGATGCCGGTCATGTATTCGGGGAACGCAGTCAGCGTGCGTTCCGAGGGTGCGATGTAGCCGTAGAGCTTGGCCTTCACCCGTTCAAACCTGCGTTGCAGGTCGGGATCGGTCGGCGTGTCCCACGCGACATCCGCGACGTAGTCATCGCGCAGCCGGGAGATGCGATTGCCGGAAAGCGGGTGCGTACGGCCGTATTCGCGCTCCTGTCCCTGCGGAATGCCGCGGCGGAACTCGAAGTTCTGCAGCTTCTCGAAAAAGGCCAGGCTCCCGCGACCGCTGATGCCGGCATCGGAGAGATATTGTGCGCCAGCCGCATCGGCGCTGGCCTCCTGCGTGCGGCTGAAAGCGAGGAAGCTGCCCTGTGCCGCCTGCTGCCCCGCCGCGAGCACGCCCATGGCCGCTTCGCCGCCGCCGGCAAAGGCCGCCGCCGCCGCCAGCAGAGCGGACAGCAGCGTGATCTTGGTCGCATTGCCGACACCTTCGGAAAAGCGATTGATATGCCCGCCGGTGATGTGGCCGAGCTCATGCGCGATCACGCCCTGCACTTCGCCCGCATCCTCAGCTGCGTTGAGCAGGCCGGAATGCACGAAGATGCGCTGTCCGCCGGCAACGAAAGCATTGATCGAACTGTCGCCGACCAGCACGACCTCGACGGCGCCCTCGCCCAGCCCGGCCGCTTCGGCGAGCGGATCGGTCATGTCCTGCAGCAGTGCCTCCGTCTCCGCGTCGCGCAGGATTGAAATGCCCTGCGCAGCCACGGGCTGGGCGAGCATGGCCGAAAGCGCGACCAGCGCGATCAGGCGGGCGAGCAGGTTTGAAAGCATGTGCATCGTGTCGATCGGCAGCATATCGCTCCGCGCGGTGAACGGGCAATGAAGATTTCAGAGCGTAGCCGGGGCTTCTGCGCCTTCCTTTGCCGTTTCCACCTTCTCCACGGTGCGTACGATCTGCTCGGTCTCGCCGCCCAGCGTGAAATCCAGGGCGCGCAGGAAATCCGCGCCTTCGGCATAGGTCGCGCCGAGCCAGAGCGGCACATTCGCGCCCTCGATCACGGCCTTCGCCTCGACCTCCTCGGCTGAAAAATCCTCGCCCGCAGCCTTCCGCAGGAATACCGCCGCGACCCGTCCGGGGTGCCGGGCGACGGCATGCGCAAAGGCGGCAAGATCGCCTTGCGTATCGTCGCCGATCAGCGCGAACCCCATCTCCGGATACATGCCGAGGATCGAATCGAGCGCAGCCTTCTTGTGTGCGCCATGACTGCTCTTTCCGAATGTCTCGCGACTGAGACCCCAGTCGCGCAGCTTCATCGGGCCAAGCGGCAGCCCCTTGCCGCGCATGAAAGCGACGAGATAGCTGAACAGGTTCCATGGGCTGGAGGAGATGTAGAAGAATGGCCGCCTTGTCGCGCGCATGCGGTGCGGGCAGCCGTCCGCGTCGGGCGCAGGATCGCCGCCGCCCAGCTCGCCATAGAAGCTCTGTGCGTCGGGGACTGCGATCCGCTCATGCGGCAATTGCGCGAAAATGCGTTTCCAGTTGCGCGCAATGTTGCGCGGACCGCCGGTGATGCCGGTTTCGATGATGGTGTCGTCGATGTCAGAGATGACCGCCAGGTCGCTTTTGCTGCCGGGCACGAGAATGTGCGCATCGACGCTTTGTGGGCCTTCGGAATTTTCCCATTCCAGTTGCACAACCTCCCATGCGGGGTGCACCGGCAAGTCCCATGCGGGATCGAGGGCGGCGTCGAAATGGACGAAGCCCTCGCCATCGGTGACGCGCATCGTATCGAGCAAGACGGTTTCGCCGTCCCTTGCCATTAGCCGCACGGCAACGCCCTCGACTTCGCGGCTCGCGAATTGGGCGAGCAGCGTGCGCATCGCCTTCCATCGGGAGCCTTCGCCGAATGCGGGCGGTCTGCAACGCAAGGCGCGCGCCGACAGCACCAGCCGATCACGATTGCGATGGCCGAAATAAGGCTGGATACGGGTGGCGACAGACGGTGAAAGCGGCATGCCTAGCCAATGGCCGAGCGATGCGCGCGTTCCACATGCCTAAAAGCGGGCGTCAGCCGATCAATTCGCGAGCCGCCTTTTCGATCAGGCTGGCATTGGCCGGCACTTCGCCCAGCATCACGACTTCACCCGTTTCGGTACGGCGGATCATCACCAGGCCGAACTCGCCGCCATCGTCAGACACCGCGTTGAAACCCTGCGGTGCCAGGGCGCGCAACTTTTTCGCGATCGCTTTTCGCGGCTGCTTGCGGACCTGTTTGGGCGCTTTCCCTTCGCTCTCCCGGCGATGTGCGCGCTCCTGCGCGACGACACCCTTCAGGCCGCCCTCGGCTCGCTTGAGAAACGCGCCCAACTCGCCTTGGCCGATTCCCGTGCGTGCGGCGAAGGACAGGACGGCGGCATATTCGGTAAGGCGCGTCTTGTCATAATCGACACCGAAGACGAGCTTTACGATCGGCGTCATGGGTGCGCGGTCCTGCATGGCGATCCCGGCATCGCCAAGCAGCTCGGCGAAATCGTCCGGCGCATCCTGCGCGGCGAGGGCGAAATCCCATGCGCGGCCGACGGCCTCGTAAAGCGCGGCGCGTGTGCGTTCTTCGCTTCCGGCGGCTTCGGCGGCCATGTCGCGGGCGATTGCAAGCCAATCGGCCAGCGTTTCCGGTTCCGCATCCAGGACCGATTCGAGCGCAGTGTCCGCCTGCCCCGACAGATCGAGCGAAGGTCGGGCGGCCGCTCCGCCGAAAGTCGGCTCGACGGCGGCGGGCTCTTCATTCGTGGCCGAGGGGCCGTCCGCCCAATCGGTCAGATCTTCGTCCCGCGCGTGGTGATGGGCTGCGGTCGGCTCGGCGAGTTCGTCCTCAAGCGCCTGATCGATTTCGAGCAGCAATTCGTCGGCCGATTTGCTGTCCGCCATGTCCTTCCAGTTGATGACGCCGTAAATGAAATCGATTGTCTCGTCGTCGCTGGAGAAAGGCAGCAGGATGCCGCGATAGAGGATCGATGCGCCCACATGATTGACGAATTCGGCTTCGAAACCGATCGGCGACTGGTTTGCAAGGATCTGCATGTAGTGATCGGTGATGCGTGACAGGAGCGAACGCGGCTGCACTTCGGAAAGGCGCTTTGGCTCGCGACCATCGGTAGAGCATTCGGCGGCGAGCTGATCGCCGATATAGGCAATCAGCGGGTCTTCGAGGCCGTGCGAAAAGTCCAGCAACACGCTGTTCGGGCCGAAATCGGGCAGCAGCGTGGGATCGAGATCCTCGATCGAGGGGAAATTGCGATCGTCGAGCAGGCCCGCCCAGAAATTGTAAGCGCGCACCTGCATGCGCCGCTCATCCGTGCCGATGGCGGGCGGCGGCGCATCGTGCACCGCTTCCGCATCGTCTGCGCGATCGTCTTCAGGCGCGGAAAAGCTGTCCCAGTCCGCCGGTTCGAGCGCGTCGTAATTGCCGCGTAAGGTGTCCATTCCGCAATGCCTTCAATCGTGCGATTCAAGGCCGTTGTGGCGCACCATGGTAAATTTTTCGTGAAGTCGCGCGGGCGTTTTCGCCTACGCAAACTGCTGATTTTCTAGAGCATATACCGCATGCGGATGGTTTGCCGACTTGGTGAAGAATTTACGACTATCGCCGCGTCTTCGAAATCCGGCGGACCCATCCTGACCGGCGCATCGCGCGAAAAGCCGAAGCCCTCCTTCGGCATCATGCCGAGCGCGCGATCCGCCCGACCATTGCCGTTTTCATCGTGCAGCAGGGCGATCGCATAGGTTCCGGGTGCCACGTTGCGGAAGCGTAGCTGGCGCGCTTCTCCGGCAGGAACGACCACATTGTACCCCTGCGCCGCGTCCTGGCAGCGCGGGAAGCGCTGGGAATCGCGCGTCATGCATGCGCGCACGACGCCATCGCGGTTGCGCATATTGGTGATGTCGATCGTCACATCGGTGCCCGTGGGCTCGGCGGCGGTCACCACCGGCATCACGGATGTGACAAGCGCCGCGGCAGATGCGGCGATTAATGCGAAACGAGTCCTCGGTCGGTTTTGCACAGGCGATCCCAAAATCTGAAGTAAAGTCCGTAATTGCAGCGATATTCGTCGTGATGCCGCTGATGATGGCTCGCTGTTATCACCCACTCCCCTACGCGCGAATGAACGAGCCAGCGCGGAAACATGTCCCAGCCCATGTGATTGGTGACCCCCATCACCGTCATGACAGCCAGAACGACGCCAAGCATGGCGACATGGATCGGGACGAGAAATACGAGCAGCGGAATGACCACTGCGCCCGTCAGCGCCTCGATCGGGTGAAAGCTCATTGCCGCCCATGCGGTTGGCGGACGGCTGGCATGGTGGACGGCATGGGCGATGCGAAACCATTTCGGGCGGTGCATCAGCCGGTGCGTCCAGTAGAACCAGGTGTCGTGCGCGAACAGGTAGAGGAATACCGAAAGCGGCAGATACCAGAGCGGATAGTCCGCCATGTCGGTATAAAGCAGCGTCCAACCGTGCTGCTGCCAACCCCATGTAACGAATCCGGCAGGCAGGCCGAAAATCAGCGCGGAGACCATCGACCAGCCGATCTCTCGGCGGATCTGCGGCGACAGACCGGCGTAGAGCCCCGGGCGCACGCGCGATGTGGCCAGCGCGAATGCCCCGCTCGTGAGCAGGTAACGCAGCGCGACGATCAGGGTCATCGCGCTCATCGAGATGAGCAGGGCCGTCCACATATCCTGGCGCCTTATGCCCGCGTCATCGTAAATGCGCTATTACCGAATGGCGATACCAGCTTTCGCGCCACTGTCGTGTCGCACGCGCAACGCCTCAGCCGGCAAGCTCTCCGCCCCATTCACCGCATCCCGGATCGCTCGCGACCAGCTGCCGGCGCAGCGCCGTGCGGGCGAGCCGTTCGACTTCCACCTTGCGGCGCGCGGCTGCGAGTGGATGGCTGGGGGCCGGCCGGAGAATTTCGGCATCATATTCATCGGCCACGATCACCCCGCAGCAATCGGGTCGGAAATCCTCGTTTTCCAGCACCTGCCGATCGAGTTCGGGCGGAAGGCCCCAATAAAAGCGATCGCAAAAGTCGAGATAATCGGGCCATTTGCCATCGCCCAGCAAGTCCGAACGCGCAGTCTTGATTTCGACGATGACGATTTTTCCCTTGGCATCGAGCCCCATCAGATCCGCCCGCCTACCGTTGCGCAGCGGCATTTCGGCAAGAACCCAGACACCGTTGCGCGCGAACAGGCGGGATATGCCCCGGCACACCGCATGAGAGCGGCGCTCGAGCGATGGCGGCGTGGCGAGGGCTGAGGATGATTCGACCATCCCGCCAAACTGGAACGAAAGCGGAACGCGGTCAAGGTGTCGCGTAAAGTGGCGCTGCCCCATTTAGTGAAAATCGCGCGATTTCGGAATGATAGTCACGTTGCGCGGGTGGCGGCCGGCATTGGACGGCCAAGAGCCCTGCAGTGGCTTGTTCACGTGATCGGCGCGGGCATAATCGGGGCGCAGCAAGTCGTCCGACAGCTCCGAAAGGCGGTGTGTGTCATCATTCATTTGCTGCGCGACCACGTGGATCACATCGTCATCCATCTGCACATAACCGCGCACCGCCATCAGCCGCGCGCCCATGATCGTCTTGCGAAAGCGTTTCAGCGCATCGGGCCACACCACCAGGTTCACCACACCGCTTTCGTCTTCCAGCGTGATGAACACCACGCCCTTCGCGCTGCCGGGCCGCTGGCGGATCAGGACGACGCCCGCGACCGAGCAGCGCTGGTTGAATTTCAGCGATCTGAGATCGACCGCCCGGGTGAAACCCTGCGCGGCATACCCTTGCCGCAAAAACTCCATCGGATGCGCTTTCAAAGACAGGCGCGTCGTCTGGTAATCGGCGACGACATGCTCGGACAGAGGCATGGCAGGCAGAGCCATCGGCGGATCCGCGCCTTCCTCCGGCGCTTGCGCATAAGAGAAAAGCGGCAGATCCGGCCCGGCCTTGATGGCGCGCGCATCCCATAGCGCGGCGCGTCTGTCGCTGCCGAGCGAGCGCATGGCGTCCGCCGCTGCCAGCAGCTCTATACTGCGCGCATTGAGTCCGGCGCGGCTGCGCAATTCCTCCACGCTGGCAAAAGGCGCGCTGCGGGCCGCGAGCAGCTTGGCCCCTTCGGCCTCGGCCAGTCCGCCGACCTGCCGCAGGCCGAGGCGCAGGGCAAACCCACCGCCGCCGCTTTTTCCCGCGACGGGCTCGAGCGTCGAATCCCAATCGCTGTAATTCACATCGGCGGGCAGCACGCGCACGCCATGTTCGCGTGCATCGCGCACGATCTGCGCCGGGGCGTAAAAGCCCATCGGCTGGGAATTGAGCAGGCCGCAGGCGAAGGCGGCGGGATAGTGGCATTTCAGCCAGCTCGAGACATAGACCAGATGCGCGAAGCTGGCGGCGTGGCTTTCCGGGAAGCCATATTCGCCGAAGCCCTCGATCTGCGAAAAGCAGCGCGCCGCGAATTCGGGATCGTAGCCGCGCTCTATCATCCGGCCGACCATCTTCGCCTTGTGTTTCGACACCAGCCCCTTGGCGCGGAAAGTGGCCATGGCGCGGCGCAACTGGTTGGCTTCGTCGGGAGAGAAGCGCGCGGCGACCATGGCAATCTTCATCGCCTGCTCCTGGAAGATCGGGACGCCCAGTGTTCGCTCCAGAATGTCCTTCAACTCGTTCGGCGGGCCATGCTCTATGCCGGGGGAGGGATAGACCGGTTTTTCCTTTCCCTGCCGCCGCCGCAGATAGGGGTGCACCATATCGCCCTGGATCGGGCCGGGCCGGACGATGGCGACTTCGATCACGAGATCGTAGAAACAGCGAGGCTTGAGGCGCGGCAGCATGTTCATCTGCGCCCGGCTTTCCACCTGGAACACGCCGAGCGAATCCCCTTTGCACAGCATGTCGTATGTCGCCGTGTCCGCTTTCGGCACGCTCGCCAGCGTCAACGGCCGGTCGTAATGCGCGCCGATCAGCTGGAAGCATTTGCGAATGCAGGTCAGCATGCCCAGCGCAAGCACATCGACCTTGAAGATGCCGAGCGCATCGATGTCGTCCTTGTCCCATTCGATGAAGCTGCGATCGGCCATCGCGCCATTGCCGACGGGCACCGTCTCGGTCAGCGCCTGCTCGGTCAGGATGAAGCCGCCGACATGCTGGGACAGGTGGCGCGGCATGCCGATCAGCTGTTCGGCCAGAATGATGGTGCGCTTGAGATGCGGATCGGCCAGGTCCAGCCCGGCCTCCTCCACCTTGTCGTCATCGACCGAGGAGCCCCACGATCCCCACACCGTCTTTGCCAGGGCGGCGGTGATGTCCTGCGACAGGCCCATCACCTTGCCGACTTCGCGGATCGCCATGCGTGGGCGATAATGGATGACGGTGGCGCACAGCCCGGCGCGCTTGCGGCCATATTTCGCGTAGATATGCTGGATCACCTCCTCGCGCCGCTCATGCTCGAAATCGACGTCGATATCGGGCGGCTCCTTGCGCTCTTCTGAGATGAAGCGTTCGAACAGCACCTGGTGCTTGGCCGGATCGACCGAAGTGATCCCGAGGCAATAGCAAACCGCGCTATTCGCCGCCGATCCGCGCCCCTGACACAATATGCCAATGGAGCGGGCATAGGCGACGATGTCGTGAATGGTGAGGAAATAGCGGGCGATTTCCATCTTCGCGATCAGCGCCAGCTCTTTCTCGATCGTCGCGACGATATCGGGCGGCGTGCCATCCGGATAGCGGCCTGCCGCGCCGGCCCAGGCCAGTTCGGCCAGATAATCGTCCGCGCTGCGCCCGTCGGGCACCGTTTCGTGCGGATATTCGTAGCGCAGCTCGTCGAGGGAAAAGGTGCAGGCATCGGCGATCTCGCGACTCGCGGCGATGGCGTGCGGCCAATCGGCGAACAGCCGGACCATGTCCTGCGGGCTTTTGAGATGCCGTTCGGCATTGGCGTGGAGCAGATATCCCGCCTGCGCGATGGTCGTTTTTTCGCGGATGCAGGTCATCACGTCCTGCAGCGGGCGACGCTCGGCCACGTGATGGTGGACATCGTTGGTCGCAAGGATGGCGAGGCCATACGCGCGCGCCAGCCGGTCCAGCCTTTCGATCCGCGCGCGATCGTCGCCGCGATAGAGATAGCTTGCCGCGATATGGCTTAGCGAGGGCAAGGCCTGGGCGAGTTCCGGCAGACGCTCGGCGAAGCGATCGCAATCCTCGCCCGGCATGACGATCAGCACGATGCCTTCCTGATGCGCGGCGAGATCGTCCAGCGAGAGGTCGCACGCGCCCTTGTCCTGCCAGCTGCCATCGAGGCGCTGCATCCGGCCCTTGGAAACGAGGCGGCAGAGCCTGCCATAAGCGGCACGGTCGCGCGGGAAGGCAAGGAATGCCTCGCCCGTGGCCAGCACGATCCGGCAGCCGATCACGGGCCGCATCTTCGCCGTCTTTGCTTCGGTATGGAGGCGCACGACGCCGGCCATGGTGTTGCGATCGGCAATGCCGATGGCGTCGTAGCCGAGCTGCCATGCGGTCTGCACCAGGTCGACGGCATCGGATGCGCCGTGGAGGAAGGAAAAGCACGATGTCAGCCCCAGCTCGATGAAAGGCGCGCGGGCATTGGGCGTGAAATCGTTGTCCTGGGACAATGTGCGCTTGTCCGGGGTGAGAGGAGCTTCGGGCATTGGGTGCTCAGGGCGCGCTCAGGCGAACATGCCGTGCAGGAACCAGCGCGGATCGTCACCGCGTCCGTCCCCGTGCAGCCCTTCGCGAAACAGCCAGTAGCGCCTGCCCTCGCTGTCTTCGACGCGGTAGTAATCGCGCAGCCGCGCGGTCGATTTTTCGCGCCACCATTCGGGCGCAATCCGTTCCGGCCCTTCGTGACGGGCGATGCGGTGCGTCTGGTGCCGCCAGACGAATTGCGCCGGTGGACCTTCCGGCACGGCGTAGAGCACGCGGATTTCCTCGGGATGGCGCAGCATGCGCAGCGGGCGTTCGCGTTCGGGCGGCGGAGCGGGCGGCGCGGCCTTTGGAGCCAGCACACCGATCCACCCTTCGGCACGTTCGGGCACGTGGCTTTCGCGCGCCATGGGGCGCATGACCGCATCGGGGCCGAGCCGGGCGATCAGCCTGTCGACAAGCCGCGCCGCCGCGACGCCATCGGCCTCATCACCGTCCAGGCGCACCTGCGCCGGGGCGAGCGGCTCCGTCCACAGCGCTTCCATTGCAAAGGCATCGAAGCCGTAAAGCGGATCGAGCCTGTCCAGACGCTCATCGAACAGTCGCACCAGATGTTCGGGCGCGCGCACCGGGCTGGCGGTCGCCACCTCGACATATCCGACATCGCCATCGGCCCGGAACGCTTCGAACCGCAGCCGCCGTACGCCGTGATCCGCCGCATCGAGCTTGCCGCACAATTCCTGCAGCAGCGGCATGAGATGGGGATAGGGATCGGGCAGCGGCTCCGCCAATCGCCGCACGACGCGAAAGCGCTGCGGCGGCGTGGCGGCAACAAGCGGTTCCGGTGCCCGGCCGAGCGCCCGGTCGAGCTGCCGGAGCGGGGTTTCGAGCGGTTTGCCGCGCGACACCATCGTGCGGAAACGCCGGGCGAGCGAGAGGCGCGGCACGGCGGCGAGCTGGCCGATGGTCTTGAGGCCGAGCCGCCGCAGCAGAAGTACCGTTTCGGCATCGAGCCGCAATGCGGTGACGGGCAGCGGGGCGAGTGCTTTCTCCAACCCTTCGGCATGCTGGCGGATATTCCCTTGCGCCCCATGCCTCGCCAACGCCCAGGCCGCGCCATGCGTGGGGGCGACGGCAAGCCGCACGCCGTGCCCCAATCGGCGGAATCGGGAGACGATATCCTCGAGCATCGCCGCCTCGCCGCCCCAGAGGTGATCGGCCCCGCCGGTGTCGAGCACCAATCCGTCATCGCCGTCCACCGCGCTGGCGGGGCACCACCGTCGGCACCAGATTGCCAGCCGCGCAAGCCATGCAGCATCGCCCGCAGGATCGGCCTCCTCGACTTTCAGCGAAGGGTCCAGCGCGCGCGCATCGACGACTCTGACCCCGACCCGCGCACCGGCATCGCGCGCGGCGGGCGTTACCGCGTGGATGACGGGGCCATGCGTGTCTTCGCGCGACAGGACGATGGGGCCGGCCTCCACGCCGCCTTTGCCGCAGACAGCATGCGCATCAGCCTGCCGCCCGCCGCTTCCATTCGGGCGATGATACCGCAGCCAGCGCTCGATCGGCAGGTGCGGAATCCAGATGGAGACGATGCGCCGCGACATTATAGCGCTCCGCCCATTCGCCCGGCTTTCGCCAGCGGGCGCGGAAAAGCTCCGCAGACCAGCGCGGATCGCCTGGGGCCCTCGTGTCGTAGGGATGCGGGGCCGATGGCAGCGCCTGCACGCGCCAGCGTTCCCCCGCCGCGCTCAGATCGGCAGAGCCGTTCACCCGGATCAGCCAGGCGGGAATGCCGCTCTTCTCGGCGCGCATCATCAGCCGCTTGGTCGCGGTGAAGCCGAGCGCGGGCGCATCGCCCCACACTTCCCCCACCACTGCCGAAACGTCCGCGCATTTCAAACCTTCTTCCATCGTCCACAAAAGGTCCGCAGTGCGCGAAACGCACACCCGGATCATGTCGGGTGCGACACCCCAGCCCGCGAGCCCGCGTGGCGAGGGCGATCCCAGCTCAAGAAGCGTCATCCGGTCCTGCGCCCACAGGATGGGCTTGTTCGCAGTGCCGGCCGCGCCGAGGCGAGCGAGCACGAAGCCTATCCCGGCAGCATCCCTGCTGCTGGTGAACAGTTCGCACAGCGCCGCTTCGCGATACGGCGGCGCGGATCGAATCGCCTGTATGTTCATGAAATGTTCTAACCGCGAAACGGGCTGGTGAGTCAAGCCGCCGTGTGGGCGTGGAGGCGGTCATGTAAGCTGGCGCACCCGACAGGATTCGAACCTGTGACCTCTGCCTTCGGAGGGCAGCGCTCTATCCAGCTGAGCTACGGGTGCCTGAGCCAATCGACTGGCCAGGGGCGGTTAGCAACGCGCGGCGCGTCCGCCAAGCAAAAGCTATGCCCAACCGTCCGCCAGGAAATTACGCACGCATCCCGCGAGAAACGCGGCGCCCTTGGGCATCACGCTTTCATCCACCACCATGCGGCTGGAATGGAGGCCGCAGCAGCCCTGCCAATGCACGCCTTCGGCCGCGACGCCGAGGAAGAACATCGCACCCGGCACCTTTTCCAGCACGTAGGAGAAATCTTCCGCACCCATCGTCGGTGCGGGGCGGGTGGCCCACGGTTCCTCGCCGCCGAGCTCGCGCGCGACCTTTTCGCCGAGCACTACGGCGCGCGGATCGTTGATCGTCGGTGGGAAGCCGGGCGTGATCGTCACTTGCGCTTCGCAACGATGGGCGCGGGCGATGTTCTCGGCCACGTCGACCACCGCGGCCTTCACCGCCTCGCGCCGTTCGGGCGAGAGATTGCGCATCGTGCCCAGCATGTAGACCTGGTCGGGAATGATGTTGTTGTTGGAGCCGCCCTCGATCTTGCCGATGGTGATCACGCTCGCCTCGCTCGCGGCGAACCGGCGGGTGACCATGGCCTGCAGCGCGAGCACGATTTCGGCCGCCACGGGAACGGGATCGATCGCATCATAGGGCATGGACGCATGGCCGCCTTTGCCCTTCACCGTGATTTCCAGCATGTCGGCGGAAGCGAGCATCGCGCCGGAACGCCCCTCGATCCGGCCATGCGGCGCATTGGGCCAGACATGCAGCGCGAAGGCGGCATCGGGCAGCGGATCGAGCAGCCCGTCCTCGATCATGAAGCGCGCGCCGTGGAAGCCTTCTTCGCCGGGCTGGAACATGAACTGCACTTCGCCCGCCAGCCGATCCTGCTGCGCGGCAAGAATGCGTGCAGCGCCCGCCAGCATCGCCGTGTGCGCGTCGTGCCCGCAGGCATGCATCCGGCCAGGGATGGTGGACGCGAAATCGAGCCCGGTATGCTCATCCATCGGCAGCGCGTCCATATCGCCGCGTAGCAGCACGCTCTGCCCCGCTTCGGCGCCTTTCAGCACCGCCACGGCGCCCGTGCAGGATGGGCCTTCGCGCCATTCGAGCGGAAGGTCGGCGAGCGCGTCCTTCACCTTGGCCAGCGTTCTGGGCGTTTCGAGGCCCAGCTCCGGCTCTGCATGGATGGCCCGGCGCAAAGCGATAATGGCCGCTTCCTCGCCCTTGGCTGCGTCGAGCAGATTTTCGGTCAGCATCGCATTTTCCTTAGAGAGTCGCGCTCGGCAAGCAGCTTAGGGCCGAAACGTTGCAGCTTGCAACGCGCCTTTCGGCACCCATCTCGATCGCTTGCGCGGTGTAACCGACGCCGCAATGCGTGCGAATGTGTCCGCAGCGCATCGGTCGCGTTGCGCACGGACGACAATAAGGAACGTTTTGCGGCATTCCCCGTAGCTTTTGCGCGGGGTCGATGTGTAAGGGCGAGGAGAATATGCACGGAAGCGTTCATCTTTTCGAGAGCCTGCCCCAGGTGCCCTCGCCTTCCGCCGCCCCGAAAAGCGGCGGGCGGACGAGCGGGCGCGCCACGCCGCTGGTCGGCCTCATCCGTAATGCGCGCAGCCATCGCAATGAAGGCAACGTCCCGCACGGCTCGGAGCCGGAAAATGTCATCGCCACCGCGCCCGCCAGGCGCAGCGACCTGGCCGAGATCCTCGCCGACTTCGCGGCGCGCGGTGTGGATTGCATCGCCATCGATGGCGGCGACGGGACGGTGCGCGATGTGCTGACCTGCGGGGCGGGCGTCTTCGGCGAAAGCTGGCCGGCTTTGATCGTGCTTCCCAATGGGAAGACCAATGCGCTCGCTTCCGACCTGGGCATCCCGACCGGCTGGACGCTGGAAGAGGCGCTTGCCTCTCTCGGCGCAGGAAGCACCGTTCGCCGCTGTCCGCTGGTGATCGCCCAGCGCGACCACGATCGCAAGCAGGTGCGCGGCTTCATCATGGGCGGAGGCGTTTTCAACAAGGCTATCGCGCTAGGCCAGCGCAGCCACGATCTGGGTGCGTTCAACGCTGCCGTCGTGGGTGTAACCGCCGCGTGGAGCGTCGCGCAGGCGCTGCTCGGCCGGGCCGACAATGGCTGGCGGCGTGGCAGCCGGATGCGTGTGCGTTCCGGCAATGGCGTGGAGATTCCTCATCTCGGCGGCCTGCCCGAGGATGAGCGGTACCTGCTGCTTGCCACAACGCTCGACAGCTTTCCTGCCGGCATCACGCCATTTCGCGGTATCGAGGAGCCGGTGCGGGTTGCTCTGCTGGACAATCCACGGCGCGGATTGCTTTTGCGGCTGGCCGCGCTGATCCGCGGAAATGCGAGCGCGGCGACCAAACGTCGCGGCGCGCACGTCTTTGGCGACGAGAGCATCGAGGCGGAGCTTTCCGACAGTTTCATTCTCGATGGCGAAGCGTTCCCATCCGGGCATTATCGCATCCGCGCGGGCGGGACACTGCGCTTCGTCACACCGCAATGACGCTTGCCAGCCGGGTTGCGGCGGCGCTTTCCCAACCTGCTGACCCTGCCGTGACAGCTTTCGCTGCGCGTCTTGCCGAAGAGGCTGGCGCGCTGACGGTGCTCTTTTATGGCTCCAATTTGCGGACCGGATCGCTGGATGGAGTGCTCGATTTCTATGTTCTGCTGCCCGGCGAGGCGGAGCGAGGCATGTGGCCGCGCGTGTCCTACCGCGAATGGGAGCATCAAGGTGAAACTCTGCGCGCCAAGATCGCCACGATGACGCTGGCGAAGTTTCACGCCGCCGCTTCGGGAGCCAGTCGCGATACGACGATTTGGGCGCGCTTCGTGCAGCCGAGCGCACTCGTCTGGCAAAGCGATGAACGGGCAGGCGCGGCGGTGGCCCGCGCCGTGGAGGCGGCATGCATCACCGCGGCGCGGCTGGCCGTCGCCGTCGGCCCCGATGCAGGAATCGAAGCGGATTTCTGGCGCGCCCTGTTCCGCGCGACATACAAGGCAGAGCTCCGGGTGGAGAAGCCGGGTCGCGAGAATTCAATCCTCGAACTCAATGCGGCGCATTTCGACGGATTGTTGCCCGATGCGCTAGACGCTGCCGGGATTGGCTATGTGCGGCAGGCGGACACAATTCGCCCGCAGCTATCGAAAGTCGAGTGTCGGGAAACGCTACGCTGGTGGCGCAGGCGGCGGCGGCTCGGAAAACCGCTAAATATCGCGCGCCTGCTGCGGGCCACGCGGACGTTCGACGGGGCAGGCCGCTACGCTGCATGGAAAGTGCAGCGGCATACCGGTGTGGAGGTAGAGGTTACGCCGTGGCGCGAACGGCATCCCGTTCTCGCTGCGCCGGCCGTCCTCTGGAGAGTCTGGCGCAGGAAAAAAACCTGAGTTTGCACCCCCGCTTTCGCAGACCGCCCTCTGTCTGACGCTACATATACCGCATGCGGATGGTCATGCTCTTCACCTCGCGGCCCATCGCGAAGCGCGTCCGGTCGACGCCCGGGCGGCCGAGATTGAAGATATTGATGCTCGGATTGTTCGACATGCCGCCGCCATCCTGCGTCATGTCGGTGCGGCCATTGCCGTTCAGATCGTGGCGGATGGCGATTGCGTAAGTTCCGGCGGCAGGCGTGGGCATGCAGACCTGCATCGATCCTGCGCGGGCCGGCACTTCGATGCGGTTCAGCCATCGGCCACGCTCCAGCCAGTCGTCTCGCGTTCCTCGATATAGCTGAATGCGCAGCGTGCCGCGCGTTTCCTCGATCCCGGTGATATTGATCCACACCGCCGGGCCGCTGCCCTGGCACGGCGCGACAGAATGGCGCAGCTCCTGCCGATATTGCTGGGCGCCCGCTGGCGCGGCGAGCGCGGTCGCTGCAACAGCGGCGGTCGCAAGGGCGACAATACGTATCTTTGTTTTCATGGCGCGTATCATATCCATAATCGACGGGCGGGAAGGTCGCGCGCGGTGAACCGCCACGGCTCTCGGACGAGCGACCATGTGGCGAGCTCTGCACACTTTCCCGATATTGCGCGAAGCTTTGCAGGACTTGCGCTGAATGGAGGCTGAAGCGGCGCATTCGGCGGCAAGAAGCGGGAGTTTTCCCCCGTGAAGGTGGTAAATGCGCTTGCCGCTGCCTTGAGGCGCGATTCGCGCGTCTTTATCAGTGGGCCATGGCGCGCCCTCTCATATCCCCGTCGATCCTCTCCGCCGATTTCGCCCGGTTGGGCGAGGAAGTGCGCGCGATCGACACCGCGGGCTGCGACTGGATCCATGTCGATGTGATGGATGGGCATTACGTGCCAAACCTCACCATCGGGCCCGATGTGGTCAAGGCGCTGCGCCCGCACAGTGAAAAGACATTCGACGTGCATCTGATGGTGTCCCCGGTCGATCAGTGGCTGGAGTCATTTGCCGAGGCCGGGGCCGACATCATCACCATTCATCCCGAAGCGGGGCCTCACGCTCACCGCACGGTGCAGGCGATCCGCGGCTTGGGCAAGAAGGCAGGCGTGTCGCTCAATCCCGGCACGCATGAGGATTCGATCGACTATCTCCTGGAGGATATCGATCTGATCCTGGTGATGAGCGTTAATCCGGGCTTTGGCGGGCAGAGCTTCATCCACTCGCAGCTCGGCAAGATCGAGCGATTGCGCGGCACGATCGATCGCGCCGGGCTCGATATCCAGATCGAGGTCGATGGCGGGGTCAATCCCGACACCGCCAAGCTCTGCGTGCAGGCCGGCGCGGATGTGCTGGTGGCGGGTTCTGCCACTTTCAAGGGCGGCGAGGCACACTACGCTGCCAATATCGCTGCCCTGCGCGGGAGTGGGGTATGAATGCCGACACGCTCGGCCTGACGCGCCAGATGCGCGAGACGGCCGAGCCGGTTCGCGGCGATCACGCGCCGGAGGAGCTGAAGCAGGGCGAGCTCGCTATTCCTTTGAGCGACGCGGGCGAGCCGCTGGTCGAGGACACCGTTCAGCGCGACGAGATGCCGGACACCATCGCGGCCGATCGCTCGCTCGTCGTCACGGATTTCGATCCGCCTGCGCTGTCTCCGGGCGAGCAGATGATGCGGCTGGCCTATCGTCTCGGTGTACCCGGCCACACACTTGTTGCCCCGTTCCGCAAGCCCGCCCGCCCACGTCTGCTGGCGACCGTGGAAAGCCCGTTATCGGGCGATCCGGCGGCAGGAACGGCGTTGAGGGCCGGGCATTTCTACGTTCACGGCGTCAAAACGCCGATCGCGCAGGTCGATTTCGGCCCGACCGCAAAGCTCACTCCGCCCATCGAGCGCTGCCTGCACGGTTTTACCTGGCTGCGCGATCTCGATTCCTGTGCCCCGCGCGCCCAATGCACTTCCGTGGCGGAACGGGTTCTCGAAAGCTGGCTCGATGCCAATCCGCATCCCGGCAAAGGGCCGGCATGGAAGGTCGAGAACGCTGGACTGCGTCTGCTCGGCTGGCTCGTCCACGCGCCGCTCATCCTGTCGGACGAGAGCAGGGGGCTGCGCCAGCGTGTGCTCGATGCGGCTGGAGAGACCGCCCGCTGGCTCGATCGCAATGCATCCCGCACGACTGACAGGCTAGGCGAGACCGCGGCCTGGTGTGCGATTATCGCGGCAGGCCTATTGCTGCCCGACGGCAAGCCGCGCCGCCTCTATGGCGAAGCCGGTCTGGTGAAAGCGCTGGGCGAACTGGTCGGTGACGATGGTGGGGTGCTCTCGCGAAGCCCGGTGGCGCAAATCCAGGCGATCGCGATGCTGGTGGATCTGGGTGCCTGTTATCGGGCCGCGAAGCGCACCTTGCCGGACGCGATCGGCACCGTGCTGTCCCTTCTCGTCCCCCCGCTGCTCGCCCTGCGACACAGCGATGGTGGACTTGGAAACTGGCAGGGCGGCGCCGCTTTTCCTGGCGATTCCATCGCCGCTCTGGTCGAGGCGACCGGTGTGCGCGCCCGACCTTTGCGAGAGCCACGCGGCTGGGGCTATCAGAGCGTGGCGGCGGGGCCGGCCATTCTCCAGATCGACGCGTCTCCGCCGCCTCTCGCCCGTCACGCCCGCAATGGTTGCGCCTCCACGCTGGCCTTCGAATTCAGCTACGGCGATCATCGCTTGATCGTGAATTGCGGCGGATCGGCGCTTGCCGGAGGGCAGGTGCCGATCCGCATCGAGCAGGGCCTGCGCGCCACCGCCGCGCATTCGACCCTAGTGTTGGGCGACGCCAATTCCACCGCCGTTCTGCTCGACGGAAAGCTTGGCGGCGGCGTGGGCGAAGTCGAGATCGATATGCGCCCCGTGACGCTGGAAAGTGGCGGCGCGCGGCGGATCGAAACCTCGCATGACGGTTACGCCCAGCGCTTTGGCCTGCTGCACAAGCGCGTCCTGCTATTGCGCGATGACGGTGCGGAATTGCGTGGTGAAGACGTGCTCCTGCCCTCCGGTCGCAAGGGCAAGCGCGGCAAGGTGCCTTTCGCCATCCGCTTCCATATCGGCAGGCATGTCGAGGCGACCCTTGCCGACGGCGGGCGCGGGGCGAGCCTGCTTCTGCCCGATGGGAGCCTGTGGCAATTCGCGACCGGGGCGGAAGCGCTCGAGATCGAGGAGAGCATGTGGGTCGATGGCCATGGCCGCCCGCATCCGATACAGCAGCTGGTAATCCAGGGACTCGCCTCGCGCGGCGGCGGAAACTTCGCCTGGCTGCTCAAACGCATGGGATAGAATTCACGAAATGAGCGATATTGCGATCCGGCGGGCCCTCCTTTCGGTGTCCGACAAGAGCGGCGTTGTCGAACTGGCGGGTCGGCTGGCGAAGGCAGGCGTGGAGCTGATCTCGACCGGCGGCACGGCGCGAACTCTGCGCGATGCCGGGCTGGACGTGCGCGACGTTTCTGATGTGACGCAGTTTCCCGAGATGATGGATGGGCGGGTCAAAACGCTCCACCCGATGGTGCATGGCGGTCTCCTCGCCGTGCGGGACGATCCCGATCACGCCGCCGCGATGGAAGCGCACGATATCGGCTCGATCGATCTGCTGGTGGTCAATCTCTATCCATTCGAGGAAACCGTCGCGCGCGGAGCGAGCCGCGACGATATCATCGAAAATATCGATATCGGCGGCCCGGCGATGGTCCGCTCGGCCAGCAAGAACCATCACTACGTCACTATTGTCACCGACCCGGCCGATTATGGCGAGTTGATGGAAGAGCTTGCCGATCATGACGGCGCGACCACGCTCGCCTTCCGCACGCGCATGGCAGTGAAAGCCTTTGCCAAAACGGCGAGCTACGATGCCGCCATTGCGAACTGGTTAGCCTTCGGCGATGCGTTCACCAATCCGCTCGGCCCCGAAGCGCTGAAAGCAACGCCTTTCGCGGACACGATGCCGCTTGCCTTTACCAAGAAGGACGAGCTGCGTTACGGTGAGAACCCGCACCAGTCCGCCGCGATCTACGTGCCGCAGAGCGTAAATGCGAAAGGCATACCTCAGGCCGAGCAGGTGCAGGGTAAGGCGCTCAGCTACAACAATCTCAACGATGCCGATGCGGCACTGGGCCTGGTGGCGGAATTCCCCGCCGACCGACCCGCCGTCGTGATCGTGAAGCACGCCAATCCGTGCGGCGTCGCCGTGGCGGACAGTCTGCTCGAAGCGTGGGAAAAAGCGCTGGCCTGCGATAGCGTCTCGGCGTTCGGCGGCATCGTCGCCAGCAATGTCCCGCTCGACGGAGCGACCGCCAAGGCGATCACGCAAATCTTCACCGAGGTCGTCATCGCGCCGGGAGCCGACGTCGAGGCGCGTGAAACCTTCGCCACGAAGAAGAATCTACGTCTGCTGATGCTCGACGAATTGCCCGATCCTTCACGCGGTGGATTCGAGATGAAGACTATCGCCGGGGGCATGCTCCTTCAGTCGCGCGATGCCGGGCGCGTCGCTGCCGAAGATCTCAAGGTCGTGACCAAGCGTCAGCCGACCGAGCACGAAGTCGCAGACGCGCTCTTCGCCTGGAAGGTTGCCAAGCATGTAAAGTCCAATGCCATCGTTTATGCCAAGGATGGCGTCACGGCTGGCATCGGTGCGGGCCAGATGAACCGGCGCGATTCAAGCAGGATAGCCGCCGTCAGAGCTCGCGAAGCAGCCGAAGCGGCGGGCTGGGAGGAGCCGATGACGGTCGGCAGCGCGGTGGCCTCGGATGCCTTCTTTCCCTTCGCTGACGGCTTGCTGAGCGCGGTGGAAGCGGGCGCGACGATGGTGATCCAGCCGGGCGGCTCCATGCGCGACGAGGAAGTCATCGCAGCCGCCGACAAGGCCGGTATCGCCATGGTGTTCACCGGGATGCGGCACTTCCAGCACTGACCGAGCGCGCCGAAGCGTTGTGTCTGAACGACGCAATTCGGCGAAATTCAGAACTTCGAAAGTAACCCTTCGCTAGTCTGTAACGAAATTCAGCGCATACGCCATTTTCGATACGGACATCCCCCAATGGAACTTTTCAACTCCGAACTTTATCGCTCTTTCTTCCTGGGTTTCGGTGTAACCGCTGCCATACTGGTCGCGAATATCCTTCCGCAACTCGGAGGAGCCTGATGCTGAAGAAGACATTCGCCGCAGCCCTCGCGCTCGGCATTGCGACCACCGCCCTCCCAGCCACTGCGTCGGCCGAGGTGTTCGATGCGCCAGTGCCCGCGCGACAGGCGAGCGAATCCGGACTGCAGACTGCCATTTTCGCGGGCGGATGCTTTTGGGGCGTGGAAGCTGTTTTCAGCCACACGCGCGGCGTGACGAGCGCCGTTTCCGGCTATCATGGCGGCACTTCCGCCAATGCGACGTATGATCGCGTTTCCGGCGGCTTCACCCGCCATGCCGAGGCGGTGCGGGTGACGTACGACCCATCCGTGGTCCGCTATGACGAATTGCTGCAAATCCTGTTCTCGGTCGTCGCCGATCCGACGCTTGTGAATCGCCAAGGGCCGGACCGCGGCGCGCATTATCGCGCCGCGATCATCCCGCTGACAACCGAGCAGCGGGCGGTTGCGCGCTCCTACATCAATCAGATGGGCCGCTCGGGCGTGTGGGATGACCCGATCGCCGTGCGCGTGGAGGATCATCAGCGCTTCTACGAGGCGGAGGCCTATCACCAGGATTTCGCGCATCGAAATCCCAATCACGGCTACATTCGCCGCTGGGATGCACCAAAGATCCGCGCCCTTCGCGCGAACTTCCCGCAGCTCTACCGTTCGCGCTTTCGCACCGGCTGATTGCCGGGGGCAGCGCGCGCGCCTATATCGGGCGCATGGCTACAGTGCATCATCATCACCATGAACATTCCGGCGACCGGCTTATCGACGAGGCTGGAGCTGTCCTGAAGGATGCCGGCGAACAGTGGACCGCCATGCGGGAGGATGTCTTCCGCGTCCTTGCCGCACAGGACCGGCCTGCATCCGCATACGATATCGCCGAGGACGTCGGAAAGGCGCGTGGCAAACGAGTCGCCGCCAACAGCGTCTATCGCATCCTTGATCTCTTCGTGCGAACCAATCTCGCCAATCGTATCGAGAGCGCGAACGCTTATCTCGTCAACACACATCCTGGCTGTCGCCACGATTGCGTGTTCCTGATCTGCGACGATTGCGGGCAGGCTGACCATTTCGACGATGACAAGCTGACAGGCGCTCTCCGCTCCGCTGGGAGCGACCACGGCTATAGCGGCGTGCGCCCGGTGGTCGAATTGCGCGGTCTGTGCCGCGAATGCGCCGGATAGACTGCGACGGAACGTGCTGAATTGTCGATGAAGCGTTCATCGACAGGCCAGAAAATCGTTGGTAGAGCACTGGCATGACAGCTCCCCGCCCGAACACGCCGTTGCTCGATACGGTCGACACGCCAGACGATCTCCGCAAGCTCGAGACCGCGCAACTGCGGCAGCTTGCCGACGAACTCCGCACCGAAATGATCGATGCTGTCGGGTCGACCGGGGGACATCTCGGCAGTGGACTCGGCGTCGTCGAGCTTACGGTGGCGATTCACTACATCTTCAACACGCCCGACGATCGGCTGATCTGGGATGTCGGCCACCAGGCCTATCCGCACAAGATCCTCACCGGGCGGCGCGATCGCATCCGTACGCTGCGCCAGGGCGGCGGCCTGTCCGGTTTCACCAAGCGAAGCGAGAGCGAATACGATCCGTTCGGCGCGGCGCACTCCTCGACCTCCATTTCGGCCGGTCTCGGCTTCGCGGTGGCAAACAAGCTGAACGGCAAGCCCGGCAAGGCAATCGCCGTCATCGGTGACGGAGCGATGAGCGCTGGCATGGCCTACGAGGCGATGAACAACGCCGAGCAGGCGGGCAATCGCCTGATCGTGATTCTCAACGATAACGACATGTCGATCGCGCCGCCGGTCGGCGGGCTCTCCGCCTATCTCGCGCGGATGGTATCCTCCAGCGAATATCTCGGCCTTCGCTCGCTCGCCTCGAAATTCGCCAAGAAGCTCTCCCGCCGTGTGCATTCGGGTCTTGAAAAGGCCGAGGAATATGCGCGCGGTATGGTGACCGGCGGCACCATGTTTGAGGAGCTGGGCTTCTACTATGTCGGCCCGATCGATGGACATAACCTGGATCACCTTATCCCGGTGCTCGAGAACGTCCGCGATAGCGAGCAAGGGCCGGTTCTCGTTCATGTCGTGACAACCAAGGGTAAGGGCTACGATCCGGCGGAAAACAGCGCCGACAAATATCATGGCGTGCCGAAATTCGACGTTGTCACCGGAGAGAAAGCGAAATCGAAAGCAGGCCCCCCGGCGTATCAGAACGTGTTCGGCGAAACGCTCGCCAAGCTGGCCGAGACCGACAAGCGCATCTGCGCCATCACTGCCGCCATGCCGAGCGGGACGGGCGTCGACAAGTTCGCCGCCGCGCATCCCGATCGCAGCTTCGATGTCGGCATCGCCGAACAGCACGGCGTGACGTTTGCGGCAGGCCTCGCGGCGCAGGGCATGCGCCCCTTCGCTGCGATCTATTCGACCTTCCTGCAGCGCGCCTACGACCAGGTGGTGCATGATGTAGCAATCCAGAACCTGCCCGTGCGCTTCGCCATCGACCGCGCAGGACTTGTCGGCGCGGACGGCGCGACCCATGCGGGCAGCTTCGATGTCACCTATTTGGCCAGCCTGCCGAACTTCGTGGTGATGGCGGCTGCGGACGAGGCGGAACTCGCCCATATGACTTATACCGCAGCCGAACACGACAGCGGGCCGATCGCCTTTCGCTATCCGCGCGGCAACGGCGTTGGCGTGGACATCCCGGAAACGCCGGAATTGCTGGAGATCGGCAAGGGCCGCATCGTGCGGCCGGAAACCGGCGAAATCGAGAAGGGCGGCAAGGTCGCCATACTCTCGCTCGGCGCGCGTCTTGAAGAGGCGAAGAAGGCTGCCGACCAGCTGGAGGCCAAGGGCCTGGCCACCACCGTCGCCGATATGCGGTTTGCCAAACCGATCGATGAGGAAATGATCCGCAAACTCGCCGCTACGCACGATGTGCTGGTCACTGTGGAGGAGGCCGCGATCGGCGGCCTCGGCGCGCATGTGCTCACAATGGCGAGCGACGAGGGTCTGATGGATGGCGGCCTGAAAATTCGCACGATGCGGCTGCCCGACGTGTTTATCGATCAGGACGATCCGACAAAACAATACGATCAGGCGCGGCTCAACGCGCCGCATATCGTCGAGACCGTTCTTGGCGCGCTGCGGCATAATAGCGCGGGCGTCGAGGAGGCGCGCGCCTGAACCCGAAGCGCGGAGCCTCGCGGATGCTCGGCGTTGCCGCCCTCGTCTTGGCGACGATCTATCTTGGCGCAGTCGTGCTGGCATGGATCTTTCAGGAGCGCCTGATCTATCCCGTGCCGCCGGTCGACAATGGCGTACCGCCTGGCTTCGTGCGTGTAACTTACCGCACCGATGACGGCTTGGACCTTAAGGCAGGCTATCGTACTGCCGCGCCGGGCAAGCCGACCCTTCTGTTCTTCCACGGAAACGGCGCGAGCTGGCAATCGACGGCGATGGTCACCGAGGACCTCGCCGCGTCGGGCTTCGGAATACTGGCGGCCGAGTATCGAGGATACTCGGGAAATCCCGGCTCCCCGTCGGAACAGGGCCTATATCGCGATGGTCGGGCGGCATGGCGCTGTCTTGCCGAGCGAGGTGTGACCGATATAGTGCTGGTCGGCAATTCGATCGGTTCTGGCGTCGCGGTCCAACTAGCGAGCGAGGTGGAGGCGAGCGCGCTCGTCCTCATCTCACCTTTCGACAGCCTGGAGGAGACGGTGTCGCGCCGCATGCGCTGGCTGCCGGTCCGGATGCTGCTTCGCGACACTTACGACAATGCCGGTAAGCTTGACGAGATTGCCGAACCGGTTCTGATCCTCCACGGCGAGGGCGATACGCTTATCTCGCTCGATCAGGCCCAGACCCTGGCTGCTGTGCGGAATAGCACGGTTATGGAAACCTATCCGGGCTGGGGCCACGACCTGATCGTTCACACGCCGATACAGCAGCGTATCGCACGGTTTCTCGACGAGCAATCGAAGCGCTAGAGCCAGCTCCAAATGCCAGCAGGGACGCCTCTAAGCGGCATATGCGCCCAGCTGATGGCGAGCCACGCGAGAATGGCGGCCACCCAAAGCTTCCAGCCAACGGCGCGGAAACCGGCGAGCCGCGGCAGGTAAGTGGTCCGCGCCTCCCTTGATCGCCAAGCCTCGCCCATCAGAGCCCGCTTCTTCCGATCCTGCAAATGCGCGCCGAGCAGCGCCAGTGTGAGGATCGCCAATGCGAGGACATTGGTGCGCCAGCTCCACCACAGGATCAGATGCGAGACAGCCCAGAGTGCGAAGCCCCACATCATGGGGTGCCGCGTGACGCGAAAGACGCCTTTCACCGCCTTCCCTGCCTGCGATGCGGCTCCGGGAACGGGCAGGGCCGGGTTGCGAGGTGTTATCGATCCGAGAAACAGCACCAGCGCGGGGAGTGTCAGGATCGTCGCGGCGAACCATCCCACGTTTCCGCTTCCCGGCAAATCCGCCGCGGGCGCCGCTCGGAAAGCGAAATACATCCATACCAGCGCGGCGACGCTGACGGCATTGTAAAGCAGCTGAAACCCGCCCTCGCCGATCGCGCCGATCAGCGGAGCGCGCAGCGGATGCGATAGAGCGATATGCGTCCCGACAAGTGTCAGGCTGGCGGCGATCAGCGAGAGGAGCGCCGCGTCCATCGGGTCACCGCCGGTAGGCCGCGGGCAGCTGGCTTTCGTCGAGCGTCCGGTAGCGGTCACGCAGGCGCGTCTGGTGGTTGTCCAGCGGCTGTTCGACCCCGTCGATAAAAACGCGGATCGGCGCGGAACTTGTTTCCAGCGGGTCGCCATCCCAGACCACCAGATCGCCATGCGCTCCGGCGGAAAGAACACCCGCATTTTCGAGTCCAGCGACACGCGCTGGCACTGAGCTGATGGCGGCAAAAGCTTCACCCCAGCTAAGGCCGGTTGCGCCCGTTACCTGGTTAAGCGCGACGAGATTTCCGGCTTGCTGCGGAAGGCCGCGTGGATGGTCGCCACTGCTGTCATAGACGCCGATCGCGACATCGACCCCGGCATCGACCATGCGCCCGACATTGCTCTGCGTTGCAGCCAGTTGTTCGAAGCTGGCGGGCAGATCGCGAAGGGCGGCAGCGATAACGGGCACGTCCGATGCGGCAATCTCGTTCGCCACCATCCAGCCCTCGGTCGCGCCAACCAGCACCATGTCGAGTGAGGGAAATTCTTCGCGTAAGGCGAGCGTGGAGAGAATGTCCGATGCGCGCTCTACCTTGACGTAGAGTCGCTGTTCTCCGGTCACGACAGGAACAAGGGCGGCCGCATCGAAGCGAGTCAGCAGCACGTCGCCATCACGCTCCGCCCGACCGGTAAGGCGCGGATCGAGCGGCAGGTCGTCACCGGTCCGCGAAGGATTACGGGCGCTGCGTCCGGTGAGGCGCGCATCATCGCCATAGCTGCCCGCTTCGCGCAGGGCGTTGCGCAGAAGAGCGTGCGCGCTGGTGCGGCTGCCACCTGCGAGACGCGCGCCCCGCTCACCCATTTCGACCACCTGGAAAGCTCGGGGCCGTATCACCGCGTCGTAATCTGCGCCCGTGTCGATGATCGCCCCTTGGCCGGCAAAAATGCTGGCATCGGCGCGCGGGGTCACGCTTGCCCGCGTCACGCCGCCTGCGCGGCTATAGCCGATATCCTGCGAGTTCGGATTGATGATCGGGCTGACATCGAGCGCGGCACTGAAAGGTGAGCCGGATGCGCCGACATCGTTGCTCTCGCTCACGGCCTGGACATCGTAGATGCCAAGCTCTGTCAGTGACGCGAAGAGACCGGGCGTGACCCATGTCCCGCTACCATCGAGCGTTTCCATGCCTGCGGGGACGGCGACGTTCGCGCCAGCGGCGACGACGCGCCCACTGCGCACCACGACAGTTGCATTTTCAATCGGTTCACTGCCATCGCCGGTCGCGATCGTTGCGCCGGTGATGGCGATATCCTGTGCGGCCAGTGGAGACGCCGTCATGGCGACTATTGCGGTGCAGAGGGCGATGCGCATGCTCATTTCACATCTCCTTCACCAGGCTGGCCAAGCTCGAAATCGCTCACCGGGCGCAGCCTCGGATTGTTCATGTCGTAAAGCAGCGCCCCGTCGATCCACACCATTTGCGGCCGCGAATAGATGCTCAGCGGATCGCCGTTCCACAGCACGACATCGGCCATCTTGCCCGCCTCCAGGCTGCCGGTCATCGCATCGATACCCATAGCGCGCGCGGCATTGAGCGTGATCCAGCCAATCACGTCGGCATCGGGAATGTCGATCCCCATGCGCCGCCCATCGGCCTGCGCCTTGGCCGCTTCCTGGTTCAGGCGCTGGATACCGTTCTCATCGTCAGAATGGATGACCACGCAGGCGCCGGCATTGTGAATGAGGGCGGCGTTTTCCGGGATTGCGTCGTAGGCTTCCATCTTGAAACCGTACCAATCCGCCCACACGGCGCTGCACACCTCGTTCTCACGCAGGATATCGGCAATTTTGTAGCTTTCGACGGCATGGTGAAAGGCCGAGACGCGGTATCCGAATTCGTCGGCCATATCCATCACCAGCGCCATTTCGTCGGCGCGATAGCAGTGGTTCTGGATGAGGATTTCGCCGTCCAGAACGCCCGCCAGCGTTTCCATGGCGAGGTCACGATCCGGTTCTTCCTCGGCGGCGTATTCTAGCGCGCTCAGCCAGGTTTCGCGATTGACGGCGAAATTGCCCATGCGGGTCGACGGCATGCGGCCCCTGCCGCCATAGACGCGCTTTGGGTTCTCCCCACACGCCATTTTCATGGAATAGGGGGCGCCGGGGAATTTCATGCCTTGCACCGTGCGGCTGGGCACATTCTTGAGCGTGACGGAGCGGCCGCCCATGAGGTTTGCCGACCCCGGCAAGATCATCAGGCTGGTGATGCCGCCATTTGCCAGCGCGCGGGAGAAGCCCGGATCCTGCGGCCAGACCGAATGTTCGGCCCAGACTTCGGGCGTTGTCGGGCTGGTTGCCTCATTGCCGTCTGCATGGGCATCGACGGACGGCGTGGGATAGTCGCCGAGGTGCGAATGGATGTCGATAATGCCGGGCGTGACATATCGCCCCGTGCCATCGATTTGCGTGTAGCCCGCCGGGATGGATAGGCTCGCATCGCCGATGCCGACGATCTCGCCGTCGGCGAACAGCACGACGCCATTGTCGATCCTTCCGCCCGCGCCGTCATAGATGGTTGCGCCAACCAGAGCGGTCGGCACGCCCGGATAGCGCGCGTAGGTCGATGCGTAGGGCTCGGAGGCAGTCTCGGGCCTATCCGGCGCGGCGGGCTCGGCACCGTCGCTCGCAGTCGTTGCGCAGCTGGCGAGAGCCAGTGCCGCAAGAGATGCAAATGCGGCGGATGGACCGCCCTTCAAGAAAAGACGATCCATATCGCTTACCCCTGCGGCTTTGTTTCAGGATGCCAGCCAGCGCCCTGCGGCTCACCCGGCCCTTCGGCCTGGCCAAGCAGGTCGTCGCCGACATTGTCGTCCGTGAGTGTATCGAGATGCAGCAGCTTCTTCACCAGCGGGCTGATCACCATCACGACGACGCCGATGCCGACGGCATACCAGCCGACGGTGCTGTAAACGTCGAGCACGACTTGTTTGCCGGACCCTTCGCCCAAGCCCTCGGCACCCGTTGCGGCGGCAATCCGCCCAGCGGCGAAGTTGCCGGTGGCGGAAGCGAAGAACCACGTGCCCATGATGAGCGACGCCATTTGCACCGGACTGAGTCGGTTCATCGCGGACAGGCCGACCGGGCTAAGGCAGAGCTCGCCAGTCGTGTGGAGCAGATAGATGAGGAAGATGAAGATGACCGGCGTAGGCACGTTGACGCCCGCACTCTGAGCGCCCCAGACGAGGACCAGGAAACCGAGTCCGACCTGCACGACCGCCAAGCCGAACTTCATCGGCGTGCTCGGCTCAGCTCCGCGGCTGCCGAGGAATTGCCAGACGGTCGCGAAGATCGGGGCCAGCATCACGATGTAGATCGCGTTGATCGACTGGAACATCGACGCATTGACACCGCCCGTATCGACGTGACGTTCGGTAAACAGATTCAGGCTCGACCCGGCCTGTTCGAACAGTGCCCAGAATACGACGGAAACGATAATAAGGAACAGGGCCGCGATGATACGATCTCGCTCGTCGCTGGCATTGCCCACCATTTGCAGGATCATGATCGTCAGCACGCCACCGAACCCGATGGCTGCGGGCCAGCGCATCAAGGTGCCTAGTTCTTCGGAGACCACCGTTCCGCTGCCGGACACGAAGAACATCGCGAAAACGAGGACAACTGAGAGCGCGGCGAAGCTGTTGAAAGCCGCTTTCGGTGCGGTGCGGAAATTACCATATGGCAGCTGGAAAACCGCGACGGCTAGGACGTAACATACCAGCGCCGCGCCGAAGGTACCAAGGAAGACGCCAACTTCGTCCTGGAATTGGATGGCGATCCAGCACAGCGCCACGAGAGCGAGGCCGATGCCGTAGAATTTCCATTCCTTGGCGCCCGCGATCCGCTCGGGATGCTGGCTCTCGCCCTTGCCGAGCAGGAGCGGCTTGCCGAACACGAAGAAGAGGAGGCCGATCAGCATGCCGAAGCCGGCGAGGCCGAAGCCGTACTCCCAGCCCACCGTCTGGCCGAGATAGCCGCAGATGATGGATGCGGTCGCCGCGCCGACGTTAATGCCCATGTAAAAGATGGTGTAAGCGGGATCGCGCCGCACATCAGTGCGGGCATAGAGCTGGCCGACGATCACCGAGATATTCGCCTTCAGGAAGCCCGAGCCGACGATGATGAGCGCCAGCGCCAGCCAGAAGACGTTGATCGTCGCATCTGCCTGCCCGCCGTCGCCTTCGAACGCCATGAAGAAATGGCCGAAGGTCAGCAGGATCGCACCAAAGAGCACGGCCTTGCGCTGGCCGAGATACTGGTCCGCCAGATAGCCGCCGACGACCGGCGTGATGTAGACGAGCGCGGTATAAGCGCCGTAGATGATCGAGGCTTCGCTGTCGGAAAACAGCCAGTGCTGGACGAGATAGAAAATCAGCAGCGCGCGCATGCCGTAATAGGAGAAGCGCTCCCACATTTCGGCCATGAACAGCAGGAAAAGGCCCTTTGGGTGGCCGATGACTTCTTCCTGCGGCCGTGTGATCAACACCAAACCGCCGATTAGAAAAGAGGCTAGCGCGATCACCGCGATGCGGAAGGTCCACATCTCGAAACCGGAATCGAATGTGAAGAAGACGCCCTCGACCATTGGGTAATTGTCCTTGTCGTTAACGGGCCGATCGTCGTGCCGGACCCTCCCCGAGAGCCGCGCACACTAACGATTGTTTCGTTTATGTGAAGCCATGAAGTTGCGGATGAAACGGTCGCCTGCATGGCTACGTCGGCTTGACGCGCCACGCTGTATTATGGCAGTGATGCACCCGTCATGGCCGATACCCGCCCCGTCTATCTCCGCCTACGAGAGCAGATCGCCGCCGCCATCCTCGATGGCCGCTATGCCGAAGGGGCCATGCTGCCATCCGTAAGGGCATTCGCTTCGGAACAGGGTGCCAATCCCCTTACCGTCGCTAAGGCGTATCAGCAGTTCCAGTCCGACGGGCTCATCCGCGTGCAGCGGGGCGTCGGCATGTTTGTTCGCGAGGGCGCCGCCAGCAAGTTGCGCCAGAGCGAGCGAGAGGCTTTTCTGCAGGAGGAATGGCCCTCGATACGCGAGCGGATGGACCGGCTCGGTCTCGATGCGGCTGACCTGCTCGCGCGCGGCTGAGCGAATCCGACGAGCCTCCGCAACACTCACATATATTGATAAATGTGCATTTCCGTTGCGTGCAGCATCATTTTTTGGCACTTTCGCAAGATAGTACTGCGATCGGGTCGCGCTCGATAGTGTTTGGGAAATGTCATGATCAGGTCCGAACTCCTCCAGTCTCTTGCAGCGGACAATCCCGACCTGCGTCCGGAAGAGGTCGAACAAGTCGTCGATATCTTCTTCGACGAGATTGCAAAGCGGCTGGCCGAAGGCGGCCGTGTCGAATTGCGCGGCTTCGGCACTTTTTCGACCCGCCAGCGCGAAGCGCGCACGGGGCGCAACCCGCGCACCGGCGAAGCGGTGGAAGTCCCGGCCAAGCGCGTTCCCTATTTCAAGCCCGGCAAGGATATGCGGGAGCGGCTCAACGAGGGTTGAGCGGTCACGCGTTGTCCGACGCGCGCATCATCGAACAGCATTGGCACCGCCCGACGCGCTCGCTAGGCCATGCGCGTGCGGGCGTGGCGGAATGGTAGACGCCGGGGACTTAAAATCCCCTGTCCCTTGTGACGTGCGGGTTCGAGTCCCGCCGCCCGCACCAGCATTCCGATGCAGGATGACCGACAGGGCCGACCGATAATTTACGGCAATGCCGAGATCGCCTCCGCAAAATCCCCGATAGGGTGTCGCTGCGTTTCCATACTTCTTCCTGCCTAATTGCCTGCAATCGTTGAACCGATCAGGAGGGCAGAGTGGCGACGGCAGAACAGAAACTGGTCGACCACACCGATCAGCGCGACGCTACGCGGTACACTCTGCTGATCAGGGCTGCGAAGCTGGTGTCGCGCGACGGCGAATTTCTCTGCGTCATCCGCGATGCGTCCGAAAGCGGCGTCTCCGTCCGCATCTTCCACCCGATTCCCGATCAGGGGCGTATGATCCTCGAGCTTCAGAATGGCGATCGTTACAGCGTCGATCCGGTATGGCAGGAAGAGGTCCGCGCCGGTTTCCGTTTCGCCGTAAAAGCCGACATCGCCCGCATCATCGCCTCGCCGAGCGCCTTCAGCAAACGTCCGGTGCGCATCAACCTCACAGCTCCTGCAGAGATCGAGGCTGCCGGACGTATCGAGCATGCCACCTTTCAGGACATTTCGCAGCAGGGCGCCAAGGTTGCCTGCCGAAGCGGCTTCGCAATCGATCAGCGCGTCAAACTTGTCGCCGAAGGTATGGAGGATATCTTCGCCAAGGTGCGCTGGCGACGCGACGGCACAAGCGGTCTCGTTTTCGACAACACTCTGCAGTTTGGAGAGCTTGCGCGGATTGCGCTCGCCCTACAAAACCGCGGCTGATCAGGCCGGGCGGAAATCCAGCGCCGCGCCGTTGATGCAATGCCGCTTGCCGGTTGGTCGCGGCCCGTCATTGAAGACATGGCCGAGATGCCCGCCGCAATCCGCACAATGCTCTTCACGGCGCGGATAGCCGAGGTGGTAGTCGGTCGAATAGCCTACCGCCCCATCGTCGATCGGACGCCAGAAGCTTGGCCAGCCGGTTCCGCTGTCGAATTTATGTGCGCTGGAAAACAGCCGATTTCCGCAACCCGCGCAGTGATAGGTGCCGCGTCGTTCTTCGTCGTTGAGCGGGGACGAATATGCGCGCTCCGTTCCCGCCCCGCGAAGAATGCGGAATTCCTGGGTGCTGAGCCGCCGGCGCCATTCGGCTTCGCTGCGTTGCACGGGAAAGTTCTGCTGTGCACGCGCTTCGGAACCGCCACAGGCAGCCAAGACCGGAAGAGAAGCACCCGCACCAAGCAGGCCGAGAGCGGTGCGGCGATCGATGACGGATTTTTTCATAGCAAGAGCCCTATATTTCAGCGGACGAACCGTTCCTGAACATTCTCGCCAACGCCTTGATAATCGGCTGGCGACGCGCCTCTCGCGGGCCGGACTTCATCACCCGGCGACGGAAAAGACCGGCGCCAATGCGAATGAAGATCGCCACCCACATGGCCTGCCATGCGAGGGCCAGCACATGCGTCCACAGCGCGTCTTCCGTCGCCGCGCGTGCCACCATCGCGAAGGGGGAGCTGAGCGGGAATGCCATGGCAGTATATTCGATCCATCCGCCCCGGTCGGTTACAGCGAGGCTGGCGAAAAAGAACACCAGGATCTGGAACATGGTGGCAGGCATGGAAAGTGTCTGCACTTCGCGCACGGTCGTCGCCAGCGAACCGACGGCGAGGAAAATCGAGCCCAGCAGCAGATAGCCCATCGCGAAGTAAGCGGCGAACAGCAGGAAGAACATCGTCCAGCCCACACCGGGATTGGCCAGGTCCGAAAGCGACATGCCGCTGGCCAGAAGTATGCTGGCACCCGTGCCGACCCAAACGACGATGCCGACGACGGAAATGCCGAGCATGGCGAAGAGCTTGCCCAGAAAAACCGCATCCATCGGAATGGCGGCGGCAAGTATCTCTATGATCTTGTTGCCTTTTTCCTCGACCAGATTGGACAAGACCATACTGGCGAGCAACATGATCAGGAGGAAGAGCAGCAATTGCCCGCCTTGCGCGGTCCGCAATCGGCCCGACGTCTCAGCCGCCCCGCTGGTTTCGACCACGCTCGTGCCGACCGGCGGGTATTGCACGGGCGCACCTTCCGTTGCCCTGGCCGCCACCAGCCCGATGGTGCCTTGCCAGCGCGCGATGCGGCCCGGTGTGGCGGTAAGGACAGGCGCTTCGGGCGTGCCGGTCACGACGGCGGCAAGGCTGCCTTGCGCATCTTCCAGCACGGCGCGCGCGTCGTAAGTCTCACCCGGCGCGAGGCGCGCAATCGCGACCATTTCCGGGATAGCGCCGGGTATCTGCTCGGCAAGTGCGTCACGCGCTTCGAGCATGGCATCGACATTGCGACTTTCCATCGCGATGCCGACATCGGCACCCGACGCCTCGCTCTGAACCTGCGCGCCGACACCACCAGCAAGGGCCATGATGACGATCGGGAAGAGCGGCCCGAGCAGGAAAAAGATGAATGTGCGGCTGAACAGGATAGCGCTGAAATCGCGGCGTGCCATGACCCAGGCTGCGCGCCAAAGCGACAGACGATTGCCGTCCTTCACCGCATTGCCGCTCATGCCGCTTCTCCCCCACCCCGTGTCACCATGTCACGGGCCGCCGCTTCACCGGCAATGGCGACGAAGGCGTCGTGCAGACCGGCGCGCTCGATGGAGAGCGAGAGGATGCCCGCATCGCCATCGATGAGTGCCTTCAGCAAAGGTTCGACGCCGGTTTCGGGAAGCGGAAAGGACCAGTAATTGCCGACGCGCCGCGTATCGCCGGGGAGCGCCGCGCGCCATGGCCCGTCCGCGCTGCGCGTTTCCAGGCGAACCTGCGCCGGGATGCGATCGCGTGCTTCGTCGACCGGGCCGGTAAACGGAACCTTGCCACCGGCGATGATGGCGATGCCTTCGCACAAACGCTCTGCATGGGCGATGACGTGAGTCGAGAAGATCACTGTCGTGCCTTCGTCCGCCAGGCCGCGGATCAGCACTTCCAGCTTGCCCTGGTTAATTGCGTCGAGACCGCTGAACGGCTCATCGAACACGACGAGTTTCGGCCGATGCACCAGCGTTCCGAGGAGCTGCACTGTTTGCGCCATGCCCTTCGACAGCTGGCGTATCTGCTTGTCGATTGCATGCCCGAGCCCGTGCGCTTCGAGCAGTTCACGGCCGCGCTCTTTCCCGACTTTCAATGGCAGGCCGCGCAAGGCGCCCATGAAGCCGATCGCCTCGTCGCATTTCATCGCGGGGTAGAGGCCGCGCTCTTCGGGGAGATAGCCGATCCGCCGCGCAACGTCCTGCGGATTGCTCGCGCCCAGCACGCTTCGCGTGCCAGCGTCCGGATCGATAATGCCGAGCAGCATGCGCAGTGTCGTCGTTTTGCCTGCGCCATTGGGCCCGAGAATGCCATAGATCGCCCCTTCCGGTATCGCGATATCGACGCCGTCCACGGCAAGGGTCTTGTCGAACCGCTTCACAAGGCCGCGCGCGTCGATGGCGAGCGGGCGAGTGTCGACGGGTGTGGCAGTCATATTTCCGGTCGCCATGTCCATGTTCGGGCCGCTAGACGGAATGAATGAACGCCCTGTCGCCACGTTATGGTTAATTCGCCCGATAGCCAATCGCTGGAGCACGCTTTGCGCGAAAAAGCGCGCGAGCTCGGCTTCGCCGCGTTCGGGATCGCACCGGCTGAGGACAACCCGGAGCAGGCGCGGCGATTGCAGGAATGGCTCGCCGCCGGATATCACGGAACGATGGGCTGGATGGAGGACCGCGCCGATGTGCGCCAGGGCCCCAATGCGATGTGGCCCGAGGCGAAAAGCGTGATTGCGCTAGGCATGAGCTACGCGCCGGATGTCGATCCGCTGGCTCTGGAAGGCGATGCCGAGAGGGCACGCATCTCGGTTTATGCGCAGGGCCGCGATTACCACGACACTTTGAAAAAGGCTGCCAAGGCACTGGCGCGCTGGCTGGTGGAGCGGGAACCCGGCACGCAGTTGAAAGTCTTCGTCGATACGGCACCGGTCATGGAAAAACCTCTGGGGGAGGCTGCGGGCCTGGGCTGGCAGGGCAAGCACACCAATCTGGTCAGTCGTGAGTATGGCAGCTGGCTGTTTCTCGGCGCGATCTACACGACACTGGCGCTGAAGCCGGATGCGCCGCATTCCGATCGCTGCGGATCGTGCCGGGACTGTCAGGACGCCTGCCCGACCGATGCTTTTCCTGCGCCGTACAGGCTCGATGCGCGGCGTTGCATTTCCTACCTCACAATCGAGCACAAGGGGCCGATACCGGACGAATTCCGCGAAGCGATCGGCAACCGCATCTATGGCTGCGATGATTGCCTGGCGGTTTGCCCGTGGAACAAGTTCGCCCAGTCCGCCGCGCGCCACCGTGCTTTCGCGCCACAAGAGGACTTGGTGGCACCGCGATTGGACGCGTTGCTTACTCTCGACGATGCGGCCTTCCGGGCGAAATTCTCCGGTTCGCCCATCAAGCGGATCGGTCGCAATCGGTTCGTGCGCAATTGCCTGACCGCGGCGGGCAATAGCGGCAATCGGGGCTTGGAGCCGATTGTCCGGACGCTGACGCGCGATCCTGACGATGTCGTTGCGGAAGCAGCGCGCTGGGCGCTGTCGCGGCTCAGCGAAGGTCCTTGAGGACTTTTTCAGTATCGGCAAGGTCCGCCGGATCGACCTGCGCGCGCGCTTCGATCAGCTTTCGCCCCTGCACATAGTCCCGCGTCTTGTTGACCGCATCGACGGCGATGACGCGCCCGTCCTTCAGGTAGATCACCGAGAAGCTGCGCTCCGACGGGTTTCCACGCACGACGCTGGCATCATGACCGATGCCGATCCCGGCGGTCTGCAATTTGAGATCGTATTGGTTGGACCAGAACCATGGGAAGGACTCGTAGGACTGCGGCTCTCCGCAAATGGCCTTCGCCGCGGTGGTCGCCATATCGTGCGCGTTCTGCACGCTTTCTAGGCGAAGCACCGCGCCATTCGCCCAGACATTCGCATGCGCCGCGCAGTCTCCGATGGCGTAAACCTGCTCCAGACTGGTGTGGCAGGTGTCGCTCACTTCCACGCCATTCGCCCCGGCGGCACCGGCGGCAATGAGCGGGCCGACGGCCGGGACGATGCCGATGCCGACGACGACCGCGTCGCAGGCGATTTCCTCTCCATCGCCGAGCATGACGCCGCTGACGCGATCCTCGCCCAGCAGACGCTCGACAGTTACGCCGAGCCGTATATCCACCCCGCGCTGGCGGTGTTCCGCTTCGTAGAATTCCGACAGTTCCGCGCCTGCGACGCGATTGAGCAGGCGGTCCTTCATCTCGACCAGCACCACTTCGCGGCCCAGCCCGCGCAGCACGGCAGCCGCCTCCAGCCCGATATAACCGCCGCCGATCACGACGATCCGCTTTACGCCTGCATCGAGATCGGCCAGCAACGCATCGACGTCGCGCTTGTCGCGCACGGTGTGGATACCTTCGAGATGACCGCCGGGGCAAGATAATCGCCTGGCATCGCCGCCCGCTGCCCAGATGAGCTTGCCGTAACCGATACGCTCGCCAGATCCGAGTTCGACTTCATGCGGCTCCGGGTCGATCTTCGTAACCGCCTGGCCGAGCATCAGCGTGATGTTCTTGTCCGCCCAGAAGCTCTCGGGACGGATCAGGATGCGCTCGAACGGTTTGTCGCGGGCGAGATATTCTTTCGAGAGCGGCGGACGTTCGTAAGGCGGCGCGCGGTCGCGCCCGATCATGAGGATGGAGCCGTCAAACCCCTGCTGACGCAGCGCGATGGCGGCCTGCGCTCCGCCATGCCCGGTCCCTACGATCACGACGTCATGACGCATCATGGTCATGCGGGGTGGGCAAAATCGCGGCGCGCGTCAAGCAAGGGCGCGATCTAGCCCTGCAACAGGTTGCGCGCCTGGCTGGCAATCTGCGCCAGCATTGCGGGGGCGACCGGAGTGGCCGCCTGCGCCCGGGCGATCATGCGGCGGAACTGCGCGATAGTCGTCTCGTGCTTGTCGGCCCAGGCCTCGATCATGGCAACGGGATCACCACCATTCTTCCTCTTGCGCCGCGCGAGGTTGCGCAGGAATTCAAAGCGCATCTGCTGAAAATCGCGTGCGAGCCCGGCGACGAGGAGCCGCTCCCACGGATCGGCAGGGCTCATCACCGCAGCGCGCGACTGCGCCCAGTCGATGCCGAGCGTTGCGCCGAGCTGGATGAAGGCCTTCGCGAGAGCGAGCGGGTCCAGCTCGGTGCTGTGAGCGAGCCGCGAAAGGCCGATTGCGCCATCCACGGCAAAGAGCCGGGCGACCATCGCCGCCTGTTCCTCGCTCGCGCCCTGTTCGACAAGGCGGGCTGAAATGCTGTCGATGTGCGCGCGCGCCTCATCGCCCAGCAATGTGTCGACCTTGTCGTTGAGCTTGGAGACCGTGCCGCCGATCTCGTTCTGCAGTTCGGATGGAGAGAGATCCCCGCCGCCGGCGCGCAACAGGTCCGCGATATGGCCGCGCAGGGCGAGTGCCGCCTGGTCGAAGAGCATCAGGCGCGCCGTTTCGGGCATCGGATCGGTGTCGAGCATGCGCCACACGCGGTCCATGCCGAGCAGGGCACTGGCGGAAACGAACGCAGCGCCGACCTGGTCGAGCCCGGCGCCTTCTTCTTCCGCCAGTTCGAAGGGATGCAGCATGCCCATGCGATTGACGATGCCGTTGGCCACTACCGTTCCGACGATCTCGTTGCGCAGACGATGATCGAGCAGCTGGTTCTTGAATTGCTCCTGCAATTGCGGCGGGAAATCGCCGAGCACCAGCGGATCGGCGGCATCGTCCGAGGCAAGTGATCCGGCTTCGACCGCGTCCTGCAGCACGAGCTTGGAGTGCGAGAGCAACACGGCGAGTTCGGGCCGGGTCAGTCCCGCGCCGTCCGCCGCGCGGCGAGTCAGCGTTTCGGAGTCGCCCAAGCCTTCATTGGCGCGGTCCATTCCGCCGCGTTCCTCGAGCATCTCGATGAGCCGCGCCTGCGCGCCGATCGTGCGGTTGCCGCCCTGTTCCGCGATGGAGAGCGCGAGCGCCTGCAGGCGGTTGTCCTCCAGCACCAGCGCAGCGACGTCTTCCGTCATGTCCTTCAACAGCGCATTGCGCCGCTCTTCGGACAGGCGGCCAGCGCGCCGTGCAGCCGTGAGCGCGATCTTGATATTGACCTCGTTGTCCGAGCAATCGACCCCCGCCGAATTGTCGATGAAGTCGGTATTTACCCGCCCGCCGCCGAGCGCGAACTCGATCCGGCCAGCCTGCGTCGCGCCCAGATTGGCGCCCTCGCCGATCACCTTTGCGCCGACACTCTTCGCGTCGATACGCAAGCCGTCATTGGCCGGGTCGCCGACATCGGCGTGGCTTTCATGGCTGGCCTTGATGTACGTGCCGATCCCGCCGAACCAGATCAGGTCGGCCGGGCTCCTGAGAATGCAGGAAATAAGCGTCTCGGGATCGAGCGCGCCGTCCTTCAGCATATCGTCGGGAATGCCCAGCGCCTCTATCGCCGCCTTGGACAGCGCGATCCGTTTCGCGGACCGCGGATAGATCCCGCCGCCTTTCGACAGCAGCTTCTCCGAGTATTCGCCCCAATTCGACCGATCCATGTCGAACAGTCGCTTGCGCTCCTTCCAGCTCGCACCGGGGTTGGGGTCGGGGTCGATGAAGATATGACGGTGATCGAAGGCGGCCACCAGTTTGATCGCCTTGGAAAGCAGCATGCCGTTGCCGAACACGTCGCCCGACATGTCTCCACACCCCACGACGCGCACCGGATCGGTCTGCACGTCGACGCCCATTTCGAGGAAATGGCGCTGCACCGAAATCCACGCGCCGCGGGCCGTAATGCCCATCGCCTTGTGATCGTAACCGTTGGAGCCGCCGCTGGCGAAGGCATCGCCCAGCCAGAAATCGCGCTCCATCGCGATGGCGTTGGCGGTGTCCGAGAACGTTGCCGTGCCCTTGTCCGCCGCGACGACGAAATAAGGATCATCACCATCGTGGATCACGACATTTTCGGGATGGAGGACCTTTTCGTCGACGATGTTGTCGGTGATCGACAGGAGCGTGCGGATGAAGAGTTTGTAGCTTTCCTTGCCCTCGGCAAACCATGCGTCGCGGTCCACCGTTGGATTGGGCAGGCGCTTGGGATAGAAACCACCTTTTGCGCCGGTCGGCACGATCACGGCGTTCTTGACCTTCTGGGCCTTCATCAGCCCGAGTATCTCGGTGCGGAAGTCATCTCGCCGATCGGACCAGCGTAGGCCACCACGTGCGACAGGTCCGGCGCGCAGGTGGATACCCTCGACGCGGCGCGAATACACGAAGATCTCGCGCCACGGCACGGGCTTGGGTAAGCCGGGCACGAGCGAGGAATCGATCTTGAAGGCGAGCGCCTCACGCGCGGCATCGGCGAATGCATTTGTGCGCAGCACGGCGCGAATGGTTTCCCAATAGCGGCGCAACAGGCGGTCGTCATTGATGGCGACCACTTCTGCCAGGCCTTTGCGGATCGAGCGCTCGATCTTTTCGGCTGCCTTTTGCCGATCGCCCTTCGCCGCAGGATCATGGAGCGCACGCAGCAGGTCGATAAGTCCGCGCGTAACCTTGGGTGCACCCGCCAGCGCATCGACCACGGTGTAGATCGTGAAGGCGATGTTGGACTGGCGCAGATAGCGATAGAAAGCGCGCAGCCAGTCGGTTTCCTGCGCGTCCAGCCCGACCGCGATGACAAGGCGATTGAAGACATCGTCTTCCGCCCGTTCGTTGAGCACCGCAGACACCGCCGCTTCGATCTCTTCGCTGCGTTCGAGCAACGCGTCCGGCTCCATCCCTTGCGGCAGGCCGAGCACGAAGTCGTGCACGACGCCCGTATCCTCGCCGCCGAGCTCCGTCGGCACCTCTGACAAGACACGGAAACCGAAGTTCTCGAGCGCGGGCACCGCATCGGACAGCGGCAGCGCACCGTGATGCTGATAAACCTTCAGGCGTAGGCGGCCGGGTTCGTCCTGCGGCGCATGATAGAGGCGCGCATCGCGAGTGAGGCCGCTGTCCTCGACATTGGCCGCGAGATTGCGCAGCCGACCGATATCGCGCGCTGCCTCCTTCGCGCCGTAGGTCGTGCGGTAGAAGATCGGAAAGCTTTCGGCATAGCGGAGGGCCAGCGCGCCCGCGCGACCGGCGTCCTCGCCTTCCGCCAGCGCTTCCTCGACTGCGTCGGTCCAGCCGCGCAGCATGTCGCCCAGCGCCTTGTCGACTGCGGCATTGTCCGGCTCGATCTGCGACTGACGAAAATCCATGACATAACGCAGCAGAGCGAGATTGCCGCCTTCGACCATCAGGCTCCAGTCGAGCGTGCTCGCGCCGGTCTCGCGCTCTAGCAGTTCCTGCACCTGCAACCGCACGGACGTAGAGAGCATGTCGCGGGGCAGCCAGACGAAAGCAAAAAGGTGGCGGCCCAGCGGGGCGGGCACAAGCGTCGCGCGCGGCCGCGGGCGATCGGACAGGCCCATCATCGCTGTCGCCACGCGGGTGATGTCGGTGTCCGAAAAGCTGATGATCAGATCGTGCGGGAGAGCTGTGAGCGCGTGGACCAGCGCCTTGTAATCGTGGCTGCCCGTTTCGAAATCGAGCCGGTCCATGATGGTCGACAATTGCTGGCGCAGGACCGGCACCGTGTCGGGCGGGGAAACCAGCGCTGCGCTTGTCCAGATGCCGGCATGGATCGAAATGGCCGTGACGAGGCCTTTCTCGTGGATCGGCACGATGAACAGGTCGAGCGGAACGCGGCGATGCACTTTGCTCAGCCGGTTGGCCTTGATGATCAGCGGCGCGCGGCCCGGCTTGCCATTTGTCCCGTCGAACCAGGCGAAAGCGCGATCATAGGCATCTTCGGCCAGCAGGTCGGGGGTCGAGCGGCGACAGATACCGAGCTTGTCGCTCTCCTTGCCGTCCCGCGTCCGGGTGAGATGCCCGAGCTGCGTGAGCATGCCTTCCGACAGCCAGCGCAGCAGGGCAGCGCCCTCCGCGTCTGAGAGCCGCTCCGCATCCGCTTCCATGCCATCGCGCATCTTCGGCCAGTCCGAAACGGCGGCGCGAACATCGAGGATGGCGGTCTCCAAGTCCTTTTCCAGCGCGCGACGCTCTTTCGCATCGAGCCGCGGCGTCTCGATATAGACCCAGCTTTCCTTCTTCTCGCCTGTGTCGCCCTCGGGCATGTCGGCCAGCTTTCCGTCCTCGCGTCGCACGGGCAGGATCGGGTGGACGAGCGTGTCTATGGAAAGGCCTCGCGCGGCCATGGTCGCGCCGATGGAATCGACGAGGAAGGGCATGTCCTTGTTGATGACGGCGATGCGCATGAAGCGGCGGCCTTCGGCTGCCGATCTGATGAGGATGGCGGGCTTGCCATCTTCCCGCTGCCGCGCCGCCTCGACGACAAATTGCGACGCCTGTGTCAGCCGCTCGCCTTCGAGCGGAGATTCGCCAGGCAGGATCGAACCGCTGATCCTGTCCGCCAGCGTCTTGGCAAAGGCGCGTTCCGCCTTGTTTAGATCGGAAGATGCGCCGCTGGCGCCCTTGCTGGTGGCCATGCCCTGTTCTCTCTCCTCCCCCGACATTTGCGAGTCGGGGCTTCCAGCGCGTTCCGATACCGGAAGTTCCCCGCAGTCTCTATCGAAGCAATATCGGCAATGCACATAAAATGTTTCAGATGAAACTTTCTTGGAATGCTGGCGGGTGTGCAGGTGGCCTAAGGCCATCTACGCCTCCGGCTCCGATTCCGCCCTTGCGGAAATTCGGCGGAGCTCCGTATTTCGCTCTAAAAAGAGGCGACGGTGCGAAGTAGCAGCGCAATATCGCTTTCGCGGCTCAGACGGTGGTCTCCGCCCTTTACCAGCGTCACCTGAACGTCCTCGCTGTTGAGCGCTCCGGCGAGGCGCAGCGAGATATCGCTCGGAACGTCATCGTCGTCCTGACCATGCAGCAGGCGGACCGGGCATGTGATGGCGATCCCGTTATCCAGCATCTTCAGGCTTTCGGCATCGCGCCAGAATGCCGCGTGGGTCGGCATCGGATCGTAGCCGTAATCGCTTTCTTCGTAAATTGTCTCCCCGGCAGAGAGCTTCGCCTTTTGCGCGGCATCGAAGCCCCACTCGGAGAAATCGGGCGCCGAGGCGATGCCGACGAGACCGGCAAGCCGCTCGCCCAGCGCGAGGCCGACAAGCAGCATCAGCCAGCCACCCATCGAAGAGCCGGTGATGATCACGCTTTCGTTCTCCACCTTGGCTTCGATCAGCGCCACGACCTCGTCCCGCCAGCGCGACAGGGTTCCGTCGGCAAAGTCACCCTCGCTTTCCCCGCATCCCGAATAGTCGAGCAACAGGCATTCGCGACCCTGCGCGGTGCTCCGGTCGAACACCGCCGTCGCCTTGCCGCCTGCCATATCCGACATGTATCCGGGCAGGAACACCACGGCGGGCCCGCTGCCGGGCGCGTGGCGATAGGCGATGGCGATGCCGTCTATGTCGAGCGCGTCCGTCATGGCAAAGCGGTTATCGCCGTCTGCCCCTTCGCTGCAAGGCGTATTGCGCTCTTGGCGCATCGCCTCGCACGCATTAGGTGGCGTGCCATGACCGAACTCGTGAAAATCAGTCTGCCCGACGGTTCCGTGCGTGAAATGCAGGCCGGCTCCACGCCTGCCGATGTTGCCGCAGCGATCGGGCCGGGCCTTGCCAAGGCCGCCATCGCCGCGCGCGTCGACGGCGAATTGCGGGACATCAACCGCCCGTTCGAAGGCGATGCCGAACTGGCGCTGGTGACCAGCCGTGACGAGGAAGAGGCGCTTGAGCTGGCGCGGCACGATTTCGCGCACGTGCTGGCCGAAGCGGTGCAGTCGCTCTTTCCCGGAACGCAGATCACTTTCGGCCCGTCGACCGATGACGGCTTCTACTATGATGTGAAGGCGCCCGATACGCGCGAGCCGTTTTCGTCTGAAGACCTCCCCGCGATCGAGGAGGAGATGCGCCGCATCATCAAGGCCGACAAACCGCTGAAACGGGAGGTGTGGAGCCGCGAGGATCTGATCGCCAAGTGGGAAGCCGAAGGCGAGACGTTCAAGGCCGAATGGGCGAAGGAATTGCCCGAGGGCGAGGAACTGACCGTGTACTGGTCGGGTGAGGACTGGCTCGACATGTGTCGCGGCCCACACCTTGCCAGCACCGGTAAGCTCGATCCGCAGGCATTCAAGCTGATGCGGGTGGCGGGCGCCTACTGGCGCGGCGACCAGAACAATGCGCAGCTTACACGCATTTACGGCACTGGCTGGCTCAACAAGAAGCAGCTCAATCAGCACCTGATGCGGCTGGAAGAGGCCGCCAAGCGCGACCACCGCAAGCTCGGCCGCGAAATGGATCTGTTCCACCTGCAGGAAGAGGCGCACGGCTCGGTCTTCTGGCATCCGAACGGCTACAGGATCTGGCGCGAGCTCGAAGCCTATATGCGCCGCAAGATGGACAATGCGGGCTATCGCGAGATCAAGACCCCGCAGCTGATGAATATCAAGCAATGGGAACAGTCCGGCCACTGGGGCAAATATGCCGAGAACATGTTCGCCGTGCCCGATATCGTGCCCGATGTTGACGGGCTGGGAGACGGCCTTGCCGCGCCGAGGGTCGCTGAGGATGCCGACTGGCTGGCGATGAAGCCGATGAATTGTCCAGCGCATGTCATCGTCTTCAAGCAGGGCATCACCTCCTATCGCGACCTGCCGATTCGGCTCGGCGAAATGGGCTGCTGCCATCGCAACGAACCGCATGGCGCGCTGCACGGCCTGATGCGTGTGCGCCAGTTTACGCAAGACGACGCGCATATCTTCTGCACCGAGCGCCAAGTGGTCGATGAAGTGCGCGCCTTCTGCAAACTGGCGGACAGCGTCTATCGCGATTTCGGCTTCGACTATCACGTCAAGCTGGCGCTGCGTCCGGAAAAGCGCTTCGGCAGCGATTCCGATTGGGACAAGGCCGAGCAGGAATTGCGCGATGCCGTCACCGAAGCGGGCATGGACAATGACGAATATGGCTGGGAAGAGCTGCCGGGCGAAGGGGCGTTCTACGCGCCAAAGCTCGAATGGCATTTGACCGACGCGATCGGCCGAACCTGGCAGGTCGGTACGATCCAGGGCGACCGCGTGCTGCCGGAAAGGCTCGACGCGACTTATGTCGGCGAGGATGGTGAGAAGCATCGCCCCGTAATGCTCCACCGCGCCATCTTCGGCAGCTACGAACGCTTCATCGGCATATTGATCGAGCATTTCGCCGGCAAGCTGCCCGTCTGGCTCGCCCCGGTACAGGCCGTGGTCGCGACCATCGTCTCCGATGCGGACGACTACGCGAAAGAAGCGGTGGCGAAGCTGGAAGAGGCGGGCATCCGCGTCGAAAGCGATCTGCGCAACGAGAAGATCAACTACAAGGTGCGCGAACATTCGCTGGCGAAGGTTCCGCATCTGTTGGTGGTCGGCAAGCGAGAGGCCGAGGAAGGCACCGTCGCCATGCGCACGCTTGGCGAGAAGGAGCAGAAGTTCATCTCGCTCGACGAAGCTATCGCCATGCTGAAAGACGCCGCGACCCCGCCCGATCTGAAGGCCTGACGGACATGCGCGGGCGCGTCGCATGAAGTGGATGATCGTAGTCTCGCTTGTGCTGAACATCGTCGTGCTGATGCCAGTTGCTTACGGTATCGCCACGGCTGCACCATGGGCCGATGACGCCTACGGCGCGGCGAGCCCCGCACGCGGGATCGTGCTGGCCATGTATCTCGCCATCCTGGTCGGTTCGGCAGCCCTGTTGTTCAAGCCGCTTCCGGCGGCCGTCGCATGTCTGCTGGCGCTCCAGATTGCTTACAAGGTGACGACCGCGGCGACCGTCAGCGTCGACAATCCGGTCGTCGTCAGCAATCTCGCCATTGCGGCATTCCATGCGATAACGCTCGGCCTCATTGTCGTCCGCAGCACGCCTTGATGGACCTCCTGTCGGGCTTTTCGACGGCGCAGATCGTAGCCGCCGCGCTGGCGACATTGCTTGCCGCATTCGTCCGCGGGCTGACCGGTTTCGGCTTCGGTTTCCTGCTCGCGCCGATCCTCGCTCTGGCGCTAGCACCGGTCGAGGCGGTGCTGCTCGTCAATATCCTCGCTTTCACACTTGCGCTCAGCGAAGTGCGCTACGTCCTGCGCGAGGCGGACCGGTCCGCCTACTGGATTGCCGCGCTACTGGTGCTGACGGTCATGCCCGGCCTGCTGCTGCTCGATGCCACACCGCCTGAACTGGCGCGCGTGCTGATCGCGCTGGCGGCGCTCGCTGCTTTCGTCATCGTCGTCCTGCCCCGCCGTGGCGCGGCCTTTGCGCCTGGCCGTGTCACCACCGGGGCGACCGGCTTGATCGCGGGCGCCATGACAGGCTTCGCTGCGATGCCCGGCATTTCCGTGGTGCCCTATTACGTCCGGCAGGACATGGCGCGGGTGACCGCCAAGGCATCGATGATCGGCGTCTTCGGTGTCTCCGCGCTGGCGAGCCTGACCTCTGGCGCGGTGACGGGACTGCTCGAATGGCGGTTGATCGTTTTCGGCGTGTTGCTTTTCCCGCTTATGGCGCTCGGCAACTGGCTTGGGTCGCTGGTGTTTGGCCGCGTGAGCGACCCAGTCTGGCGCGCTTTCGTCGGCGTGGTGCTCGGCGCTGCGGCACTGGCCGCTCTGATCAACCTGTAGCGATGTTCGGCTTCGCTATCGAAGCAGTGGCAATCGCCGCGCTTGCGGCGCTGGCGGCGGGCTTCGTGCGGGGCCTTGCGGGGTTCGGCCTCTCGGTTGTGCTCGTGCCGATCCTGCAGCTCGCCATCGCGCCGAGCGCCGCGGTTCTGGTCGGTATCGTCTCGCTTTTCCTCATCGGCCTCACCGATATCGGCCGCATCCGCCGCGATGCAGATCGCTCGGCCATTCCGATAGCCTTGCTCGCTATCGCCTGCATGCCGCTCGGATTGTGGGCGCTGGTCGCGCTCGGTGTCGATTGGGCGCGACTGCTCATCGCCCTCGTGTCGCTGGCTGCCTTTGTTCTCGTGGTCATCCCGCTTGGAAAGATCGTCATGCCCCGCCGCCCCGCCATGGCGCTGTCGGGTTTCTTCACGGGCTTCTTCGGCGGTTTTGCGGGCATGCCCGGGCCAGGCATGGCGCCCTTCTACCTGCGTGGTCGATTGGAGCCGAAAGCGGCGCGGGCGAGCATGATGGCGATCTTCCTGGTCGTCACACCGATCTCGGCCGCCGTCTTCGTCTGGCTGGATGTGGGCGGCTGGCAGGAAGTCGAGCTGGCGTTGCTGCTCTTTCCAGCCGTGCTGTTGGGCGACTGGCTGGGCCACCGCGCTTTCGGACGTGTCAGCAAGGCGCGATGGAAGGTGGCGACCGCACTGGTGCTCGGCGGCGCGGCGGCGGGCGCGCTATGGAAGCTGCTGATGTGAAGTGCGCTATCAGCCGATAAACGGCAGGGCGGGTCCGGCGGCAATCAGCGCCAGTGCACAGAAACTCGTCACCGAAATGCGGACATAGTCCTGCATCAGGGGGGTGTTCGTGCGGACAGAGGCGATTGCGCGAGCCATACAGCTATTGTCGCGCGCATATCCTAACGAAGTGTTAAGATGCGTCGTCCGGTCGTGCTCTGGGAACGTGTTGGCTGGCGCAGTGAAAGCTGCCCCCGCCCGTCAGCACGGCATCGGCGCGAATACCGATAGCGGCGCGGCCCGGGAAAAGATCGCCGATGGCCGCCACCGCATCTTCGTCATGCGGGGAGCCATAAGTCGGCACCACGACGATGTGATTGCAGATTGCAAAATTCATGTAGCTTGCCGGTTCGGCATCCTCTCCCTGACCCATCCAGCCGGGAGACGGCACGTCGCGCACAGTGAGCCCGGCATTGCGTGCCCGGTTTCGCGCGTCTTCGTAAACAGCGACATTGGGATCGTCAGGCGAGCTGGCCAGCGGAATGGCGATGGTGTTCTCGCCGACCATGCGCGCCAGATTGTCGACATGGCCATCCGTATGATCGCCCGCCAGGCCATCGCCAAGCCAGAGCACGCGATCGAAGCCGAGATCGCGCTCGAGCCGCGCCTCGATTTCCTCGCGGGAAAGATCGGGGTTGCGATTGGGATTGAGCAGGCACTGCTCCGTCGTGACGACCAGCCCGGTCCCGTCCGTTTCGACAGCGCCGCCTTCCAGGACCCAGTCCGCCTTTCGATATGGCAAATCGCACGCCTCGGCCAGTGAGGCACCCGTCTCCATATCGCCTTCGAGCAAATACTTCCCGCCCCAGCCATTGAAACGGAAACCTTGCGCCCGGCGCCTGTCGTTCGCCCCCAGCACCGTCAGCGGACCGGTGTCGCGCAGCCAGATATCGCCATAGGGGTGCCGCTCGAACCGCACCGCGCCCGACACCAGATCGCGTGCGCGCATTTCCGCCGCTGCATTGCGCACGACCAGTCGGACCCCCTGCCCGGTCTCGGCGACCGCATTGGCGAAGGCCGCCATCGCTTCCTGCGCGGGAGCCAGGTTCTTTTCCCACAGATCGGCGTGTGCGGGGAAGCCGATCCAGATCCAGTCCTGCTCCGCCCACTCGGCCGGCATGCGGAAGGTCATGGCGTCAGCAGCCCGCGGGGGAGGAAGCGCAGCTGGCATCGCGGATCGCACGGAACTCGTCGCCTTCGTACCAGTTCGGCCAGTCCGGCGTGTTGCCAAGCGCGCGGGCGAGGCGGAAATACAGGTCGAGATCCTGCATGATCCCGTCCCAGTTCCAGTTCGGATCGTATTCGTCGCCCGGCGCGTGATAGGCATCGGCGCGGTAGGCGTCTTCCGCAGCCTCACCTGCAGCCGTGCCGCCGTCGACAAGGTCGAGGCCGGACTTCACGTAGAACATCGGCACGCCGCGTTTGACGAGCGCGAAGTGGTCGGAACGGTAATAATAGCCTGCCTGCGGAGCGGGATCGGGCGTCGCCACGCGGCCCTGCGCTGCCAGTGCATCGGCGAGATAGGAGTCGAGATCGCTCTTTTCGCCACCGCGCACATTCACATCGCGCGATGCGCCGCGTACCGCGATCCCATCCATGTTGATGCCGCCGACAGTCCGGTCGAGCGGGAAGACAGGATCGGACGCGTAGTATTCCGCGCCGAGGAGGCCGGACTCCTCAGCCGTCACCGCGAGGAAGACCAGGCTGCGATCGGTCGCGCCTGTCCGCGCGTGGGCCTGCGCCAGAGCAGCAAGCGCGGCGGTGCCGGTCGCATTGTCGATGGCGCCGTTGCAGATTTCGTCCGCTTCTCCAGGCGCGCAGATGCCCAGATGGTCCCAATGCGCAGTGTGCAGCACATATTCGTCCGGTCGCTCGGCGCCCGGCAATACGCCGATCACATTGTTCGAGGTATAGCGCCGGGTGGCATTGGTGAAGCTGGTCGAGACATCCTGTCCAAGCGAAACGGCTCGGAAATCCGGCCTGCTGGCGGCCGCAACCATCGCGTCCAGCTCCATGCCGGCCGCGTCCATGATGCCCTGCGCCGTCTCGTTCGAGACCCAGCCATTCATCATCGTCTGATCGGTGCCGTCGCCGCCCGTGTCGGTGTAGGCCTGCGCGCCGGACCAGCTCGTTTCGACCACGTTCCAGCCATAGCTCGCGGCAAAATCTTCATGCACGATCAGCGCGGCAGCGGCACCCTGCCGTGCGGCTTCCTCGTATTTGTAGGTCCAGCGGCCGTAATAGGTCATCGCGCGGCCATTGAAGAGGCCTTCGGCGGCCTCCTCGGCGAAGTCGGGATCGTTGACGAGGATCAGCGCCGTCTTCCCGCGCATATCGACGCCCTCGTAGTCGTTCCAGCCGCGCTCGGGCGCGTTGATGCCGTAGCCGACGAAGACCAGCTCGCTGTCCTCGATCGTGGTCTGTGGCACTTGGCGATAGCTGACGCCGACCCAATCCTCGCCATATTGAAATTGCTGATCGCCGATGGTGAGCGGAGCGAAATCGCTTCCCGTGATCTCCACCAGCGGCACCTGCTGGCGATAGCTGCCATTGTTCCCCGGCCGCAGGCCGGCCGCGCGAAACTGCTCTTCCAGATAGGCAACCGTGCGCTCCCCGCCCGGCGTGCCCGGCATGCGGCCCTCGAACGCGTCGGAGGACAGCGTGCGCACCATCTCTTCCAGATAAGGCTGTGATACCGGCGCATCGGTTGCCGCAGGAACGGTGGCGCAGGCCGTCAAGGTGAGTGCGGCAATCGGGGCGAGCGTTCGGAACATGGCAGACCTCTTCGCAGAATTGTTTGCCGCATCCTCTGGCAGGGCGGGCCTTGCGAGACAAGCGGCGCGGGGGCAGGGGTGGCGCATGGCGGCGGATTGGCAATCGGGACTGGAGCGGGCACGAGCGCATTCGCCGTTCCTGCGCCTGGCGCTCGAACGGCGGCCCGAACTTGCCGCGCAGCTGGCCGATGGTCTGGGCGACGAGGCGCTGGCGGCCGCAAAGGCGAGCGGCGAGGGAATCGCGGAAAGCGGCCTGGCTCTTCGGCGCGAAAGGCTTTCGCTCGCCCTGGTGCTCGGCATAGGCGACCTTGCCGGGGCGTTCCCGCTCGAGCAGGTGATGGCGGAACTGACCGGCTTCGCCGACCGCGCGCTCGATGCGGCGATGCTGGCAGCGGTGCAGCGGCGGGTCGAGCATGGCGATACGCGCGGCTTCATCGGACTCGCGCTCGGCAAGCAGGGTGCGGGCGAACTCAACTATTCGTCCGATATCGATCCGATCCTGATTTACGAACCTTCCACCATCGCCCGGCGGGATAAGGACGAGCCCGGCGAAGCCGCGCAGCGCTATGCGCGCCAGATCGTCGAATTGCTCTCCAGGCCGACGGGGGAAGGTTATGTCCTGCGGGTCGATCTGCGACTGCGTCCCGATAGCGAAGTCAGCCCGCTCGCCGTGCCGCTGGGCGGTGCAATGTCGCATTACGAAAGCTCGGCGCTCGCCTGGGAGCGAGCCGCCTTCATTCGCGCGCGCGCGGCGGCGGGCGATATCGCGGCGGGAAAAGCTTTTCTCGACGATATCCGCCCCTTCGTCTGGCGCAAGAGCCTCGATTTCACCGCCATCGAATCGATCCGCCGGCTCACCGCGCGTATCCGCAAGGCGCATTCCGGACCACGCGAGCCGGGCCCGGGTTTCGACGTGAAAAAAGGGCGCGGTGGCATTCGCGAGATCGAATTCTACGCGCAGACGCAGCAGTTGATCTACGGCGGCCGCAATCCTGCCTTGCGCCACCGAGGCACGCGCGCCGCGCTCGACGCGCTGGCTGCGGCGCAGATCATCCATGCGGACGACGCCCGGCTGCTGGGCGAAAGTTACGACCGGCTGCGGGTGATCGAACACCGCCTGCAAATGGTGGACGATCGCCAGACCCATTCGCTGCCTTCCAGTGCGGAGGCCATCGATCGGGTCGCACGGCTCGACGGCATGGCGGACGGCGCTGCACTGATAAGCGAGCTTGCCGCGATTTGCGGCGCAGTCGCGGCGCGATACGACGGATTGCTGGGCGAGCAGGATGCCCCTCCCATTGCCGTCAGCGTTCCCGAATCTTTCCGCTCCCGCTTCGAAGGCCGTGTCGATATGTGGCGGAGCACTCTGCGTGCCTTGCGCTCTAGCGAAGCGCGCAGTGCGTTCGAAGCCATTACGCCCGAATTGCTGCAGGCCCTTGGCGATGCGCCGGAGCCGGAACGCGCACTTGCCAGATGGGAGACGTTTCTCTCCCGTCTGCCCACCGCCATCAATCTCTTCCGTCTGTTCGAGGAGCGGCCCGGCCTGCTGGAGCGGGTGCTGCGTATTCTGACCTTCGCCCAGCCGCTCGCGGACGAGCTGGCGCGGCGCCCGGAACTGCTGGATGCGCTGATCGATACCGGCGCGCTCGACCTGCCTTCCGACATTCCCGCCCTCATTGCCCGCATGGCACGCAGCGAGGAGGACGAATACGAGGTCCAGCTGGATCGCCTGCGGCAGGTGGTCGGGGAGGAACGCTTCGCACTCGGGGTCCAGCTGATCGAATGCCGCCACGACCCACTCGATATCGCCGAGGGCCTGTGCCGCGTGGCGGAAGCGGCGGTCGCCACCGGCGCGTCCATCGCCACACGCGAATTTCGCGCCAAGCATGGCAGGATGGCCGATAGCGAACTGATGATCCTCGGCCTTGGACGGCTCGGCGGCGGCGCGCTGACACACGCTTCCGATCTCGACATGGTCTATCTGTTCACCAACGGCACCGGCGGGGAATCGGACGGACCACGCCCGCTATCCTCCACGCTCTATTTCAATCGCCTCGCCGCGCGCGTGACTGCCGCGCTCAGCGTGCCGACGGCGCAGGGCGCGCTTTACGAAGTGGACACTCGGCTCAGGCCGCAGGGCACCCAAGGTCCGCTCGCCGTGGGGCTGGACAGCTTCGAGAAATACCAGCGGGAAGATGCGTGGACGTGGGAACATATGGCGCTGTGCCGCGCGCGTCCGCTCTACGGCTCACCCCCGGCGAAGGCGCAGCTCGCTGAGCTTGTATCGGATATCCTCGCCACGCCGCGCGATCCTGAAACGCTGCGGAACGACGTACTGGTTATGCGCAGCGAAATGCTGGCGGCGAAACCCGCTTCCGGTCCGCTGGATGTGAAACTGCTGCGCGGGGGACTGGTCGATTCCGAATTCCTGATTCACTACCTTCAGCTGCGCAAGGGAATCGCGCTCGACCCGGCCCTGGAAAGAGCAATCGCTCAGCTTGCCGAGGCCGGTCTCCTGCCCGCCGACTATGCCGCCCACCACCTCTCGCTCACGCGTTTCCTCGTCGCAGAGCGTTTGTTCGCTCCCGATGGCGGGACGCCTTCGCCGCAGGCCCGGGCCGTACTGGCGCGGGCATGCGGGCAGGAAAATTACGATATGCTCTTGCGATCCATCACCCGCACGCGCCACGTCATCGCCGGACAATGGCAGCGCCATTTCGACCAGCAACTGGAGATTGAACCATGACCACACGCCCCGAAGCCGGAGACGCGATGCTCGACGTGATGATGGAGACGCCCGATGGCGGCACCGTCAAACCGTCCGACTTTCGCGGTCGCAAGCTGGTGATGTTTTTCTACCCCAAGGACGACACGCCCGGCTGCACGACGGAGAACAAGGACTTCACCGCGCTGAAGCACGAGTTCGCCGCGGCGGACACTGCGCTGCTGGGCGTCAGCAAGGATCCGCCCGCCAAGCACCAGAAATTCATCGCCAAGCACGATCTCGCCGTGCCGCTCGCCTCCGACACGCCCGCCGAAAGCGATGAGGACGGAATTGCCGAAGCCCTCGGCATCTGGGTCGAGAAGAACATGTATGGCAAGAAATATATGGGCATGGAGCGGACCACATATCTCGTCGCTGCCGACGGCAAGATCAAGCAGGTATGGCGCAAGGTGAAGGTGAAAGGTCATGCGGACGAGGTGCTGGCCGCTGCAAAGGCTCTCTAGTCGGAGATGAGCGGAGACCTTTCCACCGCGATTCGCAAAGCCCTGCTGACAGGAGACAAGCGCGCCAAGGTCATGCGGACGCGCGCGCTCGTGCGGGGGTGGAGGACGGGCAAGCTGGCAAGCCGGTTCTCCGTCACCGTGCCTGACAGGCCCAACTGGCCCGCCGGACTGGAGGTTCTGCCACCCGCGCAGATGCCCAGGCGCGGCAAAGGCGGGTCTGCGAAGACCCGGATCGCCCTCTGGCATAGCCTCGCGCATATCGAATTCGTCGCGATCGACCTGGCACTCGATATCGTCGGGCGTTTCGGCGAGGAGATGGGCGAAGCCTTTATCGCCGATTTCCTCGCGGTGGCGGCTGATGAGGCGATGCACTTCGCGCTGATCGAGCGCCACCTTTCGACGATGGACGCACAATATGGCGACCTGCCGGTCCATGACGGGCTTTGGCAGTCGGCCAGCGACACCGCACACGATGTCGGCGCGCGCCTCGCTGTGGTGCCCTTGGTGCTGGAGGCGCGCGGTCTCGATGTCACGCCTGCGACGCTTGCGCGGGTCGAGCGACAGGGCGATTCGCGCGGCGCGGCGATCCTGCGGCGCATCCTTGACGACGAAATCCGTCACGTCCTTGCGGGGTCAAGGCATTTCGCCGCGTACTGCGCGGGAACCGGAAAAACCCCGGAAATCCAATGGAAACTGTTGGTGAAGCGGTATTTCAGAGGCTCCTTGAAGCCTCCGTTCAACGACTCAGCGCGTCTTGCAGCCGGTCTGTCGCGCGAATTCTACGCTGGTATTGTGTAGTTAAGAATTACCCGCATACCTCCCAATCAACGAGACGGCGGGGGGTTCCGGCGCTCTCAGATAAAAATAGCGTTTTGCGGCCGCGTAGCCGTACGCATGACTCTGACGAGGGCACGCAAGTGCCTGACAACGAAAAACAAAAGGGATCGTATGCTCGTCAAGATTTCCACTGCGGTCGCCGCTGGCCTTGCTCTTATGGCAACGCCCGCCGCCGCCGATGAAACCGATAATCCCGAAGGCATTATCGAAATTGCAACCGTCGCGGAGAGCGGTGCAGACTCCGAATTCAGCCAGCTTTTCGACAGCTGGGAAGGCTTGGAAGACAACGGTCGCGTCGACATGTCGAGCATCATCGTGCCGACGCCGCGCGCCGCCGTCATGGTGCCGCAGCGCATGCCGGTCGACAATGTCCGGCTGACGAGCGGTTACGGCATGCGGAACCATCCGGTCCTGCGCCGCCGCGCCCGTCATAACGGTGTCGATCTTGCCGCGCCCCGCGGTACGCCGGTCTATGCGACCGCAGATGGCGTGGTCGAAATGGCCCAGTATTACGGCAGTTACGGCAATTATGTGCAGCTCGAGCATGGAGAGGACACGGAAACGCGTTACGCGCATCTGTCCAGCTACACCGTTCGCGCCGGCGATACGGTCCGCATCGGCGACCTGATCGGCTATGTCGGTTCGACCGGCCGTTCTACCGGCCCGCACCTGCACTACGAAGTGCGCGTTGGCGGTGATCCGGTGAACCCGATTCCGTATATGACGGCGCAGCTCGAGACCGACGATCACGAGCACGCCGCACGCGGCGGACCCGAAGAATAAGTGCTTCCTTTGGACGGGAAATGAAAAGGCGGGCCTGACGGTCCGCCTTTTTCTTTGGTGTCAGCTTTCCAGCAGGCGCCGCGCCATCGCGCGGACGTCTTCGCCCATGTCCTCACGCTCGAGCGCCAGCGTCAGCGTCGCTTCGACGAATCCCAATTTGCTCCCGCAATCGAACCGTCGGCCTTCGAAAGTGACGGCATGGAAAGGCTGGTTGCCGATCATCCGTGCCATCGCATCGGTCAGCTGGATTTCGCCGCCCGCGCCCTTGCCCTGGTTTTCAAGCGTGCGCATCACTTCGGGCTGGAGAATGTAGCGGCCGGAAATGATCTTGTTGGACGGCGCCTCGTCCACCGGCGGTTTCTCCACCAGGCCTTTCACCTCGGTCAGCGCGCCGGATGAGGAGCCGGGGTCGATCACGCCGTAGCTCGATACGTCCTCACGAGGCACTTCGAGCACCGAAATCAGGTTCCCGCCGACATCGTTATAGGCGTCGACCATCTGCGCCATGCAGCCCGGCTCGCCCACCATCATCTCGTCGGGCAGCAGGATTGCAAACGGTTCGTCGCCCACGATGGCGCGCGCGCACCAGATGGCATGGCCGAGGCCCATGGGAACCTGCTGGCGCACGGTAATGATGTCGCCGGGCGTGAAGCGGCTGGAATCGAGCACGCTCAGATCCTTGCCGCGCTCTCCCATCGTGGTCTCGAGCTCGTAGGCGACGTCGAAGTGTTCGACGATCGCGGTCTTGCCGCGGCCCGTCACGAAGATCATCTGTTCGATCCCCGCCTCGCGCGCCTCGTCCACCGCATACTGGATCAGCGGCTTGTCGACGATCGGCAGCAATTCCTTCGGAATAGCCTTGGTGGCCGGAAGGAACCTCGTGCCGAGCCCGGCAACGGGGAACACGGCCTTGCGAATGGGTTTGCGAGTGGTCATGCTCTGGGCAATGAAAGACGCTGCAAAAACGGTCAAGGGCGCACTGGTGGCCATGGGTGCAATCGCCCTGTCGGCTTGCATCACGAGTGAGCCAGCTCGCGTCACGTTCGGGCCGAAGATGCCGATCGTGGATGCAGCTGACACCAGCTTGCCGATCCGATACGACCTGCGCATTCCAGATCGCGATGCCGCTTATCGGACAAGCATTTTCGAGCAGCTCTATGCAGGGCTGGGGCGGGAAGATCTGACCGCGGCAACCAGCGACGAATACCGTCCCGCTTCCTGCGCACCACACCCGTCGAATGTCTCCGGTGAGCAGGCGGTGCTCGATGCCATTGTCGACGCTGCGGAAAACGCGCGGATCGTCATCGTGAACGAAAGTCATGTCGTTTCGCGCCATCGCAACTTTACTGCAGAACTTGCCGCACGCCTCGAACCGCTCGGCTTCACGCATTTCGCCGCGGAAACATTCTCGAACCCAACCGATGGCGTGCCTCCAGTGCTTGAAAGCGTCGGCTTGCCCTATCCGCGCGACGTCGATGGACACTACAGTTCGGAACCTGCCTTTGGCCGCCTGCTCAGAACGGTAAAGCGGTTGGGGTATATTCCGGTACCTTACGAAGATAATGTGCAGCGGGACCGGTCCGCGCCCGTCGCGCAGCAAATTGCCTGGCGCGAGGCGTTTCAGGCGCAAGCGCTGGCCGACGCCCTTGCCGAAGCAGGCCCGGATGCACGCATGCTCGTGCATGTCGGCTACAGCCACGCGAGAGAGACGCCGATCGGTTTTTCCGACGGGCGGGAAGACCTCTGGATGGCGGCGCGCTTGCGCGATCTGACCGGCATCGATCCACTGACCATTTCGCAATATCAGTGCCGAGAAGAGTCCGGTCCCATCAGGCTCGCAGGCAATGGGCCGGACGCGCCGGAGGGCGCGTTCGACTTCGTCATCGCGCACCCCGTAACGCGTTTCGAAGGGCAGCGCCCTACTTGGCGAGCGGAGGCTGGCGATCTTCGCGTTTCCGTCCCCGCCCCACTCATTCCCACACAGGGCGCCCACGTCGTCGAAGCGCGCTTGTCGGGAGAGCCGGAAGCAGCCGTGCCGATGGACAGGGTGCTGATTTTCCCTGGCGAAACGGTCGATCTGCTGCTGCCTGCTGGCAATTACGAGCTACGCGCGGTCCAAGCAATGATGGACTGACCGGCGGACCTTTCCGCAATCTGCGCCGTTGGCATGGAAAGGAACAGGAGTTTCAAAAATGCTTATCAAACTCGCAGCACTCGGCGGTCTCGGCTATGCCGGATATCGCTATTTCGACAAGCGCCGCCGCGAACAGAACGAAGCTTTCGCCGAAGGTGAAGCGGGCGGGGAGAACTTCGCGCAAGTTCGCAATGCCGGTCCGGGCGCGATGAAGGACAAGCCGAACAAGGACACGTGGGACCAGATCGACGAGGAGAGCGATCAGGCGACCCCGGCCAGCGATCCGCCTGCCAATTACTGATCGCCGGCGGACTGTGCCCTTGCGGCCAGCCACAGTCTGACTGACGTTGCAAGGCCGGGCGGCTGCTCGGCCTCCAGCCGTTCGGCGTCGATCTGCGCGACCAGAGCATTGAGCGGCAGCCCGCGCCTGTCCGCCTCATGGCGCAGCATATCCCAGAATAGCGGTTCGAGGCTGATCGAAGTCTTGTGCCCGGCGATCTCGACAGAGCGTTTGATCGGCGGATGATAGATATCGTCGCTCACAAGCGAACGATAACGCCGCCTCGCGCTTCGACAAGAGGTTCCGCCGCTTCGAGCACATGCCGATAGCGGTAGAACGGGATCCATGGATAGAGGTGATGCGCGAGATGGTAGTTCTGTTGCATCCAGAGCGCCGATCCGATGCGCCGCCAGCGGTGCGGCAATAAGAAAGCGCGCGTCGCGCCGAAGCGGCCTTTGCCATCGTAGGGTGCATGAACGATGTAATCGAACAGAAAGGCGAGCGCCGTCTGGCCGATAATCGCGGGCACGATGACTGCCAGAAGCGCGGTCTCCCATCCCGCGAATAGCGCGACCAAAAGCGGCACGGCCAGGCTCGCCGCGTTTTCCAGCACTGCGATCGCCCGTGTGCGCCAATCGGCCAGTCGCCAGCCGAGGCGATAATGCGAGAACACCACCGTCATGCAGCGCGCAAGCACGCTCCACCAGCGTTCGGCCGCGACCCAGTGATCGGCATCCATTTCCGGATCGTTGAGGTGGCGGTGATGCGAAAGATGCGTAAGGCGATGCAGCGAGATATTGTGCAGAAGCGGAAAAACCGCGCTCAGCCCGACGACGTAGTTCAGCCATTCATGCGCGCCGCGCGCCACCGAGCCGTGCGTGCTGTCATGCGCGGGCGTGTAGGCGAGATAGGCGAAGACGGCGTTGACGGGCAGCGCCAGCCAGAGCGGCAGCCAGCCCATCGCAGCGGCGAGGACCGTCAGGCTCCAGCCGACAAAGACTGCTGCGGCCAGCGCAATCGTCGGCCAGGCAATGCGCACTTCCAATGCTCGCACCCGGGCGATGACATTGCGTTCGATCTGCTTCGCTTCCACCGGTCTGACCTCGTAATTACACGAGTGTCAGTTAGCGCGCTACTTACATCGATGCAAGCACGTTTCGCCGAAACATCAATACATGTGCTGCCCGCCATTGATCGACATGGTCGATCCGGTGACAAAAGCCCCGTCTTCGCTGGCGAGGAAGCTCACCCCGCGGGCGATCTCGCTTGCCTGGCCGAGGCGGCCGACCGGGATCTTGGCGACGATCTTTTCGAGCACGTTTTCCGGCACGGCGGCGACCATGTCGGTATCGATATAGCCGGGCGCAATCGCGTTGACCGTGATGCCGTAGCGCGCGCCTTCCTGCGCCAGCGCCTTGGTAAAGCCGTGAATGCCCGACTTGGCGGCGGCATAATTGACCTGGCCGTACTGCCCCGCCTGTCCGTTGATCGAACCGATATTCACGATCCGGCCCCATTTGCGCTCTTTCATGCCTTCGAACGCGGCCTTGGCCATGTTGAAACAGCCGCCGAGATTGGTGCGCATGACGTCGTTCCAGTCGTCATAGCTCATTTTCATCAGCGTGCCGTCGCGGGTGATGCCGGCATTGTTCACGATGACTTCGATCGGCCCGACGTCCTCGGCGATCTTGGCGCAGGCTTCCTGCGTCGCGTCATAATCGCCAACGTCGAATTTGTAGGTCGGAATGCCCGTCTCGTCCGTGAAGGCGCGGGCTGCATCGTCATTGCCTGCATAGCTGGCGACGACGGTGAAGCCGTCATCCTTCAGATGTTCGCACACGGCGCGTCCGATACCGCGCGTGCCACCGGTGACGACTGCTACTCGGCCCATAATTCTCTCTCCTGTTTTATCGCTTTGAGTCGATTTGTGGTCTTGTCTTAAGCGAGCGCTCGCCGGGCACGCAAAGAAAAACCCCGCAGAAGCGAGGTCTCACATACGAATGCCGGGCGAAAAGGCGCGAATATCAGAAGCGGAACTGCGTCCCGACGTAAACGGCCTGGCTGTCCTGCTGATCGACTTCGGGCAGCGGCACGATATCGCGATCCTGCTCGTAACGGACGCCCGCGGTGATATCGAGATTGTTGGTCAGGCGATAGCTGCCCTGCACATCCACCATCTGGTCACTCACCGCGCCGCGATTGTCGCGCGCGGCGACCGAGCGGCGCTCATCCATTTCGACGCGCGCGGCGAAACGGCTGTCCTCCTCGCGAGCGCGGCTGCGCGGGGCGAAGGTGGACAGGTCCGGAATATTGGCATCCGACAGCGAGCGCGACAATTGCGGGCTCGAGCGGGTCGGCGAAAGCGCAGCACTGCGCGCGCCGGGCCTGGTGGAAGACTGCGTGAAATTGCCGAAGCCGCGGGCCAGGCCGAGATTGTAGCGTGTTGGCGTCACATTCAGGCTCGTCGAGGACGAAGCATCGCTGCGACCGGCGGCGATGTTCGTGCTGCTCGCCAGTGCCTGTGCGGTTTGCGCATCGACACGCACGGCAACCGTCACGGCACGTTCCGCGCCCGGCACGGCAGCGGCCGCCGGCGTGAAGCGCATCATCCGCGCCTGGCCCTTGGTGGTCTCGGCGACGAGTTCTGCAATGTCGGGATCGGCGGATGCCGGCGTGAATGCGAACTGGTTGCGCAGCTGCGACGAATCGCTCTCCAGAAGGCCGATGGCGATGGCGGAGCTTGGCAGGGCAACGGCGCACAGCACAGCGGACGCTGCGAGCGCCGCCTTGCGTACCGCTATGTTGCCCTTCTTGCTCATGGCTCGGCCTCTAATCCCCTGTCCGTGCACCGCCGGTGAACGAAACCGACTCGGTACGCATGGTGTCGACTCACTTCGTAGGCTTTGGTGCCCATGTTTTCCACTTAATGCGCGGAATTGAATCAGCTTTCGGCGAAGTGTTGCCTTGAGTCTACAAATCGTAAACGCCGCCGCTCCCGCTCCGGCATCCGCCGATTAAGCCGCCATTCACGCCTGCAGGGCGCATGTGCGATGCTTGAAACCGGCCGCGGCTTGCCGCCCGGCTGGCGACTTGTATAGAGGCTCTGACAAGGAGCGGCGACGATCGCTCCGCAGCGCATTTTTCAGGATAGACAATGGCCCATTCGACCTCCCGCATCTTCATCCGCTCCGCCATTCTCGGCGCGGCCGCGCTCGGCCTCACGGCTTGCGGCGGCGGCAATGACGCGCGGCTACGGGCGGACATGGCTGCGGCGCAGACCACGACGATCGGTGTCAATTCCTATCTCTGGCGTGCCAGCCTGGAGACGCTTTCCTTCATGCCGCTGACCACCGCGGACAGCAATGGCGGCGTCCTGATCACCGACTGGTATGCCAATCCCACCTCGCCGAACGAGCGGGTGAAGGTATCGGTCTCCATCCTCGACCAGACGCTGCGCGCCGATGCGCTGCGCGTCGCCGCCAGCCGACAGGTCATGCAGAACGGCAACTGGGTGGAAGCGCCGGTACAGGCCGCCACCGTCCAGCGGCTGGAAGACATCATTCTCACCAAGGCACGCGATTTGCGCCGTTCCACCGTCCTGTAAACCTCGCTAGAGGCGGGGCATGAGTTTGGACGGATTCGAAACCAGGTTCGATCCTGGCACTGCCGATGCGCGCTGGCAGCGCGCGTGGGACGACGCGCGCTGTTTCGAGGCGGACAGCGCCAGCAGCAAGCCGAAAAGCTACGTGCTGGAGATGTTCCCCTATCCCAGCGGGCGCATCCATATCGGCCATGTCCGCAATTACACGATGGGCGACGTCCTCGCCCGCTATCGCAAGATGCGCGGTGACGAGGTGCTGCATCCGATGGGCTGGGACGCCTTCGGTATGCCCGCCGAAAACGCGGCGATGGAAAAGGGCGTCCATCCCGCCGGCTGGACCTACGACAACATCGCGACGATGAAGGGGCAGCTGAAACAGCTTGGCTTCGCACTCGACTGGTCCCGCGAATTCGCGACATGCGATCCTGAATATTACGGCCACGAACAGGCGCTGTTTATCGACCTGTTCGAGGCAGGCCTCGTCTATCGCAAGGAAAGCGAGGTCAATTGGGATCCGGTCGACATGACCGTGCTCGCCAACGAGCAGGTGATTGACGGCAAGGGCTGGCGCAGCGGCGCGGAGGTCGAGAAGCGCAAGCTCAACCAGTGGTTCCTCAAGATCACCGATTTTGCCAACGAGCTGCTCGACGGCGTGCAGGGCTTGGAGGACTGGCCGCAAAAGGTGCGGCTGATGCAGGAAAACTGGATCGGCAAATCCACGGGACTGGAGTTTTCCTTCGACCTCTCGAATGGTGAGGCTCTGCCCGTCTACACCACCCGGCCCGACACGATCTTCGGTGCGAGCTTCGTTGCCGTGGCGGCGGATCATCCGGTGGCGCAGGCGCTCGACAGCGCCGAAGCGCGCGACTTCATCGCGTTGTGCAAGAAAGGCGGGACGACCGCTGCGGAGCTCGAGACAGCCGAAAAGCTCGGCTTCGACACCGGCATCACCGCGAAGCACCCTTTCACAGGTGCGGACCTGCCGCTCTACATCGCGAATTTCGTGCTGATGGATTACGGCACCGGCGCGATCATGGCGGTGCCCGGCCACGACCAGCGCGATTTCGAATTCGCCGTGAAATACGGCTTGCCGATCCCGCGCGTCGTCGCTGCGTCGGTCGATGGAGCGGGCAAGCCTTTCGAAGGTGAGGCGGAAGCAGGCGACGGCGTGATCGTCAATTCCGATTTCCTCACCGGCATGGACGTAGAGAACGCCAAGCGCGAAGTGATCGCGCGCGCCGAAAGCGGCGACTGGGGCAAGGGCACGACAGTCTGGCGGCTGCGCGACTGGGGCGTTTCGCGCCAGCGTTATTGGGGTACGCCCATTCCTTTCATCCATTGCGATGCCTGCGGCGTTGTTCCCGTGCCCAAAGACCAGCTGCCCGTAAAACTGCCCGAGGATGTCGATTTCAGCCAGCCGGGCAATCCGCTGCTGCGGCACGAAAGCTGGAAGGACGCCGACTGTCCGAAATGCGGTGGCGCAGCGGTTCGCGAAACCGACACGCTCGACACCTTCGTCAATTCCAGCTGGTATTTCCTGCGCTTCGCCAGCCAGCCGGCGGACCGGCCTTTCGACGCGGAGGAAGTCGCCAAATGGCTGCCGGTGGACCAGTATATCGGCGGGATCGAGCATGCGATCCTGCACCTGCTCTACGCTCGCTTCTGGACCCGCGCCCTCGCCCGCATCGGCAAGCTGGAGGTTAAGGAGCCCTTCGCCAGCCTGTTCACGCAAGGCATGGTGACGCACGAGACCTATTCGCGCCGCGAAGGCGAGCGGACGGTCTATTTCGCGCCGAGTGAAGTGAGCCGCGAAGCGGAGCGGGCGCTGCTGACGGCGGATGGCGGCGAGGTCGAGATCGGCCGCGTCGTGAAGATGTCGAAATCGAAGAAGAACGTCGTCGATCCCGAGGACATCATCCGCGATTACGGCGCCGACGCTGTGCGCTGGTTCATGCTGTCGGACTCCCCGCCCGAGCGCGACTTGCCCTGGTCCGAAAGCGGGATCGAAGGTTGCGGGCGCTATGTCCAACGCCTCTGGCGCCTGCTCGGCCAGCATGACGATGGCGCTCAGGGCGAGGACAGGCCGCTCGCCCGCAAGACCCACCAGACCATCGCCGCCGTGGCCGAGGACATCGAGGCGCTTGCCTTCAACAAGGCGGTCGCCCGCCTCTACGAACTCACCAGCGCCGCAGAGAAGGCCGCGCCTTCGGCGAGCCGCAACCACGCGATCCGATCGCTGCTGCTGATGGCCTCGCCCATGATGCCCCATCTCGCCGAGGAAGGCTGGCATCGCCTCGGCGAAAGCGGGCTGATCGCCCAAGCCGCCTGGCCGGAAGTCGACGCCGCGCTGCTGGTGGAGGACGAAGTCACCATCGCCGTTCAGCACAAGGGCAAGCTGCGCGATACGCTCACCGCTCCCAAAGGCGCGGCGAAAGAAGTTCTGGAGGCGCTCGCCCTCGCCAGCGAGAAGGTCCAGCGCTCGATCGACGGGGCCGATATCCGCAAGGTGGTCGTGGTGCCCGACAGGCTGGTGAACATCGTCACATGAGAACCCGTGCCGCCCTCGCTCTGACCCTTGGTGTCCTTTCCCTGTCCCTCTCGGGATGCGGGCTAAAACCGGTCTATGCTGGCGGTTCCAGCGGGGCGGTGGCACGCGGTCTCGCGGCTGTCGAAGTGGCCGCAATCCCCGGAAACGAGGGCTGGCTGGTCAAGAACGCGCTCGAGGACAGGCTGGGCCGGGGCGAGGATGGCGGCGCATCGCGCTACCGTCTCGACATCGTTCTCGACGACCAGCTTGAAGGCTTCGGCCTGCTGACCGACGACACCATCGGACGCGAACGTCGGACCCTGCGCGCTCGCTATCAACTCGTGGATTTATCGAGCGATATAATATTGATAGACGCCACCGCCGGCTCCGATGCCGGTATCGACGTGGTGGGCAGCGAATACGCAACGATCGCCGCCGAGCAGACCGCGCTCGAGAATCTCGCAGAGGAAGTCGCCGACCAGATCGTGCTCCGCGTCTCGCGCACGCTGCGCGACGCCGACCAGTGAGACGGGCGCAGTGAAAGCGACGCAGCGCGATTATGCCCAGGCCGCCAAGCGGGCGGGCGGGCGCTGCGGGCTCTATTTCTTCTGCGGACAGGACGAGGCCGGGGCGTCCGCTGCCGTCGGCAAGATCCTCGAAACGCTGGGCGAGCCGGGGGAGCGGATCGACCTGTCCGGCGGGGAACTGAAGAGCGATCCGGCGCGCCTGGTGGACGAGGCCCGCTCGACCTCGCTATTCGGCGACACTCGCCACATCCTCGCCCGCGTCGCAGGCGAGGAAGCGCATGATGCGATCAAGAGCTGGTGCGAACTTGCCGATCGCGGCGAAGTGGAGGACGGATGGCCGATCTTCATCGTCGCCACCAGCGCCACCGACAAATCGCGAAGTGCCAAACTTCTGATCAAGCGCGACGATGCGCTGGTCGCGATCTTCTATCCGCCCGATCTCAAATCCGTAACGGCCGACGTGCGCGCGATGGCCGATGCGGCCGGAATGCGGCTGGGCGGCGATCTGGGCGAGACGATCGCCCGGGCGGCCGGCCTGGACGTGCGGCTGGCGCAGTCGGAAATCGACAAACTCGCCCTCTATCTCGATGCATCGCCGCAATCCCCCAAAGTCGCGGATGGGGCGGCATGGGAAGCGGTCGGCGCGAGCACTGAGGAGGATGGCTTCATGCCGCTGGTGAATGCCGCGCTTGGCGGCGAGCTCGGCAAGCTGCCCAGCGAACTGGCGCGGATGGACGAAGTCTCGCTCAATCCCGTCGGCGTCGCCCTCGCCCTCGAACGCCGCGCAGCACAGCTCGCCTCATTGGCATCACGTTGGCGGGCCGGCAGCGACATGAAGCAATTTCTGAGCCAGAACGGCGTCTTCTTCCGGGAGCATCGCGACGTCGCGGCACAGCTCAACTGCTGGAGCGGCGGCAAGCTGGAACGGCTTGTGCCGCGGCTTGCGGACCTTCACCGCTCGCTTCTGGCGAACAGCCAGACCGCGCAGCTTCTGCTCGCCCGGGAGCTGACCCAGATCGCCCGATATGCGGCAGCTCGCCGCTGACGCGCCGCGAGACCGGGCCTGACATTTCACCCATATTGACTATTTCCGCCTAAGCGTTTCTACCTAGCATGTTGCAAGTGCGAATGGCGGGTGTGAAATCCGATGGCGGATGCTGCACAAATCGAATTGCTGCCAGTCGCGGTAGAGTCCGACGAAAACCGGGCCGAACAGTCGCGTGCCCAGCTGCCGACCGCGCCCGAAAACGGCCTGGTACGTTCGCTCGAGCGTCGGCGGCTCCGCGCCTATCTTGCCCTGCTGAGCGGTGATGTCGCGATCCTGCTCGGCTGCTTCTATGCGGTTTCGGCGATCTATCTCGGCACGCTGACGGATTGGTCGCGGCTCGATAGCGGTATGCTGTCCGCCTACGTTATCCTCCCGCTCTATCTCACCATCGCGCTATACAACGGCACCTATTCGCGCCGTGCGCTGGTCGATTGGCAGGATACAGCCCTGAAAGCGCTCGTCGCGCTCGCATTGTCTGCCGCGCTGCTCAATCTTCTGGCCTTCTTCGCCAAGATCAATGCCGAGCTTTCGCGTGTCGTATTCGTTGCAGGGCTGATGTCCGTCATCATCCCGATGATTGCCATGCGCGTAGCGCTGGTTCGCGCCGTCCGGAAACGCTTGGGGCCGACCGCGATCAATCGCCTTGCAATCCATGCCGGAGGACCGGCATTCGACGTGCCGCATGCGCAGCATATCGATGCGAGCGAACATGGTCTTGTGCCCGATATCGATGACCCACGCGCGCTCGACCGGCTAAGCAAGTATCTGCGCAATATGGACGAGGTGATCGTCAGCTGTTCGCAAGCCGATCGGCCCGCATGGGCGAAGGTGTTGAAGGGAACCGGCATTTCTGGGGAAGTGGTCCACCAGCTTTCGCGCGATATCGGCGCGATCGATGTGGTCCATCATGACGCAGCGGGCTTTTCCGCCCTGAAGGTGTCGACCGGTACGCTCGGCTTGCGAGCGCGGGCGGCCAAGCGCATTTTCGACATCGTGATTTCGGGAAGCGCGTTGCTCATGCTTTCGCCGATCATGCTGCTCGTCGCATTGCTGATCAAACTCGAGGACGGCGGCCCGGTGATGTTCGTCCAGCGGCGAATGGGTCGCGGCAACCAGTTCTTCGAAATCCTGAAATTCCGATCGATGCGCGAAAGCGATGCCGACGGTTTGCGGTCTGCCGCAAAGGACGACGATCGTATCACCCGCATCGGCCGCATGATCAGGCGCACCAGCGTGGACGAGTTGCCACAGCTCATCAACGTCCTGCGCGGCGATATGAGCATGGTGGGACCCCGCCCCCACGCACTCGGCTCGAAGGCGGGGGCGAAGCTTTTCTGGCAGGTGGACACGAAATACTGGCAGCGCCACACGCTGCGCCCGGGTATCACCGGTCTCGCGCAGGTGCGCGGCTATCGCGGAGCGACCGATACCGAGGCGGATCTGTCCCATCGCCTGGTCGCCGATCTCGAATACATGCGCGGGTGGACGCTTTGGCGCGACGTGGTGATTCTTGTCAGCACGCTGCGCGTCCTGATGCACGACCGCGCTTTCTAATCAGTTCTTTCGCTCGCCTGCCAGGAAGGCGCGATAGGCATCGGCGATACCTTCACGAAGGCCGATCTGCGGCTTCCAACCCATGGCGGCGATCTTGTCGCCGCTCATCAGCTTGCGCGGGGTGCCGTCCGGTTTGCTGGTGTCCTTGGTGATGTCGCCATCGAAGCCCACGACCTCGCACACCGTCTCGGCAAGCTCGACGATCGGCAGATCCTCGCTGGAGCCGAGATTGACATGCTCATGGCCGGAATAGTTCTGCAGCAGGAAAATCGCGCCGTCGGCGAGATCGTCGACATGCAGAAATTCCCGGCGGGGCGATCCAGTGCCCCAGATTTCGAAAGACGCGTCGCCGGCTTCTTTTGCCTCATGCGCCTTGCGAATGAGTGCGGGCAGGACATGACTGTTCTCAAGGTCGAAGCTGTCGCCCGGGCCGTAGAGATTGGTCGGCATGGCGCTTATGAAGTCTGCGCCATATTGCTTGCGATACGCCTGGCACAATTTGATCCCGGCGATCTTGGCAATGGCATACCACTCGTTCGTCGGCTCCAGCGGACCGGTGAGCAGCGCGTCCTCGGTGATCGGCTGAGGCGCCATTTTCGGGTATATGCACGACGATCCGAGAAATAGCAGCTTCTCCACACCGCTGCGATAGGCCGCGTCGATGACATTGGCCTCGATCATGAGGTTGTCGTAGAGAAATTCGGCCGGATAGGTATCGTTGGCAAGGATGCCGCCGACCTTTGCTGCAGCGACGATGACGGCATCGGGCGTGTTGGCCGCAAACCAGTCGCGCACCTGCGCCTGCTCTCGCAGGTCGCAATCCTCGCGGCCCACCGTCAGCAACTGGCAGTCTTCGTTTTCCAGCCGCCGCATGATTGCCTTGCCGACCAGGCCGCGATGCCCGGCTACGAAAACGCGCTTTCCCTTCAGGTCGTAGCTATCGCTCACAGCAATTCATTCCCGCCGACAGGCTCGGGATTGTCGCGATACCATGCGACGGTGCGCGCGATCCCTTCGGCAAGCGGCACCTTCGGCTCGTAACCGAGCCCCCGCATCTTGGCGATATCCGGGCAGCGGCGCGGCGTTGCGCCGGCTGGGGCCTCGCCAGTGCGGAACGAGACATCAGCGCCCATCGCTGCCGCCACTCGTTCGGTGAGGTCGCGGATCGCGACCTCCTCCATCGAGCCGATGTGGTAAACATTCATCGTCTCGCCGCGCTCCCACATGGCGATGATACCCGCGACGATATCGTCGACATAACAAAAGGCGCGCGTTTCCGTCCCGTCGCCCTGCAGCTCCACCACGCCATCGCCCGCGCTAGCTGCGGTGATCTTGGCGATAAGCTGCGGGATCACGTGCTTCCAGCCCATGTCGGGGCCATAGACATTGTGCGGACGGAAGCACTGCACCTGTGCAATCGTCTCGCGGCAGTAATTGAACGCGATCAGTTCGGTGACGATCTTCGAACCGCCATAGGAATATCGCGGATTGAGCGAATTGGGGAGGATAAGCGGCACGTCCTCATCCGTCGGCACTTCGGGCGGCGTCTGATAGACCTCGGCTGAAGAGGCCGCGATCAGCGTGCGAACGCCGACGGCGTTGCAGGCTTCCGCCACGGCCAATGCACCGCGCACGCCGACATCGAGGACGAGCTGCGGTTGTTTGTAAAAATTTTCCGTGCCGTTGATCGCGGCGAGGTGAAACATCGTATCGACGCCGGCAAGGTGTTGCTCCAGCGCCTCTCGATCGCGCACGTCGCACGTGATCGTCTCGACATTGTCCGGCGCTTTGGCAAGGCGAGCGGGGCGGCCACGAGCATAATTGTCGAGTGCCAGCACCTCGTGCCCGGCTTCGGCCAGCGCGATGGTCAGATAGGCGCCGATGAAGCCTGCAGCGCCGGTTACGGCAACTTTCGCCATCAGAAACGGCCCCGATTGTTGCCAACCACGAAGTACCGCCCTTCCAGCGTTGCAGGCGGACGCTTCACGAGATGCGCCCAGTAGTCGTAGATGAAGCCGCCATCATTCATTGCATCCACGCAGCTGTCGATGTCGAGATCGCTATATTCCGGGTGGTTGTTCGCTATGATCAAGGCGTGGGCGCCATCGCAGGCGGACACCAGATCGTCGGCGACTTCGATATCGAGGCCAAGCGCATCGATATCCTCGCGCGCTACCACGCCATCATAGGTGACAATGCTGCCGATCTCGTCACGCGCTTGAAGGGCGTCGATCACTTTCAGCGACATCGAACCGCGCAGGTCATCCGTCTCCGGCCGACCCTTGAACGCCATACCCGCGATCGCGACCCGGAACGGCCCCTTGCCGCGCTCTACCAAGCGCGCAACAATGGCATTCACGGTTTCCTCGGGCTGCCGCTCGTTCACCAGCCGGCAGGCCCGCGTGATTTCAAGCGCAGTGCCGGTTTCGGCCAGGGACGCCATCAGGATGTGAGGATCCTTTTCCAAGCACGGCCCCCCGACCAGCCCAGGCAGTGCGACGTCGGTGCGCGGATATTCGAACTTGCCGGAGCGAATGACTTCGCCCGCATCGATGCCGACAGCATCGCAGGCGCGCGCGACTTCATTGGCAAAAGCGAAACGCACATCGCGCGAGGTGTTGTCGATCAGTTTGATCATTTCGGCGGTTTCGAGATCGCTCACACGTACGACCGCCGGTGTGAGAAGACCGAACAGCGCCGCAGCCTTGTCTGCAGCTTCAGCCGTCTCTCCGGAGACGATCTGTGGCAATTCGGCAAGTTCCTTCAGCGCTGCGCCTTCCAGCGTGCGCTCCGGGCACATGGCAAGGTGGAAGCTCTTGCCACTCTCGGCGAGGATTGGCCGAACGACATCGCGCGCCGTTCCCAGCTTGACCGTGGAGCGCAAAGTTACGCTTGCGCCATCGCGCATGTGATCCGCCACCTGCCGCGATGCCTGTTCGATCATGTCGATCCGCGGTTTGGTGCTGCCCGCGATAAGCGGGGTGCCGACCGTGATGACGTAATACCCTGCCTCCAGCGCGGGATCGAGCGCAGTGCAAGCGATGAAATTGCCATTCTCGACGACCTTGCTCATTGCGCGATCAAGGCCCGTCTCGGAAAAGTGCGGTTTGCCTGCATTGGTCAGATCGACGACATCTTCGCGCTTTTCGAGCCCGATCACGCGGCATCCGCGCTGGGCGAGGGCAACGCCGAGGGTCAGGCCCACATATCCGAGGCCGACGATTACGGCAGTCGGACTTGAAGCTTCTGAATTCATTGGCATTCTTGCAACTTTTCTTCCCGTGTTGCGTTGCGGTTTAGGGATGGAGGTCGCGTTTCATAAAGACAATAGACCGCAGGACGAGGAAAATCTTGGGCGCGCCGCTGTAGCTTCAGTCGCTATCGCGCGAGAGCGCTTTTCCGACCGACTTTTGCGAGATGAGGAAGTGATGGAGAAGTTCGACGAGGCCGCCGTAATCGGTTGCGACCGGTTTCGGTTCCGATAATCGTGCGCGTTCTAGCGCGCCCGCGAATTCCTCCGCATTCTCCGCCACCTGCAGCAAACCACGAGCGGCGAACGCTTCGCAGATCTCCGCTTGATGATTGTCGTAATGCTCGCCGAGTTCGTATCGACGGGGCACTGCAATTACACCGGCCTGCGCTTGCAGAGCGGTGATGATGGAGCCCGTACCGCCGTGGCATACCACGATCTTCGCTTGCCTCTGCGCATCCATCAGGTCATCGAAGGGTAAGGCTTCGACAAGGGTAACATCGCTTCGTCCGGCTGTTTTTGCGTCCGATGAGCCCGTCTGCACAAGCATTTGTTCGGGCAAGATGCCATCGTCCTTTGCGTCGATTACCATTCCCACCAGCCTGCCGAATGGTAAAGTCGCGCCAACGGTGGCTACGAGCAAATCGCTTTTCGGCATCTCGACCGGCGCGAGTTCGCGAAGCGGGTCGTAAAGTGTTGCGCCCCGCCAGCGTTGCGCTGCCGAGCGAGACTGCGCAATGCGCAGATGAGCAAGTTTCCCGGCCCATCGGGCGAAGAGGCTCGGGCCACGAAACCTCGCAAAGCTATCGAGAACGATGATCCGCGCGCCGAAGATGCGTGCCCAAATCACGATAAAAATCTGCGACCCGGCCCCGGTCGTCAAAACGAGGTCCGGCCGGCGCTTCCATATGATGGTCAGCGATCGCCACATGCCGAGCAAGGCTCTCAGCGACAAAAGCAGTGGTCTTCCCAGTTTCGCCTGGCCCCAAGCAAAATGTGGCAGGAAATACGCTCGATGCTTCGCTGAAATCGAGCGACCGAATGCAGTATCTTCGGTAACAAAAAAATAGTCGTAGCGCCCCCAGAAACCCTCGAGGTCGAGCAGCTGCCGCAAATGGCCACCACCGGAGCCAGCAAGACATATGGATGGCTTCCGTGAAGGTCCGGTCATTCGTATTGTCCACCCTTCGTCGTCGGTCGCGTTTTCGAATGATTGCCATGCGCAGCCGCAATTCGCCCGCGAACTCTGCGTATGTAGGCCAGCGCGCTTCCCGCAGCGAGCACGGACGAACCGATATCGAAGACCCAATTCAGCTTGAGCGGTCCATAAAGAAGAAAATCGATGCTGTGGAGCGAAAGAATGCGCAGCAGCAAGAGCGCAAGCGAGAGCACTGAACACGTAAGCGAAACGGAAACGAGGACGTCCCTGCGGCCGGAATTTCTGACTGCCAGATATCGCACGGCCAAAATTCCGGCGCCCGCTATGCTGATGACGAGAAAAGCAGCGGCGGGACGTTGAAACACGCGCCTGCTAGCGTAGAGATCGCTCGCTTTCAGATATGTGCGCAGCGTGTCACGCGTCGCCTCTTCAAAGCCATAAGCGCGCAGGAGGATCAAGAGGGTGAAGATGATAGCAATGATGCACCAAAAACGGAAATGCCAACGCATCTGACGTTCGGTTATCGCCGTCCAAGCAGCCCCCGCGGCACACGCCGCGACCCCGGCGTAAAGCGCGATTGCGACGAGGCTTAGGGGAGAGGTTGTAACAAACATGTCCTGCATTCCATCAAAAAGAGCAGACCGATCAAGGCGGTCGACCATGTTTGACGAAAGGTGCTCCTCTGCTGCGGAACCGGTGCCGGCTGTGGCTGGTAGCGGACTGTCATCGATCCGATTTAATACTTAGTACTGAAGCGACATGCCTTCGCCGCGACTGTGCCTCGGAACCGATAGACGATGTTGCAATGCGGAATATCCCTGATTATGCATTAACGCTCTCAAGCGGGCTTTGCGGGGACGGAACATGCGGAGTATATCTGCGTCAATAGCGTGTGCATTGCTTTTGAATGCCTGCGTAAATACGCCCGATCCAGCCATCGGCCCAGCGGCTTCGCAAGCGAGCTCCGGTTATGGCCAAGCCGGATATTCGGTTCAACCTCCGGATGTTTATCTTCTTCGTCCATCCGACCGCATCTCCGTGAGCGTATTTCGAGAACCCGACTTCTCTCTTGAAAGCGTTCAAATCGGCGTGGAGGGCGACATCTCAATACCGATGCTGGGGCCGGTACGGGCCGCCGGTTTTACCGCAGGCGAGTTCGAAAGAGACGTGACGCAGCGGCTTGCTGCAGCCGGTCTAAACAACCCCATGGTCAGTGTGAACATCTCCGAATATGCTTCACACCTTGTTACGGTCGAGGGGGCTGTCGTGCAGCCGGGCGTTTATACATTCCAGCCTGGAGCGCGCCTGTCATCAGCCATTGCGCAAGCCCGCGGTCCGAGCCGAACGGCCGATACCAGACAAGTCGCTGTCTTCCGCGAGTCCGCAGCCGGAGTTACGGTCGCGAAGTTCGACTATCAAAAGATGAGTAGCGGGATGATGATCGACCCCGTGATGGAGCCCGGCGACCGTGTGGTTATGGGGACGGACGGACTGTCGGTGTTCTGGCAGGACTTCCTTAGGGCCATGCCGGCTTTCGGCATTTTCGCAAATCCGGCAAATTTCTGAGACCGCGATGAACGATTATCCACTGATGCATGGGCCTGGGTCCAATCGCCGCAATTGGGTCGATGCCTATGTGCTCGACGGTGAAGCGGCGCAAGGGCCGACCCAGCCGAAGTTGATCGACATCGCGACTATCCGTGGCATTCTGTTCAGACAGCGCTGGTTGATTGCAATGACGATTGCGCTGGCCGTGCTCGCAGGGCTCGTTTTTACCATTCTCGCGACACCAATGTACGAAGCGCGTTCGACCGTACGTGTCGAGCCATTCGGGGCCTTCATCATCGAGGGCCAGAATCTCGATCAGGGAATCGCCTCCAATCAGGTCTACGACTTCATGTCGACGCAGGTGGGCATCATCGAAAGCCGTAGCCTCGCCCGCTTAATCGCCGAGGACCACAATCTTGGCGCGCGCGATGACTTTATCGGCGAAGATATTGAAGAGCGTAGACCGGCCGATTTGTCCGACAGCGCTTGGCGCGATTCCAAGACGGACATTGCCGTCGCAATGCTGCACGACAGGGTAAGTGCAGAGGTTCCGGCGAACAACTGGATCATCGAGATCGCCTTTCGTTCCGAAGATCCCGCCATCGCCGCAGAAATGGCCAATGCCTACGCGACAGCGTTTGCGGCATCCGAAACCCGCGAGGCGGTCGAAGGCAATGAATATGCGCGCGATTACCTCCGCGAGCAGATCGCCGTTATTCGCCAGCGTCTGCGGGATGCCGAGAACGCCGCGAATGGGTATGCCCGCACAAACGGGATTGTTGTCCAGCCAATCGCATCGGAGGATGGTCAGAGCGAAACAACACTGACCTCGGCCAACCTCGCCAATATCAATGCCCGAGCCGCGGCTGCACGCGCCGCGCGTATTGCGGCAGAGCAACGCTGGAGAGCCGTGCAGAACACGCCCGCAGGACAGTTGGCGGAAGTCCAGCAAAGCACGTACGTTCAATCGCTGCGGGCCGATAGGGTCGCTAAGGAGACCGAGCTGGTCGCGCTGCGGCAGCGATATAACGACAATTTCCCGCAAGTCGCAGATCTACGCGCTCAAATTGCTGCCGTCGATGAACGGGTCGATGCCGCAATGAATGACATCAAGATGTCGATCCGCAATGAATATTTGGTAGCAAGAAACCAGGAAAGCGCGCTTGCCGAAGAATTGCGCACCGCAACCGGTGAAACACTGCTGGAGCAGGATCGCCAGGTGGAATACGGAGTGCTCGAGCGCGAAGCCCAGGCCTTGCGTGAACAACTTCAGGCCCTGCTTGCGCGGTTCAACCAGTTAAGCGCCACGACGAATATCGACGGCGGCCAATTGAATCTTCTCGATACTGCCGTCGTGCCTTCAGCTCCTTACGCACCGAGCCTTTCGGGAAACTTGTTGCTAGCGATGGTTTTCGGCATCGCGCTTGCCGGCGTTCTTGCTGTGTTGAGAGAGATGCTGGATGATCGCATTCGATCAATCACCGACATCGAAGAACGTTTGGGTTTACCGCTTCTGGGACATACGCCCTTCGTCGCTGAACAGGATATCGATTACGAAGGGCGAGAGCGTTACGGAGAGCTGGTGGAGGCGTATGCATCGATCCGCTCGACGATCGACTTCTCCTTGCCCAGGGACCGCAACGTCATTCAATTGACGAGCAGCCAAGAGGCGGAAGGGAAATCGACAACGGCGATCATTCTCGCAGAACTATTCGCCAGTCTCGGAAGGAAAGTGCTGCTTGTCGACGCCGATCTTCGGCGGCCGTCGATCGCTTCGCTGGTCGGAACAAAGCGACCGAAGACGGGACTTGTCGAGGTGCTCTTGGGACACGCCGACCTGTCTTCTGCGGTTATCAGAGGCGTGCATGAGAACCTTGAAATTCTGTCCGTTGGAGAGGTGCCGCCAAATCCGACCGAGCTGCTTGGGTCCAGCCAGCTCGCCGAATTTATCGCTCGGTATCGGCAGCAGTACTCGCTCATCATATTCGATTCTCCGCCAATCCTCGGATTGGCCGACGCTCCGACCTTATCGAGAATGGTCGACGGAACCGCCTTTGTCATGGAAGCGAACCGAACACGCTTTGGCCAGGTGCGCAGCGCCATTCGTCGTCTTCGAGTGAATGGCGGCAATCCAATCGGCGGCATACTCACCAAATACCGTGCGCTGAACGCTGGTGAAAAGTACAACTCCCAGTATAATTATTATCGTTATGTGAGTGAGACGGAGACCGCTTGAAGCAACGGCGTGCCCTGCCGATGGCGAGAGAACACTGATCATGCCGCCGCCATTCACCGTAATCATCCCCGCCCATAATGAAGAAGCCGTAATCGAAAGATGTCTGCGCACCGCGCTTTGCGAAGCGCCTGCCGGACATGGCACTCAGATTATTGTCGCAGCCAATGGGTGTGATGATCGAACTGCGAGCATCGCGCGTGAATTCCCCGCCAATATAGATGTCGTCGAGATTGCCGAAGGTTCGAAAACAAAAGCGATGAACGCTGCGAGCGCAGTCGCGAAATATTTCCCGAGAATATATCTCGACGCCGACATTCAGTGCGATTTCCGTTCGCTCTCGGCGGTCGCTCACGCGCTGCGGAAGCCGGGGATCATGGCCGCTTCTCCCGCTCTTCGTCTCGACTTGACGCGATCCAATTTTCTGGTCCGGGCCTACTACCGCGTTTGGACGACGCAGCCGTATGTTACTCAAAGCATGGTCGGTTCGGGATGTTACGGGCTCAGCGAGGCAGGTAGCCGGCGGATCGGTGCGTTTCCCGACCTGGTGGGCGACGATATCTGGGTTCATTCTACATTCCCAAAGAATGCACGTGAAAATGTGTCACAGACAAAGAACGGTGAGCCTGTATTCTTCGTGGTGTCGCCGCCCAGGCGGGCGTGGGACCAGATCAGGGTCGAAACGCGGCGTCGGCTTGGCAATGCGGAGTTGCGTGCGCGCTTTCCGGAATTGAATTACACAGGATCCAATTCGTGGACCGATCTGAAAGCTGCGCGGCGCTCCGGGGCGAGTGTTGCGGATATTTTAGCCTATCTCGGAATGAAAATCACCGCGAGAGTGAGGGTGGGTCTCCTTCGACGAAATGGCCGTGCTATCGAGTGGGAGCGTGACGAGCTTGCGCGGCGGGCATGACAGGGGAGGCGACCGATAGCCGGGGTGGGTCGGCGGTGCCCAAAGTCGATCACGACAAACCGGACATCTCGGTCTTCGTCGTTGGATATAATTCTTCGGGTTTCATCGAAGAATGCATCGATGCGCTAAACGCTGCGTGCGCGGCGCACACATTTGAAATTCTATTAATCGACAATGGCGATCTGTCGACCGAAGCTCTCGTTCGTGAGCGCTTCCCATATGTCTCGATCGTCGAAAGCCGAGGGAACATCGGGTTCGCCGCAGCGAACAATGTGTTGGCAGGGCGGGCCCGTGCAGACTTGTATTTTTTGCTGAATCCGGATCTGTTCCTGGCTCCCAAAGCCATTGACATTCTCATCGAGGCGGCGCGCGACAGACCTTCCATCTCTGCATTCGGAGGTGTCTCCTTCGATCCTGCCGGGAAGGCCGACACAGGCAATAATCTCTCAATCCCATCGCTCGGCGGGCATTTCCGATATGCCATTGGACATGCAGGTGCCTCGTCGCGGGAGGGCACTTCATTTGCCGCAGACATGGTCGTTCCGGTCCTGATGGGCGGAATGGCCCTCATCCGGAAATCCGCTTGGAAAGAGGTTGATGGCTTTGACGAGCGCTATTTCCTGTATTGCGAAGAAGTGGACCTCTTCTTCCGCCTGAGTGAAGGAGGGCACGCGTTCATGCGGATCGCTGCTGCCAAAGCGGTTCATTACGCAGGCCATGGGCGAGCGCTCTCAACACGCCGACAATTGTTTCGGATCAGCGGTATCATGGAATTTGCGCGGCACCATTGGGCGGCTCCCGCCGTGTTCTTATCGGCCATTCTTATTTGGACCGGAGCAGCGATCCGGGTTGGCATCGGACTGTTGTTCGGGCGACGAAATGCGCGATGGCTAGCTGTTGGAAAAGCCAATCGTGTAATTGCCGGCAAACCTTGGCTTTGGTGGCGGGGCTATCATCCGAAAAAGGGTCTTCTCGCAAAATTGAGTCTTCATCGATGAACGGCCGCGACAAAAATCGCTTCCTCGTGATCAAGGCAAAGGGAGGGCTCGGCAATCGCATGCTCTCCGCAGCGACTGGAATCGTTCTAGCACAACTCGACGAGCGTTCTCCCAGCGTGGATTGGCGCGACGGGATGTATGTTCCGACCGGCGTAAATCTCTACCCCCTTTTGTTCAACGCAGCATGGATGGAGCCGCCGGACCGTCATGATCATGCAGACAGCGTAACCCCTGCGATCTGGGCGGGAAAGCTGTCGCGGCATCCCGTCGATCTCATCAGGGCGGATTTCCCGGACAAGCATCAGGACCCGCTGCTTTACAGAAAGCTTTCAATCGACTTGACGGGGAAAGGCCACGCAGCCGACGTGGCGGTGTTTTGGTCCTACGTGCCAAAGCTCCATCGCTTGACGAAACGGCTGAGAAAGGATGGGCGATTCACAGGTCTCGCACTTTCCGAAATCATGGCAAATACGCTTGCAACGCATTTTCAACCGCTAGAGGAAGTCTCCTTGAAGGTCGACAAACTGTTCGGAGCCTCCTCGCGTCCAAAGATAGGTGTGCATGTCCGCTATACTGATCGCCGTGCTCCTTTATCGAGGATTATCGGGCGCCTTGAATCCGTTAAAAATTCGCACCGCGATGCCGAAATTTTTCTCGCGACAGATAGCCAAGAGGCTAGCGATGCAATCACGAGCCGCTTCAGCGACGTACAGGCTTTACCCAAGATACTAGCCAGCGAGGGGCACACGCTGCACTTCGAAGCGGGAGAAATGACCGACCCGCTCTCTGAGGCACGCTATGCTCTTGCGGATATGGTCGCGCTGTCGCGTTGCGATTGGCTCATTCACAGCAGCCACTCAACCTTCTCGGTCACTGCGGCGCTGATGGGGGGCATCCCCAAAAAACGCCAGATCGATGTAGATGCGCTCAATCTAAAAGTCAGAACCAAGCAGTTCTTTCAGGCGCGCCTTTAGGGACCGATAGCGCACTTAATTTTTCAGCCCACTCGTCCTGCGCTCGCCGACGATTCTGGCGGGCGAACCAGCCAAAATGCTCATTGCGGGGAACTCGCCGCGCACCATGGCACCGGCGCCGACAATCGTGCCGTCTCCAAGGACCGTTCCGGGAAGCAGGACGGCACGGGTGGCGACCCATACGTCGTCGCCGACGATGACGTCCGCTTCGTCCATTGCCTGCTCTGTCACCGGACTCCCATCATTGTACCGGTAACTGGCCGCCGTTATCAACACTTCTGGCCCGAAAAGCGCATGCTTACCAATCACAATCCGACCGTGCGCCGGCCCAGCCCAGAAATGACAGCGTGAACCGATACGGGCGTTTTCACCGATCCTGATACGTTCCCCATTCTGGAACACCGCGTCGGGACTGACATTACGCTCGCCATCGAAAGTTACGCTTCGCAGCGGCACGACGTGAGAATAGTTGTAGTAATTCACGATCTTTGCGACGTGCGCCCACGCCCGTGGATCGAAGAGCGAACCGATGAGCCTGAAGAAACGTCGGCTTCGTGGCAGGCTCTTTTTTCGCGGTAGTTCGGCTGACGATATCGCCATCATTTACTCCAAATCCCGAAATAAAGACCCGGCGCCCTTAAATCGCTTTCCTACATGAGAACCAATGTGGTTATCGGCCTCTCCCGAATCATCCAGGAGAATCTCATGTCATTCGATCCCTTCGCAAATGCCACTGACAGCCTGACGTCCCCTGCAAAGCACGCCTTCACAATCACTCCTCACGAAACTGAAGAGCTACCTTTGACAGCGAAAGCTCTATACGTTGGCGAAGGCGGAAGTCTTGTTTTGCGCGCCGTGGATTCTGGCGAAGACGTTGAGCTTGTCAATGTGCCCTCCGGCACGGTCCTTCCGATCCGGACGAAAGCGGTGCGCCCCGCAAGTAGCGCAGCGCGAATTGTGGGCCTGTCTTGATGAGCGGGATTGGCATCTCGTTAACCTGCGCTTTCCGCCGACCGGGCGAAAACAAGATCGGGTGGCCCATTTCCGCCAATGCGATCGCCCTCACCACTCTCGGCCAGCCAGACGTGTCCGAAGGGTTTGCCGCCGATAGCCGCGTGTCCGCCTACACCGCCACCGAGGGCCGGTTCCGCCGCGCGCCTGAGGGGCTCGTCCGCTGTGCTGCGGATGAGGAGCGGCTGTGCTTTGCCGGGGACGGCGCGTTTGTCGGGCAGTATCTGCAAGGCGCGGACACCTATCATTCCGCGCCGTGGGACGATCCGGCGGCAACACACGGATCGGGCGATGCCGCCTATTTCGCGCCGCGTTCGGGCGGCTCCATCGCCTATGCCGGGGCGCATAGCGAGCCTGACATTTTCGGCGGCTCGGGCGGCGGCGTCGTCATCACGCAGACCGATGCCGATGGCAGTTTCCACAATGCCAACAACGTCAAGGTGTCGGGTGTGCTGGAAGGCGATGTGCTGCGGCACGAAGTCATTGTCAGCATCGAGACGACCGAAGCGGGCAAGGTCGGCCCGCGAGGTCACGGCAACAGCAATTTCAGCTTCGACTTCGACCACGACGCGCAAGGCAACATCACCGGCTTCACCGAGAACTGGGCGACCTATCGCGCAGGATATCACGACATGGGTATCATCAACGGCAAGCGATGGTGGTATCTCTGGGCGGACAGGCTTGCCGACAGCACGGGCGACACGCAGGGCATCGGCATCAACTATTCCGGCACCACTGCGGGGCAGGGTCGCAAGGTCCACGTCTGCGAGGCGATGATCCGCAAGAACCCGGCCTGCGCGCCCGCTGCCGTGCCGGTGTGTGCCGCGAGCAAGACCTTCACCGCCGACACGCTGGTCAGCACGCTCTCCAATGCAGGCTATATCTGCGAAGGGCTGGCGATGGCGCGTTCGCAGGTGCCGGGCGGCGCGATCGAAGCGCCCGCCGTGCCGCTGGGCGTGCCGTATGAGCCGCTGGAGACGCGCATTGGCATCGCAACGGGCGCGGAGGCGGCGGATCGCACCGGCTTGCTCGACAATCCCAACCTGCATTTCTACGCGCGCCCGTGGGAGCAGCCCGCCAGCATCACGCTGCATTACGGCCCCGGCTACATCGCCTCGCGCTGGCTGGTCGCCGACGACATCAACGACCGGGTCGGCGATGCGACTATCGCGCCCGTGTTTCAGGCGCGGCGCGATCTCGCTCCGGTGCTGGGCAAGCATGCGACCAGCGGCGCTTATGTGACCGGCGCGCTGACGCTCGACGGCTGCGTGTTCCTCGCGCTTGGCGACACGGTTTCGACCTATTGGCGGCAGACCGATATTCGCACCTTCGGCAACAGCACCAGTTTCCTTCTGGCCGCTGGCACCGCGCTCAACGCGCGCGGCTGCCTCGTCATGGGAGAGACCGTCCACACCACGCGCGCGCGGAGCGAGGCGCAGGCGGACGAAAGCGATGAGCAGCGCGTCTATGTCGGCGAGTTCCTGCCTTTTATCGAGAACGCTGGCAGCATCGACCTGTCCGGCTCTCGCTTCGAACGGCTTGCTCGCATGTCGATGGAGGCGCGCGACAGGAACACCGCCGTTGCGCTCAATCTCGACGATACCTGCTACAGCCTCATGTGGTCCGATCCGATCTATTGGAGCCGTGGCACGTTCGCCAACGTGCAGGCATCGCGCCGCTTCCACGGTTCCATGACCTTTCATCCCGGCATGTCCATATGGCAGAGCCGCAAGCAGATCGAGGTGGATACCGGCAGCGGCTTCGTCCCCTTCGATGCGAGCGGGCTGACGCTGGCGGACCTGCCGCATGGCCATGAAGCGCAGCTGGTCGGGATGTGGGATTTCGACACCGACACCTTCACCGCCGCGCCCGATCCGGCGAAGACCTGCCGCATCCGCTATTACGCGCCGGGCAGCGGCATCGGCACCTCGCGTCCCGGCTATGAGTGGAACGCCCAGCAGGTCGATATGGGCGGCTATTCGCGGCACCAGCAGACGGGCGATGTCTACGAGATCGACACCGGCACGCTGAAAGCGCGCTTCACCTTCGACCGAGGCCGCTACAGCGCGGGCAATGTCTGGAACGTCGATACCAACCCGGCGCTGACCAGCACCGGCACGCATGGCGACAACGATCAGGTGAACCGCTTCTTCGTCACCATCAACGGCATGGTGGCGGATGATGTGGTGATGCTCAATCACGGGCAGGGCCCGTTCCACACCGGCACGTCCTCGCTTGCGGCGGACGGAAGTTCGATCACCGGCATCGTCACCGACCGCTTCGTCGCGGTGCTGGCAGATGTCAGCAATGCCTATCGCTTCGACCATTCGCTGCTGGCAGGCAGCGTCGAGACCTTGCAGAATTCGTTGCTTGTGCAGGCATACAGCGACTATCGCTTCGAGGGCGGCGACGGCATCGCCATGAATATCGGCGCAGCGGGGGCAAACAACACGCTCCAGCTCGGCGCGAATGTGTGGAGCGCAACGGCGCATCCGACCGGACTTTCCGATAGCGGCGGCGGCACCACGACCGGCACGCTCAATCGCATCGGCCTGCCCCGCGCGCAGGGTTTCAGCGGCTACACCACGCCCGGCGCGAGCGACGGCGTGCTGACGGACCTGCTCGACCCCGCTGACATTCATGCGAGCGGGCAGGCCGAGCCGGTCACCGATCCGTGGACTTTCGCCTTTGCCGATGGCGCGGCGGCCAAGCTGGGCTTCGATCCGAACGCTACGCTGGCGCTGGCGCGCGGCAATCATGCCGCATGGGACGACGTGATTGCGGGGCTGGCAGCGGTCTATCACCGTAAGCCCGATCACCTTGCCGAGATCGCGCCGGGTGCGGCAGTGGGCAGCGTGGTGGCGACCGGCGTGGCCGCCTCCGCCTTCCACGCCCGCTACGGCGGCAATGGCGAGGGGTATTTCGCGCTCGATGGCGGGCAGGTGACGGTGGCGAAACCGCTGACCGGCGTGGACCGCATCTTCGTGCTGCGCGGCGACAATGACGAAACGATCATGGTGGATGTGGCGTGAAATGGGATCACAGATGTGTATTTTCTGACACCGTGGATCATTCTTCTCAATTGGAAAAGTGGTCTCGCTCATAGAATAAAAAGGAACACCGGCCTGTGAAAGTTATTGCTAGTCGAGGATGGCGTAGGCTGCATCGCATGGCTGCACGAGCGTGGTTGCGGACACAGCTCAAAAAGTCAGACGCCAAAATAGCGCGCTTTGGCGAAGGGCATGCTTCTTGGTGGGTGCTCGCCGAAACCGCGCCGGGGGCGGTAGCATACTGTGGTGGTGTCGGGCTTGATGCCACTTACGACTTTGCCCTCGCAGACAAAATGGCGTTGGAAGTGCATAGCTTCGACCCTACTCCAACCTCTGTCGAATACATGCAGCGTTCGAATGCTGGCAGGGTATGCTTTCATCCGTGGGGCTTCCTAGATCGAGATGACAAGGTGCGATTTCACGCACCTACCGACCCCCGGCATGCGAATTGGTTTGTGGAGAACCTCCACCGCACCGATGCCTTTTTCGAAGCTGATTGCTTCACGATTGAAACAGCCATGGAGAAATTGGGCCATTCAAAGATCGAGCTCTTGAAGATCGATATCGAAGGCAGTTGGGCGAGGGTTTTGACCGACATGCTCGAAAAGGGTATTTTTCCCAATCAGCTTTGTGTCGAATTCGACTCCCCTGCGCCGATCTGGTCAGTAATGAAAATCGTCAAAAGACTTCACGCAGAAGAGTACCAGCTGGTGCGGCGAAGTAAGGAGAATTGTTTTTTCATTAGGAGAATGCCCCGCTATTAGACTTGCGTATGCCGTCGTGAGACATTGGGTGCACGACCCTGCCAATCTTTCTCGCGTCGGCTTGGCCTAACGAAACTGCTATACCTAAAAGCGCGAAGAACCACACTTGCACGGCTAACCAAAGTGAAACCGAGGCGAGACCGAGGGCGAAGACGCCGAGAGAGATCGCGACCCCCCGAAGCACATCGGCATCCGCAACCGAATTGTCGATAGAGCGCTGCATCAACGACGATATACCGATCAAGACGGCGACTGCGACCAAGATACTTGCGGGCAAACCGAACCTTACAGCCAAAAGCAGCCAATAGTTGTCCATCGATGCGCTCATCCAGTCTGGGCGGACCCAGTCCGCGTATCCAATGCCAAACCAAGGGTTTCGCGCTACGTTCTCGGTGCCATAATCCCAGATCAGGATCCGGTTGTACGCGCCCATCGAATTGAGTGAGGCGAAGCGGACGAATAGCGAAAACGTGCCGGATTTCGTACCGAGCTCTGCGACGAAGATGACGATGGAGGCGGCGAAGAAGAACAGGGGCCAAGTGATGTTGGCAACGCGCTTCGTCATCCAGGAATATACCAATAGCCCGATAGATGCGACGAGGCCGAGAAGCGTTGCGGAACTGACGGAAAAGAAGCTTGTGAGGGCGGCAAAGCTGCCCGACATGCGCGGTATCTTCTTATATCCGGCCAACCAATACAGCGGCAGAAAGCTTACAAAGAATATTCCGGCAAGGATCGGATGGGGAAATGGTCCTTGTGCTCGCATCAAGCCGAACCTGGGTGACGAGCCATACTGGACCGGATGTCCCGTCAGTTCGCTGAAAATGCCTTGAATAATGTGCGTGTGCGTGATCGCCTCCACCATGATGATCGTCCCCACGATCAGCAATCCTGGAAGCATTAACAGGAGAAATGCGCGAAGATCTCCGATATTGCGAAAGATCGCGCGCGACAGGAAATAGGCAATCGCTACGTCGACGATGTGTGCGAGGCTTGCCGTAATGGCCTGCTGGGTGTCGGACGAGACGAACATCGCTGCGCAAATCCATCCCGTGGCTGCGAGCACGGCGCCATCGGCCCAGGTCGGCTTCAATTGCCGGCGGAAAATCGCCGACAATATGTAGAGCGACATGACCATCAGCAAGATCCGGTATGGAGGAAAGACCGAGCCAAGGAAATTTGCATTCAGTTGTGGTGGCAGCATCAAAGCGTAGCCAAGGATCACTCCGAGATAAACGCGCCGGCCATTCGCGGTCGAAAGCCGCCGGGTAGTCTGTGGGCCTTCCCGCCCGGACGTCTTCGCCATCGTCGCCATCGCCTACCTTTTATCCAGTTCGAACTCCCTGTCCTAGGGCTATTGTCGTGGTGAGAGCGCCGGTTGGAGCGGTCTGTCTATACATCCGCGAATTTCTTCTCGCCCACGTGCAAAAAAACCTCCAGAACGCGGTGGTGAAAAGCAACGGCTTCAACTCTCGCGGCCGGCGCTGGAAAGCCTTTCGCGCGGTCAGGGTGCTCGTCGCAGAAGTCTCTCGCCACGGTACGGCGCTTTCGTCGCTTTTAATCACCGGCAGCGCAGTCGCTGCGGGTTTTGCAGTGACGTTTCTGATCGGTCGCAATTTTGGTGCGAGCGCCACCGGGCAGTATGCCCTGATGACGCAAACGGCCATGCTACTAGCCGTGTTGGGGCTCGCGGGGCTGGATGTCAGCGCCGTGCGGCATTTTGCGCGCTCGGTTGCGCTCAAGCGGAAGCTTTCGGCACGTTCACTATTCACGGTAACCGGGATCGCCGCGTGTCTGGTGCTGATCGTATGCGCTGCGCTCTTCCTTGGGGGTTCGGTTGCATGGCGAGCCTTGTTCGCGGATATTCTTCCGAGCGACTTTCTGCTGCTCCTGTGTATTTTAATTGTCGGTCGGGCAGGTGCCCGCTTTTTCGGCGCTGTCCTTCGGTCCCGACACTCGTTTGTGTTTGGTCAACTTGTGTCGACGCTCCTGATCCCGGTCTGTGCAGGTCTCGCACTGCTTACTGGCCTGGCGGACAATGTCCGAGAGGCAATGTGGGCTACTGCGCTGGGAGGTATACTTGCGACAGCGATTGGAAGCGTCGGAGCGCTACGACATGTTTCCCGCGGGCAAAACACTGTCAGCATTGCGCTGAGACCGGTCTTGGCTTCGTCGCTGCCCCTGTGGGGTGTCGGCGTCATTCAGAGCGTTGCCGACTGGTACGGTTTAGCAGTGGCCGCACATGCTCTCGGCGCGGAAGAGACGGGATATTTCCGCGTCGCGGTTCAAATAGCTGCCGTCATTCAGATTACGACAATGGCATTGTCTTCTGTCTACTCCGCCCAGATCAGCACCGCCTTCCACGATAGCGACCGGCATGCAGCGGCCAAAATCGCGGCAACTGCCATACGATTGAGCGCGATTATCGCAATCCCGTTAGGTGTCGGTCTCCTCGCTTTCGGTGCGATCCTACTGAGGCAAATCGGCCCCGAATTCGAGGCAGCTTATCCTGCATTGGTGATTCTGACCCTAGGCCAGATCGCTATAGCGTTGACAGGTCCCAGCGGTCTGGTGTTGGCCATGTCTGGGAATGAGCGAACCAATCTTCTAATCACGCTGGCAAGTGCCGTCTTGCTCCTGCTTTCCGTACCAATTGCGGCGGCGTGGACCGGGCTTCCAGGAATTGCCGCATGCGTATGCGTTGCGGGCATTGCCCGAAATATCGTCGCCTATTTTGTTGTGCTTCGCCGCGAGCGGATAGAGATATGGCGCGGCATTGCAAAACCGAAGTGAATTCGTCAGCGGCGTCGGCGCGGCGCGATCAGTCTCCGGAGCGTACCCAGAAAATTTCGGAGTTTCGTTTCAAAGGACAACTGCCGGGCGTTTTGGCGCAAGTTGAGCCCGATGAACGATGGTGATCTGCGACCTGTCAGCCGCATGGCCAAGAGTCTCGCGGGCACAAGGCCTTTCCTTCCCGCCTGATGCGGCTGTATGAAAGGCAAATCCGTCACATCTGCCAGGGTCGAAGCGAGATATCCCGCATCGACAGCCTGTTGCAGCATTACAGCCGCGCGATGCGTTCTTGCCAAAGCAAGGCTTCGGCCATCGGCCTCCTCGAACGTGGGCCTTCGCGCCGCATTCAGATGCCATCCATCGGCAAAAGCGATGTCGGCAAACTGGCCGATGCCATCCGGGCAGATTTTGCAGCGAAATTGGATGAAGCGGGTCAATATGCCGCCCCAAGATGTATCGTAGTCGAGGCTTGCGACGCGCCCGTCCTTTGCACGAACCGTCGCTTTTCCTGGCCATCCGTCGCCCCTGAACCGGAACGCCGCCACTTCGGACGGCTTCGCAATTCCCATCGCGCTCAGCAGCGCGTCTGTGCCCTCATAGCTGGGCAAACCTGCGCAAAAGAAAGAGATCATCCACGGGAAAGTCCGATCAACCCGTGGGTCGATCCGCGCGAGCTGTCGCAGCGCCGCGACGTCGCAAGGCTTGCCGACGAAGGCGAGCGCCCTACGTCCGTCAAGGAGATCGGCAATTTCGGCGAGCGGGGCCGATGGTGCGTAGCGCGATCCGGCAGCCTTCTGGATTTCGACAGTATGGTCGGCAATGATGGTTGCATTGCGGATCGGCATATCGGAACGGGCCGCAGTCGTTACGACGCCATCCACCTGTCTGCTTTCGAGCAAGTAAATCAACGTGGCCGAGAGCGCGCCGCCCGACGATCCAATATGGCGCGTGGCGGGGTCACGCGCCCATGTGTATTGCAATGCAGCGATCGAACCCCAAACGTGATGCTCCTCGCCATCGGTCTCTTTTGCAGGTTCCTCGATTCGGAGGCCCGGGCAGACGCGCTCGATGACCTGCTCGGCACCTCTGCTCAGCTTCGCAAGCTGTGTGGGGCGAAGAAACCCCTTGCGATCCTCCTCCATGCTGATTGCGCCTTCGGGTGCGAGTGCAGCGCACAGTCCGCAGCCGGCGCACAGATCGGCCGACTTGATCCGTTCAATCAACGCGGTCACGCCGCCATGATCCGCGCGGCAAAGCGATCGATGAAACCAGTATATTCGGCCAGTTTTTCCTGCGCGACGGTATTTGAGCGTTTCGCGGCGGCAGTCACCTCATCGAGTCGGCCTAGCACGTCATCGAGCTTATCGAGCGATGAGTTTTCACCGGCGTTTACCATATCGGCGAGAAACGGATAGTCAAGCGAGCCATACAGGCCATTAAACTTACGGCTGTAAGCCAGCGGGAGCACGGCGATATCCGAAGAAATGGCTGCGATCGTCGCATGCATTCGTGCTCCGATCAGGAGGTCGAGACCGGCGATAAAGCTTTTGGCGGTCGACGGGGACTCGAACGCAGGTGCCCGGTGAAGGCCTGGAAATTCGCGGTGGAGCAGATCGCTGACTGCACCATCATCGTCACGCGCCAAGCTGGGCGCAGTCACGTGAGGGACGAGAAACACCTTCTCCACTTGCGGCTCATTCAGCAGGCGGTCGATCATGCGCCTTGTCAAACTTTGATAGTCAAGCGCAAGGCTGACTCGCCCCGTTCCCTCGCCCGACAGGTCGAACAGAAGTCCCGAGACATTGATGCCAACCCACTTCCCGAGCTTGCCCTTGTCCTCGGGCGGGTCGTATGGAAGCGCGAAAGCGAGATCCGTTGAAAGAGACGTCTTTGCGCCGTATCCGAGGTCTCGCGAGGCATCGCGTGAAAGCTCGTCGCGCGCAAAAATCCGATCTGCACCGCGCAGCGCCATCTTCGCACCAGCCTTTCCCCACCATGTCGAAAATGGCCCGATTGTCTGGGGGCTGAGTAGAAAGGGTTTGCCGGTTCGCGCCGCCAGTATCTTCGCCGCTACGATTCGACTGAAACGGCTGGCCTGGTAGATATCCGAGAAGCTATCGCCCGCTCCGATATCGAAAAACGCGTCGCATTTTCGAAGCATTGAATGAAAGTCGGAGCGGGGGTTCGCTAGAGCCTTGGTGCCGATATTTGTGAAATCGGTCTGCCAGGGGCATGAATCGCTGTAATCCAGTCGACCGCGCATTCCAAGAACATGGAATACCGGTGATCCGCCGTGACGCTCGACAGCCTCTCCGATCATACGGCTATTGGCAACGGTGAACGCTCCGACGCCGAGGTTTTCGGACTCGAAAGAATGAAACAGCAGTCCGATGTGCCGCTGCTTGCTTGGGACTCTTGTCATGCCGTGCCGGTATCCCGGTCTGCCCAAAGCGGCTGCCACCATTTAGGGTTGTCGACGTACCAGCGGACCATGGTTCTCAAGCCGTCGGAAAAGTCGCGCTGCGGAACGAGACCGAGTTCGTTCCGGGCCTTCGTGTCGTCGATCGCATAGCGCTTGTCATGGCCCAGTCGATCTTCGACAAATATTTTCAAATCGCAGCTTTTGTGGCCTGACGCTGCTGGAGCGTCGGGGAACCGTTCATCAAGATTGCCAATCTCGCTGAATGCACGATCGACCTCGGTACAGACCCGATCCACCACCTCGATATTTGCAAGCTCCACACCGCCGCCGATATTATAGGTTTCGCCGGCTCGGCCTCTCAGCAAGCAAGCCTCGATACCGCGACAATGGTCTTCAACGTGCAGCCAGTCGCGCACGTTCGTTCCGTCACCATATATCGGCAGCGGCCTCCCATGAAGCGCGTTCAGGATGAATAGCGGAATCAGTTTTTCGGGATATTGGTAAGGGCCGTAATTGTTCGAGCAATTGCTGGTTGTCGCCTGTAGGCCATAGGTATGGTGGTAAGCGCGCACCAGATGATCGGACGCCGCCTTGCTGGCCGAGTAGGGAGAGTTCGGGCGGTATTGCGTATTCTCGCTGAATGGCTCCTCGTCGGGCATCAGCGATCCGTATACCTCGTCCGTCGAGATATGGTGAAAGCGGTGAGACGTATTTGAGCCGCTATCGAGCCACACAGCGCGTGCGGCTTTCAGCAGTGCGTGCGTTCCCACAATATTGGTATCGATAAACGCATCCGGCCCACCGATGGAACGGTCGACATGGCTTTCGGCTGCGAAGTTGACCAGAGTATCAACCGAACGATCGCGCAAGAGCTGCGTGACGAGATCCGCGTCGCGAATATCGCCAATGACGAGTTCGACATTCTCGACATCAGCAATTGTGGCCTCATTTCCAGCATAGGTCAGCGCATCGAGGACCACGACCCAGTCGTCGGGATGATGATCTGACCAATAGCGAATGAAATTGCCGCCGATAAATCCCGCCCCGCCGGTGACGAGCATATTAGCCATATCCTCGTTCCACCTGAAGCATACGTCGCAAATTCGTGCGCCAGTGGGTATGGCCATCCTCAAGCAAGGTTCGTGTGGCGCTACAATCCAGCACGGAGAAATTCGGTCGCTTAGCCGCAGTTGGAAATTTCTCGCTAGCGATCGGCACGATCGGAATTGCGTTCTCGAGAATGCCCAAGCCAAGCGCTTCTTCCTGAACGGCGACTGCAAAATCGTACCAGCTGGCCACGCCTGCATCGCAGTGATGGAAGGTGCCCGACGCGCCTTTGGCAATCAGGCCCCATATCGTTTCCGCAAGCGATACCGCCCACGTTGGCCCGCCAATCTGGTCGCAAACCACGCGAAGCCGGTCTTCGCGTCCCATGAGCTGCAACATAGTACGAACGAAATTTCGCCCACGTGCAGAATAAAGCCAAGAGGTCCGGACAAGTAGATCACCTGCACGCAAGTGGTTCTCACCCTCCGCCTTCGTTCTCCCGTAGACAGAAAGCGGTGCTCGCGCGTCGTCCGGGTGGTAGGGTCGCGTTTGCAAGCCATCGAAGACGAAGTCGGTCGATACATGCACGAGCTTACCCGGGAGGGATGTTGTTATGGCCAAGACAGCTTCGGAATTGATCTGTCGCGCGCAATCTACGTCGGTTTCGGCTGCATCGACTGCCGTATAGGCGGCTGTGTTGATGACGATATCCGGTAAATATCGACTCAGGGCCGCGTCGATGGCGTCCGGGTCGCGGAAGTCGCAATCGCTTTCCGTAATGCCGGTGATATTCGCGCCATGCGGCTGTGTTTCGAGCAAGGCAGTGCCAAGCTGCCCGTCGGCACCGGTGAGCAAAACGTTCATGTGAAAACAGGTGCTTCCGACAGAGCGCAGGCCGCCCTGTCCTTTTCCGAAAGGGTGACGTTCAGATCGTGTATCGGCCAATCGATCCCGATTTCAGGATCATCCCAGGCGATGGAATGGTCCGCTTCCGGTGCATAAGGCGCATCGCATTTGTAGAGAAAATCGGTGTCGTCCTGCAGCGTGACGAAGCCATGCGCGAAGCCGCGCGGCACCCAGAACATTCGCTTATTGGCAGCCGACAATTCGAAGCCTACCCACCTTCCGAAAGTAGGCGAAGATGACCGAAGATCGACTGCCACGTCGAACACCGCACCGGATGCAACCCGCACGAGCTTTCCTTGCGGAGCGGGGTTTTGAAAATGCAGTCCGCGCAAAACGCCTTTTCGTGAGCGCGAATGGTTGTCCTGAACGAATTGGCTCGGCAGGCCGACATCCGCGAAAGTCCGAGCGTTCCAAGTCTCCATGAAGAAACCGCGATCATCACCATGCACATCCGGCTCGATGAGCAAAGGACCATCGACGGCGCATTCAGACACGCGCATCGGAACGGCCTTCCTCGAGACAGCGTAGAAGATAGTCGCCGTATCCAGATTTGCGGAGCGGCGATGCTATCGCTGTTAGGGCATCGTCACTGATGAAACCCTGCCGCCAAGCTATCTCTTCCGGACAGCAAATTTTCAGCCCCTGCCGTTCCTCAGTGATTCGCACATATGTTCCTGCGTCGAGCAGCGACGCATGCGTACCTGTGTCGAGCCACGCAAAACCCCGACCCATGGAAAATACCGTCAGTGACCCGTCCTCGAGATAGAGGCGGTTCAGGTCGGTGATTTCAAATTCTCCCCGTTTCGAGGGAGCCAAAGATCTTGCCCGCTCGACAACCGTATCATCGTAAAAATAAAGTCCGGTGAGAGCGAAATTAGACTTTGGCGCCAATGGCTTCTCCTCGAGTGAAATCGCTCTGCCGCGGCCGTCGAATTCGACTACCCCGTAGGCTGCCGGGTTTTTCACGCGATAGGCGAAGACGCCCGCTCCGCTGCGCAAGTTCATCCCTGCTTCAAGAAGCCGCGGGAGGCCGTGGCCGTAAAAGATATTGTCGCCTAGAACGAGCGCGCTAGCTGCATCGCCGATGAAATCGGCACCGATATGAAAAGCTTGCGCCAGCCCCTTGGGCTTCGGCTGCACGGCATATTGCAAAACGATGCCGAATTGTGATCCATCTCCTAAAAGACGCTTGAACTGTGCCTGATCTTCAGGCGTGGTGATGATCAGTATTTCGCGAATGCCGGCAAGCATCAGCGCGGATAGCGGATAATAGATCATTGGCTTGTCGAACACGGGCATCAGCTGTTTCGAGACGCCGCGTGTCAACGGATAAAGGCGCGTACCGGACCCCCCGGCGAGAATGATGCCTTTCCTTTCGGAATATGCCACGCAATACCTCGCCGCTGCAGACCCATGCTGCATTGCAGCGCGATGTCGGTGGGGTCAAGGACGTAGTGCCCGAATGAGAGATGCCTCGTGCTCGATACACATGATACCCTGCTAATCGACTCTTTCTTGGCAAGCTGCTTGGTAATCGGAGCTGCGGCAGATCTGAAACTGCCGGATCGGATTGCCGACCATGACGTTCTGAAGCGGGTGCGGCTGCATGGGATCGCTGGTATTCTCACTGACAAATTGGATGCCTTCTCCGATACGCATGCGGCCCTACGCAAAGCCATTGAAAACGAGGCGAGTCGGCTGGCGATATTGAACGCATCTCGCTACGAAGTGGCGACGATGTTGGCTGAAGAGTTCGCCGCCGCAGCCGTAGATCTGCTGTTTTTGAAGGGCGCTCGCCTCGCCTACTCCGTCTACGATAAACCGGAACAGCGTGCGTCTGGAGACATCGACGTGCTCGTTCGCCCGGAGCAGGCGGAAAATGCGCGAAGCGTACTTGCCCAAGTCGGGTTCGTCCGCACGGGCGGACTGCAGGATGGTCTTGCCCAAGAAGGCTGGGAGAGCCGACCCGTTTTCGGCGTCTCACAGCAAGTCGATCTTCATTGGGCGATGACGAATTCGCCTGCTCTTGCCACGATCTTCCCCGCCGATCCCTTTGCTTTGGCCGTGCCCCTGCCTCGATTGACGATGGGCGCGCGCGGCACCGACCCGGTGACCACCCTCATCAACATTGCCTTGAACGAAGCGCGACATTTTCATCTGGGCTACGTCGTCAATGGCGAGTGCATCAAGGGCGTGCGCCGCCTAGGAGGCGCTCATGACGTTATGGTGCTTTGCCGTACATTCGACAGCGAAAACTGGGAGCAATTGAAAGATTGTGCCGCTAGCCGCGGCATAGCGCGCACTGTTGCTGAGGCGCTTCGGCACTCGGCTCAATCATTGAAAGCAGAAGTTCCGCAGGCGGTTCTTGACGCTTTGAATGGTGCGAGCGCCGCATCGTGGCTCGACGAGTATATTTCCTCATCCACGCCGTGGCGTCGCTTACGTTACGACTTATCTGCTGCCCATGGATTTTATGCCAAAAGGCAAGTGCTGAGCGCGCAGCTGTTCCCTAGTGAGGTGCGGATGCGAGTGCGATACCCGGACCGAGCCGGTGCTTCGCTTACATGGCTATACGTGCGTCGAATGCTTGCGGCGCCATTTCGCTGGCTCACGAAGCGCCGCTAGGTCGCCAGCAGTCCATTCGATTGCAATTGCTCGGCAATATCGACGATGTCGCTCAGAATATCGTCCCGAGTGGCGTCGAAGCGCGCTGCCACTGCATCGGCGAGCGAGCCAATCGTCTGCGGCTCAGCGGAGATGCGTTCCCAAATGAAACTGCCGACCAGATTCAAGCCGAAATAAGTCCCGCTTTGCAAATCCATAAGCACCATCTCATCGCCGATCTCGCGCGCGACGACGTCCGGTGAAGCAGAGATCGTATCGTCAGTCGTCATGCATGGTCCTTGATGGCGCTAAGCACATTCGGCAGGTCGGCAAAGCGCCGGGGATAGTCAAGCGTGAAGCACGCAGTCCTTATGGCAAGACCGGAGAGCCTCTCGAAGTGGCCGCGAAGACGAGCCTTGTCGGCTATATCGAGAACGAAGGCGTGCTGCAGCATCGCCGCAAGCGCGTTAGCAGGATCCGCTGGCTTGATGACAATCTCATCGATCTCGTCGCGATCCAGAAGATAGATGCGCGCCAAAGGGCTTGCTTCGACGGCAAAAGGGACACCCTCTTGCGCGGCCACGTCCCGCTTGTCGGTGTCCGATGCCAAGCGTCGTTGCCCGAGCACATTGTTTGCCGTATCACTGAACACGCGCAACACGGGTTGCTGTGGTTGCACGAAAAAGCGGCCATCCTTTTCCTCCAATTCGATGACGTCCTCGGTCAGAAAAGGCACGCCAGATGCGGCAAAGGCTGCGGCGAGGGTGGTCTTGCCGGTTCGGGAGTGGCCAAGAAAGGCGATGGCCTCCCCGCTCAACGCTATTGCACTGCCATGCAGGCAGAGGCCGCCTTCGTGATTGGTGAGCAGTGGATGAATGGCATTTTGCCGAAGTCTCTCCAAGGCCTCTGTTGAAGTGTCAGGCGCGGGGAAGCATGATACGCTGTCGGAGCCGATCGCTATATCGGCCTGGTCCCAGAATCGCACCAAAATGGCCTCGCTCGTCCGATGGAATTCGGCGATCGTGTCATTGTCTTGATCGACCCATCGGTCATACGCTTCAGAGGCAAGCTCGACCTGTTTGCGTGGCGCATAAAGTTTCCATCCTTTCATTCGGAAACATTGCCGATCTCGCGCAAGACAAATCGACGGAGCGCGCTTTCGGTCGGAAACAGATCGGGATTGTCGGAGACGACCTTGTCTGCAATAGCCTGCGCCGAGCGTGTGCCGTCGGTCGCCGCGAACACTGCCTTGCGGGCTCGGCCGAGGGCGTTGAGAGTGATCGGTGCATTGGCCGCCTGTCTAAGATCACCGGCCGTCAGAATCCGGCTCTTCCAATTGGATAGCACCTGAGGTCTCCCGCACGGTGGCGTGATTGTCCAGGCAAGAAATTCGCCATCGCTTCGGAATTTCAGCCCGACATGCACGCGATCGCCGACATTGACATGGAAGCTGCTTTGACACGGCAAGAAGGCGTTGCTTCTCGCGATCGATTCCGGGCGTCCTGGCGCGTTCGTCATCACCACGCCGGGAGTGAGTTCACAATCGAACCAGCCAGCGAGCCCGTCGAATAAACCGGCGCTCGTAATTTCGAGATCGGCTTCCATCGCGAAGAGGTCCGGCCCAGGCGCGATGAGGTCGATGGGTTGAAGCGCTGCGGGGGCGGTACAAAGTTCGCCATTGTCAAACTCGTAATTATGTTTTGTGTTGCGACCGTAGTTTTCGAGCCAGTGATACTCCGCCGGTATTTCCTGCGCCCCCCATTCTCTCGCCTTCGCGCGACAGGCCGCAGAACAGGCACCCGCAAGGACCGGCTGAATCTTGCGCGGTATGGCATCGCCACCAGGTTTTAGAAAGCGGCGGGCGGCATCGCGCATCATGTCGATAATGCCATAATCGAAGCCAAGATAGCCGACATGATCGCAAAGCAGCAGGTCGACCTGCTCAGGCAACTTGCAGCGGAAGGTGGAAGCCTTCATGCACGTGTAGCGATCCGACAGCCCGGCGCGCGCGATGGTCTCACGGGTGAGCTCAATCGCGTCGGACTGGTCTATTCCGTAGATGTGCGACGCGCCCGCTTTCAGCGCGGCCAGTCCTAAAACGCCAACCCCGCAGCCAAGATCGGCGACGACGTCACCCTCGCGCAGAACTTTCGCCAGAGCCTCGTCGTAAAGATCGAGGCGACCCTCAAGCTGCAGGTAATCTATATGCTCGTCGAGTGTGGATGTCACGCAAGGCGACCGTAGGCTGGACTAATGAAGAACGATGCCCAGCTTCGCATAATCGACGCGCAAATATCCGTCCTTTTCGCGCACCACAGAAGAGGGATCGAATTCGGCGACTTCCTGCGCCAGAACGCCGAATTGACGCCGTGCACCATGAACGGCGCGAAATTCCGAACGGTAGTCGAAGAGGTACAATCCGAATCCTGCAGGATGCGTGGCGACCTTCGCTACATTTTCCTTAGCGCGCATATCGGACATCATATTCATCGGACCTGCATCGGCCCCCATTCCCCCGCTTCCACCGGTCAAGTTGCGCACCGAACCATACACGCGGAGCTCGGGCTTGGCGTACGAAAGAACTTTGGCAGTTTTCGATCGGTTCATAGCTAGATCGTCCTGGTCACGTCTCCCGATCACTCTAGATCGAGAAATGCTGCACATGCGAAGTATCCCCATAGCGTCCAAATCGGGATTTCGTCAATCCGCCCCATGCGCATGCGGTCAAAATCATCGATCATCGTGGCGCCGTCAACCAGTCGAGCAAACTGCGGATTGCCCAGAGCATCGACACAATACTGCTCGATATCTGGCAGGTGGGGATGAAACGTCTGGTCGAAGCCGGCTTTGTCTTCGCGCTCGACGATTTCATCCGGCAGCAAGCCCGCCATGGCGCGACGATGAATGAATTTGTTCTGTTCTCCGCGCAATCGGATGAATTCCGGTGTGCGAGCACTGAACTCTATGAACTTTCGCGACAGCATTGGATGGCGATATTCGATCCCTTCCTGAGCAGCCTGCAATTCCATCATGTCGTAAGCGAGCAGGGCGAAGGGGTAGCGCAATTTGCGATGGATATGGCGCCGGTCCGGGTCTGACGTGGACGTGCGCGTGAAATAAGTGTGGCGCTTCGCTGCAATCGCTGCCGCAAGCGCGGATGATAGCATCCGTGTATCTTCGCCATGACGCTCAGCGGTGCGGCGATCACGACGATCAAGCAGGATCCGCCTGACCGAGTGAGGGATCGATGCGGCAAGGGACTGCCGCAACGCTTTCGCTATGAATCGCCGCTTGCCACGCGCAGACAGGTCTGCTGCGGCACCGCGTTTAAGTGCGCTCCAATCCCGAGCTCGCAAATCTTCCCGAAAGTTGTGGGGCAGACCGTCGAGCCATTGGTCGCCGCCCTGGCCGGTCAAATTGACACGGCAGCCCCGTGCCGCAGCCGCGCGAGCAGTGGCGCGCAGCATCACCGTGTTGGGAAGAGACGGTAGTCGCTTGTCGGCATGTCCCTGTGCGATATACCAGTCGAGCTTCGGTTCGAACATCGCGGCGCGTTCGATCATGCGCCCGGTCTGTCGCTCTACCGCTTCAACGTATCTTCGCTCGTCGGCATCGCTACTTTCCGGAGCGCCGAGGGTGAAACCGAGAAGGTCGGGCGCTCCAAGCCGTCCTTCAGCGCATAGATGATCGGCGAGACAGAAAATGGCGGAGGAATCGAGTCCTCCGCTCACGTCGCAAGCGAGCGGCGCTGAGCTGCGCGATGCGGCCAGGACGCTCTCCGTGAATACGGAACGGTAGTGTTCGAAATATTCCCGATCGCTCTCATAACGGACGCCAACTTCGGCTGGCGGCTGCCAATATGTTTCAACTGAGATGACCCCGCCTTGAAGTCGCAGGAGTGACGCCGGCTGCAATCGTTTAATGCCCTTCCAGGCGGTGCCTTCGTGGTCGTACCAGCCATTGGCGACGTGCTGTGCCAGATATGAGAGATCGGGCGATGGGCGTTCTCGTAATGCGGACAGAACTGCGACGATATCGGTCGCCGCGATAAACGTCTTCCCATCGTACCAATAGTAAAGCTGCCGAAGTCCTGCATGGTCTCCGACGCACAAAAGCCGCTGTCGTGGCGCATCGAAAAGTATGAGTGCAAACTCACCCTCCAGATAAGGCGCAAAGCCATCGCCCCATAAACGGTAGGCAGCCAGGGATACCTCGGCGGGAGAGTCGTTTCGCAGCCCGACGCCGGACCGGCGCAACTGCCGACAGAGATCGCAGCGATTGGCCAGATATCCGTCCATGGTGATAACGGTGCTGTCTGCCGTCGAACGAAGCGGCTGGCGGCAGGCACTATCCTCGGGTGAGGTGTGGCTTGCGCAATGCCCCATGGCAAGTGAACCGGCAATCAAGTGATCGCTGCCATCCCGCGCGCGGTATGACATCGCTCTCGTCATCTCGGCGATATCTTGGGCATTCGCGGGCTTGCCACTGGCATGCAGGATTGCCGCAATACCGCTCATAAACCACGTCTCCAATAAGATGCGGATCTTCGCCCCGCCACGATTACGCGCGGAAGCGGTTAGCTTCTAAGCTCGCAAATGCCAGGGATAAAATGCCTCAAAGAACATCCACCTATACAAAAGTTGCGAACTATGCCGCACTGCGGTATGCGGCGTGACGCAACCAGAGCCTGGAGCGCTGAGATGAGAAAGATCATTGCGACGACAGCAGCCGCCATGCTCACATTGGCGTCAGTTTCTGCATATGCCAACACCCGTGCCGACGACGCGCCGATCTCATTCGACAGTGCGGATAGTGCGGACTTCATCGTGAACGACGATGACGACGACGATGAAGGTGCGCTGTTTCCAATCCTTATCGGTATTGTGCTCGCGATTGGCTTTATTATTGTGATCGTCAGCGATACCGGCGAGGACGATGCGTCGCCCGGCACAGGCGGTTGACGCTCTCAGCGCCAGTTTGAGTTGAAGGGGTCCGCCAGCACGCTAGCGGGCCTTTTCTTTTTCCAATGCAATTTATGAATGATGGAACGGATCGGCGATACTCAATCATCGGATAGCGTGAAGTCGGCCGTGCGATTTCTCAGCTCGCCACTCATGCAATTGGGTGTTCTCATCGCGGCAGCGGTGCTTCTGGGCGGTGGAGGCGTTGCCTACGGTTTGCGCAATGGCCTCGTACAGCTTCTCTCCCTTGGGATTCTTGCGGCCAATCGGCGTGCAGCTACGAGCTTCGTGAAGCGGGCTCCGCGCATGCTCGTTATTCTCGTCTTGTTATCGCTCGCGCTACCTCTCGCGCAGCTTGTCCCGCTACCGCCATCGGTCTGGGAAGCGGCCCCGGGCCGTGAGCCGATCAGTCGTTCGCTCGATGTCCTCGGTAAAGAGGCGTGGCTTCCGCTAAGCCTAGACCCGATGCGCACATTGGTCGCATTCTCCGGAATGATCGCTCCTGCGACTATCATCATCGTCGGTCGAGAGCTCGGCATACAAGACCGCGAGCGCCTTGTGATTCTGCTTGCAGCGGCGGCTTGCTTCACCTTCCTGCTCGGCGCCGCGCAATTAACGCAGGCGAATTCCGCTGCGATGCTGTATCCGATAACGCCGAACGCTGATGCGCTTTACGGCGCCTTTGCCAATCGCAATTCGACCGGGCTTTTCTTCTTGCTTGCCGGACTTCTGCTGATTGGAAGTGCGCCGATCCGATCAGCCGTCCTTTTGACCGTCTACGTCGTCGCCGGGTCGCTCCTCGCTCTTGGCGTGGTTCTGACGCAATCCCGCTCCTCGATGGCATTGCTGGGTGTTGTGCTGATCTTCGCCGCGTTTCGTGCCAGCGTCGAATGGCTGCGGTCGAGCGGTCGCCGTTTACCTGGCGTCGGTGCTCTTATCGCATCGGCGATTGCCGTCGCGATCGCCGGAGCACTTGCGGCGTCTGCCATGATTGGAGGGCGCGCAGCGGACAGCTTGGATCGATTCTCCGATATGCAGACCGACCGCCCTGAGATGTGGGAAGATGGCGTTCACGCCGCTCGTGCTTACTGGCCTGTGGGCAGCGGGATGGGGACGTTCGACGAAGTCTTCCAACTGCACGAATCGCTTGAATATGTGTCACCTCGCAGGGCAGGGCGCGCGCATAGCGACTGGATCGAGATCGCCATCGAGGGCGGTGTCTTCTCGCTAAGCTTGGCGTTTGCCTGGTTGGCATGGTGTGGCGCCGCGACCGTGCGCCGCGGACCGCCGGAAGAAGTCTGGATCCGGCTCGGTGCAGGATTTGGGATCGCCTGCGTTGCGCTGCAGTCGGTGCTCGATTACCCGCTGCGAAACCAGACGCTGCTATGTGTTGCCGCAGTGCTGGTCGTACTGCTGATACGCCCACCGGAAGGCAGCCGATGATCGGGAGACTGTCCTGGTTCGGGGCCATGGCAGCGCTCGCCGGCATTGTGATGCTGGCACAACTGGATCGCTCCGCGCGGTTTGCACCGCAGCTCGCGCCGCTGGTACCCCAGGCCTTCAGCGGTTTCGCAGCCGAAGAGCGCACGCGCCTCGCGATAGCCGCCCGGGACGAGGATCGCGCGCTCGCTGAGGCTAAGGCGCTTGTCCGTTCGCGTCCGGTCGCTGGCGAGCACCTGGCGCAACTTGCCGTCGCCGCAGCGCTGGCGGGCGAGCCCGAGCTTTCCGCGTCGGCGCTTGAGGCGGCATCGGTTCGCGGCTGGCGAGAGCCGCTGTCCCAATTTGCCGCCGCGCGCATCGCCATCGCGGCGGGTGCTCCGGATATTGCCGCGCAGCGCATCGTCGCGCTGTTGTCGACCGGTCAGCTGCCGGAGGAGACAGCGGCCCTGTTTGCCGCGCATATCCGTACGCCGGAAGGGCGCGAGGCCATGGCGCGGCGCTATGCCGCTTTCGGCCGCTGGCAAGTCAATTCGCTTAGCCCCTTGGCCAGCGCGTCGGACGCGAACGACTTTGCCGCAACGATCGCGCTTGCGCTCGAACTCGGCGCAGAGTTGCCTTGCGATCGCGTGAAGCGCCTCACCGCGATTGCCTGCAGCTAATTGCCTTCAGGGACCGCGAAGGTGCCCGACACCCGGCCAGCATTGCGACCGTCGGCGGGGCGGGAGCCCGCGCCGTCCACGCTCGTCACGCCGGAATTGAGATCGATCACCAGCCGCCCGCCATCGAGCCGGTCGGTCCCGCGATTGATCGCAACGCCGCCCGACAGGACGATCACGCGGCGATTGAAGTCGTAGACTGCCGCATCGCCGCGCACGCGCTCGCTGCCGCGGGTCACCACCACGCCGCCCGTGGCGTCGATGCGCTGAATGCGCAGGGTGCCCGCATCGGAATAGGCGATGGTGGTGCGCTGCGCGGTGAGCCTGAGGTCACCCTGCTCGATCACCACATTGCCCGACAGCACGACACGGTTCTGCCGATCCTGCAACTGCCCGCTATCGGCGGCCCAGCTTACCGGTTGGTTGCTGCTCACCCCGGCAATGTCCTGTGCACCCGCCAACGACCCGAAGCCGAGCGCCGTCAGGCCGCCTGCGATCACGCCGCCGAGCAGTCCGCGCAGAGCGAGTCGGGAAAGGGACGGGCGAGAAAGGGGGGCGCGTTTCGAGGTCATGGCATTCTCCATCGTCACATGCCGCTCGGCAGGCGCAGCTGGCCGGGCACCATACGGCCGCGCACATTTCCGCGCAAAAGGATGGTGCGGGCGGCGAGATCGGCGCGGAAGCTTTCTGCGGAAAAGGTGCCGGCCGGGATCACGCCGTTCACCCGCCCGCTGCCGCGCAGCGTTTGCGTGGCGAGATCGAGGACGACGCCGCGCGCCGCGATCTCGTAGCCGTCCGACGCGGTGAAACGCACAGTGCCGGGAATGGCGACCTGGCGATCGTCGATATCGTAGCTGCCTTCGAGCGCGGAGAGGATTGCCGGCCCTTCGGGCAGAAGTATCCGCGCGACCAGATCGTCCATCTCCACCAGCGGCACCGTATTGCTGCGCTGGACCGCGCCGCCGGCATTGAGCGAGAAGGGACGACCGCGATCGTCCTGTCCGCGATACATCGCATCGTCGACGCGCAGGCGGTCCTCCGCAATGGCAACCTTGTTGCGATCGAGCAGGAAGCTCACTTCGCCGCGCGGGGACAGCGGCGTGATCAGCATCATCGCCGCGACCACGCCCACGGCGGCGGGGAGAGCCACGGCCAGTAGGCGCACGATCCGGTCTAGCGCGCTGCCCGGGGCCGCGAAGGCCTGGCGCCTGGAGCGCATCCGGTCTGCTGCTGCCGTCATCCTGCTATCCTAATGCGCGAGAGTGCGGACCGGCACCTTACGCGTGGCTGAAAATGTCGTTCTCCGCCCACCCGGCAATGTCGAGCCGGGCGCGGGTGGGAAGGAAATCGAAGCAGGCCTGCGCCAGTTCCATCCGCCCTTCGCGTTCCAATCGCTCGATGAACACGTCGCGAAGGCGGTGCAGATAGCGCACGTCGGATGCGGCATATTCGCGCTGCGCATCGTTCAATTCCGGCGCGCCCCAGTCCGAGCTCTGCTGTTGCTTGGAGATATCCTCGCCGAGCAATTCGGACACGATCATCTTGAGGCCGTGGCGGTCTGTATAGGTGCGGGTGAGCTTGCTGGCGATCTTCGTACAGAACACCGGGCCTGCCGTAACGCCCAGATAGTACTCGATCGCAGCCAGATCGAAGCGTCCGAAGTGATAGATCTTCTCCCGCGCCGGATCCGCCAGCACTTCGCACAAGTTCGGCGCATCGTATTCGCTGCCATTGGCAAAACGCACGAGATGCTCGTCACCCTCGCCATCGCTGATCTGCACGACGCAGAGCCGGTCGCGCGGCGTGACCAGCCCCATGGTTTCGGTATCGACGGCAACGGGGCCGTCCGCGAGCACGCCTGCGGGCAGGTCTTCTTCGTGGAAATGGACTGTCATCGCCCGCTCCCTTAGGCGCATCGGGGATTGTAGGGAAGGGCGGCTTTGTGCCGCCACGAGCAGCGCGTATCGCCTGGCGCATGACTGAGCGGATACCCGAAAGCTGGGCGAGCGTGCTTGAGCCTGCACTGGCTACAGGTGAGGCGCGACAGCTTGGCGGATGGCTGCGGGCGGAGGAGGCTGCGGGCAAGCGCATATACCCCCCGCGCGGCTGCCGCTTGAAGGCTCTGGAACTGACGCCGCTCGACGCGGTGAAAGTCGTCATCCTCGGGCAGGATCCCTATCACGGGCCCGGCCAGGCGCACGGGCTTTGCTTTTCCGTGCCGGACGGTGTGCGCCTGCCGCCCTCGCTTCGCAATATCTACAAAGAGATGGAAAGCGATCTCGGCATTTCGCCGCCCGCCAATGGCAATCTCGAACGCTGGGCGCGGCAGGGCGTGCTGCTGCTCAACAACACCCTGACCGTGGAGGAGGCGCAAGCGGGCAGCCATGCGGGACGCGGCTGGGATGCGATCACCGATGCCTGCGTGGCGGCGGTGGCGGAGCGGGACGTGCCCACCGTATTCATCCTGTGGGGCAGCCACGCACAGGGCAAGGCGAAGCGGATTGCTACGCTGCGCGATGGTGATGGGCATTGTCTGATCGAGAGCCCCCATCCCAGCCCGCTCTCCGCCCATCGTGGCTTTTTCGGCTCCAGGCCGTTCAGCAGGGCGAATGCATTTCTGGAAGCGCATGGTCGCGATGCCGTCGACTGGCGGCTGTAGCGGCATGGTGTTACACAGAAGGCCCGGAATTTGAAGTCTGCCGGTCTGAGCAGCTCGCTGAATTAGGGGGATTTTCGGCACTGATACGCCTTTCGGTGCGTATCCTTCCGTTTTGCCCGATGCGCGCGGTAAAGAGCGATAGGTGTCCAGCATGGCTTGCGGTTGCCACGTCCGCGAGGTTGTAGGACAGCAGCGGCGCGATGCCGAACGCCCGCGTATCGCGGCAGCACTCTCGCGTCTCGACGAAGGCGAGTGGGGCTACTGTGTCGCCTGCGGTGAAGGAATTGCGGCAGGGTGGCTGGCGAGCGACTCGAGTGTGCCGCGCTGTGTGGGGTGTGCCGATTAGCTAGCGCTTGGGTAAATCCTCGCACCGCTCTATAGTCCACATGCCGCAGGCCATTTCGCGGATGCGGGCGATACGTTGTCCGTCGCGCCAGAGATCTGCCGGACGATGCCCGGTCAATTTTCTCGCCTGTTGCAGCGCGCAGTAATCCTCGTTCGCCTCGAACTCGGTCTCGCACGGCAGCGTGCCGCCTGCATCCATGTAGCGGAGGCGATAGGTATGGCGGTACTGTCCGGCGTCTGGTGGCACGGGCTGGGTCGCTTCATAGTTTCGTGCGCGGCGAGTGGGGCGCACGAGCGGGTCAGCGGGTCGCCGGAAAAATCGTTCCCGATCAGTTATTTGATAAAGGTTAAGCGCGCAGGCGAAATCAGCGCGGTAGCTGGGTGACGCCCATCAGCGCTTCGTCCACGCTGGCTGCGCATTGGCGGCCTTCGCGTATCGCCCAGACCACCAGACTCTGCCCGCGCCGCATATCGCCGCAGGCGTAGATGTGCGGGTCGGAGGTCGCATAATCCTGCTCGTTCGCATCGATATTGCCGCGCTGGGTGAGATCGACCGCGGCCTGATCGAGCATGCCCTGACGGCGCGGGCCGAGAAAGCCCATGGCCAGCAGGATAAGGTCGGCGGGCAGGGTGAATTCGCTGCCGGGCACTTCGCGAAGCTGGCCTTCGGACCAGTCGGCGCGCACGCATTTGAGGCCGGTGACTTCGCCATCCTTGCCGACCACTTCCTTGGTCAGCACCGCCCAATCGCGGTCCACGCCTTCTTCATGGCTGGAGGAGGTGCGCAGTTTCATCGGCCAGTCGGGCCAGGTCAGCAGCTTGTTCTCCTTCTCGGGCGGCTGCGGCATGATCTCGATCTGGGTGACGCTCTTCGCGCCCTGTCGGTTGCTGGTGCCTACGCAATCGCTGCCCGTATCGCCGCCGCCGATGACGATGACATGCTTGCCCGTTGCGGTCAGGCTGCCACGCGGGGCGGCGCGGGTTTCGTCGTCGCCCGCATTGCGCTTGTTCTGCTGGGTGAGGAATTCCATTGCCAGCCGCACGCCGGGTAGCTCGGCACCGGGAATATCGAGGCTGCGCGGATGTTCGGCTCCGCCCGCCAGCACCACCGCATCGAAATTCTCCTTGAGCGATTTCATCGAGGTGTCGACGCCGACTTCGTTGCTTGTGCGGAAGGTGACCCCCTCCGCCTCCATCTGCACGGCGCGGCGATTGATGAGGTTCTTCTCCATCTTGAAGTCGGGAATGCCGTAACGCATCAGCCCGCCCACGCGGTCGCTTTTCTCGAACACGGTGACAGAGTGTCCGGCACGCGCAAGTTGCTGGGCGCAGGCGAGGCCCGCCGGGCCGCTTCCAACCACGGCAACGCTCTTTCCGGTCTGTTTTTCAGGCGGCTGCGGCGCGATCCAGCCTTCCTTCCACCCGCGATCGACGATGGCGCATTCGATGCTCTTTATCGTGACCGGCTGGTCCGTGATGTTGAGCGTACAGGCCGCTTCGCAAGGCGCCGGGCAGACGCGGCCGGTGAATTCCGGAAAGTTGTTGGTGGAGTGCAGGACTTCGAGCGCGTTGCGCCAGTCGCCTTCGTAGACGAGGTGGTTCCAGTCCGGGATGATGTTATTCACCGGGCAGCCGTTATGGCAGTAGGGAATGCCGCAATTCATGCAGCGTGCCGCCTGGTTCTGCAGCTTGTCGTCATCCGGCTGGACGACGAATTCCTTGTAGTTCTTGAGCCGCTCTTCGGGAGCGACGTAGGAACGATCCTCGCGCTCGATTTCGAGAAATCCGGTTTCCTTGCCCATATCCAATCCTTCGGTCTCGCTGGCCCACCCCGCTGCGACTACGCCAGCAAGCTGGCAAGTCTCGCTCCCCTCCCGCTTGCGGGAGGGGCTGGGGGTGGGCGACTAATTCATTCCGCCGCCACGGTGGCGGCTTGCTCGCGCTCGGCTTCGAGTTGTCGCAGCGCGCGGGCGTAACCCTTCGGCATGACCTTGACGAATTTGCCAAGCGCGCCGTCGAAATCGGCGAGCAGCGCTTCGGCGCGGGTCGAACCTGTGTGCAGCTTGTGCCGCTCCAGCAGCACGCGCAGCCGCGCCGCGTCATGATAGAGCGGATCGCCCATGCCCAGATCGTCCACGTGGTTCGCACGCTGTTGCGGCAGGCCGGTTCCCTCGGGCTCGTCGACATCCGCCGCAATCGCTTCGAGATCGACCTGCGCCGTGTTGCAGCGCTGCCGGAAATCGCCATCGGGATCGTAGACATAGGCCACGCCGCCGCTCATGCCCGCGGCGAAGTTGCGCCCCGTAGGCCCGAGCACGGCGACGACACCGCCGGTCATGTATTCGCAGCCGTGATCGCCCGTTCCCTCGACCACGGCGACCGCGCCCGAATTGCGCACCGCGAAGCGCTCCCCCGCGACGCCAGCGAGATAGGCCTCGCCCGAGATCGCGCCGTAAAGGACGGTGTTGCCGACGATGATGTTCTCGTCCGGTTTGCGTGAGACGCCTTTGGGCTGCCGCACGATCACCCGGCCGCCTGACAGGCCCTTGCCGACATAGTCGTTCGCGTCTCCGGTGAGATCGAGCGTGACGCCGTGGGCGAGCCACGCGCCGAAGCTTTGCCCAGCCGTGCCGGTGAAATCGAGGCGGATCGTATCGGCGGGCAGGCCGGCATGGCCGTGCGCCTTCGCGATCTCGCCAGACAGCATTGCGCCGACGGTGCGATTGACGTTGCGGATTGCATATTCGCGCTGCACCGGCGCGGCGCTGGCGATGGCCTGCTTGCAGTCCTCGATCAGCTGCACGTCGAGCGCGGCACCGAGGCCGTGATCCTGCTCCTCGGTATGGAAGAGCGTCTTTCCCTCGGGCGGCTCGACCGTGTGCAACAGCCGGGAGAGATCGACGCCATCGGCCTTCCAGTGGCGAATGGCACGGTTCATATCGATCCGGTCCACCCTGCCGATCATTTCCTCCACGGTGCGGAAGCCCATTTGCGCCATGATGGTGCGCAATTCCTCGGCGACGAAGAAGAAGTAATTGATCACGTGCTCGGGCTGCCCGACGAACAGCTTGCGGAGTTCGGGGTTTTGCGTCGCCACGCCGACGGGGCAGGTGTTGAGGTGGCACTTCCTCATCATGATGCAGCCTGCAGCGATCAGCGGGGCAGTGGCGAAGCCGAATTCGTCCGCGCCCAGAAGCGCGCCGATCGCGACATCGCGCCCGGTGCGCAGCCCGCCATCCACCTGCACGGCGATGCGGCTGCGCAGATTGTTGAGGAGCAGCGTCTGCTGCGTTTCGGCGAGGCCGATCTCCCACGGGCTACCCGCATGGGTCAGGCTGGTGAGCGGGGATGCGCCCGTGCCGCCCTCATAGCCGGAGATGGTCACGTGGTCGGCCCGCGCCTTGGAAACGCCTGCGGCCACGGTGCCGACGCCCACTTCGGAAACGAGCTTCACCGAGATGCGGGCATCGGGGTTCACGTTCTTCAGGTCGTGGATCAGCTGGGCAAGATCCTCGATCGAGTAGATATCGTGATGCGGCGGAGGCGAGATGAGGCCCACGCCCGGAGTCGAATGGCGCACCTTGCCAATGCGCTTGTCAACCTTGTGGCCCGGCAACTGGCCGCCTTCGCCGGGCTTCGCGCCTTGCGCCATCTTGATCTGGATATCGTCCGAATTGGCGAGGTATTCGGTCGTGACGCCGAAGCGCCCGCTGGCGACCTGCTTGATCCGGCTGCGCATGGAATCGCCGTTTTCCAGCGGCTTGAACCGGAAAGGTTCTTCCCCGCCTTCACCGGTGTTGGAGCGCCCGCCGATCCTGTTCATCGCAATCGCCATCGTCGAATGCGCTTCGTGGCTGATCGAGCCCAGGCTCATGGCCCCGGTGCTGAAGCGCTTCACGATCTCCTCGGCGGGCTCGACCTCCTCCAGCGGGATCGCCTCGTCCGCCGTCTTCAATTCCATCAGCCCGCGGATCGTCAGCAAGCGTTCGCTCTGCTCGTTCACGCTGGCAGCGAAGGCATCGTATTTCTGCTTCGCATCCATGCCCGGCTCGCCGCGCACGGCATGCTGCAGCTGCGCGATATTGGCGGGCGTCCAGGCATGCTCCTCGCCGCGCAGGCGATATTGGTAGATGCCGCCGACATCGAGCATGTTGGCCAGCACGGGATTGTCGCCATAGGCCTCTTCATGGCGGCGCACCGTCTCGCGCGCCACTTCGGGAAGGCCGATGCCCTCGATCGTGGTGGCGGTGCGGGTAAAGAAGCGCTCGACGAATTCGGACGACAGGCCGACCGCATCGAAGATCTGCGCGCCGCAATAGGACTGGTAGGTGGAGATGCCCATCTTGGACATCACCTTCATGATGCCCTTGCCGACCGCTTTCACGTAATTCTGCTCAACCTGTTCGGCGGAGAGTTCAGGCGCCTTGCGCTGGCGGATATCTTCCAGCGTTTCGAAGGCGAGATAGGGGTTGATGGCTTCCGCGCCGTAGCCTGCCAGCACGCAGAAATGGTGCACTTCACGCGCCTCGCCCGTTTCGACGACGATGCCGGTCTGCATGCGCAGCCCCTGACGCACAAGCTGGTGATGCACGGCTGCGGTGGCGAGCAGGGCGGGCATTGGGATGCGATCCGGACCCTGCGCCCGGTCCGACAGGATAAGAATATTCCTGTCCTGCAGCACCGCCTCCGTCGCGGCCCAGCACATTTCCTTGATCGCCATTTCGAGGCCCTCGGCCCCGCTCGCCGCATCCCAGGTGATGTCGATGGTTTCGGTGCGGAACGCGCCGTCGAGGCTCGCTTCCACCGAGCGGATTTTCTCCATCCCGCGATTGGTCAAAATCGGCTGGCTGATTTCCAGGCGGCGATGCGTGCCCGCCTCGCGCCCGAGCAGGTTCGGGCGCGGGCCGACCATGGTCAGAAGGCTCATCACCAGTTCTTCCCGGATCGGGTCGATCGGCGGATTAGTGACCTGCGCGAAGTTCTGCTTGAAGTAGTCGTAAAGCAGGCGGCTGCGCTTGGAGAGGACGGCGATGGGCGTGTCCGTGCCCATCGAACCGATGGGATCGTCGCCCTTCACGGCCATGGGTTCGAGGAAGCGGGAGATATCCTCCTGTGTATAGCCGAAGGCCTGCTGGCGATCGAGCAGAGACACCTCGTGCTCGTGCACCGCCTCGGCATCGGTCTCGATCGCTTCGAGATCGCGCAGCTTGTATTGCGCGGCGTCCAGCCATTCCTCGTATGGGTGCGCCGCGGCTAGCTTCGCCTTCAGCTCCTCGTCCTCGATGATGCGGCCTTCTTCGAGATCGATCAGCAGCATGCGCCCCGGCTGCAGCCGCCATTTGCGCACGATGTCTTCTTCTGAGATCGGCAGCACGCCGCTTTCGCTGGCGCAGATGCACAGATCGTCCTTGGTGACGCAATAGCGCGCCGGGCGAAGGCCGTTGCGATCGAGCGTGGCGGCGATCTGCCGGCCATCGGTGAAGGCAACGGCGGCAGGGCCGTCCCACGGCTCCATCAGCGCGGCGTGATATTCGTAGAACGCCCGGCGCTTGGCATCCATCAGATCGTTCTTGGACCATGCTTCGGGGATCAGCATCATCATTGCATGGGCAAGGCTGTATCCGCCGAGCAGCAGCAGTTCGAGCGCGTTGTCGAGGCAGGCCGTATCGCTCTGCCCGTGCGGGACGATAGGCCACAGCTTGTCGAGATCGGCACCGAGCAATTCGCTTTCCATGGTGCGGCGCCGCGCATTCATCCAGTTCACGTTTCCGCGCACCGTATTGATCTCGCCATTGTGACAGATCAGGCGGAAGGGCTGGGCGAGCCGCCAGCTGGGGAAGGTGTTGGTGGAGAAGCGCTGGTGGACGAGGCCGATGGCGCTCTCGCAGTCGGGATCGCGCAGATCATCGTAGAAGCTGCCCACCTGGTTCGCCAGCAACAGGCCCTTATAGACGACCGTGCGGCTGGAAAAGCTCGGCATGTAGAGCTTCACGAGCTCTGGCATATCGTGCTTTTCGGCCAGCTCGGCGAGCGGGTTCTGCGTCTGCTTGCGGATGACGATCAGCTTGCGCTCGAACGCATCCTGATCGGCGCAATTCGGCCCACGCGCGATGAAGCACTGGCGGATCATTGGCATGCTATCGAGCACCGCCTTGCCGAGCCCTGCTGTCGTCGTGGGCACATCGCGCCAGCCGATCAGGCGCTGGCCTTCCTTGGCGATGAATTTCTCGAATTGCTCGGTGATGAAGCTGCGCGCTTCGGCCTGCTGCGGCATGAAGCACATGGCAACCGCATAATCGCCCGGCGGCGGAAGCGTCAGCCCCTCGCCATCCGCCCAGCGGCGGTAGAGCCTGTCAGGGATCTGCAGGAGGATGCCCGCGCCATCGCCCAGCAGCGGGTCCGCTCCGACGGCGCCGCGATGATCGAGATTGGCGAGAATTTCCAGCGCCTGGCCGATGATGCCGTGGGATTTCTCGCCCCGGATATGGGCGACGAAGCCCATGCCGCAATTGTCGTGTTCATTGACGCTGTCATACAGGCCTTGGCGGGGCGGATACTCGGTCAAACTCGGCTCTCTTCCTGAGGCGCAGCATCCGGGAAGCGCGCTTCGGAACCGGTTTCATCGGTAACGAAACGCGAAATCACAGCGCGGAGCTGCACGAAAATTTCGCGAAACCCCGTCATGGCGACAGGAAACACGTTTTGCAAGTTTTTGGTGCAGCGCAATATGCGCTGCGTAGCATGTGGCGGAAGCGGCCTACTTCCCCATGCGTTGCAAGTTCATGATGGCATCGCGCAAGGCGCGGTCATGATCGTCGTTCGAGGCCCGGCGCAGCGGCGTGGGCGGAGTCGGCGCATCCTCATTCGCCTCATCGTCGGCGACTGGGTCCGAGTGCTCAATGGCCTCATCCGCCTCTTGGACGCGTGGCAGAGCCAGCGACGCGTTGAGTTCGGCCAGAGCGTCATCGTCGCCGATATCGTCGGCCGCAAGCAGACTGCCGGTCTCGACCGCCGCAAAGGCCGCGAAGGGCTGTTCCGACGTAGGAACTTTCACCTCACGCGGCGGCGTGCCGTTCTCGATGGGCGCTACGTCCATGCCGAGATAGGTCGCAGTGGCCGCAATCGCGGTCTGAACGGTGGCGGGGCCGTAATCCGCGCCGATGGCTGTAGCAGCAGGCATTGCGACCGGCAGGGCCGCAGGCGGTGGCACCGGGTCTCCGGCGGCTTCACGTTCCGCGCGCCAGTTGCGGTGCCGCTCGAGGGTGGCTTCCAGCTTCTGGACGAGCTGAACCAGGCCGGGCTGCTTCGCCGATGCCGACTCTTCGCGATTGGGGGCTGGATCGGAGGCGGGTGCCGCTTCATCGTTGTCCTGTGCAGATTCGCAAGTCAGTGACGGCGGAAAGGAGGGCGGTGGAGCCGCGGTGCCTTCGACGATATTCTCCGGTTCGTCGGCGGCTTCCTCTTTCTCTGGCACCGGCACTTGATCGTCGACTTCTACCGGATCGATCGTTACGGCGGTTTCGTTTTCAATGCCCGGCGCTTCTTCCGCGATCGTTTCGCTGGGTTGCGTGTCCGGCAAGTCGATATGCGGGGCGATTCCAACCGGCACTTCGTCTTGCTCTGTCACGGGTGCTTTCTGGGCGAGCGGGTCTTCGGCAGGGCGCTCGTCTTCCGTCAGCGCGAGCGCGCGGCGGCGCGGGCGTTGCATCGGCTCTTCATCGGAGGGCAATTCTTCAAACGTGAAGGCCACTTCCTCGCCCAGGGGATCGGCCTCGTCCTCGATTTCGACCGGGCGCGCATTCGTTCTGCCAAGGCGCTTCGCCGCAAGGTAGCCCAGCACAGCTCCCAGCAGTGCTGCAACAGACGCGATCGCGATCCGGGCCGTGTCGCCGAGCGGCGGTGCTGCGGCGGGGAGGGCAGCAGCAAGGCCGGTGCGCGCCACCAGCGTTTCGAGGACATGGGCCGGAACGATCATCATGCCGACACCGAACAGTGCGGCAAACCACAGCGCGACGACCGCGGGGAATGCAGGATGCGCGCTGACCGGCGGTTTGCGGGCCGTATTCATGTTTTCATATTCGGAGCTGAACATGCTCTGCCCTGATCCTTGCGTGTTGCTACGCGGCGGTAAGATCCCGTCCGTTCACGCCTTCGCCTATCAGCGCTTGGTAAACAGGCAGATAATTGCGCACATTGGCATCCCAGTCGTGCCGCATGCGCACATGGGTCAGCGCGCGCTCCCGCATGGCGGGCCAATCGCCGCGCGCGTCCAGCAGATCGGCGAGCGCCGCGGCGCAGGCGGCGGGATCGTCGGGCGCGAAGAGCGTGCCGGTGTCGTCATGCGACATCAGCTCGCGGTGCCCGCCCACATCGCTCGCCGCCACCAGCTTCATCTGCGCCATCGCCTCCAATGGCTTGAGCGGTGTGACGAGATCGGTCAGCCGGCTGCGTTTGCGGGGATAGGCCATCACATCCATCAGCGCGTAATATTTCTCGACCTCGTCATGCGGCACGCGCCCGGTGAATATGATGGCATCGCAAGCCGGAGAAGTGGCCGCCTGCATACGCAACATGTCCTCCATCGGGCCGCCACCGACCAGCAGCAGCCGCGCATCTGGATGGCGCTGCACCAGCAGCGGCATGGCGTCGATCAGATCGTCCAGCCCTTCGTAATCGTAGAAACTGCCGATAAAGCCGATCACCGGTCCATTCCCGAGGCCGAGCTGTGCGGCGAGTTCGGGGTCGGGTGCTGCAGGGTCTCCGAACAGAGTGAGATCGACACCATTCGGCATGATGCCGATCTTTCCAGCCGCGACACCGCGCGCAACGAGATCGCTCTTGAGCCCTTTACAGATGGTGAAGACGGCGTCGGCCCCGGCCACCGCCATGTTCTCGAGCCGGCGTGTCAGCCGATATTTGAGCGACCCTTCGCGCGATGCGAGATTGCCGACGGCAGCATCCTCCCAGAACGCGCGGATTTCATAGACGACCGGAATGCCCAGCCGCTTGCCCGCTCGAGAGGCGGCGAGCCCGCCCAGCGCCGGCGAATGCGCGTGCAGCACATCGGGCCGCCACTCGCGTGCAAGCGTAGCGATCGCATCGGCAAGCGCGCCGATTTCGCGCCATTCGCGAAGCCCGGGCGGGCCGCTTGCCTCACCCGCCGTGCGATGAAAGGTAAGCCCGTCCACCTGCTCCATGTTCGGTCCATCCGCCGTGTGACGCAGTCCCGTGAGCCCGCGCACGTCCAGCCCCATGCGCGCCTGCGCGGACATGATCGCACGGGTGCGGAAGGTGTAGCCGCTATGCATGGGCAGCGAGTGATCGAGGATGTGCAGGATCCGGGTCATCGCATCGCGCTTTGCCAGATTGTGCTTAACGGCGCGTCAAGAGCTTGCGGGTAACGCGCATATTCCCGCAGCTGACCGGACGCATCGCTCGTGATCGACATTTTCACCATCGCTCTCACGCACGGCCTGATCTTGGCCGCGTGCTGGCGGTTGCTCTTTCGCGACGATCTCGATTCCGGCGATCCCGATGCCGCGAAGACGAAGCGGCCCTGGTTGAAGAACGAGCCGGGCGAGCGCCGCGATGCGTGATCTCGTCCTCCTAGCTTTCGTCGCCGCCGTCATCGCGATGGGGTTCAAGCGGCCTTTCCTATGGGTGCTGCTCTACATCTATGTCGATATCGTGTCCCCGCAGCTGATCGGCTGGGGCGTCATTCGTTCGCTTTCGCTGTCGCTGGTGACATTCATCGCCGCTTTTGCGGGTTACGTGTTGCTCGACAGCAAGGAAGGCAGTCGGTTCACCCTGCGACAGGCGCTGATCGTGGCCCTGCTGGCGTGGTGCGGGTACACGACGCTCGGCGCAGTCTTTCAGGATAGTGCATGGGAAAAGTGGAGCTGGGTGTGGAAGAGCATGTTCTTCGGCGCTTTCCTGCCGCTTACGCTGCGCACGCGGCTGCGTCTCGAAAGCGCCGTGCTCATCTTCGCCCTTTCCATTGCCGCCATCGCCATCAATGGCGGGATCAAGACCGCTTTCGGCGGCGGCGGTTACGGCACGCTTACGCTGCTGGTCGATGAGAATTCGGGGATCTACGAAGGATCGATCATTTCGACTGCCGCCATCGCCACCATTCCCCTCATCCTGTTTCTGGCGAAGCGCGGCACGATCTTCGCGCCGGGCCGCGCGGTGTGGATCTTCGCTCTTGCCACCATTTTCGCCTGCCTGCTTATCCCGGTCGGAACGGGCGCGCGGACGGGCCTGGTCTGCATCGGCGTGCTGGGCGTTCTGATGCTGAGGCAGGTGCGGCACCGCTTCATGTTCGCTGGACTCGCGGGCGGTGCGCTGGTCGCCTCCATCCCGTTCCTGCCCGCCGAATATACAGAGCGCATGAGCACCATCACCGGCTTCCGCTCCGATGAAAGCGCATCGACGCGGCTCGAAGTATGGAAATGGACCTACCATTACGCGCTCGCCAATCCGGCAGGCGGCGGGTTCGATGCTTATCGCGAGAACAGCTTCACCTACGAGATGCCGCAGATCGAGGGCGACGGAAACAATCGGCGCATCACTTATCAGGAAGTGACCGATGAAGCGCGCGCCTACCACTCTTCCTATTTCGAGATGCTGGGAGAGCAGGGCTGGATCGGCCTCGGCCTATGGCTGGCGCTGCATGGGCTCGGCCTGTGGCAGATGGAGCGCATCCGCCGACGTGAGCGTCCGGGGCAGGCGGATCGCGACGAATGGATGTTCGATCTCGCCACGACGCTGCAGCATGCGCAGGTCATCTTCCTCGTCGGCGCGGCCTTTGTCGGCATCGCGTACCAATCCTTCATCTTCCTGCTGATCGCGATGCAATGCGCGCTGTGGAGTCAGTGGAAGCAGGATCGCCATGGCTTCGCCCCGTCCCCTGTCGCCGAAAAGCTCGCCGCCTCGCGCCAGCCGGTAGCGGGCTGAGCGCCTCTCGACATTCGCGCAGGCTGGGCCGATACTCACCGCCATGGATGCGCCCGCAAGTCTCGGCATCGTCGAAATTCTCGGCATCGCCGCCAGCGCCAGCCTGCTGGCGGGATGGCGGCTCTACCTTGTCGTGCTGGGGACAGGGCTGGCGATGCGCAGCGGTATCGTTCCCCTGCCCGATCATCTGGAGTCGCTGCAGGTTCTGGCCAATCCGTGGGTGCTCGGCATTGCCGGGCTGGGCGCTGCGGCGGAATTCTTCGCCGACAAGGTGCCGTGGTTGGACAGCGCGTGGGACACGGCCCATACGCTGGTGCGCCCGATAGGTGGCGCGCTTCTGGCGCTGGCGATCGTCGATCCGGGCGATCCGGCGCTGCAGGTCATCGCATTTCTTGCGGGCGGTGGCGGCGCCCTCCTGGCGCATGGCGGCAAGGCGGGTGCGCGGGCCGCGATCAACACCTCACCCGAACCGGTAAGCAATGTCGCCATGTCCACCGCGGAAGATGTGGCGACCGTCGGGCTGCTTTGGTTCGTGTATGAATATCCGTGGGCGGCAGTGGGCGTGGCGGTCGTTCTCACGGCTATTGCCATCGGACTGACCCTCGCGCTGCGCAGATTGCTGCGCAAAGTGTTCGGTCGGCGAGAGATCGAGACCTAGGCGCTCCGCATCCATTCCTCGACCACTGGCGCGATCCGGTCGCGCCATTTGCTGCCGTTGAAAATGCCGTAATGCCCGCAATCGCGCGCAAGGTGATATTTCTTTTTCGCCATCGGCAGATGCTCGGCCAAGTCGAGTGCCGCGCGCGTCTGGCCGATGCCCGAAATATCGTCGAGCTCACCCTCGATTGCGAGGAGCGCGGTATCGCGAATAGCATCGGGATCGATGGCTTTGCCGCGATGCACGAATTCGCCCTTCGGCAGCGAGTGCTCCTGAAACACATGCTCGATCGTCTGCAGGTAGAATTCCGCCGTCATGTCGCAGACCGAGAGATATTCATCGTAGAACAGCTTGGTGCGATCGGCGCTGTCCTGATCGCCCAGCGTCATGTGTTTGAACATTTCGTAATGGCTCATCATGTGATCGGCGAGATTCATGCTGATGAAGCCGGCAAGCTGCAGAAAACCGGGATAAACCTTTCGACCGGTGCCCGGGTAATTGAACGGCACGGTTGCGATGACGTTGTTCTCGAACCAGCTGAGCGGCTTTTCCATGGCCAGATCGTTCACACTGGTCGGGCTGGCGCGGGTGTCGATCGGGCCGCCCATCATCGTCAGCGTCTTGGGTCGGCAGGGATCGCCCTCCGCGGCCATCACCGCCGTCGCCGCGAAAGCAGGAACGGAGGGCTGGCATACGGCGAGCACATGGGTGTCCGGCCCGATGAACTGCAGGAACTCGATAAGGTAATCGATGTAATCGTCGAGATCGAAACGTCCGGCATCGGTCGGCACCATGCGGGCGTCCGCCCAATCGGTGATCCACACCTGCTGGTTTTCGACCATGCGCTGCACCGTGCCGCGCAGGAGCGTGGCATAGTGCCCGCTCATTGGCGCTACGATCAGCAGCTTGGGCGCATCATCCGGCAAATCGTCGCGCACGAAGCGTCGCAGGTTTCCGAACGGCTTTTCGAAGACGACCGCTTCGTTGACCGAGAACGCCTTCCCGTCTTTCTGCACCGGCTGGAGATCGAAATCGGGCTTGCCCCGCTCCTCATAGAGATGCGCGAACAGTTTCAGCGCGCTCGCCGCCATCGGCCCCATGCCGAAATAGCCCATGGGCAGGGCCGGATTGTCGAGCAGGCGCGCACCGACCGCGGCCATGTTGCTGGCCGAGCTCAGCCAGGCCTTCTGCATTTCGTAAGCGGAATAGAGCAAGATTGTCCCCTGTGGGTGGCCGTGGCGGCCGCTGCGAACCCGCACTTCCGTCTGCCGGGAAGCGTCGGCGACGGAGCATGCATGGATTCGTTTCATGTTGCAACGCGGCATGAGGCGAACGGGTTCTGTCCATGTGGACGAAGAGTCGCTTCAAGAGCGCTCCGCTTTGGTCTAGGGCCGGGCGCAAATGGCCACCCAGCACCCCATCGACGACGCCAAGCCCGCCAAGACGCTGGGCCCTTTGCGGATGATATGGCGCGAAGCGAAGAAGTATCCCGTTCAGGTCGGTATCGCGTTGGCCGCTCTTTTGATCTCCGCAACGATATTCTCGCTAGCGTTGCCGAATGCGATCCGGTTGATCGTGGATCGCGGGTTCACCGGCGATGGCGATATCGACCGCTGGTTCAGCTATCTGCTGTGGCTGGTTGTCATCTTCGGCGCGACGACGGCGGTACGCTTCTATTTCGTAAGTTGGGTGGGCGAGCGGGTGGTCGCAGACATCCGCACAAAGGTTTACGATAACCTGTTGCGCCTATCTCCGGGATTTTTCGAAGGGAACAGCCCCAAAGAGATTTCAAGCCGCATGGTCGCCGATACGGCTATCATCGAGATGGTGGTAGGGACGACCATCTCCGTTGCTTTGCGTAACGTCATTACAGCTGTGCTTGGCACCGGTGCCCTCTTCTGGCTCGCTCCGCAATTGGCTGTTTGGCTGGTGGCAGGAATACCCTTGGTGGTCGCGCCAATCGCTATATTCGGGCGCAAGCTACGGGATATCAGCCGAACGAGTCAGGATCGAGTGGCCGATGTTGGCGCAATGGTAACGGAGACACTGTCCGCGATGAAGATCGTGCAGGGTTTCAATCAGGAGCGACGCGAAGGTTCGCGCTTCGGCGCCGCAGTGGAAAAAACCTTCGATGTAGCGCGTCGCCGCATAATCATTCGCGCTTTGATGACGGCAATCCTGATGACGCTGATTATGGGAGCGATCACTCTCCTGCTGTGGCGTGGTGCAATTCTGGTAACGACGGGCGAGCTCACGGGTGGCACAATAACGGCATTCGTTTTTGCCAGTATGGTAGTCGCCGGGTCTGCCGGGGCGCTCACAGAGGTGTTCGGTGACCTGCTGCGTGGTTCTGGTGCGGCCAGTCGCCTGCGCGAATTGCTCGACGCCGAGCCGGAGATCTTTGCACCCGCCCGCCCGCAATCGCTGCCGGAGCCGCCGCGCGGCGCGCTCGCCTTCGACAATGTCACTTTCTGCTACCCCACACGCCCAGATGAGTGCGCGATCCGCGACTTCACGCTGACGGTGGAGCCGGGGGAAACGGTCGCAATCGTCGGCCCATCGGGTGCCGGCAAATCGACGATCTTCCAGCTGTCGGAGCGGTTCTACGATCCCCAGCACGGCACCATCAAGCTCGACGGCGTCAAGCTGACCGAGGCCGATCCCGCGGATATTCGCCGCCGCATGGCGATCGTGCCGCAGGAAGGGATCCTGTTTGCTGCCAGCGCGCGCGACAATTTGCGTTACGGCGCGTGGGACGCGACGGAGGATGCGATCTGGGGTGCGGCACGCGCGGCCAATGCGGAGGACTTCCTGCGCGCCTTGCCGGACGGGCTCGAGACCTTCCTGGGCGAAGGGGGCGCGCGCCTTTCCGGTGGACAGCGCCAGCGCCTTGCCATCGCCCGCGCCTTGCTGCGCGATGCGCCGATCCTGCTGCTGGACGAAGCCACGAGCGCGCTCGATGCCGAAAGCGAGCGGCTGGTGCAGGATGCGCTGGAAAAGCTGATGGCGGATCGCACCACGCTCGTCATCGCCCACCGCCTTGCCACGGTCCGGGCCGCGGATCGGATCGTCGTGATGGAGGATGGCCGCATTGTCGAGCAGGGCGATCATGCCACTCTGACTGGTGCGGGCGGTCTCTACGCCCGGCTCGCCTCGTTGCAATTCGACGAAGCCGCCGTCGCCTGAAGGCGCGCCCGCGTCAGGCCGTGTAAAGCTTGCGCCGAGTAGAATCGACGCTTAATCGATAAGGTAACGACAGAAACCGGCGCGCCTGCACGCTCTTCGCGACCAAGGCAGCAGCCGGGCCGAAGCCAGAAAATTCAACGCACAACTTGTTTTGGGGACAGATCGCATGATCCGCACAATGCTTACGACTACCGTATCCGCCGTCGGGCTGATGCTTGCCGCGCCCGCCATGGCGCAGGACGACACGAACGAACTGCCGGAAATGAACTTCGGTACGTGGGGCGTCGGGCTCGACGCCATCGACACCGAGGTGGATCCGGGCGACAATTTCAACGCCTATGTCAACGGCAAGTGGATCCGCGAGAACGAAATTCCGGCGGACCGATCCCGCTTCGGGGCCTTCGATCTGCTGGGCGAGCAGTCGCGCGAGGACGTTCGCACGCTGATGAACGACTTGCTCGCTTCGAACCCCGCGCAAGGCACCACCGCCCGCCGCATCGTCGACGCTTATAACGCATATTACGACGTCGAAGCGATCGACGCCACGGGTCTCGCTCCGGCGCAGCCCTATCTACAGGAAATCTACTCGGCCCAGAACCTGACCGAACTGGCCGCCCTGTTCGAAGAGCCCGCCTATGCCGGTCTCGTCAGCTTGAGCGTAGGCGCAGATGCCCGCAACCCGACCGAATATGTTGCGCGAGTCGGGTTCGATGGCATGGGCCTGCCCGATCGCGACTATTATCTCATCGATTCCGAGAGCAATCTGGAAATCCGCGAGAAATATGTCGATTATCTGACCACGATGCTCACCGCTGCCGGTTACGAGGACGCCGCCGGAGCGGCCCGCTCGGTCTACGCTTTCGAGCGCGACGTGGCGGAGCTGGAATGGGCGCGCCAGATGCTGCGCCTGCCGCAGCTGATCTACAACGAATTGACGCCGGATCAGCTGCGCGAGATGGCCGGGGATTTCCCTATCGATACCGTGATCGAGACCGGCGGTTTCGGCAATGAAACGCGCTTCCTTACCAGTCAGATCCTTCCGACCGAGGAGGAGGTCGAAGAACTCGGCCTCACCGAAGCGCAGCTGGCAATGATGGGCGGCGGCTTGCCGGCCATGATGGAGCTGCTGACCGAGACACCGCTGGCGACCCTGAAAGCCTACATGGCCGTGCAGTTTCTCGCCGGGAATGCGTCCCTGCTCAGCAGCGATCTCGACGAGGCGGTGTTCGATTTCTACGGCCGCACCATCGGCGGCCAGGAAGTGCAGCAGGACCGATGGAAGCGTGCAATCTCTGCCGTACAGGGCCAGTTGGGCGAGCAGCTCGGCGCGCTCTATGTCGAGCGGTATTTCCCCGCTGCCAGCAAGGCGCAGATGGAGGAGCTCGTCGGCAATCTCTCGCGCGCCATGTCCATGTCGCTCGACGCGAACGAGTGGATGACGCCCGCGACCGTGACCGAAGCGCGGGGCAAGCTCGAGGGCTTCGTGCCGATGGTCGGCTATCCGGACGAGTTCGAGACCTATGAAGGCCTCGAGATCTCGGCGGACGACCCGTTGGCCAATGCCATCAATGCGCGCGCATGGGGCATTGCCGACAACCTTTCGCGCCTCGGCACGAAGGTGGACCCCAGCGAGTGGGGCATGCTGCCGCAGACGGTGAATGCGTATTATTCTCCGCTGACCAATCGCATTGTCTTCCCGGCCGCGATCCTGCAGCGTCCTTTCTTCGATGCGGACAACGATCCGGCCGTGAACTATGGCGGTATCGGCGCGGTGATCGGTCATGAGATCGGCCACGGCTACGACGATCAGGGTTCGCAATACGATGCATCAGGCACGCTGCGGAACTGGTGGCAGGACGAAGACCGCGAAGGCTTCGAGCAGTTCACCCAGCGGATGGGCGAATTCATTGAAAGCTATTGCCCGGTCGACAGCCCGGAAGGCCCGGTCTGCCTGCGTGCCGGCCAGTCCATGGGCGAAACGCTGGGCGACGTGGTCGGCTTGCAGATGGCCTATAACGCCTATCGCCTTTCGCTGAATGGCGAGGAGGCCCCTGTGATCGACGGGTTGACCGGCGACCAGCGCTTCTTCCTCGGCTATGCACAGATCTGGCGTTCGATGGAGCGCGAGGAATCGCTGCGCAACCGCGTGATGACGGCCAACCACCCGCCGGGCGAATTCCGCCTCAACAATGCGGTGCGTCACCTCGACGCGTGGTACGATGCGTTCAACGTGACGGCTGACGACGATCTGTACCTGGCGCCGCAAGATCGCATCCGCATCTGGTAAGTGTATCGAACGGAATATCGATCGGAGGGGGCGAGGGTTGACTTCGCCCCCTTCTCGTATGAGGCGCTGAGACTTCCGAAAGCGCCGACTATCAGGGACGCCGCCCGCGCATGACTTTCCTCCAGATGCTGATTCTCGCCATCGTGCAGGGGGTCACCGAATTTCTGCCGATCTCCTCCTCCGGCCACTTGATCCTGGTGCCGGTTTTCACCGGAGCGGAAGATCAGGGCCCGATGCTGGACATCGCGGTTCATGTCGGCTCGCTGCTCGCGATCATCGTGTATTTCTTCAAGGACGTGGCGGGCCTGGCGCGCGGAGGTTTCGCCACGATCGGCATCGGCAGCGCTCCGCGGGAAAAGCGGCTCTTCTGGTGGATCATCCTCGGCACGATTCCGGCGGTCATCCTCGGCCTCTCCATCAAGTTGGGTTTTCTGAATTCGATTGCCGAGGCTTGGTTCGGCTTGACCGTCGTCGATGACGACCTGCTCGCTTCGCTGCGTTTCACGGACCTGATCGCGGTGAACCTCATCGTTTACGGGATCCTGCTTGGCCTCGCGGACAAGTTCGGCCCGACCCACCGCAGTTATGAAGACATGACGTGGAAGGACGGACTGCTCGTCGGCATTGCGCAGGCACTTGCGCTGATTCCCGGCACCAGCCGCTCCGGCGTGACGATGACGGCTGCCCGCGCGCTCGGTTTCGAGCGGGTGGAGGCGGCGCGCTTCTCCTTTCTCCTGTCGATCCCTGCCGTGGCTGGTGCGGGCGTGTTGATCGTCCCAGACCTGCTGGCGGCCGATGGTGCATTGTTGCAGGAAGCGATCATTACCGGCGCGCTGACCTTCGTCGCGGCGTTCCTCACCATGGCGTTCCTCATGAATTTCCTGAAGAAAGCGTCGATGATGGTGTTCGTCGTCTATCGCATCGCGATGGGCGCCGCGCTGCTGGCTTTCTTCTGATCTGCGCACTCCATTCGTCGCAATTGCTTGGAACTACCGACTTTCGCACGTGTTTGAGCGAAGGAAGGTATCACAAGGAATTGGCCCGATGGGCATTGTGTTCATGATTGTTGTCGGAGGTATTCTGGGATGGCTCACCGCTTTTCTGCAGTGCCGTGAGGGCGACATGGGATGCATGCAGCAGCATCTTGCTTCGGGCGTAGCGGGTGCACTACTGGGGGGATTGCTGTTCGCCCCCGCCATCGGTGCCGGCGATCTGGTGTCGGCTCGCTACAGTGTCGGCGCTCTGTTCGTGTCCGTTTTCGGCGCACTCATCGCACTTTTTTTCCTGAACCTGTTGCAACGACGCATTTTGCGTTAAGCGAGTCGGGAATGCCCGGAAGCCGGGTCATTCTTTTTCGAGGCGACCCGGTTGGGCCGCCTCGCCTTTTGAAGGGGAATAAAAATGAAGAAGATTATTGCTTTCGCTTCCGCCGCCGCTCTCGGCCTCGGTGTTGCCGCTTGTGACAGCGCCGCCGAAAACGAAGCCGAAGAAAACATCGAAGAGATGGAAGATACCCGCGACGCGCAGGTCAACGAGATGGAAGCCGAAGGTGCCATCACCGACGAGCAGGCCGACGCGATGGACGACCAGACCGACGCCATGGAAGAGTCCATGGAAGAGCAGGCCGACGAAATCGACGAAATGTAAGTTCGGTTTTTCCGACTTACGAAAGACCGGCGCTGGAGCGATCCAGCGCCGGTTTTTTGTCGCCGTGTCGAACTTCGCTTTGCCTCAGACGGGATCCGCCGAAGAACCACGACCGCCACGAAGAAAATATTCCTGCGTGCCGCGCTGCAGCACATTGTCGACATCGATGATGGCCGAATTGGCGTAGGTAAAGCTTGGGCCGAGACTGCGATAAAGTCGGTCGAAGTCGCGCTCCACCGTCTGCCGATAGAGGTCGTCGAAGCTCTCGATCACGAAATAAGTCGGTTGCAGGTCGTCGATCACATAATCGGTACGCATAACGCGGTCCACGTTCAGCATGATGCGATTGGGGCTTTCCGCTTCCAGCGCGAAAACTGCCTCGGTGGGCCCTGACGATATGCCCGCGCCGAAGATGCGCGGCTCGCCATTTTCCATGATCAGACCGAATTCGACCGTATACCAGTAGAGGGCACCGAGTGCTTTCAGCCGGTTGTAGCGCATCGCCTTCCATCCGGCGCGGCCATATTCCTGCATGTAGTCGGCAAACACCGGATCGGTCAGCAGCGGCACGTGCCCGAAGACGTCGTGAAAGACGTCCGGTTCTTGGATGTAATCGAATGTCTCGCGTGTGCGAATAAAATTGCCTGCCGGGAAACGCCTGTTGGCAAGATGCCAGAAAAACACGTGATCGGGGATGAGCATTGGCACCGGCACGACGCTCCAGCCGGTGCGCTTGCCGAGCTCTTCGGAAAGCTCACCGAAATCGGGCACGCCGCCCTTGCCGAGATCGAGTTTCTCCAGCCCTTCGAGCATGGCGGAGCAAGCGCGCCCGGGCAGTATCCCCATCTGGCGAGCGAACAGATCGTCCCAGATGCGGTCGTCTTCGGACGTGTATTCGGTCTGCTTCGGTTCGAGCCAGTCATGCCCGACATGCTCTGGCCGCTTCAGCGGCGCGGTGAAGACGTCGAGCGAAATTTCGGGAAGCGCGGAATAATCTTCCGCGCGATCGGCGCCAAGGCGCTCTTTTTCGGCAAGCTCGGTCATCATGCGCAGTCTATCATACGCAAAACTTGCGATCCAGTTTCACTCGATACCATCCTCGGGCCGCTCTTCGAGCATGGCGGCGGCATCGGCGAGGGCGCGGCTCTCGTTTTCATGCACCGGCTCCACGGCAGGTTCGCGCGCAGCCGTGTCGCCGCATGCGGCCAGCGCCGCACCCAGGGCCAGCAGACCGAGGGTGCGGCGCGGTGGCATCAGTCTTCGGCTTCGACCTCGGTTTCGCCTTCCATCTCGGCGCTTGCGGCTTCTGCCGCGGCGAGTGCATCGTCGACGGTCTCGGTCGCGCGGTCGGCAGCGGCCTCAGCCTCTTCCTCGCCGACATTCAAGTTTGTTTCGACTTCCTCGTCGGTCATCGCAGTGCCTGCGTCGTCCTCGACGGGCTCGGGCATGTCGGCCATGGCTTCATCGGCTTCCACTTCGACCGTGTCGGGCACCGCTTCTTCGGAAGCATCGGTGGACTCCCCGCATGCGCTGAGCGCGAAAGCGGCGGCGACGGTGGCGAATGCAAGTTTCTTCATGTCAGGTACTCTCATCCTGTGGTGGGTCCGGCACCGCCATAGCGCGGCGCGCCGCACGTGGAAACGCGCTTATGCCCGGCTGGCGGCGAGAGGACCGATCTGGCAGACGGAGCGCCATGTCCTCCACAGCCAGCCTTGCCTCGCCCAATCTCGACAACGCGCGCGAGGAACTGAGGCGAATTTTCGGTTATGAGAGCTTTCGCGGCGCGCAGGAGGACGTGCTGGCGCGCGTGCTCGGCGGGGAATCGACGCTGGCTGTCATGCCAACGGGCGCGGGCAAATCGCTGACATATCAACTTCCCGCCGTCATGCTCGAGGGCACCTGCATCGTCATTTCGCCGCTGATCGCCTTGATGCACGATCAGCTGCGCAGCGCCCGGGCGAACGGGATTCGGGCAGCGACACTCACCAGCGTCGATGCCGATTGGCGTGAGACCATGGATGCCTTCAGGGCAGGCGATCTGGACCTGCTCTATGTGGCGCCCGAACGCGCTTCGCAGCCCGGATTTCGCGATCTGTTGAAGAGCGCACCGCTGGCGCTCTTCGCAGTGGACGAGGCCCATTGCGTTTCCGAATGGGGCCACGATTTTCGCCCGGACTATCGCCAGCTGCGCCCGTTGATGGACGCGTTCGCGCATGTCCCGCGCCTGGCCCTGACCGCGACCGCGGATGCGCACACTCGGGCCGACATCCTCACCCAGCTGGGTGTCCCTGAAGACGGCCTCGTGCTGGCGGGCTTCGACCGGCCCAATATCCGCTACGAGATCGGCCAGCGCACGAATGCGGCCAAACAAGTCGCAGAATTGATGGCGGCGACGCCCGGGCCGGGCATTGTCTATGCCCCCACCAGGGCGCGGGTCGAGAAACTGGCCCAGCAGCTCGGCGAGCAGACTGGAAGGCCGGTGCGCCCCTATCACGCCGGACTCGATCCGCAGGTCCGCAGCGAGAACCAGGCCGCTTTCGTCGCCAGCGAGGACATGGTGATCGTCGCCACAGTGGCGTTCGGCATGGGGATCGACAAACCGGATGTCCGCTTCGTCGCGCATGCGGGCATTCCGAAATCCATCGAGGGCTATTACCAGGAAACGGGGCGAGCCGGGCGGGATGGCGATCCCGCGCGCGCCGTCATGCTGTGGGGCGCTGGCGATTTCGCCACCGCACGTCAGCGCCTCGGAGAGATGGAAAATGCACGGCAGGCCGGCGAGCGCGCTCGCCTTGATGCGCTGGCGGGCCTCGTGGAGACGCCGGGATGTCGCCGAGCGGTGCTGCTGCGCCATTTCGGCGAAGATCCGCCGCAGATCTGTGGCAATTGCGACAATTGCCTCAATCCGCCCAAGGTTGCCGACGCCACCGAGCTGGCGCGCAAGCTGCTCTCCGCCGCCTATCGCACGGGCCAGAGCTACGGCCTCGGCCATCTGGCCAAGGTGCTAACGGGAGATGCGGATGAGCGAGTGCGCCAGCGCGGACATGACGATCTATCGGTCTTCGGCATCGTCGCGGAAGAAGACGCCCCGCTACTCAAGCCGCTCGCCCGCGCGCTGCAGGCTCAGGGCGCGCTGGTGGCGAATGCCCATGGCGGGCTCGAGCTGGCGGGCGAGGCCCGCGCCATCCTGACAGGCGAGCGCGAGGTCGAAATCGTCCTGCCGCCCAAGCGAGAGCGTCGGCGCAAGAGCCGTGGCGATCAGACGCCGAATCCGGTTGGCGATCCGCTGTTCGATGCACTGCGCACCTTGCGCCGCGATCTTGCGGTGGAAGCGGGCGTCCCACCCTACGTGATCTTCCACGATGCGGTGCTTCGCGAAATCGCCGCCACCCGGCCTTCCTCGCTGGCCGAACTCTCCGCACTGCCGGGCGTGGGAGAGAAAAAGCTTGCCGCCTATGGAGGCGCTTTTCTGAAAGCGGTGCGGGACCACTGAAGATTGAAGCGATCATCCTTGCCAAAACCTGATAAGCGATATAATAGTGATATCATATTTATTGAACAGGAGGACATGGGATGATCGACGAACACACGCCAATGGTGCGTAGCCGGGAGCGCTCGGCGAGCGGCTTCAACGGATTTCTGATGCTGGCAGTCACGCTCGCCCTGCTTGGCGTGGCCGTCTGGCTGTTCGTGATGGCGATGGATTTGAAAGACATGGGCGCCGCCTTTGCCGTGCCGATGTGGGCCTGCGTGATCACCTTCTTCGTCAGCCTATTCGCTTCCATCGGTTTCTACATGATCCAGCCCAATCAGGGCGCAGTCATCACGCTATTCGGCGAATATCGTGGAACCGATCGTACCGAAGGCCTTCGCTGGATCTGGCCGTGGATGGGCAAGAAGAAGGTGAGCGTGCGCGCGCACAATATCCATTCCGAACGGATCAAAATCAATGACAAGCGCGGCAACCCGGTCGACATTGCCTGCAACGTGGTGTGGCGCGTGAAGGACACGGCACAGGCGGTGTTCGATGTCGATGATTACAAGGAATTCGTGAACATCCAGATCGAGGCGGGCCTGCGCACGGTCGGTGCGCGCCATCCCTATGACGATTTCGAGGAAAACGAGACAACGCTGCGCGGCAGCCCGGACGTCGTGAATTCCGAATTGCAGGCCGAGTTCAACGAGCGGCTGGCCCCCGCCGGCGTCGTGGTGGACGAAGCCAGCCTGACACACCTGGCCTATGCGAGCGAGATTGCCGGAGCGATGCTGCGCCGTCAGCAGGCCGAAGCGGTGATCGCTGCGCGTGCCAAGCTGGTGATGGGCGCGGTCAGCATGGTAGAAATGGCGCTGGAGAAGCTGAGCGCCGACGATATCGTGCATCTCGATGACGAACGGCGCGCGGCCATGGTGTCGAACCTCATGGTGGTGCTGTGCGGCGAGCGGGATGTGAACCCGGTCGTCAATGCAGGGTCGCTTTACCAGTAGCTGCCAATGGCCGCGAAGCCGAAACCAACGAAAGCGTTCGCGCTGCGGCTCGATCCGGCGCTCCACGATGCGGTGGAGCGTCTCGCTGCCAAGGAACTGCGCTCGGTGAACGCCGAGATCGAAGTCCTGATGCGCGAAGCGCTGAAGAAGCGCGGCATTGACGTGCCGGTGACGCCGCGCGCGAAGCGCGGACGCCCCACAAAAGGAGAGTGATGTGTGGAAAGCCCTGACAGGCACGGAGCCGTGGTTTGAGCCGAAGGCATTCGGCTACGGGGCGGGCCTGCCTTGCGCGTGGCAAGGATGGGTGCTTCTCGTCGCTTACCTGGCGAGCGTAATCTTCATCGCCATGTCGGCGCAGCGCATCGGCCTTGTGGTGAGCATGGCCGCCATCCTCGCGCTCACCATCCCGTTCCTCTGGCTTGCCAAGCGGCACACCCGTGGTGGCTGGCGCTGGCGCGGATAAGGCCGCCCGGATGATACCGGGGCGTTAACCATTATCCGCTAGGCCGAGCCTCGCAATGACACTGGCCTGTCCCCAAGCCACACGGCGGCACCTGCGCGCGACGCTTGCCATCGCGGCCATGGCGGTGATCGCCATTCCGGCGGCGGCGCTATTGGCGCAGGATCGTCCCGCGCCCTACCGCGTCCTCGAGACGGGCCAAAGCTTCGACCGGCTACAGGATGCGGTCGACGCGATCGGCGATGCAAGAGGCACCATTGCCATTGCGCCAGGTCGCCATGAACAATGCGTAGTGCAAACGGCGGGGACGATCTCCTATCTCGCGAGCGATATCGGTTCGGCCGTGTTCGACGGCGTGACATGTGAGGGGAAGGCCGCGCTCGTGTTGCGCGGGCGCGGCGCGGAAATCTCCGGCCTCGTGTTCGAAAACATGCGCGTGCCCGATTTCAACGGTGCGGGCATTCGGCTCGAAACCGGCAATCTGACCGTTGCCGAAAGCTGGTTCCGCGACAGTCAGCAGGGCATTCTGACCGCCAGCGACTCGTCGGCGCAACTCATTATCGACCGCTCGACCTTCACCCGGCTGGGCACGTGCGAGGGCGCGGGCGGCTGTGCGCATTCGGTCTATACCGGCGATCTCGGGCAGGTGCGGATCACGAATTCGCGCTTCGAGCAGGGTCGCGGAGGGCATTACGTCAAGTCGCGCGCGGCGCAGGTCGCTATCGCGGCGAACAGCTTCGATGATGCCGCGGGCCGCGCGACAAATTACATGATCGACCTGCCAGGTGGCGCTTCCGGCCAGATCAGCAACAACTGGTTCGTGCAGGGGCAGGACAAGGAGAACTATTCCGCCTTCATCGCAGTCGCAGCGGAAGGAGGCGGTAACAATTCCTCCGACCTGCGCGTGGTCGGCAACGACGCACGGCTCGCGCCCGGTGTCGAGCGCAATACGGTGTTCGTCGCCGATTGGTCCGGGCAGATGGGCGGCGTGGATGAAAATCGCCTCGGTCGCGGTCTGACGCCTTACGAGGTTCGCTGAGCGGCGGAACTGCATGCATCCGACGCCCGTTGGGGGGCAAAGGAGCTTTGCAATGGCAGGCGGATGGGCGCGCGATGGCGCGGTTCAGGACCAGATCGACGATAGTGTAAAAGATGCGGTCGCCGCCGCTCGCGCACGTTTGCCGCGTGGCGAGAGCGCGGAATATTGCGATATTTGCGGGGAAGATATTCCGGAGAAGCGCCGCATGGCTGTGCCCGGGGTACGCACCTGTGTCGAATGCCAGGCGGGCAGGGACAGCACGTTGCGCCACTCGTCGATCAATCGCCGCGGTTCCAAGGACAGCCAGCTGCGCTAGGGGCACTTTCCATGTCGAATTCTTTCATCAGACTGCAGCACGCGCTGCCGCACCACGCGGTGTCCCGGCTCGCCGGCAAATTCGCCAAGTCCGAAAAGCCATGGATCAAGGATCGCCTCATCCGCCGCTTCATCGCCGCATACGATGTCGACATGAGCGAAGCAGCGCGCCCCGTGGAGACCTATGCAAGCTTCAACGACTTCTTCACGCGCGAGCTGAAGCCCGGTGCCCGGCCCTTCGCCGATGCCGACACGCATGTGCTCTCGCCCGCCGACGGCGCGATCAGCCAGATCGGGCGGATCGAGAAGGGCCGCGTGTTTCAGGCGAAAGGTCGCGAATTTACGGCCACCCAGCTGCTCGGCGGCGATCCTGCGCTTGCGGAGCATTATAACGGCGGCAGCTTCGCCACAATCTATCTCAGCCCGAAGGACTATCACCGGGTGCATATGCCCGCCGCGGGCGAGCTGCTCGGGACGATCTACGTTCCGGGCGACCTGTTCAGCGTGAACCAAGTAACGGCGGAGAATGTCGACGACCTCTTCGCACGCAATGAGCGCCTCGCCTGCATGTTCGATGGACCACATGGCAGTTTTGCGAGCGTCATGGTCGGTGCAATGATCGTGGCCGGCATCGAAACGGTCTGGGGCGGACGCGAGCACGCGCATGCGCCGCGCGTACGCAGCGCGACATTCGCGGAAGGTGAGCACCGTTTTGCAGCGGGTGACGAGATGGGCCGTTTCTTTCTCGGCTCCACGGTGGTCTTGCTGTTCGAGCCGGGCCGGGTCGAATGGGATGCCGCTCTGTCGGCGGGCGACAGCGTTAAGATGGGCGAGGCGCTGGGGCGCTGGGTTCAGCCGAAAGCGGGCGCGTAAGTCACTTCGCCGCGCGGTGCCCGCCCGCCGAAGCGCAGACGCTGGAAATACTCCGGCGGCACGCCCGGAAAGGTGAGTGCAGGATCGCAAGCGAATCCGAAGCGGGCATAGAACCCGGGATCGCCAAGCACCACGCAGCCCATCGCGCCTTGTTCCCTGATACGCAGCAGTCCGTGACGGCACAGTGCGCTGCCGATGCCCTCACCCTGCCGGTACGGGTCGACCGAGACCGGGCCCAGACCGAACCATCCGATCGCGCCGTCGTCTATGGTCACCGGCGAGAAGGCAATATGACCGACGATGTTACCGGCATCCTCTGCCACCAGCGAGACGCTCGGTGAGCGATCGCGGCGCAGGCGTTCCACGATGTCCGGCTCGGTCCCGTCCGAGTGGGCGTGGCCCGCGAAGGCCCGCTCGACGACGCCACGTATGGCATCCGCATCGCAAGCCGCTTCGTCCCGGATCGAACAGCTCATGTGAGCAGATGGCCCGCCCGGTCGCGCTTGGTGGCGAGATAGCGGACATTGTGCGGGTTGGCAGGCAATTCGTGCGGCACGCGCTCAATCACTTTCACGCCCGCATCCTCCAGCGCGACCACCTTTTCGAGATTGTTCGTCATCAGCCGTATAGAGCCGACCCCCAACAAATCCAGCATACGCGCCGCGAGCGGGAAGTCGCGCGCTTCCTCGGGCAGGCCGAGGCGGCGATTGGCCTCCAGTGTGTCCACCCCTTCATCCTGCAGGCGATAGGCGCGCAGCTTGTTGACAAGGCCGATGCCGCGGCCCTCCTGCCGCAGATAGAGAAGCACGCCCCAGCCATCCCACGCCGCCTCCGCGCTCATCGCGCCCAGCGCACCGTCAAGTTGAGGGCCACAATCGCATTTCAGGCTGCCGAAGATATCGCCCGTCAGGCATTCGGAATGCAGTCGGACGAGCGGAGGCCGGTCGGAATGCGGCGCCCCCAATATCAGCGCCACATGCTCGCGCATGTCGTCGACGCTGCGAAAGGCAACGATCTCGGCCTCTTCTTCGCGCGCGATCGGAAGGTGCGCGCGGGTAGCTATCGAGAGATTGTCTGGCGAAGACCATTCGGCCAGATCGCCCGCCTCGAGCGCAACCGCTTCGCCCTCCGGTCGGGGATCGACCAGGAATGCCGGCAGCACGCCTGCAATCCGGGCCAGCGCCATGGCAGCCACCGCTTCGTCCTGCCATTCCAGCGGTTCCGCGCGGAACGGGCCTTTGAGCGGATTGGCAAGGTCGAGCGCGGGATCGGCGATCGGCAGCGCCCCCGTAAGGTCTAGCAGTTCCGGCGCGCGCATCAGCACTGGCGCGTGCCCGCCGGCTGCCTCGCGCTGGTTGGTGAGCTTGAGGGTTTCTGCCCGCGCGGCGCTGATGAGCAGGCGCCGCGAGGCGGCAGCGCGGTTCGGAGCCGTTTCAACCGGCAACAGCGCAGGCGAACTTCCCACCTGCACCGGCCAGCCATGGCGCAGCGCGTCCACCGCCTGCGCAACGCGCCTTGTAGGAGACGCCCGCTCGCTCAGATGTCGAACTCCGTGATCAGCGGGATGTGGTCGCTCGGCTTTTCCCAGTCGCGCGCATCCTCGCGCAGCCAGTGCCTGGTCGACTGCGCCGCCAACTGAGGGCTTGCCCACATATGGTCCAATCGCCGTCCGCGATCGTTCACTTTCCAGTCCTTCGAGCGGTAGCTCCACCAGCTGTAATAGCGTTCCGGGTCGTGAATGTGCTCGCGTCCGATATCGGTCCATCCATGCGCATCCTTGAAGCGCTGCAACGTGTCGACCTCTACCGGCGTGTGGCTGACGACCTTTAGCAATTGCTTGTGGTTCCAGACATCGCTTTCGAGGGGCGCGATGTTGAAATCGCCGACGATCAGCGTGGGGCGATCCACCTTGTCCGCCCAGCGCGTCATCCGCTCGAGGAAATCGAGCTTCTGGCCGAATTTCACGTTCTGCTCGCGGTCCGGGATGTCGCCGCCCGCGGGGACGTAGACATTCTCGACCACCATTCCCTGGTGATCGGGCAGCTCGATACCGACATGGCGCGCCTCGCCATTATCCTGCCAGTCATGTCGCGAGAATTCGCGCAGCGGCACGCGGCTGACCGTGGCGACGCCGTGATAGCCCTTCTGCCCGTGGACCGCGATCTGGTCGTACCCCAGCGCCTCAAACGCTTTGTAGGGAAACTGGTCCTCCTGGCACTTGATTTCCTGCAGGCAGAGGACGTCCGGCGCTTCTTCTTTCAGGAAACGCTCTACGATGGGCATGCGCAGGCGGACGGAATTGATGTTCCAGGTGGCGACAGAAAGCATGGCGCGGGGGATAGGGAGCGGCGCGGCGGGCGGCAAGGCCCGTGGGCTCGTCGCTGCATATAAAAACCCCCACCGCGGGGGCATTGCGGCGGGGGTTCATTATCGAGCGTTCGTCACGCTTCGCAGGCCGGGCTCTTTCGAGGCTAAGGCAACAGGGGGGAAACCCGCCTCACCACGTCCTGTATCTGCAAAGTAAGCCGACCTGCTCGACTCTCCAACGTTTTTCGACAGGCGCTTGTCGCAAATTTACAACGCACCGCCGCGCGTCCGTTTATCCCGGGCGACGGGACGAACGGCGCGGATCGCGATAGGTAAACGCGCTGTTAGGCACGGACATGCCGTAGCGATGATTTCGCAGGCGAACCGTCGTCCGGGTGTTCTGCGAATCGAGCGCCACCCAGCTCGCGAGCTGCAAACCGCCCGGTGCGTTGGCATTTTCCTGGAAGATCAGCGTGATCGTACCGAATTCGGGGCGATTGGGATCGCGTACGAGGACGCTGATCACATTGTCGCTGCCCGAAGACTGCAAGGTGCCGTAGCGACGCATGTCGCGATCCGGATCGAGCAGCGCGCCCAATGGCGAATTGCTGATTGGCCAGCGTTCGACCTGGCTTACATCGTAATCGACGAGCGTCAGAGCGCGGCCATCGGACACGACGAGCATATTGGTATCGCCGTCGTATTCGAAGCGGATACGGCCCGGATTGCGCAGCGTCAGTTCCCCGCGAAGGGCGTTGCCGGCGCGGTCCGTCTGCACGAAATCGGCGCGCATGGTGGTGATCGCCCGAAGAGCGCGCACGGCGCGATCCAGGTCGTTCGCCTGCGTGCTGGCGACGGCGGGTGCCTCCGGCACAGCCAGCGAGGCGGGAACGGCAAGCGTCGCAGCACCGAAAATGGCGGCGGCGACGGGCTTGGAGATAATGCGTTTCAAAGCGTTCATGCTCCTGCAAATAGTCATGGAGCGTTGAACCATCGGTGAACCCGGCGCGTTCCCGGCATTCAGCTTGATCGCAGCACTTTTCAGATGCGCCGCGAAGGGCAGATCACTTGATCTTGCCTTCCTTGTACTCGACGTGCTTTTTCGCGACCGGATCGTATTTGCGAAACACGAACTTATCGGTGTGATTGCGCGGGTTCTTCTTGGTAACGTAGAAGTGGCCGGTATCCGCGGTCGAGTTCAGGCGGATCTTGATGGTTGCGGGCTTCGCCATGGTCTGTCTCGTAAAGGTTTGAGAGGCCTCAGCGGCCCGAAAAAACATGGGCGACGCACGGCGCCGCCCTCACGGTGCGCGCCTCTGCTAGAGAATCGGTTAAAAGTCAAGCGCCGCCGCGCTGTCTTAGAGGTCGACCTTGCCGCGCAGGGCCTTCTTCTGGCCGTGCGCCTTCTTGCTGGCGAGGCGCTTGCGCTTGCCGACACGGTTGACCCGCGTCTTCGCGCGTTTCTTCGGCTCTTTCAGCGCGCTTTCGATCAGCTCTGCCAATCTTTCGCGCGCCTCGCGGCGATTGGCCTCCTGCGTGCGGTGATTCCGAGCATCGATGACGATCTCGCCGGCGGTATTCAGACGATTCCCAGCCGCGTCCTTCAAACGGTGAAATACGCGCGGCGACAGGCCGAGCGCGTAGATATTGACGCGCAGTTGCACGGCCGTCGCCACTTTGTTGACGTTCTGCCCGCCAGGGCCCGAGGCGGCGATGAAGCTCTCTTCTGCGATGGCGTTCGCCCGGTCGAGCGTCTTGCTCATCAGCCCGCGCCCAGCCTCGCAAAATCCTCTGGCAGCGGGGCCTGTGCAGTGATGTCGGGCTTTCCGGGCCGCTCGACGACGAGCGCGCTTGCATGCAGCATTGTCCGGCCGACGCGCGCATCTTTGTGCCCGTAGACCGGATCGCCGAGCAGGGCATAGCCGAAGGCGTGTTCCGCATGGACGCGGATTTGGTGCGTTCGGCCAGTTTCGGGGCGAAACTCGACAAGGGTGAGCCCACCTTGCAGTTCGGCCCGCTTGGTCCAGTGCGTGATCGAGGGCTTGCCCGCCCGCGCCACGATCATCCGCCAGCCGCGTTCTTTCGAGCTGATCTTCTTTAGCGCGAGGTCGATCGACCCCTCATCGTCCTGCACCGCTCCCGCAACGATACCGAGATAGGTCTTGCCCACCAGCTTGTCCTGAAAGGCCGCGTTGAAGCGTTTCAGCGCCTTCGGATTGCGCGCAAGCAGCAGGCAGCCGGACGTATCGGTATCGAGCCGGTGCACGGCGACGGGCGCGCGCTGGAAGCCCAGTTTCAGCGCTTCGACGTGATCTTCCAGGCTGGCCCCGCCACGGCGTGGCCGTTCGATCGGGAGACCGGCAGGCTTGTCTATGACGAGCGCTTCGCCGTCTTCGTAAAGGACGGATATGTCCGTCATTTCAGTTCGGCTGGCTGCAGGCCGCGAAGGGCGTTGCCGATAAAGAAGCCGCCGGCAAGATCACTCAGCGTCAACTCGGCCTCGCGCACTTCGCCGCTTTCGATGAGGGAGCGGCGCAAAATACCCGGTAGCAGGCCGAGATCGGCAGGTGGGGTAAGGAGTGTGCCATCATCGGCTCGCACGAAGATGTTTGTCCAGCTGCCCTCCGTCACCAAACCGTTTTCGCGCACCAGGATCGCTTCGAAGGCGCCTGCCTCACGCGCCGCTTCGAGCGCATTCTCGTAAAAGTGGCGGTCCGTGCTCTTGTGCCGCAATCGCCAGTCATGCGCGACGGTGGGATGCGGCAGCGCGATGCAGGGCGCAGGGTTTGGCGGAGCTTCCGGCAGCGGTTCGCTCGCCAGCGTGATGGCACCGGAGCGGGACAGCACCAGTCGTACCTTTGCATCCTGCTCAAGTTCGAAACAGAGCGCCTGGATGCGATTGCGCGTCTCGTGCCGGTCGAAGCTGAAGCCCAGCTCGCCGGCGCTCGCTTTCATTCGCTCGAGATGCAATTCAAGCAATACGATCCCGTTTTCAGCCTCGAAGCGCATGGTCTCGATCAGGTCGTGCCCGCCCGCCGCGCCGCGAACGAATGCGGCTTTGACGAGGCATTCGCGCCATTCCGTCATTGCATCGCTGTCGGCCACGATCGCGCCGCCGACGCCCAGCGTCACCTTGTGCCGCGCGTTTTCTCCCGGTGTGAGGCGGATGGTACGGATCGCGACATTGAAAGCCGCATCCCCGTCCGGCCCGATGCGCCCGATCGCGCCGCAGTAAGGGCCGCGGGCATCGCGCTCGACCTCGGCGATCAATTCCATTGCGCGGATCTTCGGCGCACCCGTGATCGAGCCGCAGGGAAAGAGCGCACGCACCATGTCCATCGCGCCGTGTCCGTCTGCCAGGCGAGCGCGCACCGTGCTGACCATCTGGTGCACGGTGGGATAGCTTTCGACCGCGAAGGCATCCTCCACCCGCACGCTACCTGCTTCGGCCACTCGGCTGAGATCGTTGCGCATCAGGTCGACGATCATCAGGTTTTCGGCCTTGTCCTTCACCGATGTCGCCAGCTCCTCGGCAATGGCTGCGTCCTCGCCTTCCTCGGCGGCGCGCGGGCGTGTGCCTTTCATCGGCTTCACCTTCGCTTCCCGTCCCTTGAGCGACACGAACAGTTCCGGGCTGAAGCTGAGCAGAAAATGCGACCCGTCGAAGATCAGTCCGCCGTAACCCGCCTCCGCGCTCGGCCGGATCGCGGCATACAGCGCCAGTGGATCGCCGTTCGCCGGGCCGGCAAGCGGAAAGGTGAGATTGGCCTGGTAGACATCGCCGGCCCGGATTGCGTCCTGCAGGCGATCGAACGCCTCGCAATAGGCGCCGGGCGAAATCTGCGGACCCATCGGACCGATACTGGCCTGCCCCTGCGCCCGCGTGGCAAGCCAGTCCGGCATTTCGTTCGCGGGAATGATCTCGACGCTGTCAAATAGGCCGAGCCAGAGGAGTGGTCCATCGGCTCCACCGCGGCCGGATGCGAGGCTCTGCAACCGCTCTTCCAGCGCCAGACCGACTTCATAGGCGATATAGCCCGCCAGATGACCGCCGCCAGCTTTCTGCGCCGCTTCGGACGCTTTCAGTACTTCCTCGACCTCGCTCGGCTCGCGCGCCACGAAGACCTCGCGCGGCGCGGCATAATATTGCGCGTCGCTCGCACCATCGGCGCGCGCATCGTCGAGCAGGACGAAGGGGGTCTTGCCATCCATCCGCCCGGCTCTACGGTCGGTGCCGCATTACGGCAACAATCGAATAGGCGGGCGAATGGCGGATATCTTTCTCGGCAACGATCTGGACGGCAATCGGCAGGCGCTCGATCTCTCCCGCGCCAACCGCCACGGCCTGATTGCGGGCGCGACCGGCACGGGCAAGACGGTGACGCTGCAGGGCATGGCGGAAAGCTTCTCTGCGCACGGTGTTCCTGTTTTCGTGGCCGATGTTAAAGGCGATCTTTCCGGCATCGCCATGCCCGGCTCGCCGAACTTCAAGCATGCCGACAAGCTGGAAGGCCGGGCGAAGGAGCTCGGCATGGACGACTACGCCTATTCGGACAATCCGGTGGTGTTCTGGGACCTCTATGGCGAGCAGGGGCACCCGATCCGCACCACGGTGTCCGAAATGGGGCCCTTGCTGCTCTCTCGCCTGCTCGATCTCAATGAAACGCAAGAGGGCGTGCTCAACATCGTCTTCCGCTATGCGGACGAGAACGGCCTACTGTTGCTCGATTTCGAGGATCTTCGCGCGATCCTCGCCTGGTCCTATGACAATGCCAAGGAGTTGTCGGGCGAATATGGCAACGTCTCGAAACAGTCGGTCGGCGCCATTCAGCGCCAGTTGCTGAGTTTCGAGAGCCAGGGGGCGGACAAGTTCTTCGGCGAACCGGCGCTGGAAATCGCCGATTTCCTGCATGTCGATGAGGACGGGCGCGGCACCGTCAATGTGCTGGCGGCAGACCAGCTGATGCGCAGCCCCAAACTCTACGCCACTTTCCTGCTCTGGCTGCTTGCCGAACTTTTCGAGACCCTGCCGGAAGTGGGCGATCCCGAAAAGCCGAAGCTGGTCTTCTTCTTCGATGAGGCGCACCTGCTTTTCGACGATGCGCCGGACGCGCTGGAAGATACTATCGAGCGCGTGGTCCGCCTGATCCGATCAAAGGGTGTGGGCGTGTTCTTCGTCACGCAGAACCCCATCGACATCCCGGAGGAAATTGCCGGGCAGCTGGGCAACCGCGTCCAGCACGCCCTGAGGGCCTTCACTCCGCGCGACAAGCGGGCGATCAAGGCAGCGGCGGAAACTTTTCGCATCAATCCCGATCTCGATGTCGAGACCGCGATTACCGAACTGCGTGTGGGCGAAGCGCTGGTGAGCACGCTGGACGAGGAGGGTGCGCCGACGATCGTGCAGCGCACATTGATCAAGCCGCCGCGCAGCCGGCTGGGGCCGGTCAGCGCCAAGGAACGCGCAATCATCCAATCGGTCAGCCCTTACGAGGGGAAATATGACGAGGCGGTCGACCGCGAAAGTGCCGAAGAGGTGCTTGCAAAGAAAACCGAGGACGCCGCCGAAACGGCGCAGGAGGTCGAGGCGAAGGGCCGCGATGAGGTCGCCAAGCGAGAGCGCAAGTCCACCTCCCTGTGGGAGAAATCCGGAAAGGCGGCGGTGCGCGCCGCGGCAGGTTCGCTGACTTCCATCGCCGTTGCCGCGGCGCTGGGCAAGAAATCGCGCGCCAATCCGATGCGAACCGGCGCGACCGCCTTCGTGCGAAATATTATCGGCGGGTTGATGCGCTGACATGGACCGCTCGCTCGCCGAATTTCTGGATGAATGCGGGCTGGCGAAACCGGACGATTGGAGTGCGCTGCACGATGTCGCGCGTGTAACCGAAATGGTGCGCGATGCGGCGCGCGATGGCCGCGCGCTCAGCTATTCCGAAGCGCTGGGAAAGCTCGGCTATCGGTTCACGCGGCCAAAGATGCGGGCGCTGTGCAAGACGCTGGATGCGGTGGACCGCGCTGCCGCCGAGGCTGGCGAGCCGGAACTTGCAGTGCTTGTCGTGCGCGAAAGCGATGGGTTGCCGGGGCAAGGCTGGTGGACTGGTCGGCGCGATTATACGGGTGAATGGACGGGCACAAAGGCGCGGGGCTTCGTCGAGCGGCTGCAAAAGCAGGCGTTCGATTTCTGGTCTAGCCGAGCGGCAGGCTGATCTCGGCAAGCAATCCTTCGACGTCGCTATTCTCGCCAATGCGATTGGCCAGCGTCAGCGTGCCGCCGTGCTGCTCCGCAATCGCGCGCGCAAGTGTCAGGCCAAGACCCGCGCCGCCCGTTTCCCGATTGCGCGAGGTTTCCCCCCGGGCGAAGGGTTCGAGCATGGCCGCGATGCTGTCCTCGGGAATGCCCGGCCCTGCATCTGCGACTCGAATGACGGCGCTGCCATTTTCGTGCAGCACGGCGATCCGCGCGCGCTTTCCGTAGCGCAGCGCGTTGCCGACGAGATTGCGGATGGCACGGCGAAGCCAGGTTGCGCGCAGTGGCAGTGCCACCTTGTCGATGCGACCGAGGGCCACGTCCTCGCCCATATCCTCATATTCCTCGACCACACCGGCCACGAGCGCCGAGAGGTCGGTGCGCTCCACCGGATCGGTCGGCCTGCCGACGCGGGCAAGCGAGAGAATGTCGTCGAGGGACGAGGTGATGTCTTCGATGGTGGCCGCCATCCGCTCGCGCTCTGCGTCGTCTTCGACGCCTTCGATCCGCACGCGCAAGGCGGCCAGCGGTGTTTTCAGGTCGTGGCCGATCGCGCCCAGCATTACGTTCTTTTCGTCCAGCAGTGCGGCGATCCGCGCCTCCATGGCGTTGTGCGCGGATATCAGGCGGCGGGCGTCCTGCGGGCCTTCCGGCTGCAGCGGAGCGAGCGACGCATCGAGCATCCCTCCGAATGTCTCGACGCGCTTCGTAAGTGCTGCCAGCGGGCGGGTCAGCCGTCGCAGCAGTAGAGCGAGGCCGCCCACGAGCACGAGATAAAGGATAAGTGTCTGGAGCACTATGCCACGCAAGGCTCGGCTGCCGGGCGGCGGTTGCGGCACGCGGGCAATGCGCCAGCGATCCTCGCCTTCGCGCTTGAGACCGGCGAAAACGACGCCGCTGTCGCGTTCAAGCCAGGGGCGAATACGCTGCGCATCGAGGCCATCGATGGCGGCCAGAGCTCGCGCCGCGTCGGGCGGCCTTATGACCACGACCAGTTCCGCGATTACGACGCCCTCACGCTCCAGCACGCTGCGCAGTGCCGCCTCGCGTCCCGGTGCGCGCCAGCCTTCGCGAATGTCCGCATTTTCCAGCGTGCGGACCGCGCGCCGCCGCATTCGCTCGCGCCCACGCTCGCGCCGGGGTTCGGCGATCAGCTGGAAGGCCAGCGCGTTGACGATGCCCGCTTCGCTGCGCTGTTGCTCGGCGCGATAAAGCAGGACAGCCGACAGCGCTTGCGCCACCAGCAGCGCGAGCGCGACGGCCAGCAGCATCTGGCCCAGTAGGCTCTTCGGCAGGAATCGGCGCATACTGTACGTCAGCCGTTGCTCGGCATGACGCGGCGTACTTCGGCTGCCAGACGGTAGCCACCGCCCCAGACAGTCTGAATCAGCTTTGGATCGCGCGAGTCCTCCTCGATTTTGCGCCGAAGGCGGCTCACCTGGTTATCGACCGCGCGATCGAAAAGATGCGCCTCGCGCCCTTGCACCAGGTCGAGCAGGCGATCCCGGTCCATCACCTGGCCGGGATGCTCGAGCAGAGCGACGAGGAGGCGAAATTCCGCCGACGAGATCGGCACCACCGTGCCATCGGGATCGGCCAGACGGCGCTTGAGCGGATCCAGCCGCCAGCCGTCGAATTCGTAATGCGCTTCATTCGCAGCGTCGCCGTTGTTCGCACCCTTACCTATCCGCCGCAGGACGGACCGAATGCGGGCGACCAGCTCGCGCGGTTCGAATGGCTTGGTGACATAATCGTCGGCGCCGATTTCGAGGCCGACGATCCTGTCGGTCGCCTCGCCCTTGGCGGTGAGAAGGATGACCGGCAGGTCTCTTGCCTCGGTAAGGTGCCGACAGAGCGCCAGGCCGTCCTCGCCGGGCATCATGATGTCGAGCAGAACCAGATGCGGTGTGAAATCGAGCAGCGCGGCGCGCGCCTTGGAAGCATCTTCGGCTTCGCGCACGTCGAACCCCTGGCGGGTCAGATATTCCGCCAGGGGTTCACGCAGGCTGGCTTCGTCATCCACCAGCAGCAGTTTGATCTGCTCTTCCGACATTAGCGGCGGCCGCGTCCGCCACGACGCTCGCCGCGCTGCTCGCGACGTTCCTCGGCAGTGACGATGCCGTCACTGTCGGCATCGACCCGATCGAAGCGCGTCATCGCCGCTGCGGTGAATTCCGCCTGCGAGATCACGCCATTGTTATCGGCATCGGCATTGCCGAGCATGCGCTCGCCCCGATTGCCGCGGCGACCCATGCGGCCGCGTCGGCCTTCGCGTTCACCGGCTTCGGTTCCGCGCTGGGCACGGCGTTCCTGCCGATTGGCGCGTCGCTCTTCACGGCTTGCCTGCATTTCCTCGAAGCTCAGCATGCCGTCATTGTTGGCGTCGGCTTCGGCGAACCGCTCGCGCGCCTTGGCTTCGCGGTCGGCGGCGTCGAGCTGGCCGTCATTGTTGGCGTCCATGCGCTGGAACCGCTCTGCGGCGCGTTCCTGTGCTTCGGCGCGGGTCGTGTCGCCGCCGCGCTGCATGTCCTGGGCGATGGCGGTGCCGCCGACGGTCAGGCCGGTCGCGGCGAGGGCGATGATCAGGGTCTTTTTCATGTTTTTGCTCTCCGTATTGGGTGGGTAGAGCAACGGGGTGCCGTCTTGAAGGGGAGGAGGGGATGATCGGCACCCCGCTGCTCCATGAGAGCCGTTCTAGGGTGCCGATGTCGCAGGGTTTTGCCCAGAAACGCGTCTTTTGTCGCAAATTGTCGCGCGCCGGAGAGGCCGTTCATCCGCCGTTTCGATGAGGGGCGAGGAAAGGACGGGAAGGGGACATTGTCCGACCGATCAGAGCGGCTGGCAGGCCTTTTCGAGCCATGCGAGCTGTTCGCCATCGAGTTTCGGCGCAAGCACCTCGCGAACCTTCGCATGATAATCGTCCCACCAGGCGATTTCGGCTTCGCTTAGCATTGCCTTGTCGACCAGCGTGCGATCGATCGGCACCAGCGTCAGCGTTTCGAAGCCGAGCCACTCGCCTTCCATGCCTTCGATCTGCCGCTGCTCCACCAGCACCAGGTTCTCGATGCGGATGCCGTATTCGTTCGCCTTGTAATAGCCGGGCTCGTTGGAAAGGATCATGCCGGCCATCAGCTCCTGATCGGTGCCGGCCTGCCCGCCGCGGCCCTTGGCGATGCGCTGCGGGCCTTCATGGACGCCGAGGAAGGCGCCGACGCCGTGGCCGGTGCCGTGGGCGTAATCGACGCCTGCCTGCCAAAGAAATTGCCGCGCCAGCACGTCGAGCGCGCTGCCCGGCGTGCCGGTGGGGAAGGTCTGCGTATCGAGGGCGATGTGGCCCTTCAGGACGCGAGTGAATCGATCCTTCACTTCCTGCGGTGGCGCGTCCGGGCCGATCCAGACGGTGCGCGTGATATCGGTCGTGCCGTCGCGGTACTGCCCGCCGCTATCGACGAGGTAGACGCTGTTCGGCTCGAGCGGCAGGCACGTCTCCTCGCTCACCCGATAGTGGCAGAGCGCGCCGTTGGAGCCCGCGCCCGAGATCGTGTCGAAGCTGAGATCGACGAGCTCGCTGTTTTCCTTGCGGAAATCGTGCAGGCGCGCGGCGGCGGAAAGCTCGTCCACCATTCCCTTCGGCCCTTCGTTTTCGAGCCAGTGGAGGAAACGGCTGACGGCTGCACCGTCGCGGGCTTGCGCGTCGCGGTGGCCCTGCTGCTCGGCGGGCGTCTTGATCGCCTTGGGCAGGACCGCGGGATCGGTCTCGAGCGCGATCTGAGCGCCGACTTCGTCCAGCCGGTCGAAAATCGCATACACGCTGCGCTCCGGATCGGCGGCGACGCGCTTTCCGGCGAGTGCGGCAAAGGCATCGGAAAATCCGTCCTTCGGGCGAATGCGCACCGCATTGCCGAGCGCGCTGGCGACTTCACCCGGCACCTTGTCGGGCGCAATGAACCAATCCGCCGTGCCGTCCGCCTGCACCATGAGGTAGCTCAGCGCGACCGGCGTATGCGATACGTCCGCGCCGCGAATGTTCAGCGTCCAGGCGACCGAATCGAGCGCACTGATAACCACCGCGTCCAGCTTCTCGCTCTTCAGCCAATCGGCGATCTCGGCGCGCTTTTCCGCGCTCGAACGGCCTGCCAGTTCGTCGTCCTGCACGAAGGCCTTGGCAGGGGAAGGTTCTGGCTGATCGGCCCATACGGCGTCGATCGGATTGCCGTTCACCGCGACGAGTTCAACGCCCGCTTTGGCAAGGCGCTTTTCCATCGCCTGCGCCCAGCCGCGCGTGTGCAGCCACGGGTCGAAACCGATGCGCGCGCCCTCGGCGCTCTTTTCGGCAATCCAGTCGCCCATCGTGTCTTTCGGCACGGATTTGTAATCGAACAGCTTGCCGTCGACCTGGTCGCGCACCTGGATGGTGTAGCGCCCGTCGACGAACATCGCCGCGTCGTTCTTCAGGACGACCGCGCCGCCAGCGCTGCCGCCGAAGCCGGTCAGCCAGGCGAGGCGCTGGGCATAGTCGCCGACATATTCGGACAGGTGCTCATCACTGATCGGCACCACGAAACCGTCGAGCTCGCGGCGGGCGAGCTCCTCCCTCAGGGCGGACAGGCGGGCTTCGTGAGTTTGCATCAGCATGGCGTGTTTTCGCTTTCCTACTCGGTATTCTTTGATTTACGCCGCCGAACATAGACCTTCGCTCTGCCCCTTTCCAGTCATGCGGGGCGAGCCGTTCCTGAGGGGGGCACGATATGCGATTTACGAGTTTCATCTGGGCGCTCGCGGCCCTACTTGCCGTCTCCACTCCCGCACTTGCGCAAGAAAGCGACAGCCAGCCCGTGAGATCGACAGCGAATTACGACACCAGCATCCAGCCGCCGCGCGCCGAGCAGCGCCCCCACGAATATTCGCGACACGGCATCACCATTTCCGATCCCTACAACTGGTTGCGCGACCAGAGTTACCCTGAGATCGACGACGAGGACGTGCTCGAATATCTCCGCGCCGAGAACACCTATTTCGAAGCGCAGATGGCGGGGCGGCAGGCGCTGGTGGACGAGCTGTTCGCGGAAATGCGCGCGCGCATCAAGGAGGACGATGCCACCGTGCCGCAGCGCGATGGGGAGTACGAATACTGGTCCGAATTCGAGGAAGGCGGGCAATATCGCAAATATTACCGCCGCCGGGCAGGCTCCGATGCGCGCGAACTGATCCTCGACGGACCGGCGCTGGCCGATGGTCTGGAATATTTCAGCCTCGGCGCGCTTTCGGTGAGCGAGGACGGGCGTTATCTCGCTTACTCGACCGACACGACGGGCGGCGAGTATTACACCGGCTTCATCAAGGATCTGCAGACCGGCGAATTGCTGCCCGACCGGATTGCGAACGTGAATTCCGGCCTCGTCTGGGCGGCAGACGACAGCATGATCGTCTATGGCCGGGCGAACGAGAACTGGCGCGTCGACCGCATCTTCGCGCACCGGCTGGGCGAGACCGGCGAGGACACGCAGATCTTCCATGAAGAGCGCACCGGCTTCACCGTATCGCCCGGCCTTTCGGCGCAGAAGGACTGGCTGATCTTGGCGACCGGCGACAACGAGACGAGCGAGGTGCGCCTGATCCCGGCAGGCGACCCGCTGGGCGAGCAGACTGTCGTGCGCGAAGCGGTGACCGGCGTCGAATACGAAGTCGACGTCCGCGACGACACGCTGTTCGTCCTGACCAATGATCAGCACGTCAATTTCCGCCTCGTCACCGCGCCGCTCGCGAGCCCGGGCGAATGGACGACGCTGATTGCCGGATCGGACGAGTTCTACCTCACCGATTTCGACCTGTTTGCCGATTTCTACGTCACCGAAGGGCGGCTGGCCGGGCTCGATCAGGTGCAGATCCGGCAATATGGCGAACCGTCGCAGATGCGGGCGATCACCTTTCCCGAAGCCGCCTATTCGGCGGGCCTCGGCAACAACCCTGAATATGCGGTGGACCGCCTGCGGCTCGGCTATGAAAGCCCGATAACGCCCGACACCGTCTACGATTACCATGTGGCGAGCGGCGAACTGGAAACGCTGAAGGTGCAGGAAATCCCTTCCGGCTTCGATCCTTCCCAATACCGGGTGGAGCGCATCCAGGTGCGCGCGCGCGACGGGGCGATGGTGCCGGTGAGCATCCTCTACCGTGCGGATCGCGCGATGGGCGGGCCGCTGCATCTCTACGCCTATGGCGCCTATGGCTATGCCGTGCCGCCGGGCTTTTCCACCAGCCGCCTGAGCCTCGTCGATCGCGGTGTCGCCTATGCCATCGCGCATATTCGCGGCGGGGACGATCTGGGGCGCGAATGGTATCTGCAAGGCAAGATGGAAGAGCGCACCAACACCTTCAACGACTTCGTCGATGTCGGACGTGGGCTGGTCGAGCGCGGCTACACCGCCGAGGGGCGCATCAGTGCCAGCGGCGGCTCTGCGGGCGGCGAGCTGATGGGCGCCGTCATCAACCAGGATCCGGCGCTGTTCGGCGCGGTGGTGGCGCACGTCCCCTTCGTCGATGTCCTGAACACGATGCTCGATGAAAGCCTGCCGCTTACGCCGGGTGAGTGGCCCGAATGGGGCAATCCGGTGGAGAGCAAGGCGGCCTTCACCCACATCCTCAGCTACTCGCCTTACGACCAGGTGACGGCGCAGGATTATCCGCCGCTGATGGTGACCGCCGGGCTCAACGATCCGCGCGTGACCTATTGGGAGCCCGCCAAATGGGTGGCCAAGCTGCGCGAGCTGAAGACCGACGACCGCATTCTCTTGCTCAAGACCAATATGGGCGCGGGCCATGGCGGCAAGTCGGGCCGGTTCGAGGGCCTGCGCGAAACCGCGGAGGAAGTGGCCTTCATCCTCTGGCAGCTGGGGGTGGAGGAGTGAGCAACACTTACGCGCGCACTTTTGTTGCGCGGCCTGAGCATATCGACGTGAACGGCCATGTGAACAATGCGGTCTGGCTGCGCTGGATGGAGGAATTGTCCGGCGAACATTGGGAGCGCGATGCGCGCGAGGAAGATCGCGACCTCTATGTCTGGCTCGTCCTGCGGCACGAGATCGACTATCGCGGCAATATCGTGGAGGGCGAGGAGACCACCGGTGAAACGGCGATCCACGAGGGGCCGCGCGGGCCTCGTTTCGTGCGCCATTTCACATTCACCGATACCGAAGGGAAGGAATTGGTGCGTGCGCAAACGACCTGGGCGATGGTGGACAAGGCCACGGGCAAGCTGATGCGCGTGCCGGGCGAAGTGGCGGCGCCGTTCATGCCCGAAGGCGGCTGGGCGACGGCGCGCTAGTTCTACGCCGCGGCGCGGTCCTGCGGGCTGCGGGCCTTCCGGGCCAGCGGACTGAAAGCCTGCAAACGCTCGCTCATCGTCCGGTCTCGGCCGGCATGTTTTGCCTCGTAGAGCAGTCGGTCAGCGCGGGCGTAGAGTTGCTCGAAACTGGCATTCGGCATCGTCGCGATCGGAGCCACAACCAGCCCCATGCTGGCCGTGACGCGGGTCGGCAGGCCGGTATCGCGGGCGACGGCGCGGGGGATGGCCGTGCGCCTGTCCTCGGCGCGTTGCTCGGCATTCTCGCCGCGCAGCAGCAGCACGAATTCCTCGCCGCCCATGCGCATGGCTGTCGTGTCGTCATCGCCTTCGAGGGCTCCCGCAACGCTGCGCAGCACCTCGTCGCCCTGGGCATGGCCGAAGGTGTCGTTGATCGACTTGAAATGATCGAGATCGATCACGGCGAGCGTGGTGAAACCCTGCCGGCGCAATTCATCGAAGCGGCCTTCGACGATGCGGCGGTTGTAGAGGCCCGTCAGTGTATCGCGTTCCGATACCTCTTCCAGCACATTCGCCTTGGCGCGGGCCCGGTCGCGCTGGCGTTTCAGGATCATGAAGCGATCGGCGACACCCAGCGCGGTCGCCACCACTTCGACGAAGCACCCGATATAGAACAGCGTCTGGACGTCGGCTGGAGCAATGTCCGGCACTGTCTGGCTGCCGATGCGCACCGCGCCGACCATAAGGAGCGGCAGCCAGCCGATAAGCTGGAAGCGCGCCGCCCGGCTGCCGCGCAGGAGTGCACTGACAAGCGCGGCCAGGTAAAGCGATAGCACCGGGACGAAGGCCAGGTGGAAAAGCTCGGTATGGACAGGGCGAAGCGCGAACGGGGCCGAGACATGCCAGGCGGTCACCAGCAGCGTCCACAGGCCGGCGAAGGGTATCGCGCGCCGCAGCGCCGGGCTCATCCGACCCGGTTCGACGAAGCTGTGGCAGAACATCCCCGCCGCCGTCACCGACACGCCGACGCACAACGAATTGAGCGCGCTCAGCATGCTGGGGGGCCAGCCGAAGAGATGCGCGCTGAAGCCGGAATCGAGAATGACGGTGAACAGCAGCGCAAGCGAGAGGACGGCGTGCCAGAGCACGAAGGGTTCGCGCAGCACCCGGTATGCCGACGCATTGAAGATCAGCGGCATGGCAAGAGCGCCGCACAATGCGGCCAGCCACAAGAGCGTGAGGATTTCGTCGGCCGACATGGCCACGCCTTCCTCCGCCAGGCGCGCTTCCGAAAGCGTCATCGCATTGGTCGGGGCATCGAAGGCGACGTAGATGAATTTCGCGGCGTCGAAGAGCGGCGGCACGCTCGCCGCCACATCCGCATCGTGCAGCGTCGGACGCATGTCGTCATACGCATAGCTGGCCATCCGCATAGACCCGTCATCCGCCTCCACGAGGATGTGCAGAGTCTCGAGCGGAGCGCGGCGCGTGGTAAGTTCGAGCGGACGCTCATCTGCGCCGCCATAAACGCTGGCGTCGAAGCGCAGGATCACCCTTTCCGGCGTGTGCGATGGCGCGGAACCGGTGCAGTTCCAGCGAAGCGATGTGAGAGAGGATGCCAGCGGCGTGTCCACCGTGCTCGCCGCGTGACAGCGCTCGACAGGGGATGCAGGCGCGGTTTGCGCGGCGGCACTGGCGGGCATCCACACGGCGGCAAGCGCTGCCAGCAGCACCCATTTCAACCAGACGCGAACTCCCCATTCCATCGGGGGACATTACGGTATTTGGCTTAGAGCGACATTAATCCGCGTGCTTACGATTCGGTTGAGAACGCCCCTAGCGTCAGGCGATCGCGTCCTCGATCGACAGCAGGTCGTAGCCCAGTTCGCGCGCCACGGCGGGATAGGTCACGCGCCCGGCATGGACGTTCAGACCCTGCGCCAGATGCGGATCGAGGCTCATCGCCTGCTTCCAGCCGAGATCGGCGATGCGCAGGGCGTGGGGCAGGGTGACATTGTTGAGCGCATAGGTGCTTGTCCGGCTGACCGCGCCCGGCATGTTGGCGACGCAATAATGCACGATATCGTCGATCACATAGGTCGGATCGTCATGCGTGGTCGCCTTGCTCGTTTCGAAGCAGCCGCCCTGATCGATGGCCACGTCCACCAGAACCGCGCCGGGCTTCATGGTCTTCAACATATCACGGCTGACGAGCTTGGGTGCGGCGGCCCCCGGCACCAGCACCGCGCCGACGACCAGATCCGCTTCCGCCACCGATTCCTCGACATTGGCGCGAGACGCGAAACGCGTGCTGGCGCGGGCTTCGAAATGGGTGCCGACCTTTTCCAGCACTGTCGGGTCGAGATCCATGATCACGGTGTCCGCGCCCAGCCCGGCGGACATCTGTGCCGCGTTGAAGCCGACCACGCCGCCACCGATGATGACGACCTTGCCCGGCATCACGCCCGGTACGCCGCCCAGCAGCACGCCGCGCCCGCCATGCGCTTTCTCCAGCGCGGTCGCGCCCGCCTGGATGCTCATGCGCCCGGCAACCTGGCTCATCGGGGTGAGCAGCGGCAGTCCGCCGCGCCGCCCGGTGACGGTTTCGTAGGCGATGCAGGTCGCACCCGATTTGACGAGGCCTTCGGTCTGCTTCGGATCGGGAGCGAGGTGGAGATAGGTGTAGAGCACCTGTCCCTCGCGCAGTCGGGCGATTTCCTCCGCCTGCGGTTCCTTCACCTTCACGATCATTTCGCATTCGGCAAAGATTTCCTCGGCAGTATCGATCACTCTGGCACCGCGCTCGCGATAGGAATCGTCGAACGCGCCGATGCCTTCGCCAGCACAGGTTTCGATCCACACTTCATGGCCGTGCATGACGAGTTCCCCGGCGCTTTCCGGCGTCAGGCCGACGCGATATTCGCGGTTCTTGATTTCGCGTGGACAGCCGATGCGCATGGGGAATCTCCTTCGGGCCGAGCCGTTACAGTTGAGACCAGTTCCGCGCAAGCGAAGCGATTTGACTGGCCGTTCTAAGCCGCCACCGCCTCGATCCCCGGCACCGTGATTGTCCGCTCTCCGCCGAAATCCTCGTGGACGGCGATCAGGCCGCACTTTTCAAGATGTTCGAGCAGGCGACGAATGCGGCCCGGGCTGGCGGTGCCGTAGACGCGAGCGAGCGTGTCCTCGTCGGGCGCGCGGCGGCCTTCGGCGGCGGCGACCACGATGGCGAGATAGGGCGCGAGCACGTCTTCAGGGACGTCTTGCGCCATTCGCTCCACCGCAGTGCGCTGCCCATCGTCCAGCCGCGCGACCCCGGCGCTGGCAAAGGCGAACAGGCGGCGGAAGGCGGGCATGTCGATATGCGCGCTAGGCACCCCGCGCTCTCGGCAACGCGTCGCGAAATCGCGGAACAGCGCGCTTGCTTGCCGGAAGCTCGCGCCTTCCTCTGCCAGCATGGCGGCGAGCACATCGTCGACGCTCCCTGCCGACACGGGCCGAGGATGTTCCTGCGTATCGTCAGGTGCGCTGTCTCCCTTTGCGGCTATCGCTTCGGCCACAGTGTCGAGATCGGGCGCAGGCGGACGGGGCGCCGGCGTGCGCACCGGCTCTGCCGCTTCCTCCGCCAGCCCGCCATGGAGCAGCGCGCCCATTTCCTCCGCATCGGCCTGGGGCAGCGGGGTGAGCGCACTTGCCCCATTCCTTCCGCCTGATTTCACGCTGCCGATATGCACGGCGACCGGGCGGCGGCTGACCGCCGGGCCGAGGCCGAGGAAATGCCCACGCTGCAGATCACGGATACGCTCGGCCTGTTTGCGGTCCATGCCGAGCAGGTCCGCCGCGCGCTGCATGTCGATATCGAGGAAGGTGCGCCCCATCAGGAAGTTGCTGGCTTCTGCTGCGACGTTCTTGGCGAGCTTGGCCAGACGCTGCGTGGCAACGATACCCGCGAGGCCACGCTTGCGGCCGCGGCACATGAGGTTCGTCATGGCGGAAAGCGTCATGCGGCGCGTGTCTTCCGCCATCTCACCCGCGGCGGAGGGCGCGAACATCTGCGCTTCGTCCACCACAACGAGCGCGGGATACCAATGTTCGCGCGGCGCATCGAACAGCGCAGTTAGGAATTGCGCGGCGCAGCGGATCTGCTGCTCGACCTCGAGCTCTTCAAGCGCAAGCACCACGCTGGCGCGATGCTGGCGGATGCGTCCAGCCAGTGCCTCGATCTCGCGCGGCGAATAATTCGCGCCCTCGATCACCACATGGTCGAAATGGTCGGCGAGCGAAGTGAAATCCCCCTCCGGATCGATCACCACCTGCTGCACCAGCCCCGCGCTTTGTTCGAGCAGCCGGCGCAGCAGGTGCGATTTCCCGCTGCCCGAATTGCCCTGCACCAGCAGCCGCGTGGCGAGCAATTCCTCGACATCGATAGGCACAGGCGTGCCGTGTGCGTCCGTGCCGATGTCGATGGTTGCGCCCATGCGCCCGACGATAGGCACTCGATCCGCCGCGGCCTAGCGGCGCGGGCGATTTATCCAGCGTCGATTTCGATCCGGCGGGCGGAGCAGAGCGACCTTCGGCGTGCGTGTCCTTTGCGGGTTGGAAATCCGGCCGTCAGAGGGTGGTCCATTGTCGGCCACCGAGGTGAACCCGAACGATTTACCTACACGACCGGGCCATAGTTCGTTCCGAAGCGTTGTCCTTGTATGCCTATGCACCACACGCGCGCCGGGCGCGGCCGACCGCTTCTCCTTGTCCACGGGCTGGGGGGAAGCAGCCATTCCTGGGATACGATCGCACCTCAGCTATCGCAGGTCAGGGAGGTCATTGCCGTGGACTTGCCCGGACATGGCCAGACGCCCGAAGAGAACGACAGCGGCACGTTCGACGGTCTGGCGCGGAGCCTCCACACATGGCTCGCGGAAGAAGATTTGCGCGGGATCGATATGGTGGGCAGCTCGCTGGGCGCCCGGCTCGTCCTCGAAATGGCCCGGCGAGGAAGTGCGGGCGCAGTCGTTGCTCTGGATCCGGGTGGTTTCTGGAAAGGGTGGGAGCGCACTTTCTTCAGAACGACCATAACGGCATCCATCGGTCTGGTTCGGGCTCTGCGACCGGCCCTTCCAACGATCTTGAGGAATGTCGCGGGGCGAACCGCCCTGATGGCCCAGCTGTCGGCAAGGCCGTGGGCCCTCGATCCTGCAATTATTTCCGGTGAATTGCGGTCTTTTGCCGATACCCGCACATTCAATGCCCTTGTGAAAGATCTCGGCACCGGTGCAAACCAGCAGGGCCCTCCAGACACACAGAAGTCGATCGTGATCGGATGGGGCCGAAAGGATCGGCTGTGTCTGCCCCAGCAGGCACGACGCGCCATGGCGGCCTTCCCCGATGCAGAGCTGCACTGGTTCGAACATAGCGGACATTTTCCGATGTGGGATCAGCCGCAGGAGACGGTTCAGGTCATTCTGGATGCGACGGAGCGCGCGATCACATCTTCTCGCCAGCCAGGATCATCTGACGGCGCAGGCCCTTCTGGTTGATGTTCTGGATTTCGATGCCGGGGTGGGCGTTCACCTCAAGCACCATCGGGCCGTCATTTTCGTCCAGGATGATATCGACGCCGAGATAGCCGAGACCGATGGCGGCACTGCATTTCGAGCTGATGTCCAGCACGCGGTCCCATTCGGGCACGGTGAAGCCGATCAGCAGCGCATCCGAGTCGGGGTGATGCGTCAGTTCCTCGCCCACGCACATGGCGCGGGTGATGATGCCGGTTTCGATGTCGACCGCGGCGCCGATGGCGCGCTGGTGAAGGTTGGCCTTCCCATCCGATGCGTTGGTGGGGATACGCATCATCGCCATAAGCGGATGCTCGCGCAGGGAAATGACCCGCACGTCGGGCAGGCCTTCCGGCACAAGCTGGGTAATGCGCTTGTCGGCGCGGATCAGCGGCTCGATCAGTGCCGCGTCTTCCGCTGCGCCGTCGCCCGAAAAGCCGCCATCGACGATGCGGCGCAGGTGGTTCATCACGTCGGTCGGCGTCAGCTTCGTGCCGGAACCCTTGAACCAGTTGTTTCCCTCGCGTCGCAGGGCGAGCAGGATACCGTCGCCCTGGCTGCCACGCGCGGGCTTGATTGCCCAGCTTTCCGGCAGGTCGCGCACCGGATCGAAATCAAGCAGGTCGCCATAGCTGGAGATTACGCAGATCGTGCCCGTGGTTGTCACGCCGCCGGCGTTTAAGGCGACCTTGGCCGCCACTTTGTCCCGCGCTTCCTCGATCGCCGAGCGCGGATTGTATTTCGCGATAATCGCGTTGCGTTGGTTGATGCCGAGAATCTCGTCCAGGTCCCCCACCCTGGGCACCGGCGAACGCAAACGCACGCCCGAAAAGCGGTTCCGGAAATACTGGGAGCGGGCGAAGCGCGAAAATTTTCTTCGCGCTCTCGATCGCCGGGACGGGCGCAGGGGCAGCGTCGAGGGCGTCTCCTCCGAAGCCAGCATCGAAATCTGACTCGACAGGATCGAGCTCTGCTGCCTTTGCTCCTTCCTGAACCATTTCACGAATCCGAGCATTGCGTCTTCCTTCCAGCCAGATTGGGGCGAAGCGTTTGATTTCCGACAGGCGCAGCCCGCGATATCGGCCGAGCAGCGCGATCGCGAGACCGGCGAAACCGGGCAGCACCAGAGGCGAGATTTCGATAAGGGTGAGGGCAACCCGGCTGACCATCACGAACTGAATCATCAGCGCGAGCACGAAGGTGCTTCCGGCAATCCAGGCGGCTTCCTTCCAGCCATCCCTTTCCCACTGGCGATACCAGCGTTCGACCACCAGCGCAGTCACCACCACCGGAAAGGCATCGACCTGCAATTCGGTGTTCAGCACCACCTGCAGACCGGCGAGCACGAACACCACAAAGCTGATCAACACGCCCAGGAAACCCACGCGCGTCATGTGTAGCTTCAGCAGCAATGGCGCGACCAGCATGCCGACGCCGACGGCCGACCCCAGCACGATCGGTCCGAAGATCGGGCCGATCTGCAGGAAGGCGATGGCGATCAGCATGGGCGTAAACAGCCCGAACGCCTTCATCCCCACGAAACTGCGCGCCAGCACCACGAGGAAAGCCCCGATCGGCAGCGCCATCAGCAGGTTGGACGGACGCATGCCCCACACCTGGAAGGACACCGCCGTCTCCCCCTGAGATTGCGGCATATACCAGACATTGGTGGTGTTCGAGATGCCGAGCGCGGCGAGCAGGCCGATCACGCCGAAAACGGCCGCGCCGAGCAGGGCGGGCCGTTTTACCTGCGGCGTAGCCTTCGCCATCACGCGCTGGAATTTTCGCCAGCGGGACAAGCGCCATTTGCGCCACCACCTAGAAGACATAACCGACGCTCAGGCTGAAGCGGTATCCTTCACGCTCTCGCAAAGCGTCATTGCTGCTGGAGAAGAGGTATTTCGCCTCTGCCTCCACCCGCCAACGGCCCGGCCACCACAGCAATTCGACTTCGGGCACGAATTGCGTGTCTTCGCGCGCTTCCAGCGCATCGGTCATGCGTCCATCGAAACGGCTGTGGCGTAGCTCCGCAGCCGGGCGCACGCGAAGCGTCGAGGTGATCGGCCGGGTGTAGGACGCGCTCACGCTTTCACGCGTGTAAGCGCGGCGTGGATTGGCGGAACCGATCTCTTCGGCGCGCAGATCGACATTTACATAGTGATAGCGCCCGATGCGAAGGCGATATCCCGCATCGACGCGCGGGCCGTCTCCGGTGGAGGATGCGCCATCCACGCCTTCTCCGTCATCATATTCGCGATCCCGCCAAGTGCCGCGAAGCTGAAAGCGATGTGCGCGCACAGGCTCGTATTCGACTTGCAGAGAGACCTGGCGTTCGTCCGTATCGGCCGCTTCGACGGTGACGAGATCGTCATAGATGCGTCCGCCCAGCTCGACTTCCCAATCCTCGCCGATCTCATGAGAGATCGCGGCCGTCAGCCGGTCCCGGTTGAAGCTACCCCGCCCCGTTGCGCTGTCGAAGCGCTGGACCTCGATACGGTCGGCCTCCAGTCGCAGCTTCGTGTCGGCCAGATCGAAATCCATTCCGATCTGTCCGCGCAGATAGCCGCCATTGCCATTGATGATGAGATCGTCCTCGCGGTCCGCGCTTTCGGACAGGACGATGCCAGTTTCGAGCCGGGCATAGGGATCGACCTCAAGCGCATCCTGCGCCGCCGCTGGCGCGCCAAACAACGCAAGCACGGCAATCGCAGGCGCAAGCTTGCGCGACATGGCGGAAATGATGGCGGCCCCGTTCATCCTCAGGGCCATTACGGAGCGAGTGGTTTAGGAAACGCTAACCCTAAAGCGAAAGGGTTTGCGCGGGCTACGGGTTATCCCTTGCCGCGCGTCTTGGTCGCTCCCGCCTTCGCGTTGGCGGCGATGTAGTCGATGATCGTGCCGGCAACGTCCTTCTCGGTCGCTTTCTCGATCCCTTCGAGGCCGGGGGAGGAGTTCACCTCCATGATTACGGGCCCATGATTGGATCGCAGCATATCGACACCGCAGACGTTGAGGCCCATATGCTTGGCCGCGCGCACGGCGGTGGAGCGTTCCTCCGGCGTGATCTTGATAAGCTGCGCGCTGCCACCGCGATGCAGGTTGGAACGGAAGTCGTCCGCCGCGCCGGTACGCTTCATCGCCGCCACGACTTTCCCGCCGACGACGAGCGCGCGGATATCGGTGCCGCCCGCTTCCTTGATGAATTCCTGCACCAGGATGTTGACGTTCGCGCCGCGGAACGCCTCGATCACCGATTTCGCGCTGCTCATCGTTTCGGCGAGCACGACACCGATGCCCTGCGTACCTTCGAGCAGCTTGATGACCACGGGTGGGCCATTCACGGCCTTGATGATCTCTTCGGCCGCCTTGGGGTCATTGGCATAGGCTGTCAGCGGCAGGCCGAGGCCGTATTTGGCGAGGATCTGCATGCTCCGCAGCTTGTCCCGGCTGCGGCCGATGGCGACGCTTTCATTGAGCGGCCACACACCGCTCATTTCGAACTGGCGCAGCACGGCAAGGCCGTAATTCGTGATCGACGCGCCGATGCGAGGGATCACCGCTTCGTAACCCGACAGAGTTTCGCCATTATAAGTGAGCGTCGGACGATGGCTGGCGATATTCACCGTGCAGCGCGTGGTATTTAGAATATCGAGTGTGTGACCGCGTTCCTCCGCAGCCTCCACCAGTCGCTTGTGCGAATAGAGATTAGGATTGCGGGCTAGCATTGCGATTTTCATACCGGTTTGTGTCCTTTGACCGGCGCCTTGCCGGGGGTCTGCAGCCAGCTATGGCCGGAATCGACGACGAAGCGGCGGCGCAGAGACGACCGGCCGATCAGCATCGGGAATTTCATGTCGGATCGATCGGCCAGGCTGATTTCCGCGCGGAATGTCAGCGTGCCGATCTTCAGCGGCGTCTTGATGACGTAGCGGCGCTGCGTTTCGCCATTGGAACTGGTGATGCCGCGAATATCGACATGCACCGCCTCGCATTCGTGCCTCTCCCCGCCCCAGTCTACGCAGAAACGCACAAAGCGCTCGCCGTCCCGCTCGAATTCCTCGAGCAGTTCGGCATGAAGCGAGGACGTGCGCGCCCCGCTGTCGATCTTGGCGGGTATGCCGCTGAGGCCGAGCTCCGGCAATTCGACCAGCTCGCGCCAGCCGACGATGCGCATTTCGCGTTTGGTGTTCATCGGCGACGCTTAAAGCACGATGTGCATGGCGGGGCTAGTCGATGCTGACACTTCCGAGAGGTATGTTGTCGCCCGCCTCGTTCTGACGCATCAACCTGTATTCGCCACGCGGCAGCATCAGTGTAACGGCATCGGCATTTGGGTTCGTCAGCATCTGGTCCATCGCCACCGCTCCAGCAGGCTCGCCAACGAGAAAAGCACGGACCAAGCTCCGCTGGCTAAGTGGTTCAAGAGCGATGGTATGCGATCTGCGATAACCCGTCATGGAGAGCCAATCGGGACGCCCGTTCACCATCTGCGACTCTGGATGAAAGACACTGAGGTCTGTACGGTAAATTCCTGAGGGCCGATCTTGGCCATACGCAATCGCCATTGACGATGACGGAGCGCCAAATTCTTCCATAAACGCCTGGTACAACAGGTTATCATGGTTGCCCGGTTGCGGGGTTCCCAGAGTCTGATCGATCGTCAGCGGGTCTTCACCTGTCAATTCTTTGAGCCGTCCGGCAAAGAGATGCAGCGGCCGCTCTGGCAAGCTCTCTTCCACGTGTCCGAAGCCCACATGGATCAACACACGCATGTCCGGATCAGCATCGAGCGCCGCCTTGAGATTTTCGGCTTGCGCAAGTTCGCGAAAGTTCATCGAATCGATATCTGGATTTGCGCCTGCATTTGCTTTTTGCTCCGGCGTCATTTCATAGCCGACCAAACTGTAGCCGGTAGCGCCCGCCTGCCTCGCGAGATCGCCGAATACCGGCTCAATCACATAAAACCCTGTATCTCCGCCTCCCATTGGAGCGCCGTTCATTAAAAGCGAGCCACAATGCGCTCCCGAACAAAAGGCTTCTGCTGCGAAATGGGTGAAGCCCTCTTCGCGCAATGCGAGCATCAAGTGGTGCGTGAACGCGCGATGACGCGGCGAGTGGTGTGCTTCGTTGATAATTACCACACGCTTGCCTGCAGATTGGCGTACGATCTCTTCTATCGCAGGCATCGGCTGTGCTTGCGACAGGTCTGGCAACGCACCGGACGGGGGGTCAACGGTACGCACCCAGAGCTCGTCGGCGGTTCCGAGATCACCGCTTAAAGACCAATACTGCGCACCGATCCGGCTCGCCCGCTCATCCTCCGCGATGATCTGTTCGAGTATGATCAGCGCAGGCATGATTTGATCGTCGAGCACCATCGGCAAAATGTCGCCAATGCTTGTCTCGGACGCAGTCGCGGTCTGAGCTTGCGCAGCCGGCGCGCAAGTCGCCAGCGCCAAGATTGGACCCAGCCATACCCTCACGCCGCTCTACTCAAATCGGATTCCCGTCCCGGTCCCGGAAAATCTCCCGCCGCCCGACATGGTTCGCCGGACCGACAATGCCGTCGCTTTCCATCCGCTCGATCAGCTTCGCCGCCGTGTTGTAGCCGATGCCGAGCTGGCGTTGCAGCCAGCTGCCGCTCGCCTTCTGGTTCTCGCACACGATCTGGATCGCCTGGCGGTATTTGCGCTCCTCGGGATTGTCCGACGCGGTGAATTCGTCTTCGAAGCCGAAGCCGCCGTCTTCCGGCTCTTCGGTCACGCTGTCGACGTAAGCGGGTTCGCCCTGGCCGCGCCAGTGATCGGCGACCTTTTCGACTTCCTCGTCGGACACGAACGGCCCGTGCACGCGCTTCAGCGCGCCGGTGTTCGGCTTGTAGAGCATGTCGCCCTTGCCGAGCAGCTGCTCCGCGCCCTGTTCGCCCAGGATCGTCCGGCTGTCGATCCGGCTGGTGACGTTGAAGCTGATGCGGGTGGGCAGGTTCGCCTTGATGACGCCGGTAATGACATCGACCGATGGGCGTTGCGTCGCCATGATGAGGTGGATGCCCGCCGCGCGCGATTTCTGGCTGAGGCGCTGGATCAGCACCTCGATTTCCTTGCCGACGGTGACCATCAGATCGGCGAGTTCGTCCACGATCAGCACGATCTGCGGCAGCACCTCGTAATCGAGTTCCTTCTCCTCGACCACGGCCTCGCCGGTTTCGGGATCGTAACCGGTCTGCACCGTGCGCTTGAGCGGTTTGCCCTTGGCGGCGGCGGCCGCGACCCGCTCGTTGAAACCGCCGAGGTTGCGCGCGCCGATCTCGCTCATCATGCGATAGCGGCGCTCCATTTCCTCCACCGCCCATTTCAGGCTGCGTACCGATTTGTGCGGCTCGGTAACCACCGGAGCGAGGAGGTGCGGGATGTCGTCGTAGCTCTTGAGTTCGAGCACCTTGGGATCGATCAGGATCAGGCGGCACTCGGCGGGCGTGAAGCGGTAGAGCAGCGACAGCAGGATCGCATTCAGGCCCACCGACTTGCCCGATCCGGTGGTGCCCGCCACCAGCAGATGCGGCATGGCAGCAAGATCGGCGACGATCGGATCGCCTGAAATGCCCTTGCCGAGAATGATCGGCAGCCCGCCCTTCGAGCCGACGAAGGCTTCGCTTTCCACCAGTTCGCGAAAAGACACCATCTGCCGGTCCGCATTGGGCAATTCGATGCCCATTACCGTCTTGCCCGGGATCGGCGCGACGCGGGCGCTGATCGCCGACATGTTGCGGGCGATATCCTCGGCCAGGCCGACCACGCGGCTGGCCTTGATGCCCGCGGCGGGTTCCAGTTCGTACATGGTGACAACCGGGCCGGTCTTTACCGCGGTAATCTCGCCTTTGACGTTGAAATCGTCGAGCACGGTTTCAAGGAGACGAGCGTTGCGTTCGAGCGCCAGCTTGTCGAGCGGCGGCGCATTGTCGGCGCCATTTTCTTCCAGCAATTCGATGCTCGGCAGATCGTAATCGGCGAACATGTCCTTTTGCGCAGCCTTGGCCGCAGGCTTCGCCCGGCGCGGCGGCGCAGCGGCATCGCTGATCGTCGGCGGAGCCCGCTTGGCCAGCGGATTGTCGGGCGCATCCCCGTCATTGTCCTGCGCGGAAATATCGGGTTTGCGCCGGGACTTGCGCGGCTTTTCGGGCTTGAACGGATTGGCCGGGGCGACAAGCTGCGGGCGGTTGCGGATCCAGTCGGGTATCGTGAGCAGGCTCGCCCAGTCGAGCGCCAGCACCCGGCCCGCCAGCGCGGCTCCGCCGATAAGCGCGGCGATGCCGGCGGCAAGAATCGCCCAGAAGCGCGCGGCTTCGGGCAGAAGTCCGGCAAGCGCGCGGATGCCCGCGTCGCCGAGAAGCCCCGCAAGGCCGCCCGTGCCCGCAGGGAGGCTCCATTCGCGCGGGGACGTGACGAGCGAGAGGACGATGGCCAGCAGCGCCATCGCGAGCAGCATCAGCGCGACCGTGCGCCACCACGCGCCGCCCCACTGCTCGTCCTCATCGGCATCGCGCCAGAGCTTGCGGGCGAAAACATAAGTGAGGGGAAGGAACAGCACGGCTACGAGACCGAAGCCGGTCAGCGCGAGATCGGCGACGAAGGCACCGGGCTTGCCCATCCAGTTGTCGACCACGTCTCCCGCTGCGGTGGAGAGCGACGGGTCCGTCTGGCTGTGGCTGATGAGAGCAATGGCGAGGAAGGCGGTGAAGGCGTAAAGCAGCACCGCGCCTGTCAGCTGGCTCGCCCGCGCGAGCGAGCGGCGGAAGGCCGCCTTCCAATCCGCGCCCTGATTTGCGGCCCGCGTGGCCATGATCGATCCCTTTCGTCTGCGTCCCGGGACGGAGAATCCCACAGCGGGACTCGAGGGTCAAATTTTTTGTCTTTCGATCCGGCCTCCGCATTTGCTTTCTCTGTGCCCGCGCATCCGCGCGGACGTCCTCGCTGCTATTCCCTCCGCCGGGATTAGTTCCGGCTGCGGGGCAGCTGCGGGCCTGCAATTCGCAGGCTGTCAGCCGCTATCGCGACCGATCCCAGCACGACATTTCAGAAGCTCTGCGGAGCTCCGAGCGAAGCGAGGCGAGGGCAAACGCCCGTCCGCAGCGGGGGCGGCTTGCTGCGCGCCTAGCGAGGACGCTCCGACGGAGGTCGGCGCAAATGGCGAAAGATCAGTCGGAGAGCCCGTCGATAGCGGCCCATTTGACACGGCGCAGTCGGCGCTCGCGCCGTGCCGTCATTCCGCCGAGCGCGATGACCGGCATTTGCGCATGCTTCGCCATATGCAGGAAGCGCTGCGGGCCGAGGGTCTTCGCGCCGGGATGGGAGCGAGTAGGGAAGACTGGGGACAGCATCACCGCATCGGCACCGATCCGGGTCGCCTGCGCAATTTCCCGCATATCGTGCGCGGTGGCGATGCGCAGCAGGTCGGCTCGCCGCGGATAGAGGGAGAGCGGCGCGCCATAAATCCCGTCCGCGCCCCATTCGCGCGCCGTCATCGCGCTGTCCGAAAGGATGACAAGGTGACCCTCGGCCCGGGCGATCCGGGCGAGACGGCGATATTCGGCGAAACGCTCTGCGGGTGGCAGGTGGTAGTGCCGGTAGACGAAGCCGACGGGCACGGGAAAACTTCGCAAGGCAATGTGCAGCCGATGCGCATTGCGCTCGTCAGAAAGCAGCCAGAGATCGGGTAGAGGGTGGCCCTGTGTCACGCCTTCGCTATAGCGCGCGCATGAGCGAAAATGCCACCGATCGCCTCGCCGCCGTCCACGCGGAAATCGCCCGCATCTGCAAGATCGCCCGGCGTGAACCCGACGATGTGACACTGGTCGCCGTCAGCAAGATGCACGATGCTCAGACGATCGCACCTCTGCTCGATGCCGGTCACCGCGTCTTCGGCGAAAACCGCGTGCAGGAAGCGCAGGGCAAGTGGCCTGAATTGCGCGAGCGTTACGAAGACGTGAAACTGCACCTGGTCGGTCAGTTGCAATCCAACAAGGCGGAGGACGCGGCGGCGCTTTTCGACAGCATTCACTCGCTCGACCGGCCAAGCCTGGTGAAAGCGCTCGCCAAGGCGTTCGACAAGGTGGGGCAGCAAGTGCCCTGCTTCATCCAGGTCAATATCGGTGCGGAGGACCAGAAGGGCGGATGCGCCATTGCCGATCTTCCGGCGCTGCTGGGCCAGGCGCGTTCCGCCAATATCCCTCTCGCCGGGCTGATGTGTGTGCCGCCACACGGGATCGAGCCCGCACTCTATTTCGCACTCATGGCAAAGCTGGCCGACGATCACGGACTGGAGGGGCGCAGCATGGGCATGAGCGGCGATTATGCGACTGCCATCATGCTTGGTGCGACGCATATACGGGTGGGAACGGCGCTGTTCGGAGCGCGCGACGCTGCAAATTGATTTATATTAAACCGTTTTCTCTCAAGGGCTTCGTGAATAATTAAGGGCTGAGACCTACCCGCCCTTCCATGCGTTACGATCCCTCCGATGAAATTTTCTCCGGTCGCAGCCAGCGGCCAATGGTCAACATTGCTTGCGAAGCGCGTCTCGCCACAGGACAATGGCGGCGCACCAGGATTTCCGATCTGACCTGCGAAGGGTTTCGGCTGCATACGAGCGAGGCGGTCGAAAATAATGCATTGATCTACGTCCGGCTTGCCGGCCTCGAGACATTGCGGGCGCAGGTGCGCTGGATCAGGCGTCCACAAATCGGTTGTCAGTTCGAACAGAAGCTATCGGTGTATGTGTACGAGCACATCATGAGGTCACATTGGTCCGTGCAGGCCTAGCGACGGTGGCGGACGCTTGACACGCAGGCATGCCACGTAGGATTGCTTGCGGATGAAATTCTTCATTCCATGCATCGGCTTGATCGCCACCACATTCATACCGCTGTCCGCCACCGCACAGGACGACCCCTACGCCTCCTGTGTAACAATCACCGATGATACCGAGCGCCTTGCCTGTTTCGACGCGACCTATGCCCGCCAGCGTGTGGTCGTTGCCGAACGGGAAGCGCGCGAGGAGGAGCAGCGCGAAGAGGTCTTCGGCTTTCGCGGAGAAGACCGCGCGATCGAGCAGCAGGAGAGCGAGGCGACGCTTACCGCTACGGTGAGCGAAGTGCTGCAGGGCCAGCGTCGCTCGCAAGTGCTGCTGCTGGATAACGGCCAGCTCTGGCGCGAAATAAGCGGCTCCACGCTTCGCAACCGCGTGCGCGATGGCTGGGTCGCCACGGTGACGCAGCATTGGAGCGGTGCTTACGAAATGCGGTTCGAGGGGCGCTCAGGTTATCTTCGCGTCGCCCGATTGCGGTAGCGAGATGCGCGGCCAAATTGCCCTCAATGCGATGGTAACCTTCTTGTCGTAGACGCCCACGCAACGGTTTTCACCGTCGCTGCGGGGTCAACAGAATGATGATGGACAATGGAGCACGGCCTGTTTCCGGCACGCAGCCGGAGAAGCGCGCCGTTTCGACGCGCGCAAATGTCGATATCGATTGCGACATTCGCATCGCCGGGCGCGCCTGGCGCAAGGCACGGATCGCGGATCTGACGCCTCAGGGCTTCCAAGTCACCGTTCTCGACATGCCTGCACGCGGCACGCCGGTGCAAATGCGTTTCGCCGGCCTGCAGATGCTGCAGGCCGAAGTCGCCTGGGCCAAGTCGGACGTCGCCGGTTGTCGCTTCGCCGTACCGCTCGGCGATTACGTCTTCGATCATATCGTGGGGAGCGCCGACTAGGCAGCGGCGTCGGCCAGCTCGCCTTCACCGGCGGCGATTGCATCGAGCAGTGCGCGCGCGACCTTCTTGAGCCGCGATGGCGAGTCCACTTTCATGCCGGTCAGGTCGGTGACGTAGAAGGTATCCACCGCGCGCTCGCCATAGTGGGTGATATGCGCCGAATTGACGAGCAGGCTCTGTTCGTAAAGCGCGCGGGTCAAGCGGTTGAGCAAAGCGGGGCGATCGGTCGCGTTGACCTCGATCACGGTGAAGCGATTCGATGCGGCATTGTCGAAACTGACATCCGCCGCGATCCGGAAGTTTTCCGCGCGCATCTGCTTCAGCGGCCTTTTCGCAAGGCGCGGCACCATGTCGATCTTGCCCGCCAGCGCGTCGGCGATGGAAGTCTTCAGGCGGGCCAGTTGCGTCTCTTCGCGAAACGGCCGCCCCATCGGATCCTGTACGACAAAATTGTCGAGCGCCTTGCCCGCCCTGTTAGTGTGAATGCGCGCATCGATAATGTTGCCACCGGCAAGATGGATGGCGCCCGCAATGCGATAGAACAGGCCGGGATGATCGTCCCCGATCACCGTTACCAGCGTCGCGCCGAGCGCGGCATCGTATTCGGTGTGGATCGAGAGCGTGTGCTGCATTTCCTGCGCCGCCGCGTAATGCGGCAGGTTGAGCGCGATCACGTCCTCCGGCTCGGCAATCCAGTAGGCATCGGCAAAGGCCTCGGCCAGGTCCTCCACCAGCCCGGCCTTATCACCCAGCAGGTCGCGGACCCGTGCCTTTTTGGCGGCCACGCGCTCGGCACGTCCGTGGCTCTTGTGGCCGAGGCGGAGCCGTTCCTGCGCGGCATCGAACAGGTCGGCAAGCAGCTGGCGTTTCCAGCTGTTCCAGATGCCCGGCCCCACTGCGCGGATATCGACGATGGTGAGCACGGTGAGCAGCCTCAGCCGCTCGAGGCTCTGCACTTCGGCGACGAAATCGATTATCGTTTTCGGGTCGGACAAGTCGCGCTTGAAGGCGAAGGCGCTCATCAGCAAGTGGTAGCGCACCAGCCAAGCGACGAGCTCGGTCTCCTTCGCATCCAGCCCGAGCCGCGGACAGAGCTTGCGCGCGACATCGGCGCCGAGCACAGAGTGATCCCCGCCGCGGCCTTTCGCGATATCATGGAGCAGGACGGCCAGGAACAGCACCCGTCGATTGCCCAGCTTTTGCAGGATGCGACTGGCAAGCGGGTGATCCTCCTTCAGCGCACCGCGCTCGATCGCGCTCAGTAGGCCGATCGCGCGGATCGTGTGCTCGTCGACCGTGTAATGGTGATACATGTCGAACTGCATCTGCCCGCCCACCTTGCCGAAATCCGGGACGAAGCGCCCGAACACGCCCGCCTCGTTCATCCAGCGCAGCACGGTTTCGGGATCGTTCCTGCCGGCCAGCACCTGCATGAACAGATCGTTCGCACGGCGATCCTTGCGCACCTCCGCCGTAACTAGCGCCGCATCGCGCCGGGCAATGCGAATGGTGGCAGGGTGGACTTCCAGCCCTTCACGCTCGGCAATGGCGAAGATCTCCAGCAGCCGCACCGGGTCCTGCTGGAACCAGTCGTCGGACGGCGCGGCGATGCGGTTCGCTTCCACCAGATAGCCTTCGACCTTGCACGTGCGGCGCGGCGTGATCGCGGATACGAAATCGGACAATCGGCTGCGTTCTGCCGTCTGTTCTTCCAGCTGCGCGAGGAACACGCCCGTCAGGTGGCCGACATGCTTCGCCTGCAGGAAGTAGAATTGCATGAAGCGCTCGACTGCGCTCTTGCCCGGCCTGTCGGCATAATTCATGCGTGCGGCGACTTCGCGCTGCAGGTCGAAGGTCAGCCGGTCCTCGGCGCGCTTGGCGATCGTATGCAGATGCGCGCGCACGGCCAGCAGGAACCGTTCCGCGCGTCGGAAGCTGCGATATTCCTTCTCGGTGAAGAGACCCTTCTGCACCAGCTCCGCCGCGCTGCGCACACGGTGGACATATTTGCCCATCCAGTACAGCGTCTGCAGGTCGCGCAAGCCGCCCTTGCCGTCCTTCACATTGGGTTCCACGACGTAGCGCGAATCGCCCATGCGCTTGTGGCGCGCGTTTCGTTCGGCGAGCTTTTCCTGCACGAAGCTGCCTTCCGAGCCCGGCACGATCTCGTTCCAGAATTGCGCGCTCGCCGCGTCGTAAAGATCCTGGTCGCCCCACAGGAAGCGCGCTTCCAGAAGCGCAGTGCGGATCGTCAAATCCGCCTTCGCCATTCGCACCGCTTCATCGAGCGAGCGCGTCGAATGGCCGACCTTCAGGCCGAGGTCCCACAGGTAATAGAGGATCGCCTCGATAACCTGCTCGCACCAGCTGGTGGGCTTTCCCGGCGTGATGAAGGCGATGTCGATGTCCGAAAACGGTGCCATCTCTCCGCGCCCGTATCCACCGACGGCGAGCAGTGCGATCCGCTCCCCGGAAGAGCGATTGGCGGCGGGGTAGATATCCTCGATCACATGATCGTGCACGACGCGGATCAGCTGATCGATCAGGAAGGCCTGCCCATTGGCATGCTCGTGCCCCGCGCCGGGCCGCTTGGCGAGGCGCCGACGCAGCGTCTCCCGTCCGGCATCGAGCGCCTTCCGCAGCGCCGCGACCACGTCCTGTCGTCCGCCGAGCGCGCCTTGATCCGCCACGACCTGCGCGATCGCGGCGGACAGAGCGCGACGGTCGATGATCTTGCGCTGTTTGCGGATGCGGGGAAGGCTCACTCCCCGGAAATAGGCGCGGTGCGCATCTTATGCAAAGCGAGAAAGGCGCGGCGGGGGTTTCGCCGCAGTCAGCTTTGGCATAGAGCGCGGCGCGAAACGGGCCGGGGTGGCCCGAAAGGCCGAGGGGCGCGAATTTCATGCTTGATATGCTGATGATGGCAGCGGGGGCACCGGAGGCATCTGGCGAGGTCATCCGCTGGAGCGAGCTCGGTTTTTCACCCGGCATCGATCTCGGCTTCTTCCAGTTGCGCTACTATTCGCTCGCCTATCTGATCGGCCTGATCTTTGCCTATTGGCACACCTCGCAAATGATCAAGGCGCCGGGCGCGCCGATGGCGCAGATCCATGTCGACGACCTGTTCTTCTATTGCACGCTTGGCGTCATCCTGGGCGGACGACTGGGATATCTGTTCTTCTACGAACCGGCACTGCTGACCGATTTTTCCGGCGATGGCTTCATCAGCTGGCGCGCGCTGCGCGTCTGGGACGGGGGCATGAGCTTCCATGGCGGCCTCGCAGGCGTGGTCGCGGCCATCGCGTTCGTGAGCTGGCGCGCCGGGCTGCCGTTCCTGCGCGTATGCGACTATATCAGCGTCAATGTCGGGGTCGGCATGCTGCTCGGGCGGCTGGCCAATTTCGTCAATGGCGAGTTGTGGGGCCGTGTCGCCTCGGCCGACCTGCCATGGGCGATGATCTTCCCGACCGATCCACAACAGCTTCCGCGCCACCCCAGCCAGCTTTACCAGGCCTTCGGCGAAGGGCTGATGGTGCTGGTGGTGATGATGAGCCTGTTCTGGCTGACGCGCGCGCGTTTCCGGCCCGGCCTGCTTGTCGGCGTCTTCACCGCGCTGATCGCCATCGCCCGCTTTACGGTCGAATTCTATCGCCAGCCCGATGCGCAACTGACCAAGCTGGCCGAGAATACCGGGCTTTCCATGGGCCAGTGGCTGACCATACCGCTGCTCATCCTCGGCCTCGGCCTCGTGATTTACGCCCTGCGCCGTCCGGCGCAGGCGAGCGGCAAGTCTTCGCTGACCGCCAAGCCGACGGTGAAGGGCGCTCCGCCGAAGATCGACAGCTAGGCGGGCGCAATGGGCGACCCGCGTGACGAACATGCGAAGCGCAATCTCGGCGAGACCTTTCGCCGCCTGATCGCCGCCACCGGGCCGATCAGCCTGGCGCATTTCATGGCCGAATCGAACGCCCGCTATTACGCCACGCGCGAGGCTATCGGCGGCGAAGGCGCAGACTTCACGACCGCACCAGAAATCAGCCAGATGTTCGGGGAACTGATCGGGCTGTGGCTGGCAGACATGTGGTCGCGTGCTGGCAGTCCGGACCTCGTTCATTACGTGGAGCTAGGGCCTGGCAGGGGAACGCTTGCGCGCGATGCCCTGCGGGCGATGAAGCAGCACGGTCTCGCGCCGCGAGTCCACCTCGTGGAAACGTCGCCCCGCATGCGCGATGCGCAGCTTCAGGCTGTGCCGGATGTCGTCCACCATGACGATCTGGGCTCGATCCCGGCAGACGCCCCCATCCTGCTCGTGGCGAACGAGTTCCTCGACGCGCTGCCCGTACGCCAGATCGTGCGGACGTCGCAGGGTTGGCGCGAAGTGATGGTCGGGGTCGATGCCGAGGGTGCTTTCGCCGAGACGCCTGGCAGGCATGCGATGGACTCCGCTGTGCCGGAGGAGCGCCGGAGCGACCCCAAAGGCACTGTGATCGAGACGAGCCCGGCCTGCGCTGCAGTGGTAAGCGAGGTCGCGACACGTCTCGCGGAGCAGGGCGGCGCCGCGCTTTTCATCGATTACGGCTATCGCCATGGTCGCAGCGGCTCGACCCTGCAGGCGGTGCGCAACCACCAGAAGGTGGGCGTGTTCGATGCGCCGGGTGAAGCGGACCTCTCCGCCCATGTCGATTTCGCGCAAATGGCACTGGTCGCCCGCTCGCAAGAATGCAAGGTGTTCGGCACGCTGACGCAGGGCGAATTCCTGACCGCGCTCGGCATAGATCCGCGCGCCGACGCACTGGCTGCGAGCGCGCCGCAGCACCGGGATATGCTGATGAAAGCCAAGGCGCGGCTCACTGCATCTGACCAGATGGGCGAACTGTTCAAGGTCATGGGGCTTGCCGCCCCGACCTGGCCCGACGGCGCGGGCTTTCCCGCAGGCTAGCGGATCCGCTCCAGCAGCCAGTCGGCGGCCTGCTGCGGTGTGCGTTTTTCCTCTTCGCGATCGACCAGGTAATTGGCCTCCCGCATCGCCTCGACATCGACGCTTTCGATCAGGGGTTGCAAGGCCGCGGCCAGACGCTCGTCCTCGGCAAAGGTCGGCGAGACGAGCAGGATCGCGTCGTAATTCGGGAATGCGCCGCGCGGATCAGCCAGCACGGTAAGATTGTCGGCGGCGATGCGCCCATCCGATGTGTAGGCGCTGATGACATCGACCGCGCCCGAACCGAGCGCGCTGTACATCAGCGTCGGAGAGAATGTGCGCCGTTCACCGAAGCGCAGCGAATAGGCTCCGCGCACCGCCATCCATTCGGGCCGCTCGAAGAATTCCGGATCGCCGCCGATGGTCAGCTGCGCGGCTGAGTTGGTGAGGTCCGCGATAGAGGCGATCTGCAAGGCGCGCGCCTGTTCCTGCCGCATGGCAAGGCCATAGGCGTTCTCGAAGCCAAGCCGGCCGAGGATGCGGGTGCCGGATGTCTCCGCCTCCCAGCGCACCAGCTCGTCATACATCGCTTCGCGGTCCGGACTGTCGGTGCGACCGAGCTGGTTGGTCCAGATCGTGCCGGTGTAATCGACCAGGATGTCTATCTCCCCGCTCGCCACCGCATTATGCGCCACGGCAGAGCCGAGGCTGTCGCGATATTCGACCGCATAGCCTTCCTCCTCCAGCAGCGTGCCGATGGCGCGGGCGAGGATGTATTGCTCGGAAAAGCTCTTCGCACCGATCACGACGGCCTCACCGCTATCTTCGCGCCAGTCGGCAAGCGAAAGGGCAGCGGCAGCGATGCCGAGAAGGGCCAGAAAGGCACCGAGAAGGGCCTGGCGGGGGCGACGAAGGGCAAAGCCGCGCTCGATCAGGCCGAGCAGCGCGTCTGCGATCAGCGCGAGCCCGGCAGAGGCGATGCAGCCCGCCAGCACCAGCACCCAGTTCTGTGTCTGCAGTCCGGCAAAGATCGGATCGCCGAGGCTGCGCTGGCCGATCGTGGTCGCCAGCGTCGCCGCGCCGATGGTCCAGACGCTGGCGGTGCGAATGCCCGCCATCACGTACGGCGCGGCGAGCGGGGCCTCGATCAGTCGCAGCCGCTGCCAGCCGGTCATGCCGAGCCCGTCGGCTGCCTCCAACGCTTCGGCGTCGACATTGGTAAGTGCGGTCACCGCGTTTCGCAGGATCGGCAACAGCGCGTAAAGCGCGAGCGCCAGCCATGCGGGCAGAAAGCCGAGCGTGGGCAGCCCTTCGCCGAACACGGTGCGGGCGGCAAGGAGGATCGGGAAGAAAAGCGCCAGCAAAGCGAGCGCGGGTATGGTCTGCACGAGGCTCGCGAAGCCGAGCGATATCCGCGCGACCGATGGCGAGCGCCCGGCCCAGACGGCGAGCGGCAGGGCGACGGCGATGCCAAGCGCGACCGCCGCCGCGCTCAGCAGGACATGTTCGGCAAGCTGCGGGCCGAGCTTCAGGAGCGCATCGAGCAGGCCTTTCACCGGGTCATCCCCGCAAGCGCTTTCGCCTGATCGCGCGGCACGGCGACGAGAGCTTGCGCGACTTCGCCGCCATCGCCCGCCAGCAGTGCCTCGGGCGTTGCGTCGGCCACAATGCGCCCCGCTTCCATCACCAGCACACGGTCCGCCAGCAGCAGCGCCTCGGCCATGTCGTGCGTCACCATGACGGTGGTCAGTCCCAGCTCGCCATGCAGCCGCTTCACCCGCTCTCCCAGCGAGTCCCGGGTGATCGGATCGAGCGCGCCGAACGGCTCGTCCATCAGCAGCAGGCGGGGGCTTCCGGCCAGCGCGCGCGCCACACCGACCCGCTGGCGTTGCCCGCCGGAAAGCGCATCGGGATAGCGCGCAGCCATCTCCGCATCGAGCTCGACCAGTTCAAGCAGCTCGGCAATGCGACCGGCATCCAGTCGCCGACCTTCGAGCCGCGGGACCATTTCGACATTCTCGCCCACCGTCATGTGGTTGAACAGGCCGACGCCCTGAAACACGTAGCCGATGCCGTGGCGCAGCGCGGGCGCGGGGACTTGAGCGGTATCCGCCCCGTCGAGCAGCACGCGGCCCCCATCGGGTTCGACCAGCCGGTTGACCGTTTTCAGGAGCGTCGATTTCCCCGAGCCCGACGCGCCGACAAGCGCCACGAATACGCCCCGCTCGACATCGAGAGACACGTCGTCGACCGCGCGCACAGCGCCATAGCTTTTGCGGACGGCATCGAAGCGGAGAAAAGGTTGGGCGGAACGCTCCATCGGAGCGACAAGGCTAACGGGCGATCGCCGCCTTGGGAACCGTGAGTGTCATCACCATGCCTTCTGGCGGGAAGCGCCGCTGCCATGTGCCCTGCAACTGGCCGGTGATACTCATTTCGACCAGGCGCGAACCGAAGCCGGTTTCCGGCGGCTCTTCGACCGGCGGTCCGCCATGCTCGGTCCAGGTCAGAGTGAGGTCATCGCCACTCTCGTGAATGTCGAGCGTGATGTGGCCGGTATCGTTCGAGAGCGCGCCATATTTCGCCGAATTGGTCGCCAGTTCGTGGAAGACCAGCGCAAACGGCGTGGCGGCACGCTGCGAGGTTTCGACATTCGGCCCGGCGACCCGCACGCGCGCTTCGCCGTCGGCATTCTGGTACGGCGTAAAGAGCGCTTCGAGCATCTGCTTCAGGCATTCCTGCGCGCCCAATGCGTCGGGCTGCACGAATTCATGCGCCCGGCCCAGCGCACGCAAAAGGTCGGTCAGCTCGACAGCAAAATCCGCACTTTCCGGCGCACGGCGCGATTTGAGCGCGATCAGACCGGTGACCACCGCGAAGATGTTCTTGATCCGATGCGACAATTCGCGCGCCAGCAGATCTCGCTCGTTCAAAGCATTGCGCGTCTCGTCGATATCGGTGAGCGTGCCGAACCAGCGCACGGCGTCGCCATCGCGTTCGGCCACCGGAACCGCCATCGACAGCACCCAGATCCAAGACCCGTCGGCCTGTTTGAGGCGATATTCGACTTCGAATTCCTCGCCATTCCTGAAACTCTCTCCCCATGCGGCGAGGGCTGCTTCGGCATCGTCGGGATGCACGAACGGGCGCCAGTCATCGGCAACTTTGGGTGGCGATTGGCCCGTCGCTTCTTCCCAGCGAGAATTGAAATAATCGAAATTGCCTTCCGCATCGGCGGACCAGGCGATGGCGGGCACGCCATCGATCATCCGGCGCAGGCGATCTTCTCGCTCGGCAATGGTGCGTTTTGATTGCAGGTTTTCGCGCCGGGCGGAGAGCCGCCGCATGGCAGCCTGTGCCAGAACCGCCAGCCCTTCGCGCTGCAAATCGCTTAGCGGCTGGTCACGAACCTCGGTGTCGAGCACGCAGAGCGTGCCCAGCGACGCGCCCTCGCTCGAAAGCAGCGGTTGTCCAGCGTAGTAACGGACATGCTTTTCACCGGTGACGAGCGGATTGTTCGCGACGCGCGGATCGGCGGTCGCATCCTGAATTTCCAGCAGCTCGCCCTGGCCCAATGTCAGCGAGCAGAAAGCGATGTCGCGCGGCGTCTCCCGCTCCTCCAAACCTTCGCGGGCGAGGAAACGCTGCCGGTCGGCTTCGAGGAGGGTCACGAGAGAGACGGGCGCGTCGCAAAGCTTTGCCGCAAATTCGACGATGGCCTGCAATTCCGCATCGTCTTCCAGCGCATCGCTCTGGAAGCTGCGCACGATGGCGAGGCGTTCGCTTTCCTCGATCTCGAGCGGCGACGGCTCTGGCAGCGCGCCTTTGAGCGACAGATCTTGCGTATTCAAGCGATGCAACCCCTTTGCCCGGTCGTCTAGCCGGAATTTCCCTGCGCGAAAAGCGGATGCGATATCGCAGTTTCCGATGCAACCGGTTTGCCTTCACCGGTGCGGTTGCTATTGCCGCCGCACGGCCTGAACAGGAGCTTTCCGAGAATGCGCGCCACCCCAGATTTCGATTTCGGCCTGACGGACGAAGCCCAGATGATCCGCGAGAGCGTCGCCCGCTTTGCCGATGAGCGTATCGCTCCGCTGGCGGCGAAGGTGGATGCGGAGGACTGGTTCCCGATCGAGCTGTGGCCGGAAATGGGCAAGCTGGGTCTGCACGGCATGACGGTGAGCGAAGAGGATGGCGGCACCGGCCTCGGCTATCTCGAACACACCATCGCCATCGAGGAAGTGAGCCGCGCGAGCGCTTCGGTGGGCCTCAGCTACGGCGCGCATTCCAATCTTTGCGTCAACCAGATCGCGCGCTGGGGCAATGCGGAGCAGAAGGCGAAATACCTGCCTGGCCTCATTAGCGGCGAGCATGTCGGTTCGCTGGCCATGAGCGAGCCTGCGGCTGGGTCGGACGTCGTGAGCATGAAGCTGAAAGCCGACGCGGTGCAGGGCGGATATTTGCTCAACGGCACGAAATTCTGGATCACCAATGGCCACGCCGCCGAAACGCTGGTGGTCTATGCCAAGACCGATGCGGCGGGCGGCAGCAAGGGCATCACCGCCTTCCTGATCGAAAAGGACATGGAGGGCTTCTCGCCCGGCCAGAAGATCGAGAAGATGGGCATGAAGGGCTCCATCACCAGCGAGCTGGTGTTCGAGGATTGCCACGTGCCGGAAGAGAATGTGCTCGGCGACGTCGGTCGCGGCGTGCAAGTGCTGATGAGCGGCCTCGATTACGAGCGCGTCGTGCTTTCGGGCGTGCAGCTCGGCATCATGCAGGCGTGCCTCGACACCGTCATCCCCTATGTCCGGGAGCGCACCCAGTTCGGCAAGCGCATCGGCGATTTCCAGCTGATCCAGGCGAAGGTCGCCGACATGTATGTCGCCCTGCAATCGGCCCGCGCCTATACCTATGCGGTGGCCAAGGCTTGCGACAACGGCAAGACGACCCGCTTCGACGCGGCGGGCACGATCCTGCTGTCATCGGAAAACGCCTTCCGCGTGGCGGGAGAGGCGATCCAGGCGCTCGGCGGCGCGGGCTATACGACCGACTGGCCGGTGGAGCGCTACCTGCGCGATGCGAAGCTGCTCGATATCGGCGCCGGCACGAACGAGATCAGGCGTATGCTGATCGGCCGCGAACTGATCGGGGCGACGGGGTGAGTAATCCTCCCCGGCACGGGGAGGGGGACCGCTCGCAGAGCGGTCGAGGGGGATTTTCAATGAGTGCCAATACGCTTGGCAGGCCAGACGGGTCGCATGTCACCGGCATCGGGAGCGGCCTGATCATAGTCGGTATCATAGCGATTTTCTTTGTCGGTTCCGCCGAGACAGCGGTCGGATTTCAGGTCGCATTGCTCATTGCTTACCTGGGTATCGGGCTGGGCGTGCTTCTTTGCGCGCTCGGCTACCTAGTGCGCGCTATCTGGTTTCTACCGGGGCGGGAAATCGAACTGGACCCAGGAAAGACAGAATGGGAAGCAGGTGTCTCCGAATGCGCATATTGCAGACTCGAAATCACAGCGCCTGCAGAACCATGTTCTGCAGTTTCTCCCGATGAACTTGCGGGCATGACCGACCGCATTGACGACGAGCGCTGCTTTCGAGTTCTGCACGAGCAGGGCATCTTGGCAGGAAACGAAAGAGTTGATCGAAAAATATGACCGCACCCGTTCTCACCTCCACCCTCGACCGCGAAGCGCCCGATGCGAAGGCGCGCTTTGCGCATAACAAGGCGCTCTCCGAAGAGCTTCGCGCCAAAGTCGCCGAAGCGGCGCTGGGCGGCTCGGAGAAGCATCGCGAGCGACATGTGGCGCGCGGCAAGCTGCTGCCGCGAGAGCGGGTGGAGCGCCTTCTCGATCCGGGTTCGCCTTTTCTCGAGATCGGGCAGCTGGCGGCGAACGGCATGTATGGCGGGGACGTCAGCGGCGCGTCGATGATCGCGGGCATCGGGCGCGTCAGCGGGCGGCAGGTCATGATCGCCTGCAACGATCCGACCGTGAAGGGCGGTTCCTACTATCCGATGACGGTGAAGAAGCATCTGCGTGCGCAGGAGATTGCCGAAGCGAACCACCTGCCATGCATCTATCTCGTCGATAGCGGCGGGGCGAACCTGCCGTTCCAGGCAGAGGTGTTTCCCGACCGCGACCATTTCGGGCGCATTTTCTACAATCAGGCGAACATGTCTGCGAAGGGTATTCCGCAGATCGCCTGCGTGATGGGCAGCTGCACGGCGGGCGGGGCCTATGTGCCCGCCATGTCCGACGAAAGCGTGATCGTGCGCGAGCAGGGGACGATCTTCCTTGCCGGACCGCCGCTGGTGAAGGCGGCGACGGGCGAAGAAATCAGCGCCGAGGATTTGGGCGGGGGTGCTCTGCACGCGAAGAAATCGGGCGTGGTCGATCACCTCGCCGAGAATGACGAGCATGCGCTCACCATCGTGCGCGATATCGTCTCGCGTCTCGGAGCGAGCGATGGTGCGACGCTCGATATTCGCGAACCGCGCGCGCCGAAATTCGACGCAGAAGACCTCTACGCCATTATCCCCGAGGATGTGCGCGCTCCATATGACGTGCATGAGGTGATCGCCCGCGTCGTCGACGGCAGCGAGTTTCACGAGTTCAAGCGCGAGTACGGCTCCACGCTGGTCTGCGGCTTCGCGCATGTCTGGGGCATGCCCGTGGCGATCCTCGCCAATAATGGCGTGCTGTTTTCCGAAAGCGCGCAGAAGGGCGCGCATTTCATCGAGCTTGCCTGCCAGCGCGGCATCCCGCTGCTGTTCCTGCAGAATATCTCCGGCTTCATGGTCGGCGGGAAGTATGAGGCGGAAGGCATCGCCAAGCACGGCGCGAAGCTGGTGACTGCCGTCGCCACCGCGCAGGTGCCCAAGATCACCGTGGTCATTGGCGGCAGCTTCGGCGCGGGCAATTACGGCATGTGCGGCCGCGCCTATTCGCCGCGCTTCATGTTCACCTGGCCCAATGCGCGTATCTCGGTGATGGGCGGCGAACAGGCCGCGAGCGTGCTCGCCACCGTCCACCGCGATGCCGACAGCTGGACCGACGAACAGGCCGAGGAATTCAAGGCCCCGATCCGCCAGAAATACGAAGACGAGGGCAATCCCTATTACGCCACCGCGCGGCTGTGGGATGACGGGGTGATCGACCCTGTTCAGACCCGCGACGTGCTTGGCCTCAGCCTTGCCGCCTGTCTCGAAGCGCCGATCCCCGAAACACCGCGCTTCGGCGTGTTCCGGATGTGATGGCAACGGACACGCTTTTCATCCTCGAACGTAGCTACTTCGATGAAGAGGGCACGGCGTTCTATTGCCGCGACTGTATCGAGGTGGACGGGCTGCTTGGTCTGTTTCCAGAGCTTGCCGCGAAAATCGATGTCGTCCGTGTGGCCTGGGCGAAGCCGCGTACACAGGTGGTGGATGCGCTGGGCGAAGCGAACCAGAATTGCCCGGCGCTTGCCTTTGCCGAAGGCGGTTTCGTGAACACGCAGGACGCGCTGCTCGCGGCGCTGCATGAAAGGCACGGCTTTCCAATCCGTTCGTCATGAGGCAGGGGTAGCACCGGCCTTTATGACAAAACCCACCCTCCTCTCGCGCATCGTCTGGCGCATTTTGCGCGGGCTGTACCGGATGCGTGGCTACAAGCTCGAGGGAAGCGTGCCATCGGCCGCGAAATTCGTGTTTGTCGGCGCGCCGCATACGACGAACTGGGACTTCGTGTTTTTTGCAGGAGCGGTGCGAGAGCTTGGCGTGACGCCCAGCTTCATCGGCAAGCACACGCTGTTCAAATGGCCGATGACGCGGTTCATGCACGATATGGGCGGCATGCCGGTCGATCGATCGCGCAAGGGTGGCTATGTCCAGGCGGTGATCGGCGCGTTCGAGGCTGCGGACGCGCTGGCGCTGGTCGTCGCGCCCGAAGGCAGCCGGACGAGTGACGGCCGCTGGCGCAGCGGGTTCTACCACATCGCGCACGGAGCTGGCGTGCCGATCGTGCCCGCCTGGGTGAACCACGATACGCGCCGGGGCGGCGTGGGCGAACCGATCATGCCGACCGGCGATTTCCATGCCGACCTTGCCAAGTTGGCGGAGTTCTATCGGAAAAACCGGCCTGATTGTGAACGGTTCGAAGTGCTCGCCCGGCAGGCGCGGGACGAATTGCCCGATATTCCGAGACGGCGTGACTGACGCGCTGACCGTCAACGGCGCGCTGCTAGTTTGCGCCGTGCTCGGGCTCTGGGTGATCTCTGCGGCAATCGGAAAAGCGAGCTTCGTCGACAGCGTGTGGGGCTTTGCGATGGCAGGCCTCGCGCTCGCTTCGTTCATGCAGCTGACGGACCAGGGAAGCGCGGCGGCGTTGCTGCTGGCGATGGTGGCGGCCTGGGGCGTGCGCCTCGGCGTGCACCTGCTGCGACGTTACTGGCGCAATGGCGAGGACGCGCGGTATCGCAACATGCTGCCACCGCCCGAGGATCGCTTCAGCTTCGCGCTCACTTCCCTCTGGAAAGTCTGGCTATTGCAGGCCGCGCTGATCATGCTGGTGAGCAGCCCGGCGCAGGTCGGGATCCTCGCCGCGTCTGATGCGCCGATAACCGCATGGGCATTGCCTGGCATCGCGCTCTATCTCCTCGGCATATTTTTTGAATGGGTCGGCGACTGGCAGCTGGCGCGCTTCAAGGCCGATCCTTCCAATGAAGGCAAGGTGATGAACGAGGGGCTGTGGCGATACACTAGGCACCCGAACTATTTCGGCGATGCCTGCGCATGGTGGGGTATCTGGCTGGTGGCGGCGAGCGTCGACCTGTCCGCCGCGCTCTGGACTCTGCCGGGGCCGATCTTCCTGACCTTCACGCTGGTCAAATGGTCGGGCGCGGCGATGACGGAGGATGCGATGGACGAGAAATACGGCGATGATTTCGCCCGCTACAAGCGCCGCACATCCGCCTTCATCCCGATGCCACCGAAGGAGCCTGCCTGATGGCCATCGCCTATGCCCCGCCATGCGACGAAACCGCCGGGCGCGAGGGCAACGGCACGTGCCCGTCGCAGACTGGCACGCTGATCGCGACGGTGCTTGGGTCCAGCCTCGCCTTCGTCATGGGCGCGATCATCAATGTCGCCCTGCCGCAGATGCAGTCCGATTTCGGTACCGATGCGGCGGGTATGCAATGGATCGTCAACGCCTACCTCCTGCCGCTTTCCGCGTTGGTGCTGGTCGGTGGTGCGCTGGGCGATCGCTACGGCCGCAAACGGCTCTTCATGCTGGGGTTGGCCCTCTATGCCGCGGCGACAGTGGCGTGCGCGCTCGCGCCAAGCCTGTCGCTATTGCTCGCCGCGCGGGTGGTGCAGGGCGTGGGTGCCGCGCTGCTGGCGCCCAACAGCCTCGCCATCCTGGCCGATGCTTTTTCGGGCGAGGCGCGCGGCAAGGCCATCGGCACATGGGCGGCGGCAGGCGCGATCGCGGGGGCCGCGGCTCCGCTGGCGGGCGGCGTGGTGGTGGATCTGCTCGACTGGCGCTGGGCCTTCGCCATCGTTCTTCCGCTGGCAATGAGTGCTTGGGTAATCGGCGCGCGTTCGATTGCGGAGAGCCGGGAGGATGCCAAGGATCGCCCCGTGCTCGACACCGCAGGGGCGGCGCTGGTGACGCTCGGCCTTGCGGGGACCGTCTATGGCCTGATCGCGCTTCCCGATGCGGGCGCGCAGCTCTCGGCAATTGGCCCGCTGGCGCTCGGCCTGGCCGCGCTCGCAGCGTTTCTCTGGATCGAGCATCGGCGCGGGGAGGAGGCGATGATGCCGCTCGGCGTCTTCGCTTCCGCATCGTTCAGCGGCATTTCGCTCCTGACCCTGCTGCTCTACGCGGCGCTCGGCGCGCTGCTGGTGCTGCTGCCTTACATGCTCATCAACACGTTCGAATACGGCGCGACGGCGGCGGGCGCGGCGATGTTGCCGTTTCCGCTGATCATGGGCTCGCTTTCGCGCCGGATCGGCGGGCTGGCGACCAAATTCGGCATGCGGCGAATGCTCACGGCAGGGCCGCTGCTGGTGGCGGCGGGCTTCGCATTGATGGCATGGCGGACAAGTGCGGACATGACGTATTGGACAGGCATTCTGCCCGGCCTCGTCGTGATGGCGATCGGCATGGCGACCAGCGTCGCCCCGCTCACCACGGCGGTGATGAATGCGGTGGAGGCGCGCTTCACCGGCGTTGCCTCTGGCATAAACAATGCCATTTCGCGCACCGCCGGTCTGATCGCGACCGCGCTTCTCGGCTTCGTGCTGACGGGCGGAGCGGCGGATAGCGGCGCGCTCGTCTCCGGCTTCGCAGCGACTGCATGGGTGTGCGCTGCGCTCGCGCTGGCTGCGTCGGCGGCTGTGTGGTTCACCGTCAGCGAAGAGGAAATCGCGAGTTAACGATCAGCCGTCGCGATTGAGGGCGTATTTCAGGCTCGCCCCGATCATCCCGCCCGACACGACGATTATGAGAATGGCCCACAGCCAGTAGGGAAAGGCCAGCGCCTGCTCCATCGCGCCGGTGTCCGAGAGCATCGGCTGCCCGCCTATCACCGCGCTTTCCGAGAACAGGTAGTCGAAATCGCGAAACATGCTGAGTGCGGCGAGCACGCCGACGAATTGCAGGGCGAAGAGGCGCAGCCAGTCCTGCCCGCGCCATGCAACCCACGCGAAAGCGGCGGCCAGTGCCGGAAGGACGATCCAGCCCACGGTGCTGCGCACCCAGATCACGGTTGAAATCGCCAGTGCGCCTGCCAAGCCGTAAAGCGCGGGTCGCCAATATTTGCGCACCGCGCTCGCCAGAATCAGGACCGATCCGACGACACTCGGACCCAATGGGCCTCCCGCAGCGATCAGCGCCATCGACAGGCCCGAGGCTTCCATATCGGCGCGCGACTGGGCGTAGCCGGATCCGTCGGAATTGATGACCAGCAGTTCGAAGTCTTGTCCCAATACCAGCGCGGTAAGGCCGTGTCCCATCTCGTGGAACCAGGTCGACAGGATGACGAAGGGATAGATCAGGTAATTGCCGAGCGGAATCGTCGGCAGGAACATCACGAGCACGGCGGCGAGAATCAGCCGTCCGACCTTTTCTTCCTGGCTTCCGGGCTGAACGCGCATCAGGCGGCGGGCGCTTCGATACGGGTGTCGCGCGTTTCGTTGAGGATGGACCATCCGGCAAGGAACAGCCCCGCCAGCATCGGGCCGATCACGATCCCGGCCAGCCCCAGCGCGGCGATGCCGCCAAGCGTGGAGATCAGGATCATCCAGTCGGGAATGCCGGTGTCCCGGCCCACCAATATCGGGCGAAGGACATTATCGACCATCCCGATGATCGCGACGCCGGAGAAGAGGACCAGCACCCCTTGCCAGATATCGCCCGTCGCCAGCAGATAGATGGCGATGGGCAGCCAGACGATGGCCGGCCCGATGGCGGGGAGCAGGGAGAAGAGCGCGGTCAGCAGGCCGAGCAGCACGACCGAGGGCACGCCCGCGATCCAGTAGGTCGCCGCGCCCAGCGCACCCTGCACCAGTCCGACGACGATGGAGCCCTTGATGGTCGCGCGGGTGATGGCAAGGAACCGTTCCGCCAGTCGCTCGGCAATTCCGCCCGCGACGGGCAAGTGCGCTTTCACCCGTTCGCCGATCTCGTGCCCGTCGCGAAGCAGGAAATAGGCGACGTAAAGGCCGACGCCGAAGGCCAGCAGGAAGCCCAGCGCGCTTTCGGTGATGGCCAGTGCCTCGCGCGCGATCAGGCCGGAGCTTTCCAACGCCAGTTCGCGCGCGCGCTCCTGCACTAGCTCCGCCGTGCCGAAGCCCTGCAGGTCGAGATTGGCCTGCACGGCCGCAGGCAAGGCATCGTGCACGGCATCGAACCATCCGGCGAGATCGATCCGCCCTTCGCGAAAGGCGACGATCAGCGAAGTCGCCTGCTCTACCACTACGCCGCCGATCAGCAGCGCCGGGATGATGATCGCGACAGTGATCACCAGCAGCGTCATAATGGCCGCACGGTTTTCGCCGCCCATGCGGCGGTGAAACCACTGGTAGAGCGGCTGGAACATGATCGCCGCGAGTGTCGCCCACAGTATCGGCATGACGAAGGGCCAGATGATCGCGATGAAGGCGATCGTCACCAGCGCGAGGAAAACGAGATACCCTCCGCTTTCGAGCTGCGCGCGGCCCTCCTTCGTGCTCATCAGGTGCGTGCCTCAGACGTCCAGATTCGCGACATTGAGGGCATTGTCCTGAATGAATTCGCGGCGCGGTTCGACGATATCGCCCATCAGGCGGGTGAAGATCTCGTCGGTCACATCGGCATCTTCGACCTTCACCTGCAGCAGCTCCCGGTTTTCGGGATCGAGCGTGGTCTCCCACAGCTGCTCGGCATTCATTTCACCAAGGCCCTTATAGCGGCTGACCGAGAGCCCCTTGCGGCCCGCCGTCAGCACGGCATCGAGCAGCTGCGTGGGGCGCAGGATCGCGGTCTGCGGATCGAAAGCGGGCGCATCGGCATCGGTTTCGTCGGGATTGTCCTCCACCGGCTGGGCATCGCCGCTGCCAGACTTCACCAGCCTTGCCGGCGCAGAATAGGTTTCAGCCTGCGCGACACCGCGGGTGTGCAGCTTGCGCGATTCAGCGCTATCGAGGAATTTGGCCTCGATCAGATGGACATCGGTAACGCCGCGCCAGACGCGATCGAAGCGGACATCGCCCGCTTCGGTCACTCGCGCGGACCATTCGGCTTCGCTATCGCTCAATTGCATCTGATGGGCGGCATGAGCGAGGCGCTCGTTGCGCGCATCCGTCGCCAGACCCGGCTCCAGCGCGCCTGCCATTGCCATCGCTTCGATCACGGCGGGATCGTATTTGCGCGGCGCGAAGGCGAGTGTGTTCTTCAGCAGCAGCGCCTGCTCGACAAGATCGGCAAGGTCCGCGCCCGAACGCGCGCCGCCCGCCGTTTCCAGCACCCGATCCTGCAAGCCGTTCTGGACAAGATAGCGATCGAGCGCGCCCTGGTCCTTCAGGTAGACCTCGCTCTTGCCCTTGGCGACCTTGAACAGCGGCGGCTGGGCGATGAACAGATGCCCGGCCTTGATGATCTCGGGCATCTGGCGATGGAAGAACGTCAGCAGCAGCGTGCGGATATGCGCGCCGTCGACGTCGGCGTCCGTCATGATGACGATCTTGTGATAGCGCAGCTTTTCCAGGTTGAACTCGTCGCGCAGGCCCGTGCCCATCGCCTGGATCAGCGTTCCGACTTCCTTCGAGCTGATGATCCGGTCGAACCGGGCGCGCTCCACATTCAGGATCTTGCCCTTCAGCGGGAGGATCGCCTGATACTTGCTGTCGCGCCCGCTCTTGGCCGAGCCGCCGGCGGAATCACCCTCGACCAGGAAGATTTCGCTCTTGGCCGGATCGCGTTCGCGGCAGTCGGAAAGCTTGCCCGGCAGCGATGCGACGCTCATCGCGCCCTTGCGGCTCATCTCGCGCGCCTTGCGGGCCGCTTCGCGGGCGGCGGCGGCGTCGATGATCTTCTGGACGATCGCCTTGGCGTCGTTCGGATTTTCCTCGAGCCACTCCGTCATCTTCTCGCCCATCAGGCTTTCGAGCGGCTGGCGTACTTCGGAACTGACCAGCTTGTCCTTCGTCTGCGAGCCAAACTTGGGATCGGGCAGTTTCACGGAGACGATCGCGGTCAGGCCTTCGCGCATGTCTTCGCCCGATAGCGAGACCTTGGCATTCTTCATCAGCCCCGAATTCTGGGCGTAATTGTTGAGCGTTCGGGTCAGCGCCGCCCGAAAGGCGGCCAGGTGCGTGCCGCCATCGCGCTGCGGAATGTTGTTCGTGAAGCAAAGCACGTTTTCGTAATAGGAATCGTTCCACTCAAGCGCGACGTCGATGCCGATGCCGTCCTTTTCCGCGCTGACGGAAATCGGCTCCGGCACGAGCGGCTGCTTGTTGCGGTCGAGCCATTTGACGAAAGCCGCGATGCCGCCTTCGTAGAACAGATCGTGCTCCACCGGCTCTTCATGCCGGACATCGCGCAGCAGGATGCGCACGCCGGAATTGAGGAAAGCGAGCTCGCGGTAGCGGTGCTCCAGCTTCTCGAAATCGAATTCGGTCACGTTCTTGAATGTGTCGTGGGACGGCATGAATGTGACCCGCGTGCCCTTTTTCAGGCCATCATCGTCGCCATTGGAGCCAACCGGTGGCGCATCGTCGATAACGCGCAGGCTTTCCACCGCATCGCCATGCTCGAAGCGCATCCAGTGCTCCTTGCCATTGCGCCAGACTCGCAGTTCGAGCCACTCGCTGAGCGCATTGACCACCGAGACACCCACACCGTGGAGGCCGCCCGAGACCTTGTAGGCGTTGTCGTCACTGGTGTTTTCGAACTTACCGCCCGCGTGCAGCTGGGTCATGATGACTTCGGCGGCGGACACGCCTTCTTCCTTGTGGATGTCCACCGGAATGCCGCGGCCATTGTCCTCCACCGAGACGCTGCCATCGGCGTTCAATTCGATCAGTACCAGGTCGCAATGGCCCGCCAGCGCCTCGTCGATGGCGTTGTCGCTGACTTCGAACACCATGTGGTGCAGGCCGGAACCGTCATCGGTGTCGCCGATATACATGCCGGGCCGCTTGCGTACGGCATCGAGGCCCTTGAGCACCTTGATACTGTCGGAACTGTATTCGCCCATCCGCTTGCCATTGTCGGGGGCGGTCTCGCCATTCGTTTCGGGGGTATCGTCCATGCCGCAATATATAGGGTTTGCGCGCCCAAAGCCCAAGCGGAGCGCGCAATATCCGGGCCTGTTATCCACGTGCGTGCGTATCGGATGGGCCAAGTCTCGAAAGCGCGGCCGCAAACCTGGAAACCGCGCTCGCTCCGAAGGCCAAGCCGAAAACAAAACAGCGGCGCTCGTCTCGCACGTGCAGCACATTGCTGCGGTAGCGAATAATGCAGCACTATGTCTGTTTTGACGAACGCCAAATAAAAGCGCAGCACACCCACTCCACCTTCTAAGAAGTGGAAGAGGAGAAGCTAAAATGGCCCCAGCAGCCCCGGAGCAAAATGTCGATCTTTTATCGGCATCCCAATATTTCTTTGTTTACAATGCGTTTTCATTCACGCTTGCGTGTATGGCAGCCACGACATTGTTTTTGTGGTTTGCGCGATCGCAGGTCGCACCTGCATATCGAACGGCACTGACGATATCGGGACTTGTCACGGCGATTGCTGCATATCACTATTGGCGCATTTTCGAGAGTTGGGACTCCGCTTACGATGTCATCGACGGAACGGTGACGGTAACCGGCCTCGCCTTCAACGATGCGTATCGTTATGTCGATTGGCTCTTGACCGTTCCGCTTCTGCTGATCGAGCTTGTCCTCGTCATGAAGCTGAGCCGCAGCGAAACCGTTTCCAAGAGCTGGAAGCTTGGCATCGCCGCTGCCCTCATGATCATCCTGGGATATCCCGGAGAGATTTCCGACACCATTCAGGAGCGCGCGATCTGGGGCGCCTTGTCGACCATTCCGTTCCTCTACATCGTGTGGGAGCTGTTCAAGGGCCTGGGTGAAAGTATCGAGCGCCAGCCCGTCGAAGTGCGCAAGCTGATCAAGGACGCGCGCCTCGTGACATTCGCATCATGGGGCTTCTACCCGATCGTTTACATGGCGCCGTTCGTCGGTGCCGGTGGAGGCAGCGTGGAGACGGCTTTGCAGGTCGGTTATACGATCGCCGATATTATCGCCAAATGCGGCGTCGGCATTCTGATCTATGTGATCGCTGCCCGGAAGTCGGAATTCGAACCCGGCTGGGGCGCGAAAGCAGGGACTGCGCCAGCGACCTAACCTCTGCCAATCCGCCAACGCATCGATGGCCAGAAACGTCGCCGATCCTTCCACCGAGGGGTCGGCGGCTTTCGTTGTGCCGGTCGATTTCAATGAATAAGCGAACCTCCCCTTCTGCCCCAAATTGAAACGGCGGCATTTGCGCCATCGCTTCGCGCGGCGCTTTGTCCCACCCCGATGCTGACGACACACCCAGATTCGAACTCAGCGGGGGAATGACGATGAAGACCAGACTTGCATTGATGGGGGCCGGCTTCGCGCTCGCATTTGCCACGCCGGCGCAGGCCGACGTTCTAGAATACGACGTGTCCGACGCCTGGTATTCCGGCGGTTGTTCGCACGGGCTCTGGACCAACACGCTCGGCAGCGGCTGCAAGCGTCGCTATTCCTTTCAGGATGGTACGACCTTCTCGGTCGACACCGATGCGGGTACCGGCACCTTTACAGGGACGGCGATCAACAGCCTCGGCAAGGTCGCCACGCTCGATCTTTCGCTTTCGGGATTGCTCGATTCGCTCGATGGCACCGGCTTCGATTACAAGGGGAATGGCGGCCCGTACGATCCGAGCGTGCAGGACTATTTCACGAATGCCAGCGGCACGATCACAATCGGCAGCAAGACATACACGCTGAATGCGCATGATCCATTTGCGGGCGATACGGTGTTTCAGTTCGGCATCGGCGCGAACGACAAGACAGGCGATTTCGGCGGTTCGAGCTGGCTGAATTTCCTCGATCCGCATCTCAATGCACTCAAGCACTGGGACATCAACTTCATCCTGACCGAACGTCCGGGAACGCCGGTGCCGGCACCTGCGGGCCTGCTGTTGTTCGGCCTGGGCCTCGCCGGTGCGTACTCGCTGCGCCGTCGCAAGACTGCGGCCTAACAGGGGGAAGCGGCGGCGCACAGTCCTGCGTCGCCGCTTAGCCGCCTTTTAACACCGCGCCTCTACAGGTCCGGTCATGATCATTCGCAATTCGATTCTGGCAGCCGCGCTCGCGATTTCCCTTGCGGGGTGCGGCATTTCCGCTGGCGATCCGCTGGCGACAGGCGAAGCGGCCTTTGCGGAGCGCGATTACCACGCAGCACGTGTGGCGCTGGCGAATGCCACGAATTCCGAAAATCCCGATCCGCGTGCGGCTGAGCTGTATGCGCGCACCCTGCTCGCGCTTGGCGATGGCGAGAGTGCGCAGCGCGTTATCGACCAGCTGCAAGCCCGTGCACAGCCCCCTGCCGACATAGCCGCGATGAGCGCGCACGCAGCATTGCTGCGCGGCGATTTCGCGCTTGCGCTGGAGCGCGCCGACGCATCCCCTTCCGATCCCTTGGCCGAATGGGTCGCCATCCGCGCCCTTGGCGAACTCGAACGGCTCGCCGAAGCTCTAAAACGCGCCGATGTTGCGGTCGAAACACATGCCACGGATGCTCGCCTGCTCGCTTTGCGCGGCGCGATCGCCCTGTCACGGCGAGCGCTTGGCGATGCGAAAATCCTGTCCGAGCGCGCGCTTGCCGCTGATGACGAGAATATCGATGCGCTGATGCTGGCAGGCCAGTTGCGTGCAATGCGTGGCGACCATGAGGGCGCGCGCGAAATCTATGCCTCCGCAAGGCAGCACAACCCGGCCGATCTGGGCGCGCTTTTCGCGCTGGCAGCGGTCGAGGGCGATCTTGGAAATGCGGCGGCGGCGCGTGAGCATCTCGCCGAGATCGAGGCACGCGCTCCGGGCCATCCGATGGCGCTGCTGCTCGGTGCCCGTCTCGCTTTTCTCGAAGGCGATCTCGACGAGGCCAACGCGCTGATCCAGCGCGCCGAAGGCGATATCGGCAAGATACCGCAAGGCCGTCTGCTGATGGGTGAGATCGCCTATCTGCGGGGCTTCCCGGCACAGGCGCGCGCCCATCTGGAACGCTTCCTGGCGCAGCAGCCGGGACATATGCACGCGAGCACCGTGCTGGCGCGCGCTCTGGCAGAGGAAGGCGAGCCGCGCGCTGCGTGGGACATCGCCGCTCCGCTGGCGGACAGTGCGACGGCGACGCCGCAAATTCTCGCACTGGCATCCAGCCTTGCGGCACGGCTGGACGAGGAAGATCGCTTCTCGGCCCGGCTCAATCGCCAGCGACCCGAAGGGTTTGCGCAAGCCGTGCGCGATGCACAGCGCGCCTTTGCGGATGGCGATGCCGAACTTGCCGAACGGCGTTACGCAGCGCTTGTCGACGCGGGCGGAGGCAGCGATGCCGTCATCCTTAACAACGCCGCCCATGCCGCCTTGGGCGCAGGGGACAAGAGCGAGGCGCTGCGCCGCGCGCGCCTGGCGCACGAGCTGGCGCCACGCGATCCGCGGGTGCGCGATACGCTCGGCTGGATCCTGCTGGAGAACGGCCAGCGTGAAGCGGCCCTGCGCCATCTATCCGCGGCGATCGACGGGCAGCCCGGCAATCTCCAGATCCGCTGGCATTATGCCAATGCGCTGGTCGCCAACGGTCGCAATGGCGAGGCGCGGCGGATCGTTGCGGAACTGCGCGATTTCGCCGGCCCGGAACAGCGCGAAGCGATGGACCGGCTGCTCGCCCGAATCTGAAAAGGCTGCAGATGCAAGAATGGCCGCCAGCGATCCGGGGACAGGTGGATCGGTGACGGCCATTGTCGCATGGCCGGCAGCGGGAAGGGGAGGGGAGCTGCGGGCCGCGGGGTTTGGGACAGACGCATCGCTTACCTCGATGCGCCGTTGGGAGCGCAGATAATCCCGCTAATTTAATTGCGCAAATGCGAAATAAGCGACATATGTTGCACACAATGCAACACTCCTGGCGGACACGAAAAAGGCCGCCCCATTGCTGGAGCGGCCGTCTTTTTGTCGAGTGCCTCGAGCGCTCAGATCACGCCGAAGAACAGCGTGGAGCTGATGGTGACGGCGGCGAGCGAGGCGAACAGATGCATGGCAGCATTGCGCATGATGAGAATCCTTTTTGATGTCGAAGATGGCGTGGCCGGAAGACTTCCGACCGCTGTGATCGCCCATGTGTGGGACAGAGGTATATTTCACAAGTGTGAAATAATCGACAAGTGTTGCGCGCTTTGCAACATGGCCTCGGGAACCGTTTCGCGGCCCATGCTGGACAGCCCCGTGCCCATTCGGCAGAGCGCGTTCATGCAGCCAGACCACCTTCCCGATTCCATCCTGATCGTCGATTTCGGCAGCCAGGTCACCCAGCTTATCGCCCGCCGCGTTCGTGAGGCCGGCGTCTATTCGGAGATCGCGCCGTTCAGCCAGGCGGCAGAGGTGTTCGAGCGCATGAGTCCCAGGGGCATCATCTTGTCCGGCGGCCCGGCCAGCGTGAATGACGAGGATCCGCCGCTCGCGCCCGAAAGCTTTTACGACGCGGGCGTCCCGATCCTCGGCATCTGTTACGGCCAGCAGGTGATGACCAAGCAGCTCGGCGGCAATGTGCTGAGCCACGATATGGGCGAATTTGGCCGCGCCTTCGTCGATATCGAAAGCGACTGCACGCTGTTCGACGGCATGTGGAAGGTCGGCGAGCGGCACCAGGTCTGGATGAGTCATGGCGACAAGGTGACCGAGCTTGCCGACGGCTTCACCCCCGTCGCCACCAGCGAGGGCGCGCCCTTTGCCGTCACCTGCAACGAGGACAGGCGCTTCTACGGTATCCAGTTCCACCCCGAAGTCGTCCACACGCCCGACGGCGCGCGGCTGATCGCCAATTTCGTGCGCCACGTCTGCGGGCTTGCAGGCGACTGGACGATGGCCGAATTCCGCAAGACCAAGATCGCCGAAATCCGCGAACAGGTGGGCGATGGCAAAGTAATCTGCGGGCTTTCGGGCGGGGTCGACAGCGCGGTTGCCGCCGTTCTGATCCACGAAGCGATCGGCGAGCAGCTGACCTGCGTGTTCGTCGATCACGGACTGATGCGGATGGGCGAAGCAGAGCAGGTCGTTTCGCTCTTCAAAGAGCATTACAACATCCCGCTCGTCCATGTGGACGCCGAAGAGATGTTCATGTCCGGCCTGGCGGGCGAGACCGACCCCGAGAAGAAGCGCAAATTCATCGGCAAGACCTTCATCGATGTCTTCGAGGACGAGGCAGGGGAGATCGGCGGTGCGGATTTCCTGGCGCAAGGCACGCTCTATCCCGACGTTATCGAAAGCGTCAGTTTCACCGGCGGGCCGAGCGTCACGATCAAGAGCCACCACAATGTCGGCGGCCTGCCCGAACGCATGAACATGCAGCTGGTCGAGCCCTTGCGCGAACTGTTCAAGGACGAGGTGCGCGAATTGGGCCGCGAGCTCGGCCTGCCCGAAGTGTTCGTCGGTCGTCACCCGTTCCCCGGCCCGGGCCTTGCCATCCGCATCCCCGGCGAAGTCACCAAGGAACGCTGCGACATCCTGCGCAAGGCCGACGCGATCTATCTGGAGGAAATCCGCAATGCGGGCCTCTACGATGCGATCTGGCAGGCCTTCGCCGTGCTGTTGCCGGTCAAGACCGTCGGCGTGATGGGCGATGGGCGCACGTACGACAGCGTGTGCGGCCTGCGCGCCGTGACCAGCACCGATGGCATGACCGCCGATGTCTATCCCTTCGACGCCAGTTTCCTGAGCCGCGTCGCCACTCGCATCATCAACGAGGTGAAGGGCATCAATCGCGTGGTCTACGACTACACCAGCAAGCCGCCCGGCACGATCGAGTGGGAATAGGCGGAGGGGTGGACATGATCGGTCCATCTCCCTTCGCCGTCTGCGTGCCCGTCACCATGCCGGACGAACTCACCACGATCGACGACGAGCTGAAGGCGATTTACCATGGGACCGACAGCGTGTGCGTGTGGGTGTTCGCCACGCGCGAGGACCGCGATCGGTTCGTGGAGGAGAGCGCAGGGATGAAGAAGGCGGAGCGGGAAGCGTTGTTCGAACGGCATTATCGGACGAAAAGCTGACGGGCCAGCTTCCCCTCGGTCCCGATCCGCGCACGGAAATCCTGTCGCATATTCACGCGGCGCTGATCCGGGCTTTCGGACGGATAGAGCGGCCCGACGACAAGCGCCGCGATCCGGTGTGGACGCTGGTGCAGGGCGTGATCGGGGCGCAGACCAGAACGGCGATCTCCAACGCATCGACCGATGCTCTGAAAGCGCGCTACGGGTCTTGGGAAAGCGTGGCGCAGGCGGAGCTTTCCGAACTCGAAGAACTGCTGCGCACGCAAACCTTTCCTTCCGTCGCCGCCGAGCGATTGAAGGCGTGTCTGCAAGCCATAATCGACGCTCGCGGCGGCGTGGATCTGCGGCACCTTTCCAACGTGCCCGACGACGACGCAATGGCCTGGCTCGAGGATCTTCCGGGCGTGGGTCGCAAGATTGCGGCCGGGGTGATGAATACCAGCGTCTTCCAGCGCCGCGCCCTGGTGATCGACGGGCATCATCGCCGCGTGGTGCAGCGCATCGGTCTCGTCCCGCCCAAGGCGGATACGCAGCGCGCGTACGATGCGCTCATGCCGCTTCTGCCGCCGGAATGGTCAGCCGCCGATATCGACGAGCATCACCTGCTGGTAAAGCGACTTGGCCAGGTGCATTGCCGCCCGGCCAAGCCGCATTGCGAGGCCTGCCCGATCCTTGAATGGTGCGACACCGGGACTGCGTTGATCCCTTCGATCTGAGCGCCGGAACCGGCGCGTGTGGCGGGCCGTTCGACCGGAAACCCCTTATCGGAGACATTCCCGAATGACATCGCCCATAATGCCCGCCGACCGTTCGCTCGCCCCGCTGTTCAAGCCCGCCGAGATCGGTGCATTTACCGCGCCCAACCGCATTTTCATGGCGCCGCTCACGCGCAGCCGCTCCGAAGCGAAAAGCGCGACGCAGACAGGACTTCATGCGCTGTATTACAGCCAGCGCGCGGGCGGCGGACTGATCGTGAGCGAGGCGACGCAGATCAGCCAGCAGGGGCAGGGCTATACCTGGACGCCGGGAATTTTTACCGACGCGCAGGTCGAAAGCTGGAAGCCGGTCACCGATGCGGTGCATAATGCCGGCGGACGGATTTTCTGCCAGCTCTGGCATGTCGGCGCGATTTCGCATCCGGTATTCCAGCCGGATGGCGGCCAGCCCGTTTCCGCCAGCGCGTGGACCCCGGACGGCGAGGCTTTCGTGGGGGACCGGCACGAGGATGGCCCGAAGGTTCCGTTTCAGCAGGCCCGCGCCCTGCGCACCGAGGAAATCCCCGGCCTGATCGAGGATTACCGCCACGCCGCCCGCTGCGCCGCCCAGGCCGGTTTCGATGGCGTGGAGGTGCATTGCGCGAACAATTACCTGATCGACCAGTTCATCCGGTCCGGAACGAACGATCGTGACGATCAATATGGCGGCAGCGTCGAAAACCGCTTGCGGCTTATGGACGAGGTGGTCGCCGCGGTCTGCGAGGAATTGCCCGCGGATCGAGTCGGCGTGCGCCTGTCGCCGCAGGGCGGCCCCGGCGGCACGAGCGACGCACATCCTGGCGAAACCTATCCCGCGGCCGCGCGCAAGCTCGCGGGTCGCGGTCTTGCCTATCTCCACGTGATCAGGCCCAATTCGCACACCGGTGGCGGCGACCGGGAAGAAGGCGAGAAGATCGTGCGCGATATGCGCGAAGCGTTCGACGGCCCCTTCATCGCCAATGGCAATTTCGATCCGGCGGAGGCCGCCCGATGGATCGAGCGCGGCGATGCGGATGCCGTCACTTTCGGCCGCCTGTTCCTCGCCAATCCCGACCTGCCCGAGCGGATCGCGGCGGATGGCCCGTATAACGAGCCGGACGAGGACACATTCTATGGTGGCGGCGCGGAAGGTTACACCGACTATCCGACGCTGGAAAAGGTCGAGGACAAGCTGCCGGCGTGATCTCGGACGCTGCAGTCGAGGAGGTCTATCGTCGCCTCGCCGAGGCGATGCCCGGAAGAACACGCGGGGCGAAAGGGCCGAAAGGGCAGCCCAGCGCTTTCCGCTCCTGCATTTCCTGCATGCTTTCTGCCCAATCGCTCGATCGCAACACGGCAAAGGCGAGCAAGGCACTGTTCGCGCTTGCCAGGACGCCTGAGGCGATGCTCGAGCTGAGCGACGAGGCGATCGCGGGGGCGATAAAGCCTTGCGGGCTCTACAACATGAAGACGCGCAATATCCGCCGCTTTTGCGAGACTTTACTGGCGGAACATGGCGGCGTGGTGCCGGACACTCGCGAGGGCCTGCTGAGCCTGCCCGGCATCGGTCGCAAATGCGCCGACATCGTGATGAGCTTCACCTTCGGCAAAGACGTGATCGCGGTCGACACACATGTCCATCGCGTGTGCAATCGTATTGGCCTGACCGAGGCGAAAACGGCGGACAAGACGGCGCAGCAGCTGGAGGACCGCTCCCCCGAGTGGGCCATGCGCGACGGGCACTTCTGGCTCATCCAGTTCGGCAAGCGCGTCTGCCGATCCCGCGCGCCCAAATGCGATGCGTGTCCGGTCAGCGATCTGTGCGAATTCTACGCCGCCACGCGGGCTACCAGCTGAAGCCCGCCGCGACGGCGCGCTCTTCGGCGGGCGTGCTTTTGCGACCGAGCATCGCGTTGCGATGCGGGAAGCGGCCGAAGCGGGCGATCATGCGGTGATGGCTGCGCGCGAAAGCGAAACTCGCCCCGCCGTCCAGCTGGCGAAACATGTGGAGCGCGCGCTGCTGGTCGGCAATATGCTCGCTATGCATCAGCGGCATGGCGAGAAAGGGCGCTTCACGCCGCGGTAGGGCCTCTGCAAAACCACGATCGAGCGCCATGTTGGCGATGTCCTGCGCCAGCGGATCGAAGGCAAAGGCGCGTGGGCTGCCACGGAAGATATTGCGCGGCACCTGATCGAACAGCAGCACGGCGGCGAGCGCGCCACGCGGGCGGTCGCAGAAGTCTTCCGCCCGCATATCCGAAAGCGCCTCCAGCTCTCGCCGAAAGCGCTTTTCAAGTTCGCGGTCGACCATGTCGCAGCCGCCCCACCAATCGTGCGGGGTCAGGCGGTGAAACCAGAAATGCAGCAGTTCGGCGGCCCAGCGCCTTGGCGCCAGGGCCATGCCGGATCAGCCTTCCTCGGTTTCGGTCCAGGGAACGAAATCTTCGAGGAACAGCACGCCGGAGAAGAAGCCGGAACTGCGATCGATCGTGGTGCGCACATCGTGGCGGCAGAGGCGCGAGCCGTAGCGTTCGATCACCGGGATGTCCCAGACGTCGAGCCGTTCGGGATCGCGGGCGCGGGCCACCCAGAGCGTGTTGCCACGGCGATAGGTGATGCCGACATTCTCGACCACGTTGAGGCGGTTCGAATTGAAGGTGCTGATGCAGCTTTGCGGTTCGCCTGCGGTGCGCCCTTCGACGAGTTCGGCAAAGGCTTCTTCAGCCTCGTCCGAATAGTCCTGCGCGGCTGCGGGAAGCGCGAGCGCGATGGCGCAGGCGGCTGTGGCGGTTGCGATGAGTGTCTTCATGGCGTCTCTCCAATTCCTGCAGGATGGCACACACCCCATGAACGATGGCTTACGCATTCAGGTTCCGGCGACGTCCGCCTCCTCAGGGCCATGCCCATGCGGCAGCGGCTTCGCGCCTGGATCGCGGGCATCGGGGACATTGCCGTCATCGGCCGGGCCGCCTTCGAGAATGAAGCGCCTGTCGCAATAGCCGCAATCGACATAGCCCTTCTCGTCGATCTGCATCCACACGCGCGGATGGCCGAGGCTGGCGGGCTTGTAATTCTCGCCGCCGCGAATGTCTCCGGCGCCGTCGCACCAGACGCGAGGGGTGTCGACGATTGTGGTTTCGGGTACGTGATCCATATGCGGTGCCCTATCGCTTTACGCGCGGGCGGAAAAGACCCTAAGGCGACCTCGCAATGGCCGACACCGCAATCGAGATCCGCGATCTTCGCAAGGAATATGCAGGCGCGGGCGATGCGCCGCCGAAACTGGCGCTGAAAGGCGTGAGTTTCGACGTGCCGCAGGGGCAGGTCTTCGGCCTGCTCGGCCCCAATGGCGCAGGCAAGTCCACGCTGATCAACATCATGGCGGGGCTGGTCAACAAAAGCGGCGGCACGGTGAAAATCTGGGGTCACGATATCGACACCGATCATCGCAATGCGAAGCTCAATATCGGCATCGTCCCGCAGGAAATCGTCTTCGATCCGTTCTTCACCCCGTTCGAAGTGCTGGAAAACCAGGGCGGCATGTATGGCGTCGCCAAGGCGCTGCGCCGGTCCGAGGAATTGCTGCGCGCCGTGCGGCTGGAGGACAAGCGCAACGCCTATGCCCGCACACTTTCGGGCGGGATGAAGCGTCGGCTGCTGATCGCCAAGGCGATGGTCCATTCACCGCCGATCCTCGTGCTGGACGAGCCGACGGCGGGCGTCGATGTCGAACTGCGTCGCCAGCTGTGGGAATTGGTCGGCGAGCTCAATGCGCAGGGCGTGACCGTGGTCCTCACCACCCATTATCTCGAAGAAGCCGAGGAACTGTGCGAGCGCATCGCGATCATCAATCACGGCGAACTGATTGCCAACAAGACAACGCGCGAACTGGTCGACATGGCGCGCGAGAAGATCGTGCGCGTCAGCGTCGACAAGGATCTGGGCGGGCCGGTGATGGAAGCCAATTTCATAAAAGCCGAGGTGCTGGATGAGCGCACGCTCGAAATCACCTACAACCGCGACAGGACCTCCGCCGGAGATGTGCTCGGCATAGTGCAGAGCCACGGCTATGGCATAGAAGACGTAACCACGCGCGAAGCCGATCTGGAGGATGTTTTCGTGCAGCTGACGGGGGCAGGTTAGGCATGGCGCAGCACGAACACGACGTTCTCATCATCGGCTCGGGCGCGGCGGGGCTGACTGCGGCGCTTACGCTGGCCGAAACGTGCAAAGTGCTCGTCCTCGCCAAAGGTACGCTGCGCAGCGGATCCACGGCTTGGGCGCAGGGCGGGATCGCCGCCGTGCTCGATGCGGGCGACACGTTCGAGGATCATGTGCGTGACACGATGGTGGCGGGCGCGGGGCTGAACGACCGCGAGACGGTGGAATTCGTGATCGAACGCGCTCCGCAGGCGATCGACCGGCTGTGCGAGCTCGGCGTGCCCTTCAACCGGGAAAGCGGCGACCTTCACCTCACCCGCGAGGGCGGGCATTCGCATCGGCGCATCGTCCATGTCGACGATGCGACCGGCTGGGCAGTGCAGGCCGCGCTGCTGAAAGCGGCGGAGGAAAATCCGAACATCACCCTACTGCCCGATCGCACCTGCGTCGATCTCATCACCGGGCGGCACGAGCGCAAATATTCGGGCAGTGGCCGCGTGTGGGGCGCCTATGCGCTCGATGTCGCGACCGGCAAGGTCGAAGCCTATACCGCCAAGGCGACGATCATGGCGGCGGGCGGCGCGGGGCGCGTCTACCAGTTCAGCACCGCGCCGCGGGGCGCAACGGGCGATGGCATTGCGATGGCGTGGCGTGCGGGCGCGCGCGTCTCCAACATGGAGATGATGCAGTTCCACCCGACCTGCCTCTACAATCTGGAGGTCAAGAATTTCCTCATCACAGAGGCGGTGCGCGGCGAGGGTGGCAGGCTTCTCCACCCTGAAACGGGTCACCGCTTCATGGCGGATTACGATGCCGAGCGGATGGAGCTCGCCCCGCGAGATGTGGTCGCGAGAGCCATCGACGACCAGATCAAGCGCTACGGCTTGGATTACGTGCATCTCGATATCAGCCACCAACTGCCCGAATTCGTGCGTGAGCATTTCCCGACCATTCACGAAAAGCTGCTCGGCCTCGGCATCGACATGACGACGGGGCCGATCCCGGTCGTGCCCGCGCAGCATTACACATGCGGCGGCGTGGTGATCGATCTCGACGGGCGCACCGACCTGCCCGGCCTCTATGCCGCGGGCGAATGCACGGAAAGCGGGCTGCACGGCGCGAACCGCCTCGCCTCCAACTCACTGCTCGAATGCTTCGTTTTCGGGGAAGCGGCGGCGCAGGATATCCTTGCCCATTGGGACGGGTTCGATGCCCCGCCCGCCATCCGCGAATGGGACGAAAGCCGAGTGACCGATTCCGACGAGGAAGTCGTCATCAAGCAGAACTGGACCGAGATCCGGCGGATGATGTGGAATTATGTCGGCATCGTGCGGACCACGAAGCGGCTGCAGCGGGCCGGCAACCGGATCGACCTGCTGGCGAGCGAGATCGCCGATTATTATGGCAATTTCCGTGTCACCACGGACCTCATTGAGCTGCGCAATCTGCACCAGTGCGCCGAGCTGATCGTGACCAGCGCCCTGCGCCGCCACGAAAGCCGGGGGCTGCACTACACGCTCGACTATCCCGAGACGGATGACGAAGTGCGTGACACGGTGCTGGTGCCTTAGGAAGGCGCTGCCGACATATCGGTAGCTGGCGGGATGATCGCGATCACTCAGTCGCCGGAGCGGGCCTATGCGCTGCCCGTACCGGGAGCGGCGCCTAGCGGGCAGGCCTCGCTGTACGCGCCGTCGCAGCGCGTGTCCGACGCGCAGCGTAAGAGCATGCTTCCCACGCGAGATATTTGGAAGGAGCGCGCGGTCGATTGGGGCAGCTGCGAATTCGCGCGCATCGGCTATCCGATCGGCGTCGGCATCTCGGCCTTCCAGCCGATCCGTATGACCTGCGGCGACGAGGACGGGCTTGCCCCCGCCTCGCTCATCGGCATTGCGCGGCGCGCCGATTAATCCCCCATCATGATGATGAAGATGAAGGCGAGGAACGTCCCGCCCAGGAACAGCACCCAGCTCCAGTAGAAGCGGAAGTCGAGCCCGAAATCGGGCTGGTACACATCGACCGGGAAGATGTTCAGCATGCCGCCCGTCGCGCCGCCCGATCCCATGAACAGCGCCACCAGCACGGTCAGGAAAACGCCGAACGGTATGGCCTTGAAGAATGCGATCATGTCTCCACCCCCGACTTTGGTCTGCCCTTTCCAGCTTTAGCTCAGCGCCTTTGCTGGGCCAAGCCGGACTTGCCCCGACATGCAAATACGCAAGCAAATTTCACGCACCGATTCTTTTGATTCGCGATCCGCAAAGCGCGCAGGTTTTTTTCCGCAGTTGTGTTTTGTCTCTTGCGCGTCGCGCCAGCCATGGACTTTCCACGCGTCGCACCGTGTTGGGTGGCTGAGACACCCCTGCTGCCGGGTAATCGGGAACGGTAAATCGCGCTTAACCCTCTTGCGCGCGAGTCGCGGCTGATTCACTATGGGTTGTGGTCGAAATACCGGGGGCACCCACAAGACCTAGATTTTGAGCCATTGCGCGCTCCGGCGCGAACGGGTGACGAGTCGCCAGGGAATGTGGATGAAACCGGGCACGACCCGTGGACAGTCGGGGAGAAGTTTTTCGCTCCAACGGGTCGAGAATACATGTCGGAATGACTAGGTTGGCATGGCCTGACCGAGTCGAACACAAAAAGAACATAGGCGATGGCCGCGGCACGACACCCGCAGCTCTCGCCCCAAGGCAGACGGGGATAGGCGGCCAATGGAATTTCGTAATGGAGACGACGCGGCGATGGGACTGGACGAGAATATCGCGAGCGACACCCCCGAAAAGACCGCCAAGGCGGGAAAGAAGGCAGTGAGCATGGACAAGACCGACCAAGGCACGGACAATCTGGTGGGCGAGGCAACCGCCGAAGCGCTGGCTGAGGCCGCGAAGGCCGCCGCCGCCAGCTCCGCCGAAGCCGCCAAGAGCGATTCCAAGACGATCCAGCCGCGCCGCTTCGACGTGAAGACGGATGAAAGCCGCGATGCGCTGCTGACCGAATTCGGCAAAGAAACGCTGACCGACCGGTATCTGCTGCCGAACGAAAGCTACCAGGATCTGTTCGCTCGCGTCGCCGATGCCTATGCCGACGATGCCGAGCACGCGCAGCGGCTTTACGACTACATCTCGCGCCTGTGGTTCATGCCGGCAACGCCCGTCCTCTCGAATGGCGGCACCACGCGCGGTCTGCCGATCAGCTGCTACCTCAACTCCGTCAGCGACAGCCTCGACGGTATTGTCGGCACTTGGAACGAGAATGTCTGGCTCGCCAGCAAGGGCGGCGGCATCGGCACCTATTGGGGCAATGTGCGCGGCATCGGGGAGCCGGTGGGCCTCAACGGCAAGACGAGCGGCATCATTCCCTTCGTGCGTGTGATGGACTCGCTTACGCTGGCGATCAGCCAGGGCAGCCTGCGCCGTGGCTCGGCCGCCTGCTATATCGACATCCACCATCCGGAGATCGAGGAATTCCTCGAAATCCGTAAGCCCAGCGGCGATTTCAACCGCAAGGCGCTGAATCTGCATCACGGCGTGCTGATCACCGACGAATTCATGGAAGCGGTGCGCGCAGGCGAGGAGTTCGAGCTCAAATCGCCCAAGGACGGCAGCGTGCGCGGCACAGTCAATGCGCGCAGCCTGTTCCAGAAGCTGGTCGAAACGCGCCTGGCGACGGGCGAGCCCTATATCGTGTTCGCCGACACCGTGAACCGCATGATGCCCAAGCATCACCGAGAGCTGGGCCTCAAGGTCTCGACCTCGAACCTGTGCTCCGAAATCACCCTGCCGACCGGTGTCGACCATCTCGGCAACGATCGCACGGCGGTGTGCTGCCTTTCGTCGCTCAACCTCGAAAAATGGGAAGAGTGGGACGGCGACAAGCAATTCATCGAGGACGTCATGCGCTTTCTCGACAATGTCCTGCAGGACTATATCGACCGCGCCCCGCCCGAAATGGCGCGTGCCAAATATTCCGCCGCGCGCGAACGCAGCGTGGGCCTCGGCGTCATGGGCTTCCACTCCTTCCTGCAGTCGAAGAATATCGGCTTCGAAAGCCCGATGGCGAAGGTGTGGAACCTGAAGATGTTCAAGCACATCAATGCCAAGGCGAACGAGGCGAGCATGATGCTTGCGAAGGAACGCGGGCCGTGCCCCGATGCCGAGGAAATGGGCGCAATGGAGCGTTTCAGTTGCAAGATGGCAATCGCGCCGACCGCGTCGATCAGCATCATCTGCGGCGGCACCAGCGCCTGTATCGAGCCGATCCCGGCCAATATCTACACCCACAAGACTCTGTCGGGCAGCTTCGTCGTGAAGAACCCGTATCTCGAAAAGCTGCTCGACAAGAAGAGCAAGAATTCGACCAATGTCTGGAATTCGATCCTCGAGAAGAACGGGTCGGTCCAGCATCTCGATTTCCTGACCCCGGAAGAAAAGGCCGCGTTCAAGACCAGCTTCGAAATCGATCAGCGCTGGCTGCTCGAATTCGCCGGAGACCGCGCGCCCTTCATCGATCAGGCGCAGAGCCTCAACCTCTTCATCCCCGCCGATGTCGACAAGTGGGACTTGGCGATGCTGCACTTCCAGGCGTGGGAGAAGGGCATCAAGTCGCTCTATTACCTGCGCTCGAAGTCGGTGCAGCGCGCGGGCTTTGCTGGCGGCGTGGAAGCGGACAATACCGGCGAACCGGCAAAGTACGAACTGCCGACCACCGATTACGACGAGTGCCTGGCTTGCCAGTAGGGCAGGTTGCCGACGAGTTCTGAGACGTGCCAAAGGTGTTTGAGTGGCGCGGCTATCGGTTCTTCTTTTATGCGCATGAAGGCACGCCGCTAGAGCCGGCGCATATTCATGTGCGCAAAGACGGGAAGGAAGCGAAATTCTGGCTCCGCCCATTCGTGTCACTGGCCTATAATCGCGGCTTCAATGGTCTCGAGTTGAAGCGCATTGCAGGGCAGGTTATGTCTAAGCGCGACGAGATCGAAAGACACTGGCATGGATTCTTCGAAATTTGACGAAATGGATTTCCCCGAGCCGGTCGCCGTGCGTTTCGACGAAGGCAATTTCTGGACGACGCTTAAGGACGGACGTGAGATCGGTGTGCCTTTGATCTGGTATCCGCGTCTTTTCAATGCACCGCCTGATCAGCTCGAGAAATTCGAGCTCTCGCCTACCGGTATTCATTGGGATGAAATCGACGAGGACATTTCCGTTCTCAGCATAGTGCTTGGCTACAAATCGCACGAATTTCGGGCGGCCGACGCGGCCTGAGGTGATCTTTGGACAATGAAACCTTCCGCGTCGTCGCCGTCGCCATCCTTGCCATCGCCGCGCTGATTTCGGTGACGCGCGGGGCGCTGCTCATCAAATCGGGCGATAAGCATGCAGGCTCGCGCTTTATGCTGATGGGCGCGGCCTTGCTCATGCTGACGACCGTCGTCCTGATATTGCAGAAAGGGTGAGCACTAGCACGGCAATTGTCATCGCCCTGCTGGTCGTTGGCATCGCGCTCTATTCGCAGGGCAGGAAGCGTGGGCAGACGCCGAACTGCAGGCGGTTGCGGCAAGTTGCGACCGCGCTGCTCGTCCTTGCGCTGATCCTTGCGATGGCCGATGCGCTCGATATCGTGCAGGATCACGCCAGCAATGATGAGGAGATTGCCCAGGATGCCGTTTAGCCGCCTTGCCTGCGCCCTCGGACTGGTGCTGTTGCTCTCCGCCTGCGCCAGCCAGATCGATGCGGGCGTGTCCGATGCCGCTTCCGCCCCCGGATTCTGGTGGGGGCTATGGCACGGATTTATCTTTCCGTTCGCCTGGATCGGCTCGCTCTTTTCGTCCGACATCGCCGTTTACGCCGTGCCCAATTCGGGCGGCTGGTACGATTTCGGCTTTTTCCTCGGCGTGACGGTGCTGGGCGGGGGCAGCGCATTCGGATCGAAATCGCGCAAACGCGGATAGGGCGAAGGTCGCGAAGCTGCGACTTGCCGTGCCAACAAAAGTGAAGCCCGGCCTCGCCAGCCTCCTTGAGGCTTCGGCGAGGGCCGGGCTCCTATTGCTGCCGTTCCTTGCGGAGCGGCAGAAACCTCGGCGGGCGGGGCGGCGGGATGGCCGCGCTTCCTGCCCTGTGTGATATCAACCCGCGTCCCCGCTCCCGGTTCCGGCACCGCCGCGAAGCGCCCCGAAAGTCCAAAAGGTAAGGCTTTTCTAACCATTTCCGGGCTACGCAGCGCCCATGGCAAGCAAGGGTCTCAAACGCTTTCCGACGCATCACGGGCACGGTGATGTCGGCGTCTCGCGCTACTTCGTGCTGTATGTGGCGCAGGCCGGGTGGTTCGTGCTGGGCTTCTATCTGTATTCGGTCGCCTACTGGCCGTCGAGCTGCCAGCCTTCGGACCTGGTCGAAGTGTATGCCTGCTCGCCCCACTTGCCGAGCGATGGCGGCGGCTGGCGCGAGGCCGCGCTGCTGACCTGGCTGTGGGCGACGCCGATCCTGATCGCGCTGGAAATCTCCCGCCGGGTGAACAGAAGCGAAGGCTGAATTTGCAAGCGTGAGCCGGGGTTGGCATGATCGCCGCGTGCCACAAAGCCATACCGCCTTGGAAGACCGCCCGCTGATCAGGCGGCGATGGTTTCAGAATATCCTTGCGATAGGGACTGGCGGCGTTGTGGGTTTCGCGATCGCCCACCTGTATTTCCAGCTTGAGCTTTTACACGCATTTCTCGTCGGCATGTGGGGCAAGCTCTTGGTCGACATAATTCTTGAGCGGATGTTTCCCGATCCGACGCTCAAGCGCGAAGAGGACGCACCATTCGGATGGGAAGAGGCGCTGCTCTTCGTAGGGGGCGCGATCTTCGTGTTCCTGCTGAGCGTGACGTTACTCAGCGCCTTCGGAATCTGACCGCCCGCCATAGCCGCGGCCCGTCGCGGCATCACCGGTATCGGGCGCTTCGCCCTTGTCGGGCGCATGGCCTTTGCCGGGTGCCTTGCCTTTGCCGCCGCCATAATCCGCATGGTCCTGCGCCTCGTCCTCTGGCGAGCGCACGCCTTCCTGCTGCATCTGGTCCATCGGCGTCGGCGCGGCGGCGGGGCGGTTCCGCTGCTGCTCGCGCGAGGGAAGCTCGCCGCCGCGCTTAACCGTCATCAGAAAGCCTGCCGCCGCTCGTCAGCGTGCCGCCGTCGATCGCACGTTCGACAAGGTCCGCATCGGGATTGTCCTCGAGATCGGGGCGCTTGCCCTTGGCCCGCTTGCGCGCTTCGTCCTCGCGCGCGCCGGTGGCGACAAGGCCGCTGGCGTCGGGCTTCTTGCTGTGCGTGACCTTGCGGCTGTCGTCGGGTTCGTATTCGGCCATGATCGGCTCCGTTTCTGGCGTGGTGTCGCCCAATCAACGACCCGCACCGCCCGCACGTTCCGCGAGGGTCCGCGCACCTGCCCCAAAGCACGCACGGCAATCCACCGCTTATCCCCGACCCAAAGTCCATGCTTGCTATCGAATCGCGCCCGTGATTCTCTATATGGGTTGTTCGCACGAGCCAGAGGAAACACAAGATGTCGCTGTTGGAAGCCCGCCAAACCGACTAGTCCTCCACCATATATTGATTTCACGCCTGCCGGAGAATTCGCATGTCCCTCCTTGAAGCCCGCAAGACCTACAAGCCCTTTGAATATCCGTGGGCCTACGAGTTCTGGAAACGCCAGCAGCAGGTCCACTGGATGCCGGAGGAAGTGCCGCTGGGCGAGGACTGCCGCGACTGGGCGCAGAACCTCACCGATCACGAGCGCAACCTGCTCACGCAGATCTTCCGCTTCTTCACCCAGGCCGATGTCGAGGTGCAGGATTGCTACCACGAAAAATACGGCCGCGTGTTCAAGCCGACCGAGGTCAAGATGATGCTCGCCGCCTTCTCCAACATGGAGACGGTGCACATCGCCGCCTATTCCCATTTGCTCGACACGATCGGCATGCCCGAAAGCGAATACGGCATGTTCCTCGAATATGAGGAGATGAAGGACAAGCACGATTACCTGCAGGAATTCGGCGTCGACAATGACGAGGATATCGCCCGCACGCTGGCGATGTTCGGGGGCTTTACAGAGGGGCTGCAGCTCTTCGCCAGCTTCGCCATGCTGATGAACTTCCCGCGCTTCAACAAGATGAAGGGCATGGGGCAGATCGTCAGCTGGTCCGTGCGCGACGAGAGCCTGCATTGCGAAGGCATCACCCGCCTCTTCCACGCCTTCTGTCAGGAGCGCGACTGCCTGACCAAGTCGGTGAAGGAAGACATCATGGACATGTGCCAGAAGACGGTGCGGCTGGAAGACGCCTTCATCGATCTCGCCTTCGAGCAGGGCCCCGTGCCCGGCATGACGGCGAAGGAAATCAAGCGCTACATCCGCTACATCGCCGACTGGCGCCTGAGCCAGCTGGGCCTGCCGAGCATCTACATGGTCGAAGACCACCCCCTGCCCTGGCTCACCCCGCTGCTGAACGGCGTGGAGCACGCCAACTTCTTCGAAACCCGCGCCACCGAATATTCCAAGGCCGCCACGACCGGCAACTGGAACGACGTCTGGTCGAGCTTCGACAAGCGCCAGAACGCCAAGGCCGCGAACGAGGAAGAGGCCGAGGACGAGGGTCCGGATATGTTTGGGGAGAGTGGTGGCGCGGGGAGCGTGGCGGCGGAGTAAAAGCGCGATGGTTCTTTACAAAGGTGCGATGTGCTTTTATCAGCATAAGATATGTCGCACGTCTGGTCGAGAAGTCTCCTCCTTTCGAGAGGTCAAATAGCTGAGATAAGTGGCGTCAGCTCCCACACTCTCGCCTTTTGGTTGCGGAATGAGATTTTGGTTCCCTCGAGCGGCGGCCATGGAAGCGGCAGCCATAAAAAATTTCATCCGATCCAGGCAACAATTGCGGCGATCTTCGGCAAGCTTCAGGCCATCGGCTTAAATATCGCGGCGTTAAAAGCTATTTCCGACATCATACAGACTGGTGTCAGGGTTGGTCTGTCTACCAATCTTCAGCCGTATAGTATCCTCGCTGCGGTCGAAACAAAGAAGAGCCTACTCGATCTTGAGTTAGGCAAACAGGTTCGACTTTGGAACGTCAGCTCAGATACCGACAAGGAGTTATTTGCAAATAAACCGGAGGATCTATTAAAAGACCTAGAAGCCGGTCGACCGGAATTTGATCTAGCGGAAGATATTTACGAATTTGCGCGAAAAATCGAAGAGGACCAATTTATGGGCCTCAAGGCGTTCAGCGAAATCAAAAGCGCGATGGAAGGTTTGGACTGGTCCAATCCATCGTGGCTTTTGTGGCAAGATCAGCATGGTAGCTGGCAGATTTCGAGCCAAACTGAGCCAGGTGAGCAATTCTCGCGACATCCCGACGCAGACACCGGCATATTTTTGGCTATGGGTACGATAGTTCGTGCTGTTTGGAATATCGATCTTCACGAAATAAAAATTGAGCAAACGAAGAGAGCAATTCCGGAATTACTGAGGACAAATCCCGAACGCGCAGATAGGCTGATGAAACGTCTGGCGGAAATGAAGGCGCGAAAGTCCAATGACTGATCCGGCAATCATTTCCATTGCGATTTTAGGTGTGGCATTTATTCGCTCACTGCCGAGCATTATTTGGGCCTTTCGCTGTCCACGAGAAAGTAAGAGATTTGTGAACCCCAAAGCTACTTCACCGATCGCCGTGCTGCTCACTCGCCATTATCAAAAGAACGATTGAATGATTGCGGTAGACAGTGACAGTTCTCTCAAATCGTTTGGGAAAACCATGCCGATTTTGCTTTCCACCCGCCCGCCGCGCGTTATCTTCACCTCTGTGGACCGGGCCCCTCTGGCGGGCGGCGACAGCCTCCCGTGATGTCGGACCGCATCGGACAGCCGATGCGCGTTTGACGGATGAACCACCCGCTTCTTCCGAAAACCAGACAGCACCGTCTGAACTGCGCTCCGCTTGCGAGAGCGGTTAAAGGTGGCGCGCAAACGCTTCCACTCCACCCAGCGCATAATCAGCCCCAACCCACTCCACTCATCGCAAAGTCCGGGCCATTGTCCTCGCTCGTCCGTTGATAGGGTGCAGGCGGTATTTTCCGCGCTGCAACCCGAGGAAATTGTCATGGACAATAACGAAAAGAAACCCGGTGCCGACAAGCAGCAGCAGCAGGGTGGCCAGAAGCCCCCGCAGGCTGACGAAAAGGGCAAGGGCCGTGATCAGAAGGGCGACCATAAGAGTGGCCAGCAGGGCGAACACAAGAAGTAAGCCCGCTCTGACACACCGCGCCTGAAACGGCGCTATTCGGCGGCCGCCCTGTCAAAAGGGCGGCCGCTGGCGTTTGGGCTGCCGCCGCTCCCTCCGCGTCATACCCGCGCGGGCGGGGATCCAGCTGCCTTCTCGATATAGGTCGACCGACCCTATCTGTATTGTGCTGCGCTCGTCATCGACTCCTCGCCTTCGCGGGAATGACGAATGGTGAGAGGTCAGGCTTCTTTGCCGGGACGACGAAGGGGGTGTCACCAACCCCACGCAGGCGGCGGCGGTGCGACGGGCGTGCTGGCGTCGAATTCCACGCGGAACAACCGCGTAGGGTCGTTCTCGCGCGTCAGCTGGTAGGCGAAGCGCGCGTTCGGGTCGCTCGCCGGGTCGACTTCCATGCGCCAGACATTGGTGGTGGAGGCGTCCAGCCCCTCGCGCGCGAACACGGCGAGCGCGTCTGCATGCACGGGGAAGTCTTGCCCGCGCGCCGTGCCTTTCGATGTGGCGATGCCGCCATAGCCGGTCACCGCGTCCCGCTCGCCATCCTCGTGGCGGTGATCGTGGTCGAGGCGCAGTTCGTAAGTCTCGCCGCCGATATGGCCGTCGGTCTGCCATTCCTTGCTCACCAGCCAGGTGCGGCTTCTGTTCCAGGATGCTTGTCGCCCTACCGCTTCGCTACTTGAGGGCGGTATGGGTTCATCCTCGACATGAAAGGCGATGGCGATCCGCTCGCTCGAGCACTCCGCCCAGTGCGCCACCATTGCCTTGCCCGCCCAGTCCGCATCGCGCGCATCCTCGCTCACCAGCGTGCCCGCATAGGCCCTACCTTCACCATTCGGGCCGCAATGGCTGGAGAGCGCATCCCAGAAGGCCTGCTGCTCGGGCACCAGGGTGAGGGGCTCGGGCGTGGTAGTGCAGGATGTCAGCGGAAGGGCGAGCGCGGCTATGGCGACGGGAAGATTTCTCATGGCGCGCATCCTGCCATGCCGGGCCGCCGCTGGCGAGTGGGCTTTCCTACATCGTGCGCGCCGTGGCAGTTCCTGTCTCATGAGCATTGCAGATCATAGCGAGAGGGTGACAGATCGGCCTTCGCAAGGTGACACTTTGCCGTCTCGGCGGGTTCCACTTGGCGGTGGGAAAAGGTCACGCATTCGCGGCGAAAGGTCACACTTTCCCGCCGCAAGGTCACGCTTTTGCGCGCAAGGTCACGGTTTGGCCCGGCCAGGGTTACGGTTTGCGGTTTTTGCTCCAGGACACTGTGCCACCTGTCACACCCCCGCTGTCACCCTGCCGTCGCCGCTCGCCGGTCAGAACAGCCAGGTGCGCGGGTTCGGCATGGGCCTCCGCTCCCCCGCCTTCACCAGCGAGAGGATGCAGCGGATGCAATACCAGGCCAGCATGAAGAGCGCGAACAGGACGAGCAGCACCATGGCGATCGTGATCCCGGCATCGGCTCCGCGCGTGTCCGAGCTCGCATCGATGCCGATCGCCAGAGAGAGCAGGACGATGACGGCGGCCACCATGACGATGAGCCCGATCCAGAAGGTGCGGATGAGGTAGACGTAGTGCGTGCGCTCCCACGCGGTCGTGTCCTCGTCCGCCCGCCAGACATAGGCGAGCACGAGGCCGACGATGGCTGAGAAGCCGAGCACGAGATTGAGGAGGTAGAGCAGCGCCACGATGACGGGGCGCATCAGCGTGACCCCCTTGGCCTCCTGGCCCTGCGGTGGTGGTGGTGTCGTCTCGGCCATGATGCGCGCCCCTGTCTGTGGTCTTTGGGCAGGCTATCGCGGTTCGCCGCGCTTGGCAAAGGCGGAACGCTGCGGGTGCTGCGCGCATTCATGGAGCATCGACCCGAAGGAGACAGACCCATGAAAGCCACCAAGCTGATCGCCCCCGCCGTGCTGGCCCTCGCGCTTGCCGCATGCTCCGGCGCGCAGGAGGACACGGACTACGAAGCCGGCGTGGAGGCCGCTGGCGAGGATACGGAGCTGCAGGTGCGCGAGCAGGATCCCGATGCGGTCCCGGTCGACCTGCCCGAAACCGAGATGACCACCGTCCCGGAAGGCGAGATGGCCGAGGATGCAGGCGGTGACATGGCGGCGGAGTAACCGATTGCCCCGCCGGAGCGAACGCCCCTGCGGTACCCTAGCTAGAGGAGACGTACCCATGCCTGCCAAGAACATCGCCAAATACCTGAAGGTCGCCGGCGGCCTCGCCCTCGCCGCACCCGCGCTCGCCGCCTGCGGTGCGTGCCGTGCCTGCTGTGCCGCCAGCGGCTCGTGCTCGGCCTACGCCTCGGGATGCTGCGCCGCGGCCGAGGACAAGACCGGCTGCTGCGCTGCCGCCGAAGACGGGGACTATGCCGGCTGCTGTGCCGCTGCCGAGTAACCGCGACGCGGCCATCGCCGAGCTGGTAGACCTCAGCGCGTCGATGGCAGAGGAGGGCAGGGCGCTGATCGAGCGCGTCCTGCCCGCCGATCCTGCCGAGTACCGCCAATGGGAGCACTATCCCGAAGGCGATGCGATCGACCCCGACACGAAGGCGCGCTGGTTCTACCACGCGCATCCTCCGGAGGAGCGTAGTGAAGGCGAGCACGGGCACTTCCACCTGTTCCTGCCGCTCGGCGCGTTCGACGGCTTGGAGCCGCTGGCCGGCCCGGCGAAGGAAGGCGCGGCGAAGGTGGTCCACATCGCGGCGCTGTGCTTCGATACGGACGGGCTGCCGACTCACTGGATCGCGACCAATCAATGGGTGACGGAGGAGTATCTCCAGCCGGCCCATGCGGTGATCGACCGGCTCGACCTCGCCGATATGAGCCAGGCGGGAGAAGAAAAGGGGATCGACCATGTCGGCCGCTGGCTGACGCTCGCCCTGTTCGCGTGCCGCGCGGATATCGAGGCGCTGCTGACGGATCGCGACGCGGCGCTGGCGCTAACCGGTCCGCGCGATCGCGAGGCCGAGATCCTCGCCCAGCGCCCCTTCGCGCTCTAGCACCAGGATTGCTCGCCCCAATCGGAAGCGAAGCCCCAGCGGTCCTGATGCGCAAGTCCCCGGGCGATCATGTGGTCGGCCACATCGCGGCCATCGCGGCGAACGCTGCGCAACTCGCGCCCGTATCGGTCACGCGGGGGATCGGCGCCGCCATCCAGTTCGAACGGTCGGCTGCTGAGCCATTCGGCCAGCTCCGTACGGGCGCGCGCGGCGGCAGTGCGTTCGGCCTCGCACTCTCCGTCGAGCTCGGGCGCGTCATAGCCGACAAGCCTGATGCGCCGCTCGCCGATGGCGATGGTGTCGCCGTCGATCACGCAACCGGCATCGCGCCATTGCTCGGCGCACACCGGGAAGGATTGCGCGACCTCGTCCCAGGTCCCGTCGCCCAGACCGAAGCGCTGCGCGGCCCAGATGGCGAGAAGAATGGCAGCTGCAATCGCAGGCCAGTTCCATCCTCGCCGCCGACCCCGACCGCGCGACCTCTTCGGTCGGCGAAAATGCAGGATGCTGCCCAGCGTCACTCCTCCAGCGGGAAAGGTGCGATGGGTTGCAGGAGGCGGAACTCCTCGTCCAGCGGCGGGTGATCCAGTTCGGGCCACGCGATCGGTTCGGGCGGAACATCGGTGTCCGGCAGGCGGTCGAGCAGGTTGCGGATCAGCGTCAGGCGACCGTGCTTCTGATCGTTGAAGTCGACCACCGTCCAGGGAGCATGGTCGGTATGCGTCGCTTCGAACATCGCTTCGCGCGCGGCGGAATATTCGGCAAACCTGGTGCGGCTGGCGACGTCGATGGGCGAGAGCTTCCAGCGCTTGAGCGGATCTTCCAGCCGCTCGGCAAAGCGTTCTTCCTGATGCGCCTGATCGGCGGAGAGCCAGTATTTGAACAGGCGGATGCCGTCATCGATCAAGAGCCGCTCGAATGCAGGCGCCTCGCGCAGGAACTTCTCGACCTGAGGCTGATCGGCAAATCCCATGACTCGCTCGACACCGGCGCGGTTGTACCAGCTGCGGTCGAACAGCACGATTTCGCCTGCGGCTGGCAGGTGCGGAACATAGCGCTGGAAATACCATTGCGTGCGCTCGACATCGCTCGGCTTGGGCAGCGCGACCACGCGGCACTGTCGCGGATTGAGACGGCCGGAAATGGCCTTGATCGTCCCACCCTTGCCCGCCGTATCGCGACCTTCGAACAGCACGCAGATGCGCTCGCCCGTCGTCCGCGCCCAGCGCGCCATCGCCACAAGCTCATGCTCGAGCGGCTCGATCAGTCTGTCATAATCCTTGCGTTTCATGACGCGCGGTCATGCCGCATGCACGCGGACTTGACCAGCGGGCGCGATTAATCGGCAACGATGCGCGGGCTGCCGCGCCGATCGTCACCGCTGCGCCGCTCACCCGCGCGGCGATCGTCGAAGTCGATATCGCCTTCCTTCACCCGCCGTTCGCCCTTGCGACGGTCGGTCGGCTGTTTGCCGAAATCCTTATGATCGGCCATTCGATTTCCCCCAATACCTGCCGCAATACAGATCACACTTCGCAGCATTAACATTCATTTACCACGCATGTGGTTACCGGAGCGTAAAGCAGGAGGCGCCATAGCTGCGCGCATTCTCGCTGGCACGGCAAGCGCCCACGCGGTAACGCCCGCAGCGATGACCGACGAAACGCACGAAACCATGCTCGCCAAGGCGGAAACGCTGATCGAGGCCCTTCCTTACTTCCAGCGCTATGCCGGGCGCAGTTTCGTGGTGAAATATGGCGGCCATGCGATGGGCGATGCCGAGGCCGCGCGCGATTTCGCAGAGGATATCGTGCTGCTGAAGGCGGTCGGCATCAATCCGGTCGTCGTTCATGGTGGCGGACCGCAGATCGGCGCGATGTTGAAGCGGCTCGGTGTGGAAAGCACCTTCGTGGACGGCCTGCGCGTGACCGACAAGGCCACTGCGGAAGTCGCCGAAATGGTTCTGTCGGGCGGCATCAACAAGGAACTGGTCGGCTGGATCGATCAGGCGGGCGGCAAGGCCATCGGCTTATCGGGCAAGGACGGGCGCATGGTGCGCGCAGCCAAGGTCAGCCGCACGCGCAAGAATCCCGACAGCCAGGTGGAGGAAATGGTCGATCTCGGTTTCGTGGGGGAGCCGGAAGTGGTCGACACGACCATCCTCGAAACCGCGAGCCAGGCGGGCATGATCCCCATCGTCGCGCCCATCGCCAGCGACGGAGCGGGGCAGACTTACAATATCAATGCCGACACGATGGCGGGCGCGCTCGCGGCGGCGCTCGGCGCGGCGCGGCTGTTCCTGCTGACGGATGTGGAAGGCGTGCTGGGCAAGGACGGCCAGCTTATGTCCGATCTCACCCCGGCGGATATCGCCCGCCTGCGCGCGGACGGAACGATCAGCGGTGGCATGATTCCAAAGCTGCAGACCTGTGTCGATGCAGTGGAAGCCGGGTGCGAGGCAGCGGTTGTGCTGGACGGGCGCGTGCCGCACGCCATGCTGCTGGAATTCTTCACCAGTCGCGGTGCGGGAACACTTGTCAGCACGGCTTGAGAACGCACGCTGCAATGCCTAGATTGCCCGCGGGACATTACGGACGGAGAAGACCTTGAACGCACTGATCGATATCATCGGGATGATCGCCAATGTGATCATCATGCTGGTGATCATCCAGTTCATCATCGGGCTGCTCTTCGCCTTCAACGTGGTGAACCGGAACGAATTTCTCGAGCAGATCTACCGATCCATCAACGCCCTGCTGGAACCTGTGCTCGGGCCCATCCGGCGGATCATGCCGAATACTGGCGCAATCGATTTTTCGCCGATCGTCCTGATCATCGGCCTCAACATCATCATGAGGATATTGGTCGAAGTCGCCTGACAGCGCGGGCGGTCCTGCATCTTTTTGACAAAGCCGCGCGGCTGACGCAGGGGCCGGTCATGACTGGCAGATTCCTTATCGCAACCGTGGCGCTCGGCGCGCTGCTTTCGGCCTGCGCATCGCCGCAGCAGCAACAGCGCGCGCGGCAGGCGAACATGGCCGAGCGCGTGCTGGAGCGGGCAGGCAGCATCGGCGATCCGGGCAAGGTTGCCGCCGCCGACTTCGCTTTCGCACGAGCCGCGCAGGAAGACGGCCAGTGGACGGCCTTTCGCCGCTACGCCGCGCCTGGTGCCGTGCTGCATGGGCGCAATGGCCCCGTGCCGGTGACATCTTTCCTCAGCGGAATGGACGATCCGTCTGAAGCTGTAGAATGGGCGCCCAATACGGTGTGGAGCAGCTGCGACGGTACGCTGGCGATCAGCTTCGGCCGGTTCGAGGACACGGAAGGGCTTGTCGGCAGCTATGTCAGCGCTTGGGCGCTGCAGCGCGATGGCAGCTACAAATACACTTACGATTTGGGCGCACCGGACAATCCGCAGCCCGTTCGCGACCCGGAGGGCGAAGCACCCGATGACGCGATCGTGGTCGAAGGGCTGCGCTCGGTTCAGGGGCGTATCGCCGATTGCCCAAGGCGCGGCGAAATTATCCCGCTGCCGCCTTTGCGAATTGTCGACGGTGCGCGGCAGGAAACTGCGATGTCCGACGACAAGACCCTCGCCTGGACCTGGTACCATACGGACCAGGGCGTGCGCAGCGTAAATGTCCAATGGTATCGCGGTGGCGAGTGGCAGGATGCCGTAAATTTCGCCGCTCCACCGCTTGCGGGGTAGTCCGTGACCGAGCTCTTTCTCTCCGCCTTCATCACTCTATTCGTGGTGATCGATCCGCCCGGTTGCGCGCCGATCTATGCCGGGCTTACCAAGGGGGCGAGCGCGGCGCAGGCGCGCATCATGGCGATCCGCGCCTGCGTGATCGCGCTTGTCATCCTGCTCGTCTTCGCGCTGTTCGGGCAGGATTTGCTGGGCGCGCTGCATATCGAGCTCGACGCCTTCCGCATTGCGGGTGGGCTGATGCTGTTCTGGATCGCCTGGGAAATGGTGTTCGAGAAACGCACCCAGCGCCGCGAAGAACGCGCCGAGAAGGTCGCCGCCAGTCCGGAGGTGGAGGACGTCTCCGTGTTCCCCATGGCCATGCCCATGTTGGCCGGCCCCGGCGCCATCGCCGCCATCATGCTGCTGCAGAACGAGGCGGAGGGGCTGGAGGAATCTCTCGTGGTGCTTGGCGCGCTGGTCGCAGTGCTGGTGCTGACCATGCTCGCCCTGATCGCCGCCGGACCGCTGATCCGCCTGCTGGGAGACCGCGTGGAAGCAGTGATCACCCGTCTGCTCGGCGTCCTGCTGGCCGCGCTCGCCGCGCAATATGTGATCGACGGGCTGCGGGGAAGTTTCGGGATTTAGAGTTTGTTTGTTGCGATCCGGCATCCGTCGGATCGTCCTCGCTAGATGCGCAGCGAGCTGCGCCCGCTGCGGGCGGGCGTTCGCCCTTGCCTCGCTTCGCTCGGAGCTCCGCCGAGCTTCTGCGACCTTGCGCTGAAATCGGGCGCGACCAGCGCCCGACAGAGGGCGAACTGCCCGACCGCAGGTGCCCCGCAGCGAAGCGGAGGGAATAGCACCGAGGACGCGAGCGCGGAGGCGCTCGCACGAGACAGATTATCCAAACTACTGCAGCGTCACCGTGCCTTCATCGGGGTCGCCCTTGCCGAAGAATTCCAGCAGGCTGACCAGGATGTCGCAGCGTTCGCGCAGGTTCGGCGCTTCCAGGAGTGCCTGCTTTGCCGCCGCGTCGAATGGCGCGATCTGGCTGACGCCGTTGATCAATGTCAAATCGTCGAGCTGCGCGACCGAATCCCAGTCAATGGCATAGCCCTGGCTGTCGGCGAATTTGCGCGCTTCGTGTTCGAAGCTGGCGCGTTCGCCGAGGGAGAGATACTCCTCTTCCGGCTCCGCGATCAGCTCGGCTTCGACCTGGCGGAAGGGCGTTGCGACTTCCAGCTCGCGCTTGATGCGATAGCGTGCCTCGCCCTGCAGGATGATGTTGTAGCGCCCGTCCTCATTCGCCTCGACATCCTCGATCTTGCCGACGCAGCCGATCTGGTAGAGCGGCGCGCCGTCCACCGGCTCGGTCGGCTGGATCATGGCGATCCGGCGATCGCGGGCGAGCGCGTCCCCAACCATCGCGCGGTAGCGCGGCTCGAAAATATGCAGCGGCAGCTGCAGGCCAGGAAACAGGATCGCGCCCGTCAGCGGGAATATGGTGAGACGTTTGGTGCTCATCCGAACAGGATCAAGCTGAGCTTGCGGCGCTGCGCGGCCACCCACGGGTCTTCCATGCCGACCGCCTCGAACATCTGCAGCAGCTTTGCCTTGGCAGGGCTCTCCTCCTCGCCCTCATGCCCCTTGACGGAGCGTAGCAGCACGTCGGCGGCCTCGTCCCGCTCGCCCGCTGCGAAAGCTGCCTCGGCATAGGCCAGCTGCGCATCGGTGTCGGCGGGGCGCTCTGCCGCGGCGGCGCGCAGGCTCTGCAATTCGCCCGCATCCACCTGACTGCCCGCCAGTTCGAGAGCGCTGTGCGCCTGCGCCACAAGCGGATCGGCTTTCACATCGTCCGGCAGCGTGTCATACGTGGCCTTCGCTTCGTCGGCGCGGCCTGCAGCGATCAACGCGCGGATCAGGCCGGACTGCACTTCGGGCTTGTGAGCGATGGCAGGCGGGGCGTTCTGGCTGATCTGCTGGAAAAGCTCGACCGCCTTGTCGTTATCGCCGCTAGCCAGCAGCTGCTCGCCCATAGCGATGACCTCGCCGACCTGCGCTTCCATCTGCGCGGCCGGATCATCGGCGCCGCCATCCACGCCGGGCTGGATCGGCAGCTGCTTGAGCAATTCGTCGAGCGCGGCCTTCAATTGCGATTCGGTGCGCGCGGGCGTCAGGTCGGCCACCGGCTGCCCCTGGAACATCGCATAGACGGTGGGGATGGATTGCACCTGGAATTGGCTGGCGATGAACTTTTCGGAATCGACGTCGATCTTCGCCAGCACGACGCCCTTGTCCGCATATTCGGCGGCAACCTTTTCCAGCACCGGGGTGAGCGCCTTGCACGGCCCGCACCACTCGGCCCAGAAATCGACGATCACCAGCTTGGTCTGGCTAGGCTCGACCACCTGCTTGCGGAACCGGTCGACCGCTTTTTGTTCGTCGATATTGAGGCCCATGCTTGCCAAGGTAGTGCTCCTGTTGGTGGCGATTGGATCAGGAGTGCAATGTGGCGCTTTAATGCGGTTTGTGAAGGGGCATTGCGGAGCATGTCCGCCGACATGAGATTCCTCTTGCGAGCCGCCAAGACCGCTGCTAATCGCGCCGCTCCCCATCCGGCAGGAGCCTGTCGGAAGAGCGCCAGTGAGCGGGCGTAGCTCAGGGGTAGAGCACAACCTTGCCAAGGTTGGGGTCGGGCGTTCGAATCGCCTCGCCCGCTCCATTTTCCTTCCGATAGGTCGTCTGGCTCGCCAGCGCGCGCGATGCGTTCTATACAGGCGTCCATGCTGACGCTTTTCGCCACCCTGTCGATGCTTGCCGCCCCGCAGGAAGGCGGCCCGTTTCTTACCTTTTCGCGCCGCGCGGCGGAAGAACCTGACACGCTGCGCGTGCAGGTGGGCGAGCTGCGGACGGACGATGCGCGCCCGCATTTCTGGATGCGCAAGGCGGTGGAAGGGCAAGGCGCGACGGCCATCGAATGGACCGACACGGTGCGCTGCCCGAAAGCCCGCAATGCGATTGTCGCCGCGACGCAGATCGCGCCGCCGCGCGTTTATGTACCGGGCATTCCGGTGCGGCCAGACGGCTCCTATGTCATCACCATGGACGGCGTACAGTACGAACTGACCGCCAGCGCCCATTACGACAGCCGCATCTCCTCCGACATCCGCTTTACCTCCAATGTCGGCTCGCCGCTCGCCAATTGGGTGGAGGGCACGCTGGAATCGCTGGAGGATTGCTGGTCTGCCGACCTGCCGGATGGCGAACGGCTCTAGCCCGGCTCAATTCTCGCTTTCGTGCCGTTCGAGCTCGTCGCCCTGCACGGTGACGACGTGGACGAGATTGGTGGCGCCGGACTGACCGAAGGGCACGCCCGCCATCACGGCAAGGCGGCTGCCCGATCCTCCGAAACCGTGACGCAGCGCCATCCGCTTGCCCTTGGCCACCATCTCCTCGAAGCTTCCGATATCCTTGGTCGCGACAGGGTGCGCGCCCCATAACAGCGCGACGCGGCGCGCGACTTCCATGCTGGGCGTCAGCGCCATTACCGGCACGGCCGGCCGCTCGCGCGCCACGCGCCGGGCGCTGCTGCCGGAGAAGGTGAAGACCGTGATGGCGCTCAGCTTCACCGTATCGCCGATGGTCATGCAGGCATGCGCCAGCGCGTCGGCCGTGGTGGCGTCGGGCGGCGTCTCGAGCATGCGCACGCGCGCGGTGTAGTCCTCATCCGCTTCCACCTGCCGGGCGATGCTGGCCATCATGATGACCGCCTCTTCCGGCCAGTCGCCCGCTGCTGTCTCGGCGCTGAGCATGACGGCGTCGGCACCGTCATAGACGGCATTGGCAACATCGGAGACTTCGGCGCGGGTGGGCGCCGGGCTTTCGATCATGCTTTCGAGCATCTGCGTGGCGACGATCACCGGCTTGCCCATCAGTCGGGTGGCGTTGACGATCTTCTTCTGCAGCGGCGGAACCTCTTCGGGATTGAGCTCCACGCCCAGATCGCCGCGCGCGACCATGATGCCGTCCGACATCTCGATGATCTCGGGCAGGCGGCGCACCGCTGAAGGCTTTTCGATCTTGGCGCAAAGCGCGCCCTTGCCGCCCATCAGCTTGCGCGCATCGGCAAGATCGTCCGGCCGCTGCACGAAGCTGAGGCCGATCCAGTCCGCGCCCTGCTCCATCGCGAAGGCGAGATCGCGCTTGTCCTTCTCGGTCAGCGCGGGGATCGGGATTTCGGCATCGGGCACGTTCACGCCCTTGCGGTTCGAGATCACGCCGCCGACTTCGGCCTTGCACGCGATTTCATCCTTGCTGGCCGAGACGACGCGGAAACGCATCTTGCCGTCGTTTACCAGCAGGCGCTGCCCTTCCTCGACCACGTCGAAGATTTCGGGATGCGGCAGTTCGACGCGGGTGGCATCGCCCGGCTCGCTCGACCGATCGAAGGTGAAGCGCGCACCGTGCGGCACGGTGGCGCGCCCATCCTTGAACTCGCCCACGCGCAGCTTCGGCCCCTGGAGATCGGCAAGGATGGCGATGGGGCGGCCGAACTCCTGCTCCAGCGCGCGGATGTTTGCGATGGTCTTGGCGTGAACGGCATGTTCGCCATGGCTCATATTGACGCGAAAGGCGTCGGCACCTGCCTTGAACAGCCGTCGGAGCATGTCGGGATCGGCGGTGGAGGGGCCTGTCGTCGCGAGGATCTTGACCTTGCGGCCCCGGGGTTCGAGTTTGGAATGTGCCATGAGGTGGGCTTATGCCGCGCCTGTGCTGCAAGACAAGGACACATTGGTATGCAAAGCGAACGCGACACTCTCGACGACCTTCCCGATGCGGTGGCCGCCGCGGCATTCCGCCGGCTGGTGCGGCACCTTCGCCATCGCTACGATGCGCAGAACATCGAGCTGATGGGGCTGGCGGGCTTTTGCCGGAACTGCTTGGCCGACTGGATCCGCGATGCGGGATATGATGGCGACAAGGCCGCGGCGCGCGAACTGATCCACGGCATGCGACAGGAAGAATGGAAGGCCACCCGGCAGAGCGAGGCATCGCCCGAACAGGTCGAACGCATGCAGGCAAGCATCGCCCGGAATGCGCCGGACCTCAGATAGTTTTCCCGGCCTGTGGAAAGCGACTTTGCCCGCCCGGGCGGCGCGGCTAATCAGCGGCGAACCGATTCTCGCATCATCACCGGAGCAATATGAAAATGGCTGACAGCGAAGCTGCGCGCGGAGCGCAACCCACCGACGACCGCCTGCGCCTCCTCATCGAACGTATCGAACGCCTCGAGGAAGAGAAAAAGGGCATCGCCGACGATATCCGCGATGTCTATTCCGAAGCGAAGGCCGTGGGTTACGACACCAAGATCATGCGCCAGATCATCCGCCTCAGGAAGATGGACGCCAATGACCGCAGCGAGCAGGAAATGATCCTCGACACGTACAAGGCCGCGCTCGGCATGGGTTGAACGCGCTGGTGATGTAGATTAGCAATACACCATGCAAAAAACGCTTGGCTTTCTCTTCGCTGCACTAATGGTTCCGCTTCTCGCGGCCCTGCTCGCTCTCGTTCTTATGGTGATGGGCGCGGCAGCAGGTTGGCTGGCAGGCCTCGTCTTCCCGCAGGTCTTCGCGAACCTTTCCGACATGCTGTTCGGCAAGGAGGTTCCCGCCTGGCAGATCGGGGCCATGTTCGGCTTTATCGGCGGGTTCTTTCGCAGCTTCGGAAAAGGCCGCAAAGGCAGATAGGAGAACGCGCCATGCCCAAGGAATGGAAAGACGCCCGCGGCGTCACCGTCACCACCACGCCCACTCTCGAGGGCAAGCCGATCCAGGACTATCTCGGCATCGTCACCGGTGAAGTGATCGTCGGTGCGAACCTGTTTCGTGACTTCTTCGCCAATATCCGCGACATCGTCGGCGGTCGATCGGGCAGTTACGAACGCATCCTGCGCGATGCGCGCGAGCAGGCCATCGCCGAATTGCAGGCGGAGGCGGCCGCGCTGGGCGGCAATGCCGTGGTCGGCATCGATCTCGATTACGAGGTGATCGGGGATACGGGTTCCATGCTGATGGTGTCGGCTAGCGGGACGGCGGTGAAGGTCTAGCCGCGAGCCAAATCCTGCGTTATCGGCGGGGCCATTCCGATCCACCGATAGAGCGATCCCATGGCAGGCCATTCCAAATTCAAGAACATCATGCATCGCAAGGGTGCGCAGGACAAGAAACGGTCCAACCTGTTTTCCAAGCTCAGCCGCGAGATCACCGTTGCGGCGAAGATGGGCACGCCCGATCCCGATATGAACCCGCGCCTGCGTCTTGCGGTCAACACGGCGAAGGCGCAGTCCATGCCGAAAGACAATATCCAGCGCGCCATCGACAAGGCGAGCGCTGGGGATGACGAGAATTACGAAGAAGTCCGCTACGAAGGCTATGGCCCCGGCGGCAGCGCGATCATCGTCGAGACGCTGACCGACAATCGCAATCGCACCGCGACTGCCGTGCGCACCGCGTTCAGCAAGCATGGCGGCAATCTCGGCACCGAAGGCAGCGTCGTCCACGGCTTCGAGCGGCTGGGTTTCATCCTTTATCCCGCCAGCGCGGGAGACGAGGAAAAGGTTCTGGAGGCCGCGCTCGAAGCGGGGGCGGAGGACATTACTTCCACCGATGACGGCCACGAGATCTGGACCGCGGCGGACGATCTGCATCAGGTTGCCAGCGACCTCGAAAAGGCGCTGGGCGAGGCCGAAACGGTGAAGCTCGCGTGGAAGCCGAACCTTACCGTCGACATGGACGAGAAGAATGCCAGCACGCTGCTCAAGCTCATCGACGTACTCGACGACGATGACGACGTGCAGACCGTGTGGGGCAATTATGACATTTCCGACGAGGTGATGGAGAAGGTGGAGGGGTGATGATCCGGATCCTCCCCGAAACGGGGAGGGGGACCACGCAGTGGTGGAGTAGCACCCTCCGACCGGTCGACCGTGCCCCGCCCCCATCCTGCGGATGGTCCCCCTCCCCCGCCGGGGGAGTATAATGATAATACTCGGCCTCGATCCCTCGCTTTCCTGCACCGGCTGGGGCGTGATCCGCGTGGAGGGCAATCGCATGTCGCACATCGCCAATGGGCAGGTGCCGACCGATGCCAAGGCGCCCATGGCGGCGCGGCTCGATCACCTTTATGCCGCCATCGCCGCGGTCATCGCCCAGCATGCCCCGGACCGGGCGGCGTGCGAGGAAATCTTCGCCAACAAGAATCCGAAATCGACCATCAAGCTTGCCCAGGCTAGAGGCGCGGTGATCGCGGCGTGCGGCGCTGCCGGGCTGGAGGTGCGAGAGCATGCCGCGCGGCTGGTAAAGAAGGCGGTGGTCGGCACTGGCGGGGCGGAAAAGACGCAGGTCCAGGCCATGCTGAAAGTGCTGTTGCCAAGCGCGCATCTTGCCGGAGCCGATGCGGCCGATGCGCTTGCCGTGGCCATTGCCGACGCCAATCTCGGATGAGCGGGTTTTCCGCAATCGGAACAAGATTTTACCGCAGGCGTAGGTGGATCACCTGACACGGGGCTCGGCGTGTCCATTCAAGAGGAGACACGCATGCGCAAGACAATCATCCCCGCCATCCTGACCGGTGCCCTGCTTTCGGGCTGCACCGCCATCGGCACCGATCCGCTGGGCGGCCTGCTGGGCGGCATTTTCGGCGGCGACGACAGCTATGGCTATGATCGCAATCTCTCGCGTTTCGAACGCGCGGCGGTGCAGGCCTGCGGGCGCGAAGCCTCGCGCTATGGCCGCGTCGCCATCCGCGATGTGGAGGAACGCCGCGACGTCGTTCGCGTGCGCGGACGGATCGACAACCGCAATCGCGACCGCGACGAGTTCGAGTGCGTGTTCCGCGACGACGGGCGCATCGTCGATTTCGATCTCGACTGATATCGGCAGCGGACAGCGGGCAGTCGCCTCTGCCCGCTGACCCCCTATATCGGAGGAGCGCGAGCTCTGTCCTACAAGCGTGCCATGTGCCAGCAGGGCGACATGAAGGCATGGGCAAACAGGGTGACAATCCCGGCGCAAATGGGTGACACTTGCCGGTCCAAAAGGTGCCAGTTCTGGCCGCCTGAAAGGTCACACTCCGGCGGGCGAAAGGTCACACTTTTCGCTGGAAGGTCACACATTGAGTCACAAAAGTCTCACTTTTGCGGCCCAGGGTTACAGCTTGCGCATTTTGCTCCAGGACACTGTTCCACTTGTCACACCCCTAAGCCAACAAAGGACGCTCTCGCATGACCATCCACCTCTACGGCATCCCCAATTGCGAAAGCGTGCGCAAGGCGCGCAAATGGCTGGATGGGCGGGGGCTGGGTTACACCTTCCACGACTTCAAGAAGGAAGGGGTGGAGCCCGATACGCTCTCCCACTGGGCCGACCGCTGCGGCTGGGAAGTGCTGCTCAACCGGCGCGGGACGACGTGGCGCAAGCTCGAGGACGCGCAGAAGGAGGACGTCGATCGCGAAAAGGCGCTTGCGCTGATGGAGGAGCATACCAGCCTCATCAAGCGCCCGGTGATGGAGCGCGAGGGCGACAGCCACGTGCTGGTCGGCTTCACGCAAAGCGAGTGGGAGAACGCGCTGTGCTGAGAGCGGGTTTGCTCGCGATTGCAACGCTTTGCTGCGCAGCATCGCTTCCGGCCATGGCGCAGCAATCGCAGGAGGACGAGATGATCGTGATCGCCCATCGCGGCGCTTCTGGAGAGCGCCCCGAACACACGCTCGCCGCCTACGACCTCGCCATCGCGCAGGGTGCGGACTACATCGAGCCGGACCTCGTCCCGACGGCGGACGGCGTGCTCGTCGCGCGGCACGAGAACGCCATCGGTGGCACCACCGATGTCGCCGACCGGCCGGAGTTCGCCGAACGCCGCACCACGAAGGTGGTCGATGGCGAGGAGGTGACCGGCTGGTTCACCGAGGACTTCACGCTCGCCGAGCTGCGCACGCTGCGCGCCCGCGAGCGCCTGCCCGAGATCCGGCCCGCCAACACCGCCTATGACGGCCTCTACGAAGTGCCGACGCTGGCGGAGGTGATCCAGCTTGTGCAGGCGTCTGAGGAGCAGAGCGGGCGGCCCATCGGCCTCTACCCCGAGCTCAAGCACCCGACCTACTTCGAGGAACTTGGCTTCGATGTGGCCGCCACGCTGGTCGAGCAGCTGCACGAGGCAGGCTATCGCGGAGAGGACGCGCCGGTCTTCATCCAGAGTTTCGAGATCGGCGTGCTGGTGCGGCTCAACGAGATGACCGATCTGCCGCTAGTCCAGCTCGTCAATGTGGCGGGCGGTCCGTTCGACCGGCAGGATCTGACCTGGCCCGAGATGCTCGGCATCGACGGCATGACCGAGATCGCCCGCTATGCCGACGGCATCGGAGCGCCGATCACGCTGGTGCTGAGCGAGCAGGGCACGTCGACCGGCTTCGTCGAGCGCGCGCAGTCCGCCGGGCTGCTGGTGCATGCGTGGACCCTGCGGCGGGAGAACGCCTTCCTGCCGCCATCGCTGCAACGCGGCGAAGCGCCATCGGACCATGGCTGCGCCGAGCAGCTTCTACTGATGCTACAGGCTGTGGGGGTGAATGGTGTCTTCGCCGATCAACCCGGAATGGCTGTCGAATGGCGCGACCGCGCGGCGATGCCGCCCTGCGCTACGCGCCGCCCTGCCGATGCCGAGCGGTGACGATGAAGTTCAGGCTCATGTCGTCCGACAGATGCAGCCCTTGCACGGGCGACCACGCGATGCCGCGCGTGCTCGTCACCTCAAGCCCCGCCGCTTCGAGCAGCTCCTCCAGCTCCTCCGGCGTGACGAAGTCGTCCCAGTGATGCGTCCCCCTGGGTATCGCGCCGAGCCACTCCGCACCCTCCACCAGCAGCGCGCGGCTCGCCAGCGTGCGGTTGGGGGTGGAAAGCACCATCAACCCGCCCTGCGCAAGGTGGGCGGAAAGCTGCGCGGCAAAGACCTGCTTATCGGCAACGTGCTCAAGCACCTCCATGCAGGTGACGAGGTCGAAATGGCCAAGCCCGAGCGACCCGAGCTCTCCCGGCATGTAGCGGATATCGAGCCCGGCACCGTCGGCGTGAAGCGCGGCAACCTGCGTGTTCTCGGGCGCGGCATCGACGCCCGTCACCTCCGCGCCCATGCGCGCCAGTGGCTCGGTCAGCAGCCCTGCGCCGCAACCGACATCGAGCGCGGTCTTGCCCGCCAGCGGCCTGACGCTCTCCACATCGCCGCCCCAATGCGTGTCGATGGCGTCACGGACGAAGCGCAGCCGAACCGGGTTGAGACGGTGGAGCATGGCCGAGGAGCCCTTCGGATCCCACCACTCGCGCGCCAGCTTGCCGAAATGGGCGGCCTCACCCTCGCGGATCGTGGCCGAACCGGTTTCACCTGTGACAGTTGCATCGCTCATGCTGCGTCCCTAACAGCGCGCGGGGCATCCAACCAGAGCGACAAGGGGCGGTAGTGGCGCGCATCGTGATGAAATTCGGCGGCACCTCGGTGGCCGGCACGGAGCGCATCCGCCGCGTCGCCAACATCGTGCGCGCGCAGGCTGCAGGCGGCAACCAGGTCGCAGTAGTGGTAAGCGCGATGGCAGGGGAGACCGACAGGCTCGTCAACTTCTGTCGCGAGGCGAACCCGCTCTACGATCCTGCCGAATACGATGTCGTCGTCGCAAGCGGGGAGCAGGTAACGGCGGGCCTCCTGGCGCTCACACTGCAAAGCATGGGTAGCAAGGCGCGCAGCTGGCTCGGTTGGCAGTTGCCGGTGAAGACCTTCTCGAGCCACTCCAATGCGCGTGTCGGCGAGATCTATGCCGATCGTCTGCTGGAAAGCATGGAGGAAGGCGAAATCGCCATCATCCCGGGCTTCCAGGGTGTGTCGGAAGACAGCCGCATCACGACGATGGGTCGCGGCGGATCGGACACGTCGGCTGTCGCTGTGGCGGCGGCGCTCGGCGCGGATCGCTGCGACATCTATACCGATGTGGACGGCGTCTACACCACCGATCCGCGCATCGTCGCGCGCGCCCGGAAGATCAAATATATCGCTTTCGAGGAAATGCTGGAGCTCGCCAGCGTCGGCGCGAAAGTGCTGCAGACCCGCTCCGTCAGCCTGGCGATGAAGAACGAGGTACGCGTACAGGTCCTGTCGTCTTTTGTGGAGGACGGCTCACCGCCCGCCGATACCCTGCCCGGCACGATGATCGTCTCCGAACTGGAGATGGGCAAATTACTGGAGGAAGGCAAAGTGGAACGCCAATCCGTCACCGGCATCGCCCATGACAAGAACGAGGCGCGCGTGGTGCTTACCCGCGTGCCCGACAAGCCCGGCGCGGTTGCAGAGATCTTCGCCCCACTGGGCGAGGCTGGCATCAATGTGGACATGATCATCCAGAATGTCGGCCGCGACAAGGGCGAGACCGACGTCACCTTCACCGTGCCGCAGAACGAGCTGGCGCGCGCGCAGGCGATGCTTGAGGACAAGCAGGATGCGCTCGGCTTCGGTCGGGTCATCACCGACAGCAAGGTCGCCAAGATCAGCGTCGTCGGCATGGGCATGAAGAGCCATGCGGGCGTTGCCGCGACCATGTTCAAGGCGCTCGCCGAGCGCGGCATCAACGTGCAGGCGATCAGCACGTCGGAGATCAAGGTCAGCGTTTTGATCGACGAGGACGAGACCGAACTGGCCGTGCGCGTGCTGCACACCGCATATGGACTCGACGCCGAAGAGCCGGCGACTTGAGCCATACGGCGACGATCCTTCTTCTTGGCTCCGGCGAGTTGGGACGCGAATTTGTAATATCGGCCAAGCGGCTGGGCGCCAAAGTCATCGCCTGCGATGCCTATGACGATGCGCCTGCCATGCAGCTGGCGGACGGCCGCGAAGTGTTCTCGATGCTCGATGGCGAGGCGCTGCGCGCGGTCACGCAGAAGCATCGACCCGACCTGATCGTGCCGGAGATCGAGGCGATCCGGACGGAAGTGCTGGCTGAGTTGGAAGCGGACGGTTTCAATGTCGTGCCCTCCGCGCGAGCCACGATGATGACGATGAACCGCGACGCCATTCGCGATCTGGCGGCGGGCGAGCTGGGCCTGACCACTTCGCGCTATAGCTATGCGGAGAGTTTCGAGGACGTCGAGGCAGCAGCCGGGCATATAGGCCTGCCCTGCGTCATCAAGCCGGTGATGTCTTCGTCCGGCAAGGGGCAGAGCAAGGTCGAGAGCGAGGGCAATCTGCGCGCCGCATGGGATCACGCGACGGCGAACATGCGCGGCGACCGTCAGCGCGTGATCGTCGAGGAATTCATCGCCTTCGATTACGAGATCACGCTGCTTACCATCCGCCACCGCGACGGTATCAGTTTCTGCGATCCCATCGCGCATCGGCAGGAGCGCGGCGACTATCAGGAAAGCTGGCAGCCTGCCGCGATGAGCGAGGCGGCGCTCGAGCAGGCGCGTGCGATGGCTGAAAAGGTGGTCATGGCGCTGGAGGGCGAGGGGCGAGGCTGGGGCCTTTATGGTGTAGAGTTCTTCGTGCGCGGCGACGAGGTAGTCTTCTCGGAACTCAGCCCGCGCCCGCACGATACAGGCATGGTTACGCTGATCTCCCAGAACCTGTCAGAATTCGATCTGCACGCGCGCGCCGTCATGGGCCTTCCGATCTTCGGCGATGAGCCATCCATTCCAGCGGCCTCCGCCGTTATCTTGGCCGACCGGGATAGCGACGACTTCGCCTTCGACGGCTTGGCCAAGGCGCTCGCTCTCTCGCCAAATGTTGATCTTCGCATTTTCGGCAAGCCGATTACGCGACCTTATCGCCGGATGGGCGTGGCGCTCGCCATGGGCGAGGACACGGATGACGCGCGCGCTCTGGCGAGCGTGGCGGCGCGCAACGTGCGAATTGAATATCGCGGCGACAGCGACTAACCGCTCCCGCCATGAACGCCTTTCCAAAGACGAGCGCGCTGATGGCGCGCGGCTGCGAATTTCTCGGCACCGAATACGCCATCATGTGCGGCGCGATGAGCTGGGTATCCGAGCGTAATCTGGTCTCGGCCATCAGCAATGGTGGCGGCTTCGGCGTGATTGCTTGCGGCGCGATGACGCCCGACCTGCTCGATGCCGAAATCGCTGCCACCAAGGCGATGACCGACAAGCCCTTCGGGGTAAACCTTATCACCATGCATCCCGACCTTCCTGATCTGATCGCGGTATGTGCCGGGCATGACGTCGGCCATGTCGTGCTCGCCGGAGGTATTCCGCCGAAGGGTAGCGTCGAGGCTATCAAGGCGGCCGGGGCCAAGGTCATCGTCTTCGCGCCGACTTTGGCTTTGGCGAAGAAGCTTCTGCGTTCCGGCGCGGATGCTCTGGTGATCGAGGGCATGGAAGCGGGCGGCCATATCGGCCCGGTGTCCACCAGTGTGCTTGCGCAGGAATTCCTGCCCGCTCTCAGCGAGGAGCATGTCGTCTTCGTCGCGGGCGGCATCGGCCGTGGCGAGGCGATGGCCGGCTATCTGGAGATGGGCGCTTCGGGTGTCCAACTCGGCACGCGCTTTGCCTGCGCCACCGAAAGTATAGCCCATCCCGATTTCAAGAAGGCGTTCTTCCGCGCCAATGCCCGTGATGCCGTGGCCAGCGTGCAGGTCGACGCGCGGCTCCCGGTCATCCCCGTGCGCGCGCTGAAGAACAAGGGCACGGAGGAATTTACCGCCAAGCAGCGCGAAGTCGCAGGCGTGCTCGATCGCGAAGAGATCGCGATGGCCGAGGCGCAGTTGCAGATCGAACATTACTGGGCAGGCGCCTTGCGCCGCGCGGTGGTGGATGGCGATGTCGAGAACGGATCGCTGATGGCGGGACAGAGCGTCGGCATGGTCAAGGAAGAGGAGCCCGCCGCCGAGATCATCGCCAAACTCATGGCGGAAAGCGAAGCGGCGCTGGGCGGGCGGCGGGCGGCATAACGCCGCGGCCGACCGTCCGCAGCACGGCCGACCGCGGCGCTCCGTCCGGCTTGGGGGTTTATCGCCGGACCGAAGTCCCGATGTTAAGGGCGAGCACGTGTTCGTCGTCGTCAGCTTGCGAAGCCAGGCGTGCGGCCTCTTCCTCCTCGAGCTGGCGAGTCAGCCGGCGGCCCTCAGTCCAGCTATTGGCGAAAACGATATTGGCCTGCATGCGCTGTCCGGCCGGATCATGCGCGAAGGTGGGCGCAATATCGCTCAAGCGCGAGACGGCCCATATCGCCGCCCGTTCGAGGAAGCGGCTGCCCGAATCCTCCATCACTTCGACATCATGCGCGCGCCCATTTCCATCGGCGGTGAAGCGCACGCGAACGATGCCGCTGGCGTCGGTGCGCAGTGGTACGTTGTGCCGGGCAAGATTGCGGTCGAGCTGGCGGGAAACGCGCTGAGCATAGACGACGCGCTCCTGGCTCGGTTCGATGATGATTTCGCCGTCGGCCTGCGTCGGTGCGTCCTGCGCATAGGCAGGCATTGTGGTGGCCATTGCGGCCGCGGCAAATGGTATGAAATATTCGGTAAAGTTGCTCATGTTGATCATCCTTCCTTTGCCAAAAGATGATCGGCCACAGATGCTGTCGCGCCGTACGCGTCCCATTTGATCGGCGTGCTCGTCCAAGGTCGATCACGTCTCCCACATGTCTGCGGAACACCGGAAGCCCTTCTTACATAGGCGAGGGCGCATGGGCTGGAAAGGCGTTCGGCAGAGCGCTGACAGCCGCTCGTAGAACAGCGCGAACTTTATGCGCGCCGCGAAGGGCCAAAATGTCGCAGGACCGCATGAATGCGAGCGCGCTGCGCAATCGTTCGATCGGCTTGCCAAGCCGCCGTCCGGTGCTAGCATACCATCCGAACGAACGAAAAGAGGAGCCGACGATGTGCGAGCGTGATCACTTCCAGGGCCGCACGGGCCTTACCCGTCGCGAGTTCGGCGCCATCGGCGTTGCGGGCGCCGCATCCGCCTGCGCTCCGATGGCGAGCGGCAATGCGACGGACACTGGCATAGCCAGCGACACGGTGAGCTTTGCCGCCGATGGCGGAACGATGGACGGCGTATTCCTGCGCCCATCGAGCGGAGCGCATCCGGGGGTGATCCTCTGGCCGGACATCGCCGGGCTAAGGCCGGCAAAGGTGCAAATGGGACGGCGGCTGGCGGGCGAAGGCTATGCCGTTTTCGTCGCCAACCCCTATTACCGCTCGGTTAGCGGGCAACAGTTTTCGGATTTCGAAAGCTTTCGGGAAGCGGATGGATTTGCCGCAGTGCGCCCCTGGCGGGAGCGGAACACGCCCGAAGCGATCATGGCGACGGCGCGCGACGTGGTCTCCTGGCTCGACCAGCAGGATGCGGTCGACAGCACCCGCGGCATCGGTAATCAGGGCTATTGCATGACGGGCAGCTGGACCATTATGAGCGCCGCGGCCGTGCCGGGGCGGGTCAAGGCCGCTGCCAGTTTTCATGGCGGCCAACTTGTCGGCGACGCTCCGAACGCGCCGGCCAACCTGCTGGATGACATGGCGGACGATGCCGGGGCGCTGATCGCCATTGCGCAGGACGACGATGCCGACGATCCGGGCGCCAAGGTCGCCCTCGCCAATGCCGGATCCGCTGCGGCGGCGGACGTGACGGTGGACGTCTATGCCGGCGATCATGGTTGGACGGTGCTCGACAGCCCTGCCTACGCCGAAGATGCCGCCGAGCGTGCGTGGTCGGCCCTGAAAGCGCTCTACGACACCCATTTGTGATTCGCGCCCTGCCGGACGTCGGGTGTCGGTGATCCGAGCGTTCGCGTAGGCGGGCGGAGGGTCGGTTTTCAGCGGGACATCTCCGCTCATCGCAGCTGCGCCACACAAATCCCTCTTCGCCGCGCGACTCGCGCGCCTTGTCCAAGAGCCGCTTGTCGCGACGCTGCCGATATGGGCAGCCTTCCATCGGGGGCGTGTTAAACGCTTGGAAGGATTACCAGATGAAACGCATTTTCGCCCTGGCCACTGCCGGGACGCTGCTCCTCGCTACAGCTGCGACGGCGCAGGATATGCAGGAAGGGCCACCGGCCCCCAATTCCATTCCGCCTGCGCAGACGGAGCCCATGGAACCACGGGACATTCCGCCGTCCATGGCCCCTCCCGCGGTCTCGGCGGAGTTTACCGACGAGCAGATCGCCGCCTTCGCCAACGCCGCGCTGCAAATGCGCGATCTCAACGCAGATGGCGCTCTGAGTGACGAGGAACGGCAGACACAAGCCGAAGCGATCGTCGCCGATGCGGGGCTCGACACCGCGACCTACACTGCCATCGGGCGCGCGGCTCAGTCCGACCCCGCTGTCGCGCAGCGTATCCAGATGGCCATATCCGCATTGAACGAAGGCGATATGGCAGACGAAGCAATGCAGGATGAGCCCGACATGTAGATCGGCCAGCCTGCGCCTTGCCCCTTGGGCGCAATATCGGCCCTGCCAGCCCTTTGCTGGCAGGGCCTTTTTTGCAATCCGCCATTCATGGCGGGACGACGATAGTGGGAACTGCCGAGCCGCACGACACATTGCTCGAGTCGGTACTGTTGTCGATTACGCATCGATTCAGCGTACCGCGCGATAAGCAAATGAAGGGACCGATCCATGAAAACAGTCCACATCGCCCTGCTGGGGCTTGCAACCATCGGCCTTGGGGCCTGTGCCAGTTATAGCGACGACGATGACGTGTATGTCGCACCGGCACCCGTCGGCCCCGGTGCCGTGGTCGGCACCGTCGCTGCGGATGTCGATGGCGATGGCATGATCGACGGCTATTACGATGCGAACGGCAACTACACTGCATGGGTCGCGCCGCCATGTCCGCCCGCCCCGGCTCCCGTATACGTGCCGGAACCGACCGGCGAGCGAGGCTAGACCATGAAAACGGTGCGCCGGACATTGCAGCTCGCCCTGCTGGCAGGATGCGTCCTTGCCGGTTCGGCCAACGTTACTCATGCGCGCAGCAGCGCAGATGAGGTGACTTCCGCCCGACAGGATCGTGAGGTCACGCCCGAGCGCGCGAGATTCGTTCGCGAATTGCGGCGTGAAGTCGATGGCGAATACGATCGTTTCTATTCGCGTCGCGGTTACTGGCCGCTCTGGGTGGTCGATGGCGAAGTCACGGGCGCCGCCACCGCCCTCATCAGGCATCTCGAGACGGTTCAGCTCGATGGATTGAACCCGCGGCTTTTTGACACCGAAGAGCTTTCGGAGAAACTTTACGACGCCCGCACAGGTGACGCGAAGGAACAGGCCGAAGCCGAGATCGCGCTTTCGCGCGCCTTTACGCGCTACGTCCAGGCACTTGGGCAGGAATCGGGTGAAGTCGCATATTACAGCGATACCGTGCGGCCCGGTGCGCGCACCGTGAGCGGCATTTTGCGCCGGGCCGCGCTTGCCGAAGATTTCGACACCTACGTGGCCGAAATGGGGTGGATGCATCCGCTCTACGTGGCGCTTCGCCGCATTCTCGCCGAAAGTTCGCCGGACGATTACAACCAGATCGTCATCGTGAATGGTCCGCTTCTGCGCACCGGCGACGAGGGCGTGCGCGTGCGTCGACTCCGCGAGCGGCTGAGCCTCTCCGAAGGCGATGTCTTCGATGAAGATCTGCGCGATGCGCTGGCGGCGTTTCAGCGATCGCGCAATCTGACCGCCGACGGCACACTGGGCCCGCAAACCGTCGCCGCGCTCAATTCCACCGCGCGACGCACCGATCCCGCAGCCATTCGCCGCAACATGGCCCGCGCGGCAGAGCTGCCCGGCCCAGACAGGCGCCACATACTGGTAAACGCTGCGTCGCAGACGCTCAGCTATTACGATGGCGGCAAGGAAATCGGACGGATGAGGGTCATCGTCGGTTCGCAGAATACGCCGACGCCGATGATGGCCGGGCTGCTCAGCGTTGCCACGCTCAATCCCTATTGGAATGTGCCCGTCGATTTGGTCGAGCGGATCATCGCGCCGGCCGTGCTGCGCGGCAATTCGCTCGATGCGATGGGCTATGAAGTCCTGTCCGACTGGACGGCGGATGCGGAGAAGCTGAACTGGCGCAATGTCGATTGGCGCGGCGCAGCCAATGGCGCGACCGAGCTGCGCGTTCGTGAATTGCCGGGTAGCGGCAACGCCATGGGCAGCGTGAAGTACATGTTCCCCAACGATCAGGGCATCTATCTCCACGACACCGATAATCGTGCGCTGTTTCGCCGGGACGATCGCTTCATCAGCAATGGCTGCGTGCGGTTGGAAGACGCTGCCGCACTGGGCGAATGGCTGTTCGGCACCATGCCGGAGGCCGAGGGCGACGCGCCCGAGCAGCATGTGACGATCCCCGATCCGGTGCCGGTCTATATTACCTACATGACGGCCGAGCCGACGGCCGATGGCCGGATCGCCTATTACGACGACACCTATAATCGCGATACCGCGCCGGTTTATGTCTGGCAGTAGGGTAGTATCGCGTTCGGCCTGAGCGCGTTATAGCTTCGTCACGAATCCCGCCGGAGAGCGGATCTGATGGAGAGAGCGATGACGAGTAAGCGGCTCGATAAGGCCCTGTGCGACTGGTATGCAGATGAAGAGGTGCTGGACACCACGATCGGCCAATTGCTGCGCGATCAGGCGGCGCGCAATGGCGATGTCGATGCGCTGGTCGAAGGCAAGCTCGACGGGACCAGCGGACGCCGATGGACCTATGCCGAATTGCTCGCCGATGCCGAGCGCATGGCGAAGGGACTTGCGGCCCGTTTCCAGCCCGGCGAACGTGTTGCCGTATGGGGGCCGAACTTGCCCGAATGGGTGCTGGTCGAATATGCCGCCGCCCTTGCCGGCCTGACTTTGGTGACGGTCAATCCTGCTTATCAGAAGCGCGAGCTCGATTACGTGCTGCGCCAGTCCAACAGCGCCTGCCTGTTCCTGATCCCGGAAGTGCGCGGCAATCCGATGCATCAGATCGCGGAGGAAGTCGCAAAGGATCTTCCGACGCTGCGCGAAATCGTCGACATGACCGATCCCGACGCGATGTTCACCGATCCATCCGGCACGCTGCCCGATGTGGACACCAACGATCCGGCGCAGATCCAGTACACGTCCGGCACGACCGGCTTCCCCAAGGGCGTCGTCCTCTCGCATCGCAATCTGACCAACAATGCCCGCCTGTTCGTGAAGATCGGGGAGCTGGCGGAAAAGCAGACGACGCTCGGTCTCACTCCGCTGTTCCACACGATGGGATGCTCGATGGGTGTGCTCGGTTCGCTGCAATCGGCGACGACCTATGTCCCGCTGCTGGTGTTCGATCCAAATGCCGCGCTCGACCTGATCGAACGGGAAAAAGTCAGCTGGTCGATTTGCGTGCCGACCATGGCGGTGGCGATGGTGGCGGCGCAGAAGGCAAAGCCGCGCGACCTGTCCTCGCTCAAACTGCTGGGCATGGGCGGCGCGATGGTCGCGCCCGATCTCGCCCGCGCGGTGGAAAAGGTGCTCGGCGCGCAGGCCATGGTCGCTTATGGCCAGACTGAAAGCAGCCCGCTGATCACGAGTGGCCGACCGTCCGATAGCTTCGAAGATATGACGGGCACGATCGGCCAGCCTGCGCTGGGCTGCGAAGTCGGGATTTTCGATCCTGCAACCGATGAGATTCTGCCCTGCGATACGGTGGGCGAAATCCGCGCGCGCAGCTACGCCACAATGCTCGGCTACAATGACAATCCCGAAGCAACGGCGGAAGCGGTGGATGCAGAGGGGTGGCTGCATACAGGCGATCTCGGCATGATGAACGATCGCGGCTACACTGTCATCACCGGCCGGGTGAAGGACATGATCATCCGCGCGGGCGAGAACCTCTTCCCCGCCGAGATCGAGAATGTCCTGCTGGAGCATGGAGGCGTTGCCGAATGCGCCGTGGTCGGCGTGCCGGATGAGGTGCTCGGCGAAGCGGTCGCCGCGTTCGTGCGCATGGAAGAGGGCCACGCGATGGATCCGGAAGAGCTGCGCGCGCATTGTCGCTCGCAAATCAGCGCGCCGAAATGCCCGGCCTATTGGGAAGAGGTCGAAAGTTGGCCGCTTACGGGCTCGGGCAAGATCCAGAAATTTAAGCTGCGCGACCAGTGGGTGGCGGATCACGTGGCGGAGAAGGCGACGAGCTAGTCCGGATCGCCGCCGGCCTTGCGCAGGGCGCGCCGCTTCCACGCGCGCCAGCACCAGCCGCCACCCAGCACGCCGCCACCGCATAACACGCCGACAACGCCGAAGGTGGCGAGCGCGGTTCCGATCGCGCCGAACAGCGCCATCAGGATTTGCACGAAGAATTGCAGGACGGTCTGCATGACGCAGTCGGCCTAGCAGACAGAGGGCAAACGGTCGCCCGCAATCACCTCCCGGTCAGAGAATGGACTGTCCGGTCTTCTGCCAGTCGGCGAGGAAACCCTCGATGCCTTTCTCGGTCAGCGTGTGCTTGAACAGGCCATGGATCACTTTAGGCGGCGCGGTCATTACGTCCGCCCCGATCAGCGCGCTTTCCAGCACATGGCCGACATGGCGCACGCTGGCGACGAGAATCTCGGTTTCGAACGCGTAATTGTCGTAGATCTGGCGAATGTCCCGGATCAGATCCATGCCGTTCGTGCCGTTATCGTCATGCCGCCCGACGAAGGGCGAGATGAATGTGGCACCGGCCTTCGCGGCCAGCAGCGCCTGGTTGGCGGAAAAGCAGAGCGTGACATTGACCATGGTGCCGTCGCCGGTCAGCGCGTTGCAGGTCTTCAGCCCGTCCACCGTCAGCGGCACTTTGATGCAGACATTATCGGCGATGGCGCGCAGCTTGTCCGCTTCCTTCATCATCGTCTCGTGGTCGAGCGCAACGACCTCGGCGCTGACCGGACCATCGACGATGTCGCAGATTTCCTTCGTCACTTCCATGAAGTCCCGGCCCGACTTGGCGATCAGGCTGGGATTGGTGGTCACGCCATCCAGCAAGCCGGTGGAAGCGAGTTCCTTGATGTCGGCGATTTCGGCGGTGTCGACGAAGAATTTCATGGCGGTGAGGTCCCGAATCTGTGCGGCTGGATGAGCCCTGCTATAAGCGCGCGGCGCGCCACCGCGCCACCCCGCGCGCGCGAATTTCCGCTGCCGATCCGTTCCACGCCGAAATCATCGGCAATCGCGTTTTTCAGGCGTCGCTCCGCGGCGTCATCCGCGCTTCCCCGAAGCGGCCCTGCTTGCGGTAGCGCACCATCCAGCGATCGAGGAATAGCGAAAGCGGCTTGGGCTCCACGCCAAGCGCGCCCAGCTGCTTCGCGCCCTTGCCGGCCGTGCTGCCGCTTTTCAGCATGGCGAGCTGATCCGGATTGATCGGGGACATCGGTACGGCGGCAAAGATGCCGGCGATGGGGTCCGGCATTGGAAAGAAATAACGACGACGTTGCTGGGCATCGGCAATCATCTCGTGGATCTCCATCATGGTGAGCTGCTCGGGGCCCGCCGCCTCGAAGACTTTCCCGCCGTGCTTGGCGGGGCCTTCCAGCGCGCTTGTCACCCCCGCGGCAACGTCATCGACCCACACCACCTGGAACTTCGAATCTGCGCCGAAGACCGGCATCACGGGCATGAAGCGCACCATGTCTGCGAACATGGGAATGAGCCCGGATTCCTCGCCGAACACGACGCTGGGGCGGATGATTGTCGCTTCGGGAAAAGCGGCGAGCACTTGTCGCTCGCCATCGCCCTTGGTGCGGTAATAGCCGGTCTCGGCTTCGGGATCGGCACCGATGGCCGAGATATAGACGAAGCCCGTCGCCCCGGTTTCGGCCGCGCATTTCGCAGCGTGGCCGGCGCTGTCCGCCTGCAATTGCTGCTGGTTCCGCTCGAATGTGCCAATCAGGTAGACGACCGCGTCCGATCCGTCGACACATTGCGCGATGCTGCGTTCGTCCATGGCGTTGCAACGCACGAATTGGAGCTGCCCCAGATTGGCGAGCGGCTTCAATTTGAACGCCTTTTCCGGCTCGCGCGCGGCGATGCGCACGCGTGCACCGCGCTCGAGCAAATCCTGTGCGACATGACTGCCGATAAAGCCGCTGCCGCCGATCAGGGTGACGAGCTTGCCTTGGAGCGGAGAGGATTTCGGCATCTGGAATTTTCCTGGGATTGGTCGGTCGCGTCGCCCTTGGCACAGCGCGACGGGCGCGGGCAATGCCTGGATTACGCGCGATGGGCGGGCGACGTTCCGGCAAGGGACGCAGCGGCCCCGGAAAAGCGCATTCACGCGTCACGCGCGCGTTGACTAAAGCTGCCGCCCGTCCTATCTGCGCGCCCCTACCCGCGAGACGGCCTTCGATGACCGGCTCGCTCCGGTGCCCAGATGGCGGAATTGGTAGACGCACCGTCTTCAGGTGGCGGCGCTCGCAAGGGCGTGGAGGTTCGAGTCCTCTTCTGGGCACCAGCATTTCTCAACTCATTGAGAAGTATCGAAAACCCTGAAAAACAAGTGGATTTTCACGGCTGACTGTTACAAACGTAACGGGAGAACGGCATGTGTACCTACCTTCAGCTTCATCAGGGCACCTACTATTTCCGTCGGGGAGTACCCGATGATATCCGGCATCTTTTCCCTACTGCATCCGGCAAGCCGAGGACTGAATGGCGATGGTCCCTGGGGGTAAAGAATCGAGAAGAGGCCAAGCGACTCATCCCTGAGAGCGTTGCCAAAACCAACGCACTTATCGATCATGCACGATCATCGCTCGAGCCCGCGCGAGAGCAGGTAGCGGCTACGCCATCAAGCGAGCAGACGGCGAAGTCGGAGCAGATCGCCAGCGAGATGATGCGGGTCTCGGTCGAGTCTGCTGAGTTTTTCGAGCGGTTGGAGTTCGAGGAGCAGCGGCGCGCCGCCGACGACCCAGCTTTTGCGGCCAACCTAGCCCTTCGGGCCGAGCACGCAGCCGAGATGTCACGGTTGCGGGAAAAGCGCGAAGCTCGCGAGTTTATCGAGCAGGACCGGGCAGCGCGCGAGCTAAGCATCTTGGACCTTTTCGAGAGCTTCGCGAAAGTCGAGGGACGCAGCCCCAAGACCATCGCGCAATGGCGTCCCTACATCAGACAGCTTGTTGAGTTCGTGGGCAGTCCGAATTTGCACCAGCTCACAGACCGGCAGATCATCGCGTGGCGTAATCACTTGCGAGACAAGGTCAGGTATCGCGGACGCCCTCTTTCCGCAAAAACCATCAATGGCAGCTACCTCGCGGCGGTAAGCACTTTGCTGGCATGGGCAAAGGGCGACGGGCTGATCGACCGAAATCCGATGATGGGCGTAGGGAAGGTGAAAGCTCCTCACAAGCCAAAGCTCCGCCCCAAAGAGTTCACCAATGAGGAGGCATTACGCATCCTTCGGGCAACCCTCATCGCAGAGGAGGGGCGCGCTCAGGAACAGTGGCGCAATGCCAAGCGGTGGTGCCCCTGGCTCATGGCCTACTCGGGAGCGCGAGTGAACGAAATCACCCAGCTTCGGAAGAAAGACATCATGGACGTCGACGGTGTGTGGGTGATGCGACTCACACCCGAAGCGGGAACAATCAAGACACAAGAGGCGCGAGTGGTGCCGTTGCACAGCGACCTGATCGAGCAGGGCTTTTTGGACTTCGTCCAGGGCCAAGGGGAGGGGCCGATATTCTACGATCCCTCAAAGCGACGCAGCGATAGCGCGATCAATCGCCAATCGAACAGGTTGGGCTCGAAGCTCGCCGAATGGGTTAGGTCGCTTGGGATCGAAGGTGTAAAGCCGAACCATGCCTGGCGGCATCTGTTCAATACGCTGGCGATGGAGCACGGGCTGGACCATCGCGCCACGCTCGCAATCCTAGGCCACTCGGCGGGCAATGCTAACCAGACTTACGGGTCAGTTCCGGTTTCGCGGCTGGTGCAGGAAATTGAAAGGCTACCGCGTTTCGAGATCAGCTCCTCAGAGCCCCGCTGAGGCCATCAGAGACGCGATTGAGACGTTTAGGGCGTCCGCCACCCGGGCGACGTTCAGGACGCTCACATTGCGTTCTCCGCGCTCGATCTTTCCCATATGCGACCGATCAATGCCCGATGCATCGGCGAGCGCTTCTTGCGACATGCCGATCTCATAACGCGCAGCGCGTATCGCATCGCCCAGTTTGCGAAGTTTTCCGTCCGTATCGGTGCGAGGTGATTGTCGCGGCACCGCTTTTCAGTTGCGCCCGATGCACGGCTAGGCCACGGTATTTACGACCCACCTCTCCAGGAGTGCTTCGTGATCCAGTCCTCTTTTTTGCTGACAGTCGCTGCTGCCATTTTTGCAGTGCCCGCCGCAGCTCAGGATGCTCTCGGCGAAACGCGCGAAATTCGAGAGCCGGAGAGTTTCAACGTAAATGAGGCGAGGGCTGGAAGCGCCAGCGCGCTTCTAAAACAGTGTCTAGAGTTTGAGGCACGACGCTGGGCGACCGTCACGGATGCTCGATCTGCCTTGGAAGTGGCCAAAGAGAAATGTTGGGTGCTGCGGCAAGAGTATATCGAAGCGATGGCCCCGCTAGCGGAGGCGCATTTGTTGGGCAGGGGCATACGCTCAGCAATCTCCGAACAGACTTTATCAGTTCTGTCGGAAGAAGCTGTCGCCCTTGATATAGAGCAATATGAAGAAACCTTAATGATTGAGCTTGTGGAAGCCGATTAGAGAACGAGACAGATGTGTTAGCCGGATAAGTGACCTAGCCGCCCTCTGATGTTCTTCTTTTGTTTCCAAATCCCCCCGGTTCCCCTTAGGGTATCCCTAGGATTCTCCCGGGTACTCACTGGGGCGTACCTTACTTCCTCACGGAGTAGGCTAGCTGATATTGTCCTTCATCCATTCCTCGGCACCCGGGGATAACCCTAGATACACCCTGAGGGGATAATTCTTCGTCCTGCCAGATGGTTCGCTTGGCGTATTGACCTTGCATCTCTCCTCGGTCTGAAACCGGGGGAGGCCCCGGGTATACCCTGGGTAACCCTGTGCGGGAGGAACTTGTCACTCGGCCAATCAAAACCGCGTTCTTGTTCTTGACGGTATCAATTCAGCATTTCCTCTCAGATCAGGGCTTTTCGAGCGATCGGTAAGCTGGCAGGCATTGGCAAACTCTGGGGTGATCCCGGGCACACCATTGGGGGAAATCTTGGCAGTCGATCTTCAAGACCTGTCGCGTCGCCTGTTTGCGACGGCAAACCAGCTCTGGACGAACACAGCCCTTCGGCCTGACCAATACGCTCAGCCGGTGCTGGCGCTCATTGCGCTGCGGCAGATGGAGGCGAAGTTCGATCTCATCGATGCAGAGCTGGCGGAGACGTTCACGGGCCGCATGAAGCCCACGCCGGGCGACTATCAGGGCAAGGGCGCGATATTTCTGCCCGACCATGCCCGCTTCTCCTACCTGCTCGGCTTACCGGAAAACGAGAACCTCGCCGAGGCATTGAACGAGGCGATGAAGGCGATTGCGGAGCACAATCCCGATCTCGCCGGTGTGATGCCGCAGGGCTACGGATCGCTGCCCAACGGAGTGCTGAGAGAGCTTCTGCGCCTGCTTGCGCCGCTGGAGATCGACGGGGACGCCTACGGCCTCATCTTCGAGTATTTCATGGGCGAGTTTGCGTCCAACTATATGCAGAAGGGTGGGGAGTATTTTACCCCGGCGTCCATCGTGAAGCTGATCGTGGAGGTGATTGAGCCCTATCATGGCAAAATACTCGATCCCGCCTGCGGATCGGGCGGCATGTTCGTGCATTCGGCGGAGTTCGTGAAGCGGCACGGGGACAATCCCAGCCGCGAGATCGGCCTTTATGGCGTTGAGAAGATGGAGGACACACAGAAGCTGTGCCGCCTCAATCTGGCGGTTCATGGCGTTTCCGGCGACATCAAGGTGGCCAACGCCTATTACGAAGACCCGCACAAAATGGTGGGCCAGTTCGATTTCGTCATGGCCAATCCGCCCTTCAACCAATCGGAGGTCGATCGCTCCCGGCTGGTAAACGATGCGGGCAAGGTCAGCCCGCGCTTTCCACTGGGCATTCCGGGGACCAACAACGCCAACTACCTCTGGATTGGGATGTTTGCCGCCGCGCTGAACGAAACCGGTCGCGGAGGCTTCGTAATGGCGAACTCGGCTGCCGATGCGGGACATTCCGAAAAGGAGATGCGCCGCAAGCTGGTCGAGAGCGGAATGGTGGATGTCATCATCACGACCTCGCCCAATATGTTCCTTACCGTCACGCTGCCAGTAACACTCTGGTTCCTCGACAAAGGCAAGACGGATGGCGAGCGCGCGGATCAGGTGCTCTTCATCGATGCCCGCAAGATTTTCCGGCAGGTGACGCGGGCGCACCGCGAATACACGCCAGAGCAGATCGAGTTTATCAGCAACATCGTGCGGCTGTGGCGCGGGGGTGAGGTCGAGATGCAGCAGGGCAGCGCGGACCTGATGGCAGAAACGTTCGGCGAAGATGGCTTCCGCAATGTGGCTGGCCTCTGCAAAGTTGTCAGCCGAAAGGAGATCGAAGCGCAAGACTGGAGCTTCAATCCTGGCCGCTATGTTGGCGTGGCGGCTGGCGAGCAGATCGACGACGTCGATTTTAAAGAGCGATTGGAGGGGTTGCAGGAGGAGCTGGAGACGTTGAATGCGGAGGCGGCACAGTTGCAAGAGACCATCGCTCAAAACGCGGCTGAGGTGCTTGCAAGATGAGCCTCACTCAACCGTTCTATCTTGAAGCCGATGAGGCTCCGAAACTCCCTCACGGTTGGAAGTATCTCGCGACCGAGGATGCGACGGAAAAATTGAAGCCGGGGAAGCTGTTCGACAAAAAATCTTCGCAGGCGTCAGGGCGCGTGCCCGTGCTTTCGCAGGGGCAAACCGATTTCGTTGGCTATCACGACGAGGAGCCTGGAGTTCAGGCAACGCAGGGTAGGCCAGTCGTGACATTTGCCAACCACACTTGCGCAATGCGTTTTATGACTTCGCCGTTCTCGTGTATCCAGAATATCTTCCCGAAGGTTGGGAAGCCCGGTATTATTGATACGCGCTATTTTTTCTACGCTGCGCTAGGGCGGGTAAGTCTATCGGACTACAAGGGGCATCATCCGCTTTTTCGACAGGCTCTTATCCCTGTCCCGCCCCTCGAAACACAGCAGCGCATCGCGGCGATCCTTGGAACCTATGACGACCTGATCGAGGTCAACCGGCGGCGGATAGCGGCGCTGGAGGAGATGGCGCGGCGGCTGTTCGAGGAGTGGTTCGTCCGCTTCCGCTTCCCCGGCCATGAAGATGTGCCCATCGTCGGTGCTCCCGATGGCCCGCTGCCTGAGGGTTGGGAGTGGGTGAACCTCTACGATGCTGCTGAGGTGGGGTTCGGCTTCGCATTCAAGTCAAAGGCATTCTCGACCGAGCCGGTCGGCGCTCGTGTCGTGCGTATCCGGGATGTACAAGAGGGGCGAACCTCTACTTGGACGCCGGAGGAGTTTGCCGATCGATACTGCGTCCGCAATGGAGACATTCTGGTTGGGATGGACGGCAACTTTCACACAAATGTGTGGGTTGGCGGAGATGCAGCTCTCAATCAACGAGTGACGCGGCTGAGGCCAACGCTGGCCCGGTCGAGCGGCTGGCTCCTCCAAGCGGTGAAGCCGAAGATTAAGTTTTTCGAAGACACCATCAGCGGCACGACCGTCGCCCATCTCGGAGCGAAGCACCTTAAAACCATCTATCTGCCGGTGGCTGACGATGAGACCCAGAGACAGGCCGACGCTTTCTTCTCACCGGTCGACGAAGAGCTGGTGAACCTTCATGTGGCGAACGAGAAACTTGCAGCCTCCCGCGACCTCCTGCTCCCCCGTCTAATCTCCGGCCAGCTCTCCGTCGAGATTGCCGAGCGCGAACTTGAGGACGCAGCATGATCCCCAAACTAGGCAAGGTAAAGCGCGTCGATGTCCGCAGCGCGTGGATGAACGAGGCAACGCACTTCACGCCTTGGCTCGCATCCGAAGAAGGCATGGAATTACTCCAGGAAGTGCTCGACATGGAGCTGGAGGTCGAGGCGACCGAGAAGTTCGTCGGTCCGTTCAAGGCTGACATACTCGCCAAGCGCACCGACACGACAGACGATCACTGGGTGCTGATCGAGAACCAGCTTGAACGCACCGATCACCGCCACCTCGGCCAACTCCTCACCTACGCAGCGGGGCTTGATGCCGTCACGATCGTCTGGATCGCCGAGAAGTTTGCAGAAGAACATCGCGCGGCCCTGGACTGGCTGAATGATCTGACGACCGACAATCTCGAAATCTTCGGGCTTGAAATCGAGCTGTGGCAAATCGATGGATCGCCGCCCGCACCCATGTTCAATGTGGTGGCCGAGCCCAATGAATGGACGAAAGAGGTCAAGCAGAAGACCGAATCCGGCCTGTCCGACCTCAAGCAACAACAGCAGCGCTTCTGGAAGGGTGTTCGCGCGAAGCTGATCGATCGCAAAAGCAAGGTGCGCCCGCAGAAAGCCCATCCCCAGCACTGGGCGGATTATTCTCTGGGGCGTTCCGACACCTGGCTCTCCTCGACCGTCAACAAGGGCAAGCAGCACCTCTCGGTCGAGTTCGCCTTTCGCGGCCCACCGGGAAAGGTCTGGTACGACGAGCTGGAGGCGCATCGGGCGGCAATCGACGAGGCAATTCCAGGCCTTTCATGGCAACGGCTCGAAGGCAAGAAGCAAAGCCGCATCGCGCTCTATCGGGAGAAGACCAACCCTGCCGACGAAGAGGACTGGCCGGAACAGCAAGCCTGGGTGGTCTCGACCCTTGAGCGTTTCCGAGAAGTCTTCCGGCCCTATGCCCTGCAATTCACTGACGCAGGCGCCACCATCGATGTCGACGTCGATGGCGATGAAAGCTCCGAGATCGACTGATGGCGCCGTCGCTTTCCAGCTTTGTCGCCAGTGAGGACAAGACGGTGGAGCAGCCCGCTTTGGACCTAATGGAGCAGCTCGGCTGGGAACGCATCAATCTACTTCATGAACAGCCGGGACCGGACAATCCGACGGGTCGCATCAGCTTTCGCCAGACGTACCTGCCCGCCTGGTTTCGCGCCGCCATGGCAAAGCTCAATCCCGGCCTGCCGGAAGAAGCGCTCAAGCTGGCTGAGGACAAACTCTTCCGGGATCGCTCGGCACTCAATCCTGTGGCTGCCAATCGCGAAGTCCTGGCGCAGATAGTCGATGGTGTGACCGTCGAAGTCAGGCGCGATGACGGGAAGTTCGAGGATGTCACCGTCCGCGTGATCGATTGGCGGAATCCAGCTGCCAATGATTTTCTCGCCGCCAACCAGGTCTGGATTGAGGGGCTGCATCACAAGCGCCGCCCGGACACTATCGGCTTCGTCAACGGCATTCCGCTTCTCTTCGCCGAATGGAAAGCTCCGACGAAGCCGGTGCAGGACGGATACGAGGCCAATCTGCGTGACTACAAGGATGCGATACCGCGCGTGTTCGACGCCAATGGCTTCGTGATCCTCTCCAACGGTATCGATAACCTCATCGGGGCCAGCCATGCGCCCTATCGCTTCTTCTCGCCCTGGCAGAAGCTGGAAGAGGGCGAGCCCGACGATCCCAGCCTCAACACTCTGCTTCATGCGACATGCGAGCCCGCCCGTTTCCTCGATCTGATCGAGAACTTCGTGTTGTTCGACGAGGCGCGCGACGGCCTGCGAAAGATCGTTGGCAGGTATCATCAGGTGCTGGGCGTCAACCGCGCGATCGAAGCGGTCGGCAGGCTGGCCGATGATCAGCGCAAGCTGGGCGTATTCTGGCACACACAGGGCTCGGGCAAGAGCCTGTCGATGGTGATGTTTGCCGAGAAGGTGCTTCGGCGGATTGCTGGCAACTATACTTTCGTGATCGTCACGGATCGCACAGAGCTGGACGATCAGATCGCCGGGCAGTTCGCTTCGGCTGGGGCGCTGACGAAAGACATCCGGGAAGCGCAGGCCGGAAGCCGAGCGCATCTTCGCGATTTGCTGGAAGGCAACGAACGCTACGTTTTCACCCTGATCCAGAAGTTCTCCACCGAGGACCGCGAACCGATGCCGGTCTTGTCGGACCGCTCCGACATCATCGTAATGACCGACGAGGCACATCGCAGCCAGTACGATCAGCTTGCCGCCAACATGCGAGCGGCGTTGCCCAATGCGGCCTTCATCGGCTTCACAGGCACGCCGCTTATCAAGGGCGAGGACAGCCGCACCCGCGAAGTGTTCGGCGATTACGTCTCGGTGTATGATTTCGCCCAGTCGGTGCGGGATGGTGCGACGGTGCCGCTCTACTACGAAGCCCGCAAGCCGGAGCTTCAGATGGATCGGGACGCCCTGCAAAGCGATCTCGATGAGTTGCTAGACGAAGTAATGCTCGACGAGGAGCAGGAGCGAAAACTGGGCCGCGATTTCGGGCGCCAATACACGCTCATCACCAATCCCGACCGACAGGACAAGGTAGCCGAGGACGTGGCGCGACACTTCGCTTCGCGCGGCTATCGCGGGAAGGCCATGTTCGTCGCCATAGACAAGGCCGCTGCGGTCGCCATGCACGACCGAGTGAAGGCGGCAATCGAGCGCCTGATCGCCGAAGCTGAGAAGCACCTCAAGACGGCGCATGAAGCGGAGGGCGCGGAAATTGCGGAGCGCCTGATGCACCTACGCGAGCTGGATATGGCCGTGGTGGTTAGCCAGGGGCAGAACGAAGTCGACGACCTGCGGAAGAGAGGGCTCGATATTCTCCCGCATCGTGAGCGGATGCAGAAGGAAGACCTAGAACGTAAGTTCAAGGATGCCGACGATCCGCTGCGAATGGTGTTCGTCTGCGCGATGTGGATTACCGGGTTCGACGTGCCCAGCATCGGCACGGTGTATCTCGACAAGCCGATGAAGAACCACACTTTGATGCAGACTATCGCCCGCGCCAACCGTAGGGCTGAGGACAAGACATCGGGCGTGATCGTCGACTACATTGGCGTGTTCAACAACCTTCAGAAGGCTCTTGCCGTATATGCGGGCGGCGCTGGCGTCGGTGAGACGCCGATCAAGGACAAGCAGGCACTGATCGGAGCGCTATCGACCATGCTGGAAGAGGCCGAGAGCTTCACCTCCTCTCTCGATCTCGACTTGCCAGCTATTCTGGATGTCCAGGGGATGGAGCGCCTCCGGCAGATCACGGCGGCAGTCGAAGTGCTCGTAGCCCCCGACGAGAGGCGGCGCGAGTTCTTGCGGCTGTCTGCCGCTGTGTCGAAGGCCTACAAGGCCGTGCTTCCCGATGAGCGTGCTGCGCCATTCCTGCGGCGGGTGGCGGTCCTCCATACGCTGGCCGATGCCGTTCGTGCCAAACTTGGCCCGGTCGATATTTCGGCCATCGCCGCACGGATAGCGACGCTGCTCGACGAGCGGATCGAAGGCGTCGCTATAGTCTCGCCGATCATCGAAGGCGACAGCCGCGAAGGGCGCGTGGACCTCTCCGACATCGACTTCGAGAAGCTGAGCGATCTTTTCCAAGAGAGCCCAAAAGTTGCCGCTGAAAGACTGCGCGAGCAAGCCGAGGCCAAAGCCAAGAAGATGGTGAGGGAGAACCCTGCTCGCAAACCGATGATCGAGAAGCTGGAGGAGCTGGTTGCTGCCTACAATGCAGCGTCGATTGATGCGGAGCGGTTCTTTGCAGAGCTGAAAGATTTTGTGCACAGACTCGATGAGGAGGAAGAGCGCGCCGCAAGAGCTGGACTCAGTCAGACGGAGCTGGCGATCTTCGACCTGCTAACCAATCCCGAACCAAGGCTGACGAGGGCACAAGAGACCGAGGTGAAAGCGGTCGCCAAAAAGCTTTTGGAGCGGCTCACTACGCTAGTCGAGGCCGTCGATTGGCAGCGCGGTCAAGAAACGCGAGGAACTGTCTGGACCGAACTCAGGGTGCAGCTCAATCAATTACCTGAGGAGCCTTACCCAGAGGCGCTTTGGAACGCCAAGGTGAACGCGGTCTGGGAGTTCGTGCAGGATCGCTTCGCATAGCGTCCGAGCATATTAGAATTTCGTGCCGTAGAGGTTACTAGCCCTTCATCGTTTCAAGCCTGCTCAGTGCTCGATGAAGGCTGGCTGGATGCCATTTGCCGCCAGCGGGCGATGCTACTCCTTCTTTGTTTAGCTCCGCTGCTATTTGACGAATGCTCTTGCCTGCCTCCTTCTTTGCCAGAAGCTGGCCCGCGATTGGCTTTAGACGCGCTTCGGCTTCCGCCTTGTTACGCTTCGCCAGCACCTTGCCGTTGCGCCCCAAAACTGTTCCGCGAGCCTTTGCAGCGGCAAGGGCAGCCTTGGTCCGGTGGGAGATAACCTCGGCCTCCTTCTCCGCCAGAGCGGCATAAAGGTGCAGTTGGAAGCGATCTGCATTGGGCATATCAGCAACCGCGAAATCCACGCCAGTTTCCATCAGGCCCGAGATAAAATGAACGTTGCGGGCGAGCCGGTCGAGCTTTGCCAAAACCAGTTTGGCCTTTCGGTTCTTTGCCTGGGTAAGGGCAGCGAGAAGCTGGGGCCGTTTGCTTAGCGCATTCGAACCTTTTCCTGTCTCGACCTCAACGAACTCGCCGACCAATTCCAGCCGGGTTTCAGCAGCATAGCGCGCCACGGCTTCCCGCTGCGCCTCCAGACCTAAACCGCTGCGGCCCTGTCGATCTGTGGAAACGCGGAAGTATGCGATTGCCGGTGTGCGAATTGTCATGTGGATAACCTTTTGTTCACAAGTAAACCACCGTTTATATGTGAACACCGCAAAGCGCAATCCGGTTTATACACCGGCATTGTCGGGAAAGCCGGGATGATCCGCGCTACCTCCTTTGCACCTGCTGCCACCGCATGTCGGAGGGGGTATGGGGGAAGTCCACCAGTGTTGGATCAGAGGTGCCAGCTTATGGGAGCGCCCAAATTTCAGCTCGTGGAGTGCGCAAGTAACGCGGCATTTTGGACTGCTCGGCTTTTTCCGAACGCCTACAGGTCGCGCAACCTATTATCCCCCTTCAACGCTGCCTTGGCGTCTCATTGTTTCAAGACGCAGAGTGGAGTGTAATTCGAGTCCCTTTTTCGGACTCGAACCTAAGCACCTTCCAAGTGGGGGCCATTTTGGGGGCACGCTTGTCAAAACTGTTACAGTTGGATATGCCAAGTGTTACAACAGACGTTTCAAAACCCTTGGTTTTCTGCGGTTTTCAGGTGCTCCAGTTCGAGTCCTCTTCTGGGCACCATCTACCCTTCTCAGGACGTCCCAAAATGTCTCAGAAGTGGCTGTTTTCCGGCACCTTTTCGTGGTATAGGTTTCTCACTGAAAACCGCTAGAAACCATCACTAACCATCAACTTGATGGTCGATTTGAGAAAACCAACAGCGACGGTATTCACCAAGGTGAGTACAATATCGATGGCGTGCAAACACAGCCCGCAGACCGTTCTGGCGGCCACAATTTAAGAACTGGATAGTATGATCGATAGATCAGTGCATAATGCAATGTATAATCATGCATGGAAAAGACTTACCGATCTATCCGATCATTCTACTCTACATCGGGGCGCTGTAATCCGTCTGAAGGCGAGTTTGCCCTATGAAGAATTTGTCGATTTTATGGTTTGTGAAAATTATGATGCTGATTTGGGGATGAGCTTAATCGTAATATCTGGATATAAGGCTGGCTTAAATGCTGTCTCACTTCCAAAGAGATCAGAAATTGGCAAGGAAGGTAGTATTGGGTATGTGAATGTTGCTTGGTTAAGGGAAAACTGGAATGAGTGGGTCTATTCCGACTGTAGCGTCGAAGACGTTTTTGTTTTGGAAACAGCACCTCCAGCTGAAGCGCCGCCTCAGATCTCGACTAAAAAGACAGTATAGATTCAAATTCGCTCTAAAGGCGATGCGCGTGATGGATTTAGGGCGGCCGGTATCGACAGCCTCGCAAATTAAAAAAAGAAAAAGAGTTTTTGATGTACTTTAGGCTTGGTCTGATTGCGCTACTCGCCTTTGTGGCTCCTGAACCCGAATTAGAGTTGATATACGAAGATGAGGACGGGGATCGGCACTTCGTTATTATCAGCCCTCATGGATATGATGGCTGGAATTCGACAAATCCGATAGGAGCGAAAGAGATCTGGACTCGGACTGAGCACGCGGTAGTCGACGAGAGCGGGTCGCATCGAACGACGATGCGCTGGCATATTCTGTGCGACGAGCAAACCTTCATGCGCGGAGCAATCCGCCTGCACGACGAAAATGGTAGGCAGATAGGAAGCGACTACTATACGGGTTATTACCGACGTCATAATTACGAACCGTTCGCGCGGCCTTCCATAATGTCGGAGATCGCTGACATCGCTTGTGCCGAAACGGCCAACTAATTCTGCTTCTGTTGTCTACATGGCCCGCAAGGTGCGTAAGCGGCGCGACAACCAATACCTTCACTATTGAGCCTCCAAATCAAATAGCCAGCTAGGGCCGCGGCAGGGAGATTTCCCACTCATCCGTATTCCCATCTTCACCAACAATGGGGCACCATCTTCCGAAAAGGCGTTCGATGACCGGTCGAGCTGACCGCTTGCATTCGCGCGCGTGATAGGGAACACGATTTTGCGCGCAGCAGGCGGGTTTGGGACTTGGGCTACAGCATAAACGATATTGCCAGGCGATCGGGCTTTTCGAAGAAGACGGTCAGCCGCGTGCTGAACAAGGAACCCTCGGTCAAGCAGAGCACGCGCGAGACGATCGAGGCGGTGATCGACGAGCTTGGCTTCATTCCAAGCAGCGCGGCGCGCGGCCTCGCGCTGGGGCGCAATCTGCTCATCGCTCTGATCCATGACAACCCGAACCCGCAGACAGTGATGAATTTTCAGCGTGGAATGCTCGCCAGCTTGCGCGACACCGATTTTGCGATGGCGGTCGATCATGTCGATCGCGCTTCGCCCGATCTGGCTTTGTATGTGCAGAGCTTCATAGCGCGCCATCGCCCGTCGGCGGTCGTGTTCCTGCCGCCGATTTCGGAAATGCAGGAGCTTGCCGATGTTTGCGAGCGCGCAGGGGTCGCCTGCGTTCGCGTCGGTTCCGCGCGCCTTGCGGCGTCGCCCAATGTGGTGTGGACGCGGGATCGGGAAGCTGTCCGCTCCGCCGTAAGCACGCTCATCGAGCGCGGGCACACGCATTGGGGGCTGGTGCGTGGTCCGGAAGGCTTCCGGTCGGCTCATGAGCGCGTCACGGGTTTTCTCGAAGCACTGGAAGCATCCGGCTTGTTGCTCGATCCGGAATTCGATTTTACCGGCGAATACACATTCGAAAGCGGACGCAATGCCGGCAGGGAGCTCGCATCGCGCGAATTCGAGCGCATCACGCTCTTCTGCTGCAATGACGAAATGGCCGCAGGGCTGCAGCACGAGATCCGCGGGGCGGGCATCGCCATCCCGCAGCAGGTGGCGCTTTTAGGCTTCGACGATTCGCCGACATCGCGGCATGTCTTTCCGCAGATCAGCACGCTGCGCTGGCCGATCGAGCGGATGGCGCAACTGGCGATCGAGCGCGTGCTCGAACAGGCAAAACCGTCCGGCGAGGAGCGCGGAGCGAGCGAGGGCCTGATGCCGACTTTCCTGGAGCGCGGCTCTACCGGCTAGCGCGTTATCCGCGTGCCGCCAGCGCCTCGAACACGGCCTGCGCATGCTCCTTCCGGCAAATCAGCAGGTCCGGCATGTATGTGTCCGTCTGATTATAGACGAGCGGGTTGCCGTCGATGCGGCTGATATGCAGGCCATGCGCAGCGGCGACCGCGGCGGGGGCGCAGCTGTCCCATTCGAACTGGCCGCCCGAATGCAGATAGATGTCGGCTTCGCCGCGGATGATCGCCATGGCCTTCGCCCCGGCGCTTCCCATCGGGACCAGATCGGCGCCCAGTACTTCCGCCACCGCGACCGCTTCGGCGGCGGGACGGGTTCGGCTGACGACCATGCGCAGCGTCTCCGGCGCGCCGGGCAGATCGCGTGGCTCGTCGCTCCGCAGCACTTCGCCGAGGCTGGGAAGGGCAACCGCGCCGATTTCCGGGCGACCGTCGATGCTGAGGGCGACATGCACCGCCCAATCGCTGCGCGCCTCGCCATATTCGTGCGTTCCATCGACCGGATCGACGATCCACACGCGCTCTTCGCCGATGCGATAATCGCTGTCCTTTTCCTCTTCGCAGAGGATGGCATCGTCCGGCCGCTGCGCGCGCAGGGCTTCCATGAGGAAAGCGTTGGCGGTGCGGTCGCCCGCCTTGCCGAGCGCCTTGCCCTCGAACACCCCGGCCTCTCGCACGGCGATCAGGATACGGCCCGCATGCTCGGCCAGATGGGCGGCAAGTTGTGCGTCTGTCATGGTGCTCATTTCAGCGGGAGGATCTGGTCGATGATATAGCTGGCCGCCTGTTCGGGCGTCATCTCGACCGTGTTCACGGTGATTTCAGGCTTCTGCGGCGCTTCGTAAGGGCTGTCGATCCCGGTAAAGTTCTTGAGCTTGCCCGACCGCGCCTTCTTGTAAAGGCCCTTCACGTCGCGCCTTTCTGCGACTTCCAATGGCGTGTCGACGAAGATCTCGACGAATTCGTGATCGGTCAGCATGTCCCGCACCATCTGCCTTTCCGCGCGGAACGGGCTGATGAAAGCGGTCAGCACGATCAGCCCGGCATCGGTCATCAGTCTGGCGACTTCGCCGATACGCCGGATATTCTCGATCCGGTCGGCCTCGGTAAAGCCGAGATCCTTGTTCAGCCCGTGGCGGACATTGTCGCCGTCGAGGAGGAAGGTGTGGCGGTTCATCAGCGCCAGCTTTTTCTCCACTTCATTGGCAATGGTCGACTTGCCGCTGCCCGACAGCCCGGTGAACCACAGCACGCGCGGTGTCTGGTTCTTCATGTCCGCATGATGCTGGCGGGTGATGTCGGTCGCCTGCCAATGCACGTTCTGGCTGCGGCGCAGCGAGAAGTTGAGCATGCCCGCGGCGACGGTGGCGTTGGTGATCTTGTCGATCAGGATGAACCCGCCGAGCGAACGGCTTTTTTCGTAAGGCTCGAACACCAGCGGCTTGTCCGAATAGACTTCGGCCACGCCGATATCGTTCAAGCCGAGCGATTTGGCCGCCAAGTGGTCCATCGTATTGACGTCGACGCGGTATTTTGGCTGCTGCACGGTGGCCGACACGGTCTGTGTGCCGAGCTTGAGCCAATAGGCGCGCCCGACGCTGAGATCCTCGTCCGCCATCCACACCAGCGTCGCCTCGAACTGGTCGGCGGTTTCCGGCGGGTCGTCCGCGACGCACAGCACATCGCCGCGCGAACAGTCGATTTCGTCGGCAAGCGTGATGGTGACCGACTGCCCCGCAATGGCTTCATCCAGCTCGCCATCATAGGTGACGATGCTCTTTACCGTGCTCGTCTTTCCGGAGGGCAGCGCGCGCACGGGATCGCCCGGCGCAATTTTGCCATTGGCGATGAGGCCGGAAAAGCCGCGAAAATCGAGATCGGGGCGATTGACCCATTGCACCGGCATGCGGAACGGTTTTTCCGCCGCGACTTCGGACAGCACCTCGACGCTTTCGAGATGGTCGACCAGGCTCGGCCCGTCATACCAAGGCGTATTTTCGGAAGGGGCGGTCGTGATATTGTCGCCCTTGAAGCCGCTGATCGGGAGGGCGGTGAAGTGTTGAATGCCGATCTCGCGCGCGAATGCCGTGTAGTCGGCGACGATATCGTCGAAGACCTGCCGATCGTAATCGACAAGGTCCATCTTGTTCACCGCCAGCACGATGTTGCGGATGCCGAGCTGGTGGCACAGATAGCTGTGCCGCCGCGTTTGGACGAGCACGCCCTTGCGCGCGTCGACGAGGATGACGGCGAGATCCGCCGTGCTCGCGCCGGTCACCATGTTGCGCGTATACTGCTCGTGTCCCGGGCAATCGGCGACGATGAACTTGCGCTTTTCGGTGTTGAAGAAGCGGTAGGCGACATCGATGGTGATGCCCTGCTCGCGTTCCGCCGCAAGACCATCCACCAGCAGAGCGAAGTCGATCTCCTGGCCCTTTGTGCCGACCGTCTTGCTGTCCGCGCTGAGCGCGTCGAGCTGGTCCTCGAAGATCATCTTGCTGTCGTAAAGCAGCCTCCCGATCAGCGTCGACTTGCCGTCATCCACGCTGCCGCAGGTGATGAAGCGCAGCATCGTCTTGTGCTGGTGCGTGTCGAGATAAGCGTCGATATCCTCGGCGATGAGGGCATCGGTTTCGTAGGAGGTGTCCTGCGTGGCCATCAGAAATAGCCCTCCTGCTTCTTCTTCTCCATTCCGGCACCACCCGCATCCTTGTCGATCACGCGGCCCTGTCGTTCGCTGGTGGTGGTGAGCAGCGTTTCCTGGATGACTTCGGAGAGGGTCGAGGCTGTGCTCTCCACCGCGCCGGTCAGCGGGAAGCAGCCTAGCGTGCGGAAGCGCACAGACCGCTCGGTGATTTCGGGGCGATGGCCCATCACCCGCTCGAGCCGCTCGATATCGTCGGCCATGAACAGGCCGCCTTCATATCCGAAGGTCGGGCGCGGCGCGCTGAAGTAGAGCGGCACGATCTCGATATTCTCGAGCTGGATGTATTGCCACACATCGAGCTCGGTCCAGTTGGAGATCGGGAAGACGCGAATGCTTTCGCCCTTGCGCTTCTTCGCATTGTAGAGATTCCACAGCTCGGGCCGCTGGTTCTTCGGATCCCAACCATGGCTGGCCGTGCGGAAGGAGAAAATACGCTCTTTCGCGCGGCTCTTTTCCTCGTCGCGGCGCGCGCCGCCGAAGGCCGCGTCGAAGCCGTGCTGGCTCAGCGCCTGCTTCAGCCCTTCGGTCTTCCACATATCGGTATGCAGCGGGCCGTGATCGAAGGGATTGATGCCGCGCTCCTCGGCTTCGGGATTGCGATGGACGATAAGCTCTATCCCCGCTTCCTCCGCGCTGCGTTCGCGCAGCTCGTACATTGCCTTGAACTTCCAGGTCGTATCAACATGCAGCAGGGGGAAGGGCGGGGGCGACGGATAGAACGCCTTCTTCGCCAGATGCAGCATCACCGCGGAATCCTTGCCGATCGAATACATCATCACCGGCTTTTCCGCCTCGGCGACGACTTCGCGCATGATGTGGATAGCCTCGGCTTCGAGGCGTTGAAGATGGGTGAGCGGAGCTGTCATGGCGCAGGCAGATAGGGTGCACCGACATCGTATGGACCTCCCATATGGGAGGTGTTAGGAGCCTGCATGCGCGTTCCCAATCTTGGCGAAACGGAATTGCTCGTGCCGCTGCACGATGGCGTGTTCGAGCAACCGATGTGGCAGACCTTTCTCGCGCGGTTGCGACAGGTTGCAGGCGCGAGTGGTGCGACCATGCTGATCCGCAGTGGCGAGGGCGAGGCTGTGCAGTTTGGTTCGGGCCGTGCGCCACCTGCGATCACCGAAGACCTTCGCGAGGGGCGGGTTTATTCCGGCGACGAATTGGAGATCGGAGCGTCGAGCTTACGGGCCATGCGCGTCGCGACCGGCGATGGCCTGCAGGCGACCATCATCCTGACGGCTGATAACTCTTTCGGTGCCGACATCGCCAGCCTGCTCAGCGCGCTCGCCCCGCATTTCAAAGTCGCGCTGCGCGTGCTTGAGACAATGGAGCGCGAGCGCGCGCGTTCGGAAGTGAGCGCCGAGGCCTTTGCGCGCATCAATTTCGGCTGGATCAGCCTCGATGCGAAGAGCCGCATTGTCGATCACGATCCGCAGGCGGGACGGATGCTGAGCCAGTCATCGACGCTCCGGCGCGGCCACTACGACAGACTGACGCCGAGCGACCCAGCGGTCGACCGCCAGCTGACCGCTCTCGTCCGATCCTTCGCCACCGATCCGCGCGCGCGGCCCCGGGCGATCAATCTGAGCCACGATCCGTGGATCGACATCCTCGTCGCGCCGCTGCGGCTGGAAGCGCTCGCGGGCGGCACGGATGCGGTAGCGGTGGTCTATATTCGCGGCGACCGCTCCTCCAGCGAAACGCGCGCCGAGCAGCTGGTGGACCTTTTCGACCTGACGCCCAGCGAAGCGCGGCTCGCCTGGTCGATGGCGCAGGGCCTGTCCATTGCCGAAGCGGCAGAGGAGCACGGCCTGACCATCGAGACAGCGCGAAACTACAGCAAGAAGATCTACGCGAAGACAGGTGCGCGCGGGCAGGTCGACCTCGTCCGCCACGTGCTCACCGGCGTGCTGGCGCTTGCATAGTTTCGCTTGAAATGAGAGGCGGGGCGGCAAGGAGAGAGACATGAAGATCGCATTTATCGGCCTTGGCAATATGGGCGGCGGAATGGCCGCGAACCTTGTGAAAGCGGGGCACGCAGTGCACGCATTCGACCTGTCCGCCGATGCGCTCACCGCAGCCGAAGCGAAGGGGTGCACGACATTCACCGATGCAAGCGAAGCCTGCGACGGCGTCGATGCGGTCGTCTCCATGTTGCCCAATGGCGGCATCGTGAAATCGGTTTATACCGGCAGCGTGATCGGCCATGCACCCGAAGGCGCGGTGCTTATCGATTGCTCGACCATCGACGTCGCCACCGCGCGCGAAGTGTCGGAAGCAGCGGCTGCAAAGGGCTATGCGATGGTCGATGCGCCGGTGTCCGGCGGCATTGCGGCGGCGGAGGGCGGCACTCTCACCTTCATGGTTGGCGGCACCAAGGAGGGGTTCAAAGCGTCCGAGCCGGTGCTGAGCGCGATGGGCAAGGCGGTGATTCACGCAGGCGATGCGGGCAATGGCCAGGCGGCCAAGATCTGCAACAACATGCTGCTCGCCGTGCAGATGATCGGGACCGCCGAGGCCTTCGCCATGGCCGAAAAGCTCGGCCTCGATCCGCAAACATTCTACGACATTTCCAGCGTCAGTTCCGGCCAGTGCTGGTCCATGACATCCTACTGCCCCGTGCCGGGCGTCGGACCAAAATCACCGGCGGACAATGACTACAGGGGAGGCTTCGCCACGGCGCTAATGCTGAAGGACCTGAAGCTGGCGATGGAGGCGGCGGAGACGGCAGGCGTCGACACCCGCATCGGCACCAAGGCCAAGGAACTTTACGAGGCGTTCGATGCGGCGGGCAGCGGATCGCGCGACTTCTCTGCCATCATTACCGAATACTGACCCGGAACCTTTCGGCCCGTCAGCCGCCTTTGTCTTGACCCGCAACAAGGCGAAGGAAGCCGCAAATGTCCGCAAAGTGTCCCGACTTCGATACCTTCATGGAAGGGGTCGAGAAGCGCAATCCCGGTCAGGACGAATTCGTGCAGGCGGTGCGGGAGGTGTCGCAGGACATTTTCAGCTGGATCCAGGACAAGCGCGAATATCACGAGGCCGAAATCCTGCGCCGGATTGCCGAGCCCGACCAGATCATTTCCTTCCGCGTGTGCTGGGAGGATGACGATCACAATATCCGCGTCGAGCGCGGCTGGCGCGTGCAGAACAACAATGCGATCGGCCCGTACAAGGGCGGCCTGCGCTTTCATCCCAGCGTGACCGAAAGCGTGCTCAAGTTTCTCGCTTTCGAGCAGACGTTCAAGAACTCGCTTACCGGTCTGCCGCTTGGCGGGGGGAAGGGCGGATCGAATTTCAACCCGCACGGCAAGTCCGACCGCGAAGTGATGCGCTTCTGCCAGAGCTTCATGACGGAGCTTTACCGCCATATCGGCCCGAATGTTGATGTCCCCGCCGGCGATATCGGCGTCGGCAGCCGGGAAATCGGATATCTCTTCGGCCAGTACAAGCGGCTCACCAATCGCTGGGAAGGCGTGCTGACGGGCAAGGCGAATGAATATGGCGGCTCCCCCATGCGGGTGGAGGCGACCGGCTACGGCGCGGTGCATTTTCTCGAGCATGTGCTGAAGCGCAAGAATGAGGGGATCGAGGGCAAGAGCGTTATCATTTCTGGCGCGGGCAATGTCGCCCTGCACGCGGCGGAAAAGCTGATCGATCTCGGCGCGAAAGTGCTCACCCTGTCGGACAGCGACGGTTTCGTTCACGATCCCGACGGCATCGACGAGGAAAAGCTCGACTGGATCAAGACGCTCAAGATCCAAAAGCGCGGGCGCATCAGCGAATATGCGGAGGAATACTCAGGCGTCGAGTTTCATGAGGACGGCGAGCCGTGGGGCGTCGATGCCGATATCGCCATGCCCTGCGCGACGCAGAACGAGATCGGCAAGGACGAGGCAAAGCAGCTGGTCGAGAACGACGTGCTGGCGGTGGTCGAGGGTGCGAACATGCCGACCACGGCGGAGGCGGTCGAGGTGCTGCGCGAGGCCAAGGTGACGCTGGCGCCGGGCAAGGCCGCCAATGCGGGCGGCGTCGCGGTGTCGGGCCTGGAGATGAGCCAGAATTCGGAGCGCATCAGCTGGCAACGCGAAAAGCTGGAAGACATGCTCGCCAATCTGATGGAAGACATCCACGACAAATGCGTGGAGCACGGCGACACCGAGAACGACCACGTCGATTATGTGAAAGGCGCGAATATCGCCGGGTTTAAAAAGGTCGCCGACGCCATGCTGGCCTTCGGGGTGATGTGAGGCGCTAGCTGACCGGCGCCGTCACCAGTGCCTTGCCTTCGGGGGCGAAAGTCGCGCCTGCGAGATCGGCGCTAAGCGCGCATTGGCCCGGTTTCACCACTTCGCCCTCAACTAGAACTTCGCCCGACAGGGGCAGCACCAGCAAGGGGCGCGAATAGGCGTAGAGCAGCGCGTCGTCGGCCACGCCGTCCACCAGGTCGAGCGTGAAATGCGGCCCATCGACAAGGCTCGCATGTCCGCTTGCCGGTATCGCGCTGCGATGCCCGGGCGGATGCGGCGCGCCGCGCGCTACGGCTATGCCGTCATCGAGGTGAAGTTCGCGCGCGCGTCCATAATCGTAGAGGCGATAGGTGATGTCGGAATTCTGCTGCACTTCGACGATTGCGCAGCCCGGCCCGATGGCGTGGACGGTTCCGGCAGGAATGTAGAAAAAGTCCCCGGCCTGCACCTCATGCCACGCCAACATGTCCTCTATCGACCCGTCCAGGGCTGCGGCGCGCATCGCTTCGGCCGACACATTGTCACGGAACCCGATGCCGAGGGTCGCGCCCGGCTCGGCATCGAGCACCAGCCAGCATTCTTCCTTGCCTGCACGGCCCAGCCCGGCGGCCTCTGCCTGGTCGTCATCGGGATGGCACTGAACGGACAGTTTTCCGCTCGTGAAGAGATATTTTACAAGCAGCTCGGGCAACGCCTCGGGCGGCTCGAACCAGATTTCGCCGATCCGCTTTCCTTCGGGCGCCACGAAAGGCGCTGGCATCGTGTCGCGGCCCCAGACCTTCTCGACCGCCCGTATTGGCAGAAGCATTGCGCACCCTTCTTCCGGCAATCGCAGAACGCGATTCCGCTCGGCGAATGCGATTTGCACAAAGGCACCGGCATTTCCACCCCGCGCATCAGCCGCTAGGGCTTCGCACTGCATGACCGACGCCGCCATCATCGCCGCCGATCCGCACTGGCTGCCCCACGCGCTCGACCTGCCAGGCGGGCGGATGCAATTCCTGCGCATCACGCGCGAAAGGTTGAGCGCGACAGGCTTTCTGGGCGACCTGACGACAGAGGAAGCGCAGGGCGAAGCGTGGCTCGCGCTTGATGCCGTGCGCGGGATGACCGTCGATACGGGCGCACTCCATTTCATCTTTCACACGGCCTTCTGCCGGTCCACCTTGCTGGTGCGCGCACTCAATATCGATAGCGTAAGCGTCGGCATGGCGGAGCCGCGCATCCTCACGCAGCTTGCCGGTACGGGCGAGGCCGGCCGCGCTCTGGTGAAGCCGGTCTGCGACCTGCTGTCGCGTCCGTGGCCGGATGCGGACGCGGTCTTCGTCAAGCCGACGAACCACGCCAATATGCTGATCCCGGCGCTGCTCGCGGCATGTCCGCACGCAAAGGCGGTGCTGATGACGAACCGCCTTCCCGCATTCCTGCGCTCGGTCGACAAGCGCGCGCTGATGGGGCGGCGCTGGGGGCGCCAGCTTTATCTCGAGGTCATGTCCTATGCTGGAATGGACCTCGGCATGGATGCGCGCGAGCAATTCGCGATGACGGACCTGCAGGCCGCGGGCCTCGCCTGGTTCCTTTCGCAACGAATGTTCGCCGGGCTGGCGGGCAGCCGCGAGGGAGAGCGTTTTCGAACGCTGGACGGTGATCGCTTCGATGTCGAGCGGGCAAAAACGCTGGAAGCCCTTCTCGATCTCGCCGGTCTCGAACACGAAACGAATGCGATTGGGAGGGTCGTTGACGGACCGATCTTTGCAAAACATGCCAAACTCGGTGGCAAATTCGGCCAAGCGGCGGAGAACGCCAAACCCTCCGCCGCGTTCGATCAGGAATGCGAACAGGTCGCGCAGTGGATCGGCATGATTGCCGAGCAGGCCGGGCTGCAAGTGCCGATCCGCCAGACGCTTTTCTAGTCGGCCAGAAACACCGCCAGCGCATCACGAAATTCGTCGGGCTGGTCGAGCATCACGAAGTGGCCCGCATGCGCGATGGTGACGAAGTCTGCGTCCGGCAACGCTGCATATTGTGCGCGGTAGAAGCGTTCGACGGTTGCAGCGGGCAGGAAATCGGGTCGCACCGGCACCATTACGGTGACGGGCGCGGTGATTGAGGCGATGTTTTCGCGCATATCCGCTGTCAGTGCGTCGTAAATAAGCTGACCGCTCACCCGCGTATCGACGCCGTCGGTAATCTCGAGCAGGCGCGGCATGCTGGCCGGGTCGGCGATCTGCGTGCGGAGCATCTGTTCCGGCGCGCCGGGGCCGCGTTGGCCCGTCCAGCCGCCTGCCATCATCCTTCGCATCATCTCGCCGCGCGCGAGCATGGCGTCCATCTGAGGCTCGGTGCCCGGCGGCACGAAGATATGCGCGATCCAGGGCAAGGCATCGACGATCATCACCCGACCCGGCAGGTCAGGGTGCTTTGCCGCCAGCGTCATCGCGGTGAGCCCGCCGACCGAGTGGCCGATAATGGCGGGCGCTTCCATCTGTTCGGCCTCGATGTAGCGGGCAAGCTCCGCAACCAGCGGCACGAGCACTTCTCCCTGGGCGTTCATACCCGCATCCTCTCCGAAGCCGCGCACCTGCACCAGATGCACGCGGTAGCCTTCGAGGTCCGCCACCGCGTCGCGCCAGACCTCGCGGCTGGTCGAGAGGCCCGGGATGAAGATCGCATCCGGTCCTTCGCCCGTCACCTCGACCGAGAAGCGCGCCGGTTCGAAAGCCTCCTGCGCGCTGGCGGATCGCGGTGTGAGAAGGATTGCGAGGCCCAGAAGCAGGGCGAGCGTGGAGAGCACGGCGAAGCGCGCCGTTCGATAAGTGCATATCATGTCGGATATCCTGTAGGGTCTACTCGGCGGCCTGTTCGGCCACGTCGCGAAGAAAAATCTCCTCGATCGCCAGTTCGAACACGTCGGCGATCTTGAAAGCGAGCGGGAGCGAGGGATCGTACTTGCCCGTTTCGATGGCGTTCACGCTCTGGCGGCTGACTTCCAGACGGTCCGCAAGGTCCTGCTGGCTCCATTGCCGCTCTGCGCGAAGCACGCGGAGGCGATTGTTCACCTGCACTCTCCCGCCACGCCCATCGTCACCTTGTTGTAGACTGCACCCACGCCCAAGCCAAAGCACCACAGCGTCGGCCACCAAAAGGCGGCGATATGCGGCACCGGAAGGTAGGTTTCGAGGAAGCCCCAAACGGCCGCTGCGGTCAGCGTCAGGCCGCTCGCCACGAGCAGCTGGCGGACATAGAGCATGCGGAAAAACTCGTCCGTCTCCTCCACGATCAGCCGGGTAAAGATCCACGGCACGGCGGCGAAGGCGAGGCCGGGCAGGGCGGCGAGGGCACAGGCAGCCGGCCCGGCGAGGCCGTTATCCTCGATCAGAATTTCGCAGGCGTAGAGCGAGCCGAGATAGAGGGCCATCGCGGCGGCTATGCGCCAGAAATAACGACGCGTTGCGGCAGTCGCGCGTTTGCTGAGGGCGGTCATCATGCTTCTCCTTTACCGGCGCCGATCATGCCGAAGGCGAGGCCGATGGCCCAGGCTGGAAATACCCACCATGCCCAGATGTGCGGGACGAGACCGAATGTCTCGAGAAAGCCCCAGCCTGTTCCGAGCACCAGCACGAAACCGAGCCCGACCATCGAGGCACGAACGGCCTTGTACCGCTGATATTCGTCTGTCTCTTCGCGCAGGTAGCGCATCATCGTCCAGATCATGCCGAACGCCGGGAGCATGGGCAGGAGTGCAAGACCCCACATAAGCGCAGAGCCGTCTGCAATGCGGTTCGCGATGCCAGCGCTTCCCAGCATCAGCACCGAGTAGATGGCGCTGCAGATTAGAAAGCGGCGATTGTAATCGCGCATCGCTTGCGTCATCGCGCCCTTTTGTTCCTGCAATTGTTTGCCCGATTTGACGATCGGGATCAGCAGCACGAAGTTGAGCGCGAAGACGATCCAGAAGGTCGGAGCGTTGATCGCATCGGTGATATGCAGCACCGTGATGACGGCGGCATTAGCGAAGAAGAGGCCGATCCACAGACCGGGCTTCGCCTTACTTTGCGTGGTGACGGTCATGTCTTCCTCCGTGCGAAAATCCCGCAGGAGCGCGTGCGCGACGATGTCGCCACGGCGAGCGCGGGGATGGTGTAGAAGAACGGCGTGGCTGTGCTCTCGCTCACGAGACCGGCAGCAACGGCCAGTGCCAGGACGATCATTGCCGAGGCCCAGAGAAGCGCTTTTTGAATATCGCTCATGTCAAGCTCCCTTGAAGTGATGTAAAGGAACCTAGACAGGATTCGCGCGTGTGTCAAGCGACCTTGTCAATGTGATTGGGGAGCTTGACGCCACCGCGCTTTCCGCTGTCCTACAGAGCCTTGGGATCGGCAGAGCTTTCGCGATGACTGGAAAGATCGACAGCCCCGGATTTTCGCCACTTCTCGCCCACGAATGGCGGCTCCGTTTTTCCTCTCTTGAACACTGTCACACTTGTCACACCCCCCAATCCGCATCCCGCACCAAAAGGGGTATCGCCGTTATCTTGCCATTCACCGCCTCGCGCCTACATTGCTTGGTGAAAGGACACCCTTCCACATGAGTGACAATCGCGAGCCCGAAGAACAGCCAAATCCCTGGATGAAGAGCCTGTTTGTCTGGGGCGGCATCTTCCTCGCTCTGCTGCTGGCCGTTTCGATGTTCGGCGGCAGCCGCGAAGCGCCGGGTACGACCATCGCCTATTCCGACTTCAAGGAGCGCGTCGAATCGGGCGCGGTGGAACAGGCGGCGATCTCTCCAGACGTCATAACGGGCACGCTCGGCAATGGAGAGCGCTTCTCCGTCCAGCGCGTCGAGGGCGACGATCGCCTGTTCGAACAGCTGGACGCAGCGGGCGTCGACTACACGGGCGAACCGGCCGAGGGCGGCAATGTTCTGCTGATGATCCTGATCCAGACGCTGCCTTTCCTCCTCATCCTCGGCATCGCCTTCTTCGCGCTGCGCCAGGTTCAGAAGGGCGGCGGCGCAGGCGGTGCGATGGGCTTCGGCAAGTCCAAGGCCAAGCTGCTTACCGAAAAGCAGGGCCGCGTCACGTTCGAGGACGTGGCCGGTATCGATGAAGCGCGCGAGGAATTGCAGGAAATCGTCGAGTTCCTGAAGGATCCGCAACGCTTCTCCAAGCTCGGTGGCCAGATTCCCAAGGGCGCGCTGCTGGTCGGCTCGCCCGGAACCGGTAAGACGCTGCTCGCCCGCGCCATCGCCGGCGAAGCCCGCGTGCCCTTCTTCACCATTTCGGGCTCCGACTTCGTCGAGATGTTCGTCGGCGTCGGCGCGAGCCGCGTGCGCGACATGTTCGAACAGGCCAAGAAGAACGCGCCCTGTATCGTTTTCATCGACGAAATCGACGCCGTGGGTCGCCATCGCGGCAATGGCATCGGAAATTCCAATGACGAACGCGAGCAGACGCTGAACCAGCTGCTGGTCGAAATGGACGGTTTCGAGGCCAATGAAGGCATCATCATCATCGCCGCGACCAACCGCCCCGACGTGCTCGATCCCGCATTGCTGCGCCCAGGCCGTTTCGACCGCCAGGTCGTGGTGCCGATCCCCGATATCGACGGCCGCGAGAAGATCCTTGCCGTGCACATGAAGAAGGTGCCGCTGGCGCCCGACGTGAATCCGCGCACCATCGCGCGCGGCACGCCCGGCTTCTCCGGTGCGGATCTTGCGAACCTCGTCAACGAGGCAGCCCTGCTCGCCGCGCGTCGCAATAAGCGCCTCGTCGCCATGCAGGAATTCGAGGACGCCAAGGACAAGGTGATGATGGGCACCGAGCGCAAGTCCATGGTGATGACCGAGGACGAGAAGAAGATGACCGCCTATCACGAGGCGGGCCATGCGCTGGTCTCGCTGAACGAGCCGGCGTCCGACCCGATTCACAAGGCCACCATCATCCCACGCGGCCGCGCGCTGGGCATGGTGATGCGTCTGCCCGAGCGCGACAACTACTCATACCACCGCGACAAAATGCACGCGAACCTTGCCGTGGCGATGGGTGGCCGCGTGGCGGAGGAAATCATCTTCGGCCATGACAAGGTGTCGAGCGGTGCGTCGGGCGACATCCAGTACGCCACCGACCTTGCCAAGAACATGGTCACCAAGTGGGGCATGTCCGACAAGCTTGGTCCGCTGATGTACGAGCAGAGCCAGGAGGGTTATCTCGGCATGGGTGCAACGCAGCGCACGATGTCGGGCGCCGATACCAACAAGCTCATCGATGCCGAAATCAAGCGGTTGGTCGAAGAAGGGCTGAAGCGCGCCAACGACATCCTGACCGACCAGGAGGACAAGCTGCACCTGCTGGCCCAGGCGATGCTGGAATACGAGACGCTGACTGGTGAAGAGATCAACCAGCTTATGAAGGACGGCAAGCTCGACCGGCCCGATGCGCCAAGCGGACCGATCCCGGTGGCACCGTCGCATGGTTCTGCCGTGCCCAAAGCGGGGCGGCGCTTCGGCGGCGACAACGAGGCACCGCAGGGCGCATAGCCGCGCTTGAACAGCTTCGATCTACGTGGGGGCGGCGCAGCGATGCGCCGCCCCTTCCGTTTGCGGGCACCGCCGGGCGGGTGGCGCGTTGTAGTCGCGACCGCCATCAGGAGTGTTCACATGTCGATTCGCAACACCGTCCTTTCCGCCGCCGCTTTGCTTGCTCTCGCGGCCTGCTCGCAAGAGACCGAAGAGCGCGCCGAAGCTGCCGCCGAAGGCGCGGTTCGCGACACCGCCGCCAATGCTGAAGTGATCGGTGAAGAAATCGAGGAAGGTGCGATCGATGCGACGCGCGAGATCAGTGAAGGCGCGGGCGAATTGAGCGAAAGGCTGGAAGCGGGCGATAACGAAGAGCCCGGCCCCGCGCCGATCACTGGCGACGATCTCTCTCGCGAGGAATGACGCTCATCGGATGGGAACATAGCAAGAACTCTGCCGTTGATCGGGCAAAGGAGTTTGAACCATGACAGCCCCGAAGCCGAGTGACACCCCCAAGTCCGATCCGGTCTCCAATGCCGAAAAGGATCCCGAAAACTGGACCACTGGCGATGAGCGCATGACCGGCGCGCAGGCGAGCTACCTCAAGACGCTGAGCGAAGAGGCCGGCCAACCCGATGCCTATGACACGTCGTTGACGAAGGCGGAGGCGTCCAAGCGTATCGACGCATTGCAGGACAAGACTGGTCGCGGCGGTTAAAACGCTCCCAGCATCAGCAGGACCTGCAGGAACAGGATCACGACGATCCAGATAAAGACGCTCAGCACCATCAATCGCCAGAATGCCGAAAAGCGCGACAATCCATATGCGTGGCGAAGCTGTTTATAGAGGTGGACCGGCACGACCAAGGGTAGGAAGCCCGCGATCACGGCTCCAACCGGTCCAATGATCACGAGCGCCGATGTGACGATGAACATAAGCGTGACGAAGCTGATCGAATAGGTAACGAAAATCGCGTGATCGTAAGCTTTGAAGCGCCGTTTCCAGGCGAAGAGAAGCCAGACGAACGGTATCGAGATCGGTATCAGCAACCAGCTGAATTTGTACCCGTTCGCCTGCAGCTTGTAGAGCATGAGGCTGGGGTTGGTGCGCCACTTCTTGACGATACCGCGATCGATGAAATCGATACCGGTCAGGTTGATCTGCTGGCTGAACGTGTTGCCGCCTTTCCCTGTGAAGGCATAATTCTCACCTTCGTCGATCTGACGGATAGCGTCATTGAGCTTGTCGATGCGATCGTCGAGATTTTCTGCTGCTTCCGACGACCCTTCTTGCGCAAGAGCGTCGCGCTCCGTGCGAGCTTCGGCCAATGCCTCTACAGCCGCTGTCCGGGCCGTATCGACACCTGATCGGTCCAGATCGGCCGGCGCCGTTATGCCGAGCATCTGGAAGATCGCGAACATCAGAAAGACGGTGAAGAGGAAGAGCGCCATTGGCGAAACGAAGCGCGCCCGTTCCCCGTCGATATAGCGCCGCGTCAGCTTGCCCGGCCTGAAAACGAGCATCGGAAGCGTGCGCCAGAACTTCCCTTCGAAATGCAACGCGCCATGCAGCAATTCGTGCACGAATGCGCCGATCGTACGGTGCAGATGACCTCTTTGTCCGCAGGCTTGGCAGTAAGCGCCGGTCAGTTCCGTCCCGCAATTTCTACACGCATCGGGTTGGTCGGGATGTGGTCGCTTTGCCCCCGAATCGGGTTCCAGCGCGCGGGCGAACAGGCCGCCTTCACTCGCCGTGCCGATGCCGTCGAATAAGTCGCTCATCCGCGCCGTGTCCCCTTTCCTTCACGCGCAGTATAGGCGCCAAGCGAGATGTGGCAATTGAGGGTCTGCCTTGTGCCAGTCTCGCCGCGTCTCCAAATTGCATCCCATGCAAACGAGCACGGATATGGCGCTGGCGGGTCTCGCCTTCATGGCAGGCGGCTTCCTGATGATTGCCGGATTGGAGCTATTGCTACCATTCCGCCGAAGGACGCAGTCGCCGCTCACCCGCTGGACGACCAACCTTGCGCTATTTGCCATCGACACGCTGGCCGTCCGTTTCCTTCTGCCCATTGCGATGGTCGGCACCGCGGTATTTGCAGCGCAAGAAGGCTGGGGCCTGTCCAATGTCTTGAGCGTTCCCGGCTGGCTCGCCTTCAGCGTGACGCTGCTCGTGCTCGATCTCGCGCTGTATCTCCAGCACTGGGCGACGCATCGCGTGCCGCTGCTCTGGCGGCTGCACCGTGTTCACCACACCGATCGCGATTTCGATGTGACGACGGCGGCGCGGTTCCACCCGATTGAGATCCTTGCCTCGATGGTCTGGAAATGCGGTATCGTGCTGGCGCTCGGCGCGCCGATGCAGGCGGTCTTTGTGTTCGAGGTCGGCTTTGCGCTCTTCACCCTGTGGACGCACGCCAACCTCTCGCTGCCCGCGGGGCTTGACCGGGTGGCGCGCAAGCTGATCGTTACACCGGACATGCACCGCATCCACCACTCGTCGCGCGAGCGGGAGACGAACAGCAATTACGGCACCGTGCTGTCCGGCTGGGACAAGCTGTTCGGCACCTATCGCGCCGAGTCGCAGGATGGGCAGAGCGGCATCACCATCGGCCTCGTCGAATGGCAGGACGATCGGACAGCGAGCCTTGGCTTCAGCCTGCTGCTGCCTTTTCGCAAGCGCTAGAAACGCGAAGGGCCGCACCTTTCGGCGCGGCCCTTCGAAGCGGTGAATGCTCGTGCTTAGCCTTCGTAGTCGGCCCCGATCGAGGTCGAGCGCGTTGGCGCGGCGGCCGACAGGCGCATGGCTTCGGCCGACTGGCTCAGCGAACCGACTTCGTCCGCTTCGTCCTCTTCATCCGGAAGGATGGTCTGCAGCGACTGCACCAGCGATTCTGCCAAGTGCTTCGGCTTGACCGAAGTTTCCGCAATCTCTCGCAGGGCGACGACGGGGTTCTTGTCCCGGTCGCGATCGAGCGTGATCTCGGCACCGCCGGAAATCTCCCGCGCGCGCTGGGCGGCCAGCAGGACAAGGTCGAAACGGTTGGGGACTTTGTCGACGCAATCTTCGACGGTAACGCGCGCCATGGGCACTCCGATATTCTGGTGGTGTCGGAAAGCGCCGCTGATAGTCGTGTACGCCGCGCACGTCAAGGTTTTCCGCGCCGCCGGACGTGCTAGGACTGCCCGATGGCGGAGCATTACACCAGTTGCGATCCCGACGCCCTTCCCGATTGGGCCGACCCCGCCCCATTCACCGCCGAAGCACAGGGCCACAGCTTCACCTTCTTTCCCGCCGGCAAGGACCGGCGCGATGCCCTTATCGAACTGATCGACGAGGCGGAGCGCACTCTCAAGGTCGCTTATTACGTCTTCGCGCCTGACAGCATCGGCGAACAGGTGCGCGATGCGCTGGTGCGCGCGGCGAAGCGCGGCGTCGACGTCACGCTGATCGTCGACGGCTTCGGCGCGACGGTGGACGACGAGTTCATGGCCGACCTCAAGGCAGCTGGCGGCACCTTCTGCATCTTCCTGGCCAAATGGTCCCGCCGCGCGCTCATCCGCAATCACCAGAAGATCGTCATCGCCGATGACCGCGTGGCGATGATGGGCGGGTTCAATGTCGAGGACGACTATTTCGCGCCGCCATCCGACAATGGCTGGAACGATCTCGGCTTTCGCTGGGAAGGCGAGACCGTCGGCAAGCTGGCCGAATGGTTTGCCGAACTGAGGGAATGGGCGGGCGATGCGGACGCACAGTTCCGCGACATCACGCGCCGCGTGCGGGACTGGGATAGCGGCGACGGCCCCGTCCGGCTGCTGATCGGCGGCCCGACCAAGGGCCTTTCTAGCTGGGCAAAGGCCATCGTCGAGGACATGAAGGAGGGCGAGAAGCTGGACATGATGATGGCCTATTTCTCGCCCAACAAGAAGCTGCGCCAACGCATCGCCCGCATTGCCGAGAAGGGCGAAACGCATCTCATCATGGCGGGCAAGAGCGATAATGGCGCAACCATCGGTGCGAGCCGCTCGCTCTACCGCTTCCTGCTCGATGCGGGCGCGAAGATCTACGAATTCATGCCGTGCAAGATGCACACCAAGCTGCTGGTGCTGGATGACACCGTCTATATGGGCAGCGCCAATTTCGATATGCGCAGCCTCTATCTCAACCTCGAGATCGTGTTGCAGGTGGAGGATGCCGCGCTTGCCGAGCGAATGCGCGGCTTCATCCAGGATCACCGCGAAGTCTGCTGCCCGATCACGAGGCAAGAGCATGCGAAGCAGGCGACGCTGTGGAACCGCGCCAAGTGGCGCGCCTGCTGGTTCCTCGTGAACGTGGTCGACTACACCGTCTCGCGGCGGCTCAATCTGGGGTTCTGACGCGGCGAGAGTGTTACACGGATCGGCAAAAATGTGGACCCGCCGCATCACCACTCCAGCGGCTCCAGCGTGTCGGTCGCGCTGCTGCGATCGAGCTGGGCGAGCCAACGCAGAAGCGCGGTATTGTTAGGTTTTCGCCGTGCTCGGACAAAGCGCCCGCGCCGCATGGTGATATGAAACGGGCCAAGCATTGCCCATTCGCCCATCTCGTCGGGTGTAACCTTCCATTTAAGCGTCTCACGCCCATCGCGTGCAGCCAGCACCGTGTTCCACGCGCGGGCGAAGCTGCTGCCTTCGGACGCTGCCCGTCGCAACCGATAGGCCGCCACCCGGCTCATCCCGACATCGCGAGCGGCAGCGGCCACGCATCCCGTCTGCGCCAGCATCCCGATGAAGCGCGCCTGCCGCGCGGGCGTCCACCCATCCCGCCGCGCGCGAAGCGGCACGGGAAGGAAAGGTGGCACGCGTGCGTAAGCGGGCCAGCGGGAGTGTGGACGATGCTTCATGCGCGCCACGCTGGTGTAAGACGGCGTGTGTAGGAAAGTAGATTCCGACCTTTACCCAATCGGCTGCGGGGGCTGACGGCTGCGCGCTTGAAGTCGCCCCTTGGGTGGGAAGCCGAATGGCCGGTTTTGGTCAGACTCCCGCCTAAGCCGCCACTGGCGACGCCTCCCTTCAGGATACAGGTTGCGCTCGCAATGGAAGGGAACCGTGGTGGATCGCGGTTCCAGCGAGCGTCGCGATAAGCCCCACGACGATGCTGTCGAATATCATCAGCAGCCAAACAAGCGCATCCGGCGCGCCGAATGCCCAGTCATGGTTTTTCCCATGTAGATACTGGAGCGGTATCCAAACCATCGCTGCGAAGGCCAGCACCCGAACAGCGGCGAACCAATCATGACGGAACACGCCCTGCAAACTCGTGTCGTGGTCGCCGGACAAGCCACGGACCAGAAGAACAAGTAGTGGCAGCGTTGCCAACGCCAATGCCATATCGATCCATCCGGCCCTTTCCTCGCCGATCCTATCTTCCAACAAAGTGCCGGGCAGGCTCGTCAGCGCAATTAAAACGACCGCAATTATAAGATTTTTCCAAGCGACAGAGCCCAGGTTCCACCACTGGCTGTCATTCCTGGCGGCCCCCCAAAACCGGATAGTGGCTAGTAGCGCAAGAAGTAGTCCAGTCAGCTTGGCATATCCGAATGCCCAGCGCGTCGAATCTTCCGCCAAGGCCCGTCCAGCCTCGCGACTCTCGAACATTCCGATTTGTATTTCTGCAACATGCTGAGCAAATTCCGGCAACACGACTAAGGCGGGAATGATAGGTGCCAATAACCATATCTGTACGCCATCGCGAAACACGGCCTTGATGCGATTGAGCAAAAGTCTGAACACGTTTTGCCTATTCCCTCTTCGATCGAGCGTTTATGCATTAGGTAATGCTGATCCCTGGCCCGCTTTCGATGATGATCTCGGCGTTCTTGAAATTCCGCAATTAGGGTCGCAAGCTGCCGACACCAAATACGCACGCCTCACTCGAACCCGTAATCCGAATAGTCCTTCATATTCGGCGAGGTGAATTTGGTGAACTCGCTCTGGAAGTGGAGCGGGACGTTGCCGGTGGAGCCGTGGCGTTGCTTGGCGACGATCAGCGTGGCGCGGTTTTTCAGTTCCAGGAAGCGATCTTCCCAGACGCGATATTTCTCCTTGTCGCCTTCGGAGCTGGTCTCGGTCGGCATGTCGGGGCGCAGCGCCTCGTGGTAATATTCGGCGCGAAAGATGAACCACACCATGTCCGCATCCTGCTCGATCGAGCCCGATTCGCGCAGATCGGATAGCATGGGCCGCTTGTCCTCGCGTTGCTCGACCGCGCGGCTGAGCTGGGAAAGCGCGATCACCGGCACCTGCAGCTCCTTCGCGAGCGTCTTCAGCCCGCGCGAAATCTCCGAAATCTCGTTCACGCGATTGTCGTTCGCGCGGCCCGATCCTTGCAGCAGCTGCAAATAGTCGACGACGATCAGTCCGATATCGTGACGCCGCTTCAGCCGCCGGGCGCGGGTGCGAAGGCCGGAAATGGTGAGCGCGGGCGTGTCGTCGATATAGAGCGGCAGGTCCGCCAGCTTTTGCGCCGCGAAGGACAGTTTCTGGAACTCGTCACGGTTCAATTTACCCGAACGCAGCGCTTCGGAAGACACTTCGGCCTGTTCGGCAAGGATACGCGTCGCCAGCTGGTCCGCGCTCATTTCCAGGCTGAAGAAGGCGGCCGGCGCGCCGTAGGAATGCGGGCCGCCATCGCGCTGGAAGTTGAGATATTCCTCGGCGCAATTGAAAGCGATATTCATGGCGAGCGAGCTCTTGCCCATGCCCGGCCGCCCGGCGAGGATGATCAGATCCGAATTGTGCAGGCCGCTCGTCTTTCGGTCGATACCCTCGAGGCCCGAGGTCTTGCCAGACAGTCCGCCGCCCGAATTCATCGCCGCCTCGACCATGCGGATCGCTTCGTGAGATGCCTGGCGGAAATGGGTGCCGGTGTTCTCGCTCGTCGCCCCTTCGGCGACCTGGAACAGCCGTGCTTCCGCGCCTTCGATCTGGCGCATCGGTTCGACCTCTTCCGAGGTGTCGAGCGCGCTTTCGACCAGTTCGCGGCCCACGCTCACCAATTCTCGCAGCAGTGCCAGATCGTAAATTTGCTGCGCCAGTTCGCGCGGGGCGAGGAGGCCCTGCCCGTCGGCTGTCAGCCGCGCGAGATAGGCGGTGCCGCCCAATTCGGAGAGGCCTTCGTCGGCTTCGAAGAAGGGCTTCAGCGTCACCGGGGTCACGACCATCTGCCGATCCACGCCGACAAGGATACGCTCGAAAATGCGCTGGTGGATCGGGGCGTAGAAATGCTTGGGCGCAAGTTCGATCGGCAGTTCTTCGAGCACCCGATTGTCGATCAGCACGGCGCCCAGAAAGGCGGCCTCCGCCTCCAGATTGGTAGGCAGGGCGCGGCCTTTGTCGGCTTTCGTTTCGGTCGCACTGTCGGAGCGGATAAGGAGATCTTCGGCCATCAGGCCGCCTTCATGCGGCGTGCGGCGGGCGGCGACAAGCTTCGACATGCGACATTTTTATCTCCCCTCCTGTGGAAAGCGGGGACGAGTTGCGAGCCGCCTCTCTTCGCAATTGCAAAATCGCGGGCCGAGCGGCAGGAGAGGCGGGCAATGGGACAGGATGCGGACGACCGGATCGAGGCGATCACGCTCGATGAAGCGAGCGTCATCGCGCGCAATGACGAGATCGAGAAGGAGCGCGAAGTCGCCCTGCGCGACCTGGTCGAGGACAATAGCTTTCGCCCACTGCGCGCCGCCGAGAAGGGCCATGCGGGGCCGTGGCGCGTGCATCTGGGCATCGTCGATGGGATGCTGGCTCTCGGCCTGACGGACCGAGCGGGCGCGGATGCGGGAACCATCGGCCTCGGCCTGTCTCGGCTGCGCCGGGTAGTGCGAGAATATTTCGCCATCTGCGACAGCTACTACAAGGCGCTACGCCGCGCCTCCGCGCAGGAGATCGAGACGGTGGACATGGCACGCCGCGCCATTCACGATCGCGGCACGCGCCAGCTCTGCGAGACGCTGGACGGCAAGGTGGATGTGGATTTCGAAACCGCGCGGCGGCTGTTTACCTTGATCTGCGTGCTGCATATCAAGGCGTGATCTTCTGACAGGATAGGCGAGCAGGGTCGGCTCGATGGGCAAGGCAAAAAAGAGCGTTCTGCGCTTCTGGATCGAAGTGCTGTTGTTGCTGGCGCTGGTGGGCGTCGGTGCGTTCATCTGGTGGCGCACGCAGAACTGGCTGCCGCCGCGCGGGGAATATCCGACGCAAGGGGTGCTGACCGGAGAGGCCGAGGGTGTCGTCGACATCTCCGCCTTGCGCACGGCGCGCACGGATTTCGTCTATCTCGAGGCCAGCGCGGGCGAAGATGGACGCGATGCGCAATTCGGCCGCAATCTCGCCGCGCTGGCGGACACGGGCATCCCGCACGGCGCGGTCCACGCCTACGATCCGTGCGTCCCGGCGGAAAAGCAGGCAGCCAATTTCGTGACCATCGTGCCGCGCGACCCGGAGCTACTGCCGCCAGCCATCGCGCTTTCCAAGCTCGCGAGCGAGTGCGGCGATCCGGTGATGGAAGCGGGCGTGGAAAGTGAGCTGACGACTTTCATCAACCAGGTCGAAGGCCATGCCGGGCAGCCCGTCGTTCTGAAAATCGCGCCGGAATTTCAGGAGCGCTACGCGATCGCGTCACGGATCGAGCGCAATCTCTGGCTCGAAAGCGGCTGGGTGCAGCCCGACTATGCGGGCAGGCCGTGGACCTTGTGGACCGCGAATACGAATGTGCGCAATCCGGCCAATGGCGAGACGATGCGGTGGGTGGTTGTGCAGCCCTAGGGCGCGCTCAGCCCTCTTCCGTCTCCAGCCATTCGACCAGCGCGGCCAAGCATTCGCGCGCCAGCAGCTTGCATCGCTCCGGGCTCCAGCCCTGCGCCGCGTCGGGCCAGTCATCATTGTCCTTGAACGGCATTTCCAGCGTCATCGCCGTTGCGCCGTACCGCTCGGCCACCTGGTTAGTGCTGATTGCGAGATTGGCCCTGCCCGGCGGCGATTTGGGATAACCCTTGGCGGTCTGGAAATCGAGGCAGCGGCGGTCGAGAATACGCTGGTAGCGATACATCCGCTCGCCCTGCGCGTCGCTCCAGCCGGGAATGCCTTCGAAGCCTGCCAAAAACACCGCGCCGATGGCTTCGTCGCCGTGCACGTCCATCGCGAAATCCACGCCGCTTTCGTCCATCGCATTGCGGATGGCGAGCACTTCGGGTGATTTCTCTGCGCTGGGCTGCGCCCATTCACGGTTAAGGTTCACGCCATCGGCATTGCAGCGCAAATGGCCGCGGAAGGAACCGTCGGGATTGCAATTCGGAACGACGTGCAGGCGGCAATGCTTGCGCAGTGCGCGGCCGACGACATCGGCGGGATCGGTGAGCACTTCGAGCGCGCCCTCCATCCACCATTCGGCCATGCTCTCACCCGGATGCTGGCGGGCGTAGAGCCAGACCTGTTTGTCGCCATCGCCCATTTCGAGGCAATCCACCGGCCGACCGTCCAGCGTTTCGCCAAGACGCCGATAATCGACGCCCTCGGCTGCCGCAGCTTCGGACACGAGGTCGTGATGCCGTTCCAGCGAATAGGGCGCGAAATAGGCGAACCAGGCGATGTCGGACGCGGGCGTGTAGCGGATGGTCAGCGTGCCACTGCCTGCGCTTTCGTCGTAGCTGCTGTCGGCACGGCCCCAATAGTCGCGATCTTCGGAAACGCAGGCGCGATAGCCGGGCCACCCTTGCGGATAGGCGCTTTCCTTCAGATTATCGATGGTAAGGACAATCTCCCGCCCCGCTACGCCCGAGACGCGGAAGTGAAACCACTGCGCGAATTCGCTGTTGCGATCGCGCGGGATGCGCAGATGGGCGGTCGCTCCGTCCACGGAGACGATTTCGATATTGCCGCTGTCGAAGGCGGCGTCGATGACAATGTCGGATGTGCTCATTCGACGGCGATAGTCTCGCCGGAGACGCCGGGAAAGCCTGTAAACAGCCCATCGGCCAGTCGGCTCGCTGCTGCGGCCTCCTCGGCATAGTCGCTATTGCTGGTCGCCGTCATGCTGGCGCGGCCTTCCCACAAATTCGCGCCGCCCGCCTGCGGCTTGATCGCGACCGAAAGCTGCCGCTCGATCCGTTCGGGAGAGGGTCCGGAGAGGAGCCGCGTCAGGTCGACGCCGACACCCACGCCGACGCCCGAACCATAGGAACCCGTCGATGCGCCGCCGCCGACACCCACGCCGCCGCGCCGGTCCTCTCCCTGCGCCACGAAGGCTTCGATATCGATCTGCGCCACCTGCGCGCCATTGGCGGCGACCACGGTGTAGCCTTCTTCCTGCAATTGTGCGCGCACGGCATCGGCATAGGCACCGAATACGATGGTATTGCCATCCAGCCCCGGCGCGGGTTCTACCGAGATCGTTCCCTGGCCGAGCGCGGTCGGCGTAGCGCCGACGAAGCGCGTCACTTCGACCGGCGAGACATAAGCGGGCGTGGCGCATCCGGCGAGCAGCGCGGAAGCGAGGGCGAGCGTGATGGCGGTTTTTCTCATGCCGTCATAACGCGCGAGCGGCGATGCGGTGCCGCGCGCGATGCTTAGCGGGTCGCTAACTCTCTGCTGTTATCGGCGACGCATGGAATCGAAGCCATCCATCCTCGTCACCGGCGGTGCCGGATATATCGGCAGCCACGCCGTCCTCGCCCTGCGGGATCGCGGATGGCCGGTCGCGGTGATCGATAATCTTTCCACCGGCTTTCGTTTCGCCGTGCCCGAGGGCGTGCCGCTTTATGAAGGCGATATCGCCGATGGGGAATTGCTGGCGCGAATCTTCGCGGACCAAGGCATCGGCGCGATCATGCATTTCGCAGGCTCCATCGTGGTGCCCGAAAGCGTGGAGCGCCCGCTCGATTATTATCACAACAACACGGTGAAAAGCCGTGCGCTGATCGCGGCGGCGGTGGCGGCAGGCATTCGGCATTTCATCTTTTCCAGCACGGCGGCGACTTACGGCATTCCCGAAACCTCGCCAGTGCGCGAGGGCATGCCCAAGGCACCGATCAATCCCTATGGCTGGTCCAAGCTGATGACCGAGCAGATGCTGGCCGACACGGCGGCGGCGCATGACATGAATTACTGCGCCCTGCGCTATTTCAACGTCGCGGGAGCCGATCCGGAGGCGCGCAGCGGGCAATCGACAGCGGGCGCGACGCATCTGATAAAGGTCGCGGTGGAAGCTGCGCTCGGCAAGCGGAATAGCGTATCCATATTCGGCACTGACTACGACACGCCGGACGGGACGGGTGTGCGTGATTACATCCATGTGAGCGATCTGGCAGCGGCGCATGTGCTTGCGCTGGAAGCGCTGATGGCCGAGCCGGAACGCTCGATGACAATGAATTGCGGCTATGGCCGGGGTTTCTCGGTGCTCGAAGTGCTCGACGCCGTGGACCGGGTGACGAACCGGCCGATCGAGCGGGTCATGTCGCCGCGCCGGGCGGGCGACCCCGATGCGCTTATCTCCGACCCCTCGCGCATCCGCGAAACCCTGCCATGGAAGCCGCAGCATGCCGATCTCGACATTATCGTGCGACACGCGCTTGCGTGGGAGCGGCGATTGTCCGAAATACGCGAGGATAGTTGACTTCGCACCGCTCCCGACCTATCGGCGCGCCTTGAATTTCCGGCATCGGAGACCATCTCCGGTGCCGTTATCTTTTCGGGAAATTGTCATGAAGATCCGCAACAGCCTCAAGTCGTTGAAGAACCGCCACCGCGATTGCCGCGTGATTCGCCGCCGCGGTCGCACTTATGTGATCAACAAGACCAATCGCCGCTTCAAGGCGAGGCAAGGTTAAATTCTTGCCGTGCTGCGTGTGATGCGCGGCGCATGTTTCTTGCAAAGCCCCCGCCACCACGGGGGCTTTTTGCGTGTCTGAGGCCCGTACGCCAACCGCCGTCGTCTTCGACGTGGGCCGCGTGCTGGTGCGCTGGGATTTGCGTTGCCTGTTTGCGAAACTGATCGAGGACGAGGCCGATCTCGACTGGTTTCTGAACCATGTCGTGACCGAGCAATGGCATCATCAGCATGACGAGGGCCGTCCGATCGGGGAGATGGTTGAGGAGCGGGTGGCCGAGTTTCCCGAGTGGGAAGGGCCGATCCGCGCTTACGAACATCGCTTCATGGAGACGATACCCGGTCCGGTGCCCCGCACGCATGAACTGGCCCGGGAGATTCACGCGCGCGGCGTGCCGCTATTCGGGCTGACGAATTTCGGCGACGAATTCTGGAGCCAGTTCCGCCCGACCCAGCCGATTTTCGACCTGTTCGAGGATATCGTGGTGTCCGGCCGCGAGAACATGACCAAGCCCGACCCCGAGATCTACGCCCTTGCCGAGCGCCGCTTCGGCCATGCGCCGCAAGGCCTGTATTTCATCGACGACAAAGCCGAGAATGTCGCAGCGGCTGAGGCACGGGGCTGGATTGGGCATCACTTCACCAATGCGGCCTCGCTCGAACGCGATCTGGCCGCACACGAACTGCTTTCCCGATAAAAAAGCCCCGGCCCGCCGAAGCGAGACCGGGGCAATTTGTGTCGCCCGATGGAGAGAGGCGACGGGGTAAGCGGTTCAGCCGTTGCAGCGCGCAAGCTGCGCGGCACTGAGCGCGCGGCCATTAGCGGTGAAGCTCGCAATCGCGCCTACTTCGCGGCGCAGTTCGCTGCAAACGCGCAGCGAACGGTCCCCACTGCGCGGCGCGGCGCAGCGCGTTTCTTCGCAGCGGAACACCACACCGCCGGCAATGGCGCGCTCCTCGCTCGTCGGAGCGGCGAGCTGCGCCGTGAAATAAGGCGCGCTCTGCGTGGCCGAGAGCGGCGATGCCATAGCAGCGGAAGCGGCGATCAGGGCGGCAGCGAGGGGAAGGCGGGACATTGGCAGGCTCCTACTGGCAGCATTATAGGTTGCATTTGACAACCAGTTGCGGCTCGCTACCTATCCAGATGAGTTTTGTTCCGCAACCCTTATTTGGGGAAATTTTTTGGCAATCGGTCAATTGTCTGTAGGAGGGAAAGGGGCAGAGGATACATCGATGGGCATGAGAGAACCGCTGCGCGAGTTGACCGAATGCGGTCTGCCGCACGCGCTGGAAGTGATGGGCGAACGCTGGTCGTTTCTCATCCTGCGCGCCGCGTTCAACGGCCTCGTCCATTTCGAGGAATTTTCCAGCGAGCTCGGCATTGCCCGCAATATCCTCTCCAACCGGCTCGCCAAGCTGGTCGAGCATGGGGTGATGGCGCGCACGCCTTGCGAGGCGGACCGGCGCAAGGTCGAATATCGCCTCACCGCCAAGGGCGAAGATCTGCTGCCCGCCATGCTGGCGCTGCGCCAGTGGGGCGAACGCTACGGCACCCTTACCAATCCGCACCTGACCCTGGTCGACGCCAAGGACGGCAAGCCCATCGCCCCCATCGCCATGCGATCGCATGACGGGCGCGAACTGGGCTGGCACGATCTAGCCTGGAAAGAGGTGGGCGCGGGCGCGAAGACGGATTGCTGTTGAGCGACGAGGGGCCGGAACGTACGCCCGACGGCCGCTACATCATCGTGCGCGGCCGCCTTTGGCGCGCGAGCAATCCTGACCTTTCGGAAGAGAAGCGCCAGGCGCTGGTAAACGACCTGATGAACGCCCGCCGCGCCGTGCGCGATGCCTTGCAAGCGGAGGACAAGGCGGCGGAAAAAGCAGCGCGCGCGAAGGTGCGTGCGGCGAAAATCGCACTAGGCGAACGCGGTCCGGTCTGGTGGGACGACGGCGCACCGGACTACAATCGCAAGCTGGTGAAGAATACGCCTTATGGGGTGTGATGCCGGGAAGGCGGCTCCGACGCCATCGCGCCTTTAAAGAATTGGGACGCCCGCCAGATCTGCCGAGGTCGCAGTGACCGGCGCCGTGGCCGCGAAATTCGCAACGAAGACGCTTTCGACCGCATTGCCCTCGTCGTCGAGAGCCGGCTGGAACCGCGCATGCTCGATGAGTGCTCCGCAAAGCGCCTGCCCGCGCGCTCGCGTATCCACTTCGGTCGGCAATGCGAGGCAGGTTCGAACGTTTCCGGCTGTGTCTACAAGGAAACCGAAGCGCAGTTCCGGCAACCCACGGAACCGCTGTATCGCGGGAAGTTCACGCGACACGGCCCGCTGCCAAGCATCAGCATTCAGTGGCTGAGCCGATTGCGCCGGCTCCACCAAATCTTGCGCCGCCGCGGGGGCGGTGAGGAAAAGGCCGGTGCAAATTGAAAGCGAGGCAAGGGCATTTATCGAATTGCGCACGTTACTCTCTCCTAACAGCGTGCCACAATCGTGCCCTGATCATGCAGCTTTGTCAAAATTGCGCAGCGTATCAAGCCCGCGGCGGTTGCCGTCGGTAGCTCAGCGCCTCCGCCACGTGCACGCGCCCGACCTGCTCGGCGCCTGCCAAGTCAGCGATCGTCCGCGCGACCCGCAGCATCCTCACATATCCTCGCGCGGAGAGGCGCATCGCCTCGGCAGCCTGCATCAGCAGCGCGCGGCCCGCTTCGTCGGGGCCGGCGTGTTCCTCCAGCGCGTCGCCATCCAGTTCGGCATTGCTGCGCACACCGCGTCGCGTCTGGCGGGCGCGGGCTTCGGCCACGCGCGCGGCGACTTCGGCGCTGCCTTCCGCCGGCGGGGGCAGAGCGAGATCGGCGGCGCTGACGGGGTCGACCTCGACATGCAGGTCGATCCGGTCGAGCATCGGGCCGGAAACCTTGCTTTGATAGTCGACCGCGCATTTCGGGGCGCGCGAACAGGCGAGCGCCGGATCGCCAAGATGGCCGCAGCGGCACGGGTTCATCGCGGCGATCAGCTGCACCCGCGCCGGATAGGCGACATGCGCATTGGCTCTGGCGACATCGACCTTGCCTGTCTCCAGCGGCTGGCGCAGCGAATCGAGCACGCTGCGCTGGAATTCGGGCAATTCGTCGAGGAACAGCACGCCGAGATGCGCCAAGCTGACTTCGCCCGGTCGCACGCGCAATCCGCCCCCCGTCAAGGCCGCCATGCTGGCCGAATGATGCGGATTGCGGAAAGGCCGTGCGCGGCTGATCCGTCCGCCTTCGAGCGTACCTGCAACCGAAGCGACCATGCTCACTTCCAGCGCCTCTGCCGGGGAAAGTGGTGGCAGGATGCCCGGCAGGCAGGCCGCGAGCATGGATTTGCCCGCGCCGGGCGGCCCGTTCATCAGCAGATTGTGCCCGCCCGCGGCCGCGATCTCGAGCGCGCGCTTGGCGGTCTCCTGCCCCTTCACCTGCTTGAGATCCGGCCCGCGCGAAGCTTGCTCGACTTCGCCCGGCTCGGGATCGGGCAGGCGCTGGCTGCCTTTCAAATGATTGAGCAGGCTGGTGAGATCGGGCGCGGCGAGAACGCGCACATCGCTCGCCCAGCGCGCCTCCGGCCCCTGCGCCGCGGGACAGATCAGGCCCTTGTCGGTCTCGCTCGCATGCAAGGCGGCGAGCAGAACGCCAGGCGATGCCACCACCCGCCCATCGAGCGCCAGCTCGCCGACTGCGACCCATTCGCTCATCGCCTCGGCATCGACCACGCCCATCGCCGCGAGCAGCGCCAGCGCGATCGGCAGATCGTAGTGGGAGCCTTCCTTGGGAAGGTCCGCCGGGGAGAGATTGATGGTGATGCGCTTAGGCGGAAGCGACAGGCCCATTGCGGAGAGCGCCGATTGCACCCGCTCCCGGCTTTCGCCCACCGCCTTGTCCGGCAGGCCGACGACAGAGAAGCGCGGCATGCCTGCCGCCAGCTGGCACTGCACTTCCACGGCGCGCGCTTCCAGCCCGAGATAGGCGACGGTCGAGACCAGAGAAACCAAGCGAACCCCCTTGCAAGTCAGGGGTGATAGCGCGCCTGCCGTGCTTGTCGAGCGGCTTTGCGTTAACCCGGTCGCAACCTTCTGCCTTCGCAATTGGGTAGGGCGCGGCTGCCATGCATCTGGCGATGCTTCCGCGCTGTGTCCTCTCGTTCTTGCCACTGCTGATCGCCGCACCCACTTGCGCGCAGGATCATGTGGTGGTGGAGGAGTGGGTCGAGGTCACGACATCCGCTTCGCGCCATGTCTCGCCCGAGCATGAAGCAGCCGAAACACGGGCGATCGATGCATTCGGCCCGTTCCGCGTGCTCGACGAGAACACCGTTGCGCTGGTCGATATCACCGACAGCCGCTCGCCCCGACAATTCGCCGCACTGCTCGCCGAATATCCCGCCATCGAAGTCGTCGAATTTGTCGAAGCGCCGGGCACGCATGACGATATCGCCAATCTGCGCGTGGGCCGCATGATCCGCGAGAACTATATTGCGACGAGAGCGCCCGAAGGCGGCTCCATACGCTCGGGTGCGGTGGAGCTTTTTCTAGCCGGGGCGGAACGGGAAATCCACGAAGGCAGCGAATTTGCCGTGCATGGCTGGCTGGACGATTACGGACGCGGCGCACAGGACTATCCCGCCAGCGCGCCCGAGCATCGCCGTTATCTGGACTATTATGCCGAAATGGGCATGGAGGAGAGCGAGGCCGCTGCATTCTACGCCATGACCAATTCGGTCCCGTTCGAGAACGCGCGCTGGCTGAGCGGCGCGGAGATGGCCGGATGGATCGGTGTCGAGCCAACGGCGTCCAGCGCGACCGCGCCGCGCCTCACCTATCTTGACTTGCCGCCCCTGCCGCAGTAAGCGCTGCCCCACATGAGGCCGCCCGAGCAATCGGCGGCCCGTTTTATTTCTGATTTGCAAGGTATCGAACCATGAAGCGCACTTTCCAGCCGAGCAATCTCGTGCGTGCCCGCCGCCACGGCTTCTTCGCCCGCAAGGCAACCCCGGGTGGCCGCAAGGTCCTGCGCAATCGCCGCCGTCGCGGTCGCAAGAACCTTTGCGCGTAATTTGCTTTAAGATCGCGCATCCGCGCGATCATCCTGGTGATTCTTTGTTTTTCGATCCGACCTCCGTCGGATCGTCCTCGCTAGACGCGCAGCAAGCTGCGCCCGCTGCGGGCGGGCGTTTGCCCTTGCCTCGCTCTGCTCGGAGCTCCGCAGAGCTTTCGTGATGTTGCGCAAGGATCGAGCGCGTTCAGCGCACGACAGAGGCCGAACGGCCGACCGCAGGTGCCCCGCAGCGGAGCGGAGGGAATAGCACCGAGGACGTCCGCGCGGATGCGCGGACGCAAACAAAAGACTCGGTCACATTCGCCATCCTCCCTATCTCGTTTCCATGACCCCCACGGTCCTCACCAAACGCGCCGATTTCCTTGCGGCGAATCGCGGGCTTCGCGTCGCGCGGCCGGGCTTCGTGCTGCTGGCACGGCCCAATGGGGGCGAGGGCGTGCGCTACGGGATCACGGTCACCAAGAAGATCGGCAATGCCGTGGTGCGCAACCGGATGAAGCGGCGTTTTCGCGAATTGCTGCGCGGGGCGCTCACCGACCACGGCCTGCCTGATCACGATCACGTGCTTATCGGGCGCGAGGGCGGCGTCGAGCGAGACTTCGCGCAAATGGGTGAGGATCTGCGAATCGCGCTCGATCGCGCAACGCAGGGCAAGGGCAATCGCCCGCGCAGGCCGCGAAAGGGCAGTCGGCGATGAAGCGGTTGTTTATCCTGATCGCGCGCGGCTGGCAGCTCGGCCCGAGCCGCATCCTGCCGCCCACCTGCCGCTTCCAGCCTTCTTGCAGCGCATACGCCATCGAGGCGCTCGAACGGCATGGCGCGATAAGGGGTGGATGGCTGGCGACGAAGCGTATATTGCGCTGCAATCCCTGGGGGGGACATGGCCACGATCCGGTTCCATGAGGAGCCACTGCCTGCCCCGTGACATAATTCTCGACGGACCTCGATACCTTGGACAATCAGCGTAACCTCATCCTCGCCGTCGTGCTGAGCGCGATCCTGCTGTTCGGCTGGGATTTTGCCATGCGGACCTATTTCCCGGAGCCGGAAGAGGCGCCGACCAACATGGCGAACCGGGAGGACGCGCCGATGCAGCGCGTCGACGGCGAGCTGTCCGCACCCGGCGGCGACACAAGCATTGATGCGGGCCCGGTCGATCTCGAAACGGCGCTGGCGAGCGGTGAGCGCGTTGCGATCGACGCGGCGGAGATTCGCGGCTCGATCAATCCGACAGGCGCGCGGCTCGACGACATCGATCTCAAGACCCATCGCCAGACGGTGGAGCAGGATAGCGGCCCGATCCGCCTGTTCGCGCCGGCCGGCACGGCAGGCCAGCACTTTGCGCAATTCGGCTGGGTGGGCGAGGGTGTCTCTCTGCCCGATGCAAATACGCAGTGGCAGGTGTCCGAGGGCGATACGCTGACGCAGGAAACGCCCGTTACGCTTCGCTACGACAATGGCGAAGGGCTGCGTTTTCTGCTGCGCTACGCTATCGACGAACATTACATGCTCACCGTCACGCAGGCCGTGGCGAATGTGGGCGAAGGCACTATTGCGCTGCGCCCCTACGCCTTCGTCAACCGGACCAGCGCGACCGCTAGCCTGAGCACCTGGAACGTCCATTCCGGCCCCATCGCGGCGACCGGCGAGGGCGTGAATTTCGACTGGGATTACGACGAGGTGCTGGAGGAAGGCCCGGTTACCTTTGGCTCCGACACGGACTGGATCGGCTTTACCGATATCTACTGGCTTTCCGCGCTTATCGCCGAGGAAGGTCAGGCGGCATCGGGCGCGTTCCGATCTTCGGGAGGCGACACCTACCGCGCAGACCTGATCTACGACCCCGTCACGATCGGCGCGGGCCAGACTGTCACCCGCACCACGCGCCTGTTCGCTGGCGCCAAGGAAAGCGGGCTGCTCGACGAATACCAGGCACAGGGTGTCGAGCGTTTCGGCAACGCCATTGACTGGGGCTGGTTCGCCTGGATCGCCTGGCCGATGTGGCAGGTGCTGATCTTCCTGTTCGGACTGGTCGGCAATTTCGGCGTGGCAATCGTCTGCCTGACGCTCATCATCCGGCTGATCCTGTTCCCGATCGCGCAGAAGCAATTCCATTCCATGGCGCAGATGCGCGCCGTGCAGCCGAAGATGAAGGCGCTTCAGGAACGCTACAAGGACGACAAGCCCAAGCTCCAGCAGGAGATGGCGAAGCTCTACAAGGAAGAGAAGGTCAATCCGCTGGCGGGCTGCCTGCCGATCTTCATCCAGATCCCGATCTTCTTCGCGCTCTACAAGGTGCTGCTGCTGGCGATCGAAATGCGTCACCAGCCTTTCCTTTACATCCAGGATCTCTCGGCGCGCGACCCGGCGACCATTCTCAATCTCTTCGGCCTGCTCGATTTCACGCCGCCAAGCTTCCTGGCCATCGGCGTTCTCGCCGTGCTGCTGGGCTTCACCATGTGGCTGCAGTTCAAGCTCAACCCGGCGGCGATGGATCCGATGCAGCAGCAGATCTTCATGCTGATGCCGTGGGTGCTGATGTTCGTGATGGCGCCGTTTGCCGCAGGCTTGCTGCTCTACTGGATCAGCAACAACGTGCTGACGCTGGCGCAGCAATGGTATCTCTATTCGCGCAATCCGCAGCTGAAAGCGCAGATGCTGAAGGACAAGGAAGAGAAACTACGCGCGGCCGAGCGTGAGAAGGCAGAGAAGGCCGCGGAGTGACCCCCGAACTCGAACAGGACCTGGCAGCAGAGGCGCGCCGACTTTTCTCGGGGCGGGTGGAATTCCTGCTATCCGCGCCGCAGCTTAAATTCATCCCCGATCCCGACTTTCCCGAGGTGGCCTTCTGCGGCCGCTCCAATGTCGGCAAGAGTTCGCTCATCAACGCACTGACCGGGCGCAGGAGCATTGCCCGCACGTCGGTGACGCCGGGGCGCACGCAGGAGCTAAATTTCTTCGAAGTCGGCGAGCCGACGCAGTTCCGCCTGGTCGATATGCCGGGCTATGGCTTTGCCAAGGCGCCTGTGAAAGTCGTCGAGAAATGGCGCAAGCTCGTGCGCACCTTCCTGCGCGGGCGCGTGCCGCTGCGGCGGACGATGGTGCTGGTCGACAGTCGCCATGGGCTGAAAGACAGCGATCGCGACATGATGACCATGCTGGACGAGGCGGCCGTGGGTTACCGGCTGGTGCTGACCAAGGCCGACAAGATCAAGGCGAGCGCTCTGGAGAAAGTCACCGAGGCCGTGCGCGAAGAAGCGCGCAAGCATCCCGCAGCATTTCCGCACGTGCATGTAACCAGCGCGGAAAAAGGCATGGGCCTCGACGAGCTGCGGGCGGCCATGCTTTTCGATATCCGACAGTAGGTCCGCTCAAGCGCATTGCCCCACCGGTCGGCGAGACGGATCCCAGACACAAAAAAGGGCGCCTGAGGCACCCTCTTTCGCTTGATTTTTGCTGGCCTGTTAGACGTGACGTCCGCCCCAAAGCCAGTCCCAAAAACTTCTACCCATAGGAAGTCTCCTGTTAACTGAAGACAGTCCTAGCGTTAACCAACGATGTTTGTAAAGTCTAAACCATATTCGTTAGGCGGCGATCTTGGCTATCCTTCTGATAGGAAAGGATTTTGGTAAATTCTACCGGTCTCGAAATGGCGAAACCCTGGGCCACGAGACAGCCTGAATCACGCAAGATCGTTAACGTCGCGGCATCTTCGACGCCTTCCGCGACGACGATGATTCGCAAATCCTTTCCGAGTTGCAGGATGTTGCGCACGATGCCTGCCGCCTTGGGATCGGATGTCATGCGCGAGACGAACATCCGGTCTATCTTGAGTTCGCCGAAGGGGAGCCGAAGCAGTGCCTCGAGGCTTGCTGCGCCAACGCCGAAATCGTCCATGGAAATCTTCAGGCCGAGCGCGCGCAATTTTTCCATGACCTCCGCCGCGCGTTCGAGATTGGAGATGCGGTAGGTTTCGGTGATTTCGAGCGTCAGCCTGCCCGGATCGAACCCGGTCCGCCGCAAGGCGTCGGCCACCATGTCCACGACAGCGTCTTCATGCATGAGCGTCGCCGAGATATTCACCGCAACCGGGAAATTGTGCCCCGCATCTTCGAACGCGTTGCCCGCGCGGCAGGCTTCTTCGAGGACAAAGCGCGTGAGATGCGTCATCCGGCCGGCGGTCTCGCATTGGCGGATGAAACTGTCTGGAGGGATCAGGCCCTTGGCTGGATCGCGCCAGCGCACCAGCGCCTCGACGCCGATGACTTCTCCGGTCTGCACCATGATCTTTGGCTGGTAGGCCAGGAAAATCTCGCCATTGCCGAGCGCCGCATCGATGCGCGCCTGCAGGGAGATGTTCCAGATCAGATCCTCTTCCGACGTCGCATCGGCGATGATCAGCGGATCGTATGTCTCGTTCGTTTGCTCGGCCACGTCGACGGCCGATGCCAAGCGCCGCGCGATATTGGGGCTGGGGGTAATGTCGACGCCGAATGTGATGCCGACATCGACTTGCTGGTCCCCCACGATAAGAGGCGCGGAGAACAATGCGCGCAGCCCTTCCAGGTGTTCCTGCAGCAGTCCCGGTTCTTTTTCCCCCATCGTCCACGCGATCATATGGCCCTGGCCGATATGGATCGTCGCATCCTGGGTCGCGGCTTTCAGACGCGATATGATCCGCAGGACGTATTCCGAGTGCATTTCCTTTGGCAGGGTGCGACGAACCTGCTCGAAACGATGGATCTTCGCGACGATGATCGCAGGCAAGTCCTGCGCGATCTTTTCACTGCCCTCCATCGCGGCGAATGTCGGCAGGTTCGTTTCCGGATCAACGAGCGCAAAAGAATCTTTCCAGCGCGTGCGGAGTCGGAAAAATCCGTAGACACCGAGAAGGGCGAGAGCATCAGACGCGCTAACGCGCCAGCCAAGATAAGCAGTAATGAGAAGAGCGATCGGCGCGGATAGCGCGACGACTGCATATCCAATTCGCCTTAGCCGTGCGCCAGGCAGTTGAGATACCGCCAAAAGCAGAATGATGGTCACCATAAGTGGAGGAAACCACGGGACGAAAATAATTCGATCTGAAAAAAGGCTTTCGGCGGCCAGCACTTGCACGAGAGTTGACGAAACGCCCGTAAGGCCGGGGATGTCCAGGCTCATCCGATCGTCATCGGTTTCGCTACCAACGACGATGGTCTTTCCTTCAACCGTCTCTGGCGAGAAGTTGGCCATCGCAACATTTCGCAATGTCAAAGTGGGCAATGTCTCCAAGGCAACATCATATGCGATCGGAAAGCTGTCTTTACCTGCCGCGTCGATCCGCGCTGCTTTCGCGGACAGGTTCGGCAGCATCCCGTCCACAGTGGCGATCTCGTACTGCGCGTCCCAAGCGAGACCCATGAAATTTTTGTAGAGATCGCTACCAACGGGCTGGACACCGTCAGCGACCGCTTCGACGGAGCCTGACTCTTGCCGTTGTCCATCGATACCTGTCTGAGTCTTCTGAACAAGAAACGCCTCGCCTTCAAAAGAACGCAGCGCCTCATTCAACGACCTGTCAACTTCGGCGTTCGTAGGTGTATCGAATACGCCATCAACAAAGATCCTATTGGCACCCGCCGCGTTGAGTTGACGGATCGCCTGAGCAAGCTGGCGGCGTCTCTCCGGGTAATCGGGATCGGTAAAGTCCGATTCGTCGCTGACATAAACGAATTCGCCAGAGGCTGGCTCCGAGACCGCGCGACTCTGCATCGCCCAGAAAACCTGATCGATCGGATGCAGCAGCGTCAGCACGCCGAGGACGAGCGCGATCGCGCCTGCCCACACGGCATGCTTCAGGCGTTCGAGCCGCCGTGCCTTTCGCTGCTTCTTCGGTTTGGCGTCCGCCACCGATTGCCCTCGTTTTGCGATCCCGCACGAAGCGAGAAGGCTGCTCTGGCACAGGATGGTAAACAAACCCGAAACCCAAAGGATTCAGCCGGTATGCAGCTTGAGAAACAGGGCGGCGCACGGCATGCCGTTCAGGCTCGACAGGCTTTGCCTTAACGGCTAGCCCTTCGCGCCAACAGGGGACACGGAAACGCGCATGAAGCTTATTATCGGCAACAAGAATTATTCCAGCTGGTCGCTGCGCGGCTGGCTGGCGGCTAAGCAGAGCGGCCTCAATTTCGAGGAATGGACGGTCCCGCTCTACGGCGACGATTGGGAGGCCATGAAAGGCGCGAAGGGTGAATTCCGTCCTTCGGCGGGCAAGGTTCCGGTGCTGTGGGACGGCGATACGGTGGTGTGGGACAGCCTCGCCATCATGGAATATCTGGGCGACAAGGTCGGGCGCGATCGTTTCTGGCCGAAGTCCGACGATGCGCGTGGGATGGCCCGCGCGATGGTGGCGGAAATGCATTCCTCCTACATGTCGCTGCGGCGCAACTGCCCGATGAATATCCGCGCCGAAGCGCGCGTCGAACTGGCCGAGGAAACCAAGGCCGATATCGTGCGTATCCTCGGCCTCTGGGCCGAGGCGAGAGCGCGCTTCGGAAAGGGCGGGCCATTCCTGTTCGGCACATTCAGTGCAGCCGACATTTTCTACGCGCCCGTCGTCAGCCGCTTCCTGACTTACGGCATCGGCGTGCCGGGCTTTGCGGAAACCTACATGCAGTCCGTCTGGGAGCATGACTGGATGCAGCACTGGGTCGACGCGGCCCGGGCCGAGGAGTGGACGATCTCTCAGTTCGAAGTGGGGCAGGAAGCGTGAGCGCCGATCCGCTCGCCAATACGCGCCATCTGATGGCATGTGAAAGCGTGACCCCGGCGCGCGGCGCAGTTTTCGACATGATGGAGGAGATGCTCGCCCCGCTAGGGTTCCAGGTGCATCGCTTCATCCGAGGCGAGGGACCGGAAGGCAGCGAGGAGGAGCCGGTCGAAAATCTCTTTGCCATTCGCCACGGGCCCGAAGGGTCCAAGCATTTCGCCTTTGCCGGACATCTCGACGTGGTGCCGCCGGGCGAGGGTTGGGAAAGCGGCGCGTTCGAGCCTGAGGAGCGCGGCGAGCTGCTCTACGGCCGAGGCGCGGTCGACATGAAGGGTGCGATCGGTTGCATGGTCGCTGCCGTCGCCGACATTCCGGCGGATGCGGGGACGATCAGTTTCGTCATTACCGGCGACGAGGAAGGCCCGGCGCTTCACGGCACGCGCGCGCTGATCGATCTGATGCGCGAGCGCGGAGAGATCCCTGATCTGTGCCTCGTCGGTGAGCCGACCAGCGTGAACAAGCTCGGCGACATGATGAAGATCGGGCGGCGCGGATCGGTGAATATCTGGTTGGAAGCTGAGGGCACGCAGGGTCACGTCGCCTATCCCCACCTTGCCGACAATCCGATGCCAAAAATGGTCGCGATCCTGGCCGAGCTCGATGCCTTGGTGCTCGACGAGGGGACCGAGTGGTTCCAGCCGAGCAATCTCGAGATCACCGAATTCAACGTGCCGAACAAGGCGCACAACGTCATTCCCGGGAAAGCGACCGCGCGGATATCGATCCGCTTCAATGATTTGCATTCGGGCGCTTCGCTGTCCGAAAGGGTCACCACCATCGCCGGAAAGCATGGTGGCACCGCGCGGCCCGTCATCAGCGGTGAGCCGTTCCTGACGCCGCCTGGCGATTTTTCCCGAGCGATTGCTGCCGCGATCGAGGCGGAGACGGGCATCGACCCGGAAAGCTCGACCACCGGCGGCACGTCCGATGCGCGCTTCCTGAAGGATTTGTGCCCGGTAATCGAATTCGGCCTGGTGAACGCGACCATGCACAAGACGGACGAGGCAGTGGCCATTGCCGACCTTGCTACGCTAAGCCGGATATACCGCCGCATCGCGATGACGGCGCTGGGTGAGGGGACGTAGAAAAAATGCTGAAAGCCTGGTTCGCCATTCCGCTGTGGCAGCGCGTTGTCGCCGCGCTGATCCTCGGCGGCATCACCGGCTATTTCTGGGGTCCAGGTGCCGAAAGCATCAAGATCATCGGCGATATCTTCATCGATTTCATCAAGATGCTGATTGTCCCGCTGATCTTTTTCAGCGTGGTTTCCGGTGTTGCGAGCATCGGCAATCTCGGCAAGCTCGGCAGCGTAGGCTGGCGCGCGATCCTGCTGTTCGTCATCACCGGGCAAGTGGCGGTGTGGCTGGGCCTGGCGCTCGGCACATGGTTCGAACCGGGCGTCGGCCTTGACACATCGGCCATCCCGATGGGCGACACGCCCGAGCCTGCCGCTTTCGACTGGCGCGAAATGCTGCGTTCGATGATCCCGGTCAGCCCGGTGGGCGTGATGGCGAATGTGCAAGTCCTGCCGCTTATCGTCTTCTCTCTGCTGGTTGGCATCGGCATCCTGCTGGCGCGCGGCGATGTGGAGGATGACGACGAGGCCGAAACCGATAGCGGCGTGCGCGGCGCGGCCATGATCGCGCGCGCTTTCGATGGCGGTGCGCTCATCTTCCAGAAGATCACCATCCTCGTGATGGAGCTGACCCCCTTCGGCGTCTTCGCGCTGATGGCCTGGGTCGTCGGGATCCTCGGCCTCGACGCAGTCGTCGCGCTCGCCAAGCTGGTGGGCATGAATTACCTTGGCTGTCTGCTGATCATCGGCGTGATGTATACCGGGATCCTCGCTTTCATGGCGCGAGTGTCGATCGGCGGCTTCTTCCGCGGCATGGTGGACGCGATCGCGGTCGCCTATTCCACCGCCAGCTCCAGCGCGACGCTGCCCGTGACCCTGCGCTGCACCCAGCGCAATCTGGGCGTCAGCAAGCCGACTTCCAGCTTTGTCGTGTCCCTTGGTTCTACCATCAACATGGACGGCACTGCGATGTATCTGGGCCTTGCCACGCTATTCGGCGCGCAGATCTTCGGTGTCGATCTCTCGACCACCGACTATCTGATGATCGCCCTGCTGGCGACGGTCGGCAGCATCGGCGCGGCGGGCATTCCGGGCGGCGGCCTCGTGATGATGGGCGCGATCTTCACGGCGGTTAAGGTGCCGCTCGAAACCATCGCCTTCGTCGCCGGGGTGGACCGGATCATGGACATGATGCGGACCGCCACGAATGTCACCGGCGATGCCACCGTCACGGTCGCCACGGCAAGCGCGATGGGCGAAATCGACAAGGGTGAGCTGAAAAGCGCCGACGACGTTTGAGGGGGCACATCTGATGACGGATTATGACCGTATGCCGCTGGCGGAAGCGCGGCGTGACTACCTCGCAAACAGCACCGCAGCGATGCCGATCGGCGGCCTTATTGCTTGGGGCGCGCTCGCGATAGCCTATGCTCTTGTGCCGGACGGCCTGCCGTCCTTCCTGCCCTATGTGGCTGCGGCGATACCTGTTCCGATTGCGCTCGCCATCGACGCGCTGCGCGGCGAGCTGCATTACTGGAGGCAGGGGCAGGACAACCCGGTAAGCCAGCTGTTCATGCGTTTCATCACGGTCGTCGCCATGTTGATCCCGTTGGTCATCATCGCGGCCACGGCATTGCAGGACGTGGCATTCCTCGTCCTCGGCCTTGCCATATTCGCGGGCCTCGTCTGGGTGCCGCATGGATGGGGTGCCGACGACACAGCCGGGTTCGTGCATTTCGTGATACGGGCTGCAGGTTGCTACGCGGCCTATCTGCTCACGCCGCAGCCTTACACGGCCGCTGCCGTCGCGGGCGTGGCGGCGCTCACCTATGTGTATGCTATCATCGCGATGAAAAAGCCCGCCTCGGTGCGCTAGCGCTTACCGCCCCTTCGGCTTCTCCGTCACCTTCTTTCGATAGCTGCACAGATCCACGACCTTGCAGCGCCAGCATTCGGGCGTGCGCGCCTTGCAGGTGTAGCGCCCATGCAGGATAAGCCAGTGATGCGCATGCAGGCGGAAGGGCTGCGGCACGCGCTTTTCCAGCTTCGCCTCGACCTGCTCGGGCGTCTTGCCCTTGGCTAACCCCGTGCGATTGCCGACGCGCAATATATGCGTGTCGACGGCGAAGGTTTCCTGCCCGAACCAGCAATTGAGCACGACATTCGCTGTCTTGCGGCCCACGCCCGGCAGGCGGACGAGATCGTCACGCGTGTCGGGAACTTCGCCGTCATATTCGTCGACCAGCATTTGCGAGAGCGCGATGACGTTCTTCGCCTTTGAATTGAAAAGGCCGATGGTCTTGATGTGCTCCACCAGCGCATCGTGGCCCAGATCGAGCATCTGTTGCGGCGTTTCGACCTTGGCGAAGAGCGCGCGGGTCGCCTTGTTCACGCCTATGTCGGTCGCTTGCGCCGAGAGCGCCACGGCGACGGCGAGCTGATAGGCATTCCCGTACTCGAGCTCGGTTTCCGGATCGGGATTGTCCTCCGCCAGACGGCGGAAGAATTCGAAGATCTGATCTTTTGTCATCGTCCGAAAAGTCGGCGGAAAAAACCGCTCGCTTTCGCGTCTGACGCTTCCGTTGTCTCGGACTCAGAGCCCTGGTCGGACCATTCAGCGCGTTTCTTCCAAACGAGATCGACGATGCTCATTCGCGTTTCGGGATCGCCCGACCAGTCGACGGCAAAGCCGCCTTCGCGCACCGCCGCAACTATTTCCTCGCCCAGTTCGCGCTTTGCCTTTTCACCTTCCGCGATTGAATCATATCCGAGAAATAGGGGCATCGCATCTACAGCGCGTTCCACGTCCTGCCCATGGTAGTAGACGAAGCCTCGATATTCTCGGTCCGATGCTTCACGGATGGTCTGCCAGGCATCGTCATGCGCGTCGCTGGTTGTGTAGCCAACATTATGGAGCGACAAGATGTCGCAAGTCTCAAGTGCCGCAAATACTTCATCGAGCTTGTCCCAATCCGTGCGAGCTGGCCATCCAGCTTCCGCAACGCGCTTCTTCGCCATCAACGCGTTGCCGTATTCGCGCAGCACATCGACATGCGTGGCTGAATCCTTGTCGTATGTCAGGTCGCCGCAGTACAATTCCAAATCGTCTTCGTTGAAGAAGCCTGACCAGACGAGGACGCGCAGCTGGTCGCGGTAGTAATCGAGTGCGTCTTCCGATCCACTCACAGCCCAAGCACGTCCTGCATAGTGTAGCGCCCCGGCGGTTTGCCGATCAGCCATGCGGCCCCGCGCACCGCACCGCGGGCGAAGATGGAGCGGTTTTCGGCCGAGTGGGCGAGGGTGATGCGCTCCTGCTCGCCTGCGAAGATCACCGAATGCTCGCCCGCTACCGTTCCGCCGCGCAGTGCCGCGAAGCCGATCGCTCCCTCCGCGCGCTTGCCGATATGGCCGTCCCGCCCGCTTTCGGTGTTCTCGGCAAGGTCCACCCCGCGCGCCTCGGCTGCCGCTTCGCCGAGCAGCAGCGCCGTACCCGATGGTGCATCGACCTTCATCCGGTGATGCATTTCGAGCACTTCGATGTCCCACTCCGGCCCCAGCCGCGCCGCGGCCTCTTTCACGAGATGCGCCAGCAGCGTTACGCCGAGTGAGGTGTTGCCCGTCTGCAGGACGGGGATACCGTTTGCGGCTTCATCGAGCGCAGCGTGGTGCTCATCGGCAAGGCCTGTCGTGCCGATCAGTATCGGCACGCCGGCTCTGCGCGCGGAGGCGAGATTTTCCGCCAGGGCATCGGGCGCGGAAAAATCCACCAGAGCATCGGCATGACCCGCAACGTCGGCCGGATCATGCCCGCGATCGACGCCGCCCGCGCATTCATGCTCGCCTGTCGCCAGGACTTCGGCAATCGCCAGCCCCATCCGCCCCTCGCTGCCGATTATGCCGATACGTGCCATTGCCTCTCCTGTGCTGGGCATGCTTCATGCAGGGCATGGCAGTCATTCGCAATATCGTGATCCTGACAGGCGCGGGGATTTCCGCTGAAAGCGGCCTGAAGACCTTCCGCGCAGAGGATGGCCTTTGGGAGGATCACCCGGTCGAAGAGGTGGCAACGCCCGAAGGCTTCGCCCGGGATCCGGCACTGGTGCAGCGCTTCTACGACGAACGTCGGGCCAATATCGTGGCCGCGGAGCCGAACGCTGCCCACCAGGCGATCGGGCGATTGGACGCGCAATTCGGCGGCGAATTGCTCATCGTCACGCAGAATATCGACGATTTGCATGAGCGGGGAGGGGCGCGCCGGGTCCACCACATGCATGGCGAGGGGCTGTCCGTCTGGTGCAGGGCCTGCGATGTGCGCCACCGCTGGACAGGGACGCTGGGCGATGGCCCCGCTTGCCCTGCCTGCGGCGAAGCGGCGATGCGGCCCGACATCGTCTGGTTCGGCGAGATGCCCTACGATCTCGATCGCATCTTCGCCGCCGTTGCGCAGGCCGATCTGTTCGTCAGCATCGGGACAAGCGGAGCGGTCTACCCCGCAGCAGGGCTGGTTGCCGAAGCGAACCGCGGCGGAGCGCGCACGCTGGAGCTCAATCTCGAACGCAGCGCCGGATCGCACCTCTTCGACGAAACGCGCCTTGGCCCTGCGAGCGAGCTGGTGCCGCAATGGGTGGAAGAGGTGCTGCGGGCCTAATCGCCTCTGTCTGCAGCGGCGCGCAGCTTGCCGATATCGTCTCTCAGCCCGCGCAATTCACGCAGGATCTCTTCTCGCTCGTCATGGGCCTCTTCATCCGTAGCTTCCGACATCGCGTTCACGATCACACCGATGAAGAGGTTGAGCACGATGAAGCTGGTGACGAGGATGAAGGGCACGAAGAAGGCCCAGGCGCACGGAAAGACTTCCATCACCGGGCGCACGATGCCCATCGACCAGCTTTCCAGCGTCATGATCTGAAAAAGCGAATAGAGCGATGCGCCCAGCGTGCCGAACCATTCGGGAAAAGCCGCGCCAAACAGCTTCGTCGCCATGACCGCGCTGATATAGAACAGCAGCAAGAGCATGACGATGACGGTGCCGATGCTGGGGATGGCGCTGAACAGGCCGACAATGACGCGCCGCATGCTCGGCACGACGGAAATGAGGCGCAGCGCACGAAGGATCCGCAGAGCGCGCAGCACCGAAAATTCACGCGACGCCGGAACGAGCGCGGCGCTCACGATGAGCAAGTCGAAGACGTTCCAGCCATTGCGGAAGAAGGCGAAGCGATAGGCGAAGAGCTTCAGCGCAAGTTCGACAACGAAGATGGCGATGGCGATCCTGTCCAGCAGGCCGACGATATCGCCGTAACTCGCCATGATGGCTGGCGACGTCTCCATGCCCAGACCAAGTGCATTGACAACAATCACCGCGATGATCGCGCGGTCGAAGATGCGCGTTTCGATGAGCCTGCGCACGCGGCTTTGCAAGGTCTCGGGCTGGGCGGACGCGGTCATTGCGGCGGGCATGTAATCGCTTCCAGACCGACTGCACAGCGCTTAATGCGTTGCCTCAATCGAGGTGGCCTGAGCAGGCCTTGCAATCCGGGTCTTTCGCAATCGTCAGCGTCCGCATGCCCGGCTTCAGACCGTCCATCAGCTGCAGCTGGCCCCAGCCGGGCTCGCCCATTTGCGGGGCGACGAGGATGCGGATGGCTTGCATCGCCGAAAGGGTGCCGACCCAGCCGACCATTGCGCCCAGCACGCCGTCCTCGGCGCAGGTGTCGCAATCCTCGGAATCGAAGGCGTCTCCTACGAAACAGCGATAGCAGGCCTCGGCCGGCAGATGTCCGGCAAATGCCCCGACCTGTCCCTGAAAGCGGCCGATTGCGGCGGAAAGCAACGGCACATGTGCCGCGACGCAAGCGTCCGAGACGGCGAGTCGGGTGGCGAAATTGTCCGTTCCGTCGATGACCAGATCTGCGCCGTCGATCATGGCGCGCGCATTGTCCGTCGTGGCCCGAGTGTCCGAAATCGAAACCTCTATCTGCCGATCGAAATTGGCGAGCCAGCGGCGCGCGGAGACGGCCTTGCCATGGCCGATATCGCGCATCGCATAGAGGGTCTGGCGCTGAAGGTTGCTCGCCTCGACATCGCCATCGTCCACCAGCGTGAAGCGACCGATCCCCGCCCCTGCAAGATATTGCAGCACCGGCGATCCGATCCCGCCCAGCCCGATCACTGCGACATGGCTGCGCGCCAGCCGTACCTGCCCCGCGCCGCCGATTTCGGGCAGCACGATATGCCGAGCGAAGCGGTCGAGCCTGTCCTCGGAAAGTGGGTGCGGGGCGTCATCCATGATCCACCCTCCCTAGCCGGATCGCCGCGCCGGTAAAGTTTTGCGGAACGGCTGCCCTACAGCCTGTGGCGAAAGGCATACAGCGCGGATGATTTGTCCGGCCTGTGGAAATGCGCGGATTGGGCGGAGGTGGCGACGCAGGTGTTCAGTCTGCTTTATGGAAGTAAGCCTATGTAATCACGTCAAAAAAGGCAAGTGCATCGCTTGAAAAGTGTCGATTTCAACAAGTGTACGCCTCGTGCACAAGGCTGTGCATGACTTGCGGACAAGCCTGTGGATCTCGCCGGGAGAACGCCCTTCGATGTGTCTGTCGGCAAGTTTGTCGATATCGTGTGGAGAAGCGGCCGGTAGCCGATCAGCTCTCGAGCTGGCGCAGCAGGCTGCGCACATCGCCGTCCATATCGGCGTCCCGCTCGCGCAGATCCTCGATCAGGCGCACGGCATGGATCACGGTCGAGTGATCGCGCCCACCGAACTTACGCCCGATTTCGGGGTAGCTGCGCGGGGTCAGCACCTTGGACAGATACATCGCCACCTGGCGCGGACGAACCACGGCGCGCGCGCGGCGCTTGGACGACATCTCGCTGCGGTCGATGCGGTAGAACTGGCACACCGTGCGCTGAATCTCGTCGATCGTGATGCGGCGGCGATTGGCCGACAGGATATCGGTCAGCTGCTCTTCGGCCAACTGGAGCGAGACTTCCTGTCCGGTCAGCTGGGCGTAGGCGATCAGTTTGTTGAGTCCGCCCACCAGCTCGCGCACATTGCGGCTGACAGTGCGGGCGAGGAAGTCGATCACGTCCGCGGGCACTTCGAGCGGGGCGAAGCGCGTCAGCTTGGATTCCAGGATCGCGCGGCGCAGCTCGATATCGGCGGGCTGGATGTCGGCGACAAGGCCCATGGAGAGGCGGCTGAGCAGGCGCGGCTCGACACCGTCGAGCGCCTGCGGCGCGCGATCTGCGGCGAAGACCAGGCGCTTGCCCTCGGCAAGCAGCGCATCGATCGTGTAAAGCAGCTCTTCCTGCGCAGCGGCCTTGCCGATGATGAACTGGATATCGTCCACCAGCAGCAGGTCAAAAGCGCGCAGGCGGGCCTTGAACTCGATCATCTCGTTCGATTTCAACGCCTGGACGAATTCGACCATGAAGCGCTCTGCGCTGCAGTAGAAGATGCGGGCGCGGGGGAAGGCCTGGAGGTAGGAATGGCCGATCGCGTGCAGCAGGTGCGTCTTGCCCTGACCGGTCGCGGCCTTGAGATAGAGCGGGCTGAATTGCGGCTTTTCGGCCTTGCTCATGCGCTCGGCGGCATTCTTGGCGAGCACGTTTGTGCTTCCGGTGATGAACGCGGCGAACGTCTGGCTGGGATCGAGTCCGACGCTGGATGTAAAACCATCGTCGCCGATCGACTCCATAGCGAGCGTCGAATCGTTCGCGGCCCGATGGCCGAAGCCGTCATGCCCACGCAGATCGAATTCGGCGATCTTGCGGCGGCCGGGATGAACCTTGATGGCGATGTGGCGCACTTCGGAAGAAGCGATCTTCCAGGCGAGCGATAGCCGGTCGTGATAGCGGTCCTTCACCCAATTCGCGGAGAATTCGGTCGGCAAGAAAAGATCGAGTGTGCCGTCGGCCTTGTCGAGCTTGCCCAGCTGGATCGGCTTGATCCATTGCGTAAAGAGCTGATGGCCGAGGTCTTTGCGAAGCCCCTGGCTGATATCCGCCCAATCGGCCGCCAGGTCCAGCGCTTCGCGATCCTCCATATTGTCCTCTGCCACCTTGTCTTTAGACGCATTGATGCGGCCGCTATGCGGTCCCATTCTGATCATCGCTGTAATCCCGTCCTCAATAAGCTGAGCCGGCTTCCCCTGCCTTGGTCGCCTCTCCAACCGACGCGAAAGACAAAGCTTCCCCTTCCAGCGGGCTCAGGCAGCCCGTCGGGTCTTTCGTGTCGATAACTCTCATGTGATGGCTACGATGGAGATCACCGCCGCCTCGAATGCTGTTATGAACCACTCCTCGCGGCGGGCAAGGGTCGCATGACAAATTTATTAAAATTTAGGTTCTTGACTCGTCCCTAAGCCGCAGAGCTGCGTTCATCGCTTTGAAAAATGGCGATTTTCTTGTGACAGTCCCGCGAATCGCGGTTTTTCCTGCACTTAGTCCGCAGCGCGCCCGCCAGCTTCGCAGATGCAAAAACGGGGCCGGTGGACAACCACCGACCCCGTTCCGATTTCGTTCCGCTTTTCGCTGTCCGCGCCGCTGCGAATCGCGCGGCGGCGGACCCGAATCAGAGCGCGGCGACCCGCTTGCTCAACCGGCTCATCTTGCGAGCCGCGGTGTTCTTGTGGAGCACGCCCTTGGCGACGCCCTTCGCGATTTCGGGCTGCGCATCCTTGAGAGCGGCCGTCGCGGCCTTCTTGTCGCCTTCGGCAACGGCCGTTTCGACCTTCTTCACCTGCGTGCGGATGCGGCTGATGCGCGCGCCATTGATCTCGGCACGGTTGTTGTTGCGACGAATGCGCTTCTTGGCTTGCGGCGTATTGGCCATGTGTCAGTCCTGTATCTCGACCGTCCGCGAACGGCCGGGCATATGCTTTCATAGAATCGGTAAAACGGGCGCAAAAGCGCCTGAACGGCGGCTCACATAAGGTCGAGAGCCGGGAAGGTCAATGTTTGTGGTGTTTGTTTGCTTTTCGATCCGACATCCGTCGGATCGTCCTCGCTAGACGCGCAGCAGAGCTGCGCCCGCTGCGGGCGGGCGTTCGCCCTTGCCTCGCTGTGCTCGGAGCTCTGCGACCAGCCCTCTTGGAAAGCGCAAGCATCGGGCGCGACCAGCGCCCGACAGAGCGCGAACGCGCGACCGCAGGTGCCCCGGACCCCGGACTTGATCCGGGGGAGGGAACAGCACCGAGGACGCACCCGCGGATGCGTGTACGAAACAAACAAATCACCCCAAAACAACCTACCCCTGACACGCCGGACAGAACCAGGTGCTCCGCCCGCCCTGGACCACGCGTCGGATGACTCCGTCATCGCAGCGCAGGCAGGGTTCGCCCTCGCGGCCATAGACCTGGAAGCGCGTGGCGAAATAGCCGAGTTCGCCATCGGGCCGGGCGTAATCGCGCAAGCTCGAGCCGCCATCGCGGATGGACTGTTCGAGCACGGCGCGGATGGCGGGCACCAGCCGTTCCAGGGCGGGGCGATAGACGCGGCCGCCGGCCTTGCGCGGATGAATTCCGGCCATGAACAGAGCCTCGCACACATAGATATTGCCAAGGCCGGCGACGATTTTCTGGTCGAGCAGCAACAGCTTGATCGCCTGCTTGCGGCCCCGGATGGCGCGGCGAAGATGGTCGGCGTCGAGCGCGTCGCCGAGCGGCTCCGGCCCCATCATCGCAAAGGCCGGCCAGGCGTCCAGCGCGACCGTGTCCACCAGATCGACATAGCCGAAGCGGCGCGGATCGTTGAGCGCGAAGCGATTGCCCGCGGTTTCGATGACGAGATGATCGTGCTTTTCGTCTGTCTCGGGATCGATCCGCCAGCGACCGCTCATGCCGAGATGGAAGATCATCGTCGTGTCGCGATCGGTGTGAAGCAGGCCGTATTTCGCGCGGCGACCGAGACCTGTGATGCGTGCGCCCGTCATCGCCTGGCGCAGGTTCGGCGGAAAAGGGAACCGCATGTCTGGCCGGTTGAGCAACAGGCGCTCGACCCGCTCCCCTTCGAGAAAGCGCGCCAGCCCGCGTACGGTGGTTTCGACTTCTGGAAGCTCGGGCATGGCCAGCCCTTTATCACCCTTTGCGCTGCGCTCAATTCCCCCTAAAGCGCGCCGCATGAGCGATACAGTCAGTTTCGGCTACGAAGACGTCGCCCCGGAAGAGAAGACCGCGCGCGTGAGCGGCGTGTTTTCCAACGTGGCGAGCAAATACGATATCATGAACGATGCGATGTCGGGCGGCATGCATCGGCTCTGGAAGGACCAGTTCGTGCGGCGCGTAAAACCGCAGCCGGACGAGGCAATCCTGGATATGGCCGGCGGCACGGGCGACATCGCCTTCCGCATGGCGGAGCGCGGGGCGGAAGTTGTCGTCGCCGATATCAATCAGGACATGCTCGATGTCGGTATCGAGCGGGCGATGGATCGCGGTCTCGATGGGCTATCGTGGTCGCAGCAGAATGCGGAGACGCTGACCTATCCCGATCGTCAGTTCGATGCCTACACCATCGTCTTCGGCATCCGGAACGTGACCTATATCGACAAGGCCCTTCGCGAAGCGCACCGCGTGTTGAAATATGGCGGCCGGTTCTATTGCATGGAATTCAGCACCACCGAGTGGGGTGGGTTCAAGGAAGTCTACGACCTTTATTCGCACAAGATCATGCCGCAGATCGGCAAGGCGGTTGCGAATGACGAGGAAAGCTACCGCTATCTGGCGGAAAGCATTCGCCGCTTCCCGAAACCGGCCGAATTCGAGCGGATGACCCGGGAGGCCGGCTTCGCCCGCACGAAGGTCGAGCCGATTCTGGGCGGCGCCGTCGCCATCCATTCGGGATGGAAGATATAGGGTGACGCGCCCCTCCACGCATATCTGGCGGCTCCTGAAATGGGGCCGGACCCTCGCGCGCCACGGGGCGCTGCGCGGGATCGAGCGTGATCCCAACACGCCCGTGCCGGTGCAGCGGCTGGTGCGGCTGGCGCGCTTCGGCACGATCCAGCCTAAGGAGCCCGATTATGCCGGGGCCTTTCGCGCCATCGGCCCGGCGGCCATCAAGCTTGGCCAGACGCTGGCGACGCGGCCCGATCTCGTCGGCGAGGATGCGGCGCACAATCTCCTCAGCCTGCAGGACAGCCTGCCACCGGTCGATTACGCCCTGATCGAGGATCAGCTCGCCCGTACGTTCGAGCGGCCTGTGGACGAGCTCTTCACCGAAATCGATCCCGTGCCCGTCGGCGCTGCCAGCATCGCCCAGGTCCATCGCGCCATCACCACCGAAGGCCGCGAAGTGGCGATCAAGGTGCTGCGTCCCGGCGTGCGCGAGAAATTCGCGCGCGACATCGCGACGTATGAATGGGCCGCGGCGCATCTGGAAGCGCTGGGCGGTGAAGCATCGCGGCTGCGCCCGCGCCTTGTCATCGCCAATTTCAAGCGCTGGACGAATAGCGAGCTCGATCTTCGCCGCGAGGCTGCCTCGGCTTCCGAACTGGCCGAGGCGATGCGCGGCATCGACCGATATCGCATTCCCGATATCGATTGGGATCGCACCAACGGCAAGATCATGACCATCGAGTGGATCGATGGCGTCAAGATTTCCGACCGCGGGGCGCTGATTGCCGCCGGCCACGATCTGCCCGATCTCGCCCGCCGCCTGGTAATCGCATTCCTTACGCAGGCGATCAGCGGCGGGTTTTTCCATGCCGACATGCATCAGGGTAATCTGTTCGTGAAAGCGGACGGGACGATCGTCGCCATTGATTTCGGCATAATGGGCCGGATCGACCGCCGGGCGCGGCAATGGCTGGCGGAAATTCTCTATGGCCTGATCACTGGCGACTACAAGCGGGTCGCGGAAATTCACTTCGAAGCGCAATATGTGCCGAGCTATCACTCGGTCGACGAATTCGCGACGGCGCTGCGCGCTGTTGGCGAGCCGATGCGCGGGAAGCCGGTGAGCGAATTGAGCGTCGGGCAGATGCTCGACGGATTATTCGCGATCACCCGCGATTTCGACATGCAGACCCAGCCGCATCTTCTGCTGCTGCAGAAAACGATGGTGATGGTCGAAGGCATCGCCACCCAGCTCGATCCGTCGATCAATATGTGGGAAACCAGCGCGCCCTATGTCCGCAGCTGGATCCGCGACGAGCTTGGACCCGAAGCGGCGATCGCGGACCGGATCCGCGAGGATGTCGGCACGCTGCTGCGCCTGCCCGACCTGGTGCGCCGGATAGAAAGCCGCTTTCCGCCCGAAGGCGGCGCGCCCGAGCCACCCCCATTGCCCGATGTCGAGCTGGTGTGGGAACGCCGTCGCCGCGAAGGGCGCGGATGGCTTGGTTATATCGCTGCCGCACTGGGCGGCGCTGCGCTTGTCTATGGCGGTGTCCTTACCGGCTGGCTCGGCTGATCGCGCCGCATGTTGGCGCAGGTGATAAAGCAATCTTAACCATCATTTGCGAAGGCGCACGCTTGGACTATTAGCGGATTATGACACGTCGTGCTGCACGAGCGCATAGAACCGGAATCGGAGGGTAACGCGACCAATCCCCGCATCCTGCTTGTCGTGGGCGGCGGCATCGCTGCCTACAAATCCTGCGAGCTCGTTCGTCTGATCAGGAAAGGCGGCGCCGACGTCACCTGCGTGCTGACGGAAGGGGGCGCGCAATTCGTGACGCCGATGGCGCTCGCCGCGCTGTCCGGAAATCAGGTCCACACCACGCTGTGGGATCTGAAGGACGAGGCCGAGATCGGCCATATCCAGCTTTCGCGCGACGCCGATCTGGTCGTCGTCTGCCCGGCCACGGCCAATATGCTCGCCAAGATGGCAGCAGGCATTGCGGACGATCTGGCGACCACCATGTTGCTTGCCACCAACCGGCCCGTCATGGCCGTGCCCGCGATGAACGTGAAGATGTGGCAGCACGAAGCGACGGAGCGCAACGTTGCCAAGCTGCGCGAAGACGGAATCCGGGTGATGGAGCCCGACATGGGCGACATGGCCTGCGGTGAATTCGGCCCCGGCCGCCTGCCCGAACCCGAAGCCGTGTGGCTCGAAATCGCCGAGGCGCTAGGCCTGGATGCAGGCGCCGCAAGCGCGGACATTGCTGCCTATCTCGCGCGCCGCAACAATGACGGCGAATGGCACGAGGAAGAAGCGGAGGACGACGGCTCTGCCGGAGGCGGCGGGCTGAGCGGTCTGCTATCCTCCATCATTCCGCGCACCGCGGCCAAGCCGGTCGAGGACGATGACGACGAATTCGCCGATATGGAATTGCCCGAAGGCATCGTCGAAGGGCCCGAACTGCCCGAGCCGGACCTGACCGGCGCGGAGCATCTCTTTGCCAAGAAAGGCAGCGCCAGCGCCGCACCGCCGACCGATCGCGAGGCTATCAATCACGAAGTCAATGCGCGCCAGCGGGCGCCCCAGCCATTCGAGGGCGAGGATGCCGCAGCGCCGGTCAATCCGGGCCAGGCAGGGGAGGCGCGCCCGCAAATCTCGCTGGCGCAGGACGAAGAGGAATTCGATCCGCTTGCCGGCCAGCCGGGCTTTGCCGACGATATCGAGCACCGCCCGCTTTACGGCAAGCATGTGCTCGTCACTGCCGGGCCAACGCATGAGCCGATCGATCCGGTGCGCTATCTCGCCAACCGTTCGAGCGGCAAGCAGGGATACGCCATCGCCGCCGCTGCCGCCGCTGCGGGCGCGCAGGTCACACTCGTCTCCGGCCCGGTGCATCTGGCCACTCCGCTCGGGGTCGATCGGGTGGATGTCGGCAGCGCGCAGGAAATGTCCGATGCCGTGCGCGCCGCGATGCCCGCCGATGTGGCCATCATGGTCGCTGCCGTCGCCGATTGGCGTCCGCGCGATTTCAAGGGCGAGAAGATGAAGAAGCGCGGCAGCGCGCCGCCCGCGCTCATCCTGTCCGAAAACCCCGATATCCTGGCCAGCGTCGCCGCCAGCGCGGATCGGCCGGACCTGCTGATCGGCTTCGCCGCCGAAACGAACGATGTGGTCGAAAACGCCCGCAAGAAGCGCAAGAGCAAGGGCGTGGACTGGATCGTCGCCAACGATGTGTCTGGCCCACCCGACGACAGCGTGATGGGTGGGGATGACAACAAGGTCCACCTTGTCCGCGAAGGCAAGGTCGAGCACTGGGACGCGATGACCAAGCAGGATGTCGCGATGAAGCTTGTCACCCAGATCGCCGAAAGGCTGACCGAGGATGCTTGAACCACAAGCGGTTCGCGTCCCCGTCCGTATCAAGCGCCTCGAACACGCTGACGGGCTGGCCCTGCCGAGTTACGCAACATCCGGCGCGGCCGGGATGGACGTGCTGAGCGCCGAGGACGTGACGATCCCGCCATCGGGCCGCCACGCCGTACCCACCGGCTTCGCGCTCGCCATCCCGGATGGATACGAGGTGCAGGTGCGGCCACGCTCCGGCCTCGCACTGAAGCATGGCATCACGCTGCCCAACACTCCCGGCACGATCGACAGCGACTACCGCGGCGAGCTGAAGGTCATTCTCATCAATCACGGTGACGAGCCCTTCGCCATCGCGCGCGGTGACCGGATCGCGCAACTCGTCCTCGCGCCCGTCACTCTTGCGAATTGGGACGAGGTGGAGGAGCTGGATGCCACCGATCGCGGCGCTGGCGGCTTCGGCTCGACAGGCGGCCACGCTAAGCTCTAGACTGACGCTCCGTCAGAGCGGAGACCAATAATGCTGCGGACCATTGGGGCTATTGCGATAGCGGGCGCGCTTCATGCAGGCACCGCGCTCGCATGCGTGCCACCACCTCCGCCGCCATTGCCGCCCGCGCAGCTAGATGGCGAGAGCGATGCGGACTTTGCGCACCGGCTCGAACTGTTCGAGCGGGAGCGGGAGCACGAGGCGGAGCTGTCCGCAGCCAGCGGCACAGCGTGGGCGAACGGTTATGAAAACGCCGTTTGGGAAGCGAGCCCGCAAGTGGTTGTCGCGCGGCTCATATCGCGGGAAACGACACGGATCGAGATTGCCGGTTACCGGGAGATCAACTCGCCGCTTGCGACGCTGGAAGTGACGCAGACGGCTCGGGGCGCAGGCGCACCGGAGCGCTTCACGCTGCAATATACCGGCCTCACCAGCTGCGGCCCGACCGGCCCGCTCGACGTGCTGGAAGGCGAAGTCGGCGATGAATTCGTGATTTTTGCCGGCACCGGCGCGCTCGGCATGAAAACTCTGATAAAGGCCTATCCGGCTATAGATTTCCGCCGCCGCCGCATCGCGGCGATGACGGCTGGCGACTAGCGGCGCTATCGCGAGGACCGCAGGAGTGTGTCTCCACGCGGATCGGACAATCGCGCTTCGTCTATCGGCAATGCCATCCATACAGCCAGCGAGCCGTCGGCCCTGCGCCAGTAATAGAGCGCGTAGATATCGCCCGGCTCCGGCTTTGCGAAACCGTAATCGCACGCTGCGGAGCCCCATCCCGCTTCGAACGTGTCGCTATCGGGGACGTTGTCATGCGTCCCTCGGACGAGGGCGGTCCGGACGCGATATGGGTGCGTGTCGTTGCTCGATTCACGGATGTATTGCGCGTTCTCCACACGAACGACCGCGCGCGCCGCGATAACTTCCTCAGCATACGCGCGGGTCAATTTTGACTCGGGAAGCTCAAACACCCTGCAGGCCTTCGCCGGAACCGCTGCAGAGGCTGTCGCAGCGCAGGCAGCTATGTAGATCGACAGAGCACGAAGTTTCATCAGCTTGGCATATGATCCGCGACGTGAAGGCCGGGTTAAGTCGGTCAGTTCTCGCCGAGCGTCGGCGGGGACGTCGGCCTGATGGGCGCCGTCGGCAGCTGTGTTACGCAAGGGTCGAGCCGTCCGCTATCACTGGCACGACGCTGCAGGGCGGGTTCGGGTCTGCGATCAGCCGCGCGTTCTTTGCGATCCTCGCGCTCGAGCTGCCGCGCAAGCGGGCTTTCGAGCAATATGTCGGTGAGCGCGGGGCCGAGTGCCACGCTGAGGCCGCTGTCTTTCTCCGCGCCGCCGGGCTGGCAATCGGGGACCACGTTTCACACCGTCCATTCACCATCGGCCCGCGCGCGATCCTGCGTGGCAGCGGGCGCCGCGACCATGGCCGTTGCGGCGATGACGAACAATGCTGTCGCCCTCATAGGAAGAATTCTATCGCCAAATTCGGCAAAGAAAAACGGGCCCCTCGCAAGGAGAGACCCGTTTATCGTGCTTTCCTACGCTTGCCGGATCAGCGGCGCGCGGTGGTCTCTTCCGGAGCGACCGAGATGCGCACGGTTTCGCCCGAATTGCCCGGGAAATCGGTGAACATCGCTTCAACCAGGTTCGGCACAAGATACTGCAGCCGGTCCGAGCGCGAAGCGGCTTCCGCACGACCCTCGAACAGGCGCTCACCTGTAGAAGCGCGGTCGATCTTCAGGCCGATATTGCTGGTATAGACCGTGTAGCTGCGAATGTCCGATCCGCCGAAGAACGGATCGTGCCAGCCATAGCCCCACGCCCGCGACGGCAGATAGGCGATGCGGGTGCGTCCGCGGCGATCGCGATAAGCGACCGGGCGCGAATACCCGTACCACGGGCGATAGAAAGGGTCGCTGCGAAAGCCGGTCGAGCGCACGCGCTCACGGCCATTGTCAACGCCGTAATCGAAGCGCACCAGAAGGGTGGCATCTTCCGGCGTGGCGGCCTGGACATAGCCCAGCTGCGCCATTTCGGATTCGACGTGATCGGCATAAAGCGAGAATTCGAGGCCGCCGGCAAGCGCCGGATCGTCGGCCAGAACGTAGAAGCTTTCGCCCTGCGGCGCGGGGAGCTGGCTTTCGAAACGCGACACATCGGCCTTGAAAGCGGGCGTCGCGCAGGCGGACAGGCCCAGAGCAAGCGCGGGAATCGCGGCAAGCTTCGCGGCCTTCTTGAGCTTGGTGGTTACGGTCATGATCAATCCCTTTTGATACGTGCGAACAGGCGCGTCGCCCTCACTTCGACACGCACGGAAACTCTCGATGGGGCGTGTTATGCCGCGGATGGGCTGAACCCGTCTTTAACCGAAAACCGCCAAAATTGAAAGATTAGAACGGCTTGAACGATGTCAGCCGCGCACGAGGCCCAGCGCGTTGTATGCTGCATCGAGCGTGGGCGCACCCGCATCCCGCGCCTGTGCCGCGCCGCGCGCCAGAATAGCGTCGAGCGACTCGCGATCTTGTTTCAGCTCGACGAAGCGATCGCGGATCGGGCCGAGCACCGATATGGCGAGATCGGCCAGGGCAGGTTTGAACTCACCGAAACCCTTGCCGCCATGCTCGCCGAGCACGGCATCGGGCGATGTCTCGGCCAGCGCGGCATAGATCGTGACGAGATTGCTCGCCTCTGCACGGTCATCCAGGCCCGCCATTTCGCTGGGCAGCGGTTCGGGATCGGTGCGGGCCTTGCGGAACTTTTGCGCCATCTCATCGGCATCATCGGTCAGGTTGATGCGGCTCATATCCGAAGGTTCCGACTTGGACATCTTTCGCGTGCCGTCGCGCAGAGACATGATCCGCGCCGCCGCTTCGGGGATATAGGGCTCGGGCAGGGTGAACACCGGGGCGTCTTCGGAAGCGAAATCGTTGTTGAACTTCTGCGCGATGTCGCGCGCCAGCTCCAGATGCTGCTTCTGATCCTCGCCGACAGGCACGTGCGTTGCCTGGTAAAGCAGCACATCGGCGGCCTGCAGCACCGGGTAGGAGAACAGCGCGACCGACTGGCCCTCGCGGTTCTTGCCCGCCTTGTCCTTCCACTGCGTCATACGGTTCAGCCAGCCCATCCGCGCCGTCCCCATCAGCAGCCATTGCAGCTCTGCGTGCTGCGGCACCTGCGCCTGGTTGAAGAGCGTCGTATTGGCCGGATCGAGCCCGCAGGCGACCAGCGTGGCGACCATTTCCAGCGTGCTGGCGTGCAGTTCGGCAGGCTCATGCGGCATGGAAAGCGCGTGCAGGTCGGCAAGGAAGATGAAGCACTTGCCGCCGCCCGCATGCGCTTCGTCCTGCAATTTCACGTAATTGCGGATCGCGCCGAGATAATTGCCGAGATGCGGCTTGCCGGTGGGCTGGATGCCGGAAACGACGATCATGACGCGGTGGGCTCTCTTTTCTTCGTGAGGGTGGCGATGCGCTGCCTGTCGATCGCGCCGATTGCAAAAGCGACGCCGAAATAGACGGCCGCTGCGCATCCTACGAGGACGATCAGCGCGCCAGCCCGCGCGAGCAGGCCGGCATCGTACCAGCCCGTAAGCAGATCGCGCGCGTACCACAAGGCGGCGCCCATCGCGGCGGCGGCGACCAGCTGTCTTGCAATCCGCCCGACCAGCGCCAGCGGGATGGTGTAGTACCGGCGCTTCGCCAGTATGATGTAGAGATACCCGACATTGATCCACGCGCCGATCACGCTGGCGAAGGCGACGCCGACGACGCCGAAGCGTTCGAGCAGCAGCAAGTTCATCGCCACGAAAACGACGAGCGAGATAAAGGCCGCATAGACGGGCGTGCGCGTGTCCGAGCGGGCGTAGAAATTTGGCACCAGCACCTTGACCAGCACATAGGCGGGCAAGCCGAGCACCAGCGCGCCGAGCACTTGCCCGGTCAGTTCCGCCTGGTCGAGCGAGAAGGCGCCCCCCTGGAAGATCATGGTGACGAAAGGTACCGCGCAGATCGCCAGAGCCGCAGCGGCAGGAATGGTGAGCAGCATGGCCAGTTCTATCGCGTCCGACTGAATGCGATCCGTCCCCTCCTTGTTGTTTGCCCCCACGAACTTGCTGAGCGTCGGCAGGATTGCGGTCGACAGAGCAATTCCGATAATGCCGAGCGGCAGCTGATTGAGCCGGTCGGCATAATTCATGTAGCTTATCGATCCACTGTCGAGCTGATTGAGAAAATAGAGCTGCACCAGCGTGTTGATCTGATACGCCCCTCCGCCAATGGCGGCGGGCAGCGCGATTATGGAAAGGCGCTTCACCTCCGGCGTGATGCGCGGCCAGAGCAGCTTCGGGCGAAACCCCTCGACTCGCGTCCAGACGAAGAGCCAGACCAGCTGGATGACGCCCCCGACCGTCACCGCCCACGCCTGGGTATAGCCCACCTGCCGTGTCGACCATCCCAGTTCGGCCATCGCGTAATCTCCGAACACCAAGGATGCGATCAAGACGAGATTGAGAATGATGGGAAAGCTCGCGCCCGGCGCGAAGCGGCTCACCGAATTGAGCATTCCTGTGAACAGGGTGACGAGGCTGACCAGGAGAATGTAGGGAAACATGATCCGCGCGAAATCGACTTCCATAGCGAAATCGGCGGGCGGCGCATCGCCATCGCCCAGAACGCGGATGATAAGCGGCATGGCCAGCATCATTACGGCGCAAAGGGCAATCAGCACCGGCAGGAAGACGCTCAATACGTCATCCGAGAAAGTGCGCGCGTCGTCGATGCCGCCTTCGCCGTGCAGGCGCTTTGAAAACATCGGCACGAATGCCGCGCTGAAAGCACCTTCGGCAAACAGGCGGCGGAAGACGTTGGGGATTATGAACGCCTGGAACCACGCATCGGTGACGGCGTTCGCGCCGAGCACGCGAGAGAAGATCATCTCGCGCGCCATGCCGGCGATACGGCTGACCATGGTCAGCCCGCCGATCGTTCCGACATGTCTGAGCAGGCTCATCGCGCGTCTGCCCGCGAGCTGATGGTCGTCAGCCTTCGCCGCCGGGGGTGTCGCCTGCCGGCGCCGGGCCGCCCTCTGCCGCTTCCGCCGCCCGCTTCTGTGCCAGCTGCTGGACATAGAGGCCGTTGAAATCGATCGGATCGAGCACCAGCGGCGCAAAGCCCGCATCGCGAACGGCGTCCGAAATCACCCGGCGCGCATAGGGGAAGAGAAGGCGCGGCGCTTCTGCATACGTAAAGGCGTGCTTCTGTTCCTCGGGCATGTTGCGCATGCCGACAAGGCCGCAATAGGACAGGTCGACGATGTAGGCCGTGCCCTGCGACGTCTTGCTGGTTGCCGTCACTTTCAGTTCGACTTCGGAAAGCTCGGCCTCGATCTCGCGCGCGCCGATATTGAACTGCACGTCCATTTCCGGCTGTTCGCGCCAGCGGAAGCTTTCGGGCGCCTTCGGGTTCTCGACCGAAAGATCCTTCACATATTGGGAGACGATGCCGGCCACCGGCTGGTTGTCCGCGCCATTGCCCGGAGGCGGCATATTGTCGAGATCGGTGAGAACGTCGTTGTCGTCGGCCATCTTGCTGCTTTCATGTGTCTGCGGACCGCGCAATCGTGCTGCTACCGGCCCCCGTGAATTTGAAGCCGCGCGCCTATCACCGATGACTATCGCCCGCAACGCTCCTGTCGAGCGTGCGGCGAGGCGTTTTGCATGCGCTTCAGGGGACCTTAAGCACTGGTTGCCCATTTGCTATTGGTCACTATCTGGTTCAGTGTAACAAGCGGCCCGCACGGTTGGAAAAGCGGGCAAACTGGGAATTTATTGCATGATTTGGCAAATCGTCATCCTCGCCATGATCGCCGCCTTTCTGGGCATGCGGCTTTATTCCGTGCTCGGTCGCAAGGCGGAGCATGAGGAAGAGGCGATTGCCAATCGGCTCGAACGCGCACGGCAGGATGCCGAAGAGCAGCAGCTGGCACCCGCTCCGCAAGGCGGTGAAACAGCGCAGTCCGAACGCGCGCTCGCCGGGTTCACGCCCGCTATCGAGCAGGGCCTGCGCGACATTTCCGCTGCCGACCGCAATTTCGAACTGCTGCCGTTCCTCGAAGGCGCGAAAGGCGCCTATGAAGTGGTCCTCGAAGCCTTCTGGCGCGGGGACAAGGAAGAGCTGCGCGAGCTGTGCGACGAGGATGTCTATCAGAGCTTCGCCGCTGCCATCGATGAGCGCGAGGCGGCGGGCTACAAGCTCCACAATCGCCTGATCCGGATCGAGGACGAGACCGTGCATTCGGCCGTGCTTGATGGTCGGATCGCGCGCATCGCAGTGCGGTTCGTCGCCGATATCGCCAGCGTCACCCGCGACAAGGACGGCAATGTCATCGCCGGTTCGCTCGACGATGCGATCGAGAGCCGCGACATCTGGACCTTCAGCCGCGATACCCGCAGCGACGATCCGAACTGGCTGCTCGACGAGACCGACGCGGCTTGATAGCCAGCGCGGCGTGACCATACTGCGCCGCCTCCTTTCGCTTTGCGCCATCGCCACGCTTTCCGCGTGCGGGCCGATGATACCTGCCGGCGACGTGCCTGCGACCGCCGGGCCGGTGCCTTCGACCGCGGCGGCGCTCGGCGTGATTGCGCTGCCGCTTTCCGCCATCGCCCCGCGCCAGGCCGACGCCGCGGCTGCGCTGAGGGCCTTTCGCCGATCCTGCCCCGTGGCGCTGCGGCGAGAGGACGTATCGGGCCTTACGCGAATGAGCGACTGGCAGCTTTCCTGCGATGCCGCGGCAAGCTGGCCGGAACGCGACGCGTCGCGGTTCTTCGCCAGCTATTTCACGCCTGTGCGCGTTGGCGAGGGTCAGGCTTTCGCAACCGGCTATTTCGAACCCGAGATACGCGGCGGCCGCCAGCGACGCTCCGCCAGCGATGTCCCGGTATACGGCGTCCCGCCCGATCTGGAGCGCTGCTGGCGCGACGACATGGCCGAAAGCGAGCGCGACGGACGCGCGCCGCTCAGCCGCCGCCTGCCCGATGGCCGCTGCATCGAGCATTTCACGCGCGCCGAGATCGAGGACGGCGCGCTCGAAGGGAACGCCACGCCGATCATCGGCTATGCGAGCGACCCGATCGAATTCTTCTTCCTGCAGATACAGGGCTCGGGCCGCCTCGTCACCGATACGGGTGAGGTCATGCGCATCGGCTATGCCAACCAGAACGGGCACGGCTATACCGGCATCGGCGCGCTGATGAGGCAGCGTGGGCTGATCGGTGACGGCACACCTTACGCCACTTCCATGCAGGGTATCGTCCAGTATCTGCGCGATCATCCGGCACAAGGCCGCGCGATCATGCGCGAGAATGAGAGCTGGGTGTTCTTCCGCGAATTGATTGGACCGGACGCGCAGATCGGCCCACTCGGCAGTATCGGGGTCCCGGTGGTGCGCGAAGCCTCCGTCGCGGTCGATCCGCGCTATGTCCCCTATGGTGCGCCCGTGCTCCTCGACCTCGATCGCGATGTCGCGGACGGATTGTGGATCGCACAGGACACGGGCGGCGCGATCAAGGGACCGAACCGCTTCGACACCTTCTGGGGCGCGGGCGAGGATGCGCGCGAAATCGCCGGTGGCATGAGCGGGCGGGGCAGCGCGGTGGTGCTGCTGCCGCGCGAGGCTGCCGCTCGCCTTGCGCGATGAGCTCGCCGAGAGGGCTGTCTGCCGAAGAGCAGGCGGTCTGGGAACGGCTGGCCAGCACCGTCGAACCGCTGACCGGCACCCGTAGCGCAAGTGCCGTCCCGCTCGATCCAGCGCCCCGCAGGGAGGCACCGACCGCAGAGGTACGCGCCTCGCGCGTATCACCGCGTTCCCAGCCCCCACATACTTCGCCGAAAGATGATCGCACTGGCCTCGATTCGCACTGGGAGCGCCGCCTTGCGCGCCCTTCGACAGAACCCGACTTCACGCTCGATCTGCATGGCCATACGCTCGATCAGGCGTACAGGCGGCTCGATTCCGGATTGACGCAGGCCAAGGCGATGGGCGCGCGGCTGGTGCTGGTGGTGACGGGCAAGCCGCGCCCGGTCGATGCGGCGGACAGAGGCAGCAAGCGCGGCGCTATCCGCGCCAAGATCCTCGACTGGCTCGCCGCGGGCAGCCATTCGTCCGACATCGCCGCCATACGAAAAGCGCACCGCCGCCACGGGGGCGAAGGCGCGCTTTACCTGGTGCTGAAACGGCGTCGGTGAGGCTCAGCCGAAGGTCATGACGTTCATCAGTCGGCCGTCGAGCACGAAGGCGAAGACGCCCGGAATCATCAGCGCGCCCAGAAACAGGCCGACGATTTCGTTCCTGTGCTGCTTCATGTCGCCCTTGCGCGCCGAGGAGACGATCAGCCACGCGGCGCGGTAGGTCATCGGCACGAAGATGTGGATCCAGGTGAAATTGCCGAGGCCGTGAATCCACAGCGTGCTCGTAGCCGTCACTACCATCAGCGCGACCCACAACTTTCCCAGCTGTTTGTGCATCGCTGTTCCCTTCGGCGCGAGCAGCAGGAAAAGGCCGAGCGGCACGCAGGGCACGACGGTTGTGACATGGATCACGACCGCGATATTGCCCAGATGCGGCAGGTCCGGCGTCAGCCCGAGCATTCCGCGAGCGATGGCGAGGACGCAAAGGGCCGTCATCGCCGTCCCGGCCACCATTACGATGCCGCGCGTCAGCGGCGTCAGGTCGAGCGCGCCGGCTGGGCGGTGAAACGGGTTGAGAAACTGTATCGAGCGGGCGGTAGCAGCGGTCATGTCGGTATCCCCTTCGGTTCGTTGGGAGCCGTTTTGCCGTGCCGCCATTCACGCGCAACGCGCCATGCGGGGACGGGCGCGATCCTTCGTGAACCGCGCGGATTTCGGCCATGCTGCCACTTTACGAAGCGCCAATGGGCGCTAGTCTCGGCCCCTGAAATGAGCGAATTGACACTTTCCACCCGCGCCGCCGTTACGCGCCGCCTGCTGATCGACCTCGCGGTGATGACGGCCATCGGCGTGGTGCTTGCGCTTATCGGCCCGTTCGGCAGTTTCCAGGATCCGCTGCCGGTGCGCCTGCTGTGGTGGGTGAGCCTCGCCTGGGTCGGCTATGCGCTATATTCACCGATCGACTGGCTGGCGAAGCGGCTGGCACCGGTCCTCGCCCTGCCCGCATGGGCGCTCCGCGTCGTCGGCGTATTGGTTTCCTCGGCGCCGATGGCGGTGCTCGTCTGGATGCTGCCGCGCGACGCGTGGCACTGGCCGGGCCTCGACCTTGCGCTGACGCATTATGCCTATGTCGCCATTATCGGCGGACTGATTACGCTGGTGAACACGCTCGTCCAGCGTTCGTCCGCCAACACGGTGCAGCCGCCGCCAGCGGCGACCGAACCGGAACCGCAAAGCGCACCGCAGCCGCGCTTCCTGGAGCGCCTCCCCGCCCATCTCGGCAGCGATCTGATGGCGCTGGAAATGGAGGACCATTATGTCCGCGCGCATACGGCGCTGGGCAGCGAGCTCGTCCTCATGCGGATGCGCGACGCGGTGGCGGAGCTGGACGGGATCGAAGGAGAGCAGGTCCATCGCAGCTGGTGGGTTGCGCGCGGCGCGGTCGGCGATGTGCAGCGCGATGGGCGCAATGTGCGCCTGATCCTGGAAAACGGTCTCGAAGCGCCGGTCAGCCGCGCCAATGTCGCTGCGCTGAAAGAGCGCGGCTGGATCTGATCAGAACCGCCGCGTCACGCCCAGCATCGCCTGGAAATAGCTGTAGCCTTCACCCGCGCTCGCCGTGTTCGACGGCGTATCGGTGTAGGTAAGCTCCGCGCGCACGGACCAGTCTCGCGGCCCCGGCGGGCTGATCGCGCGGGCGTGCAGATAGTTCGCCTGCCGCCAATCGCTTTCGGAATCGCGCTGGACGCCGATCCCGCCCGCGCCGAGCAATTGCCACCCGCTGACAAAGCGCCGCATCTGCAGCACGGGCAGCAATTCGGCATACCATTCGGGCGAGTAGTAATCGAATTCGCCCGGATCGCTGCTGGTGAAATATCGCCCGCGCAATTGCGCGCTCAGCCCCAGATCCGGGTCGATCACATGGACGTAATTCGCCCGTGCATGGAGGCGGACATTGTCGCCGGTAAAGGCCTGCACGCCGCCGAGCACAGTTACGATGTTGCGATCGTCGATCGGCAGGTCCAGCGCCGCCCCGGCATAGGTTGAATAGATGCCTTCATCGAGGCCGCGCGGGGTTTCCACCACGTCGCGCTCGATAAAGAATTCCTTCCGGAACCGCGCATCGTCATTGACCGATGCGGAGCCGATCACCGTGTCGCCATCGGTGCCGACGCTGATGCGCCAGTCCCATGGGCCGGAGCTGTCGGCCGCCTGCAGGAACACGCGCTCCCGCTCCCGCACGCCAGTGTCCAAGGGATCGTACCAGGCCTTCTCCACCCGGATGCCGAGCCTGTCTTGCTCGCCCGCATTGCGCAGGTCGAAATCCACGGCCAGACGCTGAACGTCGGTATCCTCGCTATCGCTGGAGACGAAGGCGTGAACGCCGATGGCCGGGCGTGCTTCATCCTGCGCCAAGGCGGGGGCCGGGCTGAACAGCGTGGCGGCGAGGAGCGCCGCGCGGATATTTCTCATCAATTCCATTGCTTGCGCCCTCCGGCGAATTCGGCAGCGTAACCCCACACCGAAACGGGCTGCATCAGCAGCGGGTAGACGATGGCGTAGAGCAGGAAGCCGATGGCGCTGCGCTCCATTTCGATCTCCTGCCGCTTCAACATGCGCGTCTGGATGCGGTAGATGACGATGTTCCACAACAGCGCCAGCGGCAGCACGAGCAGGGTGATCGGCCCGGCGAGCCAGAAGATGCCGAGAAAGGCCAGCACCAGGCCGGGAATGAAGGCGAAGGAGAAGGTGATGTCGATGCTGACGAAGAGCAGGTTCCACCAGATGAACATGGTGCGCATCTTCGGCGCGATCAGCAGCTCCTTGTGGATCGCCAGCGCTTCTATCATGCCGCGCGCCCAGCGTTTTCGCTGTTTGGCGAGGCCGCGCAGGCGAATCGGCGCATGCGTCCAGGCGACGGCGTCCTCGGCATATCCGGTGCGGTAACCGGCTCTCAGCAGACTCCATGTGAGGACGATGTCCTCGCCCACCGTGTCCGGCCAGCCGCCCGCTTCCTCCAGCGCCTCTCTCCGGTAGATCGAGAAAGCACCCTGGGCGACCAGCGTGCCGTAATACATGGCCTGCATCCGCTTCACCGCGGCGATGCCGTGGAAATAATCCCACTGCTGTGCCCGCGCGATCCAGCTCGCATCGTAATTTGCTGTCAGCAGCGATCCGGCGATGGCGACCGTTTCCGGCGGAGCGGCAGCAAGATGCTCCACCAGCGAGATAATGCTGCCTTTTTCCAGCAGCGTGTCGGCATCGATGGTGACGATAAGACCGTGGCTGGCGCGGGCGAGGCCGTCATTGAGCACGCTCGCCTTGCCGCGGTTCTTGCGGTGGCTGACAAGAGTCATGCTGGTCCGCCCGCCGCTCGGAAAGAGGGTCATCCGGGCATTTACCTGCTCCGCCGTCCCATCGGTCGAGCCGTCGTCCAGCACGAGGATTTCGAGCTCTCCGGGGTATTCGAGGCGCGAGAGGGAAGCGAGCGTCTCTCCGATCAGCCTTTCCTCATTATACGCGGCGACAAGAACGGTGATGGCTGGCCAGCGCGATGGCGTGCGGCGCTGCGCGTCCGGTCGCAATACGAGGCTGGACAGCAGGAAGGCGTTCATGAAGCCGGGGACGTAGGCAATGAAGGTCAGCACGAAGAGCGCGACGATGGGATGGGCAAGATTGCCGAGATCCGCCAGCCAAGGCAGCGACACCCATATGCTGAACAGCACCCAGAACAGCGCCAAGGCGATGCAGACCACGAAACGCAGGCTCGCCCGGCGATCTCGCTTGTTCCAGTAATCCTCGGAATGGCCCGCAGAAAGGCGGGGCGAAATCGGCGGGGATCCTGTCACGCTGGCCATGATTAATCCGAATTTCCGTCCTGAAAGTGAATATGGCGGTAAGGCTGTTTGCCAACCCGGTCCTCACACCTCTTGGCCACGCTCTTCTCGATCAGGAGAAAGATGTGGCCGATACAATCGCCGAACGCGCCGTCGATGCGCTACTCACCGCCGCCATTTTCGCGGCCAAGGGCACCGTCGCCGTCCTCGGCTTCGAGAGCCTGCTCGTCTGAATCGGGCACGCCGCGCGCCGCATCGGCAATATCCCGGGCGCGCGCCTCTGCGCCGTGCTCCAGGCGTTCGACCATATCCTTGACGTTCGGCGGCTGGGCGATCGTGCCGGCCTGCGCCGCCTGTTCGAGAGAGGTCTGCGCCACCCACACGGCACCCAGCGCGCCCAGCGCTGCGACCCAAGCGAGGGCAAAGACCTTTATCGGTCGGCTGTTGGCATAGCGGTAGGGGCGCTGGTCATCCCCGTCGCTTTCGTCCGGGCGCGGTGCGCCCCCTGTCTGTCCCATTTGCGGCCCTTCGATTTCGGAAGGACCATACCGCGCGAAGCTGCGGAAATCCCTACGTATCACTCATGACAATGGTTAATTCGGCATAGACCGTTCGGTATCGTCGATGAACGGCGCGGTAGGTTTCATTCGCAACCGGACTGGGGTGTAAAAAGGCCCCCGACAGCGGACTGCCGAGGGCCTTCCAGCGACCCGAAGAGTCTTGGGGGGCAAGCTCTTGCGGGCTTTGGCCTTTACGGCTGGCGCCGATTAGCCGTGATATTTGGCGCAGCGCAAGTCGAAGCGATCGGCGTCCATCACCTTCGTCCACGCGGTGACGAACGTGTCGAGGAACTTCGCCTCGCCGCCGTTTTCCGCAAAGACTTCGGCGATGGCACGCAGCTGCGAGTTGGAGCCGAAGACGAGGTCCGTACGGGTGGCGCGATAACGCTCCTCGCCCGTCTTGCGGTCCTTGCCGACGAATTCCTCATCGCCGCTCTCGTCCACCACTTCCCACTTGGTATCCATCGACAGCAGATTGACGAAGAAATCGTTGGACAGCGTACCCGGACGATCGGTGAAAACGCCGATACTGTCGCCATGCGTCGGGTGCGCGTTCACTGCACCCAGCGCACGCATCCCGCCGACCAGTGCGGTCATTTCCGGGATGGAAAGGCCGAGCAGATGCGCCTTGTCGACCAGCATGTCCTCGGTCTTCACCTGCGCCTTGGTCCGCAGATAGTTGCGGAAACCGTCGGCGAAGGGCTCGAGCGGTTCGAAGCTTTCGGCATCGGTGTGCTCGTCCGTCGCGTCGCCCCGGCCGGTGGTGACATCGACCTTGATCGAATGACCGCCATCCTTGGCTGCCTTCTCGATCGCCGCCGCGCCGGCCAGCACGATGGCATCGGCCATCGACAGGTCGCCGCGAATCTCGTCGAGCTTGGACAGGACCCTGGAGAGCGTCTCCGGCTCGTTCGCTTCCCAATCCTTCATCGGAGCCAGGCGAATGCGCGCGCCGTTGGCGCCGCCGCGATGATCTGAATTGCGGTAGGTCGAGGCCGAGGCCCACGCCACCTTCACCAGTTCGGCGACGGTCAGGCCGCTATCGAGAACCTTGCTCTTGAAGTCGGAGACCGCGCTGTCAGAAGGCTGAGAACCGGCGGGAACGGGATCCTGCCAGATCAGCGTTTCTTCGGGCACTTCGGGGCCCATGTAACGCACCTTCGGGCCCATATCGCGGTGGCACAGCTTGAACCATGCTCTGGCGAAGGCATCGTCGAGCGCCGCCTGATCGTCGCGGAAGCGTTCGGAAATCTTGCGATAATCCGGGTCCATCTTCAGCGCCATGTCGGCGGTCGTCATCATGGTCGGCACCTTCAGGCTCGGATCGCGCGCATCGGGCGCCATGTCTTCCTCGTCCGGGTTCACCGGCTGCCACTGCTTCGCGCCTGCCGGGCTTTCGACCAGTTCGTAATCGTATTTGAACAGCAGGCGGAAATAGTCGCCGCCCCACTGCGTCGGATTGGGCGTCCACGCGCCTTCGATGCCCGACGTGGTGATGTTGCCCTTGGCGATCTCTTCCTCGTCGTTCAGCCAGCCGAAGCCCTGCAGTGCGAGCGCTTCGCCTTCGGGCGCGCCGCCGAACGTGTCGGCGGGCTTGGCACCGTGCGCCTTGCCGAAAGCGTGGCCACCTGCGGTGAGAGCGACGGTTTCTTCGTCATTCATGGCCATGCGGGCAAAGGTCTCGCGCATGTCGCGGGCCGATTGCAGCGGGTCGGGATTGCCGCCCGGACCTTCCGGATTGACGTAGATGAGGCCCATCTGGATCGCGGCAAGCGGGTTCTCCAGTGCCTTGCCCTCATCGGGGATGATGCGCGTTTCGACGCCCTGGTCGACCCACAACTCTTCCGTGCCCCAATAGACGGTTTCGGGCTCGAACACGTCCGCACGGCCGCCACCGAAGCCGAAGACCGGGCCGCCCATGCTTTCGATGGCGACATTGCCGGTGAGGATGAACAGGTCCGCCCAGGAAATGTTCTTCCCGTATTTCTGCTTGATCGGCCAGAGCAGGCGGCGCGCCTTGTCGAGATTGCCGTTGTCGGGCCAGGAATTGAGCGGAGCGAAACGCTGCTGGCCGCTGGACGAACCGCCGCGCCCGTCACCGGTGCGATAGGTGCCCGCGGCGTGCCACGCCATGCGGATGAAGAACGGGCCGTAATGGCCGTAATCCGCTGGCCACCACTCCTGACTGTCCGTCATCAGGTCCGTGATGTCCTGCTTCAGCGCCTTGTAGTCGATCGTGTTGAACGCTTCGGCATAGTCGAAGTCCGGCATCGGATCGGCCTGCAATCCGTGCTGGGTAAGAATGTCGAGCTGCAGCGCATCGGGCCACCAGTCGCGATTGGTGCGACCCAGAAGGTCACGCGTTTCGCCGTGCCCGGTGAAGGGGCAGCCGCCGGAAATCGAGCCAGTTTCAGCATCCATGTCGAAAAATTCCTCTCGTCAAATCGTAAGGGGTCGAGTCGTCAATGGATGGAATATGCGGGCGTTCCGGTGATTAGTCCAATCGATTAGATTTGGCGGATTGAGCGAGTGGGACGATTAGTCGGCAAGGCGTGTGTGGTGCAGGGTGAGAGGCGCATGGCGAGACTGACAAACGTGCCCTCATGGTCGGCCCGGACCTGATCCGGGCCAATGCTTCCTGCAAGCGCGACGTCGGAAGAAAAGCACTACCCCGGATCAAGTCCGGGGCAACGGAGGGGCTGGAGTGGGGTGGAGAGAAGACATCTATTTTAGGCAGTTTCTCTCGCCTTCTTTTGTATGAAATCCGCTCTGGAGCGCACGGATCTGGATGCGTCTTTAGTGCAGCGCTGAATAAATTCGTGGTCGATCGATTTGTAGAGCCCGAGTTCGATCACTCCTGATAGAGCGACACGCCTTACGACAGCGGATTTGTCATTCGCTCCTTCTTGGATCAAAGCAATCGGATTGCGTTCTATTGACAGCGATCTAGCAATGATTTTCGGCTCACGCCTCCGAAGGCCCATCGGTTTGTCAATCCAGCGCAAAACAGTCCCATCTTTATATCTCGCGTTTCCTCTAATCAGGCTTCGCAGCGCGATTGCTCTTACTCCCGGAACCTTAGAGTTTGACGCGATGGTCGGAAGATACGGATCGATCCAATCGTATCGTAGTAGGTAGGAAAGAAACGACGGTAAGGGACCCTTCCTTCCATCAAGAAGTTTTGCCACAATCTCCTCTTTGACATCATCTCTGGTAATGGCCTCTTCCAAGACTGCCTTTCCTCTAGCGTTCCATCGCCTCCAAGTGGTTCGAGGGTGAACAGTTTCAAAGAAAAAATCTGCAAGCGGTTTTGCATCTGTCTTCGGTAGGCACCGAGCAGCACATGCAAGAGCACTCTTACGCACTTGTGGAACCCAGTCATTCAATCGCCACGCCAATGCCGCGACCAAGAAGGTATTCGGGATCGGCCCCCTGATCCGCTCAAGTGCAGCCTGGCGGATGAATCCATTCCGATGGAAGATGAAAAGCAACGCCACGTCCGGCTCATTCGCAAGAAGATACCGGTCGCTTTGTTCTACGGGGAGAAGCCTTCGCCACCAGCTAGTCTTACGTTGCCACTGCCAAAGGTTAGCCGCAGTTCCAATTACGCTGGCCGCCTCAGAAATAGACGAAGCTGTTTGCCGCCCCATCGCTTCTACGACTGTCGCCAATGCCTCCTGAAGGCCGCGACCTGAGCGTCTAGCGACGAGATAATCATTCAAAGCGATCGCCAGTTCGTCATTCAGAACGGAGTTCATTCCGACTGACTAGCCGCCCCACCAATCGTCCGCAATCAGGGTCGCAGCAGACGCCTCACCCACACTGCGCGCGGTGCAGCAGCTTCTGATCCGCCAGCACCAGCGCCATCATCGCTTCCACCACCGGGACGCCGCGGATGCCGACGCAGGGGTCGTGGCGGCCTTTCGTGCTGATCCGCGTCGCCTCGCCTTCGGTCGTGATCGTGTCCACGGGGGTGAGGATGGAACTGGTCGGCTTGAAGGCGACGCGGCAGGTGACGGGCTGGCCGGTGGAGATGCCGCCTGCGGTGCCGCCCGAATGGTTGCTGGCGAAATCCACCGCGCCGCCTCCGCCCGGCGACATGCTGTCCGCATTGGCCTCGCCCGAAGCGCGCGCGGCGGCGAAACCGTCTCCGATTTCCACGCCCTTGGTGGCGTTGATGGTCATCATCGCGGCGGCGATCTCGCTGTCGAGCTTGGCGTAGATCGGCGCGCCCCATCCGGCGGGAACGCCGCGCGCCTCGCATGCCACGGTCGCGCCCAATGAAGAGCCTGCCTTGCGCGTTTCGTCGATCACGCCTTCCCATGCATTTGCCGCTTCCGGGTCCGGGCAGAAGAAGGGATTGGCGCCGATCGCGTCCCGATCGAAGCGGTCGTAGTTGATCGCGTGCGGGCCGATGGCCTCGGTCCACCCGGTGATCGTCACCTCGGGAATGACGAGCCGCGCAATTGCGCCCGCCGCCACCCGCGCCGCCGTTTCCCGCGCGCTCGACCGCCCGCCGCCGCGATAGTCGCGAAATCCGTATTTGGCGTCATACGTGTAGTCCGCATGGCCGGGGCGATAGGCCTTGGCGACCTCGCTGTAATCCTTGCTGCGCTGATCGGTATTCTCGATCATCAGGCTGATCGGCGTGCCGGTGGTGCGGCCTTCGAAGGTGCCCGAGAGGATAAGCACTTCGTCCGCCTCGCGCCGCTGCGTGGTGAAGCGGTTCTGCCCGGGTTTGCGCGCATCGAGGAAGGGCTGGATGTGCTCTTCGGTGAGCTCCAGCCCCGGTGGGCAGCCATCTACCACTACGCCAAGCGCAGGCCCGTGGCTCTCCCCCCAGGTGGTGAAGCGCAAGACGCGTCCGAAAGTGTTCCAGCTCATGGCGCAATGTCATAGCCGCATGGGCGGGCGTGTCGAGAGATCGCGCTGTCCTACAGGGCGTGCCTTCTTCCATCACGGTGACATGAGCGCGCATACAGGGTTACAGATCGGCTTGGAAAAGGTGACACTTCGGCTCGCCGCAAGGTCACACAAAAGGCCCGCGAAAGTGACGGTTTCTGCGCCAAGGGTCACAGTTTCGGACGCAAGGTCACACTTTTCGCCGCCCAGGGTTACAGATCGGCGTTTTTGCTCCTGGACACTGTGCCACTTGTCACACCCCCTTACGCTGCGGACAGCGGCGCGGGCGCTCTGGACCGGTGGCGGCGGAGCGGGCAGGGAGGTGTCCATGATTGCAAAGCTGACAGGCAAGCTCGACGAAACCGGCGGCGACTGGGCGGTGATCGACGTCGCGGGTGTGGGCTACCTCGTCCACTGCTCGGCCAAGACGCTGACCGCGCTGGGCGAGCAGGGCGGCGAGTGCACGCTCTACACCGACCTGCAGGTGAGCGAGAACAACATGCGGCTGCTGGGCTTCGCCGAAGCGGGGGAGCGCGACTGGTTCCGCCTGCTGACGGGCGTGCAGGGCGTGGGCAGCAAGGTCGCGCTCGCCATCCTCTCCGCCCTCTCGCCCGGAGAGCTGCGCGATGCCTGCGCCGGTGGCGACGCGGCCAGCGTGGCGCGAGCGCAGGGCGTCGGGCCGAAGCTGGCCGGGCGCATCGTCAACGAGTTGAAGGACAGGGCGGGGGTTCTGCCGGGTGGCGGCGTGGCTGGCGGCGCGGCGGTGTCCCCCGCCGGCGGAGCGAGCGCCGATGCGGTGAGCGCCTTGCAGAACCTCGGCTTCAAGCCAGCGGTGGCCGCGCAGGCCGTGGCGCGCGCGCAGGAGGAACTGGGCGCGGAGGCGGACGAGGGCGCGCTGATCCGCGTGGCGCTCAAGAAGGCGGCAGGATAGGAGATGGCGATGCGGTACCTCATGGCTCTGGCGGCATTGGCACTGGCGAGCCCGGCTGCGGCGCAGGAGGCGCAGTGGCAGATGGGTCCGGTGTTCGAAGGCTTCGGCCCGTGGACCCGCGTGGAGGGCGTGGAACGCTTCCCCGCCGAGACGCAACTCGCCCACAGCTTCGACGTGGCCGAGCGGGCCGAAGACGGGCGCAATCGCGGCATCGAGAGCGCGGCGCGCTTCGTCAACATGCACGCGGCCTATGGCGTCGACCCGGCGAACATGCGCGTCGCGGTGGTGGTTCATGGCGGCGCGGTGCTCGACCTGCTGAGCGACGAAGCGCTGGCGGCGCGGGATGGCGAGCCGGGGATGAACCCGAGCGGCGACATGGTACGTGCCATGCTGGCAGGTGGCGTGCGCTTCGTGGTCTGCGGCCAGAGCGCGGCGGGGCAGGGTGTTGCCCGCGAAGACCTCATCCCCGGCGTCGAAATGGCCCTCTCAGCGATGACTGCCCACGCGCAATTGCAGCGTGAGGGCTACACGGTGAACCCGTTTTGATCCGCGACATAGCAATCGAACGGGAGCGGATAGCGCGTGAAATCGCGCTTGATGACTATGCCACTCGAATTGACGAGGGAAAAGATCGGCTTCGATTCCAAGTTGAATACTCGCAGTCGGCGATGCGAAACTTGCAGCTTGTGAACGGCGGCGCTGTCCTCGCTCTCCTAACTTTCATCGGAAACACTGGCCTAGATTTCAATTTCTTTGGATTGTGGTGGGCATTCTTCTGGTTTGCGAGTGGTCTTGTGTGCTCTCTTGCGGCATACTTTGGGGCCTTCTTCTCTCAGCATTTTTTCATGAAACTGACGATGTATGAGGCTTGGAATGCCCAATACAGGTCTCGCGGTGCAGAGGAGCCCTACCAAACAAGCGCTGAACTCGATTGGGGAAATCGAGCTCTCTACAGCGCTGTAATTCTATCAACGCTCAGTTTGGTTTCCTTTCTAGTCGGCGCGTTCGTCGCCCTGTTTGCGCTTCAATGACCGACCAGCCCATCCATACCCCCGCCCGCCAACCCGACGATCCCGACGCGGCGCTCCGTCCCAAATCACTCGGCGAGTTCGTCGGGCAGGAAGCGGCGCGTGACAATCTGGAGGTCTTCATCCAGGCTGCGAAAGGTCGCGAGGAGGCGATGGACCATACGTTGTTCTTCGGCCCGCCCGGCCTCGGCAAGACGACATTGGCGCAGATCATCGCCAAGGAGCTCGGCGTCGGCTTTCGCGCCACTTCCGGCCCCGTCATCGCCAAGGCGGGCGACCTCGCCGCGCTGCTCACCAATCTCGAGCCGAACGACGTGCTTTTCATCGACGAGATCCACCGGCTCAATCCGGTGGTCGAGGAAGTGCTCTACCCGGCGATGGAAGACCGCGCGCTCGATATCATCATCGGTGAGGGGCCGTCGGCACGCAGCGTGCGGATCGACCTGCCGGCCTTCACGCTGGTCGGCGCGACGACGCGACAGGGCCTGCTGACCACGCCGCTGCGCGATCGTTTCGGCATCCCGGTGCGGCTGGTATTCTATACCGAGGACGAGCTGACGCAGGTGGTCACTCGCGGTGCGCGGCTGCTGGACGTCACGATGGCGGAGGAGGGCGCGCGAGAGATCGCGCGCCGGTCCCGCGGCACGCCGCGCGTCGCCGGGCGGCTGCTGCGCCGGGTGCGGGACTTTGCGCAGGTGAAGGGGCAGGGCGAGGTCACTGCGGCCATCGCCGACGAGGCGCTGACCCGGCTGGAGATCGATACGCTCGGCCTGGATGCGATGGATCGCCGCTACCTCACCATGATCGCCACCACTTACAAGGGCGGGCCCGTGGGCGTCGAGACTCTGGCGGCTGGTTTGGCCGAACCGCGCGATACGGTGGAGGAGGTGATCGAGCCCTATCTCATCCAGCTCGGTCTGGTCGCCCGCACGGCGCGGGGGCGATGCCTGAATGATGGCGGATGGAATCACCTCGGTCTTGCCGCGCCCGATAAACCGCAGGGCGGGCTGTTCGACGGCGGCAAATGAGCGGAGCATCGCCGGATTCGGTTCCATAGTGGGACAGTCCGCTAGCAGAGGTACGATGTGTCCCATTTTTTGCAGCGTGAAGTTCCGAAAACAGCCTTAAAGCCATTGCGAAAGCTGCCGCTACGGGTCTCTCTGGCACGACGCGGAAAAGGCCGTCGGCGCCATTGAGGGACGCTGCAGGCCGATTCCGCCAGAACAGGTAGAACACGCATGTCGGTACGCATGGCCATTGCGAAACTCACCGCCGCGGTAGCGGGCGGAGCGATCGTTGGCGGGGGCGCAGTCCACGTCGCGGAGCCGCAGACCTCGACCGTCCGCTACAAGTCCGACAAGGACGAGGCCGGAGAGCTGGTGAGTGTCAAGGGCGAGCGCACCGCGCGCCGGTCCATTCCGCCGCGCCCGCGCGAACAGCGCCGGCTTCGCCGCACGATTGAGCGCGAGTGCTGCGATCCGGTGGAGGAATACGACCTCGCCGGTGCGCCGCTTCCATTGCCCCCGCTCCCCGCAGCCCCGCTGCGCGGTGGCGGAGGCGGTCAGCCCATTGTGATCGGTGGCTCCGGTGGGTTCGGTGGCGGGTTCGGCGGAGGTTTCTTCGGCGGCTTTTTCGGTGGCAGCGGAGGTGGCGGCAGCGCTAGCGCGGTCGTGGACATGAGCACCACGACGACGACAAGCGGCGAGGGTGGCAATTCGTCTGGCGACATCATCATCGATATCGACAACGACAACAGCTCGACGGGTTCGTCGACTTCGACATCGTCCTCGGGCGGTTCGACCTCGACGTCCGGCGGTTCGACATCCACGTCGACGACGACCGGCGGCATCACCAGCACGACTGGCGGTAGTTCGACCAGCACGAGCTCGGGCGAAATCTCCAGCACCAGCGGCACGGTCACGAGCACCAGCTCGACCGGCGAGATTTCGAGCACCAGCGGCATGGTCACCAGCACCAGCGGCACCGTCACCAGCACCACCTCGACATCGTCGGGCACTGTGACGAGCACCTCTTCGACCTCGGGCGACGTCAGCTCGTCCTCCGGGATGGTGACCAGCACATCCTCGACATCCGGCGATGTCAGTTCATCGAGTTCGGGCGACGTGAGCTCGTCGAGTTCCGGTGATGTTTCGAGCTCGACATCTACGTCCACATCCGGCGACGTCAGCTCGTCCACCTCGACATCGGGCGATGTGAGTTCGTCCACGTCGACCTCCACATCGACGTCGGGCGACATCACGTCCTCCACCTCGACCAGCACGTCCACATCGACCAGCACCAGTTCGGGAGCCACGACGAGCGGCAATACGACGACAAGCGGCGACACCACGACGAGCGGCGCGACCACTTCGGGGACGCCTGTTCCGGCGCCGGGAATGCTGTTGCTGTTCGGGGCGGGCGCGGGCGCGGTCTTCCTGCGCCGCCGGCGGACAAGGGGCGCCACCGGGCGGGAGGCTATGACAGCCTGAGATCGAATCGATGGAGAGATGAAGGGCAGTCCATGCGGGCCGCCCTTTATCGTACGGGATCAGCGTTCCGGTTGGATTACGATCTCGCCATCAGCCGCCTTCCAGGCGACAATCCCGCCATCGAGATGCCTCACTCGTCCGCCTATCTCCTCGGCGAGCACCCGCGCGGCGTGCTCCGAACGATTTCCGGAACGGCAATAGAATATCGTCTCGCGCCCATCCTCGATCGGAATAGCCGCGGGCCCGAAAGTCTCGACCGGCGCGTTGAGAGCGCCCGGCAACCGACCCTCGGCAAACTCTTCCGGCGTGCGTACGTCGATCAGCACCACATTGCCTGCCGCCATCAAATCAGCGAGCTCGGAGCTGTTCACCAAGGCTACCTCGGCGCCGTCGGTCATCGCCGTCATGTTGTTGCTGCCCGTTCGCGCAAGTTCCTCGCAAGCGCCAAGCGATGTGAGGAGGACGAGAGCGGACAGCGCGCGGATCATGCGGCGAGTTTGCGCAACACGTAATGGAGGATGCCGCCATTGCGGTAATATTCCATTTCATTCGCGGTATCGATGCGGCACTTCGCAATGAAGCTCGCAGTAGAGCCGTCGCCGTGCGTGACTTCGACTTCGACATCCTGACCCGGCGTGAGCGAGTCGAGGCCCTTGATCGTGAAGGTGTCGTCTCCGCCGAGGCCGAGGCTCTCGCGGCCTTCGCCGTCCTTGAACTGCAAGGGTAGCACGCCCATGCCTATAAGGTTGGAGCGGTGAATGCGTTCATAACTTTCGACGATCACGGCGCGCACGCCCAGCAGGATGGTGCCCTTGGCCGCCCAGTCCCGGCTGGAACCTGTGCCGTATTCCTTGCCCCCGATCACGACGAGCGGCGTACCGTCCGCCTGATGCTTCATGGCGGCGTCGTAGATCGGCATCTGTTCGCCATCATAGGTGGTAAAGCCACCCTCCACGCCGGGCACCATTTCGTTGCGGATGCGAATATTGGCGAAGGTGCCGCGCATCATCACTTCGTGATTGCCACGGCGCGAGCCGTAGGAGTTGAACTCCTTCTTCGGCACCTGATGCTCGATCAGATACTCGCCCGCCGGGCTGTCTTCCTTGATCGAGCCGGCGGGGCTGATGTGATCGGTCGTGACGCTATCGCCCAGCACGGCTAGCGGTTTGGCGCCGACGATATCGGCAATCGGCTCGGGCTCCATTCCCATGCCGTCGAAATAGGGCGGGTTTGCGATATAGGTGCTCGACGGGTTCCAATTATAAGTGTCCGACGCTTCGACATTGATCGCCTGCCAGTGCTCGTCGCCCTTGTAGACGTCGGCATAACGCGAAACGAACATGTCGCGGTCGATATTGGCCGCGCGGTGGTCGGCAATCTCCTGATTGCTGGGCCACAAATCGGCGAGCATGACGTCATCGCCTCGCTGGTCCTGCCCAATGGGCGTGTCCGTGATGTCCTGAGTGACCGTGCCCTTCAAAGCGTAGGCGACCACGAGCGGCGGACTGGCGAGGAAGTTGGCGCGCACATCGGGCGATACGCGACCTTCGAAATTGCGATTGCCCGACAGCACCGACGCGGCGACGAGATCGTTCTCGTTGATCGCTTTGCTGATCGGCGGGGCGAGCGGGCCGGAATTGCCGATGCAGGTCGTGCAGCCATAGCCGACCAGGTCGAAGCCGATGGCGTCCAGATCTTCCTGCAGACCGGATTTCACAAGGTAGTCGGTTACCACCTGCGATCCGGGCGCAAGGCTGGTCTTCACCCACGGCTTGGGCGCGAGGCCCTTTTCGCGCGCCTTCCTGGCGACGAGACCTGCGGCGATAAGTACGTCGGGGTTGGAGGTGTTGGTGCAGCTCGTGATGGCGGCGATCACGACGTCGCCATCGCCCACATCGTGGTCCTTGCCATCGACATCGACTCGCTCGGGCGCATCCTTGCCATAGACCGATTTGAGATCGTAGTTGAACAGCTCGTCCACTTCGGGAAGCGCAACCTTGTCCTGCGGGCGCTTCGGCCCCGCAAGGCTGGGCACGACAGAAGCCATATCGAGCTGGAGCGTGCTGGAGAAAATCGGTTCCGCGTCGGGCGTGAACCACATGCCCTGATCCTTGGCGTAGGCTTCGACCAGTGCGATGGTGTCTTCGTCACGGCCGGTCAGACGCATGTAATCCAACGTCTTGTCGTCGATGCCGAAGAAGCCGCAGGTTGCGCCGTATTCGGGGGCCATATTGGCGATCGTCGCACGGTCGGCGAGCGAAAGATTGGCGACGCCCGGTCCGTAGAATTCGACGAAGCGACCTACCACGCCATGCTCGCGCAGCATCTGCACGCAGGTCAGGACCAAGTCCGTCGCGGTCACGCCTTCGGCCAGCTTGCCGTCGAGGCGGAAGCCTGCGACTTCAGGAATCAGCATCGAGATCGGTTGGCCGAGCATGGCGGCCTCCGCCTCGATCCCGCCAACGCCCCATCCCAGCACGCCGAGGCCGTTGATCATCGTAGTGTGGCTGTCCGTGCCGACACAGGTGTCGGGATAGGCGACGAGCTCGCCATTCTGATCTTCGGACGACCACACGCACTTGCCGATATGTTCGAGGTTCACCTGATGGCAGATGCCTGTGCCAGGAGGCACGGCGGAGAAATTCTCGAGGCTCTTCGCACCCCACTTCAGGAAGTCGTAACGCTCCGCATTGCGCTGGTATTCGAGGTCCATGTTCATTTCCATGGCCTGCGGATGGCCGAATTCGTCGACCATGACGGAATGATCGATCACGAGGTTGACCGGCACCTGCGGATTGATCTTCGCGGTGTCGCCGCCGAGCTTGCCGATCGCATCGCGCATCGCGGCCAAGTCGACCACGCAAGGTACGCCGGTGAAATCCTGCAACAGCACGCGCGCCGGGCGGTACTGGATCTCGTTGCCGGTCTTGGGATCGTTCTGCCAGTCGACGATGGCTTTCACGTGGCTTTCGCCCACCGTGAAGCCTTCATCCTCGAAACGCAGCATGTTCTCGAGCAGCACTTTCATCGAGTGCGGCAGGCGCGCAACATCCCCGAATTTCTCGCTGGCGGCCTTGAGTGAGTAATAGGCATAGGTCTTGCCGTTCACATCGAGGGTCTTGCGGGTTCCGAGCGAGTTTGCGCCGACCTGGGTCATGGTGCTTTACGTTCCTGTCAAAGCGTTGCGGGATAGGCGGCCCGGGTCGCCGGGGCCCGCCGTTTCTGGGCGCGACCTGCGCGTTTGGCAGTGCCGCGTCAAGTATGTGGCGAAAGAACGGGCGCGTGGAAGGCTTTGTTCCGCGCGCGAAGCTGCTAGAATGCGGACATGGCTTTCGGAAATCCTACCCGTCGCAAGGCTCCTCTAGGTGTGGTCGCAATGCTTGCGGCGCTCGTGCTGTCCGCTTTTCTCGGCGCCGCCATCGGTTCGGTCTGGCAGGATAGCGACTGGTTCGAGGACGAGCCGGAAACTGAAACGGTGACTGGCGACCAGCCTGCCGGCTAGTCGGTCGCCTCCAGTGTCTGCTCGGTACGAGCCCTAGGCACTGCGACCCAGCAGGCGATCACGATAAGCACGACGCCGATCAATGTAGGCACGGTCACAGGCTCCCTGAAGAACAGCCACCCGAAAAGCGCCGCCCATAGAAATCCTGTGTATTCGAGCGGGACGAGAACCTGCGCCTCGGCGCGGGCGTAGGACCACGCGATCAACAGCGATGCGGCAACAGTCAACACAGCGGCAAAGCCGATCTCCCGCAATGCTTCCATGCCAGGAAGCGCGAAGAAGAAAGGCGCGGCGAGCAGTTGGACGAGACCGCCGACACCGGCATGGAAGGTCGCAACCTCCAGCGGCCCGGCGACCTGAGACTGGCGGCGGATCACCACAAAATTGTATGCATAAAGAAGCGCGGAGACAAAGAGCGATGCCAAGCCCCACGCCACTTCTTCATCGAAATCGGTGCGGCCCAGCCTGTTGCCGACGATCACGAGCGTGCCAGCAAAGCCAAGCAATGATGCCCAGATCGCTGTTCGCCCGATCCGCTCGCCCAGCAGGATATTTGCCAGATAGAGCGCGAGCAATGGCGCGACGAAGCTGATCGCGATCGCTTCTGCTATAGGCAGCTTCGTCAAGGCGTAAAAGAAGGTGAGCGCCATCAGTGCTGACACCACACCGCGCTCGATATGCAGGCGCATCACCGTGCCGCGCGGCCAGGTAAAGCCGCTTCCGAGCCAGACCGGTGCGACCAGCATCGCGGCGAGAAGAGATCGCAGCAGGGAAGCGGTGTAGACCCCCGCAGCGAGCGAAGCGCTCTTCATCAGCGCATCCATCAACGACAGCAGCGCTACGCCTGCCAGTGCGGCGACGAAAGGGAGAAGAAGGCGTTGCGACGGGCTCATCAGAGGCCCGCCTTATCTTGCGGCAGGCAGCCCGTCACGCGCCGAAGCCGCGTGGTTCAGGCCCGCGAAAGCGCGTTTGCTTGATAGAAGGGCAACAAAGCGGATATACCGTCGGAACTATGGTTAACAGGACTTTCAAATTCATGCGCTTCGGCGGACTTTTCGGCGCGATTTCAGCGACCTTGGCTCTCACGGCACCGGGTGCGGCGCAGACCTTGTTTGCGCAAGATGTGCTCCAGAACGATCCTGCACCGGCGACACAGGACATGTCCGCAGCGTCGGTGGCGCAGGAAGTCGTGCAGGCAGACCCGCGCGAGCCACGCGTTCAGGACTGGTCTATCGCCAATGCCGAGGCGCTGCTTGCCGCGGTCGAAGCGATCGATGCCGAGGGTCTCAACCCCGCCGATTATCGTCCGGACCTGCTACGCGCCGACATCGCCAATGGCTCGAGCGAAGCGTTGAGCGTCCGCGCCAGCGGAGTGTTTTCCTGGCTGGTCGAGGATCTCCGCGATGGCCGCACTCCGATGGATGCGCGCCGCCAGTGGTTCGTCGTCGATCCCGATCCCGACCTTTTGCCAACTGCCGCGGTAATGGCGGACGCGCTGGCGAGCGGCGACATTGCCGGAACGCTCGCGTCTCTCAACCCGACGCATCCAGACTATGCCGCGCTGCGCTCAGCTTTGGCCGAAACGCCCGAGAGCGAAGCGGCGCGCCGCCAGATGATCCGCGCCAACATGGACCGTTGGCGCTGGCTGGCGCGCGATCTGGGCAATCAGTATCTGATCACCAATGTGCCGGAATATCAGCTGCGCCTGACGGTGAACGACCAGATTATCCGCACCTATCGCACCATAGTCGGCGCGCCAGGCCGCACGGCGACCCCACAGCTTGCCGAAACCGTGGAAGGCGTTGTCTTCAACCCGACTTGGACGGTACCGCAAAGTATCGTTCGCGGCGAGGGGCTGGGCAATCGCGTGCTGAACAATCCGCGTTGGGCGCGCGCCAATGGCTACACCGCCACGCGCGGCGCAAACAATTGGGTGACGGTGGTGCAGCAGCCTGGCCCCGGCAATTCGCTGGGCCGGATGAAGCTCGACATGCCGAACGAGCATGCGATCTTCCTACACGATACGCCTGCGCGCAACCTGTTCGGCAGCGACAATCGTGCGCGCAGCCACGGCTGCATTCGTGTGGAGCGCGCTCTCGAACTCGCGATGACGGTGGCTATTCTCGGCCAGGGTGCGACGCGGGACGAGGCTGTCGAAATCTCGACCAGCGGCGAATATACCCGTGTCCCCGTGGAACGGACCATGCCGGTTTACATCACCTATTTCACCATGGGCGTCGATATCGACGGAAAGCTGCGTAGCTTCGAGGACATTTATGGCCGCGACGCGCCGGTGCTCGCGGCACTAGATGCGCCGCGTCAGGACAATCGCGCCCGCGAGACCGACGAGGAAGTCATCGAGATCGTCGAGGACGCGCGGACTGTCGTCGGTTGAGCTGAGGCTCACTCGGTTGTCAGGGTAGGATTGGCGTCAGCGTAAATTCGTGCCAGCTCGCCCGCGTCGGTATCCTGCGCGCGCTGGTTTCGCTGCGTGTTGCGCGCCACGTTCGCTTCGAAATCGACGCTGTCCTGCAGCGGACGCGCGACGTCCTCTCCCGAGGGACCGATGCCGAGAGTGTCGGCGTAAAGCAGGCAGCCGCCGGAAAGCCGCGCGAGCGCCTGGCGAAACGGCTCCGGCCCCAGGGCAAAGCAGCCATTGGAACGGCCAAGGCGACCCCAGCGCGCGACATGTTCAGGCGTCGAATAATCGGCCGGATGCATTACGATGGCGCGATCGAACGCGTTGGAGTTGGTGGGATCGAGCCCGCTCAGGCGGACCGAACGGCCGAACCGGCCGATGTACCACTCCCATGTCAGATAGGCGCCTTTGCTCGTCGCCCAACTGCTTTGCATGTTCGAAAAACCGTTCAGCCACCCGTCATGCTCCGGATCGGAGCCGCTGCCATGGGAGACGAGAAGGCTGTCCACGCGGGCATTGTCGAGATCGACGATGTGAAAACGCGGCAGGCTGGAGTGCAAACCGAAATCCGAGATGCCGACGATATTGCGCCGCCACAGGCTTGCCGAATTGCGCTCCACTTCGCGTGCGGCCACTTCTAGCAGTCGGCGTGCCTGCGGCCTCGGTCCAGCCTGCGCGAAAACGCGCGTTGGCGCGGCAAGAACGGCTCCGGCAGCGAGAGACGAGGTGAGAAGCTGGCGACGGTTCATCTGCTTAGTATTGCAGGCACTGGCTGAACATTGTCCATACGATTTCGGCGAAATCAGCTTTTCAACCGGTCGATCGCGGCAAGGCTCGCCGTTTCGTAGGCACCATTGTCGTGGCGATGCGTGCCAACGAAATGGACGAACGCCGCATCGTCGTCCCACGGCTCGTTCCAGTAATTGAGATAGCGCCCATAGGGCAGCACGACCGGCTCCGGCTCATTGGAAAGCAGGAAGTTGGACGTGACCTGCTCCGTGCCCCAGATCGTCACGTCGTCTTCGCCGATCATGCGTTTTATTTCTGACAAGAACGCTGCGGCCAAGGGACGTCCTTCGCCCATCGCGGCAAAACCTGCAAAGCCGGAACAACCGCGCGCATATTTCCATCCACGCGCTGCATCGACCGTGTCCACCCGGGACTCAATGCGCGTCTGCACATGGCCCTCCCTCGGGCCATCCGGATAGAAGCGGCGGCGAAATTCGGCCAGCGGAAGCGGGCCGACCTCGGCATCCGCGCCGCCGAGAAACAAGAAACTGCGGTTGCGGGAAATGGCGTCGGCAATTTCCGGCACCGGGCCGAGGGTCACCGTGTCGCTATCGAGCTGGATGCGGTACTCGCCAGCGCGCGCGTCGAGAATCGTCAGCAGCCGCTCCCAGGTGCCGCCCGCGGGGAAGCCGCCAAGCTCCACCATGTCCAGTCGCGCTAGTTGCGGATCGCCGCAGTGGTGGGCGAGGATCGCCCGGTCTTGCGCAGTGAGGGTGCCGTCGTCGAGGATCGCGACGCGGCCCCGGCCCAATTCGCGCCACAGGCTCTTCACCGCCACGAGATATGGCAGCAGCACCGCCGTGCCGATCATCGAAAACAGCACCAGGCCATCCGATGCAGGCGCGATGGGCGGTGTATCTAGGATCCCGCGAATGGCCTCCGCATGGCGCGTCGCTTCGCGTTTGCTGCGCCATCGGCGCGGGAGAAGCGAAGCCATGTTCATTGCGGGCTACTGTTCAGGACCATGGTATCGTCGGCGATCTGCACATTGCCGATCGTCGATAGGAAGGATTGGCCGAGCAAAGATATAGCCAGGCCTTCGGGGATGATCATCGCATCGACATTGCGCGCCTCGAAGCTTCCGAGCCGCACGTGGGATAATCTGGTGCGCGCACCATAGACAGGCCCGCTTGCGCCCTGGGCGACGGGAGCGACGGTGTTCGGATCCCAGAAGAGGCCCATCGCCGCGGCATCGTCGCCAGTCAGCGCAATCACGCTGGCTCCGGTATCGACGAGCATTCTGCTCGGCACACCCTCGACAGTGACATTGGCATAGAAGTGCCCGTCCGCTGCACGGTCGAGGCGCACGTCGTCGGACCAGCCGCCCCCCGGCGCGTCGGAGAGCATGGAGAGCGTTTCGGTGGCGGGCTCAAGGCCTTCGGCATCGGCTGTGTCTGTGGATTCGACAGGCGCTATCACGGGCAGGGTGATGCCCAGCAGGCCGCCCGTCATCATTACGCCAGCCAGGGCAATGCGCATGTCCATGTCTGCAACCTAACGTGGAGGCTTTAAGCGCGGGTAAAGAGGGCCGTCGCCTCCACGAGCGCCGCAGGCTCGATCTCGGGGAAAGCCATCGCGAGCATCGATCGGGCATGCCGCGCCGCCACTTCTCTCTGGTCGGCGCCGTATCCACCGCCAAGCGCACTGGCGAGCGGCAGGTCGCTTCGGCGTGCCTGATCGAGCACATAGCGATCGCGGGCGATCAGACCTTCATCGCTCAAGGCGAGACGGCCGAGCTTGTCATTGGCATGCGGATCGACCCCGGCCTGGTAAAGAACGATGTCGGGCCGGAATTGCGCGATCACGGACGGCAAATGGTCGGCGAGGGCCTGCAGATAGGCGTCGTCGTCCGTGCCGTCCGCCAGATCGATGTCGAGCGAGGAGCGCGCCTTACGCACCGGAAAATTCTTCTCGGCATGAAACGAGAGCGTGAAGACATCGTCGCGCCCCGCCGTGAGGCTGGCCGTGCCATCGCCTTGATGCACATCGCAGTCGACGATCAGCACGCGGTTCGCTGCACGCTGTGCGAGCAGACGGTTGGCGGTGACGGCAAGGTCGTTAAACACGCAATAGCCCGCGCCGGTGTCGTGCAGCGCGTGATGGCTGCCCGCCGCGCTGTTGGCCGCGTAGCCATATCGCATCGCGAGATGCGCGGCGAGCCAAGTGCCGCCATTGGTATGCCGAACCCGCTGGGCGATATGCGGCGTCACGGGAAAGCCGATACGCCGCTCCTTTTCCCGCGGGACGCTGGCGGTGAAGACCTCCTCCACGTAATCGGGACAGTGAACCGCCTCCAGCCACTCGCGCGGGCAGGCCTCGGGCGCATGCTCGGTGACCGGCAGCCCGCTTTCACGCAGAGCCATCATGACGAGTTGGTACTTGTCGAACTTGAAGGTGCCCCGCGTGGGCGGAGGTGCCATGTAATCGACGTGGTGAACGACGTGGAGCAAGCCCGCCCTACTCGGCGATTTCCGCGCCAGGCACCGGCGAGTAGACCGGCCTAACCGCCAGTTCCGCAAGCTCGGCGTATATCGCGTCCTCGCTGCGGCTGGCGGCATTGCGCCAGGTGGTGACGGTGTCCGTGTTCACAAGCGCGCCCGACGGAGTGAGCACGAAGACGTTGGGCGTTCCCGGCAGGTCCGCAATGCCGAAACGGCGGGCGATATCGAGATTGCTGCCTTCGCTGGTTTGCGGCGTGCCCGCATTGACGAAAAGCAGCTCGTAATGCTTTTCCACCAGCGCGGCGAGGCGCGGCGTCTCCAGCCACCCGGCCAGCGCACGGCTATCGTGACACCAGTCGGCACCCATCACCAGCAGAACCCGCTTGTCCGCCGCCGTAGCCCGGAGCAGCGCCGCATCGACCTCGGCCATGGCATTCGCGCTCTCGGTATAGGGTGTGGCCTCGGGATAGTCGTGATGCGCGGTCGTGCAGCCGGTGAGCGCGAGGGCGGTGGCCAAGACGGCAAGCCGCTTCACTCCGCCGCTTCCGCGTGCGGGTCGAAAGCGGTGGCGCTGCCGGCCTCGATCTGCGCGGCCTTTTCCTCGACCAGTTTGACGATGTGATCGAGCATGTCGTCGCTTTCGATATGGTGGTCCTTCACGCCGGAGAGGTAAACCATGTGCTTGCCGCTGCCGCCGCCGGTAAGGCCGATATCGGTTTCGCGCGCTTCGCCTGGGCCGTTCACGACGCAACCGAGAACCGAAAGGCTCATCGGCGTCTTGATATGTTCGAGCCGCGCTTCGAGCGCTTCGACCGTGCGGATGACGTCGAACCCCTGGCGCGAGCAGCTGGGGCAGGAAACGACGCGAACGCCGCGCGTGCGAAGGCCCAGCGCTTTGAGCATCTCGAAGCCGACTTTCACTTCCTGCTCAGGCTCTGCGGAAAGCGAGACGCGGATCGTGTCACCGATCCCGGCCCATAGCAGGCTGCCGATTCCGATGCTCGACTTCACCGTGCCGCCGATCAGTCCGCCTGCTTCGGTAATGCCGAGATGCAGCGGGCAGTCGACCGCCTCGGCAAGCCCATGATAGGCGGCGACGGCGAGGAAAACGTCGCTCGCCTTCACCGCCACCTTGTATTCGTGAAAATCGTGATCCTGCAGCAGCTTGATGTGATCGAGCGCGCTTTCGATCAGTGCTTCGGGGCAAGGCTCGCCATATTTTTCGAGCAAGTCCTTCTCGAGGCTGCCGGCATTCACGCCGATGCGGATCGCGCAGCCATTGGCCTTTGCCGCGCGAACCACCTCGGCCACGCGATCGGAGGAGCCGATATTGCCGGGATTGATGCGCAGGCAGGCCGCGCCCTTGTCCGCCGCTTCCAGCGCGCGCTTGTAATGGAAATGGATGTCCGCGACGATCGGGATATTCGCCGCGCCCGTGATCCGGTCGAAATGCGCGGTTGCTTCCTCCGTAGGACAGGAGACGCGGATGATATCCGCGCCCGCATCCTCGCAGCGGCGGATCTGATCGATCGTGGCGCCAACATCTTCCGTGGGCGTGTTGGTCATCGTCTGCACGGTGATCGGCGCATCGCCGCCGACCGGCACATCGCCGACCATGATCTGGCGGGACTGGCGGCGTTCGATCATGCGCCACGGGCGCACCTTGGATATGGCGTCTGCTGACATGCCGGGCGATATAGACGCTGGCATGTGAAGGGGCAATGACAGGCGCGGCGCAAACCGCTAGACCTGTGCGCGCATGAGCCATTCGCAGCTTCACACCGACGACAGCGAACTCGACGGCCCATTGCTGTTCGGCCGGGTGCTGGATGGCAAGGGCGGCGGCAGGCGGATTGATTGGGCCGAGGCGCGCGACTGGCAACCCGGCGCGACCGGCGAAGTGCTTTGGCTGCATATCTGCCGCTCGACGCCGGGTGTGCAGCAATGGCTGGAAGGACTGGGCATTCCGGAGCCTACCGCCGAGTTGCTGGTCAGCGACGAAACGCGCCCGCGCGCGCTGCGGGAAGGGGACACGCTTGTGTCGACCCTGCGCGGCATCAACTTCAATCCCGGCGCGGAGCCGGAAGACATGGTCGCCATGCAGCTGTGGAGCGACGGGAAGCGCATCTTCACGCTGCGACGTCAGCGTCTGCAAAGCCCGCGCGACGTGCTGGCCGAGATCGACGCCGGGACCGGGCCGATGGATGCCGGGCGGATCGTCACCGACATGATCGAGACGCTGATCAACCGCATGAACACATCCATCGTCGACATGAACACCACGATCGACGAGATGGAAGAGGTCGACAGCGACCAGGACACGGAAGACTTCCTCCAGCGCATCGCGACCATCCGCCGCAATTGCCTGGCGCTGCAGCGTCACATGGCCCCGCAGCACGAGGCTCTGGAGACGATTTCGCGCCTGCCGCTCGCCTGGTTCGAGGAAGAGGACCGCCGCGAGATTGCGGAAAGCATCGACCGGCTCCGGCGTTTCCTCGAGGACATCAATATCTCGAAGGAGAGCGCGCTGGTGCTGCAGGACGATATTCGCGCCCGCGCGGTGGCACGGTCTGAACGGACCAATTACTTGCTCACGATCGTCGCTGCGATTTTCCTTCCGCTGGGCTTTCTGACCGGGTTGATGGGCATCAATGTGGGCGGCATGCCGGGTGTGAACGACAATGACGGCTTCTGGATCGTGGTCGGCCTGTGCTGCGCGATCCTGCTCTTGCAGCTGGTGCTGTTCTGGAAATGGAAATGGCTCTGACCGGCCGCGAACGGGGACTGAAATAATGGAACATCACGGCGGATTGATGCTGCGCGATGCATTGCTGATGCTCGGCTTCGCGCTTGTCGCCGTGCTTACCTTCAGGCGCGCGGGGCTGGGCGCGACGCTCGGCTACCTTGTCGCCGGCGCGCTGCTCGGCCCGGAAGTCTTCGGGCTGGTCGGCGGGGCGGAGGAGATGGCGGTCGTCGCCGAACTCGGCATCGTCATGCTGCTCTTCGTCGTCGGACTGGAGCTGAGCCCGGCGCGACTGTGGCGAATGAAGCACCTGATATTCGGCCTTGGCCTGACGCAGGTGGTTGCCTGCGGCCTGGCGGTGACGGCAACGGTGCTGGCGCTGGCCGGCTATACGCTGGAGGCGGCGCTGGCGATCGGACTGCCGCTCGGCCTGTCTTCCACCGCGCAGGTGCTGCCGATGTTGCAAACGGCGGGCCGTCTGCGCACGCCGTTCGGCGAAAAGGCCTTCGGCATCCTGCTTTTCCAGGATCTTTCGATCATTCCGTTGATCACGATCGTGACCGCGATGAGCCGCGATCCCGCCGCCGAGGAGGGGCCGGGCGGCTGGATGCTGGCGTTGATGACGGTTGGCGCGATCCTCGGACTGATTGTGGCAGGGCGCGTTATCATCAGACCGCTCTTCCGTTTGATCGGCGGCCTTGGCGAACGCGAGCTGTTCGTCGTCGCCGCGCTGTTCACGGTGCTGGCCAGTGCGACACTGATGCAGGCGCTCGGCCTGTCGGCGGCGCTGGGCGCATTCATTGCCGGCGTTATGCTGGCCGACACGCCTTATCGCCACGAGCTCGAGGCGGATATCGAGCCATTCCGTTCGATCCTGCTCGGCCTGTTCTTCATCGCCGTGGGCATGATGCTCGATCTCGGTGCAGTCGCGGCCAATCCGCTTTTCGTGATCGGCTTCGCCATCCTGCTGATCGTCGTGAAGACGGCGCTGATCTTCGGCCTCGGCCTGCTCAGCAAGATGCGCTGGCGCGCTGCACTCGCGCTCGGCCTGCTGCTGAGCCAGGGCGGCGAGTTCGCCTTCGTGCTTTACACCACCGCGCAGCAGGCGCTGCTGATAGAGCAGGAAACGGCGAGTATTTTCGGCGCAATCGTGACGCTGTCTATGGCGGCGACGCCCTTCCTGATGATCGCCACACGCCGCATCCGGCAGGAACCCAAGGATGAGGACGAGACCCGCGAGGAACCGCAGAACGAAGGCGCGGCCGCCATCGTCATCGGCTATGGCAGGTTCGGACAGGGCGTCGCGCAAACGCTGATGAATGGCGGCGTCTCCGTCACCGTGGTCGACAAGAAGGCCGAACAGATCGACATTGCGGAGGAGTTCGGCAGCAAGGTCTATTTCGGCGACGGCACGCGCATGGACATGCTACGCCAGGCCGGGGCGGACCAGTCGCAGTTGATAATGTTCTGCGCCGACGAAGTGCCGGACGCCGAGCTGATCGAGAACATCCATGAGGCGTTCCCCGATGCCGCGATCTACGTGCGCGGTTTCGACAGGCGCTCGGTCATCGAACTGGCGAAAAGCCCGGTCGAATATGTTGTCCGCGAACTTTACGAATCGGCTGTGGCGATGGGCCGCATGGCGCTGGAGAAAATCGGCGTCAGTCAGGAAGAGATCGACAAGGCCGAGCGCGATTACCGAGAGCACGACAAGGATCGGCTCGATGTGCAGATCGACAAGGGCGATATCTACGCCGCGAAGGAAATGACCCGCGAACGGCAACAGAAACTGCGCGGCGAAACCTGACGGGCGCGGTCAGCCCTTCGCGGCGTGTTCCATGAGATATTGCTGTGCCGCGACCACCGGTAGCGGGCGCGAGAACAGATAGCCTTGACCGCAATCGACGCCGAGTTTGCGCATCACGCGCGCTTCGTGCTCGGTCTCGATCCCCTCGGCAACGAGCGTACAGCCGATTTCGTGTGCCAGCTGGACCAGCGCCGCCGTCATCGCCTTGCGCGCCGGATCGGCTTCGATCCCGCGCGTGAGCACCATGTCCATTTTCAGGATGTCGGGTTGCAGATCGACGATGTGGCGCAGGCCGGCATAGCCGGTGCCGACATCGTCGATGGCGATTTTCGCATGGGCCTTCAGTGCTGCGATTTCCCGCGCCAGTTCGTCGAAATCGTCGACCTGGCAGTGTTCGGTTATCTCGACGACGATGTTGCCGGGCTCGACGCTTTCCAGAAGCTCGCGCAGCGCCCCGGTGGCGACGGTCTGCGGCGAAACATTGATCGTAGCGTACAGGCCGTCCGGAATATGGCCGAGCGTATCGAGCGCGCAGCGCACGGCAGTCATTTCGAGTTCCTTGCCGAGGCCGACCAGCTCGGCATCCTCGAACCAGGCTTCCGGGCCGCGCTTGGTCAGGTCCGGAAAGCGCGACAGGCATTCGACGCCGACAGGATCGCCGCTTCCCAGCGAGACGATCGGCTGCTGAAAGGTCGAGACGCCATGGCCGTCGAGCATCGACTCGACACGCTTGCGCGCTTCATAGGTAAGCACATCGTGTTCGAGCGAAGACTCGATCCGCTCCGCCGCAAGGCTCGCAAAGCTTTTGAGGATGTCGAGATCGCGTTCGTTCATCGTGCGATCGGGATTGCGGCCCAATGCACAAAAACTGCCCCATACCGTTCCGTCGGACAGGCGGAGCGGCGTGTTGATATGGCAGCCGACGGGCAGGAAGTGGGTAATCTCCATCGTTTCCGTCAGCGGGTGATCGGCTGCATCTTGGATCAGCTCGGGCAGGCGACCATTTAGGATGTGCCAGCAATAGCCCTCGTCACGCGGATTGCGGTAACCCGGCCCCATCGGCAGGTCGAGATCGGTACTGACATGCGTCAGCTCGCGCTGCTCGCCTTCGATATAACGTGCCACAAAGGCAATTTCGACGCCGAGATGCCCCCGCACGCTGCCGAGAATGCGCTCGATTGCAGGGTCGTTCACCAGCTCGTCTGCGAGCGGCGGGGCGGGTGCCTCGAATTCGGGCAGGATTTGTGCGGCGTGTCCCATCGCGGCAGTGAATGCCGGAAAAGGCCTAAGGTGTGCTTAACCCTGCCTCAGAACCGCAATTCAAAGAGAAACTCGTCGTCGACCTGCTTACCGACCAGAAAATGGATGTCGGCGATCTTCGCAAAGCCGTAGCGCTGGTAGAAGCGTTGCGCGCCGTAATTCTGGCTCCACACCGACAGCTGGACGGCATCGTGCCCTTCGCTTCGCGAATAATCGATCGCCCAGTCGATCAACGCCGCGCCGATGCCTTCGCCGGTCCGCTGCGGGTCGGTGTAAAGCTGGCCGAGCGAGATTGGGCGAGCGGCATCTGAATGCTCGGCATACCAGCTGGGTGCGCGCATTTTTACGAAGCCTGCGAGCGGGCTGCCTTCCCGATCCTGCGCGAGCCTGTGGGTGATCTTGGGATCGGCAATTTCCGTTCTCACCGCCTCGACCGAGTAAACCTCGGTCAGGAAGCTCTTGAGATCCTCTGGCCGATAGAGATGCTGGAATGCCGCGCAGAAGCTTGTGCGGCCGAGTTGGGCGAGCGGCTCGGCATCGGATAAAGAAGCAGGGCGCAGGATCATAACCCTGCGCCCCGTATCGCGTCCGCGCTCAAGCGCCAAGTGTCATGCGCCGGGCGGCAGGTTTTCCGGATCCTCGGACGGTGCGGGATCGCTGGCCGAGGACGTCATCGCCGAACCGCCGGAATAATCTTCCATGCGCCGATCCATTTGCTCCAGCTTGCGGCCCGCCCATTCGCGCCCGCCGAGGCCGAAGGCCAGGGCGGCGGCAACCGCGAAGCCGACGACCAGTGCGGTGAAGGCCGTTTCGGTGATGATATCGCCAACGCCGGTAAAGCTTAGGCCCATGAAGGTGAACAGAACGATTGTCGCCCACTTCACGATCTGGCCCGCCGTGCCCCCGCTCGTGCCGGACAGCACCCGCTCCAGAAGATTGGCGAGGAGAAAGCCGAAGCCGATCACGACCGCGCCGAAAACGACCCGTCCACCGAGCGCCAACACCTCGTTGAGGATGGCGGTCAGTTCCGGAAAGGCCAGCAGGCGAGTTGCGGCGATGGCGAAGAACAGGATGATCGCCACCTGCGCCACGCGTGCAATGATGGAGGATGCCTTCGTCCCGTCGGGCAGCATGCCACTTTCTGCCAGCGACCGGTCGACGCCGAAGCCGCTCAAGAGCTGCTTGAGGATATCGACCACGAAGCGGCTGATGAGATAGCCGAGACCCAGCAGGATCGCCGCGCCGATAATGCGCGGAATGGCATCGAAGATCAGCTGCAGCATTTCGCTGGCGGGTTGCGAAATCGACTCCAGTTCGAGCGCTTCCAGCGCCATGATCGCCACCGGAATGATGATCAGCACATAGACGATCACGCCGATCGTCTTGCTGATCGTGGTATTGCCGGTGACATTGTCGACACCGCCCTTGTTCGCCCAACGATCGAAATCGACTGTCTGCAACGCCGTGATTGTCAGGTCGCGCACGATGCGGGCGACCATGATGCCGATGAAGAAAATCAGCGCCGCGCCAATCAGGTTCGGCACGAATTCCATGATGGAATCAAGCAGCGTGGTGACAGGCTGCATGACGCCGCCAAGATCGAAGACCTGGAGCACTGCCAGCAGGCCGAGAAGCCAGATGAGCAGGGAGACGATCTTGCCCAGCTGAGTGCCCAGGCTTTCGCCGCTCGAAGTCGCGCGCTGGAGGAAGGTCACATTGTCGACAAGCTTTGCGAAAGCCCATTTCGCGGCTTTTGCAAGCAGCCAGGTGACGATGAGTATGATGATCGCCAGCCCGACTTTCTCGGCGACCTGCATCGCCAGGTCGGGATCGAAACGTCTGTTTCCGAAAGACATGTAAGCTCTCCCCGTTAATATTGGCGAAAGCCTTAGCATGGGCGCAAGTGAAATGCGAAACCGCCTGTGCACAAGCCTTTGATCTTACGAATGCTTGTCCCGCTTGCGCTTTCCGAAACGCAGTCCGCTTTCAAGGTGGCCGCGCAGTGCCGCGTAGAAAGCTCCGAGAAATTCGCGATCGTCCCCGTTGCCGAGCTGCCAGCCGATCTTTCGGGTGATGGCGTCGGCCACGTCACGCATCGCGTCGGGCTGATCCTGCCGCAGCACGCGCTCCAGCACCTGCAACTCATGCTCGCCATAGATTGAAAGTTCAGCTTCCCCGAAGCGGTAATCGGTGCTGCGATCGGGGGCGACGGACATGGCATCGCGCAGCTTGGCGGATTTGGCTTCGACCACCCAGGTGCCCGCAACTAGGTCTCCCGCGCGCAGATTGTCGCGGTTGAAGAACGGGAACAGCACGAACACCGCCAGCCAGGCGAACAGGGCAATGCCGAAAATGCCTTCATTCTGGCCGCCGCCGAGCAGGAAGAAGAGCGGTAGGAACACCTCCACATCGCGCATCAGATTGCGGGCAATGACCATTTCCGCGGTCAGCCGACCGCCATCGCGCGCCGCAACCCGCAGGCCGAGCAAGCGCTTGCCCGGCGTCGCCGCGCGTGGGCCAAGCTCGAACCACATGAAGTAACCGTAACGGGCGAGGAAAAGGAGCATGATGATCGCGACGATCACCAATTCCAGCGCCGGATTGGATTCGTCCATGCCGGAGGTGAAGATGCCGATACCGATGGCCGTCAGCGACACCAGGAACACGATGACGCCGATAAAGATGAAAGTCAGGTCCAGCAGCAGCGCGCCCGCGCGGCTGCCGCGACTGCCTACGGTCAGCGGCAGCGCCAACCCTTCCGGCGTCACCAGCATGCGTGCGCGCTTGCCGGCCTCATCCCGCATCGCCTGCGTGATCGCGTTCACAGCGCGCGCTCCTCTGTCCGTCGCACGGCGAGGAAATAGCCGATCCAGATCGCCAGCATCGCCCCGCCGATGGCGTAGCGGCTGCCCATGTCGCCAACCAGTTGCCTGGCGTAGCCTTCCAGCAATCCGGCGATGATCAGCATGATGGTACAGCCCGCCAGCACCTGCGCCGCGCGCACGCCGGCTTCCTGCATGGCGGTGAGGATCGACCGCTCTCCGGGGAAGACCATCTGCCGTCCGATATGCACGCCCGCCGCCCCGCCGAGCAGAATGGCAAGCAATTCGGTGGTACCGTGGACGGAGAGCCACGCGCCGAATTCCCAGCCGAGCCCGGCCTCGGCGAACACCCAGAACATCGCGCCCAGCAGCGCCGTGTTGTAGACCAGCAGGAGCAGCGTCGGGACGCCGAAGGCGAATCCGAGGGCAAAGGCGAGTATCGTCACGCCTGTGTTGTTGGAAAACAGTGCGGCGGCAAAGACGGTCAGTCCTTCTGCGCCATCGGTGGTCGCCAGCGTTTCTTCCAGCACTTCGCGGCTGGCACCGGGGACGCGGCCGCCCGCCATTCCACCGGGCACGAGCGCGTAGAACCACTCCTGATCGCGCGCGACGAGCAGCCAGCCGACCGCTGTCCCGGCCGCCATCACTGCAAAAGCGATGCAGATGTCCAGCCAGATGGCGCGCACCGACGCGCTCCATCCGCCCAGGAAAAAGCGTCGCAGCCAGCCGAACAGGCCCATGCGCGGACCGTAAATCTGAAACCAGGCACGGCGCACCAGCGCCTCGAGATAATCGAGCGTCGCCGCATCGAGCGACGTTTCCCGCGCCACGGCGAGGCTGGATGCGGTCTTGCGATAAAGCACCGGCAGTTCGAGCAGATCGTCGTCGCTGATGCGTTTGGGGCGGTTTTTCTCGAGCGCGGTGACGATCGCTTCCAGCCGCTGCCAGTCCACTTCGCGTTCGAGCCGGAAGCGGTCTGATCGCAGGGATGCCGCTTCGATATCGGCAGGCGGTTCGATCTCGGCGGAGTTGAAGAATGGGAGAGCCATCAGCCGATCGCCTCCGATCGCTTCGTCTCGAGATAAAGGTCGATCAACTGGTATCCGATCCGATCGTGCGGCGCTTCGATGACGTCGACGCCGAGGCGGCGCAGGCGTTGCAGCACGAGCGCGCGCTGGCGAGCGAGGGCATCGGCACCCACGGCAATGGCGATATCGCCCATGCTGTCCGGCTCGCCGGCGGTCATCTCCTCCAGTTCCTCATCCACCATGGTAACGAAAATCACGAGATGGTGGCGCACCAGCCGCTCGACGCTTTCGACCATCAGCTCGGCCGAAGTCGGATCGGCGAAATCGGAGAAGAGCACGATCAGCGAACGCCGTTTCAGCCGGGCAGTCAGCGTGGCGAGAGCTAGCGTGAAATTGGGTTCCCGCGCGACGTAGTCGAGCTCTGCGGCTGCGCTCTGCAAACGGTGAAATGCGCGTGTATCGGACACGAAGGGCGTCATCACCTGTGGGTGATCGGCAAAACCGAACAGGCTGACGCGGTCTCCGCCCTTCAGCGCGACATAGGCGGCCGTAAGCGCGGCGGAGACGGCGCGGTCGATACGCGGCAGGCCGTCGACCGGCTCACACATGCTTTGCCCGCAATCGAAAGCGAAGACGATCTGATTGTCACGCTCGCTCTCGTTTTCACGCGCATAGAGCGCGGTGTGGCGCGCGCTCGCCTTCCAGTCGATGCGGCGACGGTCCATGCCGGGCTCGTACTCGCTCAGCGCTTCGAACTGAGTGCCTTCGCCGCGGATACGCCGGGCGACGAGGCCGAACTGGCTGTCGCGCAAAAAAGTTTGCAATTGCGGGGAGCGCACTGGTGACAGGTCCGGCCAGACGCGCAGCTGCGCGTCCAGGTGGCGATGGATCTGACGAACGGCAAGGCCGAGCGGGCCCCGCCAGCGTAGCCACAGATCGTGCAACTCGCCCGTGCCGCGCCGCACCGGCACCGCTTCTCCGAAGCCGGAGAAGCCGCCTGCTTCGCTAGTGGGTTGCAAGCGAAACTCCATCAAGCCCCTTTCGCCCAGCCGCGGATCGAAGCCAATGGAAGCTTCCGGAAGCGCCGCATCCGCATCGCGCTCGATCGTCGCATCGACCCGCAGCATGGCTGGCTGGCCCACCTCGACATCGCCGGGAATGTGATATTCGAACGTCGCCAGCGAACCTGCAAGCCATCCGTCGATCAACATGACCAGCAGCAGCGCGAAACCGGCGGCCGGGGCCACCACCCAGGCACCAGGTGCTGTCGCCGCCACGACCACCGCGATGGGGGCCAGCAGGCCGAGCAGCACCAGCGTGAGCGGTGTCGGCACGATCGGGATTGGCGGGATCCGGGAGAGGAAGGCGCGGATGCGGTCCATCGTGAGTTAGCGCGGCGCCTCGGTTTCGTCGATCAGTCCGGAAACGAGATCTTCCACCAGCTTGCCTTCGATCTCGGCCGCCGGAGAGAGCATCAGACGATGTCGCAGCGTTGCTGTCGCCAAGGCCTTCACATCGTCGGGGATCACGTAATTGCGGCCCTGCAATGCTGCGCGGGCCCGCGCAGCGTTGGACAACAGCACGGCTGCACGCGGAGATGCACCGCCCGCCAGATCGGCGCTTTCGCGGGTCGCGCGCACGAGCGACACGGCATATTCGATGATTTCAGGCGCCAGCGTAACCTGTTTCACGGCGGCCTGCGCGCCGGCGATGGCGTCGGGCGAGGCAATCTGCGCAATTCCGAAATCGGCGGGCTTCTGCGGCCCGCTGCGCTCGCCGAAACGGGAGACGATCTTCGCCTCTTCCTCGGCACTTGGATAAGGGATCAGCAGTTTGAAGGCGAAACGATCGAGCTGGGCTTCGGGCAGCGGATAGACACCCTGGTTCTCGATCGGGTTCTGGGTTGCCACCACCATGAAGAAATCGCCGAGCGCGTGGCTTTCGCCATCGAGCGTCACCCGACGTTCCTGCATGGCTTCCAGTAGCGCCGCCTGCGTCTTGGGCGGCGTGCGGTTGATTTCGTCCGCCAGCAGCAGTTCGCAGAAGATCGGTCCGCGCGTCAGGGTGAACTGGCTGGTCTGGAAGTTGAACAGATTGGAGCCGAGAATGTCGCCAGGCAGCAGGTCCGGCGTGAACTGGATGCGCCCGAAATCGAGGCCCGTGGCGTGGGCGAAACAATTGGCAAGGAAGGTCTTGGCCGTGCCCGGCGGGCCTTCGAGCAGGACGTGACCCTGCGCGACAAGCGCAATCAGCAGGTGTTCGATCGTGTCGTCCATGCCGACGATGGCCTTGCCCACTTCGCTGCGGATCGCACCCGCAAGCTCGGCGGTCTGTTCAAGGGTCATTGTCATTGATTCAGCGTCCTTTCGAGGGATTTGAGTGCGCGCGCGGCGCGAATGATGTCACCGGGGCTGTCGGCCTTGCGCAGGATGTCGGCCCGCGCGGCGAAGCCGGGTCCGTCATGTCCGCGCCGTTCCAGCGCCGCGTCGATTGCGTTCGCCCGAAGCTCGGGATTGGCCTCCCGAATGCCGAGCGAGTCGGCGATCCGCTTGCCCATCAGCGCGGCATAGGGATCCGCCAGCAGGTGGAAGCGCTTCACCCGAGCGATCAGCGCCGCGCCGTTCTGCGCCAGCTGGCGCTTGCCGCGCGCCATTGCAGGTGCCTCGGCCACGGGCGGGCCGAAACGGCGGAAAGCGCGCCAGCCGATCACCAGCGCCGCAAGCAACAGGCACAATGTCGCAGCCAGAAACGGGGGGCGAAAGGCGAGGGTGAGCAGGTTCTCGCTCGCGCCTAGGCCGGGCAGGGTGAGGTCGAAGATGACGGGCAGGTCGGGCTCGCCGCCCATGGCCGTTTCCACTAGCTGCATGGCTAGCCGAGCGCGTTCCTGCTCTCCCAGACCGTAATTGTTCATCAGGTCGGGTTCGAAGACGACTACAGTGGGATAGGGCGCATAATCGTAATCGCCGCCTTCCCACTGCGGCGGCAGGGTTCCGGCGAGCAGGTCGCCTTCGCTGTCCAGCACCACGGCGCCAAGCGCCCGGTCGGGCTGCTCGGTCAGGGCCTGCACACGCTCGCCATCGGGCACGGAGCCATTGTCACCAAAGGCGTTCCATCCGCCCGTTTCGCCGACGGCCAGTTCTCCGCCATCGAAAAAAGCGAGGTCCGAAAACCAGTCGGGACTGGTCGCATCGGATATGAACACCCAGCCTTCCTCGGCCTCGACATCCATCTGTTCGGGAATGGCGAATGCAGCCCATTTCGGCATGATGACCAGAGTGGGCCCGGTATCGGCATCGCGCCGCTGCTCGATGATCTCGGCAAGCTCTTCGGGATCCGCATAGAGCGGCGGGGTCAGAACGAGCAGCCCGTAACTGTCGTAAGACGACCGTGCGCGGGACAGCTCGACATCGTAACCGCTGCCTTCCAGCATCTGAGCAAGACCTGCATAGCCCGTCAGTCCGTTGGACGCGGCATGCGCGCCGCCATCGCGTTCGTTCTGTCCCGTCCAGCCCTGCGCGAGCGCGTAGAGCATTAGGAGAAACGCGAACACGCCGACACCGAGCAGGCCGAGCACCACGACGGGACGGAAGGGGCTGCGCTGGCGGGTCACGCGGCAAGCGCCTTTTGCTGCAAGGCGAATTCGGCATAGGCCGCACGCGCCGCCGCCCAATCGTCGGAAGACAATTTGGTGAGCGCGAACAGGCTGCGTTCCACCCGCCCCGCGATCACCGAAAAAGCGGTGCGCGCATCGTCGGGAATGCGCGGCTCTGCCGAGAGTTCGCGCGCTGTGCTCGACGGCTCGACGATATCGGGCCTTGCCTCGGCGATCTGGCCGACCGACCGCTTGAGCAATAAGTGCGTCGCCTCGTCATAGCGGCCCTCGGCAGCGAGGCGATCCGCCTCTTCCAGCAGGGCCAACGCCTCGCGCTCATCGGGGACCCAGGCCTCCTCCTCTGCCGCGCGCTTGCGCCGACGGGCACCTGCTTCGGGCGCGAAGGTGCGCCATAGCCCGAAAGCGAGCAGCGCCACGCCAGCGGCGATCAGCACCCACATAAGGACCGGCCACATGGCGACGAAGAGGAGGCCCACGGGTTCGAACACCGTGGCGAGCCATTCCATGAAACGCACCAGCCAATCGGGTGGCGGCGGCTGATCGGGCATATCGACTTCGGCGAACTGGATGGAGTCGTCGGCGCGCATCTCGCGCCAGGCCTGCGCAAAATCGTCCCCTCGCGCCGGTAGCGCATCTGTCCCCTGACCCGTCGTCACAAGGGCTGTGTGACATGGCGGCGCGCACGACGCAACGCCTTGGCATTCACCATCCGTCAGCCCCGCTTGCGCGCCAGGGGATAGCTGCCGAACATGCGGACCTCCTCGCAGTGAAAGGCAAGTTCCTCCAATGCACGGTCGACCGCCGGATCGCCCGGCGCGCCGACGATATCGGCAAAGAACATGCTGGCGGCAAAACTCGCGCCCTTCTGATAGCTTTCCAGCTTGGTCATGTTGACGCCATTGGTCGCAAAACCACCCATCGCCTTGTAAAGCGCGGCAGGAATGTTCTTCACAGCGAAGACGAAGGTGGTCATCGCATCCTGACCGGCCAGCGTTGCAGGATCGAGTGGATCCTTCGCCAGCACGACGAAGCGGGTGGTGTTGTCGGTTGTATCCTCGACATTGCGGTCGACGATTTTCAAGCCGTAGAGATCGGCTGCGATTTCGGGTGCGATCGCTGCAATATCCGGGTCGCCGGCCTGCGCCACATGGGCCGCTGCGCCTGCCGTATCTGCGTGGCTGAGCGGGACGATGCCGCGCTCCCGCAGATAATGCCTGCTCTGGCTGAGGGCATGCGGGTGGCTGTAGGCCGCCTTGAACGGACCGTCGGACAGCGCCATCAGCGCGTGGTGTATCGGCATGAAATATTCGCCGACGATGGACAGGCCGCTTTCGGGCAGCAGGAAATGGATGTCCGCCACGCGCCCGGCCTGCGAATTTTCGATCGGGATCATCGCGCAACCCGCATCGCCATTCTTCACCGCGTCTATGGCGGCGGCGAAGCTGAAACAGGGCAGCGGCAGTGCTTCGGGCGCCCAATTCATCGCCGCGCTGTGGGAATTGGCGCCGGGCGAGCCCTGGAACGCGATGGCGCGCGCGGGTTCGTCTGCTGCGGAACGCCGCATGGTTTCGACCATTTCTCTGGCAGGGGCTGGGAAGCTGTCCATCGCCTGCGTCGCTAGCTTCGCTGCGGCAGGCGAACAAGCCGCTTTACGCCCTTGCGCGCCTAGCCGCTGGACATTAGAGCGCGCTCACACACCGGAATGGCTGAAGAACGACTGCAATCATGAACGACCGTCTCAATACCACTTTTGGCTGGGTTCTCGCCAGCTGCGGCATCGCGCTGGGTAGTTCCATCGTCGCCGGAATGTATTTCCATGGCGGTAACGCGGAGCCGCCTGAGGTTTGTGGCTACTGCATCGATGCGCCTGAAGAAGGCGCGGCCGCCGATAGCGGACCGCCGCTGGCACAGCTTCTGGCGGAAGGCTCCGCAGAGGCAGGTGAGGCCGTGTTTGCCAAATGCACGGCCTGCCATTCGATCGCCCAAGGCGGACCGGCCGGTATCGGCCCCAATCTCCACGGTGTGATGGGATCGCCCATCGCCGGGCAGGATGCGGGTTTCGCCTATTCCAGCGCGCTCGCCGAAAAGGGCGGCAATTGGACTTGGGAAGAAATGAGCGCTTGGCTTCTCAGCCCGCGCGGTTACGCCAATGGCACGAAGATGAGCTTCGCCGGACTCAGCAGCGCGGAAGACCGGGCCAACGTCATGCTGTATATGAACCAGAACGGCAGCAATCTTGCACTCCCCGAATATGTCGAAGCCGAGACCGAAGCTGGCGACGAGGTCGATGCGCCGGGTGAAGGTCCGGGCGCAGTCGACGGTGCCGATCCCTCGGCCATCGAGGCAGCCGGTGCGATGGGCGACGAGCAGCCCGTGGCGGAAAATCCCGGCACCTGATCGCCTTCGTCTGCGCAAAGAAAAAGCCCCGGTCAGCGCCGGGGCTTTTTCTTTGCGCATCAGGCGTCGGAGCGACCCTTGAAGCCCTGCGCCACCACATACCATTCGCTCGATCCCTTGCGGCTGGCGGGGGGCTTGGCGTGTTTGACACTCGTGAAGTGCTTCTTCAGCAGATCGAGCAGATCCTTGTCCGTCCCGCCCGCAAACCCCTTGGCGAGAAATGCGCCGCCCTTGGTCAGATTCTCGACGGCGAACCACGCGGCCGCCTCGACCAGCGCCATGGTCCGCAAGTGGTCCGTCTGCTTGTGACCGACTGTGTTCGCCGCCATGTCCGACAGGACGAGATCGGCCGGGCCGCCCAGCGCCTCCTCCAGCGCGGCGGGCGCGCCCTCGTCCATGAAGTCCATTTGCAGGATCGTAACGCCGTCGATCGGTTCGGTTTCGAGATAGTCGATGCCGACCACCGTCGCCTGTGGCGCGCGTTTGCGGACGACCTGCGCCCAGCCGCCGGGCGCAATGCCGAGATCGACGACGCGCTTCGATCCCTTGACCAGTCCGAACCGATCGTCGAGCTCGATCAGCTTGAAGGCCGCCCTGCTTCGCCAGCCCTCGTCTTTTGCCTTTTTCACATAAGGGTCATTCAGCTGCCGCTCCAACCAGCGCTGCGAGCTGGCTTTGCGCTTCTTGGAGCTCTTGAGCCGTCGCTGGGAGTCCTGTCCGGAACGGCTCATTGTCCTGCGGTTCCCTGCTTGAGGCGGCGCAGCGCAGCCTGCGTTTCCATGCCTTCCGCATCGGTCGACATGAGGCTGCGCAAGATGCCCTCGCGAATGCCGCGATCCGCAACGCCGAGGCGTGGTGCGTCCCATATTTCGAGGATGGCCTCGAGGATTGCACAACCCGCTACGACCAGTTCGGCACGGTCCTGGCCGATACAATCGAGCTGGCTGCGATCGGCGGGCGACATGGCGGCAAGGCGCTGGGAAATTTCGCGCATCGCATCGGTCGGCACGATCAGACCGTCCACCTGTTTGCGATCGTATTGCGGCAGGCCGAGATGCACGGAAGCAAGCGTGGTGACGGTGCCGCTGGTGCCGAGCAGGCGCTGATCCTGTGCCTTGTGCTGCTCGATCCGTTCGGCGAACTCGGCGAAGCTTTCGCGGACCAGCCGCTTCATTTCGGCATAGCGCGCCAGCCGCGCGGCCTCACCGCCGGTTTCTTGGCCGACCGTTTCGGTAAGCGAAACCACGCCCCAGGGCACGCTCTGCCAGTCGAGAATGCGTGGAACGGGCGCGCCCGGCTCGATCAGCACCAGCTCGGTCGATCCGCCGCCGATATCGAAAATGACCGCCGGGCCGCGCCCGTCTTCCAGCAGGATGTGACAGCCGAGCACGGCGAGCCGCGCTTCTTCCTGCGCGCTTATGATGTCGAGCACGATGCCGGTTTCATCCTGCACCCGCTCGATAAAAGCCTCGCCGTTCTCGGCACGGCGGCAGGCTTCGGTGGCCACCGAACGCGCGAGATGTACGCCGCGCTTTCGCAGCTTGTCGGCGCAGACCTTGAGGGCGCCAAGCGCACGGTCCATCGCTGCGTCGGACAGCCGTCCGGTCTGCGCCAGGCCTTCGCCGAGGCGCACCACGCGACTGAAGGCGTCGATCACGACGAAATTCTCGTCGGAGGGGCGCGCGATGAGCAGGCGGCAATTGTTGGTGCCGAGGTCGATGGCCGCATAGGCCTGCCGATAGGATTGGTGCGGCGGCCGACGCCATCCGCCGGGGGATGGGCCTTTCGTCCTGCCATCGCCGGGAGCGCGCTTGCGGCCCTGTTTCGCATCGGGGTGGCGGCTCTTGCGCTTGCCTGCCGACCCACCGGCCCTGTCGCGTCCATCCGGCGGAGAGTGATCCGCCATGACTTTCTTTCCAAAATCTCACCCGCCGAAAGAGCGGGAACCTGATATCAGGCTAGACGAGACATGGCTTTGACACAAGGTGGCCGCCGGGTAGGACGGCGGGGATGACGCCGCCTCCCACAATCGCGCTGTTCGCCAAGTACCCGCGGCCGGGTCTGGCGAAGACGCGGCTGATTCCCGCTCTGGGCGAAGAGGGGGCGGCCGACCTACACCGCCGACTGGTGGAACGGACGCTCGGAACCATCTGCGAAAGTGGACTGCCCTTCGCAGTCTGGACGACTGGGGCAGAACACGGTGCGTTTACCGAATGGTTGGGCGATGACGTGCCGCTGGAGGAGCAGGGGGAGGGCGATCTCGGCGAGCGGTTGGGCCGCGTTCCGGCTCCGGCAATTCTGCTCGGCGGCGATGTGCCGGATCTGGCCGCACGGCATCTGCGTGAAGCTGCAAAGGCGTTGGGCGAAAATGATGCTGTGATCGGTCCGGCGGCAGATGGCGGTTACTATCTGCTTGGTTTTACGCAAGAAATGCCGTTTCTTTTCGCCGATATGGCGTGGGGCACGGAAACGGTGCTGAGGGACACCGAAAGGGCGCTGAGGGACAGAGAAGTGCGCTATCGCGTCCTCGAAACGCTCAGCGACTGCGACCGGCCCGAGGATCTTGACCGCTGGCCCGATTTAACGGCATGACCGTCTCGATCGTCATCCCGATGCTGAACGAGGAGCGCGCTCTGCCTGCGCTCATTTCGCATCTCGTCGAACTCGCTCCGCAGCCGCTGGAGGTGGTTGCGGTCGATGGAGGGAGCGAGGATGCTTCGGTCAGGCTGGCGCGCGATGCCGGGTGGCGCATCGTCGAAACCGCGGCCGGTCGCGGGCGGCAGATCAATGCCGGGGTCGAGGCAGCAGGGGGCGAGCTGGTCGTCGTCCTGCATGCCGACACCAAACCGCCGCGCGACATGGTCGCCGTCATCGCGGACACATTGCAGGACGGTGGCATAGCGCTTGCAGGGTTCACCCCAATACTGCGCGGGCCGGAAAAGACGCGCTGGGGCACCACGGCGCACAATTTTGCCAAGACCTGGTACGCGCCGCTGCTCTTTCGTCCGCACTTTTTTGTGAAGGGCTGCCGCCTGCTGTTCGGCGATCACGCGATGTTTTTCCGCCGCGCGCAATTCCTGGAATGCGGCGGCTGCGATCCGCAGGCGAAGGTGATGGAAGAAGCGGACCTCTGCATCCGCATGACGCGCTTCGGCCGGGTCAAGCTGGTCCGCCGCACCATCGAGACCTCGGACCGCCGCATCGCCGAGTGGGGCGCGGTGAAGGCCAACTGGATTTATCTGAAAGTCGGAATTCTCTGGGGCCTCGGCGCGAAGAAGCGGCTGGAGCAGTATTATCCCGATGTGCGCTAGACGATCCGGCGATCAGGCGGAGGGCAGATAGCCCCGCTCTATTCCATAGGCGATGAGGCGGTCGAGCCAGGCATCGTCCGTCGGCGCGCAGGCGAGGCCGGTGACCTCGCGAAAGCGCGCATCCTCGAAGCGCGGCGAGCGGGTGAAATAGGCGCCGAATGTTCCCAGCATCCGCGCCGCCAACATCCGCTCCGCCCCGCGCAATTCGGCGGGATTGTAGTGCTCGGGCGCGACGACACGCGGGTCCGGAAAGTGCGCAACGCGTGCCACGCCATGCGCCAGCGCCGCTGCCGGTAGCGGGTCATTTGCAACGAGGTGATAGTGCCCGCCATTCGCTTCCCCCATCCGTTCCGCCAGCGCGACGATGCCGCCTGCGACATGGTCTATCGGCACGAGATCGAGCGTGGAGCCGTCAGCCGCCGGAAACACCGTCACCTTGCCGCGCGCCATCAGGCGGAAAACGTTGCAGAGCGAGGGGAAATCCCGGATCGCGCCGCTCTCGCTGTCGCCCAGCACAATGGAAGGGCGGGCCACGGCGAAGGGCAGGCCGCTCTCGGCCACTACACGCTCAGCAGCAGCCTTGCTCGCTTCGTAGCGATTGGTAAACTGCGTGCCTTCAGGCACCGGCCCTTCGGCAATCGCGCCTTCCCGCATTCCGCAGACATAGGCGGTGCTCACGTGAAGGAAGGCTGCACCGGCCTCCTCCGCGAAAGCCAGCGCATTGCGCGTGCCCTCGATATTGATCGCGCGCAGATCTCCTTCGGACGCGTCGAATTCGAGGCTGGCGGCGCAGTGGATCACCACGTCCTGCGGTGAGGGCTCCAGCCCCATAAGCGGCTGGGTCACATCGCCGGAAAGCGTTTCGATCCCCTCTACCAGCGCACCATCATTGCCGCGCACTTCGGGGTTGCGGCGGACCATGGCCGTGACGCGATGCCCGTGCGCCGCCAGCCGCGCGCAGACTTCGCCGCCGATCAGGCCAGCGGCTCCGGTGACGAGTATGTTCAGCAACAGGCGGAGCCAGTGGCGGGCGCTGTCGAAGGTGTCTCGTCCGAGTGGCCGAAGGGCGCATCCGTCCCGCAGCCGGGGAACACGCCGTAATGCTTCGAGAAGTCGCCGATGAAGTCGAAATGTTTGGCAAAGCGCGTTTCGGCGAGCATGCGATAACTGTTCCCGCAGATCGGAAAGGTCCGCCCGGCTTCGATCATGTGGTGCGCATCGAGCGCGAAGACGCGGCTTTCACCCGGCACGCTGCCCTTGTAGCGCACGGCCTGGCCGTAATCCTCGCATTGCGGCTCCAGCCCATCCAGCTTGAACAGGCGGTAAGTGGCGGACACGAATTCGATGCCGTCGAGCTTGGCCTTTACTTCGCGATCGTTGATGCCGAGCGGGCGATCGGTAACGAGCCGCGGATCGGCAAAGCCGGCCGCCTTGGCCAGCCGATCGAAATCACCCCAATAAAGCGCGCCGGACAGGCACTCGCCATGCAGGACCGGGTCACTCAGCAGATGCTCGGGTACACGGCGATCGGAATAGACATCCGAGAAATAGAGTTCTCCCCCCGGCTTCAGCAGGCGGTGCGCGGCGCGGAACACGGCTTCCTTGTCGGCCACCAGGTTGATGACGCAGTTGGAGACGATGACGTCGAAGCTCTCCGGTTCCAGGTCGAGATCCCCCAGCTTTTCGATATCGCCCTCGAGGAAGCGGGTATTGGAATAGCCGAAGCGCTCGGCGTGCCAGTCCTGATGTTCGCGCGCGACGGCGAGCTGTTCGGGCGTCGCATCCACGCCGGTCACGCTGCCCTCAGCGCCGACGAGCTGGGCCAGCAGATAGACGTCCTGTCCGCTGCCCGAGCCGAGATCGAGCACGTGGCATCCGGCCAGCGCTTGCGGCGTCACCAGCCCGCATCCGTAATAGCGCGCCTTCACATCCTCATGCACGTTCTTCAGCGCGGCGATGATATCGGCCGAGGGCATGGCGAATGTGGTGCAGGCATCGGTGCGCAGATCTGCCGAGCTGGCGAGCACCTTGCCGTAATAGTCCTGCGAATTTTCGAGATTCATTTGAAACCGTTCCTGCATTTCGAGCGAATGGTGGGGCCATAGACATGAAGCATTTCGTTTCCCAGCCCGGCTGGGTTACGGCGGGGACCATATATGAAATACTCACATGACGTTATCGTGATCGGCGGCGGGGCCGCAGGCCTTACCGCGGCGGGCGGCTGCGCGATGTTCGGCCTGAAGGTTGCGCTGATCGAAGGCAACAAGATGGGCGGCGAGTGTCTGAACAATGGCTGCGTCCCGTCCAAAGCGCTGATCGCCAGCGCCCGCCGCGCGGCCGAAGCGCGCGAAGGCAAGCGGGCTGGTGTGCAGTTGGCCGCGCCGCAGGTCGAATGGTCGGGCGTCCATGCGCATATTCACAAAGCCATCGCCGATATCGCTCCGCATGATAGCGAGGAACGCTTCACGGAGATGGGCTGCGAAGTCATTCGCGACTGGGCGAAATTCACCGGCAAGCATTCGGTCGAGGTCGGCGGGCGCACACTGACGGCGCCGCGCATCGTCATCGCCACCGGCAGCGCGCCCTTCGTGCCGCCGGTCGATGGGCTGGCGGATGTGCCTTACCTCACCAATGAAAACCTGTTCGATCTGGAAGAGCAGCCGGGCCATCTCGTCATCATCGGCGGCGGCGTGATCGGCATGGAAATGGCGCAGAGCTTCCGCCGTCTCGGCAGCGATGTCACCGTGCTGGAACCGGGCGAAGTGCTGGGCCGTGACGACCGCGACAGCGCGGCCATCGTCAAGGCGACGATGGACAAGGAAGGCGTGCGTTTCGTGAAGGGGCGCGCCGCAAGGGTCTCGCAGGGGCCGGACGGGGGTATCACCGTCAGCACCGATGGCGGCGACGATGTGACCGGCACGCATCTGCTGATCGCCGTGGGCCGCAAGGCGCGCACAGAGGGCTATGGACTGGAAAAGCTCGGCATCGCCATCGGCAGGAACGGCATCGAAGTGGATGAGCGCCGCCGCACCAGCCTGAAGCACATCTACGCCATCGGCGATTGCCGCGAGGGGCCGCGCCTTACGCATGTTTCCGGTTATGAAGGCTCCAACGCCGTGCTCGAAATCGCGCTCGGCCTGCCAGCCAAGGTCGACTTCAAGGCGCTGCCCTGGTGCACCTATACCGAGCCCGAAATCGCGCAGATCGGCATGACCGAGAGCGAGGCGCGGGAGAAATACGGTGAGAAGCTGCGCGTCGTCACCGAAGGGTTTGATCACAATGAGCGCGCCATCGCCGAAGGGCTGACCAAGGGGCACACCAAGGTGATGCTGAAGGGCAAGAAGGTCGTCGGCGCGAGCATTTGCGGCGTGCATGCGGGCGAGTTGCTGCTGCCCTTCACCCAGATGATCACCGGCAAGGCCGGCACATTCGACATGGGCGGCGCGATCGTCTCCTACCCGACGCGCGCCGAAATCGTGAAGGCCGCGGCTTTCAGCGCGTGGGAGCCGATCGTGTTCGGCGCATGGCCGAAGAGGTGGGTTTCGCTGCTGGCGAAAATCCGCAGGATGTTCTGATGGCTACGCGCACGCTTTCCCGAAACGCCCCGGCAGGCGCGTCCCCCTTCGCGGTGGAGGCCGAACGGCTGGCGCACGAAAAATTTGCCGATCCGCTGGTGACGGCGAAGGGCGAGCCGCGCGCTTCCGTCGCGCTGGAGCGGCTCGACACACTGTGGTTCGCCACCGGCACGCTGTGCAATCTCGCCTGCGCCAATTGCTACATCGAAAGCAGCCCGACCAATGACGCGCTGATCTACATGTCGGCGGCGCATGTCGCGCGCTTCCTCGACGAGATCGCAGAGAGAGACGTGCGCGAGATCGGCTTCACCGGCGGCGAGCCGTTCATGAACCCCGAGATCATCGCCATGGTCGAGGACGCGCTGGGGCGCGGGCACGAGGTGCTGGTGCTGTCCAATGCGATGAAGCCGATGCGGCGGCACGAGGCGGAGTTGCTGCGACTGCGCGAGACATATGGCGACAGGCTCACCATCCGCGTCTCCATCGACCACCATACGCAGGCGGTGCACGAGGCCGAGCGCGGACCGCGTTCGTGGGAACCCATGCTTGACGGGATGCGCTGGCTTTCGGCCAACGGGTTCTCCCTTGCCGCCGCCGGGCGTCATCTCGCGGGCGAGACCGACGCCCTTTCGCGCAACGCCTACCGCCTGCTGTTCGAAGGCGAGGGCATTACTGTCGACACCGCCGACCCGTCGCGCCTGGTCCTATTTCCCGAGATGGACGCCCATGCCGACGTGCCGGAAATCAGCACCGGCTGCTGGGATATTCTCGGCAAGTCACCTTCGGACCAGATGTGCGCAACCAGCCGCATGGTCGTCCACCGCAAGGGTGAGGCGTGCCCGCGCGTGGTCGCCTGCACCTTGCTGCCTTACGATCCTGGCTTCGAAATGGGCGCGACTGTGGCCGAGGCCGACCGCGCGATCCCTCTCAATCACCCGCATTGCGCGCGCTTCTGCGTGCTGGGCGGGGCAAGCTGTTCAGCTTAGGGCACATACCAACAGGATAGGCGTAGCAAACATATGATCAGGTCACTTATCGCAGCCGCCGCCACGCTGGCACTCGCCCCCGTCGCCGCGCCCGCGCAGCAGAGCATCGACGGCGTCTATCTCGACCAGGGCGGCTATGTCGAAATCACCGTCGGCCCCTGCGGCAATTCGCGCTGCGGCGAAATCACGCGGATCGTGCGCAACAAGCCGGGAGAGAGCAATCGCGACCGGCACAATGACGATCCCAATCTGCGCAGTCGCCCGATCCTCGGCATCAACGTGCTTTCCGGCCTGCGCTGGGACGATGGAGCCTGGCGCGGGCGCGTCTACAATCCGGAAGACGGCAACACCTACCGCGCCGTGGTTCGCCCCGGCAGCGGCGGCACCCTGCGCGTCGAAGGATGCGTCACCATCATCTGCCGCGAAGTGCGCTGGCGGCCCGCAGACTGACCTTGCCGCACAAGGCTTGACCAGAATCGGCCCGCCCTATAGAGGCGCGCGCCACCGGTATTGCCCCGTCCTCTAACGGTAAGAGAGCGGACTCTGACTCCGTCAATCAAGGTTCGAATCCTTGCGGGGCATCCAGCTTTTCAGCAGCGCTGCTCGATACGGTGATCGCCGCCACGTTCGATTGCACCGATACGCAGCCGGCTGTATGGCCCGGCGATGAGCAACTGGTTTACCGATGGCGATCTTCCCGAGGGCCTCAGGGATGTCTTCGCGCGCAGTTCGGTCTCGCTCACCCTTGCCGATCTCTCGCTGGAGGATTCGCCGCTTGTCGGTGTGAACCAGAAGTTCTGCGAGCTGAGCGGTTATCTGCCGCAGGATATACTGGGTCGTAATTGCCGTTTTCTGCAGCCCGAAGGCGGCGCGGGTCCGGTTCGGGCGCGCATGAGTGCGTTTCTCGAAACGGCTGGCGCGGGCGATGGGCGCTTTCTCGTGCCCAACGTCACCAAACGCGGCGAGAGGTTCCTCAACCTGCTTTACATGTCGAAACTGTCGACGCGCGGACAGGCACGCTACGTGCTCGGCTCGCAATTTGCTTTCCAGGACGCGACAGCTCTCGACCCCGATCTGTACGACAGGGCATTGAAAGAGGATTTGCGCCAGATCAACCGGTTGACGGACAGGCACAACTTGGCTCTCTTGGGCAATTACGAGACATTGGCCTCGAGCCACTCGATCATCGCCAGATCGAGGATCGAATAGGATGGATATGGCGCAAGTGGACGGATCGGCCGACGGAGCCGATGTGGTGAAGGAATTTCCGATCGTCGGCGTCGGCGCATCAGCCGGCGGCCTCGAGGCGCTGCGCGAAATGTTCGGCGGGTTCGAGGGGAAATGCGGAATGGCCTTTGTGGTCGTCCAGCATCTCGATCCCAATCACGAATCGCTGATGGCGCAACTGCTCGAGCGCTACACCTCCATGCAGGTGTCCCAGGCGACCGGCGGAGAGGCGATCCAGCCCGATCACGTCTATGTCATCCCACCCGGCCACGGGCTCGCGCTCGACGATGGTGTCCTCAACCTGACGGAGTTCAAGGACCCGCGCGGAATGCGCCGGCCGATCGACGATTTCTTCATAAGCCTCGCGAAGGACCGGGGCGGGCAGGCTGCGTGCGTCATCCTCTCGGGTACGGGCGCGGACGGCAGCAGCGGGCTGCGTGCGATCAAGGAGCATGGCGGCCTCTGCATCGCGCAGGATCCTGACACTGCGGCCTATGACGGAATGCCATCGTCTGCCATTGGCACCGGCCTTGTCGACATCGTCAGCGAGCCGGAACAGATCGTAGAGCATCTCGACAGTTTCTTCCGGCTGGGAACGAAGCTGGCGGAGGAGTTGGAAACCGAGCTGTACGAGGCCGATGAGCTGGATGATCTTTGTGGCGTGCTGCACGAAGTGATCGGCCACGACTTCTCGCAATATAAACGCAATACGCTCAGCCGCCGGGTCGCCCGGCGGATGCAGGTGCTCGGTCTCGACGATATGCGCCACTATGTCGCGCAGCTGCGCGAGGACGAGAACGAGTGCGAGGCGCTGTTCCGCGATTTGCTGATCAACGTCACCAGCTTCTTTCGCGACCGCATCGCGTTCGAGAAACTGGAAGATTTGGTGATCGACCCGCTGGTCGCAAGGAGCAAGGACGGGGAGGAAATCCGCGTCTGGGTGCCGGGCTGTTCGAGCGGGGAAGAAGCCTATTCGATCGCCATGATGTTCGGCATGGCCACGCGCAAGCATGGCACGCGCCCCTATATCCAGATATTCGCGACGGATATCGACGAAGGCATGCTGGAGATCGGGCGGGCGGCGTCCTACCCGCTGTCCGCAATCGAGAGCATTCCAGCCGCCTATCGCGACGAGTTCATTGTTGGCGGCACGGATCATTTCGGCATATCGCCCTACATCCGCGACATGGTGCGCTTCAGCCCGCACAATGTGATGCGCGATCCGCCTTATTCCAACATCGATCTGGTCTCCTGCCGTAATCTGTTGATCTATTTCGACGACGAATTGCAGAAGACCGTTATTCCCAGGTTTCATTTCGCGCTGAAGCAGAATGGATCGCTGTTCCTCGGATCATCGGAAGCGATCGGCAGGTTCGAGGACCTTTTCGAAACGGTCGATCAGTCGGCGCGCCTCTTCCGCCGCCGGAGCGTGAAGGGCAGCTATCACCTGCATCTGCCATCGGACATGCGCTACGCCGCGCGGCGCAGGCGTGGCGAACTGGCATCTGCGTCCGAGCGCCCGACGGTCAATCGCGTCGAAACCGACGCCTTGCAGCTCATTGCGCAGCGCTATGCCCCGGTGAGCCTGATGGTGGATGCGGAAGGTATGCTGGTCGAGCGCTGGGGATCGGCAGGCCGCTACCTCGAATTTCCCGACAAGCTGGAGCGCAACGTACACGTGCCGACGCTGGCACGACCGGGGCTACGCGAAATCGTGATGCCGCTGATGCGACGGGTTCGCGAAACCGGTCGCCGCTGCATTGCAAGAAACCTCGAAATTAAGACCGAGTTCGGAATGCTCGAAGCGCGTGCGACATGCGAGAAGGTGCGCGACGGCATTTTCCTGCTGGTGATCGAGGATTCCGGCAAGCTGAAGGAGGAGCCGGAGGGAGACGCGGACGATTTCGAGGATTTCGACGCGGGGGACGGCCAGGTCCAGTTTCTCGAAGAAGAATTGCACGCGACGCGGCATCGCCTGCGCTCCACCGTCGAGGAACTGGAAACGACGAATGAGGAGCTGAAGAGCTCGAACGAAGAAATGATGTCGATGAACGAGGAGCTCCAATCGACAAACGAGGAGCTGACCACGGTCAATGACGAGCTGAAGAACAAGGTCGATCAGCTGACGACAGCCAATTCCGACCTCAAGAACTTCTTCGACAGCACGCAGCTTGCCGTCCTCGTGGTGGACGCTGATATGAATATCCGCAGCTACACCGACGCGGCGACGGAGCTTTTCCCGATCGACGATGCGTTTCTCGGGAAACCGCTGGGCAATCTGCCCACCAATCTCGAGACTAAGGATTATCTGGATAAGGCACGCCGGGCGGCGCGTGGCGAAGGCGTATCCGAGTCCGCCCTGTCTTCCGATATCCTCGATGCCGAGTACATCATGCGAGCCATGCCATATCGCCTTCTCGACGGCGATATCGACGGCGCCACGTTGGTGTTCACCGACGTTACCAGCACGCTGACGCTCGAACGCGAGCTGCGCGAGGAGAGCGAGCGGCTGCGTCTGGCGCTGGAAGTCGCCCGGATCGGCATCTGGGAATATGAGCCGGGCACGGACACCACGACGCTTGACGATACGGAACGCCGGCTGCTCAATATTCCCGAAGACGACCCCGGCACGTCTATGCAGGACATCCTGCAGACAATCCCGAGCGAGGATCGCGACCGGATCAACAAATCCCTGCGGATGGCGATGGAAGGATCGCATGTTTTCGACGAGATATTCCGCTTGCCGCTGGGCAATGGGAAGATCCGTTATCTGCATGGGCTCGGCAAGCTGATCAACAATGGCGGGAAACGAAAGTTCATCGGAGTCACCTTCGACGTCTCGGCCGAGCAGGGACTGCTGGACCAGCGCGAACTGATGATCAAGGAAATGAATCACCGGGTGAAAAACCTGTTCTCCGTCATCGCTGCGATGGTCACGATCGCAGCGCGCGATGCGGATGACGTCTCAAGCTTCGCCGACGGTCTTCGTGAGAGAATCTATGCGCTCGGTCGCTCGCATGCTCTCACCAATTCGCCCGCCAATGAAAACGGCAGCGTCGAACTGCGCGAGTTGATCGAAACAGTGCTGAAGCCGAACATGGCCGGGCAGGAACTGGCCTTGGACGGGGAAAATGTCGCCGTGTCGAATGACAAGCTCACTTCGCTCGCACTCATCCTGCACGAATGGGCAACAAACTCGGCCAAATACGGGGCGCTTGGCGTCGAGGACGGATCGCTGGCGATTGGCTGGCGCGAGGAGGATGGCCTCGTCAGCCTCGAATGGAGAGAAACGGGCCGCGCCGCCGGGGTTGAGGACGACGGTACGCCGGGCTTCGGAACACGGCTCGTCGCGACCGCCGCGCGTCAATTGCAGGGCGAAGCCAGCGGTGAGGCGAGCGCCGACGGCTATCGCCGCGAACTGTCTTTTCCAGCGCGGTAAACGGGGCGGGGTTAAGCGCCCTGCGGCGCCAGAGCCTGCTCGATCGCCTCGGCAATTTCCGCACGCGAAACAGGTTTGTCGAGCGCCAGGCACTCGGCAAATTCCTCACGCAGTTCGGCATGCGAGAGATTGGCGCTGATGAACACCATCGGCCGGCCTTTCTCGGCGAGCTTGCGCGCCAGCGGCCAGACGGGCTCTCCCGCCACATCGATATCGAGCAGCGCGACGTCCGGCGGCGCGCCATCTGCCGCGTCCAGCGCATTTTTCAGGCAGCAGCATTCGGAGTGCACCTCGTAGCCCAATTCTTCGACCGTCATGACAAGGTCGAGTAGCACCATGGCTTCATCGTCGACGATCATGACATTGGGCATTGCAGCGCGAACCTTCATATACTTTCTTTGGTATTGGCCGGAGCAACGTGCAGGGCCGCGCTTGGTTTCCTAGAACTCTTGCGAAAGGTTAACCACTGTCTCCCAAAGGTCGCGGGGCGCTGTGCGAAGTCCGGCGCGCGTCGACCCTTTCCAAGCCCGCACGAGGCGGATAGGGCCGTATCCCAAAGACTTTCAGGAGAAATATGTGAGTTCCGACAAGAGAAAGCGGGACGGCGATCTGACCGATCACCGCTTCTACCACGCCGACAGCGAAGCGAAATTCGCCGAAGCCAATCCCGACGATACCCCGCAGACCCGCCACCCGGCTTACAAGCTGGCCTTCCGCGACACGGATTTCCTGCTGCGCGAGGAATTGCGCCCGGTCCGCTTCCAGCTCGAACTGTTGAAGCCCGAAATGCTGCTGGACGAGGCAGGCGTCGGCTCGACGCTGGTGATGTACGGTTCTGCCCGCATTCCCCCGCCCGAGGCAGCCGACGCTGCACTCAAGCAGGCAGAGAGCCTGCCCGAGGACGAGGCCAAGGTGGTTCGCAGCCTGGCGGCCAAGAGCAAATATTATGCGGAAGCCTATCGCTTCGCCAAGATGGTCAGCGAGATGGCCATCGTCGAAGACGGCAAGCGCCAGTTCGTGGTGTGTTCTGGCGGCGGGCCGTCGATCATGGAGGCGGCCAATAAGGGCGCGAGCGATGCGGGATCCGAGAGCATCGGGCTCAATATCATCCTGCCGCACGAGCAGGCGCCCAATCCCTACGTGACGCCGTATCTGTCGCTGAATTTCCACTATTTCGCGCTGCGCAAGATGCATTTCCTGCTGCGCGCCCGCGCGGTGGCGGTATTCCCCGGCGGCTTCGGCACGTTCGACGAGTTCTTCGAGCTTCTCACGCTGGTGCAGACCGGCAAGATGAAGCCCATGCCGATCCTGCTGTTCGGCAAGGAATTCTGGAACCGCGTCGTCGATCTGGAAGCGCTCGCCGAAGAAGGCACGGTGTCGAAGAAGGATCTCGACCTCATCACCTGGTGCGAAACGGCCGAAGAAGGCTGGGCGGCGATTGCGGACTTTTACGATCTGTAGCCGACCATGACCGATACCGCGGCAAGCTATATCCTCACTTTATCATGCGCCGACGAGGTGGGAATCGTCGCCGCGGTAAGCGGCCATCTTGCACAGATCGACGGCTTCATTCTGGACAGCCAGCAATATGCCGATCTCGACGCTGGCCGCTTCTTCATGCGCGTTCACTTCGCCCCGGCTGGGCGGGGTTTTCCTACAGATGTGAGCGCGCTACGCAGCAGTCTGGAACCCATCGCCGACCGGTTCGCCATGACGCTCGATCTGCACGACACCGCAGAGAGGCCCCGGCTTCTCATTGCAGTGTCGAAAGCCAGTCATTGCCTTAACGACCTGCTGTATCGCTGGCGCGCGCGCAGCCTGCCGGTGGAGATTGCCGCCGTCGTCTCCAATCACGATGATTTGCGCGAACTCGTGGAATGGCACGGCATTGCCTATCATCATCTGCCCGTTTTACCCGAAACGAAAGCGGAGCAGGAGACGCAGCTTCTTTCGCTGGTCGAGGAGACCGGCACGGATTATGTTGTGCTGGCGCGCTATATGCAAATCCTGTCGGGAGAGTGCGTGGATGCGCTTGCTGGCCGATGCATCAACATCCATCATAGCTTTCTGCCGAGCTTCAAGGGCGCGCGGCCATATCGAAGGGCGCACGCGCGCGGCGTGAAACTGATCGGTGCGACCGCCCATTTCGTTACGCGCGATCTCGACGAGGGTCCGATCATCGAGCAGGATGTGGAGCGTGTGGACCATCGCGCCACCGAAGCGGACATGATCCGCATCGGTCGCGATACGGAAGCACATGTGCTGGCGCGCGCCGTGCGCTGGACCGCCGAGCGCCGCGTGCTTCTCAACGGCAATCGGACGATCGTCTTTCGCTAGCGGCGGGGTCTACCGCACCGCCTGATGCCCGAGCGGCCCGTTTCCGAGGCCGTAACCCGGCGCCTGCCTGAGCGCGTGGCGCACGAAGCGGCGTGCCTCGGCCACCGCCTTTTCCAGCGGATCACCGACCGCCAGCCTTGTGGCGATCGCGGAAGAGAGCGTGCAGCCGGTGCCGTGCGTGTGCTTCGTCACGATCCGTGCCTCGCTCCAGATCTCGTCCTCCAAGCCCGGGCGCACCAAGCGGTCTTCGATCATCGGCCCGTCGGCATCGCCGCCCTTGGCGAGATAGGCGATGCCACGCGCCGTCATGCCGTCCGCGCCGCCGAGCGCTTCCAGCTCGGGCACATTGGGTGTGGTAAGCGTGGCGATTTCCATCAGCCATTCGAAGACTTCAATCGTCGCCTCGTCTGCCAGCACGCTGCCGCTGGTGGCGATCATGACCGGATCGAAGACGACGGGGCATGGCAGGTCTTCCAGCCTGTCCGCCACGACCTCGGCGATATCCGCGCTGCCGAGCATGCCGATCTTCACCGCGTCCGCACCTATGTCTTCCAGGCACGCATCGATCTGCGCAGCCACGAAATCGGGCGCCATCGCTTCGACCGCGTGGACGCCGCGCGTGTTCTGTGCGGTAAGTGCAGTGATTGCGGTCATTGCATAGCCGCCGAGCATGGTGATCGTCTTGATATCCGCCTGAATGCCTGCGCCGCCGGAACTGTCCGATCCGGCGATGGCGAGGATACGGGGCGGGCGGCTGGTCATCGGCCTCTAGACAGCCGCGCGAACGGCATCGCAAATGCCATCGACCACGCTCATCACCTGTCCCTCATCATCGCCTTCCGCCATTACGCGGATCACCGGCTCCGTTCCGGATTTGCGGATGACGAGGCGCCCGCGCCCGCCGAGCTCGCCCTTGCCGGCAGCGATGGCATCCTTGACGCTTTCGACCTCGAGTGGGTCGCCGTCTTCGTAACGGACATTCTTGAGGACTTGCGGCACCGGATCGAAGAGATGCAGCAACTCGCTCGCCGGTTTGCCGGTGCGGACCAGCGCGGCAAGCACTTGCAGCGCGGCCACCGTCCCGTCGCCCGTGGTGGCGTGATCGAGCAGAATCATGTGGCCGGATTGTTCGCCGCCGACATTGTACCCACCCGCCTTCATCGCTTCGAGAACGTAGCGATCGCCAACCTTGGTGCGGACCAGTTCAAGGCCTTCGCCTTCGAGGAAACGCTCTAGGCCGAGATTGGACATGACCGTGGCGACCACCCCGCCGCCGCGAAGGCGCCCGTCCTTGCCCCAGCGGCTGCCGATCAGTGCCATGATCTGGTCGCCATCAACCGGACGCCCCTTTTCGTCGATCACGATCAACCGGTCCGCATCGCCGTCGAGCGCGATGCCGATATCGGCCTCTTCCTCGACGACGCGCGCCCTGATCGCGTCGAGCGCGGTGGAGCCGACGCCGTCATTGATGTTGCGGCCATTCGGCTCGACACCCATCGCGATCACCCTTGCGCCCAATTCCCAGAGCGCGGTGGGCGTGACGTTGTAGGCTGCGCCATGCGCGCAATCGACCACGATCTTCAGGCCGTCGAGACGGCAATCGGCAGGCAGCGACTGCTTGACCGCGTGGATGTAGCGCCCGCGCGCATCGTCGATGCGCCGCGCGCGCCCGATGGCATCACCCTCGGCAAGCGGCTGGTCCTGCGCCATCATTGCCTCGATCGCTTCCTCGTCAGCGTCTGACAGCTTGAAGCCGTCAGGGCCGAACAGCTTGATGCCATTATCGGGATAGAGATTGTGACTGGCCGAAATCATAACCCCGATATCGGCGCGCATCTCGCGCGTAAGCAGAGCCACGGCGGGTGTCGGCATCGGCCCGGTCATGACCACATCCATGCCGACGCTGGTAAAGCCCGCGACCAGCGCGTTTTCCATCATGTAGCCTGACAGGCGCGTGTCCTTGCCGATCACCACCCGATGCTTGTGATCGCCGCGCAGGAAGCGGCGTCCGGCCGCCTGGCCGACCTTCATCGCGATCGCGGCGTTAAGCGTCTTGCCGTTGGCGCGGCCACGAATGCCGTCCGTGCCGAAATAGGTGCGTCCCATGATCTCTCCCGCGGATGGGCTGTGCTGGGCAAGCCATGCCGCCTGCCGGCCCCCTTGTCACGCGCGAAGCCGATGCCGGTTCCGCGCGGTACCGACTTTGGTCCGCGATCTGCAACTTGTGCGCGGCTCATGCGTTAAGCTGGCAACACCATTAGACCGATCACAGGAAGGACGGACCACTCATGGCATTCACTCTCATCGATCTGCCCTACGACAAGGAAGCCATCGCACCGGCGATCACGGCGGAAACGTTCAATTATCACCACGGTAAGCATCACCAGGCCTATGTGAACAAGACCAATGACGCGATCGAAGGCACCGATCACGCTGACAAGCCGCTGGAAGACATCGTCGCCGCATCGCGCGGATCTGACCAGGGCCTGTTCAACAATTCCGCGCAGACGTGGAATCACGGCTTTTACTGGCATTCACTGACGCCGCAGAGCACCGGCCCGAGCGGTGAACTGGCTGCGAAAATCGAAGAAAGCTTCGGCTCGCTTGCGGAGCTCAAGGACCAGTTGAAGAGCAAGGGTGCAGGCCACTTTGCCAGCGGCTGGGTCTGGCTTGTCGAAAAGGACGGCAAGCTGAGCGTCGTCGACACGCATGATGCCGACACCGTGGTCGATCAGGGGCACAACCCGCTGCTCGTCATCGACCTATGGGAGCACGCCTATTATCTCGACCACCAGAATGCGCGGCCGAGCTATCTCGATGCCGTTGTAGACAATCACCTGAACTGGGATTTTGCGGCAGATAATCTTTCGCGTGGCACCGTCTGGACCTATCCCAACTGATCGCGACCGTATTTCGCAAATGAAAAGGCCCGTCGGTTCGGCGGGCCTTTTTCGTTTCAGTCCTCGGTCTGCATCTCCAGGATGTTTGTCCTGAACAGCGGCTCCCCGAACATGAAGCCGATCAGGTTCGGTCGGCCGAGATGATCGACCAGCGCGGTAAGCGTGAGCAGGATCGGCACCGAAAGCAGCGCGCCGGCAACGCCCCATATCCAGCCGAAATACGTGAGCGCCATCAGGATCGCGACCGGATTCATCGTAAAGCGCGCGCCAAGGACGCTGGGCGTGACGACATTGGCCTCAACCGTGTTAAGGGCCAGATATGCGGCGGCCGGAATCATGCCGACAAGCACCGAGTCCGCGGAGCCGAGGCCGAAGAGGCCAAGCAGGATGACCATCACCAGCGGTCCGACATAGGGAACGAAGTTGAGCAGCGCGGCAAGCCCGCCCCACATGATCGGCGCGTCCATGCCCAGCGCCCACGCGCCAAGGGCGACGACCACGCCGAGCCCCGTATTGATGAGCCCGACGGTCAGGATGTAGGCCGCCACCCTGTCCTGCACTTCCCGTATGGCGCGCGCGGCCTTCAGGCTGCCGCCGACCTGCTGGCGATCGAGCAGCAGGCGCCGGCGCAGCCGCACGCGCGCTTCGATCAGGAAGAATGCGAGAAGGAACGTCAGCAAGACTTCGAGCAGCACGATTGGCGTGGCGAGCGCGGCCTGTTCGAGCATCGTCGGATTGGCGATGACGACTTGCCGCTCTCCGTCTCCGGAAAGCGCGGCAAGCTGGCGGTTGAGCTCTCCCACCCAGGCAAAGGTCACCTGCAAGTCAGCGAAATGCCGCTCCACCTGGTCCACCATAGCCGGGACCTCGTCGTAAAGAGAGATCGCCGGCGTCAGCACGGCGGTTAGCGCTAAGGCCAGGATGGCGAAGAAAACAAGGAGCGCCAGCAGGGACGATAGCGTGTTCGGTATGCCCCAGGCCGACAATTTGTCCGCGAGCGGCGAAAGGATGATCGTAAGAATGATTGCAGCGACCAGCGGCAGAAACACCACCGCGCCGATGGAAAGCACGAAAGGCAAGGCCAGAAACAGGCCGATCGCCAGCAACACCACCAGGGCGGAAATCAGCCGCAATTCCTGCGCGGCGAAGGTCATCGTGCGCTGGCGGCTGAAGCCGACTTCTTCGGGATCGTTCGGATTGTCCGCTTCGCTCACCCTGCGGATCCTTACCGGACCGGACTAATTGTTGGAAGCGGCGGCTTCACCGCGCCCCGCGGCGACTTCGTCCAGTTCCTCGAGAATGGCGCGATGAGCGGCCGGGTCGTGCAGCGAACGATCCGGAATGTCGCCATCCTTGATCATGCTGGAGAGCGCGGCGCGGGCACGGCCCACGCGGCTTTTGATCGTGCCGACCGCACAGCCGCAGATATTGGCTGCTTCTTCATAGGAAAAGCCTCCCGCGCCGACAAGCAACAGCGCCTCGCGCCGTTCGGGCGGCAGCGTCAGCAATGCACGATGAAGGTCGGAAAGGTGGATCGGCTCTTCCTGCCCGGCAGGTGCCGTCAGGATGCGCTCGGCGACGTTCTCGTCATACTCGCCACGGAACCGGTTGCGGCGCATATCGGTGAGGTAGGCGTTGCGCAGGATCACGAAGGTCCAGGCGCGCATCGATGTGCCGGGTTCGAACCGCTGCTGTGCTGCCCATGCCTTCAGCAGGGTTTCCTGCACGAGATCGTCGGCCATGTCCGGACGGCCGCATAGACCACGCGCGAAGGCGCGCAGATGTGGCACGACTTCGGTGAGCTCTGTCTTGAACGCGCGCTTGTCGTCGGCGCTGCGCTCGGGCAGCTCGCGCTTTTTGTCGTTCTGGCTCATTTCCCCTCGTCTTCGTCCAACTTGGAGAGAAGATCCTTAAAAGTGTCCGGCAGCGGCTCGTCCAGCACGCTGTCGTAAAGGCGCTTAAGGCCGGATTTCCATTCCGGATCCTTCGTGGCAGCATCATCCGCCTTTTCCGAAGGCGTTGCAACCTTCTTCGCTTGGTCCTCAGAGGAGGTCATCAATCAAGTCGTTTCCCGTCGGGATTGTCGCCGTGCGATCCGAAGAGGCGGTTCAATCACTGTAACAATTCGCGTTATTGCGTGGGTTCGGAACGAAATGCGCCCGCTCCGGTTCCCCGGATGAATGGTTTAACGCGCGGATCGGCGCAGAACAGGGCGGTTCGGTACGCAAGAAGCTGTTTTCGATAACAGTTTCCTGCATCGCTTGAGGAATGGTTTTGCAAGAGCAGAAAACGAGTGGGCGAAGCAGGACGAAGCGATGGCTTCTGCGCTACCCGCGTGGCCTGCCCATCGGCATCTTCATTCTGATTGCCGCCATAACCGTGCTCAGTATCTTCGCCATCGAAAATGGCGAAGCCGAGCGCGACAGGGCGCAGCTGAATGCCCGCGCCACCGCCATCGCCTCCGCGCTGGAACGTCGCGCCAATGCCAGCAGTGCTTATCTGCGCGCAGGTGCAGCGCTGCTATCGACGATGGACGATATTCCGCCCGACGATTTCCGGCGCTTCGTTTCGGAACTACGGCTCGACGCCGATTATCGCGGTGCCGAGGGTATCGGTTGGGCGCAAGTTGTAGTCCCCTCCGAGATTGCCGCCTTCGATGCCAGGGCTGGTGATCCGGGGACACGCAATGAGCTGTATCCGCCATTGTCGGCCGAGCAGCCCTTTGCGATTCCGGTGACCTATCTGCAACCCGATACGGAACGAAATCGCCGGGCGCTGGGCTTCGATATGTATTCGGAGCCCGTGCGCCGCGCCGCAATGGAAGAAGCCGAGCGCACGGCCCGGCCGACGGCAACCGACAAGATCGTTTTGCAGCAGGAAGGCGATGGGCAGTCACCCGGCTTCGTCGTCTTCATGCCGGTTTTCGAAGCGAGCGAGGGCGGGCGCAGCCTGAAGGGCTTCATTTACAGTCCCTTCAATGCGCGCGACTTCCTTCAGAGCGCGCTGGAGCTGGAAGATGCCGGCGCTTACGGCGTGCGTCTCTACGATGGCGACCGCGAGACGGAAAATCTGCTCGCCAGCAATTTCGAAGACGAGGCAGAGCAGCCCGACGATACGCGCGAGGCGGCGATGACGGTCACCATCGCGAACAATCCCTGGCAATTGGTCGTCTTCGAGCGCGGGCAGGGAGGGCTGTCCGGACTTTCGATGGCCACGCTGATCTTCGGGCTGCTTGTCGGTGCGCTACTGATGCTGCTTGTTCGCATGCTGACGCAGCAGGCGCAGGAGGACGAAGCGTCCCTGGCCTGGTTCGAAGAACAGGCGTCGATCCGCAATTCGCTGACGCGGGAACTCAATCACCGCGTGAAGAACACGCTTGCCAATGTGTTGTCGATCATTGCGTTGACCCGTCGGCGCGCGGACGATCTGCAGGAATTTGCCGACGGTCTCGATGGTCGCATCCGCGCGCTGTCGGCCACGCACGATCTCCTCACGCAATCGGATTGGGGCAGTACGCCGGTACGCTCCGTTATCGACGCGGAATTGCTGCCCTACGCTCAGGGGGAGGATCGACAAGTCCATATGAAAGGCCCCGATGTCGAGCTTGCGCCGAACGATGCGCTGTCTCTCGGCCTCGCCGTGCACGAATTGGCGACGAATGCGGCGAAATACGGCGCGCTCAGCAAGTCCGGCGGCGTGGTGGATGTGGAATGGCGGCTGGTGGCCGAAGATCTGGTGCGGGTCGAATGGCGGGAGAGCGGAGGCCCGCCAGTGAAGCAGGAGCGATCGCGCGGCTTTGGCATGGACCTCATCGAGAGGATCGTCGCCCACGAATTGCGTCACCCAGTCGAACTGGATTTCGACCCCGAGGGCGTGCGCTGCGCCCTGCTCGTGCCGGTCCGCCGTGCGAAGGAGTTCATGATTCGCGCCAACCGGCCTGGAGGCGCTCCGCTGGAAAACGAGAAAGCCTGAGCTCCGCCGCGCTGGACGTATTCCGGGGCGGAGGATAGGAAATTAAGCGATGAGGGGCCGACTTCTCCGCGTCATTGCTTGTCTGCTGTCAGCGCTGGTTCTGTCGGCCTGTGATGCTGACCGCGCCGAGGGGCCGGTCGTGCTGGCACCGTCAAGCATGCAGAACGCTCTGAAAGACATTGCGGATGCATGGCAGCGCACGGGGCGACCCGACCCGATCCTTTCTTTTGCGGGAACGCCAAGCCTGGTCCGGCAGGTCGATGAGGGCGCGCCTGCAGATCTGATCATCACCGCAGATCGTGAGTGGATGTCATGGCTGGAGGAGCGGAGCCTGATCGATCCTGCACCACACCGCGTCATCGCGGGAAATCGTCTCGCGCTTATCGCCCCGCGCCAGGACGATCCTTCGCTCTCGATTGCGGACCGCCTCACGCGCACCGACGATTGGCGGTTGGCGATGGCCGATCCCGAGAGCGTGCCGGCCGGTCGCTATGCGCGCGCGGCGCTGGAGCGGATGGGCCTCTGGTCCGTAATGGGTGAGCGAATTATCCCGACCGAAAATGTGCGCGCCGCACTCATGCTGGTGGAGGCCGGTGAAGCGGAGTTCGGCATCGTATACGCAACCGACGCGCAAGCATCGCGCAGCGTGGCGGAGCTTGCCATCTTCGATGTCCGCGACACGCCGCAGATCGAATATCCAGCCGCCCGGCTTGCCGGAGCGACGCATCCCGATGCGGCAGATTTTCTGGCTTTCCTGCATAGCATGGAAGCCATGGACATCTTCGCGCGGCACGGTTTCACGCCTTACGAGCAGCCTTCGTGATGCTGTCGCCCGCCGAATGGCAGGTGGTCGCGCTTTCCCTGAAAGTAAGCGTCGTTGCGATGATCGTCACGATGCCGGTGGCATACGCGCTGGCATGGCTCATCGCGCGGCGCCGCTTTCCCGGACGCATGCTGCTCGATGCCGCGATCCATCTTCCGCTCGTCCTGCCCCCCGTCGTCACTGGCTGGCTCCTGCTGGTGCTTCTCGGGCGTAACGGACTCGTCGGCGCGTGGCTGGATGAGGCGCTCGGCATCACCCTCGTCTTCAACTGGACCGGCGCTGCAGTGGCGGCGGCCGTCATGGCTTTGCCGCTGATGGTGAGGGCGATGCGCCTTTCGATCGAGGCGGTGGACCGCAGGTTCGTCGACGCCGCGCGGACGCTCGGCGCGTCGCGGTGGCGCGCATTTCTGTCCGTTACCTTGCCGCTCAGTATGCCGGGCATCGCCGCGGGGGCGATGCTGGGCTTTGCCCGTTCGCTGGGAGAATTTGGCGCGACGATTACCTTTGCCGCCAATATCCCTGGCGAAACACGCACCTTGCCACTGGCGATCTATACCGGCTTGCAGATGCCGGGCGGAGAAGCTGCCGTCGCCAGGCTGGCAGGCATGTCCATCGTTCTCTCGCTCAGCGCGCTGCTCGTTTCGGAATGGCTGGTGCGGCGTTCGCAGGGGAATCGCGCGCATGTCCTTTGAAATCGACGTGACGCTTCGGCCGGGCGAGCATCCGATGCGCTGCGTCATTAGCTCGACAGCTAGCGTAGCGGTGCTGATAGGGCCTTCGGGCGTGGGAAAGACGAGCGCGCTCAACGCCATCGCTGGCCTCCTGCGACCCGAGCAAGGCCGCATCGCCGTTAGCGGAGAGACCCTGTTCAACAGCGCCACCGACCTTCATGTCGCGCCCGAGCGGAGAGGCGTGGGGTATGTCTTTCAGGATGCCCGGCTTTTCCCGCATCGGCGCGTGGCTGGAAATCTCGCTTTTGCGGAGAGGCTTGCCGAGAAAGGAGCCAGCGTCATCAGCCGCTCCGACATTATCGAGATTCTAGAGATAGGCGATTTGCTCAATCGCTGGCCGGCCACTCTATCCGGCGGCGAAACGAAGCGCGTGGCTATCGCCCGAGCTCTGCTGAGCGGGCCGAAATATCTGTTGCTCGACGAACCGCTCGCGTCGCTCGATGCCGATAGGGCCAATGCGCTATATCACCTGATAGAGCGCATTCGCGACGAGATCGGATTACCGATCCTGCTCGTCAGCCATTCGGCTTCCGATATTACACGCCTTGCAGGAGACGTTTTTGCGATGAAGTAGGGCGGCGGAAATAGCAGCCGCCCAGTCTTCATTTCCGGATCAGGCGAAGCCGTCCGGGACCAAGCTTAGGGCGAAGTCGTCGAAGATCATCGCCGAACCTTCAATATTTTTGCGATCTTCTTGTCCACAGAAGGCTGTTTTGGATGAGCATCCGGGCGTGTTTGTAGGGGCGACGCCAAGCCGAGTTCGGCAGGCATCGACGTTTTTATCGGAGCGTGTTAACCAAGTCGGCTTCGATAAAGTTAAGCAAGATAAGGCATTCCGGAGGCGAAAAAAGGAGCCTCCGATGCGTATTACTGACCTTACTGGATCGAAAAAATTTCCCGTTTGCGCTGTCACCGCGCTCACTTTTCTGTGCGGGTTGAGCGCGGCCAGCACGCCGGCATTTGCTTCGGATCAGTCGGGTGGAAACGTGAATCTTTCTGCGCGCGTTAAGGTCCAATGCGGTCTTGAGAGCACCACTCTCTCTGTGGGAGATGATGCGAATATTGCTCGCGGTGCAGTCTTTGAGAGCTGTAATAGCAACCGGGGCTTTCACGTACTTGCAAATCACCGGGCGCTCGCCGACGATGAGCGGGTTCGCGTCATTTATGATGGAGCGACGTCGGAGCTTTCACCCGACGGCATTTCGCCAATTCAGTTTCGGGGCGGTGCACGACATGGCGCCATACCGGTCGCCATACAAAGTGAGCGCCTTCAAAAGCAGCTCACCGTGAGTTTTGCCCTTACTGCGATTTGAAGCGAATTCTCTAGCTAGCAGTGACTGTGATAGTTACCCGGTCGCCATACTTTCCCGCTTGCGCCTCGAAAGGCGGGACGACCACTTCGAGTGAATGCAGGTCGCCCAGGGATGATGTGCGCTGGCCCACGGTTGATGGGCGATTGCCGGTAAGATCGACGACAGCACCTGCAGCACGCAGTTCGTATTCTATGCGATCGGGCAAATCGGCTTGAACGAGCGCGCCTCGGTTGGCGGAGCGATAGGTCACTTGATAGGGCGACGTGCTCCACACCCTAACACCAAGCGGCTGCGATCGATTGATGCGATCATTCTCGATCGCTCCAAGGTCGACCCTTGCCACGCGGCCTTGGCCGGTCGCCCCGACGATACGCAAGGCTACGGAAGGCAGCACATTGATGTCGATCGCGAGATTCAACTGGTCCACGACCTGACCATCGGGGCTGATGAGTTGCACGAGGATCGAGCTGCTCGTCAGACCACTTCCGATGCCCCAACTGAGCGGCACTTGAACAGCAAGCGGCACGTTTCGCCCATTGCCGCTTCCGCTCGGTATACCGGCCACGAAAACGTCGCTGGCGGTTGACGGAGCGCCTATGTCCGCTGGAAGGATATCGACTGTCTGTGACGCGCTGACCAAGGCATAGGAGACGCCGTGAGGGCCGGTTGGTGTCGTCTGCCAAGAAAAACGCAAGCTGGCGCTACACTGCCCGTTTCCCTGATTTCGAACCCGGATGCCGAAGGTTTCGCGCAGAACTTGGTCAGTCCCGATCTCGCTCGCAGTAATCGATACGGTTTGGGATGATTGTGTGAATTCCGGGGAGCAATCTTGTGCGGAGGCGGGGTGTGCGACCGATGCCGTGAGAAGAAAAATTGCTGACGCAAATATGCCGATGCGCATGATTTATTCCTCCTCCGCAGGCACGTAAATATCGCCCATACGATAAAGTTCGAGAGTGTCATCCGGCATGGAAATGGCGAATTGCCGCCCATCCTGCAGCGTGATGAGGTAGTCCTCCCCAGGGGCAAGACCGATTATTGCGAACCGTCCCGCCGAATTTGTGAAAAACGCCTTCGGCGCAAATTCCGGATCGTCCGGCGATGTTATCGTTCCTACCCCGAGCGCCACCGGCTCCTCTCCGGCCCTAAGAAATCCGGTTGCCACCGCAAAATATGGTGAACCGACAGTCACGGCATAGCCTGCGCGGTACGGCGGCTCTACCTGCGCGACGCCGTCGCCGATATCTATCGCAATCTTTTCGGAGGCGGCGTCGAACTGAATTCCCTGGCTGGAATACGACACCAGGTCGCCTTGCACCGCGCCGCCAAGAAGGCCGCTTCGCGCATCGTAGCGATTGTCCGCCAGGCTGCGACCGGAAACCACTTCGATATTCTCGAGCGAGGGATGCGGTGACAGCACAGCGAATGCGTCATTGATGGGGCGCCCGATGCCGAATGTCCCGCCCGCAAACGCCAAGGAGGTTCCCACCTGCATCCGCACGGTCTGCCGCTCGGTTATTTCTCCGAAATTGCGGCCTGATGAAACAGCAAACAGACGCGCATCGAAACGATTGCCGATATAGCTGACACTTGCATCGGCGCTGGTCTGGCCATCGGTATCGGTAAATCCGACATCGTATCCGAAGGCGCCGACTTCATCTTCGATACCGCGAGAAAGCGTCGCTCTGAGCGTTTCCGTCCTGCTTCGATAATCGACATTCGCGCGGTGGCTGCGGCCGAAATCCATCACCACTCCGACGCGGACGCCGAAATCGCTATCCAGGAATGGGCTATTTCCATATTCGACGCCGCCGGTCAGTCGAACGCGATCGTTCAGACGGTGGACCACATCCGCAAAGACCGTCGTGCGTTCGCGGCTGCCGCTATCGCCGCCGATCCTCGAGTAGGTCGCACCGGCATTCACAAAAGTGCGCTCGTCAATGCCGTGCGTATAATTGGCGCTTAAAGTCAGCAGATCGAACTGGATCGGGATTATGTCGGAAAGTGTTCTATAGCCGTCGCTTTCGTAATCGACGCTGAGTGTCAGTTGCTTGCTGTCGGCAAAGGAATTGCCGGAGCGAAACCGATAGTTGGCGCGCAGTGCCGTACCGGTTTCTTCGCCATCGTTGCTGATGGCAGCTTCGACGTCGAATGAGCCGGGAATGATTTGCGGCACGAAGGATGCCGTCACAGCTGCCACTTGCACATCTTCCGATGCCTGCAACCCACCCCCGAGAACGAGACTGTCCGACATCCCGCGGCGATAAAATGCGGAAAGCGCAAATTCATCGGAATAGTCGGGTTCGAAAGTGAGCTGACGAGCCAGCGCGCCTACCGCAATCGAATATTCGCTTTCTCCCGCCGGCAGGTCGAGGGGCTCGTAAAAGAATTGGTAATCGATGACCTGTCGCCGACCGGCCGAATCGCGGATCAACAATTGAATGTCGTTCGCACCTGTTTGAACAGGCAAATCCGACAGATCGTACCGCCCGGGATCGAGCTGAAACGTCTGATAGACGTCACCATTCAAAAGCACTTCGACCGTCGATTGATTGTCGAGAAAGATTTCTCGTCCGCCAAGTCTTGCGACGGGAAGAAAGGGATCGAATATGCGTCGGCCTTTCTCAACCGAGATGCCGCCGATGAACGGTGTGCGCAATATTGGGAGGGTCACCGCGCGCAGGTCGCCAGCGGTAAAGCGTTGCTGCTTTTCGGGCCTGTCGTACACGGCACGCAAACCGCGCCTGTAAAAACGATGGCCTTCGCCGAACTGGTCGCTGAAGGCGCCGTCATATTCGAGTACGAAGTCGTTGAAACGCGTGGCCCCGGTCAGAAAGACTTCGGGCTCCGCAAAATCCAGATCGCTCTGGTAGTCCTGATTGAGCGCGATATTGAGATAAGCACTGAAAGGCTCTGGCTCGAGCACCGGGAGGTTCGGACGGATGGAGCTTCGCCCTTCCCTCCCGAGCGATTGTACGGGCCTCAATTCTCCAGGGATTGTGCCGACGACGAGGGCGATTCGCCTCTGGTCGAAGCGCACATCGATACCGAGAGAAGCGATCCGTTCCGGTTCGAAATATGCATAACCCGCTGTCAGCGATCGTAAGCGCGCCAGCCCCGCATCATTCAGCAGCAGGGCCATTTCCGCCAGGAAAGTCTCCGTTTCGATCGCCACATCGTTTGATCGGCCGACGCGGACGAGGACATCGCCGAGGGCTCTTTGTCCGTAGATCAGCGGCACGGTGAAGGTGGTCGATTGGCCAGTCTCCCCGACGGCCTCCGAAGGATCGGTGGCCCCGCTCGCATGCACAGGAATGGCAAATGCGGCCACAGGCGACCCAATGCTCTGAGCTTTGGCGCTATCGCCCAGAATATGCGGCGCAATCGCGGAGACCGCTGCCACGGCGAGTGCCAGCCTGCTGGTCTGCGAACGGATCTGTCCCCCCCGCACCGTCATCGATCAGGGCTCGACAGTGACGCGGATGCTCTGTGGATCAAGCGGAGTGTCTGTCGGGATGAAGAACAGCCTGTTCGCATCCGGTGCGACGACGCCGACTCCGATCAGGCGGGACGCTTCGTCCCCTTCCAGCGTCATCTCGAATGGCTCGCCGGCGGTCGTGCGTCCTGTAATGGACCAGTCCGACAGGCCAGCCAGAAAGAAGCGGCTTCCGACGTTCCCGAGGTCGACTTCGATCCCGCGCTGCTCGACCATCGGAGCATCGGCATCTGCATCATCGGGATCGCGCGGCCCTGGGATCTGACGTGTAGCTAGCGAGGCACTGCGTATCGCCGGCTCAGCGCGCGTGCCATCCGGCACGACATTCACGAGGACGTTGTAATTAACAACCATCTGGATCTGCGAGACGTTCTGTTCAAAGTCCACGGGGATCTGCCGGATCGACATGTAATATACTTGTGATCGGGCGAGCGCCTCTTCACCCACATACTGGATGCGAAACACTTGCTGAGAGTTGCTTTCGACGATCGTCTGCGCAGGAAAGACGATGAATTCGGCATCGGCCGGAGAGAGCTGAAGCTCGCCTTCTGGCGTGATCGTTCCGCGCATCATCTGCACTTCGTACGGGATGTCGCGCAGGCCATCATTGACAAGATCGATGCGAGCGATGGAGCCGCGCCCGGTAGGCTCGAGCTCGACGATCATTGGCGAAACGCGCGAAGCCTCGGCTTCTGTCGGCATGGCTACGACAAGCGCCAAGAAAATAACTATTCGCGTGAAAAACGACATCGGCCCCCTCCGAATTGCTTCTGCATAATGCTCGAGAGCGTGACGTTGCGACCGGAAGATCGCGTTATCACTCTCGGTAAATTTTTGGTGCGCCCCCCTAGGACGGCAAAAGAGGAGGAGCCGAAACTCCCCCTCTTGTCACAGTCGGCGAAAGCGAACTTTCGCTTACTGTTTTAGATGGCGCCGAGCGTTAGCGTAGCGGTCGCGGTGTAGGTGCCGGACAGCGGGCGCAGCGGGTTGTCCGAAACCGTGAGCGCCGTGTTCACGATGGCGTTGTTGTGGAACGCGCCGTTCTGAGCACGCGAAACGGAAGAACCATCGGTTGTGCGCAGGTTTGCCTGGAGGAAATCGTTCGCATTGTCCGAACGCCAGGTGATACGATAGTGCAGCTCGTCAGTGAAATCACCAGCATCCGGGCCGTCGTTGACCTGATCCTGGTTTTCCATCGGTGTGCCGGAGATCGTAATCGTTGCGGCATAGTTGCAGCTCGTCCAAGTCTGCTGACCACTGTCGTACCGGTCGCCAGTGAGCAGCAGCGCATCGGGGCCAGAAGCGGTGTCGATCGCGAGATTGCCGAAATCGACCGGGGAAAGGTCGGCCAGGCTGCACTCAGGCAGAACGGTGGCAGAGATGTCGAGATCTTCCGATGCCGTCGGGTCGGCAAGAGCCGGCGTAGAAGAGAACGCCACGACTGCACCAGCACCGGCAAGAATAAGCTTTTTCATAAGTAAACCCCTAGATTTATCATCAATACGACATGAGCAGTCAGGCCCAAAATCGAGCCCTCGCGCACATGCAAGTTCAGCAACCCCTCTGCCGATATGAGAGAAAACGAATCGCCCCTCTCAATTCGGTTAACGATTTCTTAACGAAAGGTGCCAACAAACAAAAGCACGAATCCCTGAATTGTCCTAAATCGAGAATTGGTTGATCCGCTGATTGAAAAACCCAACGTCCTCAGGGTGTTATATCTAACCGTGGCTAGAACGATTGGTGAAATCTCATACCCTCGTCTAGATTTGGACCACATTGTTCCGTTCGATCAGAAGCGTGGTCGTAAAATAGGGTGCTGCATATCTGTTTGTGCTGTCCCTGGTCGTGCGATCATGGGCAAAAAGGTCAGCGACCCTGAAAGTTGAGCCAAGAACCGGACAGTCCGCTCCCGGCCCACTTTCAGACCTCCAACTTGGTATGAAATGGGAGCCTGCCCAAAACGCTCCAAACAGGACCCAAACACGCAACTAGCCGAACGGCTCTTGAACCACAGGCCTCGCAAAACATTACTGAAAGAGATGGTGCCGCCTACAGGACTCGAACCTGTGACCCCCGCATTACGAATGCGATGCTCTACCAGCTGAGCTAAGGCGGCAATGTCGCGGCTCTTAGTCGCGACATTGCCGCGATGCCAAGCCTGAAAATGGAGGCCCGAGCCGGAATCGAACCGGCGTGCAAGGATTTGCAGTCCTCTGCGTAACCACTCCGCCATCGGGCCTTATCAGCGACTTGCGATCGATCTGGGTCTGCAGAGCACACCGCCATCGTATGGTTTTCGCAAATCGGGCTTCCCAATAGCGCGGATTGCGCGCCTGTCCACCGCAATGTCGCATCGCCGCCGCGCCCTGGCACGCTTCAGAGTCAAGATCGCGTAAACGGCTTGGCAACGAAGTCTTGGCATTCCCTGCTGGCGCGAGACGAGACGCTTGGAAGAGGCCCACCATGGTTATTTCGGCAGACACGAATAAGCCGGTTCTTCGCATCAAATGTCGCTCCCGCCGCGGTGCCAGCGCCGAACTGGAAGTGCTCGACATCTCGATCGGCGGCGCGATGGTGCAGGCACAGGGGTGGAGCGCGGAAATCGGGGACCGCGTCTTAATCACGCTGCCGGGCCTTTCCGCGCAGCCGGCAGAATTGGTCTGGATCGAGGATGGCCGCGCCGGGCTCACCTTCGAACAGCCGCTGCATGAAACGATTTACGACAAGTTCAGCGCCCTCGTGTCGGACTGATCGCCCGCTTCAATCGGCCACGTTCTGCGCGTTGGAAGTCGCCCAACCCAGTTCGCGCAGATAGGCATCGAGTGCATCGGGCGCGGTGTTTCTGTCGGAAAGCATGAATGGCGGTGCGTCGGCCAGGCAATAGCCTCCCTCAGGGTGGGTTTCGATGACGCCGGCGCTGCCCGCAAGGGCCAGCTTCGTTCGCAAACGCGATACGTGAACCTCGACGCTGTTGGTATCCGGCTCGTGAGTCAGTCGCCACACATCGGTAAGCAGCTGACGGCGCGATACCCGCCGACCGGGCTCGTCGCTCAGCCGCCAAAGCACACCGAATTCACGCGGATGCAAGCCGAGCCAATTCGCGCCATGACGCGCATCGCGGTGAAAGAGGTCGAGCGTTAGCGCTCCGATATTGCGCCAGCGCGGCAGCATGCCGAACATGTCCGATACACGCTGCGTTCGGGCATGCAGTTCGAGCAGATCGGTGTCCTCACGAAGCGCCTCCGCACAGCCAAGCCCGAGAAGGCGGGCTCGCAGCCCCGCATCTTCCACGCCGAGCATGATCAGGCGCCATGCGGGCCGGTCGGCTTCGGCAAGGGCGATGCATTGCGCGTCTGACAGCCGCCGCACATCGCACAGCAGGACGTGTCGACATTCTGCGCGGCAACCGCACCGCCCGGCGCATAGCGTCCAGCCTCTCCGGCGCAGGTCCCAACGCGGCGGCGGCTGCGTGCCGTCAGCGATCCAGCCGAATGTTGACAATCCGCCGCTCCCCGAAAAGGCGTCTGCCGCATGTCAGCGTGCTTTGCGACTCGCTGCAAGTAAGGGAATGTGCGCGCCGGTGCAAAGCGATGCCGAACGTCAGTCAGCTGGTGTTTCCACGCCCATGGACTGCAGGTAGCGTTTGATGTTTCGTGCGGCCTGACGCAGGCGTTGCTCATTCTCGACCATGGCAATGCGAACGAAGCCTTCGCCATCCTCGCCATAGCCGACGCCCGGAGCCACGGCGACTTCGGCCTGGGTCAACAACTGCTTCGAAAATTCCAGGCTGCCCATTTCCTCGAGGCCCGGCGGGAGGGGTGCCCAGGCGAACATGCTGGCGGGTGGGGAGGGTATGTCCCAGCCGGCGCGCCCAAAGGCTTCCACCATGACATCGCGCCGCTTGTGGTACATTTTGCGCGTCGTCTCCACGATCTCCTGGGGTCCGTTAAGCGCCGCGCAGGCTGCTGCCTGGATCGGCGTGAAGGCGCCGTAGTCGATGTAGCTTTTCACGCGGGTGAGAGCTGAAATCAGCGTGCGGTTGCCGACGGCGAAGCCCATGCGCCACCCGGCCATGCCATATGTCTTCGAAAGGCTCGTAAATTCGATCGCCACATCCTTCGCGCCCTTCACCTGCAGGATAGAAGGCGTGGGCTTGCCGTCGTAATAGAGTTCCGAGTAGGCGAGGTCCGACAGGATCCAGACGCGATGGAATTTCGCCCAGTCGACAAGGCGTTCGTAAAATTCCAGATCGACGACTTCGGCCGTCGGATTGGATGGAAAATTCACGACCAGCACTGTCGGGCGCGGGACGGTGAAGTTCACCGCCTGCTCCAGCGCATGCCAATATTGCTCGTCCGGCGTCGTCGGTACCGAACGAATCGAGGCGCCGGCGATGATGAAGCCGAAAGTATGTATTGGATAGCTGGGGTTGGGCGCGAGGATCGTGTCGCCCGGCGCGGTAATCGCGGTCGCCAGGCTGGCAAGCCCCTCCTTCGATCCCAGCGTGACGATCACTTCGCTTTCGGGATCGAGCGAGACGCCAAAGCGGCGTCCGTAATAATCCGCCTGCGCCTTGCGCAGTCCCGGAATACCCTTGGACTGCGAATAACCATGCGCATCGGGCTTCGCCGCGACTTCGCACAGCTTCTCGATCACATGCGGCGGCGGCGGCTGGTCGGGATTGCCCATGCCCAGATCGATGATGTCGCGCCCTTCCGCTCTTGCGGCGGCCCGCATCGCATTGACTTCTGCGATGACATAGGGGGGCAGGCGCTTGATGCGGTAGAATTCGTTGTCCATCGCTGGTGTCGATCCGGTTTCGTGTTGCAGCGCGGCAGTGATGAACGAAACCGGATGGCGACGCAACGCGTGGCTCGCGTTCGCAATGCAATGCGTGGGGCAGTGCCTCTCCCCAAGGGGCTCGGTGCCCGCTATAGGGATGTCATGACCGATCAGAGCGACAGCGGGGCAGACGCCGCCGATATCTTCACGGAAATGATGCGCATCCAGGGCGAGAGCGCGCGGCAGATGATGCAAGCGCTTGTCCCAGACGATGCGGCGCAGGATCGCAGCGCCGTGGACACCATGGCCGATACGATGGCGCAATTCCAGCGCAGCTGGTTGCAAGCTTGGACACCCGCCGACGCCGATGCCGCGCCGCTGATGGCCGATCCGGCACGCTGGATGGAGGCGATGCAGCAATGGTCCGCCAGTGTTCCGATGCTGGATCCGGCTGCGCAGCAGAAGATGTGGGCGGACAGCTTCGCGCTGTGGCAGGGCGTTCTCTCGCAATATGACGCGGATGGCGGCGAGGCGGACGATCCTCAGCTTCCTCGCCGGGATCGACGGTTCGCCGACAAGGCTTGGCGAGAGCAGCCCGTCTTCGCGCTCATCCACCAGACATACCTGCTGATTGCCGAGCGGCTGCGCGAAAGCGTCGATAGCGCGCAAGGCCTTTCCGAAGAGGATCGCCGCAATCTGTGTTTTGCCACGCAAAACGTGCTCGATGCGATGAGCCCTGCAAACTATCCGCTGATGAACCCGGTCGTGCTCGAACGCACGATGGAAACCGGCGGCGAGAACATCATGCGCGGACTGGAGCGCCTGTCCGGCGATCTTGAAAAGGGCCAGCTGACCCACACCGATACCAGCCAGTTCGAAGTGGGAGAGAATATTGCCGCAACCCCTGGGAAGGTCATTTACGAGACCGAGCTTTTCCAGCTCATCCAGTATGCGCCCAGCACCAACGAAGTGATCGAGACGCCGCTGCTGATTTTCCCGCCATGGATCAATCGCTTCTACATCCTCGACCTTAACGAGAAGAAGAGCTTCGTTCGCTGGGCCGTCGCCCAGGGGCTGACGGTCTGCATGGTCAGCTGGAAGAGCGCGGATGAGAGCCTCGCCCATATCGACTGGGACGATTATTTCCGTGCTCAGATGCACGCGATCGATGTGGTTCGTGAGCGCCTCGGCGTCGATAGCGTCCACACGATCGGCTACTGCGTAGCGGGGACGACCCTTGCGGGTACGCTGGCCGTGCTGGCGGAGCGCGGCGAGGCGGACAAGGTTGCGAGTGCGACGTTTTTTACCGCGCAGATCGACTTCGCGAATGCCGGCGATCTGCAGCTGTTCGTCGATGACGGTAAGCTCGAGTTCATTCGGCAGGCGAGCCAGGGCGGATATCTCGACGGACGCTATCTCGCCGCTACTTTCAACATGCTGCGCGGTTCGGATCTGATCTGGAACTATGTGGTCAATCACTACCTATTGGGAGAGGATTATCCGGCGTTCGACCTGCTCTTCTGGAATGGCGACGTCACCAACCTGCCTGCAAAATGGCACGCAGCCTATCTGCGGGACCTGTATCGCGACAATCGCATGGTCGAACCCGGCGCTCTATCGGCCGAAGGGACCGCGATCGACCTCACGAAAGTGCAGACGCCGAGTTATGTCCAGGCGGGGCGGGAAGACCATATCGCGCCGCCCGAAAGTGTTTGGAAGATTACCGAGCATTTCTCCGGTCCGGTCCGCTTCGTGCTGGCGGGCAGCGGGCATATTGCTGGCGTGGTCAATCCGCCCGATGCCGGGAAATACCAGTATTGGACGAATGAGGCCGACTTCGTATCGCTCGATGAATTCATCGCAGGGGCCACGGAGCATCCAGGCAGCTGGTGGCCGGACTGGATCGCATGGATCGAAGGTCATGGCGGCAAGCGGGTAAAAGCGACGGCTGCGCGCCGGCCCGGTGGAAAATCGAACCCTGCAATCGAAGACGCTCCGGGGCGTTACGTCAAATTGCGCTGACGGCGCGAAAGCCCCAGGAATTCTGCGAACGTGCTCCATTGTGCACTGCACAATAATTCTTGACTTCTTGCGCGTGCATGCATAAATTGTGCACTGCAACAAGGGATGGCGATTGCGCATCCCGGTACGAAGTGAGGAATTATGGCACAGTCGAAGTCCAAAATCGATGACAGCGCCGAAAAGGCTTACGCCGAGGCATCTTCCGGCACGGCGCCCACCAAGGTGAAGCCGTTGGCGGAAACGCTGAAGGCGGATGCAACGGCGGGAGGCAAGCCTGCCGCGAAGAAGGCTCCGGCTCCGGCTCCGGCTCCGGCGGCGAAGGCCAAGGCCAAAAAGTCGCTGCCGACAAAGGCGCAGAGCGCAAAGAAGCCCGCTCTTAAGAAAATCACTGCTGCGAAGAAAACTCCGGCAGCAAAATCGAAACCCACAGTTACCCAGCTCAAGGAAAAAATCATGGCTACTCAGAACACCGACTACACCGCCGTTATGACCGACACGATGGCCAACGCCGTCAAGGACATGCAGGACCGCACCCAGGCCGCTTACGAAAAAAGCACGGCGGCGATGACCGACATGACCGACTTTGCAAAAGGCAATGTCGAAGCCGTCGTCGAAAGCGGCAAGATCGTTGCCGAGGGTGTCCAGACGCTCGGCAAGACCTATGCAGACGAAGCGAAGGTCGTTTACGAGACCGCCACCGCCGACATGAAGGAAATGGCTGCGATCAAGAGCCCGACCGAGCTTTTCCAGCTGCAGGGCAAGATCATGCGTCGCAACTTCGACTTCATGGTCGCCGCGACTTCCAAGAATACCGATGTCGCGATGAAGCTGGCGAACGAAGCCATGGCCCCGATCACGGGCCGTGTGAATGTCGCCGCCGAGAAGCTCTCGAAGGTCGCGTAATCGCTAACGAGACAATCGCTTTCTCCTCGATAGGAAGCGCCTAGACAAGGCCGGGCTGCACTGCTGCCCGGCCTTTTTCGTATGCGCTATCGACGTAAGGTAAAAAGGACCCCTTGAAGGTTTCGCTTGCGATGCGATATTTGCCCTCTGCCATGACACACCTCCGCTCTTCCCGAACCGTTCCGATCTGGACGATCCGCGCCGCCGACGAGGATGGCGGTAACGATGCGGGTGGAGGCGAGGGCGATGGTCAGGTCGGCCTGGCGACGAAGACGCGCACCAAACCCAAGCGGCCCAGCCAGTACAAGGTGCTGATGCTGAACGACGATTACACGCCGATGGAATTCGTGGTGCTCGTCCTGAAACGCTTTTTCCGCATGGATCTGGAGGAGGCGACGCGGGTGATGCTGCACGTCCACCAGCGCGGTGTCGGCGTTTGCGGGATTTTTCCCTACGAGGTCGCGGAAACGAAAGTGAACCAGGTGATGGATTTCGCCCGCGAAAATCAGCACCCGCTGCAATGTACGCTCGAGAAAGCCTGACGCGGACCGCAAGGGTACGGTGCGGGGCTGTTTTCGGCCCGAATAGCGGCTAAGGCGTCCAGAGCACCAGCCACGAGATCCGGATTTGTCCCGCTTCATCACCGCCACCGATCGCTACATCTTCCGGCTCGTTGTCGTGCCGATGATCGGCGTGTTCGTGCTGGCAGCCAGCCTGCTGATGCTGGAAAAGATGCTGCGGCTGTTCGAGTTCGTCAGCATGGAGGGCGGGCCCGTCGGCGTCGTGTTCGAAATGCTGCTGAATCTCATTCCCGAATATGCCGGCCTCGCTATTCCGTTGGGACTGATGCTGGGAATCCTGTTCGCGTTTCGCAAGCTGGCCCTATCGAGCGAGCTGGACGTGATGCGAGCCGTCGGATGGTCCTATGCGCGGTTGTTGCGAGTGCCATATATCATTACGCTCGGCCTGATGGCGCTTAACTTTGCCATCGTCGGCTTCATCCAGCCCAATGCGCGTTTCGCCTATGAGGAGATGGAATTCGAGCTGCGTTCGGGCGCCCTGGGCGCGTCCATCAAAGTCGGCGAGTTCAACACCATCGAGGACCGCATGGCGCTGCGGATCGAGGGGAGCGAGGATGACGGGCGGCAGTTGCAGGGCATCTTCGCCCGCTTTGCCGCAGAGGACGGACAGGTGCTTTCGATCACCGCGCGCGAAGGCCGCTTCCTTGCCAATCGGGAGGATCGCAACACGATCATTCTGCGGCTGATGGACGGCACTATCGTTCATGAGGTCGAAAGCGGGACGCCGCGCGTTCTCAGCTTTAGCCAGCACGATCTGCCGATAGACCTGCCCGCCATCCAGCAATTCCGGGACCGCGGGGAGGATGAGCGCGAATTTGTCCTCCCCGAGTTGCTCGAGATCGGCTGGAACCCGGAAAGCACCGAGGCAGAGCGCGCAGGCAGCCTCGCCAACTTCAACTACCGCATGGTGGAAGTGGTGATGATGATCATGCTGCCGCTGCTGGCAGTGGCCCTCGCCATACCGCCGAAGCGATCGACATCCGCACTTGGCGTGTTCCTCTCCATCGTGATCGTCGTCGCCTATCACAAGGTGAACCAATACGGCGCGGAGGTGGCCGCGATCGGCCAGCTCGATCCCTGGCTGGCCCTGTGGGGGCCCTTTGCCGTGCTCGCGGGGATGATCGGCTTCATGTTCTATCAGATCGCCTTCGTCCCCGGCGGGCAAGCCATCGGCTTCCTCGAGGTCTTCTACGCCAAGATCGGCCGCGCGCTGAGCAAGGTCTTCGGTCGCCGCCGATTGAAGGGCGTGGTGCCCGAAGGGCAGTTCGGCGAAGATGACGACGGGCAACCGGCCGGGCTCGACACTGCCTTGAAGGAAGCACGCGGTGCTGCTTGATTTCTTCCCTTCACGGCGGCTGACGATCTACCTGGCGAAGATGTTCGCCATGCGCATCGTCGCCGTGCTGGCGATGCTGGTGCTCGTTCTCCTCATGCTGGACCTGCTCGGAAAGACAGGCGATATTCTCGCTGTCGATGGCAATGGCCAGGCCGAGGTGCTGAAATACGCCTCGCTTCGCGGGCCGCAGCTGGTCGCGCGATTCCTGCCATATTCCGTCCTGCTGGCGACGATAATCACGCTGGCGAGCCTCAACCAGAATTCCGAAGTGATCGCGATGAAGGCCGCCGGGCTGTCCGCGCACCAGATCCTCGCCCCGCTGCTGCTCAGCGGCGTGGTGATGGCGGGCGTGTCCTTCGCATTCAACGAGCGGGTCGTAACGCGAGCAAACGCCACGCTATCGGCTTGGGAGGCGGTCGAATACGCGCAGGTGCCGGACGATCCGGCGGGTCGGGGCAATGTCTATTTCAATGACGGTCGCGATGTGTTCATGGCATCGCGCGCTGCCGGGCGGGGCGACGCGACCGTGTTTACCGATGTCACCTTTTACGAGCGCGACGATCTCGGCATGATCGTGCGGCAGGTGAATGCGGACCGGGCGAGTTTTGCCAATCCGGGCTGGCGGCTCGCCGATGCGAGTGAATTCACCGTGGCGAGCGCCCAGTCGCGCGAGCTGGGCGACATCACTGTCGCGCCCGGCGTCACCATCGGCCAGGTCGAACTTGGCCGCGTCACTCCAGACGCCGAAACACTCAGCGAGCTTTCGCGAAGCATCGAGGCGCTCCAATCGGCAGGGCGGCGCACCGGGGAGCTGGAAGCGAAGTGGTGGCACAAGATTTCCGGTCCATTGTCGGCGGTGTTGATGCCGTTGCTGGGCGCGGTGGCAGGCTTCGGCCTGGCGCGATCGGGCAATCTGTTTCTCCGCGCCGTGATCGGCATGGCGCTGGGTTTTGCCTACTTCGTGATCGATAATGCCGCCCTCGCCTTGGGTAGTTTTGGCGGATACCCGCCGCTGATCGCAGCCTGGGCGCCCTTCTTTCTGTTCCTATTCGTCGGCGAGACGGTGCTGGTTCGCACCGAGGAATAGGAACGCGGCGCGTCGACATCCGTTGGCCGGTCGAACACCAACGGAGCTTTATCGATGAAGAGAATCGCCCTCGCCGCCGCCGCCACCTTCGCGCTTTCCGCTTGCGGAGCGGAGGAGGAAACCCTCGACACCGATTATGAAAGCAGCATGGAAGCCCCCGTTCCGGACGTGACCGGCAATGAGCCGGTGCCGGATAATGACAGCATAGAGGGCGGCCTCGACGAGCAGGTGGACGCTGCACAGACCAGCGAGCGGGATATGCCCGCCGATCCCATGATCGACGCGGATGCCGCGGAATAACAAGCTGTCGGATCGACGAGATGGGCCTCCGCATAAGCGGGGGCCTTTTCGTATCAGGCTTCGCGCCGGCCCATCGTGCTGCGCGCAATGCGCCCGACCAGCGGCCACATTCCCGTATGGCTCGCCTGCTCGAACGTGGAGCCGGCGCCCAGATGCGCGCTGATGCGCTTATGCGCCTCGTGCAGCGAGTGGTAAGGCATGCTGGGGATCAAATGGTGCACGGCGTGATAGCGCAGACCGACGGGCGCCCAGATACCGGCGATGAAGCGCGGGACATTCACGCTGTCGAGATATTGCGCGGTGACCGTCATCGCCTCGCCCTCATTCTCCCACAGATGCGCAACCAGCGTGCGCAGCTGGTTGAAGACCGCCACGGCGGCGGTGATACCGGCGGCGACGAGGATCGGCTTCCAGCCCAGCCAGAAGGGCGTCGACATCAGGAAGACGGCCCATGCGCTCGCGCCCACCTGCTGGAAAAGGAACCAGTGGCGCGTCTTCGCGTCGGCGGGCTTGCGGCGGAATTGCGGATTGATCGAGAGAGACGAAAACCGCTCCCACGAAAAGCGGCGCAGTGCCGGGACGATCGCGCCGAGCGGCGCAAGAATGCCCCAGCGCACGATCAGCGCGATGGGCGCGAGCGCGGCGACGAGCACGAAGGCGGGCAGGCTCCACGGCTTCATCAGCGCAAGCGGCATGTATTCCGGATCCTCGACTGTCCCGTATTTCGTGCGCGCATGGTGCAGCGTGTGCACCTGTTCGTACATCAGGCTTGGCGTCAGCATCGGAATGCCGACAAGCAGGTTCCACGCCGTGCGGAAACCGGGCAGCGCGTCACGATGAAGATGGCTGATCTCATGAATGAAGAGCAGGGCGCGATAGAGGGCGAACACGGCGACCACGCCGCTCAACACGGCCAGCCAGACCGGCTCCAGCAGGATCGCGCCCGCGAGAGCGCCATAGCCGATCAGCGCGCTTGCGATCATGTCTGGCCAGTAAATTTCCGGTCGCGCGGTGTTGATATCGCGCGTCAGCTCCGCCGCGGCGCGCAGCATCGCCTTGTCGTCCGGAATTTGCGCATGCACGCGCCGTTCCCCGGCGGCAGGGCCGGCGCGTTCAGTGTCCGAAAGGGTCGTCGTCGCATCCATAACGGGTGTATTGCTCAGCCAATTTCCATGCGGTCGTATGGCACGCATTGCTCGGTTCAAAAGGCTCGGCAGCGCGCTTGACATTGCGCCCCTTGCATACACAGGAATGCTGCCTGCTGAACGAAGGGGCGATTATCCGTGGCCGCTGAAATAGAGATTGCGCCTGTATCGGGCAAGGGCGACCTCAACGCATTTATCGATTGCGCTTATCGATTGAACGCCGACGATCCTAATTGGGTGCCTCCGTTGCGCGCCGACATGGTCGAGCTGCTGACGCCGGGCAAGAACCCGTTCCACGAACATGCGACGGTGCAGTTGTTCCTCGCGCGGCGCAGAGATGAGGTGGTCGGGCGGATTTCCGCGCATATCGACGAGTTGGCACTGGCCCAGCCGCCAGAGCAGGGCATGGGCCCCGGCACCGGCAATTGGGGCCTGTTCGAAGCGATCGACGAAACCGTTGCCGCCGCGCTGATCGCCCGGGCCGAGAACTGGCTGCGCGAGCAGGGCATGACCCGCGTGCTCGCGCCGATCAGCCTGTCGATCTGGGAAGAGCCAGGCCTGCTGGTGCGCGGTCACGACCAACCGCCAATGCTGCTGATGGGGCATGACAAGGCCGAATATCAGGGCTGGGTCGAGGCGCGTGGCTACGACACGGCGAAGCGGCTCTATACTTATGAGCTGGATATTCGCGGCGGCTTTCCTCCGCTCATCGATCGTATCGTCGCATCGGGAGAGCGCAGCAGCCGGATCAATGTCAGGCGGGTCGACAAGAGACGCTTTGCCGAAGAGGCGGCGATCTGCATCGATATCCTCAACGATGCGTGGTCGAAGAATTGGGGCTTCGTGCCCTTCACTGAAGCGGAAAAGGCCTATGGCGCGAAGAAGCTGAAGCCGCTGATCCTGGAAGGCGCGAACATGATTGCCGAGGTCGATGGAGAGCCCGCCGCTTTCATGCTTGCCTGGCCCAACATGAACAAGCTGGTGAAGGACTTCGACGGCAAGCTGTTTCCGTTCAACTGGGCGAAGCTTCTCTGGTGGCTGCGCAATCCGAAGCAGGCCGATTTCCGCGTTCCGCTTATGGGCGTCGCTTCGAAATACCAGAACAGCAGGCTCGCCAGCCAGCTCGCTTTCATGATGATCGAATATATCCGCCGCTATGCCGTGGAAGCGCATGATGCGGAGCGCGGCGAGGTCGGCTGGATCCTCGACGACAATCAGGGGATGATCGCCATCGCCGATGCGATCGAGTCCGAGATCAATCGCGAATACCGGATTTACGAAAAGCCGTTGCAGTAAGCTGCCGCGGCATGCGGGGAACTGCGCAGCCACGGGCGGCGTTGGGGTGATGATGCGATCAGCGCATCGGAAGGGTCCCGCACGTGAAGCCGGTTCTGCCGAAGCGGAAAAATTCGAAAGACCGCGCCCCCAAGGCTCCCAAGCCTCTGGGCCGTGTTCTGTTGGTGGAAGACGATGCCGTCCTCGCCATGACGCTCGAGGATGCCTTTCGCCGCGCGGGCACCCAGGATGTCGAAATCTGTCAGACCATGCAGGCGACTGTCCAGGCGCTCGAGAAAGGGCGGCGGCCCGACGCCATCGTGCTCGACGTGCATCTGGCGGACCGCGACGATGGCTGGGCCATTGCCGAATTGGTGACCATGCTGGGGCCCAAACGCCCGCACATCGCCTTTTCGACAGGCAGCCCGCAGGACATTCCCGAAGAGATCGCCGAAATGGGGCCAGTCTTCGAAAAGCCCTACAATCCCGAACAGCTGGTTGCGGAGCTCGGCACCGGCCGCAAACGCGGTCTCTTCGCCCGCCTTCTGGGCTGATCCTCATCCACCATCCGAAGTTGATGCGCGCCATTCGCGTGTGCGATTTAACATGGGTGAAAAAAAGGCCTCCGCTCTTTATGAACGGAGGCCTTTCGGGATCGTATCACCAGCCGCTTGGACGGGAGGGGGGGTCTCGGCGGTGACATAGACTAAATGGCTGTTCGGAAAATGCGTTCCCGCCGGTTTTCAAAAAATGCGAAATTTTTTCGAGGCATCGAAAATCGACCCTGCAGACCATCGAAACGGCAGCCGCAGATTGCAGCTTCTTTATTCTGGAACCGACCGGGCAAAGGGGCGTTCATGGTCAACCAGTTGACCGGGAAGGGTTTATATGTCCATCGGGGCCGAAGTCGCCGCACATCTTCCGTTTCTCCGCCGTTACGCTCGTGCCCTCACGGGCTCGCAGTCTACCGGCGATGCTTTCGTTCAAGCCACACTCGAAGCCGCGCTCGCGGACGACGAGCTGGCAGCATCTCTCAAGGGCGGCCGCGTGCCGCTTTACAGTGCCTTCAACAAGGTCTGGTCGAGCGCCTATATGGAAGTGGCCGAAAGCCAATCCGAAGGCACCGCGCACGAGGTTGCCGCGCAGGACCAGCTCAAGCGCATCACCCCGGTCAATCGTCAGGCCCTGTTGCTCACCACGGTAGAGGATTTCTCCAACACCGATGCCGCGACGATCATGGGCGTGTCCGAGGACGATGTGGAATCGCTCGTGCGAGAGGCCGTGCAGGAAATCGAGCGCGAGACGACGACGAGCGTCCTGATCATCGAGGACGAGCCGCTCATCTCGATGCAGCTGGAAGACCTAGTGAAGTCACTCGGCCACGAAATCTGCGGCACTGCTGCCACGCGCACCCAAGCGCAGGAAGTCGTCGCCGAGAAAACGCCGGGCCTCGTCCTTGCGGACATCCAGCTCGCCGACGGTTCGTCCGGCCTCGATGCCGTGGACGACATTCTCGAAATCACCAGCGTGCCGGTGATCTTCATTACCGCCTATCCCGAACGACTGCTGACGGGCGATCGGCCGGAGCCGACATATCTGATCACCAAGCCGTTCCAGGAAGATACGGTGCGCGCGGCGATCAGCCAGGCGCTGTTCTTCGGATCGTCACGCCCGCTGGACTGATGCTTCGGCGTCGGTGTCCGCACCGCGCCAGAGCACCCACCATGCAATCGCCGCTGCCGCCAGCCCTCCCAGAAGGTTGGCGGCAAGCTCGGCAATATAGACAGCCTGCGTACCGAGTATGGCGCGTGCGAACCAGGCGATAGGCACCATCACGAGCAGCACGCGCGTGATCGACAAAGCCAGAGCGGTCGAAGCACGGTCGATGGCGTTCAACGCCCCGTTGACGACGATCAGCACGCCGTATCCGGCATAGCCCCAGACCGAAATCGCGAGATAGGCGACGGTCGCGTCGAGCACCTGCGCGTCTTCGCTGAACAATCCGGCAAACCAGCCGCGCGCGGAATACAGAACCAGCGCCGCAGCCAGACCGTAGCCGATGGCAAACAGGCCTGCCTGCCACAGGGCGAGGCGCGCCCTGTCATGCTGACCGGCACCCCAATTCTGTCCGACAATGGCCCCGATCGATCCCGATAGCGCCAGCAGCGGCACCACGGCAAAGCTCTGCAGCCGTCCGCCCGCGCCGAAACCCGCGACAGCCGCCTGCGATTCCGCGGCGAGGAAGGACGTCAGTATGGCCAAGCCCGCGGGATTGATCGAATTGGTGAACGCCGCAGGGCCGGCCACCCGGCCAATCGCGCCGAGCTGTGTTTTCCAGTTGCAAGCGGTCATCGCGGCGGGCTTGAACGGCAGGTTATACCGCCCGAGCAGCCAGAACGCGACGCAGATGGCGATGGCCCAGCCCCCTATCGTCGCATAGGCCGCGCCAGCCACGCCGAAACCTTCTATCCCGAACATGCCGGTGATCAGCAGCGGATCGAGGATCCAGTTGGCGATGGAATAGACGATCAGGACGGCCGTATTGGCTTTTGCCGCGCCTTGTCCGCGCAGCACGCCGTTCATGCCCATCATCGTCATCATCAACGGGAAGCCGAGCGCGTATGGCGCCATGTAATCGTCGATGAGCGGGAGCACATCGTCTTCCGCCTGCATCAGCTCGAACAGCGGTTGACGCAGAAGGAAAAGCGATAAGCCGAGAGCGAGGCCCGCCACCAGTCCCAGCGCCATGCCGAGATTGGCACGGGCCAGAGCACGCTCGTCATCGCCTTCGCCCAGCGCGCGGCTGACCACCGAATTGATGCCCACCATCACGCCTACGCCGAGGCTCTGCAAGGCGGTGATGACCGGAAAGATGAAACTGATCGCAGCCAGTTCCGAGGCACCGAGCTGGCCGACGAAATAGGCATCGATAATACCGACCGACATGATTGCCGCCACGCCGACCACGGCGGGCGATGTCTGCTTGACGAGATGCCCGGCAATCGAGCCGCGAACCAGCTTCGCGCTTTCGTTTTCCGGTTCTTCGTCGGGAATGCTTTCGGGTGCGTCGGCCACCACCGGGCACTAGGCGGGCGGGGACAGGCGAGCAATAGGGCTGTGACAATCGCGCCGGGCGAGTGCTAAAGCTGCGCCATGCCCGCGATGACCGTCAACGACCGGCCTGTTTTCTTCGACATGGACCCCGACACGCCGCTGCTCTGGGCGCTGCGCGACGGGGCGAATTTGACCGGCACGAAATATGGCTGCGGAACCGGCGATTGCGGATCGTGCATGGTCTTGATCGATGGCGCGGCGCTGCGCAGTTGCCTGGTCACCATCGCCGAGGCGGAGGGGCGTTTCATCACGACGATCGAGGGGTTGAGCCGCGATCGCTCACATCCGGTGCAGCAGGCGCTGGTGGCCGAGCAGGCCATTCAGTGCGGGTTCTGCACGCCGGGCATCGCCATCGCCGCCGCTGCTCTGATCCGCCGCAATCCCGACCCCAGCGTGGAAGACATCCGCGAGGCAGTGCCGAACCTGTGCCGCTGCGGGGTTTATCCGCGGCTGGTCGAGGCGATAAAGCGTGCCGGCCGTGTCTCGCGCCGCCGCGAAACGATCAGCGCCGCGCCCGCTCCTGGGATCGACCCGGAGGACGCGGCGCGCGTGGTCCCCGCCCTTGAAGGCGGCGTGACACCGGACAATCTGGGCGGCGCTGAAACGGAAGACTAGAAGCGGGCGTTCACCGCAAAGCGCGCATTGAGCGGTGCCCCCACAGTCACTTGGTGCGTGCTGTGCGCATTCGGGAAGTACAGCTCGTCCGTCACGTTCTCGACATTCACCTGGAGCCGCAGGTCCGGTGTCACATCGAAATAGGCCGCGGCGTCGATCCGCGTGTAGGCGGGCATGATCGCGGTGTTGCTGTTGTTGACGAAGCTGTCGCCCTGATGGGTGAGGCCAATGCCGAGGCCGATCCGGTCCGTGACCGCGAAATCATTCCATAGCGAGACCATGTGCTCGGGCAATTCGCGCGGACGAAGGCCGGTCGGGCCGCTCGCATCGACCTGCTCGCCGTCGAGATAGCTGTAGCCGGCGGAAGTCGCCCAGAACGGCGTGACCTGGCCCTGCAACTGCACTTCGAAACCGGAAATCTGCGAATCGATCACATCGAGCGTTTCGGGATTGTCGTCGGCGACCTGCGGGGAGCTCTGCTCGATCTCGAAGATCGCTGCCGTCAGTCCCAGGCCGTTGGCGAAGTCCCACTTCAAGCCAACTTCCAGATTGGTGAACTCGTCCGGATCGAGCGCCGCGGCATCGCCATTGAGATCCGTAAATTGTTCTCCGCTGCGAGGCAGGAAGCTTTCCGAATAGCTGCCATAGATCGAGATGTTCTCCCGCGGCTTCAGGATCACTCCGAGGCGCGGAGAGATTTCCTCATCCCTGCGGGACCGAGTTTCGTTCGCGACGACATTGAAGACCTCGATATCGAAGCTGTCGAAGCGCGCACCAAGTACGACATCCAGCCAGTCGGTCACGGCGATCTCGTCCTGCACGAAGGCGGAGAACACATCGACGGTAACGCGCGTGTCGTCGTTCAGGTCGACAGTGAAATCGTTGGTCGTCGTCTCGCCATCGGCATTGATCCCAACGCCGCCGCGCAGGGCGAGTGGGCGCTGGACAGAGAAGATCTCGTTGTCGTCCTCCGTCGTGTCCCAGAAGGAGTTGAAGCGGTTTTGGTCGGACGACGTGCCGATATATTCGACCCCGGCAAGCAGCGTGTGCTCGACGCTGCCGGTATCGACCGCGCCGACCAGCGTGCCGCTCAGAATCAGGTTTTCGCGCAACGTGTTGTCGACATAGCCGTCCAGCGTGACTTCGTCCGGCGTGTCCGCCTGATCGTAGCCCGAAGCGTAGAAATTGGAGTAGGTCTTGTCGTAATCGCCGTAGAATGCGCTGACGATCGCCTTGAAATTGTCCGAGAAGTCATGCTCGATATTGGCGCGCAGCAAATGCGCTTCGAGATCGGTGTAGTTCAGCTCCGGATCGCCGAAGGTGATGTCCCTGAAGGCTTCGACCGGCAATCCATCCGAGCCGGTCGGAATACCGCGATCGACGAAGCGATCGTGATCGGCAAACTCGTATGACAGATCGAACGTCGTGTTCGGCGTTACCTCCACGCGCAGGGTCGGATTGATACCGATCCGCTCGCCCTCGTAGAAATCGCGGTGATTATCGAGATTTTCGTAGGACGCGTTCACGCGCACAGCGACATTGTCCGCCACCGCAAGATTGACGTCGCCCTGCAGGCTGAATTCGCCGAATGTGTCCACCGCGACCTGTCCGGCAGAGAAGGTCTCGCCGATCTCGCCCTTCTTGGTGACTCGATTGAGGATACCGCCCGTGCCGCCACGCCCAAAGAGCAGGGCATTGGGGCCGCGCAGGATCTCGACCTGTTCGAGATTGTACAGGCCGCGATAATACTGAACATCATCACGCGTGCCGTCGATGAAGAAGTCGGCGGTGGAGCGAATGCCGCGAAACACGATGGAATCGCGGTGGCCCTCACCCTGCGACATGTTCACGCCCGGCGTGTAATTCACGATATCGCCGACGCTGGTAAAGCCGCGGCGCGCGATGGTCTCGTCGGTAATGATGGAAAGGCTCTGCGGCACGTCCAGCACCGGTGTGGGAGAGCGCAGCGCGGTCACCTGGTCGGAATAGAGGATCGTGCCGGTAACGACGATCTCCTCGCCATCGCGCTCCTGCGAAGCGGTCTGCGGCCCTTCTGAGGCTTCACCTGTTTCGGGGCCGGTCGGCTCCTCGGCGTGGGCGAGGGAAGGGATGCTTACCGTGGAGAGAAGCAGGGCGAAGCGGATGGCGGTCGTACGGATGTGAAATTCCCTCGGATCTTGCGTGATTCGCTATTGCGATTGATTTGCAAGAGCACCTTTATTGAGAATGATTATCAGTGGCAACAGCCAATCGACACTTGGCGCGATTTTTTTCGCGCGCTAGGGCGCAGCGCGACTTTGCAGGCACAGGCGAACGCAGGAGACGGCGATGAAGGCGACGATCTGGCACAATCCGAAATGCGGCACGTCCCGCAACACGCTGGCGATCCTGCAGGAGCGCGACGGCGTCGATGTCGAAATTGTCGAATATCTGAAGAACCCACCCGCTCGCGAAAAGCTCGCGCAGCTTTTTGCCGATGCCGGGATGACGCCGGCCGAGGGCCTGCGCTTGCGCGGCACCGATGCGGAAGAGCGCGGCCTGTCGCAGGCCGACGACGATACCGTCCTAGATGCGATGGCGGCTGAGCCAATCCTCATCAATCGCCCGCTGGTCGAGACCGAGAAAGGTGCGCGCCTTTGCCGCCCGAAAGAGCGCGTCGAGGACATTCTCTAGCATTTGCTACCCCCTTGCATCGCAAGCGAAGCGATGTCAGCCTGATCACTTGTCGCTTATGAGGACACTTCCCCGTCATGAAAGGTAACGACTTGGCGCGCGAGCGCCGCCCCGGCCTTCGCAGCCGCATGATGCGCGCCCTAGGCCCGGCGGGCATCTTCTTTCGCGGCTTCCTGGAAGAACCGCGCATGGTCGGCTCCGTCATTCCGTCGAGCCGGGTGACCATCGACGCGATGTTGGCGCCGGTCGACTGGGACGATTGCAAGCTTTTCGTGGAATACGGGCCTGGTGTCGGCACATTCTGCCAGCCCGTGCTGGATCGGCTGGCGCGCGATGGGGAGCTGCTCGTGATCGACACCAACCCGCTCTTCATCGATTATCTGAAGCGCACGATCCGGGACAGCCGCTTTCATGCCGTTCTGGGCTCGGCCGAGGACGTCGAGGATATCGTTCGGATGATCGGCCATGAAAAAGCCGATTACGTGCTTTCAGGACTTCCCTTCTCGACCCTGCCGGAAGGCGTCGGCAATTCCATCGTCGAAGCGACGCATCGCGTGATCCGCGAGGGCGGCGCATTCCTGACATATCAGTTCAAGGGCGTGGCGCGGGACTTGACGGCACGCCATTTCCCGCGCGTCGACACCGGATTTACCTGGCTGAATATCCCGCCTTGCGTGCTGGCCTGGGGCTGGAAGGACGACGCCGAGGCCGCCGACCGGGCCTAGCCGCCTATTCGAAAGCGTCGCGCACCGCTTCACTTGTGCCGCCGGAAAGCTGCCGGTGAACGGCTGCCAGCACGGCCAGAAATACCACGACAAGCGCCGAATTCATGACGGCACCGCCGATTGCACTGACGAACAGACCGACCTGTTCTCCCGCCACGGTGGCGATCGAGAACACCATGTTCGCAAGCAAGGTCAGCACCGCGAAACACAGCGCGAGCAGGGCGATAAAGGCGAACAGGCGCAGCGAATTGCCTTTCGTCAGCTTCCAGCTGCGCCGCAGAGCGGCAAGGGGGTTCATTTCCCGCTCGATAGCGATGACGGGAGAGACGAGCGCGAACTTCACCCAGATGTAAATGGCGAGCACGACGCCGACCACGCCGAGCAGCACAGCGACCGCCGTGTTGATCGCCGCGCCAAGAACGATCGGCAGCAAGAAGGCGGCAACGAGCAAGAAGGTCGCGAGGAGCTGGGCGGCGATGTAGGGGATGAGGGCTTTCAAACCGAATCCGAGTGCCTCTCCGACGGTCGGTCGCCGTTGGTCCGTCAGAAGCGCGAGCAGGCCGATCATGCCGACGGCTTGAAACAGCGCGACGAGTGCGAACACCCACCAATATTGCGCGTAGAAGCCGGCGAGTAGATCCAGCAGCGCCTCCGGCTCGATCTCGCCCGATCCAGCCGCGGCTTGGATGTCGCCCATCGGAATGGCGATGGTCGAAATTGCGCTGGGCAGGAAGAAGAAAACCCCGGCAACCACGGCGATCACATCCTTGTTCGCAGACATCAGCGCGACGGCCTCGTTCCACGCCCGGCCCAAATCCAGTTTGATTGCCATAAGTCCCCTCGAAATACGTTGGCACCCCTGATAGGCCGCCTGTGCCCAGCCACGCAATGCCGCCGAAGATATGACCCACGCAATTCTCCCAGCCGAAACATCGCATGATGCCATCGAGTGGCGTCGCAGCAGCGGCCTTGTCGATTATCGCGCAGCAATGGCGGAACAGGAGGCGCGCAATCAGGCCATTGCCGCGGGCGCTGCAGATGAGCTGATCTGGATGCTCGAACATCCGCCGGTCTATACCGCCGGGACGAGCGCCGATGCGAGCGACCTGGTCGACCCGCGCTTCGACGTGGTGGAGACGGGGCGGGGCGGTCGCTACACCTATCACGGCCCGGGTCAGCGCGTGACCTATGTCCTGCTCGATCTGTCGCGCCGTGCAAAAGATATCCGCCAATTCGTGCATGCGCTTGAAAGCTGGGTCATCGAGGCTCTCGCCGATTTCAAGGTCGAGGCGTTCGCCGTGCCGGACCGGATCGGTATCTGGACGCGCGATCGCGCCGGTAATGAAGCCAAGATCGGAGCGATTGGCGTCAGGGTGCGCCGCTGGGTGACGATGCACGGCTTTGCAGTGAACCTGTCGCCCGATCTGTCCCATTTCAGTGGCATCGTGCCATGCGGCATCGCCGAATACGGCGTCACCAGCATGGAACAGCTGGGAATAGCGCTTGCGCCGGAGGAGTGGGATGCGGCATTGCTCGCCCGCGCGGATGCATTTCTTGCCGCGCTCGAATTGTCGGAGAAGCCCCGCGCATGAACGCCCGCCTGCCTGCCATCCTTTTTCTGCCGCTCGCCATCCTGGCGGCCTGTGGCGAAGACGCCGGGCCGACTACGGATGAGGACGGACGCGAGTCGTCTGGCGAAGTGCTGGAAGGCACGATCAGCGATGCCATGCTGCCGCTCGATCAGGTTCGCTCGCAAGCACCGCTCGCCGAAAGTGAGGCCGGCGATACCGATGACGGGGCTGAGGCCGACGGTGAGGAAGAGGAGGACAGCTAGCGCGCCTGCGCCAGCAATTTCTTTGCCTGCACGAGATGCGGCTGGTCGACCATCCGGCCGTCCAGTTGCAGTGCGCCGACGCCTGGATTGGCGCTGAAGAGTTCCACGATCGCCCGCGCTTCCGCCAGCTGCTCCTCGCTGGGGCTGAAAGCGTCATTGATGATCGGCACCTGCGCCGGATGAATGGCGAGCATGCCCGAAAAGCCGTCTGCGAACGCGCCGGTCGCGGCGGCGCGCAGGCCGTCCTCGTCGCGGAAATCGGCATGTAGCGTGTCGATGGCGGCGACTTCGGCAGCGTGCGCGGCGAGCAGCGTCTGCGCGCGTACCATGCGCATCAGATCCGTCCATCGTCCGCGCTCGTCATGCTTGCGCGTGGCGCCGATGGCGGCGGACAGATCCTCTGCGCCCCAGGTGAGGCCGGTCAAACGCGGCAATTCGTTTCCGGGTAGGCCGTAGGCGGCGATTGCGTTGGCGGCCTGCGCGGTCTCGCTCACCAGTGGCAGCAGCTTGGTCGAGCCGGGCGCGATGCCATTGCGCGGTTCGAGCTCGTACAGAACGCCGACCAACCGCTTCAAATGTTCCGGGCCCGCGGCTTTCGGCACGACCAGGCCGGCCGCCTTGCCGATCAGCGCCGCCTCGACATCGTAATGCCAATAGCCGGTGTCGAGCGGATTGATCCGCACCCAGTAATCGGGCGCATCCTTGGTTGGCTCCTCACGCGCGCAAAGCCATTGCCTGGTGAGAGCGCGCGCCTCCTCCTTGCGCCCCGGCGCGACCGCATCCTCCAGATCGAGGATAACGATATCGGCACCGCAATCCGGCGCCTTGGCCATTTTGCGTTCGCTGTCGCCCGGCACGAAAAGCCACGATCGGATCGGCACGCCTCGTTCTCCCCTCCTATCCAATAGCGGACATCTATAGCCATCGGGCCGCCGCGCGCTAGACCGGGCGGATGGAAGCGCCAGTCGACTCGCTGAAAAGCCGCGCCGTACCGATGCTCGCGCTGCTCGGTGGCAATGTCGCGCTGGCGCTGGGCCCGTGGCTGGTGCGCCTTGCCGATACCGGGCCAGTCAGCGCGGGGTTCTGGCGCGTGGCGCTGGCGCTGCCGTTTCTCGCCGCGATAGCATTCGCGAGCGGCCAGCGGCTTACTGGCGTCGATCGGCGGCTGGTCTGGCTGGTCCTGCTCGGCGGCGTTTTCTTCGGGCTGGATATTGCGAGCTGGCATCTCGGCATCGGTGAAACGCGGCTCGCCAATGCGGTTCTGTTCGGCAATTCGGGCAGCGTGATTCTGATGATCTGGGCGTTCATTGCCCTCAGGCGTTCGCCCAAGGGCCGCGAATGGTACGCTATCCTGGCAGCGCTGAGCGGTGCGGCGATCCTGCTCGGACGCTCGTTCGAAATTTCACAGAGCAATGCGGTCGGGGACATGTTCTGCCTCCTCGCGGGACTGCTGTATGCCGGATATCTCCTGACAATGCAGGATGCACGGCGAACGCTGGGCGGCTGGTCCGCGCTGACGCTGGCGGGCATTGCGAGCGCGCCGGTGCTGCTCGCTATCGCGTTGCTGCTGGGAGAGCCGGTCTGGCCAACCGACTGGCGGCCGGTCGTGCTTCTCGCTTTTTCGAGCCAGTTGGTCGGGCAAGGCCTGCTCGTCTACGCGCTGCGCCACTTCCCGCCGCTCATCATCGGCATCGCGCTGCTGACGCAGCCTGCTGTCGCCGCCATCGTGGGTTGGTTGCAGTTCGGCGAGGTGCTTGTGCCGCTCGACTTTCTCGGCATCACCCTGGTCGGCAGCGCGCTTGTCCTCGCGCGAATTGCGCAGTCCCAAGCGGTTCAGGCCGCGCGCACGTGAGATGCGCTCAGGCGCTCCTTGAAGAGTTTGTAGCGCTCCTCGACCTTTTCGAGGTCCGGTCCTTTCAGAGCCGTCCGCGCCTGCTTCATCAGCAATTCGGCCTCGTTCTCGAGCGATTTGCAGCGCTTCGAGTGCTGGATCGGAATGGCGGCATTTTCCAGCGATTCGAACATGATCTGTGACGCCGTCGAACTGGTCGCGACGCCGCTGCGAATGGAGCCGAAGCCGCGTTCCACATAATGGTCGAAATCGTCGGCGCGAGGAATGACGGGGCATTCCTCCTCGCTATCGTCGCCCGGGCAGATATCCCGGCGCAGATCGCGGCGGCCGATCTCGGCTGTAGAGGCACCCAACCAATGCAGGGCCGTGATGGCAGTGAAGGGGTCGTTGATGCCGGGGGAAAGCGCGCGCAACCCGATTTCGACCAGTTCGTCCATCAGGAATTGCGGATCCTGCTCTGGCGTGCGCGTTGCGCCCAATGTAAAACACTCGCGAATTTCTTCCTCGATCTCTTTCGGCTCCACGCCGTCGATCCGCATGAGCGGCAGATCGCGGTGAACAAAATCGCCGGTGCGCACGATGAGCGAAAACGTGGCATCATGCTTGCGTGCCAGCTCGACCATGTCCTCGTAATCGATCATCTGGATGTAGCCGGTGCCCCAGGCTGTCAGCTCTGCGCCGTCGATCCCCTCGCGCGCGTCGCCGAGTTCGTCTTCGACCGGGTACATCTCCCTGATCGCGTCGAGCAGACGCCGTCCGATTCCTTCGAGCACCATATTGATGCGGATCGAGGAAGGGATGTGATTGAGGAAGAACACCAGCACCGCGACGCAGATCGCGAGAAGCGCATAGGCCACGAGCAGCGACAATTGCGGTGCGAAGCCGGGCAGCGCGGTTGCCACCCCGACGGCAGACGTCTCATCCTCCGTACGCACGGCGCGCAGCACGATCAGGGCATAGACGAAGCTGCCGATGAAGGTCGCAAGGCTGAGCTGGTTGCCGCGGTCTTCCATGAAATTGGTAAGCAGGCGGGGACCGTAATTGCCACTGGCATAGGCGACGGCCGCAATGGTGATCGAGAAAACGGTGGCCGCCGTGCCGATCATGCTCCCCGCCATGACGGTCAGCAGGTTGGATGCGCCGGTCGGGCGTGACGGCATCAGCCAGGACACGTCATTGAGTAAGGACGCGGCGCCGCTGCGATCGAGGTAGATCATCGCAAACGCGAGAAACGCCGCGAAGATCGAGAACACGGCCGGATAGAACCAGTAATTGGCATTCAGCCGTGCCCAGAAAAAGCGGATTTCTGCTGTCATGCCGCCATGCCCTTGCGAAAGTTCTCATCCTCGAAGCCATGATTGAAGGCCTCTTCGATATCGTTGCGGTCTCCCTCGAAACCGGTGACCGAGATAGCATGATCGCGCAGCTCCTTGGCAAGCTGGCAGAGAAAATCGGACAGCTCGCCCGAAAGATCATGCTTTTGCGCATAAATCCGGACGCGCGAATAATTCTGGATCATGCGGATGGTGACGGAGGGGTAGGTGCAGGCTGCTTGCCGGAAGGCGTGCATTGGATCTTCGAACAGCGATCGAAAATCCTGCCCCGGCAATTCGAAGCGCGGATGCTGTTTCGCGCAGCCGACCTTGCCCGCATCCACCCAATTCTTCGTCTGGCCGAGCATGGCGTCGACCAGCTTGTCCGCGCAGGTGATCGCCGTGTAGAAATCGTTGATAGCAGGTGAGAGAGCGCGCGCGCCGATTTCGACCAGCAGCCGAATGCGGAACACGGCGCCCTGATTGTCGCTGCGAATGGCGCCCACCGGAATACCGGCCTGCAGGTCGGGAATATTGTCCGGCTCCTTTTCGAACTGGATCAGGATTTCGCCTTCGAGCACATGCTGACCCGGCGCGACGCAAATGCGGATTGTGCCCTCGTGATCTTCGAGCTTGCGGACGAGGCGGTCGACTTCCAGGCCTTCGACATAACCGGTCCTGTCGGCGCGCAGTTCCGCTGCCCAGGGCCCCTTGTGGGGATCGCGGACTTCCAGTTCCGCCGGGCGAACCTTCGCATCGCGCCCGACGGCGTGGATCGACGTGTCGACGAACATCGTCCGGCCAAGATCGTGCAGTGAGATCGCCAGCAGGCCGAGCGCGATCAGCTGCATTAAGAGCACCAGCCCGATCAGGATGAGCGGCACACGCGTGAGATCCTCGCTCGGATCGATGGCAAGCATTGCGATAAGCGCGACCACGAAGCTGAAACACAATGTGCACAGCGAAATCTTGACGATGCGCTTGTCCAGCCAGCGGTCGATCAGGCGTACGCCCAGCGTCCCCGCCGCCATCGTCAACACGATCAGCGTGATCGAGAAGTACAACGTCAGGAAAGCGGCATTGATGCTGGCTACGATGGCGGCGAAATCGCGCGCCGTCTCCGCGCTGGAAACGGTCTGCAGCCCGTGTTCTATCATCCAGGCGGTGCCGCCATTGCGATCGAGATAGAGGATTGCGAAGGCCAGCAGGGGGGCGAGCGCGACCGTGGTCGCCGGTGCGGACCAGTAATTCGCGATCAGCTTGTGCCAGATCCAGCTATTCGCACGGTCGAGAGGGCGCAGCAGGTTCATCCCGTGCACCGGATTGATAGCCGCAAGTCACGCAATTTCATGCGTTATCGGCGCCAGCAGAGAAACAGAAATATGGTCATGTCGGGAACCTTAACCCGCGAGGCGGACTTTAGTTGCCAGCTTTCCTGCCGGTTTCGACCGTCGGCGGAGGGCGGCGCGAGGGCAGGGCCCGCGCTGTCGATACGGTCGGGTTCGAGGCGTCAAATATGACACTACCCCAGGCTCCAGAAATCGCCCCCGCCATCGCCGAAATCGGTAGGCTGACGGGCAGTATCGAAAATCTCGTGCCGCTCACGTCCGGTCAGTATACTACCGGTTCGCTGATCCTGATGGTCAGCTATGGCGCGCATTTCGCCTTCATTCTCTATTTCATCATGATGAGCTTCCAGCTTGCGCCGCGCTACCGCATCGTGCCGATCATGTCGGCGCTGGTCATGGCGAGTGCGGGTCTCAGCCTGATGCGCGAATTCCAGATCTGGGATGCGACATACGCCTTCAACGGCTCGTTCTATCTGCCGATGGCGGAGGGCCAGACCTTTACCAACGCGTTCCGCTACGGCAACTGGACCATTACGGTCCCCATCCTGCTGACGCAGCTCGCCATTGCCTTCGCCCTGCCCCGACCGGACCTGCACAAACGCTCTATCCGCATGATCATTCCGGGCGTGCTGATGATCTGGACCGGCCTCTACGGCCAATTCGGTGAGACCGGCGATTTCTCTCGCCTGAACCTTTGGGGCGTGATCTCCACCGTGTTCTTCGTGTGGCTGATCGTCGAAGTGCGCGGCGTGATCTCTTACGCGATCAAGACCAGCCCGAGCGAGCTCTCGGCATGGCCGAAGAACATCTGGTGGTACTTCCTGGCCACCTGGGGCCTGTATCCCATCGCCTATGCGCTCCCGCAACTTGGCTACACCGGAGACATTGTGGTGGTTCGTCAGCTGCTGTTCTCCATCGCCGATATCTCGACCAAGCTGGTCTATGGTATCATCCTGTCGCGATACGTCCTGCGTCGCAGTGCGCTGGAAGGCTACGCGCCTGCGGCAGAGGCGCTCGAGATCAGCCCGCTGGGCGCCAAGGTCGCCTCGCAGCGCGGCGACTGATATGGCGGCTGCCCCGGCAGCCAATGAAGGGCGGTCCGCACACGGCGTGCGGGCCGCCCTTCCGTTTGTGGTGCTGGCGGTTGCCGGAGTTGCGCAACTCTCCGGCACGAGCATCGCAGTCGTGCTCGGTCTCATATTCTTCCTGATCGGAACGGCACACGGTGCGGGGGACGAGCAGGACGGCACGATCCGCCCTTTCGGCATATGGCAGGCGGCGGCCTATATCGTCGCCGGACTGGCCGTTGCCGCCGTCTTCGTGATGCTGCCGCTGGCCGGCCTCACGCTCTTTCTCGGCCTGTCGCTCTGGCATTTCGCCCGCTCCCTGCATGGCGACTGGCTGCGCGGTTGGGCCTATGCCGCACTCGTGATCGGCGGCAGCATGGCGCTGCGCTTCGAGGAGACCGCCGCCGTGTTCGCTGCGATCCTCGGCTTCGCTCCACCAGACATCTGGCTCTACGGTGTCGCCACCATCGGACTCGCCGGACTGGCGCTCGCCGCCGCGCAGCTACTCCGCCAGCCGCGAGACCCGGCGCTGATCGTGTCGGCGCTGGCCGTCGCATTCTTGCACCCGGTCCTTGCCGTCGGCACTGCCTTTCTCGTCGGCCACGCACTTCCGCTTCAGGCCGAACAGGCCGAGCGGCACGGCTGTGACGCGGTTCTCCGCGCGCAGTGGATCACCAGCGCATTGGCGCTTGCTGGGACGGTCGCACTTGCGCTCGCCTGGAATGCCGGATTTGTCCCGCTCACCGTGGTGGCGGCCTTGGCTTTCGGGATGACCGTCCCGCACATGCTGGCGGAGCGGCTGGAGCGTTAGCCGGATTACGTATTTGTAAGCCTGTTGGCGCTCAATTCATCGAGGCGGCGACCTGTTCGCGAACAACGTCTGCAATAGCGGCCAGCGAGATCGTGAAAACACCGCCATTCGCATCTCTCCACATCGCGAGCCCTTCGCGGTGGTCGGGGAAAGGCACGTCGCTATCCGAAAGTTCGATGACGCTGTGATCAAGCGTCCTACGGGAAACCGGCATGTGCATGATGCCCGGTAAAACGGTGCCATCAGCCAAGCGAATGCCGATCATGGAAATATGAAAAACCTCTATCGGCTCCTTTCCTTCTAGGGCCTCAATTTCCTGGATTTTAATCAGCGATCCATTGTCTCCGGGCGCAGTCTCGTAAGTCCAGACTTGCCCAGGCTCGTAGTGCACTTCCTGCGCAGCAACGGGGGCCGCAAGGACGCATAAGGGTGTCGCAAGGAGGAATCGCAGCATCAAACCCGCCCCAGATCGCCCTTGCCGATCGTGCCTGCCGCCATTTCCAGCATCTTGTCGAGGCTCGCCCTGGCTTTCAACCGCAGCTCTTCCTCGATCTCGATGCGCGGTTCCAGATCGCGCAGACAGAGATAGAGCTTCTCCAGATTGTTGAGCGCCATGTAGGGGCAGATATTGCAATTGCAGTTGCCGTCCGCCCCCGGCGCGCCGAGGAAGGTTTTTTCCGGCAGCGCCTTTTCCATCTGGTGGATGATGTGCGGTTCCGTCGCCACGATCAGCGTATCGCCTTCGAAGGTCTTGGCGAATTGCAGGATGGAGCTGGTCGAGCCGACATGATCGGCATGGTCGATGATATGGGGCGGGCATTCGGGATGCGCGGCGATGGGCGCTTCGGGATGCTGTGCCTTCAGCTTGAGGAGTTCTGTCTCGCTGAACGCCTCGTGCACGATGCACACGCCCGGCCACAGCAGCATCTCGCGATCGAATTTGCGGTTGAGATAACCGCCAAGGTGCCGGTCCGGCCCGAAGATGATCGGCTGGTCCTCAGGAATCTGGGAGAGGATCGTCTCTGCGCTTGAGCTGGTGACGATCACGTCGCTGAGCGCCTTCACTTCGGTCGAGCAGTTAATATAGGTTAGCGCGATGTGATCGGGGTGCTTTTCGCGAAAGGCGGCGAATTTTTCCGGCGGGCAGCTATCTTCCAGCGAGCAACCGGCGTCCATGTCCGGCAACACGACGATTTTCTCCGGCGAGAGGATCTTGGCCGTGTCGGCCATGAACTTGACCCCGCAAAAGGCGATGACGTCGGCATCGGTTTCCGCCGCCTTTTTCGAAAGCTCCAGCGAGTCACCGACGAAATCGGCGAGATCCTGCAGCTCGGGCTTCTGATAGTAATGCGCAAGGATCACGGCGTTGCGCTCCTTTCGCAGGCGGTCGATCTCTTCGCGCAGGTCTAGCCCTGAAAGGCTGGTCGGCTGGTCGGTCATATTCGGCCCCGTCGGATGTGTTTCTCGAATGCTTATAGACACAAGCCACGCGCTGGCGAGGGGTTTCCGGCGGTTTGCATTGCGGCGCATAGCCGGTATGCTCGCCACGTTCCCCACATTGTCCGGATCGACGCACGTTATGTGCGCGGCGCGGGCGCGTCCGATATCGATGACAGGAGAAGCGCGTGACACAGCAGGTTCCGGCCACCGAACCGGGCAATGCGCCTGTCGAGCCGCCGCTGGTCGACCTGCCCATCGCCACGCATGATCGCGGCTTTTACGACGGCTTCAGTCGCCAGGTGACGATCCCCTCGAAGGTCATCATCTCGCTGATCATCATGTGGGCGATCTTCTTCCCGGTGCAGGCGAACGACACGCTGACAGCCGCCAATTCGACGATCATTTCAACGTTCAGCGGCTGGTATGTCTATCTCGTCGCGGCGGTGATGATGGTCGCCATCGTGCTGGCCATCATCCCGCAATCGGGCAGCTTGCGCATCGGAATGGCGGACGAGCGCCCTGAATTCGGCCGGTTCAGCTGGTTTGCCATGCTGTTCGGCGCGGGCATCGGCATAGGCATGTTGACCTATTCCACGGGCGAGCCGCTCGCACATTTCGCCAACAATCCGGACATCATTCGCGGACAGGTCCAGCCAATGACCCAGGAGGCCGTGCGGCCTGCCTACATCTACACTTTCCTTCACTGGGGCTTGGCAGCGTGGGGAACATATGGACTGGTCGGCCTTGCCATCGGTTACGTTGCCTATCGCCGGAACCTGCCGCTCACCATCCGCTCCGCCCTCGCGCCGATCTTCGGCCGGGCGATGTCGGGCGGGGCGGGGCATGTGGTCGATATCGTCGCGGTCGTCGCGACCGTCCTCGGCGTTGCTGTGACGATGGGCTTCGGCGTGCAGCAATTCGTCGCCGGGCTGCACAGGCTCGGGCTGGGCGAGTGGCTTCTCGATGGCGAAGGCGTTGCCACTCCGGCGGCGATCATCTTGGCGCTGGCGCTGCTCGTCGGCGCATCGACACTCAGTGCGCTTTCCGGCGTAGGGCGCGGGATCAAGTGGCTGAGCAATCTCAACATGGCGCTGTCCTTCGCTTTGCTGGTGCTGTTTGTCGTCGTGGGATCGGGGCTGCTCGGCTTCGAGCTTCTGGCGGTGGGCATCTTCGATTACCTGCGCACCCTGCCGCAGACTGCGCTGACCCTGTTCTCCACCGATGGCAGCGACGCGGGCGATGCGCTGGTGCAGTGGCAGCTCGACTGGTCCGTCTTCTACTGGGCGTGGTGGATCGCGTTCGCGCCCTTCGTGGGCATGTTCATCGCCCGTATCTCGCGCGGACGGACGGTGCGCGAATATGTGCTGGGTGTCATGCTGGTGCCGTCGTTGATGTGCTTTACCTGGATGGCGCTGGTCGGCGGCACGGCGATCGACCTCGAACTGTCCGGCGCGGCGCAAGGCAGCATCGTGGGTGCGAATATATCGGACCAGCTGTTCGCGACGCTCGCCGTCATGCTCGATCCGGGCGTTGCGGCGGTGGTGTCCGGCCTCGTCGTGGTGCTGCTGATGACCTATCTCATCACCAGCGCGGATAGCGCGATCCTGATCGTCAACACCATCAACGGTGCGGGCGAGAATGAAGGGCAGCGGCGGATGCACATCCTTTTCTGGGGCGCGGCGCTGGCTTTCGTGGTTGGCTCCATGCTGATCATCGGCGGCATCGATGCCATCCGCATTACCATGATCATCGGCGCGCTGCCCTTTTCCGTGGTGCTTGCGCTGATGGCGGTGTCGATCTGCAAGGCCATTGTCTACGACCTGAGACGCAAGCGCCACGGTGTCCCGACGACGGCCAAGGGTTGCGAGGACTGGCCGCCCGCCAGCTGATACCGCCCATCGCCCATGTGACAAAACTGTCACAAATTTGAGGGGATTCCCGATGTTTGGTCCGCGGGCCGTGGCCAGTGCGCCAGGCTCCCGTTACGCAATTGCCATCGGCGCGAGCCAGCCTTCGCGCAATTCCCATGTCAAGGTCGCCCCACTCGCTCGGCGCGATCGCGAATCCACAATCCCAAGGGATCTATCATGTTGAAACTGACAACCGGCACTTCTGCCGGTGCGCTTGCCGTTGCGCTCGCCGCGACGCCCGCTTTCGCGCAGGATGCGCAGGACGACGCCGCGCAGGTACGCCAGGGCGGCGTCGAAACCATCGTCGTCACCGCGCAGAAGCGGCAAGAAGATTTGCAGGACGTGCCTATCAGCGTGCAGGCGCTCGGCGAAGAAGGACTCGAGGAACTCGCGATCGACACGTTCGAGGATTATCTCGACCAGCTGCCGAGCGTCACCGCGGGCGGCAGCGGCCCCGGCCAGTCGACGATCTATATTCGCGGCCTTGCTTCGACCACGCCGAACCTGGTCACGGCCGGCGTCGCCGGTCTTGCGCCGAACGTTGCGCTCTATCTCGACGAGCAGCCGCTGGCACAGCCGGGCCGCAATCTCGACGTCTACGCCGCCGACCTCGCGCGCATCGAGGTTCTTTCCGGCCCGCAGGGCACGCTGTTCGGTGCGAGCTCGCAGGCGGGCGTCGTGCGCCTCATCACCAACAAGCCGGACCTCACCGGGTTCGACATGGGCGTGAACGCCGGCCTGTCCTTCACCCGGGGCGGCGATGCCAGCTATAAGGGCGAAGTGATGGTCAATGTGCCCGTCACCAACACCTTTGGCCTGCGCGGCGTCGTGTATTACGATCAGCAGGGCGGCTATATCGACAATGTGCTCGGCACGCGGGATGTCAGCCAGAGCGCGCGCTTTCGCGAAGCAGGCACGGTGCGCTCAAACGGCGTGCCGGTGAGCGAACTTCGCGAAGGTTTCCAGGCTGGTGCCGATCTTGACGATGTCGAATTTCTCGAAACCGAGAACAGCGCGCTTGTCGATGAGAATTTCAACGACACGAGCTATGCCGGTTTCCGCGCCACCGCTCTGTGGGAAATCACGCCCGACTGGACGGTGACGGTCGCGCATACGCGCCAGGCCGTCGATGCCGACGGCGTCTTCTTTGCCGATCCCGAGCTGGACGGCCTGGACGATCCGGAAATCCAGCGCTTCGAGGAAGACACGCTGGAAGACGATTTCTCCAATACGAGCTGGACGGTCGAAGGCCGCTTGGCGATGCTCGATGTCGTCTACACCGGTGCCTACACCGATCGCGATACCGATCAGCGGGTCGATTACACCGACTATCTCTTCGTCGGCCAGTATCTCCCATACTACATCTGCGATGGCGGCGTGACCTATCCGGGCGACAACGATCCCGAGGGCACCTGCCAGCCGCCCAATCTTTTCGTGACGTCGGATTCCAACACGACCGTGTTCACGCAGGAACTGCGTTTCAGCACACCCTCCGACTGGCGCTTCCGCGCAACGGCGGGCGGCTTCTATTCCGACCTGGAATTGCAGGAGCGCAACGACTTCGCCTATCCCGGCAATATCGAGGCGGATCCCTTCGGCGAATTCAAGCCGAACTTCCCGTTCGAAGGTTTCACCACGCAGCCCGGCCCGTTTCCGGCGGCGACCATCTTCCGCAACGATATCCGCCGCACGGACGAGCAGTTCGGCATATTCGGTGAAGCCAGCTTCGATATCGTCGAGGACCTGCTGACCGTCACGCTGGGCGCGCGTTACTACGACATCGAGGTCGATTTCGAAGGCAGCGCAAATTCCAGCTTCTGCAACAGCTTCAGCGATGAAGACCAGAATGCGTTCGGCACCAACATCAACGATCTGTATGACGGGGATGGGCAGTTCACCTTCATCGGTTCGTGCAACCCGGACCTTCGCCAGACTTTCGATCTGGATGACAGTCTGGACGATATCCAGGATGCTGGCCTTTCCGAAGCGCAGGCGCAGCAGGTGTTCAACTCCATCCGCGCGCCCGACGTTGCCGAAGCAAGCGGCGTTATCGTGAAGGGCACGGTGACGGTCACGCCGACGCCGGACACGCTGCTTTACGCGACCTATTCGGAAGGCTTCCGTCCGGGCCTGCTGAACCGTCCCGGCGGGGCGACCAATGGCGCGGGCTTCACCGTTCCATTCGAGCTCGACACGGACGAGGTGCAGAATTACGAACTGGGCTGGAAGCTGGACCTGATCGATGGCCAGTTCCGCATCAACGGCAGCGCCTTCTATGTCGATATCAGCCGGTTGCAGACCACGATTTTCGACCCCAGCATCACCAATCTGTTCTTCTCGGACAATGCGGCGGATGCGGAAATCTACGGGCTGGAGGCCGATTTCACCATCGCGCCTTATGCGCTGCCGGGCCTGACCGTGGCGGGTGCGTTCTCCGTGCTCGATAGCGAGATCACCGAGGTGCTGACGCCGACGCAGGACGTTATCGTCGGCGAGCCGCTGGCCTTCGCGCCAAGCTTCCAGGGCAATATCCGCGCTCGTTATGAGTGGGATCTGACCAGCGACGTGGAAGCGTTCGTCATGCCGCAATTCACCTATTCGGCATCGAAGTTCACCGACATTATCGAGATCAACAAGTTCGAGCTCGACAGTTATTCGGTGGTCGACCTGTCGACCGGCGTGGTGATGGATCAATGGCGCGTCGAACTGTTCGGTGAGAACCTGTTCGACGAGCGTGCCGAGATTTCCGGCAATTACGTCAACGACGTGGAGCGGATCGTGATCAACCGTCCGCTGACGGTCGGGATCAGGGTCGGCTTCGACTACTGATCGTCTGGCGTTGGAAAATGAAGGGCGGGGGCGAACAATGGCTTGCTCCCGCCTTTTCTATGACAGCCGCGCCCCATCGGGCAGGTCGTCATGCGGATGGACGAGGCGGATCGCGCCATCGCTATCCGCGAAGCCGAGCACCAGAACTTCGGACATGAACGGCCCGATCTGACGCGGTGGGAAGTTCACGACGGCCATAACCCGCTGTCCGATGAGCGTATCGGGCGCATAGTGCTCGGCGATCTGCGCGCTGCTTTTCTTCACGCCCAGGTCTTCGCCGAAATCGACCCACAGCTTGATGGCGGACTTGCGCGCTTCCGGGAAAGGCTGCGCATCGACGACCGTGCCGCAGCGCATGTCGACTTTCATGAACTCGTCGAAGGTGATTTGCTCGCTCACCCCTGATCGGCGAAGCGGACGCGCACCTGCACATCGCCGTACCCTGCAACCTGTAGCGGGATTGCGAGGTTCTGGCGGATGGCGGCGCGCGCGGCATCACGGGCCATCTTGGTAACCTCGGGATTGGCCGCGAATTCGCGGGCGCGCTCTTCGGCGATGCGCGAATTGCTGCGGCTGAGCGACACCGAGGCATCGCGGCTGACATAGACGCCATCGGTGAAATAGCGCGCCTCCGCCTCGTTGATGTTCGGCGTCGATACGGTGAGGGGCGGCAGTGTGACGTCGAGCGTTTCGCTCGCCTCGTCCCAAGTGAAGTTGCCACGCTCCATGTCCGACAGGTCGAGCCTGTACTCGACCGTGGCAGGCACGATCATCGCCTGGCGCGTTTGCAGCGCCTCGAATTCCAGCGGGCCGACGCTCGGCGTGGACGTGCTCTGCGCGACGACTTCGAACCGGGAGGAAAAGACGGTGAGCGCATTCTGCTCCTCGAAGGCGAGCATCGCGCTGCCGACGATGTCGCCGTCATCCTGCGGTCCCCAGCGCTCCCATGCGAGCCAGGCCAGCGCCACGGCCATCAGCGTGATGACCACCCACAGCGCGGGGCTGGCTGGCCGCGACACCAATTCGCCATGCGCACGCGGCGCGCCCAGCACTTCGACGCGGGACCGCTCGTTTTCTTCTAGCTTGTCGTCCATACATCTCCCAAACGGGCGACCGTGCCGCGCCGTTCCATATCGAGCAGGTGTGCGTACACACTCATGGATGCGGCGGGCCAGAGCCGCTCGTCCACGCCCTTATACATGACCGGCACGAGCGCCTCGATCGCGCGCGCTTCCTCGCGCAGCAGCTTCTCTATCTGCCGTTCGCGCGCGCGGCGATGGCCGATCATGCCGCGCACCAGCTGGCGAGGCTTTTCGACCGGCCCGCCGTGGGCAGGATAGTAAACACGGTCCTGACGCTCTTGCAGGGCGGAGAGGCTGGACAGGTAGTCGCCCATATCGCCATCGGGCGGGACGACGACGCTGGTGGACCAGCCCATCACGTGATCGCCTGTGAACAGCGCGCCGCTTTCCTCCAGTGCGAAGCACAGATGGTTCGACGTGTGGCCGGGCGTGTGCACGGCCCGCAGCGTCCAGCCCCGGCCGGCCATCGCTTCGCCATCCTCCAGCACGCGGTCGGGCGCGTAGCTGCGGTCGAACGCGGCATCGAGGCGGGGCTGGTCGGTCTCGATCACCAGCGGAGCGCAGCCGACCACCGGCGCTCCCGTCGCTTCCGCCAATGGCGCGGCAGCGGGCGAGTGATCGCGATGGGTGTGGGTGCACATGATCGCGGTCACCTCGCGCCCCGCGATGGCCCGGATAAGGGCGGCAAGGTGCCGATCGTCCGCCGGTCCGGCATCGATCACCGCCAGGTCCGTCGTTCCCACCAGATAGGTCTGTGTGCCGGTGTAGGTGAAGGGCGAGGCATTGGGCGCAAGCACGCGCGCCACCAGCGGCTCGAGCTGTTCGACATCGCCGGTGGGCCAGGGTTGCGGGGGAAGCGCCATGGTGTGCATATGGCTGGCCCAGAGAGGATTGCCAATGATCGACCAGTCCATCCTCGTGCTCGACGAGGGCACGACCAGCACCCGCGCCATGCTCTTCGCGGCCGATGGCACGCCGCGCGGCACGGCGCAGGAGGAATTGACGCAGCATTATCCCAAAAGCGGGTGGGTCGAGCACGATCCGGTGGAGATCTGGGAAAAGACGCTGCGCTGCGCCCGCGCAGTGGTGGAGCAGGCGGGCGGGGCGGACCGGATCGCCGCCATCGGGATCACCAATCAGCGCGAGACGGTGGTGGCGTGGGACAGGCAGACGGGCAAGCCGCTCGCCCGCGCCATCGTGTGGCAGGACAGGCGCACCGCCGATTTCTGCCGCGCGCTTAAGGATGCAGGGCGCGAAGAGATGGTGCAGGAGAAAACCGGCCTGCTGCTCGATCCGTATTTCTCGGGCACGAAGATGCGCTGGCTGCTCGACAATAACGACGCGGTCTCGAGCGCGGCGGAGGCGGATCGTCTTGCTTTCGGCACAGTCGAAAGCTGGCTCGCCTGGCAACTTACAGCGGGCGAGCGGCATATCACAGATGCAAGCAATGCGAGCCGCACGCAGCTGCTGGCGCTCGATGGAGACAGCTGGGACGATGAACTGTGCGCGCTGATGGGTGTCCCGGTGCACGCACTGCCCCGCATCGTCGACAGCGCCGGTGCGCTGGGCGAAACACATTCGGACCTGTTCGGCGCTCCCATTCCGATCTGCGGCATGGCAGGCGACCAGCAGGCTGCGACGATCGGGCAGGGGTGCCTGGCAGAGGGCGACACCAAAGCCACCTACGGCACCGGCGCATTCGTCCTCACCAATACCGGCAAGCGGCTGCCGCACTCCGAGCACCGCATGCTCGGCACCGTGCTCCACCAGCTGGAGGGCAAGCGGCACTACGCCATCGAGGGCGCGGTGTTCGTTGCCGGAAGCCTGATCCAGTATCTGCGCGACACGCTCGGCCTGATCGACAGCGCGGAGCAGACCGAGGAGCTGGCCCGCTCTATCGAGGACAGCGGCGGTGTGGTGATCGTGCCCGCACTGTCGGGGCTGGGCGCACCGCACTGGCTGCCCGATGCGCGCGGCATCATTTCGGGCCTCGGCTTCGATACGGGCCGCGCGCATATCGCCAGGGCCGCGCTGGAAGCGATGGCGCACCAGACTTTCGATCTCGCCAGTGCCTTTGCCGCCGATGGCTGCGCGTGGACGGGACTGAAGATCGATGGCGGCATGGCGGCGAATGACTGGATGGCGCAGGACATTGCCGATCTGCTCGGGGTCAGCGTCACCCGGCCCGATTTCGTCGAGACCACTGCACTTGGCGCAGCCATGCTGGCGGCGGTGGGCTGTGGGCTCCACGTCTCGCTGGAGCATGCCGCCGGGACGATGATCGGTTCGCGGCAGACTTTCGACCCGCAGATGGACGATGGGGTGCGGGCCGCAAGGCTTTCGCGCTGGGAAGCGGCGCTGGGGAAAGTCTAGCCGAAGGCGCGGCCAAGCTTCTCGTGCAGCCGGTGCACCGCGGCAGGCTCGCCGGGCAGCTCGGCCTGCCACGCTTCGTCGAGCCGGGCGATCCGTTCGTGCAAGGCGCTCGCGTTTTCGGAAACGGCGCGCACCCGCGCATCCAGCAGCGCCGCGTCCTTCGCTTGCCCGCCATGCTGCGTGGGTGGCAAGCGGCCGTGCCGGCGCAATTGCAGCGCGCTCATGTCGCCAGCGAAGAAGGCGCGGTGATTCAGCAGCCACGCCATTGCATGCATGAGCTGCGTCGTCGTGCGCAGGGCCTCGCGCGACAATGCGCTTCGCAATGCGGTTGCGTCCACCGTGGGCGCTTCATCGAACACGCAGCGCGCCTCTTCGACGAGGCACAGCGCCTCCTCGTAAAGCACATCGACGATAGCAGGGGTAAGGGCGGACGGAATTGTCATATCGCGAACATTGCTAGGATGCCGGGAGCGACAAGGCCAGTGCGCCTCGCCGCAGATTGTGCCCGGAATATCCCCTGTCCCGCACTGTTACACCTTGGCCGCCACGCTCAGGCGATGATGTCAGGCGTGAGGAAGTCTTCGAGCACGAAGATCTGGTCTCGCAGCCCCAGCTTGCGCTTCTTCAGCCGCGCAACCTGCAATTGCTCCGGCCCGCCATTGGCTTCCAGCGCACGGATGGCGATGTCGAGATCGCGGTGCTCCGTCTTGAGCGTCGCCAGCCGCTTTCTCGCTTCCTCCTCCGTCATTCGCTATGCCTCCTGCCGCGCCCCGAACGGCTCCGAAAAAGAGCGCTTCGTCGCCATCGCGATTGGAGAATTAGAAATATTATGGTTTGATGGCAATTGCGGCGCTCGTCGCATCGGCGAGTCGTCCGCAGCAAGCGGCCTTGCAGCACGACAGCGCCGGGTCGCTCCCCCAAGCGGGCTTTATCTTGCCCGTGCGCACAACAGGAGACGATCCCATGGATTCCACGCACGTCACCGCCCTCCAGCAGAAGCACCAGGGTCTTGAGACCATGCTGAAGGACGAGATGAACCGACCGTCTCCCGACGCTGCGAGGATCCAGGCTCTCAAGAAGCAGAAGCTGCGCATCAAGGAAGAAATCGCGCATCATTGAGGCGTGAAATCGCTCGCGCGCGGCGCGAGTGATTTTCAAAACCATTCGCGTGCTATAGGCGGCATACCATGTCCGCCGCTTCCGACGCTGCCCGTTCCATCCTGACCACCTTGCACGAGGTGATGGCCGCGCGCACCCATACGCAGGCCAAGCTGAACCAGGTCGTCGAGATGATCGGTGAGGCGCTCGATAGCGAGGTCTGCTCAATCTACCTGCTGCGCGACGGCATGTTGGAGCTGTTCGCGACGCGCGGGCTGAACCAGGCAGCCGTCCACGTCACCCGGCTGGGCATCGGCGAAGGCCTGACCGGCACCATCGCGCAGAACATCGAGACGCTGAATCTGGACGAGGCCGCGGCCCATCCCGAATTCCAGTACCGTCCCGAAACCGGTGAGGAAAAATTCCACTCCTTCGCCGGTGTGCCGATCGTGCGCCGGGAACGCGCCATCGGCGTCGTGTGCGTCCAGCATATCGACCCACGCAAATACGAAGAGGTGGAGATCGAGGCGCTGCAGACGGTCGCCATGGTCTTGGCCGAGCTGATCCACAATGCAGGGCTTGTCGACGATGAGGACGCCGCCGGCGGGCCGAGCGAGGCGATCACCGGCCAGACGGTGTGCGAAGGGCTGAAGCTGGTGAAGGGGCTGGCGCTGGGCGAGGCCGTTTTCCACCAGCCGCGCGTCCATATCGAACAGACGGTGGCGGAGGACACCGAAGCGGAGCGCCAGCGCGTCTACCTCGCTTTCGATCGCATGCGAGAGCAGATCGACCACATGGCCAACCAGGCCGAATTCGGCACAGGCGGAGAGCATGAGCAGGTTCTCGAGACCTACAAGATGTTCGCTTATGACGAAGGCTGGTCGCGGCGCATCAACGAAGCGATCGACAGCGGGCTGACGGCCGAAGCCGCGATCGAGCGCGTGCAGCAGCGCACCCGCATGCGCATGCGCGAAATCTCCGATCCGCTGCTTCAGGACCGGATGCACGACCTGGAAGATCTGGCGAACCGGCTGATCCGCATCGTGTCCGGCCAGCTCGGCACGGCGGCGCAGAAGGGGCTGACGAAAGACACCATCCTCGTCGCCAAGAATCTCGGCCCCGCCGAACTGCTCGAATATGACAAGCGCCGCCTCAAAGGCGTGGTGCTGGAGGAAGGCTCGCTCACCGCGCATGTGGTGATCGTGGCTCGCGCAATGGGCGTTCCCGTCGTGGGCCGCTTGCGCAATCTGCGCGGGCTGGTGCGCGAGGGCGATACCGTCCTGATCGATGGCGATGCCGGGAAGGTCACGCTCCGCCCCGGCAATGGCGTGCTTTCCGCTTTCGAGGCGCGCTTCGCCCGCAGCCGCGAAAAGCAGGCCGCCTATGCCAAGCTGCGCGAGGTCGAGCCCTTCACTCGCGATGGCGAGCGGATCGAGGTGATGATCAATGCCGGTCTGCGCGACGATGTCGGCATGGTGGCGATGACGGGCGCGGACGGCATCGGCCTCTACCGCACCGAATTTCAGTTCTTGGTCTCCGCCGCGCTCCCGCAGCGCGAGCGGCAGGCGCGGCTTTACCGCGAAGTCGTGGATGCGGCGAAGGGCAAGAAGGTGATCTTCCGCACCGTCGATATCGGCGGTGACAAGTCGCTGCCCTATCTCGCCAACGAGATTGGGAAGGAAGACGAAAATCCGGCGATGGGCTGGCGCGCTTTGCGGCTCGCTCTCGAACGCGAAGGGCTGATGAAGGTGCAGGCCCGCGCGCTGCTGGAAGGCACGGCGGGGCGCGAGCTCAACGTGATGTTCCCGATGGTGTCCGAACCGTGGGAATTCGATGCGGCGAAGGATGTCTTCGAAAAGCAGATCGCCTGGCTGAAGAAGCGCAAGCACCAGCTGCCCAGCGCCATTCGCTACGGCGTGATGCTGGAAGTGCCTTCGCTTGCCGAAACGCTGGACACGCTGCTGCCGCGCCTCAGCTTCGTGTCGATCGGCACCAACGACCTGACGCAGTTCCTTTTCGCCGCAGACCGCGCCAACCCCATGCTGGCGGAGCGGTACGACTGGCTGAGCCCTTCGATCCTGCGCTTCCTCGCCCGGGTCGTGCAGACCTGTGTAGGGGAACCGGTCGACCTTGGCGTGTGCGGCGAAATGGGCGGGCGTCGGCTGGAAGCGCTGGCGCTGATCGGGCTCGGCATTCGCCGTCTCTCGATCACGCCTGCCGCCGTCGGCCAGATCAAGGAACTGGTGCGCAAGGTCGACACGCGGGAAATCGGCGAAGCCATGCGCGGCTGGCTCGCCAATCCGCCGCCGGATATGCGAACGGCGCTTTCCGAATGGTGCGAAGCGCACGATATCGAGATTGACTAGGAACCTCGTCATGCCGCGATACTTTGGTTAGCGGGCTTGACAGGCCGCGCTTCGCGGCCTTTTCCTCGCCCACCAATGCACGGCTGGAGCGGCAATGTCCGACACTGAGATTCCCGAAGACGACATGACTGCTTCTGCACCGCAGGGTGTCGGCGGCCAATTGCGTGCCGCGCGTGAAGGCAAGGGACTGACGCTCGACCAGGTCGCTTCCGAAACGCGCATTTCCAAGCGACATATCGAACGTATCGAGGCCGGCGAATTCCATGAATTGCCGGGCCGGACCTATGCCGTCGGCTTCTCGCGCACGCTGGCGCGCGCCGTCGGACTGGATGAAGGCGATGTCGTCGAGTTGGTCCGCGCCGAAATGGATGTCGAAGGGCCAAGCTCTCGCTACGCCTCGCGCCGGGAAACGACATTCGAACCGGGCGACCCGTCCCGCGCACCGGGCGGCAAGCTGGTATGGTTCTCGATCTTCGCATCCGCGATCTTGCTGATCGGTATTTTCTTCGCCGCGCGCGCGCTCTTCATGCCCGCCGCGGAGCTGCCTTCGCTTACCGAGCAGGAAGCCCAGGAGCGGGAGGCCGAGCTTGCCGCCCAGCGCGCTGCCGAGCAGGAGACCACGCAGCCCATCGACGAAACCGGCGAAGTGGTCTTCACGGCAGAAGGCGAGGCGTGGGTGCGCTTCTCCGACGCGCAGGGCCGCGTGCTGACCGAACGAACGATGAGCGAGGGCGACACCTACACCATTCCCGCCGACGCCGAGGGGGCCACGATCATCACCGGCAGGCCGGATCTGCTGGCCATCACGATCGGCGGGCGCGACGTGCCGAAGATCTCGGAAGAATTGGAAACGGTGACCGACGTGCCGGTATCCGCCGAGGCCCTGCTGGCGCGCGGTCGCTCCGCGCCATCCGTCAATGCGACGCCCGCTCCGCAGACGGACGGCGCGGCGACTTGAGAGTCTGCCGCGATTTGCCGGGGAATACTGGCATTTTGCGACTTACCCGGCATCGTTAATCCCCTATCTTACCGCCCCGTGGCATCGCGCGGCGAACCAGTCGGGCGAGCGAAGGAGGAATTGACGCGATGAAACGGCTTCGAGCAGTGCGGACCCTGACCCCGAAGATCGTCACGGGCGCGATCGGTGCGGCGCTGGTAATCACCGCCACACCGGCGGCGGCGCAGTCCGATGCGCGGATAGAGCGCCTCGAAAGGCAGATCGGCGCCCTCCAGCGCGCGGTTTTCCCCGGCGGCGACGAGCGGTTTTTCGAGCCCGAAATACAACCCGAGGCCCGGCCCCGCCCGCAACAGACCACGCCGCAGGTCACCACCAGCGCGCTGACCGATGTGCTGGCGCGCCTCGACGCCATCGAGACCCAGCTTGCGCGCCTCACCGCAGCGACCGAAGTGAACGAGAACGCGCTCTCAGCTCTCGAGGAGCGGATCGACGTGCTCGAAGCCGGGCGCTCGGCGGGTATCGAGGCTTCCTCCGCCGCCAGCACCCGACCGGCGCCGACCGGCGAAATCCCGGTACCCGACGATAGCGCGGAGCTTCCCGCGCCGCCCGAGCAGAATGCGCCATCGCCAGAGCGGGTCGCCGCCGTGCAGGCGATCGTGAAGCCTGTCACGGGCGATCGGGGCGAGGACGAATACACTTACGGTTTCCGGCTATGGGATGCTGGTTTCTACCCCGAAGCGCAGCAGCAGCTCGCGCTATTTGTCGATCAGTATCCCGATCACCGCATGATTTCCTACGGGCGAAACCTGCTCGGCCGGGCGTTTCTGGATGCCGGCAATCCGCGCGCCGCGGCGACGCATTTTTTCGACAATTACCAGTCCAATGGCAGCGGCGCACGTGCGCCTGACAGCCTGCTCTATCTTGCAGAAAGCATGATCGCGCTGGGCGACACCAGCCGCGCCTGCATCGCGCTCGCCGAATTCGGGGACACCTATCCCGCGCTTGCCGTGGGCAGATTGCAGAGCATGTATGCGGGGCTCAATGGCCGGGTCGACTGCGATTGATCCTGATTTGGTCGAGCGCTTTGAAACGGCGCTTGACCGACTGAATCCCGATGGCGGCAAGATCGGCCTCGCCGTCAGCGGCGGACCGGACTCCATGGCGATGCTCCTGCTGGCGCAGGAAGCGATCCCCGGCCGCTTCGAAGTCGCCACTGTCGATCATGGCCTGCGGCCTGACGCCAAGGACGAATGCGCGCTGGTCGTCGCCGCCAGCAAAAAGCGCGGCGTGCCGTGCGAGGTGCTTGCCGTGGAGGTGGGCGAGGGTAACATGCAGGCCAAGGCGCGGGAGGCGCGGTATCGAGCGCTTGGTCAGTGGGTGGAGCGCCGGCACCTTCGGGCGATTGCAACCGCGCATCATGCCAACGATCAAATGGAAACGTTGCTCATGCGGCTTAATCGCGGCTGCGGAACGTCCGGTCTTTCGGGAATTCGCGAGATCCATTCGGCAGGTCCATCGCACAGGGTTATCCGACCGTTGCTGCATTTCACACGCGAAGAACTTGCCGCCATCGTCGAAGATGGCGGCATCGCATTTGCGCGAGACCCTTCGAACGAAGATGTCGCTTTCGAGCGTGCCCGTTTGCGGAAGGTCATGGCGGATATCGACTGGTTCGATCCCAAAGGCTTTGCGCAGAGTGCCGCCTTGATTGAAACGACCGACGCGGTTGCGGATCTGGCTGTCGGTCAGTTTCTCGCGAACGACGAGGCCGAAATCGGCGGTGATGTGCGAAACAAGATTCCGGACAATAGATCGCTCCGCTTTCCGGTGCTGGAATCACAATTTCGCGCGATGGGAAAGCGGGTTCGAGGACGCGATCTGGCGCGTCTGCTTGCACGCCTCGAACGGGGCGAAAATGCAAATCTCGCGGGCGTGCTGGTAACGATCGAGGATGGCGACTGGGTGTTCCGCCCCGAGCCGCCGCGCAGCAATTAGCGGTTAGCTGTTCGTGTCCAGCGATCCGCCCACGCCCGTCATCACGCCATCGGTGATGATCACCACGTCGCCCAGTTCCGCGATCTCGTAGAGTCGCGAGACGAATTCGTCGGGCACGCCGATGCAGCCGTGGCTGGCATAGCCGAGCTCTACGGTCGAGCCGCCGTGAATGGCGATGCCGTCCCAGGTCAGGCGCAGCGTCCAAGGCATGGGCGCGTTGTTGTATTTCTCCGAAACGTTGTGCCGCTCCTTCGTCAGGATCGGAAACACGCCTGTAGGCGTCGGGTGGGTTTCGGTGCCGAGCAGCGCCGCGGCGGCGCCGATTTCGTAGCCGCCGCGAAACACGCTGATGACGCGGGCCTGCAGATCCACCGTCATCACCAGCGGCCCGTCTGGCACGCCTTCATCGTCCCAATGCCATTCGCCGTAACGGATCGGCCCGTCGATCGGCAGCACGCGCTTGATGACGAAGGGATCGTCCGGATCGTAATCGGGCACGGCCTGCACCACCTCGCGCGAGATCAGGGCGCGCTCTTCGGCAGAGACGGGGTCGTTGCCGTAATAATCGGCGTCGGCGGAGGCGAGGACGGCTGGTTCCTCTGACAGCACATCCTCGGCGACAATTTGCGGTGTCGGCGCGTCCTGCGCACCCAGCGGATTGCCCACCAGCACGGCGCTCGCCAGCAGGGCGATCCCACCCATTGCCAGTCCGACACACCATTTCGCAGCCGTACTCATTCGGCCCGTATACGTCGCGATGCGCGGCTTTGCGAGGCGCAAGGCCGCGCGCGTCCCGTTGCGAGACGACGCACCACCTTCATCCTAACCATGCGCGCCGAAGATATTGGCGATGGCGGTCGAGACGCGAAGGCTGAGCGCATAGGCGCGCTCTATCGGCTCGATATAGTCGCGGTGGATCGCTTCGTAGCCTTCGTCCGCACCGTCCGGCCAGTCGGTCTCGGCGTCGAGGTCGAAGCGATCGATGCGCGGGAAACTGGTGGGATAGGCGCGCCGCAGCTGCGCCAGCGCCTCATCCACGCGCAAGGTGAAGATCATCTCCAGCACGTCGTCGCGCGACACATCGTTGGCGCGGCTGAACATCGGCACGCTGACGGCGCGAATGAACATCGCCTGGAACAGCGCGATCCGCAGCGCCTGCGCCGCGCCGATCATCCGCCGCTTCTCCTCGCGATTGGCGACGGGCGCTTCGTCCGGCACATGATCCAGCAGGCGATGCAGCTTCATCGCATCCACCCGCAGCCGGCTGGCGAGGCGGCGGAACGTGCCGACGCGGTCGTCCTTCACCAGATATTCGCTCAGCGCCTCGCAGGCATCGGAAAGGTGGCCCTCGGTTCCGCGATAGGGGCGGCTGGCCCAATAGGCCGAATTGAACAGCTCGCCATAAGCGGCGACCGTCTTCACGCTGGCGAGTGCATTGGCCGCGCGCACCAGCCGCACCAGCTCGCGCCCGCGCGGGCTTTCGGTCAGCAGCTGGCCGATTTCCTCGTAATTGCCTTCCGCCGCATGGCCGATCCCGGCGATGACGTTCACCGGGTAGCCGAGCTGCTGCAGCACCGCATTGTGCGGGATTGCGCGAATCTGGCGAAGGCTCATCTCTCGGTCGGCATTGAGGTCGCTCTGGCGGCGGCTGACGCGGCTGCCGGTCGAATTCAGCAGGCCGAGGCCAAACGCCGTGATCGCGCGGCTGTAGGTCCGGCTTTCCAGATGCTCGCGCTGATGCTCCTTGATCGCGCGATAGAAATCGAGGCTGAGATCGGTGCGGCGGTAGAAGGGATCGGTCGGCGCATCGGTGTCCGTCACACTGGGATGCAGCGCGGCGATGCGGGTGAGCGTGGCGCGCGCCAGTTCCGGCGTAGCGAACCAGAGATAGCCGTCACCGCCCTGAAAGCTGACTTCCGGCTCCAGCGCGATGCCCGCCCGGGCGAAGCGGCGCTTGGCCCAGGGGGAAAGCGGCCAGTCGAGCCGGTCCGCCATATTGTTCGGATGCGCGCCGCGGCCCATGCTTTCGCCATGGGTGTTGAAAATGAGCGCGGCGACATCGGTGAGGCCGTTCGCTTCCATCGCGTCCGCCAGACGGCCCTGCAGACGCTCGATGGCGAGGCTTGCAGGCACCTGTCCGACGAAGCGACCGGCATCGGAGAACCCCGTCTGGATCGCCACGCGCCCGCGCTTCTTCGCATAGTCGCGATAGACGTCCTCGGCGAGCAATTCGTCGAGGAAGCGGCCGCCATGTTCCAGCGCGGTTTCGGTTTCGAACAGGGGCGAGACATCGACCTTGTCCTCTATCCCGAACAGCTTGGCGAAATAGAGCGCGGCGAGGACTGTGGCAGGCTCTTCGCATTCGGCGATCAGCATGCGGATCGGCGCGTCGGCATCCACGTGCTGAAGGATCTGCGCCATGGCGAGGAACTGGCGGGTGGCGGTGCTCGCCTCGATCGCCAGCGCGCCGAAATTCGTGCGGCGGGGTTTCACATCGGCGATGGCGTTGCGCAGGTGAACGACCGCGCCTTTGCTGGCGAGATCGAGCGTGCCGCCCGGATCGATCCGGCGGCGGATGGCATTGTGCAGCTGCTTCGCGTTCACGCGGAAATGGATCCAGCCCATACCGAGGCCGTCGGCACGCATCGCTGCGGCGAGTGTTTTCAGCGCAACCGCCCGCGCGCCGTCATCGGCGGAGCCCGCCTCGCTCTCCAGCGCATCGATCACCGGGGCGAGGCTGAGCAGTTTCTCGGGCCGGTCCGCCGTCAGGCGGTTGGCGACCGCCGAAAGCTTTTTCGGATCGGACAGATCGGCGGCGAAGGCTGCGGCCATCTCGGCGGCATGAATGCGCGCCGGGCCGAGCGTTCCGAGCAATTCGTGGTTGTCGTCCACGGCCTTCAGCTTGGCGACATAGCGGCCGAGCCGCTCGGCCTTTTCGGACAGGCGGAAAGCAATCGAATGGTGCCACTTGATATCGGTGCGGCCATCCATGTCGTAGCCGACCCAGCTGGCGAAACGGAATGGTAGCGGCACGAAGTCCTGCCACTCGCCCGGCCAGCTATCCCGCGCGTGGGACAGAAGCTGCGATACGATGGCATCGCGCGCGTCCTGCGCGTGAGCGATGGCGCGCATGGCGCGGCCATGCTCGTAGGACAGCGTGACCTGCGGGCGCTCTCCGCCCACCACATCGGAGGAAATCTCGGCGCCCGTCGAAGCCGCCGCGGCGACCGCTTCGGACTGATCGGGTGTGAGTAGAAAAGTCGGGTGCGCGGTAAATACGGCGTGCAGGTCCGGCCGCTCCCAGCGCGCCTTGAAGGCGGCATAATCGTCGGTAGGCAGAACGTCGGCCAGAGCGGACGTGTTGCTGTCGCCATCCATCGGCTCGACCATGCAACCGATCCGCGTCGCGCGCTCGCGCAGCGCGCCGACTTCAAGTTCGGCAATCGCGTTCTCGAAATCGTCGAGGGTCAATTCGCCGCTCTCAAGCTGGCGCGAGAGATCGTGTGCCAGCTGGAAAACCGGATTGAACAGCGGTGTCTCGACCGTGCGCTGGTGCAGTTCGCGCAGGCGCCCGGTCAGATCGTCGACGCTCGTCATGCCGCCAGGCCGCTGGCTTCGCGCGCCAGTCCGGTGATTGTCTCTGGCGAGGCACCGGCGGGCGCGGCCCAGCTACCGCCGACGCAAAGCACCTGCTCCATCGCCAGCCAGTCCGACGCGTTGTCGGGCGAGACGCCGCCAGTGGGGCAGAACTTGCACTGGAAGAAGGGCGCGGCGAGCGCTTTCAGCGCCGGAATGCCGCCATTGGCCATCGCCGGGAAGAATTTGAAATGCTTCAGGCCAAGATCCATCCCGCGCATGATGTCGCCCGAATTGGCGATGCCGGGAAGGAAGGGCACGCCGGATTTGACTGCCGCATGGCCGAGCTTGTCGGTTAGGCCGGGTGAAACGATGAACTCGCTGCCCGCCGATAGCGCCTCGCCCAGCTGCTTGTCGTTCGTGACGGTGCCCGCGCCGACGACTGCGCCGGGGACGAGGTTCATGCGCTGGATTGCCTTTAGCGCATCGGGCGTTCTCAAAGTCACTTCGAGAACCTTGAGCCCGCCTTCGACGAGCGCTTCGGCCGTCTCGCGAGCATGACCGACATCCTCCACGACGAGCACGGGCACGACAGGCCCCATCCGCATGATCGATCCGATATCGGTGGGTGCGCTCACTATGCGTCTCCGTGTTGCTGGAAATAGGCGGCAGCCGCACCGAACAGGCCGGGCTGCGGGTGGGTGATGAGTTTGACCGGGATGCTCGCCATCAGGCTTTCGAAGCGGCCCTTGGCGCGGAAGCGTTCGGCGAAACCCGACTTTGGAAGGTGATCGCGCAGTCGATAGCCGAGACCGCCCGCGATAATGACGCCGGAAAATCCGCCCTGCGCCAGCGCGGTGTCTCCCGCGACCGCGCCCAATGAAAGGCAGAAGCGGTCGATCGCGGCGGCGGCGAGACTGTCACTACCGTCCATGCCTGCGGTCCAGATCGCGACGTCGTCCTGCTCGGCGATGGCGCGCCCTTCGAGCGCGGCGAGCGTTGCGTAGATGTCGACGATGGCGGGGCCAGCGACGACGCGCTCCACACTCACGCGATTGTGACGCTTGCGCAGACGGGCGAGAATCGCATCCTCCACCTGGTCGAGCGGGGCGAAATCGACATGGCCGCCTTCGGTGGCGGAGACGCGGTATGTGCCGTCCGGCTCGCGGTAGAGATGCGCGACGCCAAGGCCGGTGCCGGGGCCGAGCACTGTTAGGCGACCGGTTGGCGGCAGCGCGCCTTCCGGGCCGGTCAGATGCATGAATTCGTCCTCGCCCGCGCGCGCGACGGCATGCGCGATCGCCTCGAAATCGTTGACGATGGTGTAGGTCGAAACGCCAAGCTTTTCCTGCACCAGCGCCGGGCGGATGATCCACGGATTGTTGGTGAAGCGGATGACGTCACCGCCCACCGGCCCGGCGATGGCCATGCTCACGCCGTCGGGCAGGGTGCCGCCCTTGCGCTCCCGGTAATCCTCCCACGCCGTCTGGAAACTGGCGTGATCTTCGGTGTGGAGCGTGATCGGCTCATCCATCGCGATGGTGCCGTCCGCCCCGCAGCTGGCGATGGTGAAGCGCGCATGGGTGCCGCCGATATCGACGGAAACGATGTCTGTCATAGGCCTGCCGTGGCGAGCATTGCGCTGCCACCTTTCTCTGCTTCGTCCGCCAGCTGGCGGAACATGGCGAACAGTTCGCGGCCCGTGCCCATCTCGGCGCCGGGATCGTCGGCGGGCTGGCGCGTGGAGAGATCGGCGGTGGTCGAAAGCTCTCCGGTTTCGGCGCACACCTTCACTATATCGCCGTCCTGCAACAGGCTGAGCGGTCCGCCACCCAGCGCTTCGGGCGAGACATGGATCGCGGCGGGCACCTTGCCGCTCGCACCCGACATGCGCCCATCGGTGACGAGCGCGACGCGGTATCCGCGATCTTGCAGCACGGCGAGGGGCGGGGTGAGACTGTGAAGTTCGGGCATGCCGTTCGCCCGCGGCCCCTGGAAGCGGACCACCACCACGACGTCGCGGTCCAGCTCGCCCGCCTTGAAGGCGTCGACCACGGCTTTCTGCGTATGGAAGACGCGGCACGGCGCTTCCACCGTCCAGCGGTCTTTCTTCACGGCGGAGGACTTGAAGCAGGCACGGCCGAGATTGCCCTCGACCAGCCGCATGCCGCCATCGGGCTGGAACGGGTCGCCGGCGGGTTTCAGCATGGTGTCGTCGCCCGACGGGCCGACATCGCGCCAGACGAGGCGATCCTCCTCCAGCCCCGGCTCGCGGCCATATTCGGCCATACCGCGCTCCTGCCCGACACCCATGACGTCGCCGTGAGCCAACCCCGCATCGACGAGTTCGCGGATCACGAAGCCCATGCCGCCCGCATCGTGGAAATGGTTCACATCGCCCGAGCCGTTGGGATAGACGCGCGCCAGCAGCGGCACGGCGCTGGAAAGTTCGGACAGGTCCGTCCAGTCCACCTGCACGCCCGCGGCCCGCGCAAATGCCGGGATGTGGATCGCGTGATTGGTGCTGCCGCCCGTCGCCAGCAGGCCGACCATGGCATTCACGATGGCCTTTTCGTCGACGCAATGGCCGAGTGGCCGAAAATCGTTGCCGTCCGCCGTCATCGCGGTGACGCGGTGGACAGCGGCCCGGTCCAGCGCCTGGCGCAGTTTCGTGCCGGGCTGGATGAAGGCGCTGCCCGGAATGTGCAGCCCCATCAGCTCCATCATCATCTGGTTGGAATTGGCCGTGCCGTAGAACGTGCAGGTGCCGGGCGAATGATAACTGCCCAACTCGCTTTCCAGCAACTCGGCGCGCGTCGCCCTGCCTTCGGCATAAAGCTGGCGCGTCTTCTGCTTCTGGCTGTTTGAAATCCCGCTCGGCATCGGGCCGCTGGGCACGAAGACGGCGGGCAGATGGCCGAAGCGCAGCGCGCCGATAAGTAAACCCGGCACGATCTTGTCGCAAATGCCGAGCAGCAGCATGCCGTCATACATCGCATGGCTGAGCGCGACGCCCGTCGCCATCGCAATCGCATCGCGAGAAAAGAGCGATAGCTCCATGCCGGTCTCGCCCTGCGTAACCCCGTCGCACATGGCCGGCGTGCCGCCTGCCACCTGCGCCGTCGCGCCGACTTCGCGGGCGTAGATCTTCAGCCGCTCGGGATAGCGGCCATAGGGCTGATGCGCCGAAAGCATGTCGTTATAGGCGGTGACCACGCCGATATTCGGCCCGGCATTGGTCTTGAGCGCTTCCTGGTCCTCCTGCGCACCCGCAAAGGCATGGGCGAGATTGGAACAGCTGACCTGGCTGCGATCGGGCCGGTTTTCGATCTCCCGCTCGATCAGCGAAAGATAGGCAGCGCGGCTATCCTTCGACTTCGCGATGATGCGCTCGGTAACGCGGGCCAGTGTCGGGTGAAGTTCAGTCATGCCAGCTCACTCCGTCGCGTTCGGCCAGCGCGATGGCCTTGCTCGGCCCCCAGCTGCCGGCGGCGTAAGTCTTGGGTTCGCGGCCTTCCTTGTCCCACACCGCGCGGATGGAGTCGATCCAGCGCCACTGCGCCTCCACCTCGTCCCGCCGCACGAACAGCGTCTGGTGTCCCTCGATCAGGTCGAGCAGCAGGCGTTCATAGGCGATGCGCTTGTGCTTGCCGGTAAAGGCATCGGGCATGGTGATGTCGAGCGGCACCTGCCGCAGCGTCATGCCTTCCTGCTCGATGCCGGGCACCTTGGCCATCATGGAGAGGTGGATGTTCTCTTCCGGCTGGATGCCGATCACCATGCGGTTCTGCTTCAGCCGCGCGTTGGGAAAGATCGAATGCGGCACGCAGCGGAACTGCACGACGATCTCGGTCACGCGCTCGGGCATCCGCTTGCCGGTGCGCAGGTAGAAGGGCACGCCCTGCCAGCGCCAGTTGTCGATATGCGCCTTCAGCGCCACGAACGTCTCGACATTGCTGTCGCGGCCCAGTTCCTCGTCATAACCGGCGACGGGCTGGCCATCGACGGCGCCCTTGCGATACTGGCCGGTGACGCTTTCCTGCGGCTCCATCTCGCGAAGCGCGCGCAGAACCTTCACCTTCTCGTCCCGCACCGCGCCTGCATCGAAGCTGCCCGGCGGCTCCATCGCGACGAGCGCCAGCAATTGCAGCATATGGTTTTGCACCATGTCGCGCAGCGCGCCCGCGCTCTCGTAGAAATCGGCGCGGCCTTCCAGCCCGACAGTCTCCCCCACGGTGATCTGCACATGCTCGATATGCTGGGAATTCCACAGCGGCTCGAAGAACATGTTGGCAAAGCGCAGCGCGATAAGGTTCTGCACCGTCTCCTTGCCAAGATAGTGATCAATGCGGAAAATGCGGCTTTCGGGAAAGGCGGCGGCCACGGCATCGTTGATCTGGCAGCTGCTTTCCAGATCGGTGCCGAGCGGCTTTTCCAGGCAGATGCGCGAATTGCTGTCCGCCAGCCCGTGCTCGGCAAGGCCCTTGATCGTCGGCTCGAACAGGCTGGGCGCGGTGGAGAGGAAGATCGCGATCTCGCGGTCCTTGCCCACCTTGTCCGCCAGCTCTCGATAGCCATCGGGCGTCGTCACATCGAGCTGGCTGTAGGTGAGGCGATTGAGGAACTGCGCCATCGAACCGCGCCGGTGATCGGGCAGATATTGCTCGATAGCCTTGCGCGCCATGTCGCGAAATTCGCCGTCCGAAAGCTCCGAACGCGCCGTGCCGACGATGCGCAGGTCTTCGGCCAGAAGATCGTCCGCGTCGAGCGCGCAGAGCGAGGGCAGCAGCATGCGCTGCGACAGGTCGCCCGTCGCCCCGAACAGGATCAGCGTGTCGGCCTTCTTTTCCATTTCGTCCCCTCGCACTGGCGCCATGTCAGGCCGCTTCGCTCACTTCGATGGTCTTCCCGTCGAAGCGCGCTCGGCCGAAACTGGTCAGGAAGCTGACATCGGCAGCGTCGCGCCCGATGCCGATCTTAACGGTCTTTGCCGGATCCGCCATGCCCGTCGCATCGACGAGATACCACGCGCCGCCGCCCGGCGTCGTCTCGTCTTCGAGAAACACCTCGGCTACGGCGTGAAAGTCCTGTGGCTCCACGCCCGGCGCATAGCAGCTGACGAAGCGCGCCGGGATGGTGGAGGCGCGGGCGAAGCAGATCATCACATGGGCGAAATCGCGGCAGATGCCGTGGCGCTCCACGAAGGTGTCGAGCGCGGTGGTGGTCGCGTCCGAGCGTCCGGCTTCATAGGTGAAATTGTCGGCGATCCAGTCGCGCATGGCGGCGATGCGCTCGCCGCCTTTCAAAGAGCCGAATTCATCCTCCACGAAGGCCTGCATACGGTCGGCCTGACAGTACCGCGAATCGAATACGTATTCCACGGCCTCGCCCGGCAGGTCGTGCGGATCGAGCATGGCAAGCTTGCCGATCTCCGGCGACATGCGATTGACCTCCACCCTGGCGGTGTAATCGACGCGGTAGTCGCCCTCGGCCCGCACCCAGACACGCTCCCCGATGGCATCCTGCGCCGGAACGCTGGCGATATGCATCGCCTTGGTCAGCCAGGTGTCGGTTTCCAGCAAAGTCTGCTCGGGAAGGGCGGCGGCCTGGAACTGCAGCAGCAGGTCGGTCGGCTCGTCGAGGTGGAACGAGAAGCTCGTCGTGATCTCTATGGGCATGGGTGGTGAACGATTGGCGCTATCCCTTGTTTCACCGCGACAGAGCTATTGCGCGATAATGGTTTTACAGCCTTTCACCTATGCGGGGGAAGAACGAAAGGCACACATTGACAGTTTTTCTTGCTTCGCCCATGATCACGATATGTTCCAAAATCAGAACGACGCAGGTTCCGACCTTTTGCGCATCGCCAACGGCGTGGAATTTGGCACGATCTTGGCCGATCCACCGTGGCAGTTTCAAAACCGTACCGGGAAGGTCGCTCCCGAGCATAAGCGGCTCAATCGCTACGGGACAATGACGCTCGAAGAAATCTGCGATTTGCCCGTGGCGGAGATATCAGCGGATCCGTCTCATCTTTATCTTTGGGTGCCGAATGCGTTGCTTCCCGATGGACTTCGGGTGATGGAGGCTTGGGGCTTTCGCTATGTTTCCAACATAGTCTGGCACAAGATTCGCAAGGATGGTGGTTCGGACGGCCGCGGTGTCGGATTCTATTTTCGCAACGTTACAGAGGTGCTTCTCTTCGGTGTCCGTGGCAAGAATGCCCGAACGCTAGACCCTGGGCGCAGGCAAGTGAACATGATCCAATCGCGCAAACGCGAACACAGCCGTAAACCCGATGAGCAATATCCGATTATTGAGGAATGCAGCTGGGGTCCTCGTATCGAATTGTTCAGTCGCGGAACACGGAAAAACTGGACCGTTTGGGGTAATCAAGCCGACGACGATTATAAGCCGACTTGGGACACTTACAGCCACAACTCGATGGCGATTGCGGCTGAATGAGCGGTGAGATGACGGACGACGTCTCAGGCGGGAGTGGCGCCGACAGTGGAGCGCTGATCGAGCAGATCTTTTCTCCTGAACTTCGCAACAAATTCGAGATCTTCAGTTATCGCAATGCAGCGACCATTCTTCAGGCCAGTTTTCCTGAGCAATTCGGTCAAATTGTCGATGCGCTAGAGCAGTTTCAGATATCGCGGGAGATGATCCGTACTCCGGGCGGGAGCAAAGGACCGATTGCGTCGTATGTAGACACCCTCTTCACCGAGCCGGCTGGTTGGCGAGAATCACGTATATCAGCCGACCTGCATGTGAAACTGCTCCATGCAAAGAAGAAAGACAGTTTGATCGCCTCTTACATACGAGAAGGGTTTCTCGACGGTCACAGGATCGACTTTCTTAATGGACGGGTCGCGCTTGATCTGGAATGGAATTCAAAGGATCAGACATACGATCGCGATCTTTACGCATTCTCGGCTTTCTACGATGCCGGGGCAATCGATGTCGGCATCATTCTCACACGCGGCTCATCTCTCGATACCACCTATCTTCGTAGCCTCGGAAAAGTGCTCACGAAAGACGGGCGTGAGGGCAAGGATGAGGTTTACAAGAAGTTCGGCGCATCAACGACGTGGATGGGCAAATTGCTCTATCGTCTCGATGCCGGTCGGAATGGCGGTTGCCCTGTTTTGGCGATTGGCATCAAACCGGAGTGCGTAACCGCTTAGGCGCGACACCGCTTGCTTGCAAAGCTGACCCGTCTCGTTACTCTCCCGCACTCGGACAGGAGAGGACTTCCAATGCCATCGACCAAGGCAGCACTCGCCGCTGCATCCGCGCTTGCGGCGCTTGCCACCACGCCAGCCGCCGCGCAGGAGCGGCCCATCGCTTTTACCGGCGCGACCATCCACACGATGAACGCCGATAGCGGCACCGGCACGATCCAGGGCGGCACGCTTGTCGTCCATAATGGCGAGATCGTTGCGGTCGGCGGGGCGGGGACGGCAATCCCGGCGAGCGCGGAAACGCGTGACGCCTCCGGCATGGTCATCATGCCCGGCATCGTCGACACGCATTCGCATATCGGCCAGGTTTCGGGCGCGGACAGCTCTTCCGCCATCCAGCCGGACGTGCGCGCGCTCGACAGCATCAATGTCCGACACTCCTCCATCGCCCGGGCGCGGGCAGGGGGCGTCACCACCGCCAACATCATGCCCGGCAGCGGCTGGCTGATGAGCGGGCAGACCTTCTACATGCACCTTGTCGAGGGCAATACAATAGAAGAGCTCGCCCATCGCAATGCCGATGGCGGGATCGCGGGCGGCATGAAGATGGCGAACGGCACCAATCCCATTCGCGACAATCCGGCCTTTCCCTCCACCCGCGCACGTAGCGCGGCGATGGTCCGCAGCCATTTCGTGGCGGCGCAGGAATATTGCGAAGGCGATCGCTCGCCCCGCAATATCGGCATGGAAGCGATGTGCGAAATCCTCGATGGCGAGCGGCTCGTCCATTTCCATACCCATCGCAGCGACGACATCATGACGGCGCTGCGCCTGCGCGAGGAATTCGGCTTCGACATGCTGATCCAGCACGGCATCGAAAGCGGCCAGGTCGCGCGCGAGATCGCGGCGGCGGGCGTGCCGGTCTCCGCCATCCTGGTGGACAGCCCTGGCGGGAAGCTGGAAGCGATGAGCGCCGATATCGACACCGCCGCCGAGCTTGAGCGGGCGGGCGTGTTCCTCTCGCTGCATTCGGACGATCCGATCATCGACAGCCGCCTGATGTTCCGCCAGGCCGCCATCGCCGTGCGCGGCGGCATGAGCCGCGAAGGCGCGCTCAGGGCGATGACCATCAACGGCGCGGTGCAGCTGGGGCTGGACGACCGGGTCGGCAGCCTCGCCCCCGGCAAATACGCCGATTTCCTCATCCTCGATGGCGATCCGCTGTCGGTCTATACCGACCTGCAGGAAACCTGGGTGATGGGCGAGAACGTGTTCGACATCACCGATCCGGACGACGCGCTGCAGGCAAGCGGCGGCTACGGCGCGGGCGATCCGCAGAGCGCGGGGCACCATGTCCTCGAAAGAGAGGCGATCATGCTGGAGGGCGCACGATGAAAAGCTTTGCACTAATCGGCGCATTCGCCGCCGCACTCCTCTCCACCACCGCTTTCGCGCAGGACGTCGCGGTGCGCGGGGGTCAGGTCTGGACCATGGGCCCGCAGGGCGTGATCACGGACGGCGTCGTGGTGATCGAGGACGGGCGCATCACCGCCGTCGGTCCCGCCGCCAGCACCGCCATCCCGCAAGGCATGGAAGTGCTCACCGCGCCCGTCGTCACTCCCGGCCTGGTGGACGCGCACAGCACGGTGGGCCTCACCGGCTATCTCAACCAGCCGGACGATCAGGACCAGCTCGACGACAGCGCCCCCGTCCAGCCTCACTTGCGGGCGATAGACGCCTACAACCCGCATGACCGGCTGGTGCAATGGGTGCGCGAGCTCGGCACGACCACGCTGCACACCGGCCACGGCCCCGGCGCGCTCGTGTCCGGGCAGACCATGGTGGTGAAGACGCGCGGCAACACGGTGGAAGAGGCGCTGGTGGAGGACGGCACGATGATCGCCGCCAATCTCGGCGCATGGGCATTGGACGAAAGCTCCCCCGGCACCCGCGCCAAGCAGATGGCGATGCTGCGCCAGGCGCTGGTCGCCGCGCAATCGGGCGGCTCCGACGAAGAGGACGACGACGCCGAGAACAGCGGCCGCCGCGATCTGATGAACGAGGCGTTTCAGTCCGTCCTTCGCGGCGAGACCCCGCTGCTCATCACCGCCAATCGCATGCAGGACATGCAGAGCGCGCTGCGCCTTGCCGAGGAATTCGATATCACCGTGGTGATCGACGGCGCGGCGGACGCGCACATGATGCTGGACGAGCTGCGCGAGGCGGGCGTCTCGCTCACCCTCCACCCGACGATGGCGCGCAATTCAGGCGAGCTCGAGAACGCCGCCCTCACCACCGCCGCCGTGCTGGCGGAGGCGGGCGTGCCCTTCGCCCTGCAATCGGGTTACGAAGCCTATGTCCCCAAGACCCGCGTGGTGTTGTGGGAAGCAGGCTATGCCGCCGGCAACGGCCTTGCCCCGCAGGACGCGCTCGCCAGCGTCACCATCGATGCGGCCCGCATCATCGGCATGGACAGCCGCGTCGGCAGCCTCGAAGTCGGCAAGGACGGAGACGTCGCCATGTTCGACGGCGACCCGTTCGAATATGTGACCCCGGTGACAGGCGTGGTGATCGAGGGTGAGGTCGTGAGCCGGGCGCGGCGGTAGAAAAGTCCGCTTAGCGAAAAATCGGCAAAGCTCTCTGATCGGCGGGAAAGTGGCCGATATTGTTTGCGATGGAGGCCAAATCGGTATCGGCGACGCCCATCCATCGCGCCAAACTGGCTGCGATCTGATCGGTCGACGTCGTCGGGATCAGGCGTCCGCCGGAAAGTGTGTCGGGTCCATCGAGCGCCACGGTTGGCGATTTGCCGTAAATCCTTCCGCCAGCGACTGCTCCGCCCAAGACGAAGCTCGTCCCGCCCCAGCCATGGTCGCTGCCATCTCCGTTCGAAGCCAAAGTGCGGCCGAAATCGCTGACGGAAGCCGTCGTCACTGCCGATGATAAGCCCCACCTCTGCAGTAACCGGTGGAAGCCGGAAAGAGCGCGGTCGATTTCACTCGCCTGAATGCGAACGTCTCCGAGACCACCGGAATGCGTGTCCCAGCCGTGCATCCTTGCGAAGAAAACCTGTCTACGCATTCCAAGCGATGGCCCGACGGCGATTGCGCGGGCGATGGCGCGGAGCTGTTCGGCAAGATCGCTGCTGCCAATCTGCAATTCCGGCAGTTCACTGCCGTCAATTCGCGCAAAGCTCGATCCAAGCAGACCTGCATGGTCAAGTGTGCGGCGCGTTACGTCCGACAGCGTATCGCGCATTGGATTGTCGTGACTGCCAGTTGCGACCGACTCGACAAGTTGCGCGATATCCGTGCCAAAAAACGAAGTGTCTCCGTCGAGAAGTTGCACGGCGCCTTTTTCGGTGATCGCGTATGGTGACGTGTCGGCACCGCTCAGGAATTGTGCGTGTGTCGTTGCGTTCAGGGACGTCAGTGTCTGCCGCGCGTTTCGCCCGCGCATCCTGTCCGCAATGCGTCCACCCCACCCCGTATTCGCCTTGTCGCTATAGCCTGCCAGCGCCAATCGGCTCTGGTGGTTATGGCTGAAAAGCTGGGAGGGGATGAGAGCGCCGTCCCGGATCCCTTGCTTCGATACCGGCTGCCAGAGAGTGCCGACATTCTGAACGATCGCCAAATCGCCATTGCGGAATGCGTCGCGCAAGCCGGTCATCTGAGGATGCAACGCGAAGCTGCGCCCTTCCATATCGTTTCGCGGCTGGAGGACACCAGAGCCCAGCTCGCTTTGAGACAGGGCCATCGCTCCACGCGCCTCGCCATATGCGGCATGGCTCGCCTCGTCGAATGGCACGAAGATGCTCCAATTGTCCCAGCCACCTTGCAGATAGATGCAAACCAAAGCCCGATAATCCGTATTTTGCGCCGATTGCGCTTGCGCGCCGGATGCGAGCAGGACGCCCGTAAGCGGAAGGCTGCCTGCGCCGCGCAGAAAATCTCGACGACTTGACGCGCCGGGGAATTCGGACAGCTTCATCATTCGATCACCAGATATTCGGGAGAAATCATCACGGCCAATGTTGCGAGATTGATGCGCCATGTCTCTCGGTCTTTTTGACTGACGGTTGCGGTTTCGACGATTTGGACAATTTGATCGCGCCTGGCGGCTGAAATCTGATCTGCCGCAAGCACGAGAGCGAGTTCATCGACCAGAGCACGCGCGTCATCGCTGAGCGCTGCGAAGTCTTTGCGGTCGGGAGCGAGACCGTAATAGCCCAGCCAGCCGCGGACTGCCTTGGCGGTAAAGTTGATATGCTGCATCGCGGTCTGTTCCGACAGGATCTGGAATTCGGGTGCCACGAGGCCGCGTTCGCTGATCCTCGTCCGGGGCGGCGAGTAGTCGGACTCGTGAAAATTAAAGACCGTCGGGCTCCATCCTGGCTCTTTCCCCAAGCTTCCGACAAGCATTGGCATGGACCATTCGTCTTTCTCGTCGTCGACTCGAAAAGCGTGGCCCCAATTTGTAAAACGCTGAACCGGATCGCGAAGCCTGCCTCCGCCCCGAACCGGCCCCGAGCGGACTTCGCCATCAAGCAGTACGGCGCGAATGACAGCCGCGAGGTCTCCTCGCTCGCCTTTGCCATTATTGGCGAAAACTCTGGCAACGCGGGACACATAGCCGCTGGATGGGTTGCTCGTGGTGAGCGACTGGATCAGGCGCGTGGCGAGAAAGGGTCCGACATTTGCGTGTGAGAATACGGTGTCAATGGCAGCCGAGACGGCCTGTTCGCCGCCCCCGCTGATCGTGTTGCCCAGAAAATTGACTGACCCAGTGTCGTTGTATGCCGGATCAATTCGCAGTCGATGCCGATGCTGACGAAAATCTTCGCGTGCACCGGAAGAGCGCATCCCCGTGAACACTCTTGCCAATTCCGAGATATCGGTTTGCGAATACGTCGGTATTGTCGTGCCCGCAGAGCTGGCTTTGGCAGACCCGTCGTCGTTGAGAAGATACGTGCCGATGGAAAACAGCTGCATCAGTTCGCGTGCAAAATTCTCATCCGGCTTCCGGCCTTTGGAATCCGCTTTGCTGCTGTTGAGAAAGGTGAGATACGATCCCATCGCGGTTGAGAACGAAATCTCCTCCAGCAACCGCCGGAAGTTGCCGAAGCAATGATCGGCCAGAATATCGAAGTAATTCGCCATCGCGAAACTTCGCCAGTAAGGATTCAGCGGCCTTATACCGACCACGAATATGTCGAGGAGCGCCAGCGTGATCCTCTGCCGCAGCTTATCTCTACCTGTCAGCAACCCCTTCCATAACGGGCGTTCCCAGTGCGCCAGCGCAAACATCTGGTCTTCGGCGTGATAGCCCTTGCTCACTAGCCAGTCGAAATTCTGAGACTGTCTGGGTATCGCCAGCTGCTTGTTCAGCCAGTCCTCAATTCCGTCTTTCGCAACGACTTCGATCTCCCTTCGCGTCGTGCCCGGCGTGGCTTGGCTTAGAAACCGGCTGGCTTCGGCGAGGCTGTGCTTCGCTTGCGGCGTGACCGAAGGACTGGCGACTGTCGCGCCTGTGCTGGACCCACTTTTCGAGCCGCCGCCCCCGCAAGCCGATAAGGCTACCGACGCAAATGCAGCGCCGCCCATATCCGCGTGGATTGTATAGCCGCTAGTGCTTTTGCGTAATTGTGCTTCGCTCAAAACCCGCCCCCTCGAAGCTAGGTAATGAGCTCACTGGACCAATTTCCCGAAGCACTGGCTATTAGGGTAAATACCTAAGGCACGCGCGAATTTGCCGAGTCCAAATGCTCAATCGTCGCACCGGCTGTCCTACAGCCTCGCGAAGTGTCTAGCTTCGCCTCGCCTTTCCTCGTCCGGAAGGCAGGCTCTTTCCTATCGTCGACCCCCACACGCCGCCGCCGCGAAACTTTTGCATGTCTCACATGCATGCACTTCATCAACTTCCAACGATGTTGTTCATGAAATGGGCGCTCAGGCTGAACGAATCAGTTAGCCGTGGCAGGCACCCCGAACAGGTCGTGCTCGTCCGAGTCCTCGATCACGGCGTCCACCACGTCTCCCGGTGCCAGCGTCTCGGGCACGTTGCGCAGGAACACCTGGCCGTCGATCTCGGGGGCGTCGGCCTGGCTGCGGCCGGTGGCGCCGATGTCGCCATCCTCGTCCGGCTCGCCAACCTCATCCACGATGACGGGCAGGGTGCGGCCGACCTTGGCGGCGAGCTTGGCGGTGCTGATCCGCTCGGTCACCTCCATCAGCCGGGCAAAGCGCTCCTCCTTGACGGCTTCGGGCACTGGGCCCGGCAGCGCGTTGGCCGCCGCGCCCTCCACCGGTTCGAAGCGGAAGGCGCCCACCCGGTCCAGCTGGGCCTCCTCCAGCCAGTCGAGCAGGTAGGCGAAGTCGTCCTCCGTCTCGCCCGGAAAGCCGACCACGAAGCTGGAGCGGATGGTGAGATCGGGCGCGATGGCGCGCCACTGGCGGACGCGCTCCAGCACCTTGGCCTCGTTGGCCGGACGGCGCATCGCCTTCAGCACGCGCGGCGCGGCGTGCTGGAAGGGGATGTCGAGATAGGGGGTGAGCAGCCCCTCGCCCATCAGCGGGATGACCTGATCGACATGCGGATAGGGGTAAACGTAGTGCAGGCGCACCCAGGGCGGGGCGTTGTCGGCGGTGCGAAGCTGGCCGAGCTCTCTTGCGAGATCGGTCATATGGGCGCGGACCGGGTGACCCTTCCACTCGCGCTCCTCGTGACGGGTGTCGACGCCGTAAGCGGAGGTGTCCTGGCTGATGACCAGCAGCTCCTTCGTGCCGGCGGCGACCAGCTTCTCCGCCTCGCGCAGCACCGCGTCGATCCGGCGGCTGGCGAGCTTCCCGCGCAGCTGCGGGATGATGCAGAAGGCGCAGGAGTGGTTACACCCCTCGCTGATCTTGAGGTAGGAGTAGTGGCGCGGGGTGAGCTTGATGTCGGGTTGAGGCACCAGGTCGATGAAGGGCCCCTGCGAAGGCGGCGCGGCCTCGTGCACGGCCTCGACAACGTCCTCGTACTGGTGCGCGCCGGTGATGGCGAGGACGCCGGGGTGGCGCTTGCGGATCAGCTCCGCCTCGTCGCCCAGGCAGCCGGTCACGATGACGCGGCCGTTCTCGGCGATCGCCTCCCCGATGGCATCGAGGCTCTCTTCCTTGGCGGAGTCGAGAAAGCCGCAGGTGTTGACCAGCACCACGTCGGCGCCGGCATAGTCGGGCGACATGGCATAGCCGTCAGCCCGCAGCCGGGTGAGGATGCGCTCGGAATCAACCAGCGCTTTCGGGCAGCCGAGGCTGACCATGCCGACGCGTTTCTGGTCGGGGATCGTGGTGGTGGTGTCAATGGCCATTGCGGGCGCGCCCCTACACCCGCGGGCGGCGATGCGCTAGTGGTGACAGCGGGTCGACACAGAGGGGAGAGGTGTAGTGGGTGAGACGAACATGCTCGCAGTGTTGCTGGGAACAACCGCGTTCTTCGCGATCGGTGCGCTCTGGTACGGACCGCTCTTCGGCAAGCCGTGGCAGCGACTGACAGGCATCACGATGGGCGACGATGGAGAGGTCGTCACTGATGGCAGCGCTCCGCGTACCAGAAACCCGGTGTGGCTGATCATGCTGCTGTGCTTCGCGTTCGAGATGCTGGTCGTGTTGACGCTCGGTCACCTCGTCGCCGCGACGCAGCCGAGCGACCGGGCGATCATGATGATGGCAGTGGGTCTGGGCGCAGCCGTGATGGCCCCGGCGCTGGGCATCAACTACCTCTACCAGATGCGGCCTGCAAAGCTGTTCGCAATCGATGCCGGCTATTTTGTCACCGGCATGGCGGCGGCAGGCGGCGTTTTCGTGGCTATGACCTAGCCGGCAGCCTGGGCGGCGGCTTCCTCCGCTTCGCGCTGTTCGCGGGTCGCATCCGGCTTGTCGTCGTCCGAAGGCAGAATTTCGACCACGATATCGCCAGCCTGCAGGCATTCGGCCTCATGTTCCCAGAAGCCGCAGGCTCCGCCGTTGCGATAGATCCGAAGACCCCGGCCCTTCGTGGCGAGATCGCTGAGCGGCTTGCCGATCTCTTCCTTCAGCACTTCGCGTTCAACCAGCTTCACACGCCCGGTAACAGAGGCCAGATCGCCCAGGTAATCGGCGATGTGCGCACCCTCGGCGGAGCCTGCCAGCAGCAGGCCGGTGAAGCGCACCGGGTTGATGACGTTGTCGGCGCCGGCCTGTCGCGCAATCAGCTCGTTATCGGCTGCGCGCACCACCACGCTGATCGGCACGTTTGGCGCGAGGTGACGGACGCTGAGCACGATCAAGATCGAGGCATCGTCGCGGCCTGCCGAAACGAGCACCGCCTGTGCTTCATCGATATGTACGGCTTCGAGATTCTCGTCCCGCGTCGCGTCCGCCTCGATGACATTGCAGCCGAGCGCCTCGGCATTTTCAAGCCGCTCCTGATCCATGTCCATCACCACTATGCAGGATGGATCGGTGCCGCGCTCGATCAATTCGCCCACCGCTTCGGAGCCGGAGACGCCGAAGCCGAGGACGACCACATGGTCGGTCAGCTTTTCCTGAATGCGAGCCATGCGCCATTTCTCCCAGCTGCGCTTGATGATGAAGTTGTAGGCCGTGCCGACGAAGATGAAAAACACGGCGAAACGGATCGGGGTCACGATGATGGCCTCCACAAGGCGCGCCTGATCGCTGATCGGGGCGATATCTCCGAAGCCCGTGGTCGTGATCGAAATCATGGTGAAATAAACCACGTCGAGGAAGCTGACATGGCCATCGAGATTGTCGACAAGGCCTTCGCGGTCCCACCAGTGGATCATCACGACAATAAAGATCAGGAACAGTGCAAGGCTCAGCCGGATGCCGAGATCGCCCCATACCGGTATCCGGACAGCGCGGCGCAGCGGCGCGAACTGACGTTTGCCGAGCCGACGCTTTCGTTTGTCCTTGGCGCTCGATCTTGCCACCGCGCTCTCCTAAGCCGCGAACCGATCGGCCAGCGCGCCGATTGCTGCATGATGGGTAAGGTCGAGTTGCAGCGGCGTCACGGCTATATACCCGTCCGCCACCGCTTCGAGATCGGTGCCATGGTCGAGCGTGTGTTCCGCATCCTGCAGGCCGAACCAGTAATAGGGCCGTCCCCGCGGATCCCGTCCCTCGACCAGCGAGCCGCGCGCGTAATCGTGAAATCCCTGCCGCACCACGCGAATGCCGCGCACATCGTTGGCGGGCAGGGCCGGGAAGTTGACATTGATGAAAGTGCGGCGGGCCATGGAAATGTCGATGAGCGGTTCCAAGACGCGCTCGCCCCATTCTTCGGTCGCGGAGAAACTTGGGCCGTTGTCGCGAAAGGCCTGGCTAAGCGCGATTGCCGGGATACCGGCGAGCGCCGCTTCCATTGCAGCCGATGCCGTGCCCGAATAGGTGATGTCATCGCCAAGATTTTCGCCCGCATTCACGCCGGAAATGACGAGGTCGGGTCGCGCATCGTCGAACAGTTTGCGCAGGGCGAGGTTGACCGAATCGGTCGGCGTGCCGGTGACCGAATATCGACGCTCGCCATGTTTTCGCAGGCGGACCGGCTGATGCAGCGTCAGCGAGTGGCCTGCGCCAGATTGCTCTTCCGCCGGAGCGCATATCCACACATCGTCGGAAAGCTGCGCCGCCAGCGCCTCCAGCACGGCGAGACCGGGCGCATGAATGCCGTCGTCATTGGTCAGAAGAATGCGCATCAGGCTGCAGGTAGCAGAATGTCCACGCCGCCCATATAGGGCTTGAGCACGTCCGGCACCACGACCGCGCCATCCTCGCGCTGATAATTTTCCATCACCGCCACCAGAGTGCGACCGACGGCAAGGCCGGAGCCGTTCAGTGTGTGGACGAACTGCGTTTTCTTGCCACCAGCTTCCGGGCGATAGCGGGTATTCATCCGCCTTGCCTGGAAATCGCCAGTGTTGGAGCAGGACGAAATCTCACGATAGGCTCCTTGGCCCGGAAGCCAGACTTCGAGATCGTAGGTCTTCCGTGCACCGAAGCCCATATCTCCCGTGCACAGCAGCATCTTGCGATAAGGCAGGTCGAGGGCCTTCAGAATGCCCTCAGCGCACGCTGTCATCCGCTCATGCTCGGCCTCGCTATCCTGCGGGCGACAGATGCTGACGAGCTCGACCTTTTCGAACTGGTGCTGGCGGATGAAGCCGCGTGTATCCTTGCCCGCCGCGCCCGCTTCGCTGCGGAAGCAGAGCGTATGCGCAGTGAGGCGAATGGGCTGCGCAAGCTCGGCGATAATGTCGCCAGCGACCGATGCGGTGAGGCTGACTTCGGATGTTGGGATGAGCCAGCGATCATCGGTTGTCCGGAAGCTATCGTCTGCGAACTTCGGCAGCTTGTCGGTGCCGAACATCGCGGCATCGTTCACCAGCACTGGCGGATTGCATTCGGTGTAGCCGTTCTCGCCGGTCTGCGTGTCGAGCATGAACAGCGCGATCGCGCGGTGCAGCCTGGCCATATCGCCGCGAAGGAAGGAAAAGCGTGCGCCCGCCAGCTTGGCGCCGGTCTCGAAATCCATGCCGAGCGCGGGGCCGAGATCGGCGTGTTCTTTCGGCGTAAAATTGAATCCGCGCTTCTCACCCCAAGTGGACACTTCGACATTGTCGCCGTCATCATTACCCGACGGCACGTTCTCGGCGGGCGCATTGGGGAGGCTGGCGAGCAGCACCTTCACCTGTCCACCAAGCTCCCGCTCACGCTCTTCGAGGGCGGGCATGTCGGCCTTGATCTGCGCGACTTCGGCCTTCAGCGCATCGGCCTTTTCCGTGTCGCCTTGGCCCATCGCCTGGCCGATCGCCTTTGACGCCTCGTTTCGGCGACTCTGCGCTTCCTGGAGGCGCGTTAGGATTGCACGATGCTGCTCGTCCAGCGACAGGATTTTCGCTGCCTCCGGCTCGGCACCGCGTTTGGCGAGTGCGGCATCGAAGGCTTCGGGATTTTCGCGGATCTGGCGAAGGTCATGCATGGCGGCGGCCTATGCCCGCGCCTGTGCCCACTTGTCCAGCACTCGGAAGCACCGACTGTGCGGCCCGTCGGTTAGTATTGCCGAGATGGACAGGTCCGGCATCCTGCGCGACGGCGATGCGGGGAGTCGACTGCTCCGGCCGCATCTTGGGTATGTCGAACGAAACCGCGATCTATCTGTTTAGGCCCGACCGCTTGCCGACGCGGCAGAGCTTTGTCGCCGCCGAAACCCGAGAAGCGGAGCGTCTGGTGCGAGCGGTCGAGGTGCTGGAGGAAGAGCGCCGCGAGCTAGCGCAGTTCCAGAGCGATCTCACGGTTGGCGATGAGACTAATTGCGGCCTCGTCATCGAGATCCGCGGACCGCTTGCCGAGATCGCAGTGCCCGTGAACAGGCACGCGCCGAGCGGCGCCGGGACGTTCTGGTCGCGGATCGACCGGCTCGCGCCGCCATACACCTCGGTGTGCAGCTTCGGGCTGTGAACATGGATATTCAATCTGCCGGGGCTCACCTGCCATGAAGATCACATTCGGAAGCCGCTATTCGATCGAGGAGTTTGGCGAGGCGATGGACAAGGCGCTTCAGACTCTTAGGCTCAACGTTGCCGACGGCGTTGCCAATGTCAGCGTGTTCCTCCATGGCCACAAAGGACAATCGCAAGTTCGTCCTGACCGAACCGGGCGACGAGAGAAAGGTCGTCGAGCATCTTGAATACAACCCGCCTGTGGTCAAACGCTTCAACGAGATCCATCATAGCGTGAGGCGCGTAGAGCAGGAGAGCGCTAGCGACGGCGAACCGGGGGCAGAAGCCCGAACCGGCAGCAGATATTCGCGAAGATCCGAGCGATAGGAATACTGCCGAACCGATGACGCAAACGGGAGAAAAGTGGATGCGCAAATAGACCTACCGCACTGTCGATCGCGACAAGCTCTGCCGCGATCTCGATGACGTTCTTGCCGATGCTGTAATCCGGCCTGTCGGGGTCGAAGCTGACGATAGCGGGCTGCCATCCTTCATCCTGTTGTCGCGATGTGAGTACGAGGCACTGGTCCGCTTCAGCAACGCCAGGACCATGGAACTGCTCTATGATGAGGAATTCGCGGCGGGAATGACATCGCCCGTTCTGGACGATATGAACACGATGGCCGACAACTAAAACCAGAGAACCTTTCGCCTGCCCGACTGCATCGCCTCACGGCTCCGTGGTCGGCGGGATTGTTGCAAGCAATCGAAAGGTTCGAATTCATGTCAAACAATGCCTGTTTTCGAGTGTCGGTCGACGAGGTCGCGAAGGACTTCGCCAATTATGCCGAATTGGCGAAGACCCGCACCTTCGAGATCTACGATCGGGGCAAGGTCGAGGTCATGCTCGTGCGGATCGATGCAGTGTCGGACTTCCATGACCAGCTGCAGACCAACACTCCAGCCGGGCTGATGTCCGATAGCGAACGCGCTGAGTTCAAAGCGCAGTCCGAGCGATTGCGGCGATGGATCGAGGAGATTGGCGACGTCTGGCCTGACGAAATGCAATAGCGAAACGGTGCGGTTCGTCATGCCGAGGGCGGGCGGGTCGCGCCTAATTCGACAGAAACATCTGTTCAACAGGCTGTGCAGATCTTGACAGGTACACGAACTTACCGAGTTGCAATCTATCGGCGATCATGCGGCAGAGCCTAAGTGCTCCGGACAAAAAGGCGCCTCAGGAATAGACGCCGTCCTGCGTCAAATCCATGAACTCCTTCACGCCTTCCGCATCGCCGTAGGCAAGATGCGCAATGGCAGGCAGCCTTCCCATCGGGACGATTGGATAATGATTGAACCAAGTGACGGCGCGTTCCTCGTTGCCAGCCACTTTGGTGGCACTTTCGAGAATGTTTAACAACGGATCGAACGCAGCTTGCGTGGCAGCCGACAGGTTATCGCGAGAAAGAGCGGATGGTTGCACACGGACAGTGCGCGCCAGCTCGGCCTTCGAAATGGTCAATCGCCGAGCAAGATCATCAGCCTCTTCACGAGTGCAGTGCCTGCGCCAGGTTGTCTCGGTTCCAAAGGTTGCGGCCATGTCGCTGACTATAGACTCATTTGTGCGGTTTCGCGAACGCGAAGATACCGTACTGCCGCCGCCTGTCTTGAAGAAATTTCTGACGTCAGCGTATGTCCGCTTTGCGCCCCAATCTTGGACATAATCGTCCGAGCTCTTAAGACCTGAAAGCGCAAACTCGATAGCACCATTCCGGCGGACGCCAAAAATACAAGGGCATGCAGACAGCTGACGGCTTACTCCAAGGCTTTATTGAAACTGCGACAGCTAAAGGCTAGTTCGGAAAGCACAGTTTGCCTTTTCGAAAGCCGACGCAGACAGTCCTTATGCTATTTCCCCTTTCGATTTCTCTGGCGAAATCAGCACTGTTGATAGGCGCCATTCCTCTAAACGCGGAGCTCCCCTCATCGAACGACGTAGATCCCGCTCGCGTTACGATCAGAGCGGAAAGCGATCTTCATTTCGGTACATTCATGGTGTTTGGGACCGGGCGACGAACGGTTAGCGCTAATGGGCTGGTAACAGATGATGCTATCGTCGCGCTGGAAGGCAGCACTCCCTCTCCCGCTCGCTTCACAGTTACATATGATCGCGGAAACCAGAGTCGGCGCGTGCTCGACATTGAAATCGACCTTCATGTCTACGACACTTCGCGCGTCACGGTTGACGGGATTGAGGCTGATGTTTCCTCGATCCAAACCGATATTCCCGGCGCAACCCGCCTAGAGAGCGGACGACCGATCAGAATATCGATCCCAAATTGCCGGACTCGGATTTGTACGAGCACGTTTTCGGTAGGCGGTACACTTACCGTGAGCCGATCATATGGTGGCGCATCTCTGACCGTTCCCCTTCCCGTTTATGTCGAATTAGTTTCCGAGGGCAGGCCACGTCGCTGATAAAACCGTCAATCTAGAGCTTAAGTGATCTCGGGCCAGAGAGCCAAGCCCCATGCCTTATGATATGGATCTCGAGCGGACGGCGCGTCCGAGCAGGCAGTTGATCGTCTAACTTCTCTTTTCGTAGGTTCATGTCTGTAAAACCGTGTCACTACTGAGCAGTTTGTTAATCTTTACGCATTAACCCGTAGCCATCGGGAGGGCGTCCTTAACCCTTCTCGCTGGGGCGCTCGCTTTCAATGCGGGCGAAATCAAAGACCATAAAAGGGTATATGACGTGAAGAAATTTGCTGTTCTGGCTGCAACTGCAGCAGCTTTTACCTCGACCTCCGCTTTCGCGCAGGCGCTTGATGACAACCAGGCCGAAGGTTCGGCGACTGCAGAAGTCGTAGCTCCGATTACGCTGACGCATGTTGCTGGCGCTGAACTGAGCTTCGGCACCTTCACTGCAGGTGCTGGCGGCACGGTCGTTGTGACCCGTGGCGGCGCTGGCTCGACAACTGGCGACGTTGTCCTGCTTGCTGGTTCGAACGAATCTTCGGACGAGTTCACTGTTGCCGGCGACGCAAACCGTCGTTTCTCGATCACCGTAAACAACGGCACGATCACGCACACCAACGGCACCGACACGATGGCCTTTGTGCCGGACGCACGTGCCAACCACACGCTTGATGCTGCTGGTGCAGCGGACTTCACGGTTGGCGGCGCGCTGACCGTTGGCGCCGACCAGGAAGCTGGTGACTACGCCGGCACCTACCTCGTCGAAGTCGCCTACAACTAAGTGTTTTGTGCGGGTCGCTATCTTGGCGGCCCGCACCTAACCCTTCAGAAGAACTAGCATGAAGCTCTATCCAGCCCTTGCAGCTGCGATAGCCATGTCGCTCGCTTCATTCTCGCTTCCAGCCAACGCGCAGGACGAGGACTCCGAAGCAGAGGGAACGGCAGGCGCAGCGGTTGTTGCACCTTCGCGTGTCACGCGGATCGCCGATCTGCGGTTTGGCGCTTTCGCCAGCCCGGCCACGGCAAGCACGCTTCGCGTTGGCGTAGACGGTTCGGTCGTCCCGACCGGCGCGGTGGCTTCAGCCATGTACGTGGCACAACCGCCTGACGGTCGCGGCCCTGCTCAGTTCAGAATCGAACAGGATGGCAGCTTCTTCTTCATCGCCTACTATCCACGGTCCGTGACGATCAGCAGCGGGTCCGACAGTATGCTCGTTGATAACACCACGGCACGACTGGTCCGCACTTCGACCGCGGGTACCAATTCCGAATGGCGGCTGGACATGGGCGGCACGCTCAACATCGGCGCCAACCAGTCACCGGGAAGCTACTCGGGCGATTTTGTAATAACGGTGCTTTACTTCTAGGTCAGGCTTGTCACCGACTAGATAGTTTCCCATAGCCCGTCCCGTAATGAAACATCGGGTGGCGTCGTGACGTTTTCCATAATTCAAAGAGCTTTTTGCCCCAAAGGCGTGGCTGTTGGCTTTCTTGCTGCAATAGCGATCTGCGTGCCGATCTCCGACGCTAGCGCGCAAGAGGGATCGGTGCAATCGACCGAAGCGCAAGAGGCTGATCCCTACAATGATGAGGCGGTACTGGGACTGCGCCCGACCACCGTTCCGCCAGAAGGCTCGGTCGGCGGCATGGGCGATATCAATCTCTATCCCCGTCGTATAATTGTGGACCGTCGCCAGAGGGTTGCGACTGTTGGCCTCTACAACCGCGTAGCAGCCACAGGCGAGTATGAGATTTCAGTGCGCGATCTTGTCATGACGCCGGAAGGCGGGCTCGTTCCAACAGATGCCCCCGATGCGTCGGCAACTCTAGAGCGGCTTAATCCCGCCAGTGATATGTTGCGTTGGTCTCCGCGCCGAGTGCGGCTTGCTGGCAATGAAGCGCAAACCGTTCGTGTCATGGCGAGGCCACCCGCCGACCTGCCCGATGGCGAATACCGATCGCACTTTACTGTCATTTCCGTGCCGGAGACGGATGAGGGTCTGACTATCGAACAAGCCACAGGAGCAGGTTCTGGCGGAGAGGGAATTGGCGTCGTCATTCGCCCGCGGTTTGCAATTTCTATTCCGGTGATTGTTCGTATCGGCGAAACGACTCTTGATGTCGGCATTGAGGCTGCAACCGTCGTCGAAACTGCCAGTGGCGTGGCCATCCGTCTACGGCTCACTCGTGCCGGCACCCGCTCCGCCTATGGAGATGTGGTCGTATCGGCAGACGGTGCCCAAGAGCCGGTAGCCATCGCGCGTGGAGTCGGAATCTACCCGGAGGTCGACTACCGCGACATCGAGCTTTTCGTCCGTCCCGACCTGGATCCAGCCCTACTGCAATCCGGCCGCGCCCTGACCATTAGTTTCGTCGATGATGACGTATCACCAGGCGAAACATTAGCCAGTCAGGACATTCTTGTGCCGTGATGCGCCCTCCGTCGAAACAGTTGCTTGGCGGCCTCTCTTTAGGCTCGGCAATTCTCGGCGTTACGATCAGTGGCAAAGTCGAGCAGCTAGCGGGCGAAGATCCATTCCGGACCGTTGGTACAGTCGATAGTAGTGCCGTTGCGGATCTGGCCAATCGAGAGGGTGCTCCACGCAACGGCCACTACGATTGGCGAAGGTTCCAACAAGAGCTGCCTGTTTTGCCTGGGCCGAGCTTCGGACAGACCGACTTGACTGTGGCTCCCGCACTCGTGCCGCATCAGCGTTTCGTAATAGCAGCGACACCTGAAACCGAGGGCCCCCATCGGGTTCGCCCTCCCGTCAGCGACGATGCGCGCTACGCCGCTCTCGGCGAACCTGTGGCAGCAAGAGAAGACGAGACCTTGCCGGTTGCAGATGATCCACGAGTCATTGTCGCGATCTCACCTGAACCTGCTGCAATCAATCCCGTGGTGCCGCATGAAGGTCTTGCTGCACCGAGCGATCAAATTGGCGACGAAGACAAGGCCTCTGAACAAAGCGTAGACGTTGCAGTCGGTACGGAGATATCATTTCCTGACCCGCGATTCGGATCAGTCAAAGTCAAGCACCGCCTCCGAACTCACGAAATCGCAAATCAGCATGTCTTAAGCGTTGCTGACACTCGAACGGACATCGAGAATAAAACCGATTCTGCGGCACCGCTTGAAGGAGTCACGACAGCGGTCTCCGCCTACACACACGCAATCGACTGCGTGCTCGACGAATTCTCGATTGAAGTGACAGCAGAGCTGGAAGCGGAAGACTCTGAGGAGCATTCAGAACTTGAGGCCCCTGTGCCTATGGGTTCTGCGGCGTCCGAACGTGCACATAGCAGCGACACACTTTTGGATCGCACCCTTGATGCCCAGCTCGCTGATAGCGGTGTGGCTTTGTTCAGCAAAACGGAAACATCAGAAGCTTCTGACTTCGCGCCACCACCCGACACGTTGGCAGCAACGACTACAAGTATTCCCGCCATTGGCGAGACCGACGACGCAACCTCGATTGGCAATCAAGATGATCCGCTCTTCGGTTACGATGACGAGCTCATTCTGCAGCTTCGAGTGGTCGGTACATCTGCCACCGAGACCATCATTGCCTATGGCGCCAGAGATGGCACCTATCTTCCCGTAGGTGAACTCTCGCGACTGTTGGATTTACCGATCCAGATCAGTGATGACGGCAATTATGCCAGCGGCTGGTACCTGTCCGAAGATCGCACGGTCTTTATCAATCTGCGGGAAGGGACAATCGAGCTACAGGGTCGGACGATCCAATTAGATCAATCTGCAGGGCAGGCATTTGACGGAGAAACCTTCCTGCGTGCCGATCTCTTCGCGGAAATCTTCCCGTTAGAAGTCGAGACGGACTTGCGCTCTCAAGCGATCATCCTCACCACCTTGGAGCCGTTTCCATTCGAGGAGCGGATGCGGCGACGGGCGGAGAGGGAGCGGCTTAGTCTACGCGCCAATTCGCCAGAGCAAGCTGCATGGCCACGTGAAGAATTGCCATGGGCGGCGCTTTCCTTTCCGATCATCGACGCGGAACTCCGGGCGGTCTCCGATGTGCCTCGCGGCGAGAGGTTTGAGAGTGATCTTCGCATCGCCGGAGATTTCGCATTTCTGACAGCGCAAGCCTATGTGAGCGCGACCACGCGAGATGGCCTCACGGCTGCGCTTGTTGAATTGGGAAGGCGGGACGCAGACGGCGACCTGCTCGGCCCACTTCAGGCTACTGAATTTGCCTTAGGCGACGTCGCGACGCTCGCAATGCCCGTCGGGCTTCGTGGTGCCTCAGGAAGGGGCGCATTCGTTACCAACCAGGCATTGGACGGTTTTTCAGTTTTCGATGAAATCGATTTTCGCGGTGTTCTCTTGGACGGCTATGAAGTCGAACTCTATCGGAACGACATCCTGTTGGGATCGACGCGCGAACGGGTGAACGGGCAATACGAATTCCTCCAGATTCCGGTCGACTATGGCCTGAATGTTTTCAGGCTCATCTTCTACGGTCCGCAAGGTCAGCGGCGTGAAGAGGTCCGCCGGATCAGCGTAGGGGACGGAAGGCTCGCCTCTGGGGGCTTGCAATATTCCGCCGGAATCGTCGAGCGGAGCGTCAACCTGCTAGGTGTCGAGGGCCCTGATTTCCGGCCAGACACGCGCTTTGGCGATCTACAGGCCGTTGCCGAGGTTTCATACGGTCTGAATTCGTCAATCACCGTGAATGCAAGCGGAGCCATGTTTGAGGATCGCGGGGCGGATCGGTGGATCGCGACAGGCGGCCTTAGGTCTGGTTTGGGTGGACTGGCCATCCTGGCAGATGCTGCATTTTCCGACGGCGGCGGAACGGCCTTCGGTGTCGGCTTGGGCGGACGCGCACTTGGCGGAGGATTTCGCCTTACGCACTTTGAATACTCAGGGCCGTTTATCGATGAGCTTCGTGCCACAGGCACTCAGCCACTCACACGAGCGACAGAGGTCGACTTCAACACATCCATCGATCTTGGCAACGATCTCTATGTACCGCTGACCCTGAGGGGTCGTAGGACCGCATTCCAGGACGGACGGGTCCAAACCAACGCATCGCTGCGCGCGTCTGCACGGTTCTCAGGCCTCATCGCTTCGTCGGCAGTGAGCTATATTGAACTCTCCACTCCAACCGGTTCCGGCTTCGATCAGGCGCTTGCCAGCTTCGATCTGGCGACGTTCAACAGGTCATCCACGCAACTAAGGGGATCGGTCGGTTTCCGCTTGTTTCCCGATACCGCGATCACCCAAGCAGCTGCCGAAGTCAGTCATGCATTGGACGACAGAACTGTCCTCCGTGCATCAGCTGGCTACGCCTTCGAAAATGGCGGAGCGACGCTTGGATTTTCGGCAGTACGAGAGTTTGATCGGTTCTCTCTCGCGCTGGACAGCCAATATGATTTCGAGCGTGATGATCATGTCATCGCTCTGCGTCTAAACCTCAGTTTCGGACGCGACCCGGTACGAAATTCATTCTTCGTCGCGCAACCGGGCATGGCTGGCTCTGGCGCCGTTTCGGTCCGCGCATTTCATGACCTTGATGGAGATCACGCCTTTAGTGCCGGGGACGTCCCACTGCCCGACGTGACGATCAGTTCGGCCAACGCGTCGACATTAACAGATGAATTTGGTCGAGCCCGACTTGGGCAGCTTGGCAACGGCAACCGTGTGGTGATCCAACTTGACCCTTCGAGCCTTCCCGACATTTACATGTCACCGGTGAACCGAGGTATTCAAGTCGAGCCCCGCGCTGGCCGTTTCCAAACACTCGACTTCGCGGTCGTCGAACTGAGCGAGGTTGAAGGCATCGTCTCGTTCCAAGAGGAGGAGAGCGAACGCGGAGTATCCGGCCTTCGGCTGCAAATGTATGATGAAACAGGTGAGCTTGTCGACTATGTGCGGACTGAGCGCGGCGGTTACTTCTTTTTCGAAAGAGTCCCACCAGGCACGTACAGCTTCATTATAGATCCCGAGCAAGCAGAACGCTTGGACCTGTGTCTGTCGGCTCAGGAGCCGCTACTAGTAGCTTCGGTAAGCGAGATCTATAATCTGGAGCTAAAGGTGCAAGCCTGCGAACCGGAGCTCCGCGACCTGCAAACTACAGGAAGCTAAGTCAGAGACTATGCGAGAACCACTTTTTAGAGGCGCGACCCTCTTACCGATTGCCCGCTTCTCTGAGGCGCGAGACCAGAAGCGGACGGTCCGCTTCCGGCCCACAATTAGCACCACCATTTTGAGCGTTACCTTCTCGGCCAATACTGGCCGAGGGGAAAGACTATGGGATGTTCACGATTTGATACAGCGATGCGGCATCGCCCGGCCTGGAACGCTGGAAAGAATGTCGGAACGAAGCGTCCGCTGACGCAGGAACAGATCTGGGCGATCCGCTTCCATCTCGATCGCGAAGAACGATTGAGAGACAAAGCCCTTTTCGATCTCGCCATCGACAGCAAGTTGCGCGGTTGCGATCTAGTGAAAATTAAGATCGGTGACGTGGTTGCGGGTGCCAACATTCGCAATTGAGCCACTGTAATCCAGCAAAAGACCAATCGATCAGTGCAGTTTGAACTCACAGCCCACGTGAGAGCCACCTTGCTTGCATGGCTGGAAAAGCGAGGCGGTTCCACCAGCGATTATCTATTCCCGAGCCGTGTCGACTTAACCGGCCATATGAGCACACGACAGTATGCACGCTTGGTCGATGAATGGGTAACGGCGATCGGCCTTCGCAAGGCTGAGTACGGGACGCATTCGCTCAGACGAACGAAGGCAGCGATGATCGACCGCGCAGCGGGCAACATCCGGGCTATCCAGATTCTGCTGGGCCATACGAAAATCGAGAACACGGTGCGTTACCTTGGTGTCGATGTCGAGGATGCTTTGCTACTAGCTGAGAGGACCGACATCTGATCACATCTGCGGTCGGCCAAATCTGCTGGCCGACCGCTTCTGGCCAGCAGATTTGGCGATGCTATGACCGACTTTGGATGGTTTGAAGACTGTTCGCTATTGGTCGCTAACACGCGCTAAGCAGACGAACACCGAGGACGTCTCAACCATTCCGTCGAAATTCGCTCGGCGACATTCCTAGTCGAGCCGAAAAATGTTTTGTAAGATGGCTGTGGCTGGAAAAGCCGCACGCGACAGCGATCTCGGCAATGGGCTTCCCTGTGTGCAAGAGCTGCTCTCGAACCCTCCGCAACCGTTGGTCGATAATATGCTGCATCGGTGTCGTGCCGAATTCGAGCATAAAGCCCTCAAGCAGTTGATGTTCACTCATCCCGGCTACGTCGGCCAGGGCAGAGAGAGTGATCGTCTCATCAAGATTATCGGCGATATATTCCGCTAGTCGTTTCACAGCAGGAAATGGCAGCTCGGATCTACGCCTCTGCCGAAATGCGGGACGCTGTCTGTCGGGCTGATATTGTGCCAAAATATGCGCCGTTAGCGCTTGCGCTCCATGATGCGCTCCAAGACGCGCAAGGTCGCCTGAGCTTCGAAGCATGTCGCTAAGCTGGATAGCAGCCTGCAACAAATACGGATCGTAGCGACCAAGGAAGCCGGATAGTTGCACATCCGTAACCCGTCCGCCGAGCCATTTTATCGCGGCAGCCGGATCGATCTTGATAACGGCATAAGTGACGACGCCGCCCCTGGCTGCAGTGATGTAGCGCCGCTGCGCCGGTACCGACCAGACTTCGCCGGCGATTGCGCCGCCGCGGATCGACCCGCTCCCTTCGGGCTCGGATTCCAAGCGTTCCATGCGGCCGTCGAGATGCAGGATTAGCGTGTGCCGATCGTCCTGCATTGGCCATTCAACGCCTTCACGGATGTTCTCGCGGTAACGCCCGAAGGATAAGCCAGGCCCGCTTTCTTCCAGCAGGGTTACGGGTTGGGCAGCGGCGCTCATCCGGAGATCGTACAAGCTTAGCGGAGCACGCCAAAGCGATCGGGAGGCCGCGTGCGTATCTTGAAGGCCACCCGTCAACTTCAGGAGAGCATAACATGAAGACCACACTCGAAAGCATGAACGTTCTTGTCACCGGCGCATCGAAGAAATTGGGCGGTCTCATCGCACGCGATCTCCCAAAGCATGGCGCGAGCGGCGTCGCGATCCATTACCACAGCGATTCATCGAAGGGCGATGCCGAGCAGGTCGCGAAAGATGTCGAAGCGGCCGGTGCGAAATCCGTTTTGCCGTCGGGCGACCTGACCACCGATGCGGCTAACGAGAAGCTGTTTGCAGATGCGAAGGCTGCGCTGAGCGGCGTCGATATCGCGATCAACACGGTCGGGAAGGTGCTTCGCAAGCCGATCGTCGAGACGAGCGAAGACGAATACGACAAAACGTTCGATGTGAACAGCAAAGCGGCCTGCTTCTTCATAAAGCAGGCGGGCAAGCACCTCAACGATGAAGGCAAGCTCCTTACCGTAGTCACCTCGCTACTTGGCGCGTTCGCGCCCGGCTATTCGACCTATGGCGGTGCCAAAGCGCCGGTCGAGCACTTCACGCGCGCTGCCCCCAAGGAGTTTGTCGAGCGCGGTATCTCGGTTAACTCGATCGGCCCGGGTCCGATGGACACGCCGTTCTTCTACGGCCAGGAAACCGACGAGACGACTCAGTTCCACAAATCGCAGACGGCCATGTCGGCATTCTCGTCCACCGGCCTCACCGATATCGAAGATATCGCGCCCTATATCCGCTTCATTGTCAGCGAAGGCTGGTGGATGACGGGCCAGACATTCTCGTCAACGGTGAATATACGACCAAATAAGGGTCGCGCCCCCCCCCCCGGGCGCGCAGCAGCGACCCGTTGCGTGCTCCGAAGCGGAGGCGGCGACCCCCGCCTCCGCTTCATTTTTTCTTCATCAAACGTTGCCGGACCCGCTGTGGACAATCGCTTCGCCACACAGCTGCATCGCCAACAGGAGCTGTTCTGGTCGGACAAATCCAAGACCGCAGCATGGCGCCGCCTGCAGCTTGGGCGCATGAAGCAGATGCTCAACGACCACCGCGATGCCTGGTGTGAGGCGATCCATGCCGACTATGGCAAGCCGAGCTTCGAACAAGCCTTCGAGGTGATCTTGCCGACCGGGGTCATCGACAATTATCTCGCGCACCTCGATGATTATATAGCGCCTGAAGAACGCGAGCTGCCACAGCGCTTGGCTGATATGGGCTATCGCGGGATGATCTACCGCGAGCCTGTCGGCCCGACAATGGTTGTCGGCCCCTTCAACGCGCCGCTGCTGCTCGTCATCGACCCGGCTGTCGCGGCGCTCGCCGCAGGCAATCCGGTCGTACTCAAACCGTAGAACTCTACGCCCGAAGTAGCGGCATTGCTCGAAAAACTGGTGCCGCAATATTTCGAGCGCGAGGCGGTGACAGTGGTGACCGGGGGGCACGAAGAAATCAGTGAACTCCTTGAGCTACCCTTTGATTTCATTTTCTTCACCGGCAGCTCGAATGTCGGCAAGGTCGTGATGCGCGCTGCCGCCGAGCACCTCACACCGGTCATTCTCGAGCTGGGCGGGCAGAACCCCGCTATCGTGGATGCCACTGCCGATCTCGACCTCGCGGCCGAACGCATTGCATGGGGTCATATCGCCATGTCCGGCCAGTGGTGCATCGCGCCGCGCTATGTCTGCGTCGAACGCAGCGTTGCAGACGAGTTCATCGCCCGCCTCAAGCTGGCGATCCGCCGCATGTATACAGGGAACCCGAAAGCAAGCCCGGAACTGGCGCGCATGATCAGCGTCGAGGCGGCCGAGAAGGTTGCCGAAGCGATCGTAGAGGACACGGTCGTTCACGGAGGCAGTGCCGATCCCGAAAAACGCTTTATCGAGCCGACCGTCCTCTACCCTGCCGACTGGTCCGATCCTGCCATGCAGGAAGAAGTGTTTGGCCCGGTGCTCTCGGTACTGCCATATGATGATCTGGAGGACGTGATTGCGAGTATCGTCTCCAAACCCAAGCCGCTCGCCTGCTATATTTTCAGCGAGAATTCCGATGTGATCGATACGATCATCGACTCGGTCCCATTCGGAGGCGGCTGCGTCAACCAGACCAATTTGCATTGCTGGGTCGACAACCTGCCGTTCGGCGGAGTCGGCAACAGCGGCTAGGGCAAATATTACGGCAAGGATGGCTTCGACGCGCTCAGCAACAAGAAATCGATGCTTATCGCAAAGGGCGAGGAGGGCCCCGATGTCTTCCCGCCATAAGAGAGCAAGGATAGGAACCCGGTCGGTGAGGCCGATTGATACGCCCTGCGGCGAGCATTAACGCTCAGAAACAATCCATCGTATTGGACTGTGGCGGCTGCGAAGTTTGCACCTGTGATCGCAGAACATATCCGACACAATTTCGACACACTGAACGACGTCTCTGGCTAACCCATTGAAGAAATGGTGGGCGCGGCAAGGATTGAACTTGCGACCCCACCCGTGTGAAGGAGGGGGTTGCGGACAATTGCGACTTTACCCGAACAGGAAAATGCTGTAAAAACAAATGTCAATGGTCGTGGCTGTTCACCAGCGTTTTACAGGTTTTTTACAGGATTTTTGAGGAAGGGTGGTTCGGGGAGTAGATGCCTGATCTGAGCCGCATTGGGGAACGGGAAAGGTTAGTGCCGAAGGACAAGGGCGATCCGCATTGGCAGCGCCTCCGCCAAGGCTGTTACCTCGGATACAGTCCATCCGTGAAAAAGGTCGGAGGGACGTGGTTTGCTCGCGCCTATAATCCGGATACCAACCGTTATTCGCGCAAGTGCCTCGGAGACTACGGGAAGCTGAGCGGACACGACGTTTTCAAGCAGGCAAAGGCCGATGCCGAAACCTGGGCTGATACCGTGGAGAGCGGAGGGGTTCGCGCCGCCAGTCTCGTGACGGTTTCGGATGCTTGCGAGGCATATTTACGAGAGAAACCCGGTGCAATTGCAGAGGGCGTCTTCCGACGCCACGTCTATTCCGATCCGATCGCGAAGGTGAAGCTCGACAAGCTGCGGCGACATCACTTGCGGGCATGGCGCAAGCGGCTGGAGGAGACACCAGCCTTACTCACAAGGAGCAATAAGGGGGAGAAACGCTGGAAGAAGCGCGAGAAGTCGACTGTCAATCGAGATATGGTGCCGTTGCGCGCAGCCTTAGGTCAGGTGCTGATGGAGGGGCTGCCGAACACAGAGGCTGCATGGCAAGAAGCTTTAAAGCCACACAAAGGTGCCGATAAACGTCGTCCATTGTATCTTGATAAAGCAGAACGGAAGCGATTGATCGATGCGATGAGCGAAGAAGCCAAGCCGTTCGTCAAGGGCCTCTGTCTGCTACCACTTCGCCCAGGCGCGCTCGCAAAGCTCACGGCTGGCAATTTTGATAAGCGCACTCGTTCCTTGATTATCGGCTACGATAAAAACGATAATCCTCGCCAAATTTCGCTGCCACCCGTGATCGCCGATTTCTTTGCCAACCAGGTGAAGGGTAAATTGCCGGGCGGCTACATTTTTTCACGGTCGGGTGGAGCGCATTGGAACAAGGACGCTTGGAAACACCCAATTAAGAAGGCCGTCGGGGGGACCGGACTGCCAGACGCCGTATCCGCCTACACCCTCCGCCACAGCGTCATAACGGATCTCGTGCGCGCCCGCTTACCCATCCTTACAGTCGCACAGCTGTCCGGCACGAGTGTTGCAATGATAGAAAAGCACTATGGCCATTTGGTGCGGGATGATGCCGAGAGCGCTCTTGCTACGCTACAACTGTAGCTAAAAAATCTTGCATAACCCAAAATGCAAGATTATATGTCATGCTCGAACGGAGAGCTGATATGTCCCTCACATTAATTGGTAAGCGTCTCAAGGCGCTTCGCGATGAGCGTGGCGTCGATCAAGATGCTGTGGCCGCCATGTTGGGCGTCAAATCTCGTCAGATTGTCTCAAATATTGAAACCGGGGAGCGCAAGGTCAAACCCGAGGAATTGCTAGCGCTTTCCAAGAATTTTGATGTGGGCCTCGACTATTTTACCGATCCGTATCGGATTGTTGGTGAAGGCAGCTTCTCTTGGCGTCAAACAGGCCGCTCCTTAACCGATCTCAAAGATTTTGAGGAGATGGCCGGTAGCTGGATCGCGATGTTTAGGCACGAGGCTCCGCGGGTTGGCCGTCCTGCGATGCTGCGCCGTCCGAGGCTGCCGCTTACTAGGCAATCGAGCTACGAAGATGCGATGTCTGAAGGCGAGCGTGTGGCAAATGAGTTGGCACTTGGCGAGGTCCCTGCGGCAAACTTGCCAAACGCCATGGAGAGCGTTTTTGGCATTTTAGTGCTTATGGTTGATGCTATCGATGGTGTGTCTGGTGCGGCTTGCCGCTTGCCCGAACTTGATGCCGTGCTTGTGAATCGTAATGAGGTTGTCGGGAGGCGAAACTTCGATCTGGCGCATGAACTCTTTCACATAATGACGTGGGAGCAAATGCCGCCAGATTATAGTGAGGCTGCCTTGGGTTTTGTTGGGAAGCGCAACCGTGTCGAGCAGCTGGCTGATAATTTTGCGTCAGCCCTCCTAATGCCTAAGAAGGTTCTCGAGCGTTTTGGCCAGTGGACAGGCATGGGCGTTCAGGAACTGTCAGCGCGGATCAACAAGGTGGCGGACGAACTCCTAGTGACTGGACAAGCGCTGAAATGGCGTCTGGTAGCATTGGGGTTACTTTCGAAGGCGATGGCCCACGATATTTCGGACGATCTGCTGCGTAATAATGGTCGCGCGCGAACTGACAAAGAGGCTCCGCCACTTTTCTCGCATGCATTCATGGATGTAGTCGGGAAGGCTATGGATCAAGGCTACGTTTCGAAGCGGCGCGTTGCTCAGCAGCTTGGCGTAAACGTTAATGAACTGAAAGGTATATTCCGCGACCACTGTATTGCTGTGCCTGAAGGCTTGTAATTCATGGCTAGGTTCGCCGGTTCGATTCTGTTGGATAACAATGCTATCGGCGCGGCTGTAGATAACGCTGTATGGAAAGGCCTCCTCGGCTCTTATGGTGGACAGCTTGAAACCGTAGAAATGGTGGAGGGTGAGGCGGGCTCATACTTTCGAAAGCTCCCGGACAGCGCAGTCCTTATGCAGAGCCTCACTAAATTGAAGGTTCACGGTGTTTCAGACGAAGAACGTGCCTCCCTGGCGATAGAGCTTGAGGGGCTGCGAATGGATCCTGGAGAAGAAGATCTTTGGGCTCATGCCCATAAGCGCAAAGACCCCTGGATTTTGTGTGGTCCTGACAAAGCGAGTTTCCGTGCGGCAATAAAGCTGGGATTGCGGGATAGACTTGTATCTTTAGAGGAGCTGCTTATTGATGCCGGGCTGTCGACGAAAGGGCTAGAAGATCACTATACAAAGGCCTTTCTAAACCGCGTGGTTAGTCAATTTATCATGGAAGAATTTAAGCTTCCGGGAGCTTGATTTCGCGCTCCCAATCTTAAAGAAGCAGGGTGTTTGATTCACCGGCGGCGGTCAAATACCGTGTTCGGATATGAGAGGACATACTTTCGGCTACTGAGAGCAAATCGATACCTGTCAAATCAATATGGGGGCATTCTGGTGAAGCGTCCTGAAGTTGCTAGCAATAAAGAATGAAGACTATTCCTCAGTCCGAAAATTCGCTTGATCCCGAAATGCTCAAGCAAAAGCAGCGCAAAATGCGCGATGCTTTTCCGCTGCCACTTACGCTGCGTGTCCATAGAGCGCTGAGCTGGCTGAGACGTGCGGAGAATGAAAAGGACGATCTCGACGTCCGCTTCATCCTTTTGTGGATCGGATTCAATGCCGCTTACGCCGGTGATCTGGACCGCGCGCTTGACGGTGAGGGCAGGGCCGGAAACGAGCGGGAGCGGTTCGACCAGTTCTTCGCGACCCTGGTCGAGATGGATTCGAGTAACCGGATCTACAACGTCATCTGGGAGCGCTTCAGCCAGGAAATCCGCCTGCTGATGGACAATAAGTATGTCTTCGCTCCGTTCTGGAAGCACCATGCTGGGGAATTTGGCGGGGCCGGTTGGGAAGTCAGTTTCGACAGTGCCAAGCGCGCCGCCAACCGTGCGCTTGCTGAGAAGGACACCGCTATCGTCCTCTCCATCCTGTTCGATCGCCTCTACGTGTTGCGCAACCAGCTGGTGCACGGCGGCGCCACTTGGGACAGCAGCGCCAACCGCAACCAGGTGCGAGACGGGGCATCCCTGCTTGGCTGTTTGCTGCCTGTGTTCATAGACCTAATGATGGACAATCCGGATGCCGAGTGGGCGATGCCGATGTATCCAGTGGTTGAAGAGTAAGAGGCTTGGCGGGCGAGGACTGGACTGCCCCGGAGATCGATGCTGCCGTTGCGGACTACTTCGCGATGCTAACAGACGACATCGCAGGAATTAGTTACAATAAGGCCGCGCACAATCGGGGATTACAGAAGAGGATCGGGCGCGGGCGAGGTTCGATTGAGTTCAAACATCAGAATATCAGCGCAGTCCTGCTCGGTCTCGGTCAGCCATGGATTCCAGGCTACAAACCGGCGGCTAATTTCCAGAATGCCTTAGTTGATGGAGTGTTGCGCTGGCTGGATCGCAATGAGGACTGGCTTGCTCCGCGAGAAAATCAATCGCGCCTAAGAGACCCTGCGGCAGCGAATTGGATAGGCCCGCCGACCGAGGCCTTGCTCGAATTCGGTCCCGCTCCCTCGCAGCGGAATGAGCCACCCCCCGTGGACGCCGAATTCATGGCCAAGATTGGTTTGAAATACGACGTGGCGGAACGCGACGCTCGTAATCGCGCCTTGGGCAAAGCCGGCGAAGAGCAAATGCTTGTGCACGAACGAGCACGGCTTGAATCTGCGGGGAGGGCTGACCTCGCTCGCAAGGTGCGTTGGACATCGGCGGAGGACGGAGATGGTTATGGCTACGATATTTCCAGTTTCGAGCCGGATGGTTCCGATCGGCTGCTGGAGGTGAAAACAACTAACGGGTGGGAACGGACACCCTTCCACCTTAGCGCAAACGAACTTGCCGTGGCTGACGATCGACGTGATCACTGGCACCTTGTTCGGCTTTGGGATTTCGCTCGTCAGCCCAAGGCGTTTTCGCTTCGGCCCCCTCTGGACGCTCACGCAACGCTTTCGCCGACCAGTTTTCTTGCGTCACTAAAATGAGGGGTGGCGAAATCAGACCCGGCACGACCATATTTGACGTGGCTATTCTGTAATAGGGCGTGATGCACGACACTAACGCTCCTCGCCGCTACGGCCTTTCCAAGTCCCGCATCACGTCCTTCGAGCAGTGCCCGAAGAAACTGTGGCTGTCGGTCCACCGACCCGAATTCGCGCAACATGACGAGGGCGCCGAGATGCGCTTTGCCGGTGGCAACGAAGTGGGGGAGATTGCCTGTGCACTGCATCCTCAAGGAGTGATGGTTGAAGCGGAGCCTGACCTGACGGCCGCGCTTGCTGCCACGACGCGCCTGCTCGGCGAGGGGCATCCCGGCCCGATCTTCGAAGCCACTTTTCAGCATGAGGGCGTTCTGGTGCGCGTCGATGTGCTTGAGCGAACCGAGAGCAATGCGTGGCGCGCGGCTGAGGTGAAGAGCTCGACCGGGGTGAAAGACTACCATCGCGGAGATCTTGCGACGCAAGTGTGGGCCCTGCGCGAAGCTGGCCTAGAGCTGGAAAGTGCGGCGATCCGGCACATCGACAAGACATTCGAACTGACCCGGGCGGGCGATTACGCCGGACTGTTCACCGATGTCGATCTGCTGGACGAGCTGGAGGACACGATAGCCGGTCGCGCCGCGCTGGTGGAGCAGGCAAGAGCTGTGCTCGCGGGCGAGGAACCGGAGCTGGAGATGGGCGATCACTGCTCATCGCCGTTCGAATGCGAATTCGCGGCCTATTGCGGGCGCGACCTGCCGTCAGGGCCCAAATGGCCGGTTACCGTCCTTCCGCGCGGAGGCGGCAAAAAATGGCAGACGAAAGGCATCGAAAACCTGCTCGACCTCTCGCCGGATGACCTCAGTGGCACCAACGCGCAGATCTTGGCCGCTACACGCGACGGCGTTCCGTTCCATAATGCTGAAGGTGCGCGCCGGGAAATTGCAGGATGGGGCTGGCCGCGGGCCTGGCTCGATTTCGAAACCATCGCACCTGCCGTTCCGAGATGGATTGGCACACGGCCATATCAGCAGATCCCGTTCCAGTTCTCGCTCCATTTGGAACAGGAAGACGGGACGATCACGCACCACGAATTCCTCAGCTGCGATGGCAGCGATCCGCGCCGCACCTGTGCCGAGGCGCTGGTCGAGATGATTCCGAGCGATGCGACCATCGTCGCCTACTATGCGCCATTCGAACGCCGTGTGCTGCGTGATTTGGCCGGGTGGGAGCCGGATTTGGCTGAGTCGCTGCTGGCTAAGGCGGAAGCGACTGTCGATCTCCTGCCCGTCACACGCAACAACTGGTATCACAGGGATCAGCGTGGAAGCTGGTCGATCAAGGCTGTCCTGCCGACGATCGCGCCCGAATTGGATTATGCTACGCTCGAGGTCAAAGATGGCGGGAACGCGCAGATGGCGTGGCATGAGGCGGCGGACCAAGCGTGCAGTGATGCGCGGCGTGGGGCGTTATCGGATGCCCTAAGAGCGTATTGTGCGAGAGATACGTGGGCGATGGTCACGATCGCTAGGGCCTTGGAGAACCGAACTTGAATAATGACCTATTCATTGATCTCTTTGCGTATCGACAGCGCGAGAACAAGGACCCGATTGAAGATTGGACTACGGAATGTTTGGCTGCAACGATTAGATCCCTGCCGTCGCAGGTCCTGGCTGAGCTCCTGAAGGAGTTCACAAGGGCAGATCGTGATATCTCAGTTGCCGTCGATGCTGGCGAGATCGAAGTTCTCACACAGTATCACGCGGGTAAATATGGCCGTCCAGACATGCTCATAAAGTTCAATGGTCAGCCTTGGATTCTATTCGAAAATAAGGTTGGTCATGCGGTCTCCGAGCGAGAGAATGAGGGAGTGCAAATTCATCAGCTTCGCGCGTATGCTGATTGGCTAAAAGAACACGGCGAAGATTGTGACATGCCGAGGGCCTTGGTTTTTATCACGCATCTGACTCCACCACCGAGAGACTTCACAGCAGAAGCGTCTGCAAGTCTTTACCACGACTTCTCCCGTTGTCACTCCACTTGGGGTGTTGTTGCCCGCAAGATAGAGGCCCTTACTGCCGATTTGGCTGAAGATCATTTTGCTGCTGGTCTTTCGCGGGCTTTTTCAAGATATTTGAGGGATCAGAACATGAGCAACGAGTTTCCTGATGCGGTCGCTCTATCGTCCGCTCAGTTGTATGTCTCGCAAGCGGCCAGTCTGGAGAATCTAGTTGATCGGATGTGGCAAGAGGCAGCGGGAATTGCCGCCTGTGGTAAGACGGCGAGCTATCGAATTAAGGCTGATCCCGATTATGGGACGGTGAATGCTCATAGATACGCGCTATCTGCACCGAACAGTTCAAGCGGCTGGAGCTATATTGAGACTGGAGTTTGGTTTCCAGAACTCGATTCGTGGTATGACAGCGAAGAGATCGGCCGTGATCTAGTCGGCCCGCACGTCTACGTTGGGTTTTTTAACGGAGACGACGACTATTTTACCATGACGAAGGACGCGCCAGAAGGGTTTCTGCGCCCAGCTAGTGATTTCCTTGCGATCGAGAGCCTGTCCGCATTTTCTGCCGATCCAGATGCGCGTGGCGGCGAAATCGTCTCTTGGGTTGCCGGCAAGGCTGCAGTGCTTCGCCCATTCCTGCTTGAGCGAAAGATCGTTAGCTAGGTTGCGTCCAGTTCTGTCGCACCTCGCACATATCAGAGGCGCATGACAGAATCAGAACTCCACCGCTTGAGGCATCGCCACCGCCATAGCCACCGCCGATCCGAAACGTCCTTTTCTTCCAACGAAGAAGCTAGGCTCTTCGCGCAGACATGGTGTGACGTGGTCAGCCGGATGTCCGATCAGCAGCTTCGCAAGTGCGGTTCGGAGCTGCTGGAAGCATGGACGAACGCCGAGCCTGCGAACAAGGTTTTCGATAACGAGGAGGACTGGGAGCTGCTCACCAGTCAGCAGTATCCCCCTTTGCTGCGTCGGCTGGTCAGGGGCAATTCTAGAGGTAGAACGATAAAGCGCACGTCGCTTGATCGCCGGATCGACTGGCTGGCGAAGATGCTGAAGCTCGACGCCATTGAGCGGGCAATTATCTTGACGCTTGCGCGGTGTTCCACGCATGATGAATGGGACAAGCTGATCCGGGCGCTGCCCGGTGGGGGGCACAACCCGTCTGCACGCAAGATCGCATTTCTGAACGATCTCCCCCTCTTCAAGGTGGAGGACCGTTTGGCGGTTGGAGCGCAGCTGTGGAGCACCGGTCTTGTCGACAACGACCGCGACGGAGAGGTTTCAGCCAACAATTTCCTGCAACGGGTCGCAAAATCGGGATCGCCGCCTTCCCGCTTGGCAAGGCAGCTGATGCCGGTTGCCAAGCCATCGACGCTTGCCTGGTGTGACTTCGACCACATTGGGCCGCAGCGAGAAATTGCAGAGACACTCGTCGGAGCGGCAAGGGGATGCGCAATTCTGCTCTACGGGCCGCCGGGAACCGGGAAGACGGAATTTGCCAGGCTGCTCGCTTCCCGCACGGGCAAGCGTGCCGTCTTTGCCGGTATGGAGGATGAGAGCGGCCGGGAACCGAACCGCCGCGAGAGGCTGGCGCACCTGACCTTGTTGCGGGCGCTGACTAGCGGAGAACCGGGCCGTGTTGTGGTGATGGACGAGGCTGACGACGTGCTGCAGCTGGGGGCTCTGGAAGACCGTGGCGGCCGGTCTAAACAGTTCCTGAATGGCCTAATCGAGGGCGGAGATCGCCCGACGATTTGGATCGTGAACGATCTGTGGCGCTTCGAGGAATCGCTGATCCGGCGCATGTCGCTTGCAATCGAATTTCCGAAACCGTCGCTCGCGGTGCGGCAACGGATTGTCGATTTACACGCGAAGAAAGCAAAGTTGAAGCTGTCCGAAAATGACAGGCATCGTCTCGCCTCTCTGCCTGCTGCTCCCGCCGTTCTTGCGTCGGCGGTGAAAGGCGCGAAGGAGGCAGGGGGCACTCTCGAACAGGCTCTAGCAATCGGAGAAGGTCTGGTGACCGCGATCACGGGCCGAGCCCCGAGCCCCGTGGCGTTGCCACCGACCTATGATCCCGCTCTCGCGGTGGCGGACCGTGATCTTGACGCGCTGGCCGGCCGGCTCGAAGCGTCCGAGGATCGTGACTGGAGTCTACTGCTGTCGGGGCCGAGCGGAACTGGCAAGAGTGCCTACGCCCGCCATCTGGCCGAACGGCTCCAGATCGAACTCGTCGAACGGCGCGGCTCAGACCTACTCGGCATGTATGTAGGTGAAACCGAAGCTAACATCGCCGCGGCCTTCCAAGAGGCATCACGCTGCAAGGGGCTGTTGCTGATCGACGAAGCGGATGATTTCCTCACTGACCGCCGAAACGCCCAGCGAGGGTGGGAACGCAGCATGGTCAACGAGATGCTCCGCCAGATGGATGCATTGAAAGCGCCATTCGTGGCGACGACCAACCTAGCGGACGATTTCGATCCGGCGACGCAGCGCAGATTTACTGTTGGTGCCAAATTCAAACCGCTCGATGAGCATCGAGCACGAGCGCAGTTCAAGCGATGGTTTGGCTTCCATGCACCTGCAAGGCTGCCGGTTGCTGGCACGACGCCCGGAGATTATTTTCTCGTCAGCAAGCGGGCAAAACTACTGGCAGAGAAGGATCCCAAGGTTCTCGCAAAATGGCTGATCGAAGAACGAGAAGGCCGTGGGTTTGAAAAATCTTCTATGGGATTCTAATGCCAGCATTCTTTTTCACAACCGACCGTTTCTGTCGCAGCAGACTGCTACCGCGTTCGCAAGGAGTAATCGCGAATGCGTCAGTTCGATAACGCCATCCTCTATTCACCGTCGGACCTTGTCCGCTATCTAGGCTGTGCCCATGCCACCGCACTCGACCTGGCGCGGTTACGAGAGCCTGACGCTGCCCCGCAACAGGCCGAAGACGACGCCATGGGCAAGCTTGTGCAACAGGCGGGGCTTGAGCACGAGGATGCCTATCGTGAGCAGCTTGCGGATGAAGGGGGCTTAGTCGAGATACCCGAGAAAGGCTTGCTGGAAAGTCGCGCATTGCGGACAAGGGAGGCCATGGAACAAGGCGCGAAGGCAATATTCCAAGCTGCCTTTCTGCAGCCTCCATGGAGCGGCTTCGCCGATTTCCTGATCCGGGTAGATAAGCCGTCTAACCTTGGCGACTGGTCCTACGAACCGGTGGACACCAAGCTGGCGCGCTCGGCCAAGGCGAGCCACGTGGTGCAGCTTGGCCTCTATGCGCGAATGATTGCCGCGATCCAGGGCAAGGCACCGCGCCGTGCGCATGTCCAACTGGGCGACGGGCGACGCGAGAGCTTTGGTTTGGTTGACTTTGATAAAGTGCTCGGAGCCGCTATCGCCCGCTTCCTCGCTTTCGTGGAAAGTGGGGCAGAGGAAAGCGAGCCGGAGCCCTGTGCAGCGTGCGGCCTTTGTCCGTGGCGAGACCATTGTGCTGAGGTCTGGGAAGCTGAGGACCACCTTTCGCGCGTGTGCGGGATAGGCAAGCCACAGATCGAAAAACTTCGGGCGGCTGGCGTATCCACGGTCGCGCAACTCGCCTCTTTTCCGGACGATCAGCGCATCCCCCGCCTCGCGCCCGCCACCCTCGACAAATTGCGTGCGCAGGCCCGAATTCAGCAGACCCGCTGGCAGGGCGGAGAGCCAGTGGCCGAGCCTTTGCCGATTGAGGAAGGCAGGGGCTTTGCCAACCTCCCGCAACCCGACCCCGCTGACCTGTTTTTCGACCTTGAGGGTGATCCGCTGGAAGAGGGCGGGCTCGATTACCTGTGGGGCGTGCACTATCGCGACGGATCCAGTCCGCAGTTCCGTTTTCGGTGGGGGCATAACCACGCTGACGAACGAATTGCTTTCGAAAGCACGATAGACTGGATGGCCGCGCATCTCGAGGCCAATCCCGGCGCGCACGTTTACCACTATGCCCCTTACGAGATTACGGCGCTCCGCCGCCTATCCACGCTTCATGCCAGCCGTGAAGAACTGCTGGACAATTTGCTGCGCCAACGGAGGTTCGTCGATCTCTATGGTGTCTTGAGGCAGGCTATCCGAACAAGCGAAGACAACCTGTCGCTGAAAACGATGGAGATATTCTTTGCCGAAGCGCGGCAGGGCGATGTGACCAAGGCTGACCAGTCTGTTGTTGAATACAAAAGCTGGCAAAAAACCAACGAACAGGCGATCCTCGACGGCATCCTCGAATACAATAAGGTGGATTGCGAAAATACCGAGGCACTGCGCGACTGGCTGGTAGAATTGCGCATGAAGGATTTGCCGTGGCGACCAGTTGGTCCTGCTACGGCGGTTCCCGATGAAAAAGCAGAAGCACGCGCTGAAGCCGAGGTGCGCTCCCAGAGGCTACTCACGGCCATCAAAGCCGGGACATTGCCGGAAAGCGAAGAAGGTAGGGCGCTAGTCGGACACCTCACGCAGTTTCATCGCAGAGCCGATAAGCCGGCCTTTTGGGCCATGTTCGACCGCTGTGAGCGTGATCCGGATGAGCTCGCAGAAGATCATGAGTGTATCGGAGGGATCGTGCCAGACCCCGATGAAGAGGGAATTTGGCAACGACCAGATAAGCGCAGCACCATCGCCAGCTATCGGTTTGCGCCGCAGGAGACGAAACTTCGGGAAGGATCGGTGGTCCTTCATGCGCCGAGCCTTTCGAAGGTGGGCACAATCGTAGCGCTCGATTGCGAAGCCGGCACGGTCGAAATCAAGCGAGGCAACGCAGCCAAAGGGGTCTGGCCATTGGAAGGCTCACTGATCCCCGAGCCGACTGTGCCGAACCAAATTCTGGTTGCCGCCGTTCGCCGGGTCGCGCTGGCTTGGGCAGGTATGGCGGAAGAGGAGTGGCTGAACGGCGTTCCTGCCCCGGTGGAAGAGGCGGACGAGCGACCCTATAGCGCGCTGCTCGATATCATCGAAAGAAGAGCGCCGCGATTGCTCAGCTGGAATGGTTTGTCGCTAGTCCAAGATGGCGAAAGCCTGATCGAAGCCGCCACCATGCGCTGTTTGGCGATGGATGGCACGACCTTATTTGTCCAAGGACCGCCGGGCACAGGCAAGACCTTCACAGGTGCGCACGTGATCTGCTCGTTGCTCGCTGCAGGCAAGAAGGTCGGCGTTTCCAGCAACAGTCACAAGGCGATCAACAACCTGCTAGCCAAAGTAGAGGATGTCGCGGATGAGACTGGACTCAGCTTCGTCGGCGTGAAGAAATGCACGCATGGAAATGACGAGCAACGGCTCAATGGCCGAATCATAACCGACATTGAGAAAGCCGCTGATGTGCATGGTTACATGCCTGATCTGATTGGCGGCACCGCTTGGCTGTTTGCCGATAGCGATTTCGATCAGACGCTCGACTACCTGTTCGTGGATGAGGCTGGACAGGTATCCTTAGGTCATTTGCTGGCGATGGGATCGGCAGCACGCAATATCGTGCTCGTGGGCGACCAGATGCAGCTGGCCCAGCCCATCCAAGGCGCTCATCCGGGCGAGAGTGGCCTCTCGGCGCTGGATTATCTGTTGCAGGGCGAGGCCACTGTCGCACCCGACCGAGGAATCCTGCTCGATACCAGTTGGCGTATGCATCCCTCGATTTGTGGTTTCATCTCGGACGCGGTCTATGATGGACGGCTCAAAGCTCATCCCGATTGCGCGCGCCAGCGGCTCCATTTGCAGTCTGGCCATGATCCCGTGCTCGCCGATAGCGGGATCCGCTTCGTGGCGATGGATCACACCGGCTGCGGCCAGCGAAGTGATGCTGAAGTATCACGGGTGAAAGAACTGGCCGAAGGTCTGATCGGGACTGAATACACTGATCGTGCGGGTAAGACCGGCAAGATCGGGTGGAAGAACATCCTGATCGTGGCACCTTACAACATGCAGGTGAATGCACTCACGGCTGCGTTGCCCGCCGAAGCGCGCGTGGGCACAGTCGACAAGTTCCAAGGTCAAGAAGCTGAGGTGGTGATCGTATCACTCGCGACGTCGACCCCGGACGACCTGCCGCGCCATGTCGAGTTCTTTTATTCGAAGAACCGCATCAACGTGGCAATCAGCCGTGCTAGGACATTGGCGGTCGTTGTAGCTAATCCGAAGCTACTGGAATTGGACGCGAAAAGTGTCGATCATCTACAATTGGTGAATACCCTTGCATGGGTGATCGAGGAGGGAGGCAAGTGAGGGAAAGCGAATTCAGAGATTGGCTCGAAACGAACGGGGCGAATACCGAAAGCGGACGCAATACACGCGTCCATGCGGTGAGAACAATCGAGAAAAAATTGGCCGATCTGGGCTTTCACTACCCAGACCTCGAAGCAGCTTGGGAGGCGGACCGCTTCGCAGACATTCGTGAAGCGATTTCGAGACTAAGGACGGATTTCGACAGTGGCGGTGAGCGGTTCCGCGTCCTCATGCCTGAGTCCGAAAAACCGAGAAACAGACTCTCGAATTGGCGTAGCTGGTTGATGCAATATGGCCAATTCCTCGACGGCCATGCAAGCGCGAACGATGCTGATCGGATTCGGCGGTTCGTCCTCGAGAACTATATCGAGCCCGCCCGTGAGCGGGACGGACAGAGCGCCGAACTGGTCGTAAAGGATGTGAATGATGCTCTCGGTCTGAATGATGCTTGGCCGAATATTTGTCAGGCCATGCGGGGGCGCAAGTTCCACGGAATGGCAGATGTGCCGCCGCCGCAAAGCTTCGGTGCTGACATGAGCACAGCGACCCGGTTCGTGTTCGACTTGGCCAAGGAAGATTATTGGGCCCTGCGCACGCTACGGGAAAGCCTGGGCGAGCCGATCGGACAAACGAACAAGATTGCGTCGTTCGCGCTCGAAGATGGTCGGCAGCTCGCGCTGGATCTCGAAGCAGCGCGAACGCAAATTTGGCTTGAAGGCTCATATGGTCATTGGTCTGTGCAGCAGGTGACCGTCACAGACTACCCTTCGCAAAAGTCCCGGAATTCGAACTTGCCACATCGTCTGCGACACGACGTTCCCAACCCACGGGAAGTCAGCAAGATCGAAGTTCCGAACGCCGAAGTTCTGTCTCAGCTGGTGGAACGTTACGAAAGTGAGTCTGGCGACAAGTCAGGCACCGGCGAACTAGACCCCGTGCCTATTTGGTTAGTCACCTCCCTTTGGGGCCAAGAAGACGGCGTGCCGCGTTTCCTCGAGCGTGGCGAATGGAGCCTTCTCACCGACACAGGCAGCGCCAATAACCGGCGCGTGCGTGAGATGCAGATAGGCGATCGCATCTTCCTTAAAGATTTCGTGCCCCGTGCGACCGAACTCCCGTTCGATACCAAAGGAGGCATCGTCACTGCAAACCGCTTCCGCGCGGAAGGCACCATCACCGAGATGAGCGAAGACGGGCTACGCGTCGGGGTAGAGTGGCAGCAGTGGGATGAGCCTCGCACCTGGTATTTCTATACAAGCAACCATGCCGTTTGGCGCCTGCGCGATCCGAGCGAGAAAGAGTCTGCCGATCGCTTGCGACGTTATCTACTCGATGGGGAAGAACAGGATTACGACTGGTTTCTGAACGACCCCTTTTGGCGTGACCGTCTTCTTGGTGCGCCAACAGAAAGTAAGGACACTATCGTGCAACCGACCAACCTGATCCTCTACGGCCCGCCTGGCACTGGCAAGACTTATCGCACGGCCCGGGAGGCAGTGCGCCTGTGCGATGGTTCGGTCGAATATGGGGAAGACGCCCAAGGCCGCGCGGCATTGATGAAGCGCTATCGCGAACTCGTCGATGCGCGGCAGGTCGAGATGGTCACCTTCCACCAGAGCTTCAGCTACGAGGAATTCATCGAAGGGCTCAGGCCCGACACGGACGGTCCGAGCGAAAGTGGCGGTTTCAGCCTCAAGGCGGAAAGCGGTCTCTTCGCCCGCATTGCCGATCGCGCCCAGACGCGTGTGCGTCGCAATGAAGATGGAATCTCTCTCGAGGGTCGGAAGATTTTCAAGATGTCCTTGGGGCAATCGAACGACCCGCATAGCGCATGGGTTTTCGAAGACTCCCTCGAACAAGGATATGCGATGTTCGGTTTCCGGGATGTGGATTGGAGCGATGAGCGTTTCACGAGTCGGGACGAGGTTCAGGCTGAATTGGAGCGCCATTTTCCGGATGAACGGATTACCCCGCAGATGGGGATGGTCAAATCACCGGACCGGTTCCGGAATCAGCTGAGTATCGGTGATGTTATTGTCGCTTCGAAGGGCCTCAATGCCTTTCGCGCAATCGGTATCGTTGAAGGCGATTACGAATACGCCCCGCGCCCCGATGGGCGTTACACTCATCGACGAAAAGTCTCCTGGGTCTGGAGCGATCCTGACGGCGTGCCTGTCGGCGAACTCAGCCCAGACAAACGCTTCAGCCTCGATACCATCTACGAATTGCCTCGCGGGCGGCTGAATCTTCAGGTCCTTGAGCGATTGCTCAACAGCGGCCCGCAAGAGGTCGACGATAACAATCCGGAAGAAGGAGACGTCCTCCCCCACGTCCTCATCATCGATGAGATCAACCGCGCCAACATCTCCAAGGTCTTCGGCGAGCTCATTACGCTGATCGAACCGGACAAACGGCTCGGCATGCCGAACGCGCTCAAGGTCCGGTTGCCCTATTCCAAGCGCGAATTCGGTGTGCCCGCGAACCTGCACATTATCGGCACGATGAACACCGCCGACCGCTCGATCGCGCTACTCGACACCGCGCTGCGCCGCCGGTTCCGCTTCGAGGAGATGGCTCCCGATACTTCGGTCGAGGCCTTCCTGGAAGCAGAGAAGGCAACCGGCCTTCCGCTCGCGCAGGTGCTTGAGACAATAAACCAGCGGATCGAATACCTCGTCGATCGCGACCACCGGATTGGCCATGCCTTCTTCATCGGCTGCAAAACGAAGCCGCAAGTTGACGCGGTCATGAGCGACAAGGTCATCCCGCTTCTCCAGGAATATTTCTTTGAAGACTGGAACCGCCTGGCTGCGGTTCTTGGCGAGAAGGATAAGGGCGGCAATTTCCTCGAATGCAAGACCATTGAGGATCCAATGGGCGAGGGCAGCGAGCCGCTGAAGAGCTGGCGTGTTCTCGATAGCTTCGAAGAAGGCGCCTACTCTCGCTTGGTAAAGCGAAAGCCGTCCGGCGCGATCTCAGCGGAGGTCGTCGCTTGAGCGAGGGCAACCCTCTGTTTTTGCCGGGCGTTCCTGAAGACCGCGTTCGCGCAATACTCGAACGCGCGGCAGGTAATGAGATCGCCAGTGGCAAGTTTGCCAATCCGCAGAGCAGCGCGGCGCTAGCGGCCAACGGATTCGGATGGTTCCTGGAGCGGCCCAGTGAACTGCCTGCCTTCCCGCCGCTCGCCGATTTATCCGGCCGCCCTGTCAAGGTTGGTATCGAATGCGAGATGCGATTTCCGTGGAGCGGCGGACGACACCCTTGGCTTGATGCCGCCGTCTGGACCGAGACGCATCTGATCGGCGTCGAGTCCAAGCGATACGAGCCTTTTCGCGGCGCGAAACCCGCAGAACTGTCCGAGGCCTATGACCGTGATGTCTGGGGCGACGGGATGTCCCGCTGGCGGGCCATGCGCGACCTGCTTCGCGCCGAGCCCCGAAGATATCGCCACCTAGATGCGGCGCAGCTCGTCAAGCACGCACTCGGCATTGCGACGCAAGCAAGCCGCGAGGGGCTCGAACCTGTTCTGCTCTATCTTTTCGCCGAACCGGGCGGCGGAATGGAGATATCCGACGGCGATTTCCTTCAGCATCGCCGCGAGATCGAAGACCTCCAAGTAAGAGTGGCGGGTGACCGGGTGGGTTTCGCGACCTGCTCGTGGCGCGGATGGCTTTCGGCCATCAGCGGCGCGGCCGCCGACCACGCACGCGCGATGCAGGTGGCATTCGCTCCATGACTCACCTGACGCTGCACGAGTGGGGGCACGCGCGCTTCGGCGAGAACGGCCTGACGCGTGAGAGTGCTGATGCGCTTCATGCCGCTGCTTGCGCGCATCCGCTGGCCCGCGAGGATGCGACCAACATCATGGTGTTGGGCCGCGATCGGCTGATCGCGCGCCAAATGGTTGGAATCGTTTCGGCGAAGGGCTCCAGTCTTGAAATCCTGCCCAAGGTCGATCCTGAAGACGCGGCCGAGGATCAGAACACTGTCCGGCATCGCCTCGTGCGGATGCTCGATGTTGCGCTCGGTCTCGATCTCGGCATCGGGAGCGAGGCGGCGATCGCGCGACAGAAGACGAGTCTGCTTGAAATCCTTATCGATGCGTTTGCGACGCGCCTCTTGGCGGAGGTGCGGCGAGGCCTGCCGCGCGCCTATGTCCCGCGCGAGGACGATCTGCCCGCATTGCGCGGGCGGCTCGACGTGACCCGCCAGTTTACACGTAACGCCGTGCGGCCCGACCGGCTAGCCTGCCGCTTCGACCAGTTAGAGTCGGACACGCCCCTGATGCGCGTGATGGCGGCGGCGGTTGTGTTCCTCGCCGGGCATGCACGTTCGCACGCTACTCGGCGCAAGCTGGACGAGCTGCGCTGCACGCTTGCCGACATTCCCCTCGTGCCGGTCAATCGCCTGCCGTGGACACAAGTCCGCATCGATCGCACGAACCGACGCTGGGCGGCGCTGTTCCGTCTGACGAGGCTGCTGCTCCAACGCGACTGGCAGGCGACTCATCATGATACGGAGGCACCTGAGGGCCTCACGCTACTCTTCCCGATGAACGATCTGTTCGAGAAATACGTTGCGGTGCTGCTGCGCCGCGCGCTTGTCGGGAGCGGGATCGAATTGGTGGAACAGGGCGGGCATCGCGCCTGCCTCGGCGCCTTCACCGGCGAGCATCTTGAAACTGGGAACGTGTTTAGCACCAAGCCCGACATTATCCTGCGCCGCGGCGGCGAGACCTGCGCGATCGTCGACACCAAGTGGAAGAAGCTCGGCTCCGACCCGCTCGACCGAAAGCACGGCGTTAGCCAATCCGACGTCTACCAGCTGATGGCCTATGCGCGGCTCTACCGCACGAAGGAGCTGATGTTACTCTATCCGAGCCGCCCGGGTGAAGAATTAGGCGAGCGTGCCCGGTTCGGTATCGTGGGTGGCAGTGAGTGCCTGCGGATCGCGTCGGTGGACGTGGCCCTGAAGGAAGCGGACCTAACGGAATCACTTGCGCGGCTCTGTGCTAAAATGCTTTCCCGCCGGCCGTCAGGCGACGCTACAGCGCCTATGCCGACGTTAGTGGAGTAGCCAACCAATGGCGCGCATGGCGAAGCTCGACCGGCTGCTAACTCTCGTCAAGGCACTCAGCGAAAGCACTGAGGGCCTGACGCTCGATGAGATGGCCCAAGAAATCGGCGCGGACCGCCGCACCGCAGAGCGGCTGCGCGATCTCATCCTCATCCATTTCGACCTCGAGGAGATAGTCGAGGATCGCCGCAAGCGCTTTCGCATACCGGGCTCGTTGCACTCTGCTTTCACGCAGCCAAACGTCGCTGAGATTGCCGCTTTGCAATCGCTCGCTGCCACGCAACGGCGGGCGGGCTCTGCTCAGGCGCCGCTGCTCGAAAGCTTGGTTGCCAAGGTGCAGGCGGGGCTCAGGCGTGAGGTGAAGAGCCGCATGGCACCTGATCTCGATCCGCTGGTCCGCCTGCAGCGCCATCATGTCCCGGCCGGCCCGATGATCGAAAACGCCCCCGAGACGGTCGCCTGCATCCAAGGCGCCATCATGGCGGGGTGCTGCGTCGAATTCGACTACCGGGCGGAAGGCGCGAACGGGCCGAAATGGCGCCGGGTCGTTCCCTTCGGCCTCATACACGGTTCGGTGACCTACCTTATCGGCAAGCTGCCGGACCGCGATCTCGACCCTGTCCCTTACCGCCTCGACCGAATGAGTGAAGTCCGCGCGAGCGAGGAGCCCGGCGCTCCAGAAGAAAACTGGGACCTCGACGAATGGATGGGCCGCAGCTTCGGCATCTGGCGCGAGGAAGGCCACGATATCGTTCTCAGGGTCGGTCCCGAAAGTGCTGAGCGCGCCCGGCGTTGGCGTTTCCATCCGCACCAGAGCATCGAGGCGGACGGTAATGGAGTCGTGGTTCGCTTCCACTCGGGAGGATTGCGCGAAATAGCCGAACATTTGTTCACTTGGGGCGGCGAGGTTCGCATCGAGGCGCCTCAGGAATTGGAGGAAGTGATGCGCGAGCGGTTGAGATTGGCGGAGTTGGCCGTGACCGCTCCTATGCAGCCCAAGGATAAACAGAAACGAAGCGACAGATTGTGAGCGAGGCTGACACCGCTTGATCCTGCTCTCGTAAAGAAGTTTGATCGCGACCTTCGAGCAGGTCGAAAACAATCTCGCCCCAAAAAGCTCTTTGCCTACATCGCAGGGACCGGAAGCTCGTTCAGTTCTAGGCGAGCCTCGGCCCAGTTCGGATAGTTCTTTGTGAGAAGCTCGAAGAATCTCGGGCTATGGGTTGGTTCGAGAATATGGATCATTTCGTGCACCACCACGTATTCGAGTAGGTCGCGGGGCTTCTTCACGAGTTCGGTGTTCAATCTAATCGTCCGCTGCACAGCGTTACAACTGCCCCACTTCGTTTTCATTCGTTGGAGGAAGTAGCGTTCGACGGTTACGCTCAAACGAGGCTCCCATTTTTCAATTATGGGCGGCAGGGCTTGGTGCAAAAGACGGAGGTGCCATCGATGAATGATTTCGGCCCGCTTTGATGTGTCTGACCCAGGCCTGACACGAAGGTGGATGGTTCGGTGGCCAACAGTCACACCTTGTCGACCTTCGTGCTCTTCGATCTTCAGGAGGTGACGTCTTCCCCAAAGATGATGGCTTTCGCGTGTCACGAACCGCCGCGGTGACTCGCGAACTTGGTCCCGGAATCGCTCCTGCTGCTTTCGTATCCAACCTAGGCGTGTAATGGCGTAGGCGCGAGCCACTTCGATCCGTGTGTCAGTCGGTGCAACGAGTGTGACGCGACCTTCCGGAGGATGAACCGAAAGGTGGACATTCTTCACTGCCTTTCGAGTCACTGCGATCGACAAGTCAGCGATTTCGATTGTCTCGACCATCAATACCCCGGTTGGCTCTTGATGATTTTGAATATCGCCATGGTAGCATCACGGTCGCGGTCGAAGAGGGGGAACAGTGTGTTTTTAACTTCCTTTTCTCGGATGGGATCGCCTTTCCATCCTGCGGGCGCGCGCTCGCGGACAGCGATGTCCACTTCTAGAGCTAGATTTGCTCTTTCATCATCACCTAGCGGACAAGCGAATGTCGTCGCCGGGAGCGCTGCCAAGTTGTTGTAGATCACAGCAGCCTCACGGTTGCCTTGAAGCGCTGCAGGTAGCCCCGGATCGGCTTCCTTTTCCGCTAGTTTCCTAACCAGTTCCTCGGCCTCGCGAAGAAACTCTTCGTAAGCTACCGCACTCTCGCGAGCATGCTTAATTAGGTCCTCGAGCAGTTTGGACATCTCCTCATAGAAGCGCGGATCTGTTAACTGCTCGCGGATGATCGTCTTGCGGATATTGTTGATAATCCCTTCGGCGATCGCGTTCTTCGAAAGCTTGCCTTTCTCGTTGAGCTGTTTGGCAATGGCATCGTGGATTCCGGTCTCGATGATCGCTTCGGTGAGCGATACCTTGGAGAGCGTTCCAAGAGTGTTGGCTGCCTCTGCCTCAATGTAAGTGTTCAGGAGGTGCCGCATATCCGCCTCGTAGGGCTTGATGTCGAGTTCCTCTCCCGAGTGTCGCTTGATCGCTGCGCGCAAGTCCACATACGCCTCGACTTCTCCAACGATCTCGGCCTGCTCTGTCGCTGAGTATCCCGCCTCTTCTAGGTTGGCGGCCAGTGCACCATACGCTCGCACGAACGAGGCAACCGACTTGTAGAAGGCGATCCGCAACGGTTCCGTCTCCAGCAGCGCTTCGGGGCTACCGGCATCGCCGCAGAAATATCGCAGAAACTGCTCAACCTCGCGAGGCGGCGGAACGGGTTCGCATAAATAGTGCAGTTCCTCGCGGATAGCCTCCAGTCGCGCCTTCCCTTCTTCGAGCCATTCCTTGATCGTGACGTTATTGTCGCCGCCGTCCCCTTGGTCGACATCGAGCTCGTCGGAGCTGTAGATTGCGATTGCCTCTTGGACCTTTCCAAACAGCTCCTTGAAGTCGACAATGTAGCCATATTCCTTGTCGTCGCCATCGAGCCGGTTGGTGCGGCAAATTGCCTGAAAAAGATTGTGATCGCGCAGCGTGTCGTCGAGGTAGATGTAGGTGCAGCTTGGGGCATCGAAGCCGGTGAGCAGCTTTGAGACGACGATGATCAGCTTCATGTTCGCTGGTTCATCGATGAACCGACGCTTGATCTCCGTTTCATAGGCTCCGGTGCTCTGACCGCTCGCGAGCACGAAAATCGTGTAGGTGTCGAACTTATAGCGTTCATCGCTCTTGGCAGGTTCACGGGAGACCGCGTTGTGGTTCGGCTCGAATGAGGTGACAATCCCCACTTGGCCAGCCAGACGGGTGCCCTGAAAAAGTCGGAAGTATTCGCATGCATCGCGAATGGAATCGGCGACTAGGATCGCTGTGCCGCGATCATCTGACAGGCGAGGCTTGAGATCGAAGTCCTTGACGATCTCAGCAACGATACGCTGTTTGCGGCCTGTCGAACTGAGCAGCTCTTCCATCCTCGCCCACCGCTTGCGAAGAACTGCCTTCTGATATTTGTTCAGGCCCTTAGTCTGCTTCTCGAACCAAGCGTCGATGGCAGCTGGGTCCGTCATTTTCTGCGGCACGTCGCGGGCTTCGTATTTCAGGTCGAGGACCACCTTGTCCCGCACGGCTTCCTGAAATTTGTAGGTATGGATGTAGGTCCCGAACACGTCTCGCGTGGTCTGCCGGTCTTTCTTCAGGAGCGGCGTGCCGGTAAAGCCTACGAAGATCGCACCCTCCAACCAACGCTTCATCTGTTTGTTCATGTCGCCGCCCTGCGTGCGGTGGCACTCGTCCACGAAGACGTAGAACCGGCCGTGCACCTTTGGCGGCGGACCCGATAGGTCGGTCGTGTCGAATTTATGGATCAGCGCGCAGATCAGGCGGGGCGAGGGGGAACCAAGCCAGCTCACGAATTGATCCCGCTTCGTCACCCGCGGCGAGGGTGCGTCGGCTGCGGTGACACCGGCGTTTCGCATCACGCCCTCGATTTGCTTATCGAGTTCGTCCCGGTCAGTAACGATGAGAACACGCGCCTCGGGGTCGTGTTCCAGTATCCATTTTGCCAGCAGCACCATGAGGATACTCTTGCCCGAACCCTGCGAGTGCCAGATCACGCCGCCCTCGCGTTTTGCCAGCCGTTCCTGGGCCAACTTTACTCCGGTGAACTGATGCTGCCGTGGCACCTTCTTCTGGCCGGCGTCGAAAATGACGAAGTGCCGGATGAGATCGAGAAGGCGGTCCTTGCGCAGGATCTGACTAACCGGTCGGTCCAGCAAAACACCTGGAGCGAAATCGTCGGTTGGCGGGTCCTCGTCGCGCCATTCCACGAAGTAGGTTTCGGGCGTTCCCACCGTTCCATAGCGCAGCCCTTGGGTGTCGTTGCCGGCTAGCAGCAATTGCGCGGTGGCGAAGAACGGGGCGTTGAATATTTCCTCTTGGTTGGAGATCAGTTGCCGGATCCCGTCGCCGATCTCGACCGAGGAGCGCTTGAGTTCGATCACCGCGACAGCAAGCCCGTTGAGATAGACCACGAGGTCGGGCCGCCGCTCGTGGCCGCCCCTGATGGTTACCTCTTCTGCCAAAGCGAAATCGTTGTTGTCTGGGTTGTCCCAGTCGACCAGATGGATTGTCTTGAAGGGCTCGCTGGCTGAGGTTTGCACGTCCACGCCGTAACGCAGCAGCGTGTAGGTGCGCATGTTCGCCTGGTAGAGCGTGGTTCCTGTGACCTCGATCGCCTGCATCAGCTTGGTGAGGGCGGCGTTGATCTCGTCCGGCGTGTAACCCCGCTCGGATAGGTTCGAGCGCAGAAGCTCGGGCTCGACGCAGCGATTGTTATCGCGCTTGGACCAGTCGCCGAGATAATTATAGCCAAGACCGTCGTTCGCTGCGGGCGCGGTAATAAAGCGCACGAGGCGATCCTGTGTCACCCGTTCGCTCCGGGGGCGGTCAAGCATCGGCAAGCTCCTTGCCGGCGTCCTCGACTGTTTCGAGAGGAAGGCGCACGCGGCCGGTAAGAAGCGCCTGCATCATTGCCTGCTTGAGGGCCTGCGTTTTCTTGATCCGAGCCTTTAGAAGAGCGATTTCCTGATCTGCCGCCGTTATGACTTCTGCGATAGCCAGCTGCTCATCGACAGGTGGTAAAGGAATCTCGAGGCGAGCGAACTGTTGGCCGTTTATGCCGGGTTGCCCGCTGCGCAAAGAAACAGTTTTCACCCAATTCCAATAAGATCTGGTAGTGGTGTAGGCAGCAAGAAATTTCGATACTAGTTTTTCAGGATCGGGACGGGCTAGGATCAGAAATCCCGCGTATACAAGCTGCCCATCTTTCGGATCGTATAGATAGGTTTTACCAGTCGTGGCACCGGTTCTTGCAAACACTATGTCGCCTGGCTTTAGAATATAGCGAGGGTCGTGCGATTTTACGCCTACCAGCGGGTCAGGAAGGTAATCACCTTCTTCCGTAATGTCCGTAATGCGGATGTATCGGGGAAGAGTGTCACAGTGAGGAACTGCGGGCGCATTGATGCCGTAGCTAGGCGGCGCTGTTAAACAATCTCCTAGGTTTGCGAAGCTCCATTGCTCTGAAAAGCCTGCAAGACGCTTCTCTCCCGTGAGCAAGCGCTGCATGGTGGCGGTGCGCAGGTCGCGCTTTTTGGCGAGCAGCTTGATCATAGCCGCAATCGTCGCATCCACATCCGCCAGCGCCACCGCTATGGCGCGCTGTTCGGGGAGTGACGGGACGGGAAGGCGCATTTTGTTAAGAGCACTAAGATTCACAACGATCTGGGCAGATCCGGCACTAGGCCGCAGAAACTCGGCTCGACCAGAAGGCGAGTTTAGGAGTGCAACCAGGAAGTTTGGATTGAGCTTGGCCTTTGTTCGCAAAAGCCCAACAGCTCTGGATATATTTGCGCCTATCAATCTTGCCGGGACGACTGCTGCCTCGCCCGGGTATCCAACCAGGGCGATGACGACATCATTTTGCCGAAGGACGGTTCGCGCATATTCGGAGCTTTTCTCAACTGAGATCAGAGGATGGTCAGAGCCAATGCGTCCTTCAGCAATGTCTCCACCCCTTAGCATAGGTATCCCAACAGATTGGAACTTGCCCGCTTTGACAACCCCGTAAGTCGCTCTCTGTTTAAGAAACCGTTCAAGGGGTTCAACAGGCCAATCCGCTGGGAGAACTCCGATCTCGGTCTGCTTGTATCCTCGCCTTATTTCCATGTTGCACCCATGGCCTTGAGATGACCGGCAACACGCGATGAAAGCGTATCAACCTCCCGCTCCAACTGAGGCAAGGGCGAAGCGTAACGCTCGGCAAGGGTGCAGACCCTAGCAGCAAGCTTTTGAGCCACCTGCTGCACCTCCCCGGCAACCCTCTCCTTGACGACCGCCAGCCATTTGTCAGCGACTACGAGTGTCTTCACGTCATCCTCGCTGAGTGCAGCGTATCTCTTATGAACAAGTTGCCAGAGCTTGTCTTGGGCCGCTTTGCGCTGCTTCTTCGTCTTGGCGAGCGCATCCATAACCTTTTTGTAGGCTTCGAGCGCGGCTCGCTCATCTGCGAAATCGAGGTCTTCGCCGATCTCCTTCAGCCTGTCCTTAAGCGCCTTGGCTACGATCTTCTGCTTGTCGCCTTCGCCCTCGATCACCTCGGACAGCAATCCGTCCTCGCCCGAACCTTCCTCGATCTGGTCGGCAAGATCCTGTTCCAGTTCGGCGATGCGACCGTCGAGCTCGTCGATCGCCGCCTGTTCGGCTTCGAAATAGCGATCCACCATAAGCCGCGCCGGAACCAGATCGGACGTGAAGCGGCGTTTGCCCAGCGTGTAGTCACCCGGCTCGGGCCATTCCATCTTACCGCTCTTGCCCTTGCGCTTGGTAATTTCGCGCGGCTGCACGCCATCGACCCAGCCGACAGCCGCGATCAGATAAGCGTCATCCTGCAGAGCCTCGGCCCAATAATCCATCAAATGCTGATACACGTCATAGTGGTTGAGCATCGGGACAGCCCGGAAGGCTTCCAGCAAATCCTCGGAGACTGTTTCGATCAGCTCTTTCGGATTATCGCCGGCTGCAAAGCGGCGGCACGTCGCATCCGTCCTTTCGCGCCAGGCAGTAAAGACTTCTCCGGCCGAGGTCGCGAAACGCTTGAATTCCGTGTCGGCGCTGATCGCATCCTTCACTTCTTCAGCGGGGAGCGTCATATCGAGATAGCCGGGCCGCAAATCTCCGAATAGCTTGCCGCGAAGCCCGGGCATGACCTCCCACCAAGGATGAAGCGCCTCGACATCTCTTACAGGGATGCCACCGTTGAGATGCGCGTCGATATCGTGGATGTCTTCCGGCTCAGACGTGTCGATGTAGCGCGCGAGGTTCAGGTTGAAGGCGTTTCGCTCGTCCATGATTTCGTCAAACGGGACCATGCGGGCGTATCTCTGCACATCCGCACCCTTGCGGAAAGTGTCGACGATCCGGTGGATGTCCTGCTCGCGCAGGCGGTTTTTGGCGCCGTCCTTTCGGAACCCTTTGGCGGCGTCGATCATGAAGATCCCGCGGCGGGCGGTGGCGTTCTCCTTGTCGAGCACGACAAGACAGGCCGGGATGCCGGTCCCATAAAAAAGGTTGGCAGGCAGGCCAATGATCCCCTTGAGGTAGCCAGATCGCACGAGCGCCTCGCGCAAGGTCGCCTCGGCATTGCCGCGGAACAGGACGCCGTGAGGGAGGACGCAGACCGCCTTGCCTGTGCTGTTCATCGAGCGGATGATGTGGAGCAGGTATGCGTAATCGCCCTGCTTTTTCGGCGGCGCCCCCCAGACGAAGCGGTTATGAATGTCCGCGACCGCTCCCTCCTCGTCATAGGAGAAGCCATTGCTCCATGACTTGTCCGAGAAGGGTGGGTTTGCGACGACGTAATCGTAAGTGCGCAAGCGCTCATTTTCCAAGAACTTGGGCGCTGTCAGCGTATTGCCGGGCAGGATATTGGCGGTTGGGAAGTCGTGCAGGATCATATTCATGCGGGCAAGACCGGCGGTGGTGACGTCTTTCTCTTGGCCTTCCAGGGTGATCCGTTTGCCCGCTTCAGCTGCAACCTTGAGTAGCAGCGAGCCGGAGCCGCATGTGGGGTCGTATGCGGTGGTTCCAGCCACGGAATTTTGGGGAGAGATACCGATAACTTTTGCGATAATGCGGCTGACTTCGGATGGCGTGTAGAACTGGCCTTTGCTCTTGCCGCTTTCCGTCGCGAAGTGCCGCATCAGGTATTCGTAGGCATCTCCCAGAATGTCATCATGATCGGCACGGTTCTGCGCGAAATCGAGATCGGGACTGTTGAAAATCGCAATCAGGTTGCTGATCCGCTTCTCTTTCTCACTACCATCCCCAAGCTTGTTCGGATCGTTAAAGTCCGGAAAGTCGGTGCGAGCCAGCCGTTCGTTGGCTTCGACAAGCGGTTGAATGACCTGAGTGTTGATGAGATCGCCGATCTCCGGGTTACCGGTAAGCGCCACCATGTCATCAAAGGATGCGCCTTTGGGGATGACGATCGGAGGCTCCATGTCGTCGCTGTTCGCATACTTGTCCGACACATATTTGATGAACAGCATGAAAAGGACGTAGTCCTTGTATTGGGTCGAATCCATGCCGCCGCGCAGCTCATTACAGGACGCCCAGAGCGATGAATAAAGGTCGGACTTTTTGACGGCCATGAATGTTCTTTCTGCGATTGCTCGGCTAGCTATGTTCGTTGGTCCATGACAGGACCCGCGCCATTGCTCTGCTCGCCGCTGGCTTGATTTAAGGTGCTTGTCTCGCAGTTAACGCCACGGCTCCAGCCGCGTCCAGTCCCAACGCAGCGCGGATCAACTACTTGGAGGTTGAGTGTTCGGCAGGCACGCAGAACGCAATCGTAGCCAGCTTTCAGTCAGCTGGGAAATACAAAAGAGATTGAAGAGAAATCAGGCGGCACGTGGCAGACGCTATGCCAAGCCGGTCAGCTTAAGAATGCTTAAACTAAACGCTATTGCGCCCAACATCCCAGCGAACGAGACGACTCCGATTTTCCAATATGCGCGCGCGGGCAGATCCTCTCTCTCACGGGCGTCTTTTCGAGCGAGCGCCAAAACATTCTTCGTGAATTCGATGTCTTCGAATAGCTCTTTGCGGGCGAGTGTGAACAGGTAAGCTCCCTGCTCGTTCTCATGCAAGCGCCGCTCCAAATCGCGCATGGTATCGCCAAGTTTCCGCGAAATGACGAAGGGGCTGGCTGGATCGCGAAGCAGAACGAAGGTCAGAATGTAAACCAAGATAGCGGCGAGCACGAGGACCGGGCTACGCTCTCCGATATAGTCTAACACTCCGGTCATAATACGTCGTTCGAACGTGGTGATCGGTTGGCCAAATAGGCTTTGCCAAAGGTCGTCGAGAGTTATCATCCGGTCAATTCCCAATTCACGTCCAGCCCGAATTGTTTGAATTCGTCTAGGAACACACCCAGCGAAAATTTATCAGAAGTGGCATTGGCGGCATCCGTTAGGGATAGCCCTTCGCTGTAGATTAGCCGCTGCATGTCGGATGGGATTATCGGAATCTTGATGACGCCATCGCGGGTTTCTCGGGAAATCTTGTAACCGCCAAAGGCCAGCACTTTGTGAAGCCCGGCATCCGAGGCCAAGTTCGGAATTTGCAAAGTTTGATCGTTCTCTGAGGCCAAAAAGCAAAAGTATACGGTTGCCGAGAAACGCGGTCCTTGAAGGTGTCTTCCGACATTAATCGCATCTCGCCAATGCATACGTCCAAACTCGACAATGGCGGGGATTTCAGGGTGGCGCAGCCGCTCGTCGATCGCAGCGTTCACCGGATTGGCCGCGTGCGCGGGAGGAGCGAACCGCCGCTCCTCAGCCAGGGATTTGAACGCCCGGCTTGCCGGTGTGCCGACTTCGAAAATCATCGGTTCGGTCGTAAGGAAACAGGCCAACATGAGTGCGAGCGTGCTCGCGCCCTCGCCATCATAGTGAGCGATGATATAAGTATCGGTCAGATGCGATGCTTGGCTTTTTGAAATCGGGAAGCTGACCCCGCTTGCCACATCCTCCACCTTAGTGACTGCACATATCGCATCCCAGTGGGGGCTTCGAGTCACGATGTCGTTGCTCATATAACGTCCTTGTCGTTGACGTCGAACAGAGACGCTTGACGCCTTTGTCTGCGCTCATGTGTGCGGATAGGAGGCAGTATGGTGACCTCTGTTGAGACGGCCCTGGCGTCCGAAAGAAAAGCGGCGTCAACCTCACGCGAAGTCGCTTCATTTCCCTCAGAGGCGCTCTCGCCGGCTTCCGAGACTTCGTCCCTCGGGCTATCTCTGAGTTCGGTCTGCACCCGCGGTCCGGCTCCCTCTTCTCGAGCGATAGGGGGCGATCGGTCGGTGCTGCCCTCATCATGCGAGGCTTCTCGTTCAGCGGTGCGGGTAAACGGAATTCCAGCGCCCTGAATGTTTTTATCATCCTCTGGCGGAAGCTCTGTTTGTGTCTCTTCGACGGATCCGCATGCCACTCCCGCTTCGTCTTCGCACGGTGTGGAGGCTGGGCTCATGTAGGTTTCGCGGGTCATCGGTTGCTGGGCAATAAGATGAAAGTCAGGGTGGTCCTCGAGAATTACCATGCCATCGCTGCGGAACTTGAACTGCAAGCCGGAAGCCAGCGCCTCGTCGAGCGCTTCCATGTTGCGCCGGTGCCTGTCGCCAGCGCGCTTGACGGCGTCCATCTCGTTGAATTTCACCTTCGCGAAACTGTGTTCGTGCGCCGCATGCATCAGCGCGAAGAAGACCTCCTCGCTTCTGACTACGGGGGCAAGTTGCTCCGCCAGCGTCTGGATTTTCTCACAGAAGCGAGGCACCCAGTCGTCCGTCTCGTTGCTCGCTGGGTCGAGTGCATCGATCATAAGGCGAATGTGACCGAATGGCACCGAGAGCTCGAAATTTCGGATCGTCTCGTCCTCGATACGGCGCTTGAGAAACGAGACCGTCGCCTCCGCGACGGCGCGCCTACTTTCGTCTAGGCCGAGGCTCGATTGCACGAATGCTACTTCGTTGGATTCGAGTTTTTCTCCCGCAGTTCGATGCAGATCCCAGTCGATTTTGGCCATGGGATTATCCGCGTCTGCGAGTCGTGCCATACCCATAAGCGCAGCACTCGACATTGGATAATCGATAGGCAAATCGATGCCGAAGACTCGGCGAACTTCATCCATGACACACGTGCGATCAAGCGCCGCCGCACGGTCGATCCATACTGCTTCTTCATCGGAAAGTTCGTCACGCCAACATTCGAAAACGCCGACTTGATGGAGATGCGGAATGGGGTTCTGAGGATCCTCGAACTCGCGATCGCGCGTTGCCCACCCAATGAGTTCGGCGGCTATGGAAAGGGCATAAGATGGGGCGGACTGAACGGCGGAGCGGCTTACATCATGAGCAGAAAACTTTCCGATAAGTCGCTTGAGATAGCGAAGGTTGTATCCATCCTCGCTTGGGTTTTCTCGCGACTGGGGGACGTCCTCGGCGAGCGGTTCGGCGCTGTCGAACAGCTCCAATTCTAGTCTCGCCTGATCGGCGACTAGGTTCTTTGCTAGAGCATCTGCAGTTGCTTCTGCAGCTGCCTTCGTTGTCCGTTCGACGGTTCTACTCAGCCTCTTGCGCGTCTTGTTCTTATGAGTTGAGACAAGCGCCGGATTGCGTGCAAACTGCAGATCCTGCGAAAGCTTGTCATAGCTGGCGCCGCCTTTGAGATGGGTTCGGATCCGCCGCAATCGCTTGCTGATTTCGACGTCCTCAGCGGTCGCGTCAGGAACGATCGCTAGCGCAGTCCGGTTGAGCAATTCGCGATAGGCGCAGTGAGGGTCATCTTCGAGCATACCCATGGTTTTAGGATGCGGTTAGCGGGTATGCCAAACGCCCCATCAATTTTTGTTCGTAGCGAAGGAAAAGGGGCCCCCTTCCAAAGCGATGGTTCTTTCCGCATCGAGAAGAAGGAGTGCCTGCGAACCCCATCATGATGCGGGTTCGCGAAGCCATCTTTACAATTACGAACGGTTTTTTCGACAACGTTCGCGGCAAATGGCAAGATCGCTGACGAACCATTTATTGGTAAACAATCGCACTCAATTTTTTAGGCGCAATACCGCAAAATGGTATGCACCTATGGCGCGAACCATTTTGCTGCGCTCGTTCGGACTGAAGGTCCGACGAGTATAGCTCGCCAAAGGCTCGCACGTCGGCTTTCAGAAGCCTCCTTGTGTGGTGCGGCCTGTCATGGCCTGGGGCGGTGTGGCGACACCTTGGGGAGGGCGGACCCTATCGCTGACAGCTGCGGGCCGAATGAAATTTCGAACACTTCAGAATGACCTGCCGGGTGAACCGGCAGGGTGAATGGAAAAGAGTGTGAAAAACGCTCGGCATTCGCCTCGTCGGTTCGGATACGAACCGAAAGGCAGAACTGTATGAATATCGAACACCTGAATCCCGAACACGAGGACGCCGATTCGGGAGGTGTGCTGAATGCTAAAAGATGAGCAAGGTGCGCAAATGGTGCGCAATTGGCGTTCAAAGGGTTAGTCGGTCTCGGCCACCGCCTGCTCGACCTCGACAACATTTGGTTGCAAGACTTCTTCGTAGATTACACGAGACAGCGGTTTGATCGTTTGGATGTCCATCGTCGCTCCCATCATCACGTGGAGACGGTCATGAAGAGCTTTTTTCGTTGGGAAGTATCCAGCATTCAATCTTCCAGCTTTGGCTAGCTGAATTGCCGCTACCCAGAACGGCGTCCAATCATCTTGGTTTCGCTTTTTTCCGCGCTCTGGCTTTGACGGTTTTCGTTCGGCGACAAAACTCTCGACGGCGCCCTCGTCGAACACAATATCGCTTAAGCGTATTGCGGGGTTTTCGCCTTGGCTTGCCAGTTCCGCTCTACCCCAAGTCCACACAGCGGCCTGCTGAGCCTGCTCTTCGATGCGCAGCCAATAGCGTTTGATTTTAGCGAATTCGCCCGCATGGCCAGTTTCCAAGTGGAGCACCGTAGCGGTCCCGTGGATGCGGCCCCGGGCGACAGCATCTCCGAACTCGGTCAAAGCTTTTTGAGGATTCTGGCATGTGAGCAGGAGCGAATGGGCATCTGAAGCTTTCATTCGCGGCGTCTCGCACGCTGAGGGTTAGCAACTCGTTATTGGCTTAGTTTGGGGTGTCCTGATTACCTTCAAACCTATAACGCGCAAAAGGCCTCTTGGGCCCCGGTCGGTTTCCCCGAACTCAGCCTTCGACATGGTGCTCCGAAAGCCGCCGCAAAAGTCCGCGCACGAACGCCTATGTTTTACAGGATTTTTACAGGTAAATCCAAACCATCTCTTCTAAGTCATTGAAAAGATGGTGGGCGCGGCAAGGATTGAACTTGCGACCCCACCCGTGTGAAGGGTGTGCTCTACCACTGAGCTACGCGCCCGCCCGAGAGATCGCTACGGTCGTCGATTCACGGCAGGGGCGCGCCTTTGCCATGCGCGCCCGATGAAGGCAAGACGAAGCCTCGTCAGATGCTTTAACGGCGCAGCCCTTGAACCAGCCAAGCGAGCAATCCGCGTGACGGTTCAGGTCGAGACGACGCAGGCGCTGCCGCTGGAACGGCCATACATTCGACGCACCGGGCCTGCACACCCTCGCTGCCGAGCAATGTCTCGAAATCGTCGACGATGCGCGCCAGCCTTTCGTTTTCACGCCGAGCAAGAAGAGCGGCGACATCCGCGCTTCTCGTCTGTTCCGCGCCGCCACCGGCCATCATGCGTGACAGGAGCGAACTATAGGAGTCGGCATCCTTGCCGAGATAGCGCACGTCGAAGTCTTCGCCCAGTTCTGCGCGTGCGGCCGCCCACGCAATCGCGGCATCCAGATCGCCGAACTGATCCACCAGGCCCAGCTGACGCGCGGCGCCGCCATCCCAGACGCGCCCCTGGCCAAGCTCGTCGGCACGTTCGGGGCTGATGCCCCGTGCAGAAGCGACCAATGCGAGGAACCGGCCATAGGTGCTTTCCACCGTATTCTGCAGCAAGGCGTCGGCTTCCGGTGTAAAGCCGGAGAACAGGTCCGGCTGACCGGACAAGCCGGTCGTTCGGACGCCATCGGAATTGATCCCGTATTCCGCCAAGGCGTCCTCGAAGCTTGGAACGACGAGGAAAACGCCAATGGAGCCGGTGAGCGTCTGCGGCTCAGCGAAAATGCGCTCTGCCGGGGTTGCCACCCAATACCCACCGCTGGCGGCGTAATTGCCCATGGATACGGCGATCGGAACCCCAGCGTCCTTATGCCGCAGGATTGCGCGTCGAATGGTCTCCGAGCCGGTGACGCTGCCGCCGGGCGAGTCCACGCGCACCACCAGTGCGTCCAGATCGTCGTCGAGGGCATCGTCCAGCAACGCTTCGATGCGGGCAGCGCCAGCAGAGCCCGGCCCGGCCTCCCCGTCCGTAATCGTCCCGGCGATAGTTACGACGCCGACCTTTCCGTCACCGCCAATGTCGAGGTCCGCTTCGACATCCGCGAGCCAGGGATCGAATTCGGTCGCGGCGAAGGTTCCGGGATCGTCATTCCAGTCGTCCTCGCCGACTTCCTGGGCAATGCGCTCCCCCCATTCGACGCGCGTACCGATACGATCGGCAAGGCCAGCCGCAAGGGATGCCTGCGCCAGGTCGCCATTCGACGCTTCGAGCCATGCATCGACATCGCTGGTGACCAGGTCGATATCCGCATCCGGCCGCGCCGCCGTTACGGCCGCGCGCCATTCACCCCATAGCGTTGCCAGAAGTTGCGTGAGGTTTTCGCGCGCGGCGGGAGACATTTCGTTCTGTGTCCACGGTTCGACCGCGCTCTTGTAAGTGCCGACGCGATAGACGTTCGCGTTCACGTTGAAGCGTTCGAGCGCATTCGCGTAATACAGGTTCTCGCCGCCCGGCCCGGTGATGACCACGCCGCCCAGCGGATCCACCCAAACCTCGTCCGCGTGGGCCGCGAGCAGCATGGCATCGTCACTATAGGCAATGCCGTAGCTGTAGATCGGCTTGCCCGCTGCGCTAAAGCGGTCGAGCGCTTCGGCGATCCCCTGCATGTGAACGGCGCCGCCGCCAAGGAAACTGGTGAGATCGAGCGCCAGCGCCTCGATACGCTCGTCCCCAGCTGCTGCATCGATCGCACGAATAAGGTCTCGCGCCGCATATTCGCGCACCGGGACGCTTTGCGAAATCAGGGCGGCAAAAGGATCGATCGGTGCCACTTCCTCGACGACCACGCCATCGATATCGAGCAGAAGCGCGCCATCGCGCACCACGCCGGGATTGGGCCGGGCGCTCAGCGCTGCGAAGAGGAGGGCGAAGAAAAGCAACAGGAAAAGAAGCGCGAGCCCATCCTTGATGCCCACCAGCAATCGCCAAACCTTGCGCGCAAAACCCATCGAAAATCCCCGTTGGAAATCAGTCTCGCTCGCCATTTAGGCAGTGCGGCGCGGCAGGGCCAGCTTTAACCGCTTGAGGTGCGCACGGCTCTCGACTAACGGCTTGGCTTTAATGACAGCGCCGCCCTCCGATACCTCCGCATCCCGCTTCCCGGCGGGGAGACGGGCGTTTCCGCATCGCGACCTGATCGCCATCGGCGATCTGGAACGCCACGAAATCCTCTATCTGCTGGCCGAGGCCGAGCGATATGTGGCTTTCAACCGGCAGGCGGCAAAGCATTCGGACAGCCTGTCCGGCCTCACGATCATCAATGCCTTCTTCGAAAATTCGACGCGGACGCTGCTCAGCTTCGAGATCGCGGGCAAACGCCTCGGCGCCGATGTCGTCAATATGCATGCCGCGCAATCGTCGGTGAAAAAGGGTGAAACGCTGATCGATACGGCGATGACGCTCAACGCCATGCGGGCCGACGCCATCGTCATCCGCCACGGGTCGAGCGGGGCGACGGGTCTAATTGCGGGCAAGGTGGATTGCCCGGTTCTCAATGCCGGTGACGGACAACATGAACACCCGACCCAGGCGCTGCTCGATGCTTTGGCGTTGCGCCACGTGCTGCGCGCGCGGGGACAGGAGGCCGAGGATTTCACCGGGCTGAAAGTGACGATCTGCGGAGACATCCTCCACAGCCGGGTTGCCCGCTCGAACATCCTGTGCCTCCAGGCGCTTGGGGCTTCGGTGCGCCTCTGCGCGCCGCCAGCGCTGATGCCGAGCGGGATCGCGCGGATGGAGGTCGAGACATTCACTCGCTTCGACGATGCCCTCGCGGGGGCCGACGTCGTGATGATGCTGCGCCTGCAGAACGAGCGGATGGACGGGCAGTTCATTCCCAGCCCACGCGAATACCGGCACCTGTACGGAATGACGAAAGAACGGCTGGCGCTCGCCGGGGACGACGCCATCGTCATGCATCCCGGGCCGATGAACCGTGGGGTCGAAATCGACAGCGACATCGCAGATCTGAAAGGCCGTTCGATCATCACGCAGCAAGTGGAGATGGGCGTCGCCATTCGCATGGCCTGCCTCGACATTCTGACACGCAAGGCTCGCGGGATCTCCGGCTGGGGCGAGGGGGAGTGGGTGTGAGACAGGCGCGCGCGCTTTCCATCCGCAATGGCCGGATCGTTCGGCCCGACGGCGTTTTCGAGCAGTCGCTGCACGCCGATGACGGACGGATATCGGACAGCAAGGGCCAGAGAAACGCCGACGACGTGCTGGACGCGGCCGGAAAGCTCGTTGTCCCGGGCATCGTCGATCTGGGCGTGTTCGCTATCGACAAACCCGCCTTCCATTTCGGCGGGATCACGCGCGCTGCGCTGATGCCGGACCAGTCTCCACCGCTCGATCATCCAGCGCGGGTGAGATTTGCAGCGCAGAGTGGCAAGCCCGATCTCTGGGTGCATCCACTCGCTGCGGCGACCGTTGGGCTGGCGGGCGAGCAATTGGCGGAAATCGCGCTGATGCAGGATGCCGGTGCCAAGGCGGTGGCGACGGGTAGAAAATGGATCGGCGATAGCGGTGTGATGTTGCGACTGCTGCAATATGCCGCGATGCTCGACCTTGTGGTCGTGACCCATGCCGAAGATGCCACGCTGGTCGGCAATGCGGCGGCGACCGCTGGGGAGATGGCCACGAGGCTCGGGCTTCCCAGTGCGCCCAAGGCTGCGGAAACGCTGGCTCTGGCCCGCGATATTGCACTGGCAGAGGCGAGCGGCGCGCGTATCCATGTCCGCCAGGTCACGACCCGCGCTGGGCTCGATCTCGTGCGCCAGGCAAAAGCGCGCGGCGTGGCGATCACCGCGGGCGTGACGCCGGCGCATTTCATGTTCTCAGACCTCGCACTGGCCGATTACCGCACCTTCTTCCGGCTGTCCCCGCCATTGCGCGAGGAGGATGACCGGCAGGCCGTGATCGAGGCCATCGGCGACAATACGATCGATGTAATCTCGAGCGGCCACGATCCGCGCGGACCGGAAGACAAGAACCTTCCCTTCGCCGACGCGGCACCCGGCGTGGCCGGAGCCGAGACGCTGCTGGCGATGACGCTGACGCTGGTGCGCGATGGCGTGATCGACTTGCCGCGCGCCTTCGATCTGATCGCGCGAAATCCAGCCCGGCTTCTGGGCGTGGAGGCGGGGGAGCTGGCCGTCGGCAAGGAGGCGGACATCGCTATCGTCGATCCTGAAGCGCCCTGGGTGGTGGATTCGAAGAAGATGGAAGCGCAGGCGGGTAATACCCCGTTCGACCGGCAGCCCGTGCAGGGCCGCGTCACCGCGCTGTTCAAGGGAGGAATGCGGATCGATGACTGACATGACTGGAAAGACGGTGCTGGTTACCGGCGCAGCCTCCGGCATCGGGGCTGCCTGCGCGCTTGCGCTTGCGAGAGCGGGCGCGGCAAAGCTGGTGCTGGTCGACCGCAATGGCGACGCTCTGGATGGGCTGGAACTCGATTGCGAGACCGTGCGGCATGCAGGGGATGTCGCCGACGAAGGCCTGTGGGACACGATCGAGGCGGCTGGCGACACCTTCGATGGCGCGGTGCTGAATGCCGGGATCGCCGGAGAGAACGCGCCGATCGTCAAATCGACATTCGAGAACTGGAAGCGCGTCACCTCGGTCAATTACGACGGGGCATTCCTGTCGCTGAGAACCGCGATGCGGCAGGCATCGGAAGGCGCGTCCATCGTGCTCACCGCCTCGGTCACCGGCGTCAAGGCGGAGCAGGGCATTGCTGCTTATGCCTCCTCCAAGGCGGCGGTGATCCAGCTGGCCAAGGTTGCCGCCAAGGAAGCTGCGCGAAAGGGCGTGCGCGTCAACGCGATCGCGCCCGGCGGCGTCGATACTGCGATCTGGGACGGCGTCCCGTTCTTCGAGGAGCTCGTGGCCAAGCACCAGGGCGACCGCGCCGGGGCGCTCGCGACGATGGCTGCGCAGGCGACGCCGCTAGGCCGCTTTGCGACTGCCGAGGAGATAGCCGGGCAAATCCTCTTCCTGCTCTCAGATACGTCTGCCGGCATCACTGGCACGACGCTGGTGAGCGACGGCGGCTTCCGGCTCTAGGCCAAAAAAGAAAGCCCCTCCCGGTGGACGGGGAGGGGCTTTCGGGTTCTTCTCGCCAGGAGAAGGGGAAGATAATTAGCGGCGCGCGAGGCGAACGCCCGTATCGACAGCGCCGGGCAGCGGGCTGCTGGCGGCCCAGCTGATGCAGCCATCGCCACTCGCCGCATCGACGCGGTCGCACATGGCATCGCTGCTCGCATTGTCGAAGCCGCCAGCGGAAACGCGCCAGTAATTGCGGCCACGCACCACGGCCTGTGTGATGACCATCTGGCGGTCGGCCAGCTCAGGGTAGCGCTCGACATAGATGCCCCAGGCACGCTCGGCGCTCGCTTGGCTGGAAAAGCTGCCGAGCTGAACGAGATGCGTCGGATCGCTGGCGATATCGGTGACCGGGGCGCTTGCGCGCTTGCTCCGCACGAGGGCCGGCTGCGTGATATCACGCGCGGCGGTGATGGCGCTGGTGCGCGGCGCGGTTGCGGCAGGCGCGGTGGCTCGCGGTGCAGGCGCGCTCGCGGCAACGGCTAGCTCGCGAGAAGCGGGCTGGACCACGGGGCGGGTTACGAATTCATCGCTCCGCTCGACTTCGGCAACGGGAGCCGTGTCGGCGAACGCATTGGCGAAGCTTTCCGGCTGGCTCCGGCGCGCAGCGGGCTGGGCCACCGTTTCATAGCGGCTATCGGGCGCGCCAACGGAAGGCAGCTCACCACCGCTCACCGGCAGGCTGATCCGCTCTGCAGGAGCGGCCATCGCCATCGGAGCAGGTGCGGCTGCGGTGGGCGCCTCGGCCAGCTGCGTCGGCACGGTATTGGCGAGCGCAAGATGCGTCGGCTGGCCGCCATCGCGAATGCCCGCGGGAACGCCGAGCAGATTGGCGATGCGAGCCTGGTAGGCGTCGGCCGAAGCCATCTGTGCCCACTCCGTCATGCGGGTGCCGACTTCGTGTGCAGGAATATCCTGCGAAGCCATCATGCGCGCTTCGCGCCAGCGACCGGCAACGGCGTAAGCGTAAGCGAGGTTCTGGCGAACCTTCACCGTATTGTCGCCGCCGCGAATGGCGTTGCTGAGAATGTGGATGCCGCGATCCGGCTGACCGCTCAGCGCAAGTGCCAGGCCGAGATCGGCAGCGTAGATGTCGCCTTCATACTCGTTCAGCAGCGCAGCGGATTCGGAGTAGCGTGCCTGCCCCGTCAATGCGAGCGAGAGGCTGAGCGCGGCGCGCGGGCTTGTATCGCCCAGCGCCATCGCGTCCTGGAAGCTGGCGGAAGCGGACGCAAAGCGACCGGCTTCGAGATAGGCGTTGCCAAGGCGCATACGGTGAGCGGCGTTGCGCGGCTCCGCCGCCACGGCGGCTTCGGCAGCCTGCACCGCCTGCGTATAGCCATTGTCGACGGCCTGCTGTGCCTGCGCTGTCGAGACATTCGCCTGCGCGCCGGGATGCCCGGCGCAGCCGCTGAGCATGACCGCCGCCATCGCGGTGGTCATGCCGAAACCGATCATCGGATTGCGCTTGTCTGCCATATGCATCGTCTGGGTCCCCCTCAGGACGTCTTGGAGTTCTTCGCCATCTGTTCGGCGATCGCTTCGAGTTCGGGATTCTTGGCGAGGAATGCGTCAAGCGCCTGCGTCACCAATTGCTGTGCGCTCGATCCCGCAAGAGTGCTCGCAAGGCGAAGCTTCATGTGACGCTCTGCATCGAGGCGCAGGGTAAACGCGGCCTTGTCCTTGGCCTTTACCGCCTTGTCGGCGCGCTTCGCTGCCTTGCTGCGGCGATTGGCGACCGGGAGCGGCACGACCTGATCGTTATCGGCGAAGGCATCGCCCATATCATTCCAGCCGAGCGCGTCCTGGCTTTCCGCCAGCGCATCGAAATCGTCTTCGAGCATGGCCATGCGGTCCGACTGCTCGAGCTGTGCGCGCATGGCCGGCTTTGCCGTGCCCTTGCGTGCAAGAAGCATCGGGCCGAGCGAGGCGAAGCTCTTGCTTTCGCTGATCGCCGAGCTGCCCATTATTGTGCCACCCGGCGGCCGAAGCCTGCCTGCTGGCGTGCGGCACCATTCGCGGCGGCGGACTTGCTGCCCGGCGCTGCAAACACGGTGCGGCGGAAATTCTTTTCGAGGCGATCGGCGACATAGTGCCACAGCGCGGTGACTTCCTGGGCCGAGCGTCCTTCGGGATCCACTTCCATCACCGTGCGGCCGTCGATCATCGATGCGGCGAAATCGGTGCGGTGGTGAATGGTGATCGGGGCGACCGTGCCGTGCTGCGACAGCGCAACGGCGGCTTCGGAGGTGATGCGCGCCTTGGGCGTGGCGGCGTTCACGACGAAGATGAGCGGTTTGCCCGCACGCTCGCAAAGATCGACGGTGGCGCCGACTGCGCGCAGATCGTGGGGCGAGGGGCGAGTGGGCACGACCATCAGCTCGGCAACCGAAATCACCGACTGGATCGCCATCGTGATGGCGGGCGGCGTGTCGATCACGGCAAGCTTGAAACCCTGCTGGCGAAGAATCGCCAGATCGTTCGCGAGACGTGCGACCGTGGTCTGCGCGAAGGCCGGGAATTCGGCCTCACGCTCGTTCCACCAATCCGCAAGCGAACCCTGCGGGTCGATGTCGATAAGAACGACCGGTCCGGCGCCGGCACGCTGTGCCTGCACGGCCAGGTGACCGGAGAGAGTGGTCTTGCCCGATCCACCCTTTTGCGATGCCAATGCCAAAACGCGCAAGGCGATTCCCCCTAAAGTCTTCGACCCCGATCCGAATGATCATCCGGGCCTTCCGACAACGGGCTTCGCAGGATACCCTTTATTTTGAGTTAATGTGCACAGGCCCGATCTGGCTTTTCGATGGCCTGCGGCAAGTTTTTCACGCCCGCCCCGCACCGGCGGAAGCGTGTCAATAAGGGGCGTCCACATAAACGCTTTGCTAAAGGCTCGTTTACTATGGCACCTTCGGATTGGCAACGATTGCAGATGGGGATTGGTGCGATGTCGTTATGGAATTCGACCTGGCTCGGTGGGGCGCTGTTATCGATCGCCGTTTCGATCGCGATGCCGGCTGCGGCGCAATCCGTGCGCGATGGCGTCGATGCGTGGAGCAGGGGCGACTATCCCGCTGCCATCGCACAATGGGAAGGCCCGGCGAGCGAAGGCGATGCCGATGCGCTCTTCAATCTGGCTCAGGCATACCGGCTTGGTCGCGGCGTGCCGATGGACCTGGCGCGCGCCGAAGATCTCTACGCCCGTGCTGCGGCAGCGGGGCACTTGCGCGCTGCCGATACCTACGGCCTGATCCTGTTTCAGGATGGTCGGCGGGAAGAGGCGCTGCCTTACGTGGTGGCGGCCGCACGGCGCGGCGATCCGCGCGCGCAATATTTGCTGGGCATCGCGCACTTCAACGGCGACCTCGTGGAGCGCGACTGGGAGCGGGCCTATGCGCTGCTCACGCTCGCCAATGCCGACGGCCTGCCACAGGCCGGGCCGGCGATTGCGCAGATGGACGGATTTATCCCGTTGGAACAGCGCCAGGCCGCGGCGGGACTGGCGCGCCAGCTCCAGGCGGAGGCCGAAGCCGCGCGCTCGGTCGAACTGGCCGCTGCCGATCTTTCGGTCAGCGAGGATGACCGCGCGCGTTCGCCCGAGGTTGTCGCCGCGCGCGATGCCGTACAGCAGGCGCGAGTGGCGACCGGCACGGCAAGCCCGGCGGATGCCGGTGCGAGCTTCGCACAGGCGGAAAGGCCTGCGTCTGTAACGACTCCTGCGCCGGAGCCCACGCGGACGGTCGCCGCCGCACCTGCTCGGCCCTCTGCGCGCGCCAGCGGGCCATGGCGCGTGCAGCTCGGTGCCTTCGGCGTGCCCGGCAATGCAGAAAGGCTCTGGACGCGCCTCTCTTCCCGGCCCGAAATCGCCGGACGCGAGCGTCTGCTGATCCCGACCGGGCGCGTCACGCGGCTGCAGGCGGGCGGATATGCCTCCCGCGCCGAAGCGCAGAGCGCGTGCAACAGCTTGCGCCGCGTGGGGCAGGACTGCCTTGTTACCCGCAACTGAAGCCGTATCGGCGCTTCACTAATCCGCTCGCGCGGCTAGAGTCGCAGGCGGGACGGACAGGGAATCGCCATGACAGACCAACAGGCCACGCCTGATACGCCGCGCGGTGCCGAACCCGCGCCGGCCAAGCCGAAAGAGCGCATCGCCAGCCTCGATCTGATTCGCGGCATTGCCGTTCTGGGCATTCTCGGCGCGAACATCGTTGCCTTCGGCCAGCCTTTTACCGCCTATATGTGGCCGGACGCCTGGATCGGCCCGACGGGCGACCCCGACAATTGGCTGTGGGTAGCGCAATTCGTTCTGATCGACGGCAAGATGCGCGGTCTTTTCACCCTCCTGTTCGGGGCGGGGCTGGCGCTGTTCATGGACAAGGCCTGGGAACGCGGCGCGAGTCGGGCGCTGCAGGCGCGGCGGCTGGCATGGCTGCTCGTCTTCGGCCTGATCCACTTCTTCTTCATCTGGCGCGGCGACATCCTCTTTCTCTATTCAGTTAGCGGTTTCGTGGCGATGGCCTTCCTGCGCTGGTCCGCCAGAAATCTTCTCGTCATCGGTCTGCTGGGTTATGTGATGGCAGGCTTCGCATTCGTGCTCTTCATGGGCTTCCCCTATCTCCTGGCCGACACAGCGCTGGGGCAAGATCCTAAGATGGCGGAGGCCACGGCCGGGCTGACGGAGGCAAAGCAGGACGTCGGGCGGGACGATGCGCTGGAGCGTGAGGTGCTGACGGATGGCAGCTATATCGATTTCGTCACTCACCAGTTCTCCGAGCACCTGACGGACCCGCTGATCTCGCTCAGCACCTTCATGTTCGAGACGCTGCCGCTCATGCTCATCGGTATGGGCCTTTACCGCGCTGGCTTGTTCGGCGGCGGACTGAATGCGCGCAAGCAGGCGATATGGGGATGGCTGGGCGTCATCGTCGGGTCGGCGCTGACCCTGCTTATCGCACTCGCCATGCGCGATGGCGGATTGACCTATTGGGGTACGATAGCAGCCTTTACCGGCTTCACACACCATGTGCGGCTGCCTGTCGTTCTCGGCCTTGCGGCGCTGCTGGCGCTGTATGGAGCGCATGCCAGCGGATGGCTGGCGGAGCGGCTTTCCGCCGCAGGTCGCGCGGCGTTCACCAATTATCTCGGCACATCGGTGCTGATGATGCTGGTCTTCCATCCATGGGCGGGCGGGCTGTGGGGCGAGCTTACGCGGCCGGAGCTCTACCTCGTCGTGCTGTTCGGCTGGGCGGTCATGCTGGGATGGTCGAAGCCCTGGCTCGAACGCTTCCGCTATGGCCCGCTCGAATGGCTGTGGCGTTGCCTTACGTACTGGCGGTTCTTCCCGCTCAAACGATAGTGAGAATAATTCGCAATTGGCTTGCTCTTGCAAGCGACTCGCATTAGCTATGGCGAAGACCACGGAGATTCGCCGCCTAATGTATACCTGCATCTGCAACGCCATTCGCGAATGCGAACTGCGCAAGGCTGCGCGGCAGTATCACGGCGGCGGGGCTGAAAGCGTGTATGCCAAGCTCGGCAAGCGGCCCAATTGCGGCCAGTGCCTGGAAGAAGCGGACGAAGTGATCCGTGAAGAGCGGGACGCGCTCATCGAGCCTGCGGTCGCCGCCTGATCCATTATTCTGATACGCATTCGCAATAGCGCGGTTTTCCGCGCTTTTTTATCCCATCGACCTATCCTTTCGCTTGCCACACCCGGCGTCTGGCGCGTTAATGGCGCGAACACCGGAACTATGGAGCGGCACCCATGAAGGGCGATCAGAAGGTCATCGAGTATCTCAACAAGGCGCTTACCAATGAGTTGACTGCGATCAACCAGTACTGGCTGCATTATCGCGTCCTCGCGAATTGGGGCGTTCACAAGCTCGCCGAATACGAACGCCACGAATCCATCGACGAAATGAAGCACGCCGACTGGCTTGCCGACCGTATCCTGTTTCTGGACGGGCTCCCCAACTTCCAGGCTCTCCACAAGCTTAAGGTGGGAGAGACGGTCGAAGAGATCCTAAAGGCCGATCTTGCCATGGAGCATGAGGCTATTCCGCTGCTCAAGGAGGCGGCCGATCACTGCGACAGCGTAAATGACTTCACATCGAAGCGGCTATTCGAAAAGATCCTGGAAAGCGAAGAGCAGCACGTCGATTTCCTGGAAACCCAGTTCGACATGATCGAGCGCATGGGGATCGAGAATTACGTGCAGCTCAACAGTGCGCCCGCAGGCGACACCGCGAATGACGCCGGCGCGGCTTGAGCAGCCGGCCTAGCGCACCAACCAGAACGGCGCGGTGTCGCTGCCCTGCTTGTCCAGCGTGGCAAGGACATTTTCGCCATCCATGATCTGCGCAGTGCCGTGACCCAGATTGATGTCGGCGACGATCAGGGCTGTACCTATGTTGGGCACGTCCAGCACTTGCTGCGCCCGCTGACGGTGGGGCGTGAGCGCGATTTGCAAACGCTGCATGACAGCTCTTCTCCTCGATGAACATCATCGCTGAAGCGGTTACGGATCGTTCGATGAATGGTTGCGGGCACCCGCGCATCCTACCGCTCACGAGATGCCGACTACCACCGAGTCGTGACGAAAATACGACGGTTTCCAGAAACTTAGACTATGTTAAGTCAATTTCCGACGATCGGGTCTGCTGGCGCGCGACGATATCACGGCTGCGCTTGCGGCGCTCGCGTGCCGTGGCCGTCGCCAGCTTTGTTTCGCGGAAGAAATACAGCAGCGCGACAGACAATTGCGCCATGGTCGCGATCCAGAGGGCCGCCACCAGCGTGCCGATGCGCGGTTCGATAAACGCGCTGACGAAGAGGATGGCGATGACGAGGCAAATCGTCAGCGCGGCCGAAGTCGAGAGATTGACCGCGATCTGAGAGAAAACCTGCCGCTGGCGCAGCGCGGGCAGTTCCTCGGCCTCGCGCCCGCCGAGGCCCTTTTCACGTCGCCGCTCTACGAATTCGATACGATCGTTCAGCCAGGTAAGCCGCATGTTCATGACATTGAGCAAGGCACCGATGGCCGCGAGCAGAAAGACCGGCGCAAGACTGAGCTGCACGATCTCCTGCACCCGCGCAGTGCTCGCCGTGCGTTCAATGAGCTCGCCGGTAACGGAAAGAACGTCGATCACGAATTTCCGCCGCTATATTTCCCCCCGCCGCCGCGATTGTCGTCATACGGGTTCTTAGGACTCTTGAGCGTCAGGCGTACCGGCACGGCGCCGAAGCCCAGGTCGCGCCGAATACCGTTCAGCAGGTATCGTTCATAGCTTGTCGGCAGGTCGAACAGTCGGCTGCCGAAGATGACGAAGCGGGGCGGGCGCGTGCCGACCTGGGTTATGTAGCGCAGCTTGATGCGGCGGCCTCCCGGCGCGGGCGGCGGATTGGCAGCAAGCGCATCGTCGAACCAGCGGTTGAGCGCCGACGTCGGCACGCGGCGGCTCCAGTCCTCACGCAGCTTGAATGCCGCCGAAAGCATCGGGTCGAGGCCCTTGCCGGTCACCGCGCTGACGGCAAAGAGCGGGACGCCGCGAAGTTGCGCCAACCCTTCGTCGAGCGCCGCGCGGATACCGTTGAAGAGCGCCGATGCGTCCTCCGCGATATCCCACTTGTTGATCGCGATCATCAAGGCGCGGCCTTCCTCGAGAACCTTGCTGGCAATCTTGAGGTCCTGCACTTCGAGACCGCGCGTCGCATCGAGCAGCAGCACGACCACTTCCGCGTAATCGACCGCGCGAAGGCCATCCGAGACGGAAAGCTTCTCCAGCTTGTCCACCACCTTGGCGCGTTTGCGCATTCCGGCGGTGTCGATCAGCTTGATCGTGCGCTCTTCTCCGCTGGCCGGATCGGTCCATTCCCAATCGACCGCAATGGAATCGCGCGTGATGCCAGCTTCCGGCCCGGTCAGCAGGCGATCCTCGCCGAGCAGGCGATTGACCAGAGTGGATTTGCCCGCATTGGGTCTGCCGACAATGGCAAGGCTGAGCGGCTCTGTCGGATCGTGCTCTTCCAGTTCCTCGCCCGCTTCTGCCGCTTCGCGCGCTTTGTCCGCGGCGATTGCGGCTGCCTGCTCAGCCTCGAGCTCGAGCTGTTCGGCCCTGTCGCTGATTAGCGGAAAGAGTGCGGAATAGAGGTCGGCAACGCCCTCGCCGTGTTCGGCGCTGACCGGAATCGGTTCGCCCAGTCCCAGCGAATAGGCCTCCAGAATGCCGCTCTGCCCGGAATTGCCTTCCGCCTTGTTGGCGATGAGGACGACCGGGACTTCCTGTTTGCGAAGCCATTGGCCGATCTCTTCGTCCAATGGCGTGAGCCCCGCACGGCTGTCGACGACGAACAGTGCGGCATCGGCGTCCCTCAGCGACACCTGCGTCTGAGCGCGCATCCGGCCGGGAAGGGACGCCTCGTCCTCGTCTTCCCAGCCAGCCGTATCGACGGCTTCGAACTCGAGGCTGGCGAGGCCCGCCAATCCCTTGCGTCGATCCCTGGTCACACCGGGCTGATCGTCGACCAGCGCCAGGCGCTTGCCCACCAACCGGTTGAAGAGCGTGGACTTGCCCACATTGGGGCGGCCGATGATGACGACCTGGGGAAGCTGGCGCGCGGGCATGATGCGCCGTCAGGTGGCGGTTCGCACCGCGCTTGGCAATAGGCTTACCAGCTGCCGGTGTTCTCCATGCTCGCCCACGGCTCCTGCGGATCGAGGTGGCCGTCCTGCAGCAATTCGATGGAGACACCGTCCGGCGAACGGACGAACGCCATATGGCCATCGCGCGGCGGGCGATTGATCGTCACCCCGGCATCCATCAGGCGATGGCAAGTCTCGTAGATATTCTCGACCCGGTAGGCGAGATGGCCGAAATTGCGCCCACCGACATACTGCTCGGGCGCGCTGCCATCTTCCGGCGGCCAGTTATATGTCAGCTCCAGCTCGGCCACGCCTTCCTGCCCGGGCGCAGCGAGGAAGATGAGCGTAAATCGCCCCTTCTCGCTTTCCTTGCGGCGCACTTCCTCGAGGCCGATGAGCTTGAAGAAATCTACCGCCTTATCGGGGTCGGCAACGCGGATCATGCTGTGTAGATACTGTGTCATCCGCGCGGTCTAGCAGCATTGAACGGGGCGCGCATCCCGGCGCGCCCCACTTCGCTCAGAAGCTTGCCGAAAGAGTGAACACCACCGAGTCTTCCGTGAAGGTGCCGTCCGGATCGATCAGCACATCGCCATCCACGCCGACCCAGGCAACGCCAAGCGAAAGCGGGGTGCCCGGCACGGCGGCCTCCGCCCCGATGGAATAATCGAACGCTTCGCCATCATTGGTGAAGGTCAGGAAGCCGTCAGTGTATCCGACATGGCCGCTGACCGTAACAGGGGTTCCCGGCACGCCGATGCCCGCATCGAGATACAGATACAGATTGTCCGTCCCGCCAAGCGAATCCTGATCGGGCGCGTAGGCGATGCCGAAAGTGGTCTCCGCCGGGCCGAGCGTCACGCCGGCCGATCCGTAAAATTCGACATAGTCGAAATCGCCCGGGCCCGCGTCTGGATAGAGATAGGCGATCACGCCGACATCGGTCGAAACGATGCCGAATTCGCTCGACCAGCCGCCATAGATATCGAGCTCGGTAGAACCGTAGCCAACCGTATCCTCGTCCAGCGAGGAGGCCCAGGTGCCGACATAGAAACCGGCGGGCAGGCCGACATCGACGCCGCCCTGGATGGCGAATTCGCCGTCGGACAGCGACACGCCGCGAAACTTGTAATCGCTGACCAGCGAGACATTGGCCGACACCTCGATATCGGGGCCGGACGGATCGTCCTCCACCTCCTCGGCGGGATTGACGACCTGCGCCATTGCGGGCGCTGCGAGCATCGCCGACATGGCGAAAAGGGATGCAGCCGTAAGGCTGCGGATGGACGTAAGCATGGGCAATTCCTCGATTGCTTTGGTGAAAATGCTTCGTCCCACCTGCGCATTGCGCGTCCGGCGTCTTTACTGCACCGATTTGCTGCAATTGCGAAATGATCATGCACAGCCATGCTGCATTGCACAAGGTTTATTGCGCTAAACCCCATGCAAAAGCGCGACTGTCGCATATCGGCACCACATTCAGGCGCGCGTCAGGCGAGGTGACACATATCGCAGTGCAGCGCGTTTCAGGTTTGCGTAGCTGTGCGTAATGTCTATCTGACCGCTGAAATCGACACCATGATCCAGTATCTGACCAACATGTTCACCTCCTCCAAGGAGAAGAAGGAGCGACCTCGCGTTCCCAAGGGCGAGCGTGTCTATGCCGTGGGCGACATCCATGGATGCGCGGACCTGTTCGGCGAACTTATCGACACGATCGAAAGCGAGATTGCGGAAGCCGAGACCGACGGCACGATCTGCCGGATCGTTTTGCTGGGCGATCTGGTCGATCGTGGGCCGGACAGTGCCGGTGTCATCGATCTGGCGCGCCGCTGGGCCAAGAAGCGCGATGTGCGCATCCTCTGCGGCAATCACGAGGAAATGTTTCTCGACAGTTTCGAGGACACCGACACACTCCGACATTTCCTGCGCCATGGCGGGCGTGAAACGCTGCTGAGCTACGGCGTGGATCGCAAGGCCCTGGTGCGATCGGAAATCGACGAGGTGCAGCAGATGATGCTGGACGCGGTGCCGAAGAAGCATCGCAAATTCGTCTCCGGGTTCGAGGACATGGTCCAGATCGGCGATTACGTGTTCGTCCATGCGGGCATCGAACCGGGCGTGCCGATGGACAAGCAGAAGAAGCGCACGCTGCGTTGGATCCGCGAACCTTTTCTCAGCCACAAGAAATCCCACGGGCTGGTGGTGGTGCACGGGCATACGATCACGGACGATGTGGTCGATGCGGGCAACCGGATTGGAGTCGATACCGGTGCTTATGCCAGCGGGCGGCTGACGGCACTGGTGCTGGAAGGGCGCAAGCGGCGCTACATCACGGCGCAGGCGGGGAAGAAGGGCAAGATCTCCGTCGAGGGCGCCAAGCTCGCTGCGTGATCGCTCGGGTGCCATGCGCGCCGCCTGTCACCGCGCGATATCTGTAGGACAGCGAAAAATGCCGGGGAGCCTGTAAGCCGGGTTCTGTCCCGCGACCGATATAGAACCTATCAGCGCCGCGGGGGCAGCCATTCGTCTAGGCGGTGGATTGCTCCACGCGCTCCAGCGACCAACCCGGGTCTCTCGCGGCGAAACGCCACTGCCCCTTGAGGGCGCGAGACCCCTACGCGGTCTTGCTCCGGGTGGGGTTTGCCATGACGGGCGCCGTTGCCGGAACCCCGGTGCGCTCTTGCCGCACCCTTTCACCCTTGCCTGCCTCCCGAAGGAGCCATTGGCGGTCTACTCTCTGTGGCACTTTCCCTCGGCTTCGTCCGAAAACTTCACCGGGCGGGCGTTACCCGCCACCCTTGTTTCGTGGAGCCCGGACTTTCCTCGGACCCGAAGGCCCGCGGCTGCCCGGCTCCCCGGCACGCGCCAAATAGGCCTTGCCGGTATAAAAGCCAAGATTTTGCTCTGCTGGTTATTCGGGGCGCTATTCGGGTTGCAGCGAATGCGCCAACCAGAACGCGCCGGGCACGGTCTCACCGGAGGGAAGTCGCGCTGGTTCGAATTGCGCGTGTTGCATCAGTTGTGCGCAGCCATAACGATCGAGCCTGGCATCGCCACTTGAAATGCCAACTCCACAGCCCGCGGGAGTGCCTTGCTCGTCGATAACCAGCTGGAAAACGACATTGCGCGCATTTGCCTTGCGCAGTCCCACATCGAACTCGTCATCGAAAATTGCGTCGCGCCAGATATTCTCATCGAGCGGAACGGGGTGAACCATCTCTACGGCCGCGACGAAATTGTCAGGCATTGCGTAGACGATGCTCTGGGAAATTGTGGACGGTATCGGCTCGCCCCTATCATTTAGAGCCGGCGCATATCGGGCGAATTCTCGCATGCCGGAGCATGCGGCTTCGTCTAGAATGGCGGATCCACTGCTGGCCGTCACAGTGCATCCGTCAACGCTTCCTGCCGCATCGACCTCCAGGCGCATGCGAACCGTGCCTTCTTCCCCAGCGCGTATTGCGGCGGAGGGGTAACGGTCCTGCATCTGCGCCGCCCATTCGCGGATATTGTCCGGGCGTGCCGGGCGCGCGTCCTGCGCAAGTGCGAGCGAGGGGCAAAATGCGCTAGCACCAGTCAGAATGGCGAATGTCAGTTTTTTCATACTTCCCCCGATTGTCTACCGCGCCAGTCCCCGGTCCCGGTCGAGCAATAGCTGGAACAGGATTGCGCGAATTTCACCATCGATCTGGCCGTCGATCTTTTCCGGGCGCCAGCGGCGCTGGAAGGCTTCGACCGCCTTGTACCCATCCGTGATGTCGTAGCCGTAGCGCTCGAGCGCGAGGTAGAAGCTCGCATCGTTGTCGAACGGATCGCCGCGTTCCAGCTTCTCCGGGCGGGGCAGGCACAGGCCGTATTCGGCGAGACGATCCCACGGGAACAGCTCGCCCGGATCGATCTTGCGCGCGGGCGCGACGTCCGAATGGCCGACCACATTGGCGCGCGGGATATCGTACTGCTTCACCATGCGCGCGACGAGCGGGACGAGCGCCTCGAACTGCACATCGGGAAAGGGGCCGTAGCCGTATTTGTGGCCTGGATGATCGAGCTCGATCCCGATGCTGGCCGAATTGACGTCCTTGTGCCCGCGCCAATATGCTAGACCCGCATGCCAGGCGCGCTTCTCCTCGGGCACCAGCCGCACGACTTCGCCGCCTTTGCCGATCACGTAATGCGCCGAAACCTTCGCCTCCGGATCGCACAATCGCTCGATGGCGAAGCCCTTGTCCTGCATCTCGGTGTAGTGGATCACCACCATCGTGATGGGCAAAGTCCGCTCGTCATGATTTGGCGAGAGCACTTCGCGATGGACGAGCTCGTCCTCGCTTTCGGGGATCTGTTTGCCGGCCTCACCGAAATCGGACTCGGTCATCCGATCATGCCTTCGGGGTCGGGCAGGACCGCGCCCAGCACTAGCGCTTCCGGCGTGTGCGCGTATTGAATGCCGCCGCCCTGCTCTTTCGCCAGCGTGTGGATCATGTGGGCGGGCGCGGTGCGACCGCTAAGTTCGCTTCCAGCAAGCTCTCCACCGAGCGCGCGGCCTATCGTGGCGTCGAAAGCGACTTTCGGGCCGGATGCGCGTATCGCGATTTCGGTTGCGCCGCCATTGCGTTCCGCCCCGACTTCCAGCGTGCCGCCCCGCACCAGCGCGTCTATTCCCATGGCAGCGAGGTTCAGCAGCACTTTGACCGCGGGCTTCGCCAGCGTGCTTTCGGAAACCGACCAGGCGAGCGAGAGCCGCTCGTCATCCGCTGTGAGTGCTTCGATCAATTCGCGCGGTTCCTCTACCGGTACATGGTCTCCAAAGCCGCCCGCCGCGCCATAGGCCAGGCGGAAGAATTTGAGCTTGTTGGCCGATGTGCGCGCGCTTTGTTCGAGCAGCTCGATACAGCGCTGGCGCATGGCCGGGTCCTGTTCGTCCGTCAGCAATTCGAGCCCGTTATTAAGCGCGCCGACGGGGCTGAGCATATCGTGGCAGAGCCGCGAACACAGCAGCGCGGCAAGATCGTTGGGTGAAGTCATTCAGGAAATGGCCAATCGAAATTTACGTACAAGTTGATGAAACACATGCGGGCAACCGCAATTCCACAGAGAACGAAACTTCATATCGGCCCTCCGGCGCAATCGGCAAATTGCCGCCATGCGCGAAAGCGCCGATACTTACCGTTTCGTTTTCGCCGGCGGTCTTAGCGTTGATACCCGGCGTAGGAAAGCGGGCAAGCGAACGCTTGGTCCCCGGTTCCGGGCATTCTCCCGATTGCGCGCCGGTCACCTTGTTCCCTCGAAGCACGCCTTCTAATGCATTTCGCAATGGCTTCGAAAACCCTTCGTGGCACCCTGTCGGTGGCCGCTCGCCTCGACAAGGCGCTCGCCTCCGCGACCGAGCTTTCGCGCGAACGGATCAAGGCGTTGATTGCAGAGGGCCGCGTTGAGGTGAACGGCGCGACTGCCGCGAGCCCGTCGGCCAAGGTGGCCGAGGGCGCCACGTATACCATCCACGTTCCGCCGCCCGAAAACCCGGTAGCGCAGCCGCAGGATATTCCCATCCAGGTGGTGTTCGAGGACGAGCATCTCATCGTCGTCGACAAGCCTGCCGGCATGGTTGTCCATCCGGCGGCGGGCAATCCGGACGGCACGCTGGTCAACGCGCTGCTGCACCATTGCGGCGGATCGTTGAGCGGGATTGGCGGCGTGGCGCGGCCCGGCATCGTGCACCGGATCGACAAGGATACGTCGGGACTGCTGGTGGTCGCCAAGAGCGATGCGGCGCATGAAGGCCTGGCCGCGCAATTCGCCGATCACTCGCTCGAACGCGCCTATTTCGCCGTGTGCGGCGGCCATCCTAGACCCGCCCAGGGCACGGTCGACGAGCGGATAGGCCGATCCGATGCGGACAGAAAGAAAATGGCGGTGCTGCCCAAGAATTCCTCGCGCGGCAAAACTGCCGTCACGCATTACAAGACTCTCACACGGATGGAGCATGCCGCGCTGGTCGAATGCAGGCTCGAAACCGGGCGAACCCACCAGGTTCGGGTTCACCTTGCGTCAATAGGAAATGCGCTAGTTGGAGACCCTGTCTATGGACGCACACCGCCACCGCTCAGGACGCTTCTCAAAGAGCTCGATTTCCGGCGTCAGGCCTTGCACGCAGCCATTCTCGGCTTCGTTCATCCCGTCACCGGTAACCGCCTATCGTTTTCGAGCGAATTACCGGCCGATATGCGGGAACTTATCGATGAAATGGGTCATTCCAATCGATGAAAAGCGCACTATTTATGGCGGTGTGCGTGTATAAGAAAAGCACTACGCACCGAAATGTGACCGCCAAGGTCGGGTGCCCATCAGGGGCCCGTGAATTGCGGTCGACGCAAGAAAGGTTTGGGATACAGTGAGTAACAAAAGACCGAGCGTTCCAGCGCTCAGCGGAGAGCAGAGCCTCAACCGCTATCTCTCGGAAATCAAGAAATTCCCCGTGCTGACGGCTGAGCAGGAATACATGCTCGCCAAGCGTTACGAGGAGCATGAAGACCAGGATGCCGCCGCGCAGCTGGTGCAGAGCCATCTGCGCCTCGTGGCGAAGCTTGCCATGGGCTATCGCGGCTACGGCCTGCCTGTTTCGGATCTCATTTCCGAAGGCAATGTCGGCCTGATGCAGGGCGTGAAGAAGTTCGAGCCCGAGCGCGGCTTCCGTCTCGCGACCTATGCCATGTGGTGGATCAAGGCGAGCATCCAGGAATATATCCTGCGCTCCTGGTCCCTCGTGAAGATGGGCACCACGGCCGCGCAGAAGAAGCTGTTCTTCAACCTCCGCCGGATGAAGAAGCAGCTGGAAGCCTATGAGGATTCCGACCTGCATCCAGACGATGTGTTGAAGATCGCAACCGATCTCGGCGTGCCCGAGCAGGAAGTGATCAACATGAATCGCCGGATGATGATGGGCGGCGACGGCTCGCTCAACACGCCGATGCGGGGTGGCGAAGAAGGCTCCGGCGAATGGATGGACTGGCTGACGGACGATCGTCCGCTGCAGGACGAAACCGTCGCCGATGCCGAGGAAGCCAGCGTGCGCCGCGAAATGCTGGTGGAAGCGATGGATGCGCTGAACGACCGCGAAAAGCACATTCTCACCGAACGGCGGCTGACCGAGAACCCGCAGACGCTGGAAGAGCTGTCGCAGGTCTATTCCGTCAGTCGCGAACGCATCCGCCAGATCGAAGTGCGCGCTTTCGAGAAGCTGCAAAAGGCGATGAAGGCGATTGCGGGAGAGCGCTTGCTGCCTGTGGCGGCGTAAATGTCATAGAATTGAACATGAAAGGGCCGGGCGGCAACGTCCGGCCCTTTTGTTTGCGCGGCTTGGCTCGTAGAAGTGCGCCATGATCCTGCGCTTCGTCACTTTCCTCGCTAAGTTCATTCTGTGGTTCGTTATCATCAGCCTGGTGCTGGTGATTGCGCTGCGCTTCCTGCCCGTCACCTATACGGCGACCATGCTGATGGACGAGCGCTCGGTGACGCGGGACTGGGAGCCGCTCAGCCGGATAGATCGCAATATGGTGAGCGCCGTCATCGCGGCGGAGGACAGCAAGTTTTGCGAGCATGACGGCTTCGATGTCGAAGCAATCGAGGAAGCGCTGGAGGAGCGCGCTGCGGGCAAGCGCGAGCGGGGCGCTTCCACCATCAGCCAGCAGACCGCGAAGAACGTCTTTCTGTGGCAAGGTGGCGGCTGGTTTCGCAAGGGGCTGGAAGCCTATTTCACGTTCCTGATCGAGAATCTGTGGGGCAAGCGGCGGATCATGGAAGTCTATCTCAACGTCGCCGAGACGGGGCTGGGTACGTATGGCGTGGAGGCCGGGGCGCAGCGCTATTTCGGCCATTCCGCCGCGCGCCTTTCCGCCGACGAGGCAAGCCGCATCGCCGCCGTGCTGCCCAGCCCGAAAACGCGCGAGGCCGTCAATCCGGGCGGCTTCACCGCGCGCTACGGAAATACGATCGAAGCGCGCATCGGTGTCGTCAGGCGCGACGCGCTCGATGCGTGCGTCTATGACTAAGGCGCGTCATTAGTCCGACCTTGGCTATTCGGGAATTTTGGTGCCAGTCGCCTGCCCATCCGGTCCGCGTCCCCTAATCCAGACATCCTGTCCGGAAAACTCGTCGTTTTTCACTTGCTGAAGAAATGGCGTGAGAAATTCCTCGGGGCCGTCGGCGAAAATGAACCATATGTTTCCGCCGCTGCTCCAGTCATCGCCGGAGAGCGCGACGCTTTCTGGTTCTTTCAACATGTCTTCGTGCAGCTTGTCGGAAAGCTTGGCGATCCCGAGAACCGCGATCGGAAACTCGCGGCCCTCCGGGTTCTTCCCACGCGCTATCCGAAGCTGGCCGCGGTCCATCGGCTCGAGCAGGGTGTTCTGAAGATTTCGCAGCGGCATGTCCTGAAACTTAGGAGACTTCATCAATACCAGCACTGCATCACCGAAGTCGCCGCTTATCGCACTTGTCATATCGTTTTGCCCAATTTGTTGAGATCGAACCGATGGTTTGAACGCGCTGTAGGATTGCAATGAGTTGCAACGCAAGGCCGCGTATCTTCGTCGGACCATATCAGGCCAGTAAACTGGACAATTTTGGTCGGCCAAAAAATATTTTTTGTCGGGCGGCGCCGATTGCGAAAAGAAGCCGCTATCCCGCCGCTACAGCGGTTCTTGCCGCCTATCGAATGCTTCCGAGAATTTCCAAATCTATGAAATGTCGAATATTTTTCGGATCAATTTTTGGAACGATTTTTTTTCCAGCCTGTTCGGGCGGTCATTGGAAGCTCGCATGATGGGGTATGCGTGCATCACTTCCATGTCGGTTCCTGCCCCGGAGTTCTTGGAGAGAAAATATGGATTTCGTAGTCGTCGATGCTGAGACTGGCCGTACGATCAATGACTTTGGCAACGGGTCAATCCTGTCCAATTTCGACCTTGGCTCTTTCACGATCAAGGCCGTGCCTCAGGCTCCGAATTCGACGACGACGATCGGAAGCGTCGTGTTTACCGTCAATGGCGAACGCATTGTAGACAACTCACCCCCATTCACGCTCGACGCGTCCATGAGCAGCAATCTCTCGGCGTTACAGCTCGAGCCCGGCGAATACACCATTACTGCCGCAGCCTACACCGGAGCCGACGGTACCGGCACTTTGGTCGATGCCGGAAATGTTTCCTTCGAAGTTGTCGGTGAACCGTCCGGCGGGGCGTCCGGCGACTCCGTCGGGTCTTCCGAAACTCCAGTCATCAAATCCGAATTCGAAGTCGAGTCAGAAGCGGAGGCGGAGGCGGAAACGGAAGTCGAAGCCGCAGTCGGCCGTGATGTGGCCGGCGCGGTTGTTGCAGCCGGCGCGACGGCATCGGCGTTCGGATCGAACGCTGCGACCCAAACCCTTGCATCAGGTTCGATTTCGCTTTCTTCGATCGGGTCAGATGACCGCCTCACGAGCGATCCGATCACCTCGACCGGCCCCTCTGGCGCCGGTATGCGTGCGATTGGCGGTGATCAACCAATCGCTGGCGGCGAAGGTGTAAATGCCGCAATCACGATCATCAGTTCGGAAGCCGAAGCAGAGGCCGAAGTCGAAGCCGAAGCGGAAGTGGAAGTTCGTCCAGGCCAAGCTGCTGCGGGTGCAGGCCTGTCTGCTGCTCTTGCCGCCGTTGGTACGACCGTTGTATTCGATGTTGATGGCTCCGGCGATGTCGTCGCAACGGAAACTGTCACGTCGATCAACGGAGCGACTTCGACGTCTACCTCCGTCTCCGATTTCAACGGCGAAGTGAAATTCACGGCTGTCACACCAGATTCCGACGATGTGGGTGTGCCGGATGCGGGTACGCCCGATGGTGCCCTGACTGAGACGCCTGACGCGCCGAGCACAGCAGAACTGCAGGCTGAGGGTGCGGAAGATGCGTTGATCGTCACCGATTCCGAAACTGAAGTTGAGGTAGAGAGCGAAGCAGAGGCTGAAGCAGAGGTCGCCGCTGGAGCCGCCGCTGCTGCAGCCTCGGGTGGTAGCGCAGTCGCGGTTGTCGGCGATTATGCAGCTGCAGACACGGAAACTTCGATCGGCACGAACACGCACACCTCACGCGTGACGGAGTTTGAACCGATCCTGTTCACCTTCGCCGAGAGCGCGATTGGAGCGCTTACGGCGCCGGCAATCGATACCGTCGGCGGTGGTGGCCGCGCGGTCAATTATGAAAACGGTGCCGAAAGCGATGCCGGCGAGACGACAGTTCGCGAGACGATCGCGCCGACGCTCGAATCCGCTGGCGTCGTTCCCGGCACCGGTCTCTACGAAGCCGAGTCCGAGGCCGAGGCCGAGGCCGAAGTCGAGGCAGAGGTTGGCAACAACGCGGCTGCGGTGTCGGTGGTAGCGACAGGCGGAGCCGGCTCTTCTGCCATCGGCGCGACAGCCCTCGCTTCTGCGTCGACCTCCGGCTCGACTTCCACGACCGACGGATCTGGCGTGCTGGTGCGTGCCAACGATGTGGTTGAAGAAACCAGTTTCCGGTCCGAGAACGATCAGGATTACACGCGTGAGCTGGCAGGTCTTCGGGCGCAGAACGGCGGTCGTCCGCCGGCCGAAGCCGAAGCCGAAGTCGAAGCGGAAGCGGAATTCGGCTTCAGCGATACAGGTGCGCCCGACTACAGCGTCGTTGTTGAAGGTGACGCGCTCGGCAATTCCGCCTCTGGCGCGGGCGTCGCGATCGGTGGTTTCATGACCAGCCGAGAAGGCGTCGTTTCCGAGGGCGTGAACCAGGTTACCGAGCGCTCGCTGGAAGACGATGCGAAAACGCGATCGCCCGAGGCTCCGATGGCTACGACTGATGTAACCCCGTTGCCCGATGGCAATTTCGAAATCGAGAATGAAGCGGAAGCCGAGGTAGAGGCGAAAGCTGAGGTGGGCTTCAACAGCGCCGCTGCAGGTGCCGCTGCCGTCGCCGTCCAGGCTGCTAACGCCTTTATTCCCTACGGCGCGGAAGGTGCGTCGGCCACGTCTAGCTCGACCAGCGTGTTCGACAATGAACAGAGCCGAATGCAGGATATAGATAATCCTGGTCCCGAAGAATTGGGTGACCGTGGTGGAATTGCTCTGCCCGCGATCGACGTCAATGATGTGATCTTCGAGGTGGAGGTAGAAGCCGAAGCGGAGGCTGAGGTCGGCTTCAATGCAGGCGCGGCCGCGTATGGTGCAGGTGCCGCCGGGTTTGACGGCATTCAATCTGTCGGTGAACTTGAAACCAAGACCCATGCCGCCGCCAGCGCGGCGGCGTCCGGAGCTTTCACCGAAGTTTCCGTATCGACGCCGCCCGAGGGTGAGGCCGGTTGGGTGACCGCAAGCGCTCGCGCCTGGGATCCCGATGGCCGCGGCGTTGCGGTCGCTGTGGCAGTTGCCGGAACGCCTCTCGTAGGTGGGTTCGACAATGAGGCCGAGCTCGAAGCTGAAGGTCTCTTCGAGGTATTCGTCGAAGTGTCGGTCTGGACCGAAGCTTACGATCCTTCCCAGCTCGCGTTCCTCTTCGACACGGCTTCGGAAGGAGCCGACGGTGATATCGACGAGGAACCCGAAGGCATCGACTCTCGGTTTGAAAGCGAGGCAGAAGTGGAAGCCGAGGCCGAGGCCGAGGCTGGTTACGGCGTCGCAGCGGCGGCAGCAGGCGCTGCAGCGGCGGGACGCGCTGGTATTGCGATGGCCGACAGTTCGACCACGACCGGTTCGATCGACGCAAATTTCGGCAACGTTATCGACGGTACGATCGATGGTGTGGAGCCGAACGATACGCTTGTCGGAACTGACGGCATCGATCTCATCCGCGGCTTGAACGGCGATGACACGCTATCAGGCGGAGGCTCCGGAGACCGTATAGAGGGCGGCTTTGGGGACGATACGATCGACGGCGAAGCCGGTAATGACAGTCTTTTCGGTGGAGCGGGCAATGACCGTATCACCGGCGGCTCCGGTAATGACTTCGTCTCTGGTGGCAGCGGCGAAGACACTTTCGTCATCGATGCGAACAGTTCCGATCTGGTGATCTTCAAGGATTTCGACGGAACCATTTACGTCCGCAACACGGCGACCGGCGAAACGGACTTCCTCCGTAATGTCGAGCAGATTGAAACCGCCGACGAAACTATCGCGGCGGATGACGTGGAAATCTTCAACGGTCTGTCCTTCATCGCCAGCAATCCTGAACTGATCGAACGCTTCGGCGGAGAAGGATTTACCCCGCAAGAGCTGGTGAATGTGGCGGCGACGGTCTTCGCGACCACTCCGCAGGGCACTTTTCAGCCTCCAATCTTCGACGGCTCAGCCTTTCTGGATGCCAATTTCGATCTGCAGCTGGCGCTCGGAGATAATCCAGTCGCCGGAACGCTCCAGTTCATCAACGAGGGCTTTGCGCAAGGTCGTCCGACCGGAGAGCAACTCGACGAGCCGCGCTTCACCGGAGGCAGCGATGTGCCGCCTGCCGAAAGCAGTGAAGCGGGCGAAGGCGCTGAGAATAATCAGGAGCCTGTGGTGGCCGTCGACCTTCCGACCCTGGAAGCTTCCATCAATCAGGACTTCTCCTTCAGCATTCCGAGCAATGCCTTTGCGGATCCGGATCCCGAGCAAGAGCTCACGATCACGGTTGGCGATTTGCCGACCGGTCTTGTGGCTTCCGAAGGTGCAATCAGTGGTCGGCCGCTCGCAGTGGGCTCCTACGACATTACGGTGACCGCAACCGATCCGTTCGGTGCGAGCGTTTCGCAGGTGCTGACGATCAACGTGCAGGAAGCGCCAGTCGCTCCGGGCGCCAATGATGTGCCGCCTTCTGCGCCAGTTCTGGTATTCCCGGTAGAAGATCAGCAAGCGTCTACTGTGGAACCCTTCTCGCTCCAGCTGCCGGAAAACCTCTTCGTCGATCCGAATCCCAATGACGAATTGACGCTAAGCGCGACGGGCCTGCCCGCCGGGTTGAGCTTGTCGGACGGAGCGATCACCGGTTTCCCGGAGCAGACCGGAACCTTCACCGTCACGCTTACCGCCACGGATAACACGGGTCGTCAGACTTCGGACACATTCACGATTACCGTTGGCGATCAGCCTCTCAATGACGGCGGCAACCAGGCGCCGGTTGTGGACAATGAAATCGCCGATCAGACGGCTCAGGCAGAGACATCGTTCGTCTTTGAACTTCCGGCCAATACCTTCAGCGATCCCGATGGTGCTCCTCCGACGGTTTCCGTCACCGGACTGCCGACCGGGCTGTCTTTTGAAGATGGTGTCATCAGCGGCGTTCCGGCGCAGGAAGGCACTTTCAACGTGACTGTGACTGCAACCGACAGCGAAGGAGCCTTCGTCAAGGATGTCTTCACCATCGATGTGGGTGCGCCGCCACCAAACCGCGCACCCGAGGTCAATCAGCCAATCAGCAACAGGAGCACGGACGCTGGTGCCGAATTCAGTTTCGCCATCCCAAGCGCGACCTTCTCCGATCCTGATATTAACGACTCCCTGATCCTTTCGGCCAGCGGTCTGCCGGATGGTCTGACTTTCGATGGGGGAACGATCAGTGGTACGCCAAGTACGGCTGGAACCTTTGAAATCGTGGTGACGGCAACCGATCCCGACATGGCTTCGGTCGATGAAAGCTTCACGCTGACGGTGAACGAACCGGTCGGCAACAGAGCGCCGGTGGTCAATGAACCCGTACCCGATGTCGATGTTCGCGCGAGCAACTTCTTCAAATACAACATTCAGCGCGACACCTTCGTCGATCCCGACATGGATAGTCTCGTCATCTCGGCGTCGGGGAATCCGCGCGGAACAATCTTCCGTGATGGTGCGCTGCAAGGTCGCATCAGCGAGACTGGCACCTACACAGTCACTCTGACTGCGACCGATCCCGATGGTGCCAAGATAACAGACACCTTCACTGTAAATGTAAAAGCGCCTGGAGAAAATCTCGCGCCTCGCTTGGTCAATCCCATTGCAGACGTCTCGGGTACGGTAGACGGTTTCATTCGCTATGAAATTCCCGATGGTACCTTCCGCGATCCAGAAGGGGGTGCAATCACGCTTTCCGCTTCCGGAAACCCGAGAGGTACCATTTTCCGTGACGGCGTTCTTACGGGTCGCCCGAACGAGGCTGGAAACTACTCGGTGACAATCACTGCGATCGATCCGCAAGGTGCAACCACCAAAGATACTTTCGTGTTCACCGTCAGCGAACCGTCGAGCGGTGGCCAGAGCGGCAGCGATAGTGGGGAAGGTACGCCGCAGGATATCGAGCAGGGCGGATCGGCTACCATCGCCGTATCCGAAGGTGCGGCCAGCCGCGTCAGGGTACAGCTTGATAACATCATGGACTCTTCCGGCGGTGATGCGACATTCCTTGTCGAAGCACTCAACGGTGGTGTCGTTGTCGCTAACAAGGACGTAATCACGACGAATTCGAACTTCTCTTTCTCCTTCGATCCTGAAGGTGACACGATCTTCAACGAGCTAAGAATTTCGGACAAGGATGGTGACGTTTCGGCGACGGTGCGTTCGGCAAGCTTCACTCCCGAAACAGGTGCCAATGCGTCGGCGGCATCCAACGCGAGCGCAGTTCAGAACAACAGCGCTCCGACAGTTGCCGAGACTGAGGCCAACGTGGATGAAGATCGCTCCGTCGTCTTCGATGTCCTCGAACTGGCAAGGGATCCGGACAACAATATCGATCCGGCAACTCTCGCGATCACGCAGGCTCCGGCAAACGGCTCCGTCGCCATCGAAAACGGTTTGCTTATCTACACGGGCAATGCCGACTTCAATGGCGAAGACAGTTTCCGCTATACCGTATCGGACTTCAACGGAGCGACTGCGACGCCGAATACGGTCAGCCTGCAAGTCAATCCGGTGAACGATGCGCCCTTTGTGGACGGAGGAATTGGTTCGGCGAACGGCCAGGTGGACCAGCCCTTCGAGTACAATTTCCCGGCAGATGCATTCGGCGATCCGGACGGAGACCCGCAGCTTAGCCTGACTTCGCTCGATCCGCTGCCGCCTGGCCTCAATTTCGAGGATACGAAGCTCGTTGGAACACCTACCCAGGCTGGCACGTACACGATCACGATTCAGGCTGAAGACGAAGGCGGCCTGACGGCAACGGATGAGTTGACCATCACAATCGAAGAAGCTTCGAGCTCAATGACCACGATGATCTTCTCGACCGATGCAATGCTGGCCGAGGCCGTCCTGGAGCCGAATGGTCCAGAGATGGAAATGGTGGATGATTTTGCCTTCATGGCTGTTCGTCAACCTGGCAGCCCTGCCGCCTTCGAGGCGATCCTGAGCAATCTCGAGCCGGCTGCCATCGCACCGGTGGAGAATTCTGAAATGGGCTTTGGCCGAATGGTCACACTGCCCTCGCTCGTGGCTCGAGAGCCTCTGGACTTCGCTGACTTGCCTGCATTGGCGGAAGCGGACGACCTGATCTCGCTTGAAGATTCGAGCATCTTCGGCGATGAAGATATCGATTACGCGATCAATCCGATGTCCGCTGACGTGATGGAAATCGCTTAATTCGAATGTGGCTGGCGGGGTCGAATGCGCCCCGCCGGCATTTTCGTGCCGTGAAAGTCGGCGTTGGTGAGTGCCGGAGGGGGCCCTGGTCGCGATGGATGGTAAGCAAGCCATCAGTGATTTGAAAAAGTCGATGCGCGGCTACTTCTGGGTAGCCGTCGCTTTCACCGTTATACTTAACATGCTGGCGCTGGTAGCGCCAATCTACATGATGCAGGTGTATGATCGCGTGCTGACTTCGGGCAGCTACGACACCCTTATGCTTGTGACAGCAATCGCGCTTTTCATGCTCGTATTTTTCGTCGCAGCCGAAGGGGGCAGGCGGCGTCTCCTCGCCTCTATGGGCCGATTCATCGGGGCATCTTTAGATAGAGCGGTGCTGAAGGCGGGATTGTCGGCCCGCGAACTGCTCCCTTCCCAAGTGGCAGCGCGCGTAAGCGATTTAACGAGGGTTCAAAGCCTGTTCGTAAACGCAGTGATTGCACCCGTGTTGGACATTCCCTTCGTCCCAATGTTCCTTCTGGTGATGTTTCTGATCCATCCCATTCTTGGGGGCATCGGCTTGGTAGGTGCGATCATCCTGATCGCGATTGCAATCGTCACAGAACGCATGTCGCGCGATGCGCTGGAAGATGCCGGTAAGCGTGAGCAAGGTGTCCAAGCCGATCTTGATCACGCGCTCAGGCAGCGTTCGGCCGTCGAATCGATGGGAATGAACGAATACGTCGTTTCGGCCTGGCAGTCTCAGCGCTTGGCTGCGCTCGACGGCTCGCTCGATCCACAGGCCCGCGTCAATTTCTTTATCGCTTCAGCAAAAGCGGCCCGGCAAATGCTGCAGGTTCTGATCTTGGGCGCCGGTGCATATCTTGCACTTAATCAGCAAGTTAGCGCTGGTGCCATTATTGCCGCCTCAATCATCATGGGTCGCGCACTCGCCCCCGTCGATCAGTCCGTCGGAGCATGGAAGCACCTGATAAAGGCGCGCCAGAGCTGGGGCGCGCTCAAAGAGTTCTTGATCGAGCGGCCCGATGGTTTTGCCGAGTGGCGGGAGACGGTCCCCTTGCCTCGTCCGGAGCCGCGCTTATCGCTCGATCAGGCGGTCGTCGGCTTGCCCAGTGCCGAGAAGGCGCTCCTGAAGCCCGCCAGTATCGACCTCGTTCGCGGCGGAATAATCGCGCTCGTCGGGCCGAGCGGTGCGGGAAAGACCACGGTGCTGCAGACCCTGTCCGGTGCATGGCCACTTCATGACGGTCGTATTCTGCTCGGCAACCGAGACATCGCGGACTGGGCATCCTGGGATCGCGGTCGATATACGGGATATATGCCGCAGGACGTTGAATTGTTGACCGGTTCGGTTTTCCATAACATCTCGCGCTTCACGCAGGCGAAGCCGGAAGACGTATTCGGTGCTGCACATCGCTGCGGTGTCCACGAGATGATACTGTCATTGCCGATGGCGTATGACACGCCAGTGGGACAAAATGGTATCCATCTCTCTGCCGGGCAGCGGCAAGGAATTGGGTTGGCGCGAGCATTCTTCGGGCAGCCGCCACTGGTCATACTTGATGAACCCACCGCGCACCTTGATCGCCAACGCTCTGCTGCTTTCTTCGATTTCTTTGCGCGACTCGCGAAGGTCAGGCCCAACAAGCGCGACACGACCTTCGTCATTGCCACGCATGATACGCGCATGCTCAGCATTGCAGACACGATCATGACGATTTTTGATCGTCAGCTCGTCGCTATGTCCGGTGCAGAATATGCTGCGAAGGTGCGAGAGCTTCATGCTGAAAAAGAGGCATCAGCCATGCCGGCGGAGACGACGAAGTGATCAAGTTCGAGCGCGCCCGTCCGCTGAAAGATAGAACCCTCAGAATCGCGTTGCTTGCGTGCCTTTGCGGGATTGGCGGATTTCTGCTGTGGAGTGCCCTGGTTCCGCTCGATGAGGGCGTGACTGTCAGTGGCTACGTTGTCGCTGAGGACGAGCGGAAAGTCGTACAGCATCTTGAGGGCGGTATCATAAAGAGCGTGCGCGTGCGCGAAGGTGAGACCGTTGAAGCCGGCGATGTTCTCGTTGAACTGGAAAACGTGTCCGCATCGGCCGGCCGCAACGAACTGCAAAAAGAACTGGCGACGATGCTTGCCACGGTGGATCGTCTTCAGGCGCTTACGCTCAGAACCGGAACGCCGACTTTCGCATCACTGGCATCGGTCGATCTGGACGATCAGACCAAAAATCTCATTCGCCAGGAGCAGATGGCCTTGTTCCGGCAGCAAAACGAGCGTCAGCGCCAAGACGTGTCCGTTCTTCGTAGCCGTCAGCAGACGCTCCGCACGCAGATTGGTGGCATTCCGGCCCAGATAGCAGCTCTTTCGCGATCAAGAGCGTCATCCATGTCAGAGCTGGAGCATATACGCCCGCTGCTCGCCGAACGGCTCGTGACTAGGCAGCAGGTTGAATCCCTCGAAAGGGAGGTCGCGCGCATCGATGGTGAGCTCGCAAGGCTGCGTGCCGAGCGCGCTCGGCTCGGTCGGGAAAGCGCTGAGATGAATGCGCAGGTCGGCCAATCCAGAGCATCCGATGTCGAAAATTTGTCAAGCCAGTTGCTCGAAGCGCGGCGCTCCGTATTCGCCTTACGTGAGCGTTTAGACGAGGCCAGTGACGTGCTTGATCGCACCATGATCATAGCACCTCAGTCTGGGACGATCTTGAATCTCGCATTCACGACGCCGGGCTCGGTCATTACGCCGGGCGAGAAAGTCATGGAGATTGTGCCGACCAATCAGGAGGTCATCGCGCAGGTCCGGGTCCAGCCTGCTGATCGAGACTCGGTGTTCAGTGGCCTGCCAGTCGAAGCACAGCTCTCTGCGTATAAGAGTTATGAAGCGCCTCGCCTGATGGGCGAAGTGCTGTCGGTAAGCGCAGATCTGAAAGACGAACCGCAGACGGGCCTCGTATATTATGACGCGCGCCTGCGCCTCTCCGCTCGTGACGACGCGTCTTTTGAAGAGCTGCGGGTGGAGCCGGGCATGCCAGTAGAAGCATTTATCGCGTCTGGAGAACGGCGGACATTTCTATCATACATGGTCGAACCGATCATGGCCACCGTCAGACGTGGTCTCAGCATGAATTGACTGGAATGAAGAAGCTCGTTGCAGTCTCTTTCGTCACGGCGGTTGCGCTCGCCGTGAGTTCGCCTTCCGCTGCGCAAACTTTGCCGCAGAGTTTATGCCCCGGTATCGCGCAAACCATCCAGCTCACGCTCTCGCGAGACCCCCGGCTCCTTGGATCTGACGCGCAGATTGCTGCGGCACAAGCTCAGTACAAAATTGAAAGATCAGCGGGACGCCCCCAGATTTCCGCATTTGCGCGATCTGGCTTAGGTGATGGAGGGCAATTGCTTAACGCGCAGTCTGACAACGAGGCTGGCGTTCAGTTACGCCAGATCCTTTTCGATTTCGGGCGGATCAGCGCCGCCACCCGAGCAGCGCGGGCGGATATCGAGGTCGCAGCGTTTGACCGGCAGAGCGTGGAACGTGATGTCGCCTTGCAAGCCGCCTTTGCATTTTTTGATCTGGCAGAAGCTGTCGACCTGATAGTGTTGGCTGAGCGGCAGGCACTCATTTTTTCTGAGGATGCCGAATTAGCTCAACGAGCTCTCGAAAATCAGCTGATTACGGGAGGCGCGGCCGCGCAGATCGTCGCGGGAAGCGCGACAGCGGAAAATGACCGGCTACTCGCGGAGCTCGCGGCAACGAGCGCTCGATCCGAACTTCTCTCGCTCACGGGGCTCGATTACCGGTGTCCGAGAAATTTGCCACTCCGAGACGTTCAGACACCCGGGCCTTCTCAACGCTTTCCATCGGCTCTTGCGCTTTTGGAGCACCTACAGCTGGGAGCGCCGCAGCTATTGAGTGCTCGTGCTGCCATTTCTGCGCAGAGGGCGCGCGTGGCCGAGGCGGCTCGAGATCGTTTTCCTGAACTCGATCTCGGCGCGTTCGCATCGGCGCGTTATAATGAAGATCTCGACGAGGTCGTGGAGCGAAATCGCGTTGGAGTGACGCTCACCATTCCGATTTATCAAGGCGGCCAGTTTTCGGCTCGCAGAGAATTGGAAGAAGCGCGGTTGGCTTCGGCGGAAGCTGATTTAGGCAGTGTAGAGAGAGCGCTGACGGAGCAAGTTGTCAGAGCGTATCGAGAGATAGAACTTCAGCGCGAAATATTGGCACAGCTCGATGTCGCAGGTCGCGCATTGGAAGAGCAGCTTTCTTTCGCGCGCCTCAGCTTTGAGAGAAACATCGCACTATACGACGAGATTAGCCGCGCTGCCGATGCATTGGGACGAAATCGTAGATTGTATATCCAAACAGAGTATGCACTTCGGCGCAATCTAGCGTTTTTGGAGAGCGCCGATGGAACGCTCGCGGGACTATAGCAGAATTGAAGCCAGGCCGGATGGGCGCAGGGCACTCGCATAGTCACGAGCATGCACATGGCCATTCGCATGGTCACGGGCACAGTCACGCGCCGAAGGATTTCGGGCGCGCCTTCGCCATCGGCGTGGTGCTCAACACAGCCTTCGTCATCGTCGAGGCAACCTTCGGTGTCCTCTCCGGCTCGATGGCGCTGGTCGCCGATGCCGGACACAATCTCTCCGACGTTCTCGGCCTGCTGATCGCCTGGGGCGCGAGCGTCGCGGCGAAGAAGCCGCCATCCGCGCGCTTTACCTACGGGCTGAAAAGCAGCACCATCCTCGCCGCCTTTGCCAATGCCGTGCTGCTGCTGGTGGCCATCGGCGCCATCCTGTTCGAGACGATCCATCGCTTCATCGATCCGGTGGAGCCGGAAGGCTGGACGATGATCTGGGTGGCGGGGATCGGCATCGTCATCAACACCGCCACCGCACTGATGTTCATGCGCGGGCGCAAGCACGATCTCAACATTCGCGGCGCCTTCCTGCACATGGCGGCGGACGCCCTGGTTTCGGTCGGCGTGGTGGTGGCGGGCGTGGCGATCTTGCTGACCGGCTATGTCGTCATCGATCCGCTGGTGAGCCTGCTGATCGTCGTCGTGATCGCATGGGGCACTTGGGGCCTGCTGAAGGACAGCGTGAAGATGGGCCTGCTGGCCGTGCCCGACAGCGTGGATTGCGACGCGGTACGCACCTATTTGCGCGACTTGCCCGGCGTGGAAGCGGTGCACGACCTGCATATCTGGCCCATGAGCACCACCGAAACCGCGCTGACAGCGCACCTCCTCATGCCCGGCGGCCATCCCGGCGATGCTTTCCTGCGTGATGTGGCGCGCAGGCTGGAGCACGATCACGGCGTGGACCATGTCACCATCCAAGTGGAGCGCGATCGCGGCTGCCCGGATGGCGGGTGCTGAGAACCTCCCGGCCATTCATCCGGCGCTCACCGTCGCGGACATACCGGCGATTCCGGAGAGGGGAATTGCATGCGAAAACGGACATGGTGGCTGGCGGGCTTGCTTGCGGTGGCGGTGCTGGCTGTGGGCACGCACATGATGTCCAAGTCGCGCTGCTTCCAGCTGGTCGGCGATGTCGTTTGCCGCGTCGAGACGGACCGGCGCATCGTGGCATTGAGCTTTGACGACGGACCGACGCCCGAAGGCACTGACGCCGTGCTGGCAACGCTGGAGGAATACGGCGTCACCGCCACCTTCTTCCTGATCGGCAACCGGTTGGAGCGCTTTCCCGGCCAGGCGGAGCGGCTGACGGCAGCGGGGCACGAAATCGGCAATCACAGCTACAGCCACCAGCGCAATCTTTTCCGTTCGCGCGATTTCTACCGCAGCGAGGTGCGCGACACCGACGCTCTGCTGCGTGAGGCCGGCATAGTGACAGACCTGTTCCGCCCGCCTTTCGGCAAGCGTTTGATCGGCCTGCCGCTGGAAGTGGACAATGCCGGATACCGCACGATCATGTGGGATGTGGAGGAGCGGCCCGAGGATTTCGACGATCCCGAAGAATTCGCCGCCGATATCGTGAGCCGGGTGGAGCCGGGGTCGATCATCCTCATGCACCCCATGTATCGCCACAACGATGTCGCCCGCGCTGCCTTGCCGCTGGTGCTTCAGGGGCTGGCCGCGCGTGGCTACGAGATCGTGACCGTTGGCGAATTGCTGGCGCATGGCGAGAGCGCCGCGTCGCAATAGGCTCTCGCATCGCAATCGTGGCCGCGCTAGGACACGGGGCCAACGGCCATGACATCCAGCGATCCCGACACTGCCCGCGAGGCCTTGCAAGCCGCCATCGCCCGCCTGGCAGGTGGTGACCGGGCAGCGCTGGAAGAGATCTACCACGCCACATCGCGGAAACTTTTCGGCATTTGCCTGCGTATCTTGCGCGATGAACGCGAAGCCGAAGATGCTCTGCAAGAGGTCTATTTGGACTTCTGGAAGCGTGCCGATCGCTACGATCCGGCGCGCGCCAGCCCGATCAGCTGGCTTGCCTGCATGGCGCGCAATCGCGCGGTCGATCGCCTGCGTGCGGGCGGCAAGGTTCGCAAAGGGGCCGTTCCGGAAGAAGCGGCATGCGACGTTGCCGACGAGGACATGCCTGCCGACGAGCGACTGCTTCTGGACGAGCGCGATGCGCGGATCCACCATTGTCTAGGCACGCTGGAAGCGCGCCAGCAAAGCGCCATTCGCCGTGCCTTTCTGGGCGGGGCGACCTATGTCCAGCTTGCCGAAGCGGATGGCGTGGCGCTGAGTACGGTGAAATCGCGGGTCCATCGCGGGCTCGCGAAACTGAAGAAGTGTATCGAGAGATTGTGAGCAACGAAGCAACTCCTCTGACCGAGCGCGACATGCTCGCCGCCGAATACGTTCTCGGTTTGCTCGAGGGTGAGGCGCTGCTGCGCGCGCGGGGCATGCTGGCGCGCGATCTGGACTTCGCCGAGGATGTCGCGCGGTGGGAGGCGCATTTCGCGCCGCTGATGGATGGCTGGGAGGCGCGCGAGCCGTCGCCGGACGTCTGGCATCGCATCCACGTTGCGACTTCTGGCGCAACGCCAGCCGCGCCGATTGCCAATCTTGAAGACCTGCGCCGCAGTCGCAATCGCTGGCGCATGTTCGGCGGCCTGTCCGCCACCGCGGCAGCGGCATTCGCGCTGGTCATGGTGCTTGGCCCGGGACCAGACGAGGCACTGCCGGTCACGCCCACAAACGCGCCGCTTCTCGCCGCCAATATCCCCATCGGCGATACATCGCTGCGCCTCGCGCTCACCTATGTGCCGGGCCAGGATGCCATAAGCGTGTCTTCCGCGGGGCTGACGGCGGACGGGGTGCACGATCACGAATTGTGGCTGGTCGACAAGCAGGGCGATCTGCATTCGCTCGGCGTGATCGACCCGGGCAGCGAGGCGCGATTGTCCGTCGAGCCAGGCCTCGCCGCAGATTTCCGCGATGGCGCGCAGCTGGTGCTGACGCGAGAGCCGCTCGGCGGAAAGCCTGACGATGCCGATGCCGGGCCGGTGGTGGCCGAGGGCACCTTCACAGCGATCTGAAAATTTCTGCGACCTTTTCCGGCAAGGGTCCGTAGCTCCATCCGCAAGGTTGGACGGGGCCTTAGCGGAAAAGGAGAATACGATGTTCAAGACAACCGCACGTTTCGCCGCCAGTCTTGCCTCTGCTGGAGCCATGGCGCTCGCCGCGCCTCTTGCCGCGCATAACCACGATCACGACTCCACCCCCAACATCGTGCAGGCCGCAGCGTCGAACGACAATTTCGAGACGCTGGTTGCCGCGGTGCAGGCGGCGGACCTGGCGGGCACCTTGTCGGGCGATGGCCCGTTCACGGTTTTCGCGCCGACCGATACGGCCTTCGACGCGCTGCCCACCGGTACGGTCGATACGCTGCTCCAGCCCGCCAATCGTGGTGCGCTGACCGACATCCTGACCTATCACGTGGTCGCGGGGCGTGTGACGGCCGACGATCTCATCCATCTGATTCGCGATGGCGACGGCCATGCTCGCATCTCCACTCTGAATGGAGAGACGCTGATTGCACGGCTCAACAACGGCCAGGTTGTGCTCACCGATGCAGCGGACCGTCAGGTGCTGGTGACGCAAACCGATATCGGCACGTCGAACGGCGTCATCCACGTGCTCGATCGCGTCCTTTTGCCCGGCTGATCCTGTTTCCCCCGAGCGCTGCCGCGTCCCTCATCCGCGAGCAGCGCCACTTGGCCCCGTCCGGCGATCCACCTGCCGGACGGGGCTTTCTATTAAGGCCGGTTCGTTCAGGACCGATCGGCAGTGAGCGGTCGATGGTCTAGTGAGCGACGAGGTGCAGACGCTTGTCGATCCGGGCGACGCGCTCGTCGAGGCGGTCGATCCGGACCGAGATTGAAGCCGTCGATTGCTCGAGCGATCCGAGCCTTTGCTTCACCTCAGTCTGATCATCGAGAAGCCGATCAAGTTTTTCGTCCAGGCGACGCAGATGGCGAAGAGTGAGGTTTTCGGGATCTTCGCTCAGGCCGCCTCTTCCTTCTTGCCCTTTCCATTGTCATTGGCGAGCACGCGCACGGGTTCCTTGCGGCCTTCGACCACGTCGCCATCGACCACCACTTCGTCGACATCGTCCATACTCGGCAGGTCGAACATGGTGTCGAGCAGGATCGCTTCGACGATGGAACGCAGGCCGCGGGCACCGGTTTTACGCTTGATGGCCTTCTTGGCGATGGCCTTGAGCGCATCGTCGGTGAAGGTGAGTTCTACCTCTTCCAGCTCGAACAGCTTAGCATACTGCTTCACCAGCGCGTTCTTGGGTTCGCGCAGGATCGTCACCAGCGCGTCCTCGTCGAGATCGTGCAGTGTCGCGATGACGGGCAAGCGGCCGACGAATTCGGGGATGAGGCCGAATTTCAGCAGGTCTTCCGGCTCGCACTTTTCGAGCATTTCGCCGATCTTGGCCTTGCTCGGCTCCGCCACATTGGCGCCGAAACCGATGGAGCGCTTCTGCAGGCGATCGCCGATGATCTTGTCGAGACCGGCAAAGGCACCGCCGACGACGAACAGGATGTTCGTGGTGTCCACCTGCAGGAATTCCTGCTGCGGATGCTTGCGCCCGCCCTGCGGCGGAACGGAGGCGGTGGTGCCTTCCATCAGCTTCAGCAGCGCCTGCTGCACGCCTTCGCCCGACACGTCACGGGTGATGGAGGGGTTTTCCGCTTTGCGCGTGATCTTGTCGATCTCGTCGATATAGACGATGCCCTGCTGCGCCTTTTCGACATTGTAGTCGGAGGATTGCAGCAGCTTCAGAATGATGTTCTCCACATCCTCGCCGACATAGCCCGCCTCGGTCAGCGTGGTGGCGTCGGCCATGGTGAAGGGCACATCGAAAGTGCGCGCCAGCGTCTGTGCGAGAAGGGTCTTGCCGCTGCCGGTGGGGCCGACGAGCAGGATGTTGGACTTCGCCAGTTCCACATCGTTGCCCTTGCCGCTATGCTTCAGGCGCTTGTAGTGATTGTGCACCGCGACCGAGAGCACGCGCTTCGCGCGGTCCTGCCCGATCACATAGTCGTTCAGCGTGTCGCAGATGTCCTGCGGCGTAGGCACGCCGCCATCCTTGCGACCGGTCAGGCCGGTCTTCGCTTCTTCGCGGATGATGTCGTTGCACAGCTCCACGCATTCATCGCAGATGAAAACGGTGGGGCCGGCGATCAGCTTGCGCACTTCGTGCTGCGATTTGCCGCAGAAGCTGCAATACAGCGTGCTCTTGCTATCAGATCCGCTCAACTTGGTCATAATCCTTCATTTCCGTTGCGCGCATTGCCGTGGATTTGCAAGGCGCGGGGAATCGGGCCACCCATCCTAGGGCGGCAAATATCAATATCAATCATAGGCATGATTAACATCCCCGCCTTGCTCCACTCTGAAGGGGCAGGGTTGCCAAAATGCTACATGCCGGAATGCAAAGGTTACTCGCTATCCTTGGTGGGCGCGCCGCCGCTGCCGGTGATGTCGCCGGCCTCGTCGTCCTTCGGGCGATGCGCGAACACCGCGTCGACGAGGCCGAAACTCTTGGCTTCTTCCGCTTCGAGGAAGGTGTCGCGATCCATCGCTTTCTCGATATCGTCCAGGCTCTGGCCGGTATATTCGACGTAGAGGTCGTTCAGCCGCTTGCGAATGCGCAGGATTTCCTTGGCCTGGATCTCGATATCGGAGGCCATGCCGCGCGCGCCGCCGCTGGGCTGGTGAACCATGATGCGGGCATTCGGCAGCGCCACGCGCATGCCCGGCTCACCCGCGGCCAGCAGGAAGCTGCCCATGCTTGCCGCCTGACCGACACATACGGTGCGGACCTTGGGCTTGATGTATTGCATGGTGTCGTGGATCGCCATGCCGGCCGTCACCACACCGCCGGGCGAATTGATATACATGCTGATATCGTTGGAGTTTTCGCTCTCGAGGAACAGCAGCTGGGCGACGATCAGGCTCGCCATATTGTCTTCCACCTGGCCGGTGACGAAGACGATGCGTTCGCGCAGCAGGCGGGAGAAGATATCGAAGCTGCGCTCGCCGCGGCTGGTCGATTCGACGACGACGGGCACGAGAGCGCCGGTGATCGGATCGGTGGTAAACTGGTCTTTGCTGTCGCCGAACAGGTCGAACATAAGGGCATGGTCCTCTCGCGGGTGCTGATGAAGCGCCTATGTCGCCTCGCGCGTCGCCAAGTTCAAGGGGTGGCGTCACACGGCGATTTTTGGTGTTTATCGCTCAGGATCGACACTCGGTGCTCGTCAGTCGGAGACCCTCGTCATTCCCAATTCGAATATCTCGGGTGCCACTAGCTTCTCAGCCGGAAAATTCATCGGCAGATCACGTTGGCAGTAGTTTGGTCGGGAAATTGTCGAGCCCAATTCTTGCTCGAGAGAGGTAATATAAAGATCGTTCAGTTTCTTTTCAGTAAGCTGTGCAAGGATGTAAAAATCTTCACTACTGCGGCTGTTCGAGACCAACAAATCACCGTATTTTGGGGAATTCAAAAGAAACTGCGCCTCAGCACAAGAACCGTTTTCCCAAAATTTCGTTTCGCAAATTGACCGGTGACATTCGCGCACGGCGATCCGCGCCGATTGCAAGAGTTCGTTCTCTTCGAGGGTCAATCCGCTGTCGCTGCATCCGGTCATAAATGAGCAAAATAACATGACACCGAAGGTCGAAGTGCGCAGGGAGGCTGATGAATTCTTACCGCGCCGTTTCAAACTCAAGTCTCCCATCGTTTCGCGCCAGCGCCTCTATCACCCGTCGAGCCACCGGTCCAAACGGAAAAAATCGGGCATTGGAGATTAAAAAAGCATTTTCTATCTTCGTCCCGTCCTCGCCAGCATTTGATCGGCGCGGCATGGCGCTTCGTCGAGAAGGGCGGGCGTTGGTGCAAGCAATCCTCTCTGGACGTGGCGATTACAGACGTCATCGCTCGGGGGAGACTGATTTTGCACCGATTTTCAATGGGCGTTGCCGCCGCTGCACTCGTCGCTGCCACGCCGTATGTGGCCCTCGCGCAGGATGCCGATGAGGGGCGACAGACGGACGAAGAAGGACAGGGAGAGGTCGAAGCCGCCCCGGTGGCGACCGAAACCGCCTCAGGCGCGCGGGTCTTCACGCCAGCCGATTTCGAGCGTTTCGCCCCGCGCAACGCGCTCGACATGTTGAGCGAGGTTCCCGGCTTCACCCTGCGCGGGGAGGACAGCCAGCGCGGCCTCGGCCAGGCCACGTCCAACGTCTTGATCGACGGGCAGCGGATCACTAGCAAATCCGACGGGATCTTCGCCCAGCTCGAACGGATCGCGACCGACCGGGTCGAGCGGATCGAGATCGTCGACGGTGCGACGTTCGGCATTCCGGGCCTTTCCGGCCAGGTCGCGAATGTCATCACGAAGCCGAGCGATATCAGCGGGCAGTTCACCTACCGCGCCAGCTTCCGGCCGAAATATGCCGAGCCCAGCTTCATCGGCGGCGAAGTCTCCTTGAGCGGATCGGGCGAGACGCTGGACTGGACGGTGGCAGTGGCAAACGGCGTGGGCCGTGGCGCGGCGGGCGGCGGATCGTCTTTCATCTTCGATCCCGAGGGCGCGATCATCGAGAGCCGCGATGTGCGCCAGCAATTCGTCGGCGATTTCCCGCGCATCTCCGGCAATGTCGAATGGACGAGTCACGGCGGCACGATGGTCAATGCCCGCGCCAATTACAGCCGCAGTTACCAGAATTATCGCGAAGACCAGGATCGCGACCGGGTGATCGGCCTCGATGCGTCTCGCGCGTTCGAAAACCGCTATCGCGACTGGGGCTATGAACTGGGCGCGGATGTCGAATTCGGTCTTGGCCCAGGTCGGCTGAAACTCATTGGGCTGGAACGGTATACACGGGCGCGCTCGCGCTCGGACTCCGTCTTCGACTTCGCCGATGACACGCCCGACAGCGGCAGCCGCTTCGCCTCTCGAAGCGAGAGCGGGGAGCGGATCGCGCGCGGCGAATATGCCTGGGACATGCTTGGTGGCAGCTGGCAGCTGGACGCAGAGGCGGCGTTCAACCGGCTCGACCGCACGGCGCAGCTGTTCGAGCTCGGCCCCGATGGCGAATTCGTTGAGCTGGACTTTCCGGGCGGCACCGGCGGCGTGACGGAGGACCGCTACGAAAGCATCCTAACCCACAGCCGGTCGCTCGCCGACAACCTCACCTTGCAAGTGGGTGCGGGGGCCGAATATTCGACGCTGTCGCAGACCGGCGCCATGGGACTGACCCGCAGTTTCTGGCGGCCCAAGGGCTCGGCCACCTTCGCCTGGCAAGTGGAGGACGGGCTGGACGTCTCGCTAGAACTCGCCCGCCGCGTCGGCCAGCTCAGCTTCGGCGACTTCCTCGCCAGCGTCTCGCTCAATCAGGGGCAGGAGAATGCCGGCAATGTCGAGCTGGTGCCGCAGCAAAGCTGGGAAGCGCAGTTCGACACGACGAAGCGGCTGGGCGAATGGGGCAGCACCGAATTGCGCGTATACGCCCGGCTGATCGAGGACTTCATCGAGTTCATCCCGGTCGAGGGTGGGCTGGAGGCGCGCGGCAATATCGACAGCGCAAGCGTTTGGGGAATCCGCTCCAACAGCACCTTTCAGCTGGCACCGCTCGGGCTCAATGGAATGCAGCTCGACCTCACGCTCGATTCCGACTGGACCAGCCTCGAAGACCCGTTGACCGGCGAAACGCGCAAATGGAGCGAGAACCAGGATATCGAGATCGACGCGACGCTGCGGCACGATATTCCCGGCAGCGACTGGGCATACGGGCTGGGTCTCGATTACAATCGCACGCAGCCATTTTACCGGTTGAGCGAATTCGGTCGCGGCTATGAAGGGCCGACATACACCTTTGCTTTTATCGAGCATAAGGACGTGTTCGGGATGACGGCGAACCTGACGGTGTTCAATCTGACCGATGGCCGCGCGCGGCTCGATCGGTTCGTCTATGATGGCTATCGCGACCGTTCCCCACTGCTGTTCCGCGAAACGCAGGACCTGTCGGTGCAGCCGATCTTCAATTTCCGCCTGACCGGAGATTTTTAGCCGGTATTGCCTATGCCAGTGTGCTCGCGCAGAAGGGCGCGATGCATCGTCTATTGCTGGCCGCATTCGGCTTCTCGACCCTAATCGGAACACCGCTTGCCGCGCGGGGCGACCCGAATGCAGAGCGTTCCATGCAGGATGATGCCGTCACGTATGTTGAGCGGATTGCGCGGATCGAGGCGACAGCGGATCTGAACGCGGTCATCGCCTACGATGCAGATCCCGCTCATGAGGTGGATCTCGCGCTCGAAATCGGGCCGCTCCAGGGCCGCGCCGTGCTGGTGAAGGACAATATCGAAACGCGCGAATTTCCGACCACCGCAGGCAGTCTCGCGCTTGCGGACAATGACACTGGCCGCGATGCGCCGCTGATTGCGCGGCTGCGCGCCAATGGCGGCGTCGTGCTGGGGAAGACCAATCTTTCCGAATGGGCCAATTTCCGCAGCTCCGACAGCTCCAGCGGGTGGAGCGCCGTGGGCGGGCAGACGCGCAATCCGCACGCCGTCGACCGCAATCCTTGCGGCTCGTCCAGCGGCAGCGGCGCGGCGGTGGCGGCGGGTTTCGCCTGGGCGGCCATCGGCACGGAGACTGACGGCTCGATCACCTGCCCCGCCAGTGTGAATGGCGTCGTCGGCTTCAAGCCCACGGTCGGCCTCGTCAGCCAGCAGCACATCGTCCCGATCAGCGCGAGCCAGGACACGGCGGGGCCGATGGCGAATAGCGTTGCCGATGCAGCGCTGTTGCTGTCCGCCATCGCCGGGTCGGATTATGGCGAGATCGGCGAAGGCGATCTTGCTTTCGACTTTACCACGGGGCTTGGCGAAGCATCGCTCGATGGCGTGCGGATCGGCATCATGCGCGATCGGTTCGGCGGTTACCAACCGCTCGGTCAGATTTACGAACAGGCGCTCGCCGATCTGCGCCGCGCGGGCGCGGTGCTGGTCGATGTTCGCCACCAGAACGAACCGGCGATGGGCCGCGACGAGTTCACCGTGTTGCTCTACGAATTTCGCGAGGGGCTGGACGCCTATCTCGCCGGCTCGCCCGCGGATATCCCGGTGCGATCCCTACAGGACGTGATCGACTACAACGCCGTCCATGCACTCAGCGAAATGCGCTGGTTCGGACAGGACATTTTCGAGATGGCGGCGGAGACGACCGACCGCGAGGCCTATGAAGCTGCACGCGCAAACAGTTTCCGCCTCGCCGGGCCGGAGGGGATCGACGCGATGCTGGCCGAGCACGATGTTGCTTTCCTCATCGCCCCGACGCGCGGCCCGGCGTGGATGACGGACCTCGTCAATGGCGACAATTTTCGCGGCGGCATCGGCATCGGCAATTTCGCCGCCATCGCCGGATATCCGCACCTGACCGTGCCGATGGGACATATCGAGGGGCTGCCCGTCGGCCTCTCTTTCATCGGCGCGGCGTGGGACGATCATGCGATCCTGCAGGCGGGCGCGGCTTATGAGCGCATTCGCAGCATCGCGCCGCTCGCACCCAGCTTCGAGCGGTGGGAACCTTGGCGGCCGACCGACGCTGACTGACCAGTCCGCGCTAGCGATTGTGAGCGCGCCTCATTTGCCCTAGCGGGGCGCCAGTCCTGTCGGAGCTTCGAGACCCTCTCTTGCCTCATACGCGATCCTCGATTGCGCTCTTCGCGCTGGCCGCGGCTCTGGCCGCGCCCGCCGCGCATGCGCAGGACATGGATGGCGATGAGCAGATCGCACCGCCGCCCGATGCGGTGGAGGTGCCGCCCGCGCCTGAAGAGCAGCCCGCATCCGCCGCTGCCGCGCGCGAGGTCTACACGCCGGAAGACTTTGCCCGTTTCGCCCCGCGCAACGCGCTCGACCTGATCGAGCAGGTGCCCGGTTTCGATGTCGATCGCGGCGGTGGCGGCGGCGGGCGCGGCTTCGGCCAGGCGCAGGAAAATTTGCTGATCGACGGGGAGCGCATTTCCAGCAAATCGACCAGCACGGCCGATCAGCTTTCCCGCATCGCGGTGGACAATGTGGTGCGCATCGAGATCGTCGATGGGGCGACGCTGGACATTCCCGGCCTGTCCGGCCGCGTGGCGAATTTCGTGACGCGGCGAAGCGGCCTGTCGGGTCAGTTTCGCTGGCGTCCGGAGCTCAATTTCGGCACCGCGCCCGCGCAATGGTTCGAAGGCGAGATCTCGCTGACCGGGGCGCTGGGCGGCGTGGATTACACGGTCGCGTTGGAGAATCGCGATTTCGCGCGCGGGCGGGTCGGGCCGGTGATCATCACCGATGCCGATGGGCTGGTGGATGAGCGGATCAACACCTCCTCCAACCTCTTCAACCGGCCCAATCTCAGCGCCTTTTTCTCCTTCACGCCCGCCGAGAATGTCGACGTGAACATCAACATGCTCGGCGGGATCGAGATCTTCGATTTCGAGGAGCGCGAGGCGCGCCCGTTCAACAGCGATCTGTTGCCCTTCCTTCAGCGTTTCACCAGTGACAGCGACGAGTGGTATTACGAGCTTGGCGGCGACGTATCGTTTCCGCTGGGGCCGGGCCAGCTGAAGCTGATCGCGCTCGAAAGCTACGATTACCGGGACAGGCTTTCCAATTCGCTGCTCGACGAAGGCGATCTGCCGACCAGCGGCTCGCAATTCATTCGCGTGGCCGAGGAAGGCGAGCGGATCGGGCGCGGCGAATATGGCTGGGGCATGTGGGGAGCGGACTGGCAATTGTCGGCAGAGGCGGCGTTCAACCGGCTGGATCAGGTCGGGCGGTTGTTCGCCTTTGATCCCAATGCCGGTGAATATGTCGAGCTGGACTTTCCGGAAGGCGCGGGCGGCGTGCGGGAGGATCGCTACGAGGCGCTGCTCAGCGTGGGCTTCCCCGTCACAGAGACGATGACCGTGCAGCTGGTGGGCGGCGGCGAATATTCGCAGATTTCGCAGACCGGCGGCCGGGCCAATTCGCGCAGCTTCCAGCGGCCGAAGGGCTCGATAAACATCGCCTGGGCTCCGGCGGACGGGCTCGACATCAATCTCGAAGTCGCGCGGCGCGTCGGCCAGCTCGATTTCGGCGACTTCCTCGCCAGCGTGGATTTGTCAGAAGAGCAGGAAAACGCCGGCAACGCCGAGCTGCGCCCGCAGCAGAGCTGGGAAACGACGCTGCAGATCGCGAAGAATTTCGGCGATTTCGGTTCGGCAACGCTGACGCTGTTCGATCAGGAAATCGAGGATCTGCTGGTCATCGTGCCGGTCGATGGCGGCGGAGAGGCGCGCGGCAATCTCGAGAGCGCGACCCGGCGCGGCGCGGTGCTGGTGGCGACCGCGCAGCTGGGCGCATTCGGCTTCACCGGCGCGCAGCTGGATATCGGCGTGGAATGGGAAGAATCCACCCTGCTCGATCCTGTCACGGGGCTGGAGCGCCGCTTCGACGGCAACGACCCGTTCGAGATCGAGCTCGATTTTCGCCATGACGTTCCCGGTAGCGATTTCGCCTGGGGCTGGTCGTTCCAGGATACCGAGCGTGCGCCCGTCTTCCGGGTGGAGGAACAGATCTTCCAGTATGGCCCGAGCACATTCGGTGCCGTCTTCGTCGAGCACAAGGACGTGCTGGGCGCGACGGCCAATCTGCGCTTCGGCAATATCTTTAATGGCGGCGACACGCTGCTGCGCACGGTTTATGACGGGCCGCGCGACACGTCGCCCATCCTCTTCACCGAGGACCGGCGCAGGGCGCTTGGCCAGACGATCACGCTGACCCTGACCGGCAGTTTCTGACCGGGCACGAAAAAGCCCCCCGCGGCGCGTGCCGGGGAGGGCTTTTCATCGAGCCGTAGCTCTTACTTCTTCGCGGCAGGCTTTTTCGCAGCGGCCTTCTTGGCCGGAGCCTTTTTGGCGGGAGCCTTCTTCGCAGCGGGCTTCTTCTCGGCCTCAGCCTTCTTGGCCGGTGCCTTCTTGGCAGCAGGCTTGTCGTCCTTCTTGGCGGCGGCCTTCTTCGCCGGAGCTTTCTTGGCCTCAGTCTTCTTGGCGGGCGCCTTCTTCTTCGCCGGACCCTTTTTCTTCGCCGGAGCCGGAGCGGCTTCTTCGGCTTCGATCGCAGCTTCGAGTTCCTCGCGCGTCACCTCGCGCTCCGTCACGTCTGCCTTGTCGAACAGGAAGTCGACGACCTTGTCCTCATAGAGAGGCGCGCGAAGCTGGGCCTGCGCCATCGGTTCCTTGCGGACATATTCGACGAAACGGTCGCGATCTTCCGGGCGATATTGCTGCGCCGCCTGCTGGATCAGCATCTGCATTTCCTGGTTGGAAATCTCGACGCCATTGGCCTGGCCGATCTCGGACAGCAGCAGTCCGAGACGCACGCGGCGCTCCGCGATGCGCTTGTAATCGTCCTTCTCGGCTTCGATTTCCTTCAACGCCTCTTCCGGCTTCTCGTCCTTGGCGGCTTCCTGCTGCAGCTGCTGCCAGATTTGCTCGAATTCGGCTTCCACCATGGTCGGCGGCACGTCGAAATCGTGATTGGAAGCGAGCGTATCGAGCAGCTGCCGCTTCATCTGCGTACGGGTAAGACCGGCGCTTTCCTGCTCGATCTGGCCGCGCACCAGTTCCTTTAGCTTGTCGAGGCTGTCGAGGCCGAGCGACTTGGCGAAATCCTCGTCCACCTTGGTTTCGGCAGGCACTTTCACCTGCTGGACGGTGACGTCGAATTCAGCATCCTTGCCGGCCAGATGCTCGGCCTGGTAATCCTCGGGGAAGGTGACCTTGATGGTCTTCTCTTCGCCCGTTTTCACACCGGTCAGCTGGTCTTCGAAGCCGGGGATGAACTGGCCGGAACCGATCACCAGCGGCGCGCCTTCGGCCTTGCCGCCTTCGAATTCCTCGCCGTCCACGCGGCCGACGAAATCGATGATCAGCTGGTCGCCTTCGGCAGCCTTTTTCGACTTGGCGGCATTCTTGTAGCTCTGCTGGCCCTCGGCGATCTTGGCGAGCGCTTCGTCGAGCTCCTTCTCGTCCACCGGCACGGTCAGCTTCTCAAGCTTCAGTCCGTCGACCGCAGGCGCCTCGATATCAGGCAGCACTTCGACTTCGACCTTGAGCTCGGCATCCTTGCCCTGTTCGTAGCCGTCGGTCATTTCGACCTTGGGCTGCAACGCCGGGCGCAGCTTCTTGTCCTTGAGCAGACCATCGACCGATTCGCGCACCGTGTTGTTCAGCACATCGGCGTGCAGCGCTTCGCCATGCATCTTGCGCACGAGATTGGCGGGCACCTTGCCCGGGCGGAAGCCGGGCATGCGAACCTGCGGAGCGACCTTCTTCACCTCTGCATCGATGCGGGCATCGATATCCTTGGCGGGGATAGTGACGGTGTAGGCGCGCTTTAGGCCTTCATTGGTGGTTTCAACGATCTGCATTGTCAGCCTTTGCTCAAACTCAACTTTTCCGGTTCGCGAAGCCCGGATGGGCCTGCGGATTGGTGCGGGCGAAGGGACTCGAACCCCCACATCTTTCGATACTGGTACCTAAAACCAGCGCGTCTACCAGTTCCGCCACGCCCGCGGCCCGACGAACCGTGCAGGCGGGGTCGCCTGCGCACGAAGCGCCGCCCATAGAAGGGGAGCGAGTAAAGGGCAAGGCGCACTTCGCCCCTTCATGTACGGGGCGTGGCGTACCGATTGCTTTTTGCCCGCCGGGCGTTAGGGGCGTTCGTCATGAGCGACGAAAACACTTCCGAGAAATCCGGCGCAGACACGCCGCCCGATCACCTGTCCATCAACCCGCAATCGGAGCATTTCGATGCCGAAAAGCTGAAGCGCGGCGTGGCCATCCGCTTCAAGGGGCGTGAGCGCATCGATATCGAGGAATACTGCATTTCCGAAGGCTGGGTGCGCGTGCAGGCGGGTAAGACGGTTGACCGCAAGGGCCGCCCGCTCACGATCAGGCTGAACGGCCCGGTCGAAGCCTGGTACGAAGATCTCGGCGAGGACGCGCCGGTCGCCAAGGCCGACTAGCGCGCCGAGGCCACGCCGTCAGACGACGGGGCTCTTCGGGTCGTCGATCTGCGCTTCCGGGCGGTCCGTGGTGAACCGCAGGACCGTATAACCCATCAGTGCCGAGATCAGCGAGCCTGTCAGGATGCCGATCTTGGCCTCATCGCGAAGGAAGCGCATGGCATCGCTGCTGCCTTCGAAGGCGAGCTCGCCGATGAACAGGCTCATGGTGAAGCCGATACCGCACAGGATGCAGACGCCCCAGATCTCGATCCAGTTGCAGCCCGGCGGCTTGTCCACGATGCCAAGCTTCACTGCGCCCCACACGGTGGCAAAAATGCCCACCTGCTTGCCGACGACGAGGCCGGTCGCAATGGCGAGCGGCAGTGGATCGAGCAATGCGTCCAGCCCCAGCCCATCGAGGCTCACGCCGGCATTGGCGAAGCCAAAAATCGGGACCACCAGATAGGCGCTCCACGGCACCAGCGCATGCTCGACGTTTTCGAGCATGGAATGCCCGTCGCCGGAGCGCATGGGAATTGTGAACGCTGCGAGCACACCGGCGATGGTGGCGTGCACGCCCGAATTGAGGACGCAATACCATAGCACGATCGTCGCCAGAACGAAGGCTGCGAGGCTGCGAACGCCGAACCGGTTCATCGCGATCATGCCGATGAAGACGCCCAGCGAGATGAGCAGCCACATGATCTTCGGATCGGAGTAGAACACCGCGATGATCGCCACGGCACCAATATCGTCGACGATGGCGACGGTCAGCAGGAACAGGCGCAGGCTGGCTGGAACGCGCGTGCCGAGCAGGCCGATGACACCCATTGCGAAAGCGATATCGGTGGCAGCGGGGATGGCCCAGCCGCGCGCAAGTCCGGGTTCGCTACCGGCGATGAGGAAATAGAGCGCGGCAGGAAACGCCATCCCGGCAATGGCGGCGAGGATAGGGAGGTTGCGGGCCTTCGGGTCGGAGAGATTTCCGGCGATGAGCTCGCGCTTCACTTCCAGTCCGACGACGAAAAAGAAGATCACCATCAGGCCATCGTTCACCCACAGGTGAAGCGTGTTGAGGTAGAAGGTCTCTTTCGGCCAGAGATAACCGTTGAACAGCTCGAAATAGCTTCCCGCCACGCCTGAATTGGCCACCACGAGGGCGGTTATCGCGACGGCTATCAGCAGGATGCCTTCGAAAGCATCGGCCTTGAACAGGGCGGAGAAATTGCGGACCGTGCGCGTCAGGAAGCTGGGTTGTGCCATGGCCGCGTCCCTTCCCCGATTGGGCCACGCATTGCAAGCCTCCGCCGTGACCGGACATGCAAGTTGCAATCGGAACGACAAGCTGTAGTCCTACGCAAAACTACGTATCTCATCATTCGCGGGGTATCGGGGGCATGGATCTGGGGGCCTGGTCCGCGCTGGAATGGCTGGCGCTGGCCGAATACGAATTGCTGCTGTTCGCCGGGGCATTCTTCCTTGTCGGCGCGCTCGACGAATTTGCGATGGATGCGGCTTGGGGTTGGCTCCGCCTGCGAGGCCGGGCGAAGACGTACACGGTCAACCGCTCCGACCTGCGCTATCGCGCTCTCTCCGGACCCATCGCCGTACTGATACCCGCCTGGCAGGAAGCGCGCGTAATCGGGCGAACCATCGCGCATATGGTCGAGGTGTGGCCGCAGGATGGACTGACCTTCTACATCGGATGCTATCGCAACGACCCGGCTACGGTGGCCGCCGCAATGGAAGGCGCTGGCGGCGATCCGCGAGTTCGGCTGATCCTGCTGGATCGCGACGGACCGACCACGAAGGCGGACTGCTTGAACCGCCTCTATGCAGCGATGGAGGGGGATGAGCTGCGCAGTGGAAAGCATACGCGCACCGTGCTGCTGCACGATGCAGAGGATACGGTGGACGCGGCCGCAATCGCCCTGATCGATCGCAGCATGGATGATTGCGAGTTCGTCCAGCTTCCCGTCCTTGCGCTGCCCCACCCGGCATCGCCTTGGGTCGGCAGCCATTATGTCGAGGAATTTTGCGAGAGCCATGGAAAGGCGCTGATGGTGCGCGATGCGCTCGGCGCAGCGATTCCGGCGGCCGGCGTCGGTTGCGCTTTCAAGCGGGACACGCTGGGCGTGATGTCGATCGGCGGGGAAGGGCCGTTCGCCGGACTTTCCCTGACAGAGGACTACGAACTCGGCTTGCGGATCGACGCCGCAGGTGGCCGCTCGCGATTCCTGCGCGTGCGCGGCGACGATGGCGCGCTGGTCGCGACACGTTCCTATTTCCCGGCCACCTTGCGTGGTGCGGTTCGCCAGAAATCGCGGTGGATGCACGGCATCGCTTTCCAGGGCTGGGACCGGCTCGGCTGGAGCGGCGGCGCGGTCGAGCACTGGATGCGCATGCGCGACCGGCGCGGTCCATTATCGGCGTTGGTACTGCTGACGGGATATCTGCTCTTCGCTTTGGCGTTGCTCCTCAGTGTGCTCGACTGGGCGGGATATGATCGGCCATGGGAACTCACCCCTGCACTCTGGTGGCTGCTGGCTCTCAACATGGCGGCATTCGGCTGGCGCGCGATGATGCGCTTCGCGTTCACCGCCAGGGAATATGGCGCGATGGAGGGACTGCGCGCAGTGCTGCGCATCCCGCTTTCGAACGTCATCGCCATCATGGCGGGCAGGCGCGCGCTCTTCGCCTACGCCCGGACGCTGCGCGGCGCGGCACCGCAATGGGACAAAACGAGCCGGGACGATCATCCCGCGCCCACGCTCGGTGAGCCAGCGGGCAGCGTGCGATGAGCCGGGCGCAATCGGCAGGACGGCCCGGTGGGGCGTTGATCGCGCTGGGGGGCACGGTAGGGCTGTGGCTCATCGTGAGGGTCGCCTTATGGGACGCGCCGTTCCAGCCCGCATCGCTGCTGCCCGATATGGCGACGCCGAGCCTGCCTTCGTTCACTCGGGCAGACGCCGCCCCCGCCGACGACGAAGCGCCTATCCGCAGCGCGCTGCCCGACTATGCCATGCCGACCTGGATGTCGGCGCCCATGCCGATGCGCGTCGAGCGACCCCTGCCGCGTCCCATCATGCGCGGCGAAGCGGCGGGATCGAACATGTCGGTCGCAAATCGCAGCTTTGCCGGAGCACGCGCGCTTGTCGGCCATGCGCTGTTGTGGCGCGGCGCATATGGAGTGTCGCGACGAGCTGGGGAGAGCACTCTAGCGGTTCGGCAGGACCCGGCACCGGCTCGCTTTTTCGCTCCAGCCGCGATGGAGCCGAAGGGAAGGGGATCGCGCTGGTCAGGCGATGCCTGGGCGCTCTGGCGCGATAGCGAAGAAACGCCCCTCCTTTCCGGCCGTCCGACCTATGGCCGCAGCCAGATCGGCGCAGTGATCCGCTACCGGCTCGAGCGTGAAAGCGGCCGCCGTCCGCAATTGCACCTGCGCGCCAGTTCCGCGCTCGAAGGCCGGACCGAGCGCGAGGTTGCGCTGGGCGCGTCGGCGCGACCGATTTCCTCCATACCCGTTCGCGTGGCAGCCGAAGCACGGCTGAGCGAGACCTCGCTCGGCACCGAGGCGCGAGGTGCAGCTTTCGCGGTAACGGAATTCGATCCACTGGAATTGCCGGGCGGCCTGATCGGCGAGGCGTATGTGCAGGGCGGATATGTCACCGGTGAATTCGCCACCGGCTTCGTCGATGGACAGGCGCGCGTCACGCGGACCTTGGCGGAAGTAGGCGATTTCCGTCTCGAAACGGGCGCGGGCGCGTGGGGCGGGGCGCAGCGCGATGCCGAGCGGCTCGATATCGGGCCGAGCGCGGCGGTGACCTTCAATATCGGCGCGGTGAGAGCGCGCGCGTCGGCGGATTACCGCTTCCGCGTCGCCGGCGATGCGCAACCGGCAAGTGGCCCCGCGCTCACACTGTCCGCGGGATTTTAGCGGACGCGCGTCATTCACCTTCTATCCGGCCTCCGTCTGCGATAGGCGCACCGCATGGACGTCTACCTCCCCATTGCGAATCTCGCGGTCGACGGGCTGGTAATCGTCCTGCTCGGCGCGGCGACGGGCATCCTGTCCGGCGCATTCGGCGTGGGCGGAGGCTTCCTGACCACACCGCTGCTCATCTTCTACGGCATCCCGCCGACGGTTTCCGCCGCCTCCGCCGCAACGCAGGTCACCGGCGCGAGCGTGTCAGGCGTGTTCGCGCATAGCCGCAATAACGGCGTCGATTACCAGATCGGGCTGGTCATCGTCGTGGGTGGCATGCTCGGCGCGCTGATGGGCGCAGGCTTGTTCAACCTGCTGCGCTCGATCGGGCAGATCGATACCGTCATCAATATCCTCTACGTCCTGCTGCTTGGCACGATCGGATCGCTAATGCTGAAGGAGGCGCTGGGTTCGCTCGGCATTCTCAAGGCTGGCGGCAAGACGAGCGCTGCCAAGCGTCGTCATCACCCATGGATCGCAGCACTTCCCTATCGCTGGCGCTTCTATCGCTCAGGCCTCTACATCTCGCCCATCGCGCCGCTGATCCTCGGCCTTATCGTCGGCGTGCTGACGATGCTGATGGGTGTTGGCGGCGGCTTCATCATGGTTCCGGCGATGCTCTACATCCTCGGCATGAGCGCGAAGGTCGTCGTGGGGACCAGCCTGTTCAACATCCTCTTCATCACCATGCTGGTGACGATGGTCCATGCCTTCACGACGCAGGCGGTCGACATCGTTCTGGCCGGGTTGTTGCTTCTGGGATCGGTGCTGGGCGCGCAGTTCGGAACGCGGATCGCCGAATTCGCAAAGCCGGAACATCTGCGGCTGGTGCTCGGCATGATCGTCACCGGCATAGCGCTGCGCATGGTCTGGGGCCTCACCATCCGGCCCGACGAAGTCTACACCGTGGTGCCGCTGTGATGCGCGGCCTGCTCTGGGCAATTGCGCTTCTCTGCCTGGCCATGCCCGCAAAGGCGCAGGACGAAGAGCCCATCCTCGTGCCCGATATCTCCGAACACCGCATTGTCCTGCGGCAGGGCTTTACCGGTGCGGACCTGCTGATGTTCGGCGCCATCCTGGATCGTGCTGGCCGCCGTGCGCAGGAAGAATATGATATCGTCGTAGTCCTGAAGGGCCCGACGGAGGAAATTCGTCTGCGCGAGAAGGAACGCTGGTTCGGTATCTGGATCAACGCCGACAGCACGGCCTATCGCTCAGTCCCCAGCTTCTACGCCATTGCCAGTTCGCGCCCGGTTGGCGAGATCGTAGACGATCGCACGGCTTCGATCTACGAGCTCGGCCTTCCATGGCTGCAGCTTTCGCCGAGCGGCAGCATCGATCCGACCGAACAGTCGCGTTTTTCCGCCGGGCTGGTCGATCTGCGCCAGCGGCAGGGGCTTTATCGGCAATACGATAGCGGCGTCGAGGTGTCGGAAGGCGTGCTGTACCGCGCCCGCTTCGACATTCCGTCAAACGTCATACCGGGGCGGTATGTTGCCGAAACCTTCGCCATATCGGACGGCCGCGTCATCACCTCGGCGACATCGGAAGTCGAAGTGCGCAAGGAAGGGTTCGAAGGCACGGTTGCGCGCGAGGCGCAGGACAGCGCATTTCTCTACGGCCTGTTCGCCGTCGGGCTCTCGGTGTTTATGGGCTGGGCCGCGGGACGCCTTTTCGCGCTGGTCTAGGCCCGCAAAGCGCCTGCGTGTTTGACGCGATCTTAACCTCGTATCGGCACAGCCTTGCAGCATAGAGATAGCTGCGAGACGTCTGACATGAACGATATGCCCGGTAACCAATTCGCCGATAGCGCGCCCGTAACGCCTTCGCAGGAGGCCGAGCTGCATTACGCGCATGACGAGGATTGCGCGCGTCAGCCGATCGGCGTGGTGCTGGAAATCGCCGGGTCCGGCTCCGCCATCGCGCTCGATCTGCAGCGATTGAACGAATGCGCCGAAAATTCCGACCCATCTATCGCCCTCGCGGGCCAGGTCGGCAGCCAGATCAAGATCAAGACGGCCGACGGCTGGCTGCTCGCCAGCGTGCGCAACCAGCGCCAGGATCGGCGCGGGGACGGCAATTCGATCGTCGCCAATATCGATTTCATGGGCGAGGGCATGGAGGAGAAGCTTACCGGCAAGATCCACAGCTTCCGCCGCGGTGTCACCCGCTATCCCTTGCCCGGCGCGATGGTCTATCCGGCGACCACCGAAGACCTTCGCCAGATCTATGCCTCGGACGGGCGCAGCGCGATCCAGATCGGCACCGTCTATCCAACCAGCGATATTCGTGCAGGCATGTATATCGACGCGATGCTGGGCAAGCATTTCGCCCTGCTCGGCTCCACCGGCACGGGTAAGTCCACCAGCGCCGCGCTGATCCTGCACCGTATCTGCCAGGCCGCGCCGCAGGGCCATATCCTGATGATCGACCCCCACGGCGAATACTCCGCCGCTTTCCGCAATACCGGGCAGATCTTCGACGTATCCAACCTGCAGATGCCGTACTGGCTGATGAATTTCGAAGAGCATTGCGAAGTGCTGCTGAAATCCACTGGCAACGATCTGCAGAACGACAAGGACATTCTTGCCAAGTGCCTGCTTGCCGCGCGATCGAAGAACCGGCTGGCCGAGCAGATGGGCAAGATCACGGTCGATTCGCCGATCCCCTATCTGCTGTCCGACCTCACCAATATGGTGCAGGACGAGATGGGCAAGCTCGACAAGGCGACGAACACCGCGCCCTACATGCGCATCAAGACGAAGATCGAGGAATTGAAGGCCGATCCGCGATACCAGTTCATGTTCTCCGGCATGCTGGTGGGCGACACGATGGGTGAGTTCATCTCCAAGATCTTCCGCATGCCGTCCTCTGGCCGCCCGATCTCGATCATCGACGTGTCCGGCGTGCCGTCCGACATCACCAGCACCGTGGTCGCGGTGCTCAGCCGCCTCGTTTTCGACTTCGCCATCTGGGGCCGGAACGAGAAGACGAGCCCCATCCTGCTCGTCTGCGAGGAAGCGCACCGCTACGTCCCGAACGAGCGCAATGCAGACGGTAACTCAGTCGGCCGGGTGCTCTCCCGCATCGCCAAGGAAGGCCGTAAATACGGCATCAGCCTCGGCCTCATCACGCAGCGGCCGTCCGACCTTGCCGAGGGTGTCCTGTCACAATGCGGCACGATCATCTCGATGCGTCTCAATAATGACCGGGACCAGGCCTTCGTGAAGGCCGCCATGCCCGAAGGCGCGCGCGGCTTCCTCGATTCCATCCCCGCCCTGCGCAACCGCGAATGCATCGTCTGCGGCGAGGGTGTGTCGATCCCGATCCGCGTCAGCTTCGACAATCTCGAGGAAAGCAAGCGCCCGGCATCCGAAGATCCGAGCTTCGTCGACCTGTGGAACAGCGGCGGCGGAGAAGAGGAAATGGTCCACCGCACCGTCCAGCGCTGGAGAGCGCAGGGGAGCTAATTTGTTTTGCGATCCGACCTCCGCTGAATTGCTCGTTTTTCGCTCACGCCTCCGCGTGAGCGTCCTCGCTAGACGCGCAGCATAGCTGCGCCCGCTGCGGGCGGGCGTTCGCCCTTGCCGGCCTGAGAAGACCGGTGCTCCGCGAACCCTTTGCGGCCTAGCGCAAGTCTCGTTCACGAACAGCGACCGACAGAGCGCGACCGCGCGACCGCAGGTGCCGCGCAGGCGAAGCCGGAGCGAATAGCACCGAGGACGAAGCCGCGGAGGCGGCTTCGCAAGACAAACTATGTTCCGCGTGTGTCTCCGTAGAGATGGATATGCAGGCGGTCGCTCATCCTGAACCCGTGTTCGAGTGCCAGTGGCGCCAGCCATTTCTCCCGCTTTCGTAGCGTCTCGCTATCGGTCCCCTCAGGCATCAGGAACACGCGCTTGCTGTCGAACCGGTGGCGTTCCGCCAGCGTCAGTACCTCTTCCACGTCCCCAGGCTCGGCGATCACGAACTTGAACCAGGCGCGCGGGTCCATCTCCCAGCGATCGAGCATCTCGGGCTTAAGCGAAAGGTCCGCCGGATTGCCGCTGTGAGCGAGCTTCGGGCTGACATTGTACTGGTCCACCCGCACATCCAGCCGCGCGGGCGGCTCCACCGTCCCGTTCGTCTCGATCTCGACCTGCATGTCGGGCAGGTGTTCCAGCATGTCGGCAAGCCGGCCCGCCTGCAGCGTCGGCTCTCCGCCGGTGATGACGAGCCGGTTCTGTCCGAAGGCGGCAATGCGCGCGGCGACATCTTCCACCTCCAGTTTCACCTGATTGGCCTTGCGATCGAAGGTCTCGCCCGAGCGGTGCGGGCGCTCGTCGCCCTCAAAGTGCCATGTATAAGCGGTGTCGCACCAAACGCAGGCGAGGTTGCAGCGCGAGAGGCGGAGGAAGGCGACGGGCATGCCCACGCTTGGCCCCTCGCCCTGCAGGGACGCGAAGATCTCCGGCCCCCCGGTGTCGTCGGTTGCGAGCGTCAGCATGGCTGCTTCCCGAAGGGGTGTGACAGGTGTGACAGTGTCCAGGAGCAAAAACGCAATCGATCACAGCGCGCCCGATCGATCAAGCGGATCGATGACAGGACGGCAGAGGGAGAGCGACGGGATATCATGGCGTAACCATTCCACATTCGCGCAAAGTAGGAAACTACCCCAGCCGCGCCAGTGCGCCTTCCAGCCGCGCGGTTTCGGCGCGGTGATGCTCCAGATCGTCACGCGCCTTCTGCACCGCTTCGGGCTTTGCGCGCTCCACGAAATTGGCATTGCCGAGCCGCCCCTCAAGCGAGCCCGCTTCCTTCTGCGAGGCGGCCAGCGCCTTCTCGAGACGCGCGCGCTCGGCATCGACGTCGATTACGCCTTCCAGCGGAACGACCAGCACATCGTCCCCCGCCGTCACCTGCATCGCCGCGCCCGCGGGCGCTTCGCCAACGGTCACCGGCGTCAGACGCGCAAGGCGCTCGATGGCCGCCGCGCTGCGATCGAGCACGCGGCGCGCCACGTCGGAGGGATCGGCGATGAAGGCCGCCAGCTTCTCGCCCGGCGAAATGCCGAGCTCGTTGCGAGCCCCTCGCGTCGCGGTGGTGAGGGCGATGGTCCAGTCGATGGCGTCGGTCGCCTCTTTCGAGACTTCGGCGCGGGGATCGGGCCACTTTGCGACGATCAGCTCGTATTCGCGCTCACCCTGAGCATGCCACAGCTCTTCGGTGACGAAGGGCATGAAGGGGTGGAGCATGACGAGGATCTGGTCGAGCGCCCAGCCTGCGACTTCGCGCGTTTCGACGGCGGCGGGGCTGTCCGCTTCGCCCACGAAGACCGGCTTGATCAGCTCCAGGTACCAATCGCAAAAGCGGCTCCAGGTGAACTGGTAGATCGTGTTGGCTGCCGCATCGAAGCGCAGGTCGGCCATTGCCGCGTCCAGCGCCTCGACCGTCTGCTGCACTTCGCCGATGATCCACTGGTTCGCAGCCAGCCGCGCCTCGGGCGCCTTGATCCTGGAGGACGCGCCGATGCCGTTGGACTGGCAGAAGCGCGTCGCGTTCCACAGCTTGGTGGCGAAGTTGCGATATCCCTCGACGCGGCGTTCATCCATCTTGATGTCGCGGCCCTGGCTTTCCATCGCCGCCATGAAGAAGCGCAGCGCGTCCGCGCCGTATTTATCGATGAGGCCGAGCGGATCGACGACATTGCCCTTGGACTTGCTCATCTTGGAGCCGTCCGCCGCGCGCACCAGGCCGTGGAGGTAGAGCTTGTCCCACGGACGCTCGCCCATGTTGTAATAGCCCGCCATCATCATCCGCGCGTCCCAGAAGAACAGGATGTCGAAGCCGCTGATCAGCAGGCTGTTGGGATAGTGCTTTTCGAGCAGCTGGTTCCCCTCCCGCTTGCGGGAGGGGTTAGGGGTGGGCGAGGCCTGGTCATCGGTTTCAGGCCCACCCCCGGCCCCTCCCGCAAGCGGGAGGGGAGTTTCCGGGCCCGGCCAGCCGAGCGTGGCGAAGGGCCAGAGCGCTGAGGAGAACCACGTGTCGAGTACGTCGGGGTCGCGCCAAATTCCGATTTGATTGCCGAGCCATTCACCGCGCATGCTTCTATTGAAGACCTCGATGGGGTCGTTGATCTCGACGATCTCGTATTCGCTTCCGTAGTATTTCTGGGCTGCCTCCTTCGCCTCGTTGATATCGAGACCTATGAAGCACTCATCAGTGGTTAAATCGGTGAGCTCGTAGCTCACATTATCACTCTCGATCCGCGGTCCATACCAGGCCGGGATCCGATGGCCCCACCATAGCTGCCGCGATACACACCACGGCTGGATGTTCTCCATCCAATTGAAGAACGTCTTCTCCCACGTCTTGGGCACAATCTCGACTTCGCCGCTCTTCACCGCCTCGATCGGCTTCACCGCCAGCTTTTCGGCATCGACATACCACTGATCGGTCAGCCACGGTTCGATCGGCACGCCGCCGCGATCGCCGAAGGGAGTTGGAATGGTGCGCGGTTCGGCATCGAGCTCCACCTCTTCGCCCTTTTTCGTCTTGGTGACGAAAGGTACGAGGTGGCCGCTTGCCTTCAGCATCTCGACGACGCGGTTGCGCGCTTTAAACCGGTCCATGCCGATCAGTTCGTCCGGCACGCCGCCGCACTGGATCACGCGCGCCTTCGCATCGAGCATGTTGAGCATGTCGGCAGGCGCGATGCCGGCGCGCTTGCCGACGTCGAAATCGTTGAAGTCGTGGCCGGGCGTGATCTTCACTGCGCCGCTGCCAAGTTCCGGATCGGCATGCTCGTCCGCGACGATGGGAATTTCGCGGCCCGTGATCGGCAGCTTCACCTTCGCTCCGCGCGCGACGAGGTCGCGATAGCGCGCATCGTCGGGATGCACGGCCACCGCCATGTCGGCGAGCATGGTTTCGGGGCGGGTGGTGGAGACGCGGATCGAGCCTTCCTCTCCGGCGAGCGGATAATCGATCGTCCAGAAATGGCCCTTCACATCCTGCGTTTCGACTTCGAGATCCGAAATCGCGGTCTTCAGCTTGGGGTCCCAGTTCACCAGCCGCTTGTCGCGATAGATGAGGCCGTCATTGTAGAGATCGACGAACACCTTGAGCACGGCTTTCGTGAAATGCTCGTCCATCGTGAACTGCTCGCGGCTCCAGTCCATCGAGCAGCCGAGCCGGCGAAGCTGCTTGGTGATCTGCCCGCCGCTTTCCGCCTTCCACTGCCAGACCTTGTCGATGAACTCCTCGCGGCTGTAATTGGTGCGCTTGTCGCCCTGCTCCTCCAGCTGGCGCTCCACCACCATCTGCGTGGCGATGCCGGCATGGTCCATGCCCACCACCCACAGCGCATCCTTGCCGCGCAGCCGTTCGTAACGGACCACAACATCCTGCAGCGTGTTGTCGAGCGCGTGACCGATATGCAGGCTGCCGGTGACATTCGGCGGCGGGTTGACCAGCGTGAAGGCTTCCGCATCGGGCCGCTCGGGCCGGAAACAGCCTTCGCTTTCCCAGTGCTCGTACCATTTCGCCTCTATCGCGGCGGGATCGAAAGTGGTGGACAGTTCGCTCGTCATGCCGCTCGCCCTGCCACCGCCCATCGGTGAGTTCAACACGCGAAAGTGTTGCGGGCGCGGCGCTTTGCCCGCATAGCTGCGCGGCAATGAGGGAATGGGCCGAATACAGCGTGGACGAGCGCGGCGGGCGGGTCACCGTCAGCATCACCGGCCCGCTGGTCGTTTCCAGCATCGGGCAGATCGATCCGCAGCTGCGCCAGCTTTCCGACTCCGTGCAATATGTCGACATCTCCGAAGTCGAGCGGATCGACACGGTCGGCGCGTGGATCGTCCACCGCTTCGCCGAGGAAAAGGGCGCCGAGATCACCGGGGCGAGTGAGTCGGCCGAAGTGCTGCTCGAAGCGGTGGAGGAAAGCGCCAGCGACGCGGAGGTCTCTCCGCCGCGCCCTTATGTGTTCGGCCGGGTAACCGAGCATGTCGGCGCGAAAGTCGTCGCCTTCATGAGCGGCACGATGCACTATATCGGCTTTCTCGGCGCAATCCTGTTCGCCGCCGGATCGCTCATCCGCCACCCGCGCCGCTTTCGCCTGCGCGCGCTGACCCGGCAAATGGAGCTGGTGGGCGTCAATGCCCTGCCGATCATCGGGCTGATGAGCTTCCTGATCGGCATCGTCATCGCCCAGCAGGGCGCGGTGCAATTGCAGCAATTCGGCGCGGAGACGCTGACAGTGAACCTCGTCGGCCGTATCACCTTGCGAGAGCTCGGCGTGCTGATGACGGCGATCATGGTGGCGGGTCGTTCCGGCTCCGCCTTTGCCGCGCAGATCGGCACGATGAAGCTGACCGAGGAAATCGATGCGATGCGCACGATCGGCGTTTCCCCGATGGAAGCGCTGGTAATCCCGCGCATCCTCGCCTCGATCCTGATGATGCCGCTGCTCGGCTTCTACGCCAGCGTCGTCGCCATTATCGGCGGCGCGGTGATCGGCGACGTGATGCTGGGCATACCGTTCCTCACCTTTCTCGCCCGCGTGCAGGAAGTGGTGCCGACCTACGATTTCTGGGTCGGCATGATAAAGGCACCGGTGTTCGGCCTGATCATCGGGCTCGCCGGGTGCTACCAGGGCATGCAGGTGTCGGGCAATGCCGAGGAAGTCGGCCTGCGCACGACACAGGCGGTGGTGCAGGCGATCTTCATGGTCATCGTCCTCGATGCGTTCTTCGCGGTGTTCTTCACCGAGATCGGCCTGGGATGAGCGACGAAAGCTATCACGACGAGGATATCGAGGCTGCCGCGCACCACGTGCCCGAGCAGTTCGATGGCGAATATCCGATCCGCATTCGCGGGCTGATCAATCGCTTCGGCGATTTCGCGGTGCATGAGGATCTGAACCTCGATGTGAAGCGCGGCGAAATCCTCGGCGTGGTCGGCGGATCGGGCACGGGCAAGTCGGTGTTGATGCGCTCTATCATCGGGCTGCAGGTTCCCGACGAGGGAAACATCGAGGTGTTCGGCAAGGACATCACCGATGCCGAACCCGACGAAGTGATCGGCGTGCGCGATCGCTGGGGCGTGCTTTTCCAGGGCGGCGCGCTGTTTTCCACGCTGACGGTCGCCGAGAACGTGCAGGTGCCGCTCAAGCAATTCTATCCGGAGCTGAAACAGCAGCTGCTCAACGAAATCGCGGCTTACAAGGTCGTGCTGACGGGCCTGCCGGAAAATGCCGCGGCCAAGTTCCCGAGCGAGCTTTCGGGCGGCATGAAGAAGCGCGCCGGCCTCGCCCGCGCGCTCGCTCTCGATCCGGAGCTGCTTTTCCTCGACGAGCCGACCGCGGGCCTCGATCCCATCGGCGCGGCCAAGTTCGACGAGCTGACGCGCGAGCTGGCCGATACGCTCGGCCTCACGGTTTTTCTCATCACCCACGATCTCGACACGCTCTACGCCATTTGCGACCGGGTGGCGGTGCTGGCGGACAAGCAGGTGATCGCCGTGGGCACGATCCCCGAACTGCTCGAAACCGATCACCCGTGGATCCAGGAATATTTCAACGGGCCGCGCAGCCGGGCTGCGGCGGACTCGCACGAGCGCGGGAAAGCATTGGACAAGCCGCAAGCGGGCGGGGCATAGGACGAAGCGAATGGAAACACGGGCAAATCACGTCTGGGTGGGGGCCGTCACCCTCCTGCTGCTTGTCGCCGCCGCCATTTTCTTCGTGTGGCTGGCGCGCCTGGGCGACCGCGATCGCCAGGAATACGATATCTTCTTCGAACAATCCGTCGGCGGCGTCGCCGAAGGTTCCGTCGTCACCTATAACGGCGTGCCGGTGGGCCAGGTGGCGGACATTTCCATCTGGGATCGCGATCCCGAATTCGTGAAGGTCCGCATCCGGCTGGACAAGGAAACGCCCATCCATGTCGGCACGGAGGCCAGCGTTTCGGCAAGCTTTACCGGCGTTTCGAATGTCTCACTCAGCGGCGGGCAGTCCAACCTGCCCGAAATCTCCTGCGATACGACCGATTGCCCCGAAGGCGTCCCGGTCATCCCGCCTGCGCCGGGCGCGATCGGCGAAATCCTCGCCAGCGCGCCGCTGCTGCTGGAACGGCTGGCGACGCTGACCGACCGCCTGACGCGCGTGCTCGACGACGACAATCAGAGCTCCATTTCCGGCATTCTCCAGAATACCGACGCGATCAGCGGGGAACTGGCGCGCCAGTCGCCCGAAATCGAGCGGACGCTGCAGGAATTGCAGGGCACGCTCGCGCAATCGACCGAGACGCTGGCGGCATTCGAAAGCACGCTGACGTCGGTGGACGGGCTGGTGCAGGAAGATGGCGCGCGGCTGACCAACGATCTCAGCCTCACTCTCGCTTCCGCCCGCGATGCGGCTGCCGCGCTGGAAGAGGCGATGGCCAATGTCGAGCCGCTGACCCGCCAGCTCTCGCAAGATACCCTGCCTGCCGCCACCGCCACGTTGCGCGATCTTCGCCAGACGAGCCAGAACCTGCGCAACGTGACCGAGCGCCTTGAAACGCAAGGCGCGGGATCGCTGCTGGGCGGCCAGTCTCTTCCGGATTACGAGCCATGAGGGCCATCGCCATGCGTTTCGCCAAACCCGCCATCACCGCGCTCGGCGCGTTCGCCCTGACGGGCTGCATCAGCCTCGGCCCGGATACGCCGGAGCGGCTGCTGATCCTGACGCCATCCGCCACGATCGCGGACGGTGCGGCGTCGGAGGGTGAGGCGAGCGCCGCGCTCGCCGTGCAGGTGCCGAGCGTCGCCCAGCGCCTCAACGTCAACCGCGTGCCCGTCACGACGAGCGACAGCACGCTCGCCTATCTGGAAGACGCATATTGGGTCGAAAAGCCCGCCGACCTTTTCCAAGGCCTGCTGTCCGAGACGATCCGCGCCAAGGGCAACCGGCTGGTCGTGGCGGGCGGCGAGATGGAATATGTCGCGCAAACGCAGCTTTCGGGCGAGCTTATCGCAATGGATTACGATGCCGTGACAGGCAGCGCCGTGGTGCGTTACGACGCCGTGCTCGAATTGCCTGCCGGTCGCATCCTGACTCGCCGTTTCGAAGAGCGCGTGCCCGGCGTCGCGCCGGAAGCCGTGGCCGTGGGTGCGGCGCTCAATGAAGCGGCAAACCGCGTGGCCGATCAGGTTGCGGAGTGGGTCGGCTAGGCCGGCCCCGCAGATCGGCTGCGAGCTTATCTAGCGCCGCACCGCCGCAGCAAACGCCGCCGCGCTTTCGAACGCTTCCAGCCGGAGACCGCGCACGGTTTCGGCCTCATGATCCCATCCCCAAAGCTCGGCCTGCCAGTCCTCCTCGGCATTGGCTGCGGCAAATAGCGCGGCGGGATCGGCTCCTTCGTCCAGCACGGCAAGCGGCACCACCAGCGATGCGGCAATCGAGGCGAGGGTTATCAGCGCGGCGAGAATGAAATCGTCCTCGCTCTCGAGGCGAGCGCGCAGCGCGGCGAGCGTTTCTGCAGACGGCCGGCGATGCATGATGCCGCTGACTCGCTCGAGCTTGATGCCGTACCGCGCCTCACAAGCCGCGACGAGCGGTTCCCACATTTCCTGCTGGCGCTGGTAAAGCGGTTCGCCGGGATCGGCACGGTAGCAGAGCGTGTCGGTTTCGGCGAAGCTCAGCAACTTGACAATCGCGGCGTCACGGTCCGCGCGCACGACGTCGATGGCGAGATCGGCGAGATCGCGAAAGACGAAGCTTCTCGGATCGATCTCTTCGCCCTGCGTGCGCCATTCCTGCGCCAGCAATTCGGCGGCCTCGCGCGTTGGCACCAGCTGCGGCGCGCCACCGGCCTGTGTGCGCAGGCCGCGCCCATCCAGCGCCACTTGCCAGCCGCCATCCGCACCATCGACCGAGACGTCCTTGTAAAAGCGCTTCATTCGGGCGGGGTCCGCCAGCGGCGCGCCATGCGCTGCGGGATCACGGCGATGCAGATCAGACCTGCCACCAATGCGAGCCAGACCGCCCAGTTCGGCCAGGTTGTTTCGCCCATGATGCCGAGTACTCCGATCGCCAGCAGAAACGCACCCGCCAGGCGCACCAGCGCCATTGCGAAATAGCGTCCGCGCGCCTTGTTCTCGTCAGCCGCCATCGAGCATTGCTTCCAGCTGCGCCGCATCCTCGGCGACGCCGCTTGCGCCCGCTTCGATCAGCTCGCCGCGTTCGTGATAGCCCCAATCGACGCCGACGGCCCGTGTGCCCGCCGCGCTCGCCATCTGCATGTCGTAGACCGTGTCGCCGATCATCACCGTGTTCGCGGCATCGCTGCCCGTATCGGCCATCGCCGCTTCGAGCATTGCAGGGTGCGGCTTCGAGGGATGGCGGTCGGCCGTGTGGGTTGTGACGAACATATCGGTCAGGCCATTGGCCGCAAGCGTCGCTGCCAGCCCGCGATCCGATTTGCCTGTCGCAACGCCTAGCAGCCATCCCGCAGCCTGCAGACGATGCAGGAGGTCGGCCATTCCATCGAATAGCGGCTCGTGCAGGCGCCCTTCTTCGCGCGACCGCCGGAAAGCCGATTTGTAAGCATCGACGGCGGCCATTTGCTGATCGGCGTCGGCGCCGGGCGCAAGGTGGCGGATCGCCTGCGGCAGGCTTAGCCCGACAATGCGGCGCACATGTTTGCGGTCGGGTGAAGGCAGGCCGGCGTCCGCGAACGCTGTTTCCATCGCCTCGCACACGCCCGACTGCCCGTCGCTCAGCGTGCCGTCGCAATCGAAGACGGCGAGACGAATGGTCATTTGCGCCGACCCTTCGGCTTGGCCGGACCCCGCGTCTTGTCCTGCGACGCACCGCGCGCTTTGCGCTCGCCGCGGCGGGCCTTGCGATATTGCTTGGCATGCGCCTTTGCCGCCTGCTTTTTTTCGGAGCGGCTGCGTTCGGGCGGCGGCGTGGCGACAGGCCCGGCATCGCTCAATCCGGGATCGAAGCCGAGATGCTCCATCGTGCCCGCGAAGTGCTCCGGCAAGTCGGCGGTGACATCCAGCGTCTCACCCTTCGGCGCGTCGATGATGAGGCGGCGCGCGTGCAGATGCATCTTGCGGCTGACGCTGCCGGTGAGGAAAGCATCCTGCCCGCCATATTTGCCGTCCCCGACGATCGGATGGCCGATAGCGGCGAGATGGACGCGCAGCTGGTGGGTCCGGCCCGTAAAGGGCTGCAATTCGACCCAGGCCGCGGCATGGCCCGCGCGCTCGACCACGCGGTAGAGAGTCTTTGCGGGTTGGCCGCCTTCCATATCGACATGCATCTTCTCGCCGCCCGTGCCGGGTTGCTTGGCAAGTGGCGCGTCGATCGTGCCTTCGGCGACTTCCGGCACGCCGACGACCAGCGCCCAATAGATTTTCTTCGCGCTGCGACCGGAAAATCGCTTGGAAAAGAATGCCGCGCTGCCCGCAGTGCGCGCGACGAGGAGGACACCGGATGTGTCCTTATCCAGCCGGTGCACGAGGCGCGGGCGCTGCTCGTCATCTCCAGCAAAGGCATCGAGCAGGCCGTCGACATGCTTGTTCGTCTTCGTGCCACCCTGCGTGGCGAGGCCCGGCGGCTTGTTCAGCACGAGCGCGGATTTGGTCCGCTGGATCAGCATGCCCTCCGCCTCTGCAATCTCGGATTCGGTCAATTCGCGGCGCTTGCGCTGAGTGCGTACGCCGTCCTCTCCGCCCGGAGGAACGCGCAGCACTTGGCCGGGAGCGAGCCGATCGTCGACCTTGGCACGCGATCCGTCGACCCGCAGCTGCCCGGTGCGCGCCCAGCGGCTGACCGTGGCAAAGCCGATCTGCGGCAGATTGCGTTTGAACCAGCGGTCAAGCCGCACGCCCTCGTCGTCTGGCGCGACGGTGAATTGCCGAACCTGATCGTCCATGCCCTTCGTCATGAGAACAGGCGAGTGATGCTGAGGCCGAAAATCATGCCGGTGACGCCAAGGCCGATGGACAGCATGATGTAAAGCGCAGCGATCAGCACTTGCCCGCGCTGGATCAGCATGGCGAGCTCGAGGCTGAAGGCGGAGAATGTCGTGAAGCCGCCGAGCAGTCCGATGCCGAGAAGCAGGCGAAGCTGCTCCGAATTTTCGGGCGCGCTGCGTACAAGCCATCCCGCCAGCAGGCCCATGAGGACACTGCCGATGGTGTTCACGGCAAGCGTCGCCCACGGAAAGAAGGTCATCATTTGCGGGCCCATCCAGGCCGTCATGGCGCGGCCCATCTGGTAACGCGCCAGAGCGCCGATGCCGCCGCCGATGGCGACTGATAGTGAGGCATAGAGTTGGGGGGTGGTAGCGGACATGTCGGTGTCCCTAGCGGCTGGCGCGTCCCCGCGAAACCCGAAAGGCGAGCGCGTCCTTGCTTTTCATCGCCGATTCGCTTATCTGCACGGCCAGCGAGCCGATCTCGGAACGGATTCGGCGCAATTTTCGTTTGAAGTTATACGGTGCACCCCGCGCCTGATCCGCGGGCTCTCATCGTGGTCTATTGGCCGGTTTTGAAAGGTGGCTTAGGTTTTATGCAGATCATCGTCCGCGATAACAATGTCGAGCAGGCCCTGCGTGCGCTCAAGAAGAAGCTGCAGCGTGAAGGCGTGTATCGCGAGATGAAGCTGCGTCGCCACTACGAAAAGCCGAGCGAGAAGCGCGCCCGTGAAAAGGCCGCCGCCGTGCGCCGCGCCCGCAAGATGGAGCGCAAGCGCATGGAACGCGACGGGATCAAATAAGCACCGCTTGACCCGGATAACGTAGCTAAGCCAAAGGGGCGTGGAACATCAGTTTCCGCGCCCCTTGCTTTTGGCGCACACACCCATCGCAGGATCGAAAATCAATGGCCGAAGTCACTCGCGTTCCGCTGCGCCCGATTGCCAAGGGGTCGCTCTTCAAGCTGTGGATCGGCGTGATTGTCGCCGTTCTGATTGCCGGAGCAGTCGCCTGGGCGGCCGTTCCCGAGGGCGTGGATGTCGATACGATCCGCGAAGGCGAGGGTCCGAACCCGACGCCGGAGAGCGTGGTCTTTGTCGAATATATCGGCAAGCTCGATGACGGCACGGAGTTCGACCGCTCGCCGCCAACACTTCCGCTGCCGCCCGAAATCGCCGATATGGTGCCGACCGGCATTCCGATGGAATTGCAGAACGTGGTGCCCGGTTTTCGCGACGGCTTGCTGCAGACGCAGCAGGGTGGTGCCTACACAATCGAGATACCGGGCAGCCTTGCCTATGGCGATGCGCCGCCTCCGGGCTCCGACATTCCGCCCAATGCCGATCTCACCTTCGAAGTGACCGTGCACGAGATCATGTCGCAGGAGGAATTCCAGGGACTTGCCCAGCGCATCCAGATGCTGATGCTGCAGCAGCAGATGGAGACGCAGGGCCAGGGTGACGGCGAAGCCGCGCCGCAGGTCCAGGGACCGCCGCAGTAAACGGCCCGATCGCCGACGCAGATGCTTGAAGCGCCGGGCGCGCGCCGCTAGGGCGCGAGGCATGTCAGTTACCCGAGAAGAAGTGGCGAAAATCGCCTCGCTCGCGCGCATCGAGATGCATGAGGGTGATCTCGATCACCTCGTGCCCGAATTCAACAAGATCCTCGAATGGGTCGAGCAGCTGGGCGAAGTCGACACGTCCGGGGTCGAGCCAATGACGGCGGTCATCCCGCAGGACATGCGCCTGCGCGACGATGTCGTGGACGCCGATCCCAAGACGGGCGGTGGCCGGCAGGAGGACGTGCTGGCGAACGCTCCGGTGGCGGAACATGGCTTCTATGGCGTGCCCAAGGTGATCGAATAATGACCGACCTCACGACCCTCGGCGTCCGCGAGATCCGCGATGGCGTGGCCGCAGGCGATTTCACCGCGCGCGAAGTCGCCTCCGCCTTTAACGATGCCGTCGCCGCCGCGAGCGAGCTCAACGCTTTCATCGTCGCCACGCCCGAACATGCGCTCGCCTCTGCCGATGCGGTGGACAGCGCGCGTGCGGACGGCAAACAGCTCGGCCCCATGGCGGGCGTGCCGATCGGGATGAAGGATCTGTTCTGCACCAAAGGCGTCCAGAGCACCGCCGCGAGCCATATTCTCGAAGGCTTCGTGCCACCGTATGAAAGCACGGTCAGCCAGAACCTGTGGAATGCAGGCTGCGGCATGCTGGGCAAGCTCAATATGGACCAGTTCGCCATGGGCTCGTCCAACGAGACGTCCTATTTCGGCAATGTGTCATCGCCCTGGCGCAAGGAAGGCAGCAATGCGGCGATGAGCCCGGGCGGATCGTCGGGCGGCTCCTCCGCTGCCGTGGCCGCGCGCATCGCGCCCGCCGCGACCGGCACGGACACGGGCGGCTCGATCCGCCAGCCTGCTGCCTTCACCGGCATTTGCGGGATCAAACCGACCTATGGCCGCTGCTCGCGCTGGGGCGTCGTGGCGTTCGCCAGCTCGCTCGATCAGGCCGGGCCGATGGCCCGCAATGTCGAGGACTGCGCGATCATGCTTGGCGCGATGGCAGGGTTCGATCCGAAGGACACGACCAGCCTCGATACGCCGGTGCCGGACTGGTTCGGCAATCTCGATGCGGACTTGCGCGGCAAGAAAGTCGGTATTCCGAAAGAATACCGGATGGACGGCACGAGCCAGGAAATTCTCGATAGCTGGGAGAAGGGCGCCGAATGGCTGCGCGATGCGGGTGCGGAGATCGTCGACGTCTCCCTGCCGCACACCAAATACGCGCTGCCTGCCTATTATATTGTCGCGCCTGCCGAGGCGTCGAGCAATCTCGCCCGCTATGACGGCGTGCGCTATGGCCTGCGCGATCTGCCCGATGGCGCGGGCCTGCAGGACATGTATGCCGCCACCCGGGCCGAGGGCTTTGGAGACGAGGTGAAGCGCCGCGTGATGCTCGGCACATATGTGCTGAGCGCGGGCTTCTACGACGCTTACTATACGCAGGCGATGAAGGTCCGCACGCTGGTGCAGCGCGATTTCGACTCGGCTTTCGAGCAATGCGACGTGATCCTCGCGCCGACCACGCCGACGGCGAGCTTCCCGCTCAATTCGCTGAACGACGATCCGCTTACCATGTATCTAAATGACGTGTTCGCCGTCCCCGCCTCGCTTGCTGGGCTCCCCGCCATGAGCGTGCCCGCCACGCTGACCGAGGACGGCCTGCCGCTCGGCCTGCAACTCGTCGGCAAGGCGATGGACGAGCAGGGCGTGCTGAACGCCGGCCTCGCGATAGAGCAGCGCGCCGGGTTCAGCGCGACGCCGAAGAAGTGGTGGTGATACTTTATGTGTTGCGTAATACGTGATCCGTAGTATATCAGATCGTGATACGCTCGAATTATGGCAGTCGGGCAAAAACCGGCGCTTCTCCTCGATTGCGAAGGTGGCGCTCCGAAAACTCGATCAGATCGGTGCAAGCGTCGACATCGATGATCTGCGAGCACCGCCGGGCAACCGGCTTGAAATGCTGAAAGGTAATCGGCGCGGTCAGTGGTCGATCCGAGTTAATGACCAATGGCGGATTTGCTTCCGCTGGAAAGATGGAGAAGCCTGGGATGTCGAAATCGTCGACTACCATAGATGATCTGGGGACCATCGATAGGGTGACGACTTCGCCCGGCGAAATGTTGCGCGAGGAATTTCTCGAACCGCTCGGTCTATCGGCAAATGCCCTTGCTCTGGCGCTCCGGGTGCCAGCCAATCGTGTGACAGCGGTCTTGAAGAACGAGCGCGCTGTGACGGCGGATACCGCCATGCGTCTGGGAAGGTATTTCGGAACCAGCGCACGCTTTTGGCTGAATCTTCAGCAATCTTACGATCTTTCGCGCGCACGCAAGACTTTGGCTGCGAAAATTGATCGGGAAGTGAGTCCAAGGGAAATAGCCGCATGACTGACTATCGCATCAAGGGTGCGACGGGCGAGTGGGAGGTCGTGATCGGCCTTGAAGTGCACGCGCAGGTTACGTCCAACGCCAAGCTGTTCTCCGGCGCGTCCACCCAATTCGGGGCGGAGCCGAACACGCAGGTTAGCCTGGTCGATGCGGCGATGCCGGGCATGCTGCCCGTGCCCAATCGCGAATGCATCCGGCAGGCCGTGCGGACCGGCATGGCGATCGAGGCCGAGATCAATGCGTGGTCCCGCTTCGACCGGAAGAACTACTTCTATGCCGACCTGCCGCAGGGCTATCAGATCAGCCAGCTCTATCATCCCATCGTGGGCGAGGGGCAGCTGACCATCGATGCGGATGAGAAGGCGGGCATTCCGGAAGACAAGGTGATCGGCATCGAGCGCATCCATGTCGAGCAGGATGCGGGCAAGCTGATGCACGACCAGCATCCGACCATGTCCTATGTCGACCTCAACCGCACCGGCGTCGCGCTGATGGAAATCGTCAGCCGCCCGGACATGACCTCGCCCGCCGAGGCCGGGGCCTATGTCCGCAAGCTGCGCAGCATTCTGCGTTATGTCGGCAGCTGCGACGGGAACATGGAGGAAGGCTCCATGCGCGCTGACGTAAACGTCTCTGTGCGCAAGGTCGGCGATAGCGAGCTTGGCACCCGAACCGAAACGAAGAACGTCAATTCCGTGCGTTTCGTCATGCAGGTGATCGAATTCGAGGCGAAGCGGCAGGTCGATGTGCTGGAAGATGGCGGCACCATCGATCAGGAAACGCGCCTGTTCGATCCCGGCACCGGCACCACGCGGACCATGCGATCCAAGGAAGACGCGCACGATTACCGCTACTTCCCCGATCCGGACTTGCTGCCGCTCGAGCTGGATGACGAATTTCTCCAGGAATGCCGTGCCAGCCTTCCCGAACTCCCGGACGCCAAGCGGGCGCGGTACGAGAACGAGCTGGGCCTGACGCCCTACAACGCGCGCGAGCTCACCGCCGAGGTAGAGACCTTCGCCCGGTTCGAGACGCTGCTCGGCGAGACGGCCAGCGCGCTCGGCAAACCCGAGGCAGAGGTGGCGACACAGGTGGCCAACTGGTCGCTCTCCGTCGCGCCCGGCGTGATGAAATCGCTCGGTGACGAGGGCGATGCCAGCCACGCCACCGCCGCGCGGCAGGCTGCAATCCTGAAGATGCAGGACGCGGGTGAGATTTCCGGAGGCCAGGCGAAGGAAATCTTCGAAATCGTCCTGAAGGAAGGCCGCGAGCCGGACGAGATTGCGGACACGGAGGGCCTGAAGCAGGTTTCGGACACTGGCGCGATCGAGACAGCGATCGACGAAATTCTCGCCGGCAATCAGGACAAGGTCGAGCAATATCGCGGTGGGAAGGATAAACTCTTCGGCTTCTTCGTTGGTCAGACGATGAAGGCCATGCAGGGGAAAGCCAATCCTGCGGTCGTCAATCAGATCTTGAAGGATAAGCTGGGCTAGTCTCGGCGAGGAGACGAACCATGCGCGCACGACCGACTTACGACAACCGCTGGCTATGGCCGCTGGGTGCGGTGGTAGCGGGAGCGCTCAGCTGGGCGGCGTCCAAGGTGGTGAAATCCTACCGCGACAAGGGTCAGGCCGACGATCTGACGCGGATCAAGGGGATCGGGCCGAAACTCGCCGCCAAGCTGATGAAGAACGGCATCGCACGCTTCGAGCAGATCGCATCATGGACCAAGTCCGATATCGAGGAGATGGATCGGAAGCTCGATTTGGCAGGGCGCATAGAGCGTGACGACTGGGTGAAGCAGGCGCGCAAGCTCGCGAGAGAGGGCTGAGCGCGAGCCGCCCGGATCGCCCGGCGTGGCATGACCTCCATCGTCCTCGTCCATCCCGAAATCCCGCATAATACCGGCGCTATCGGGCGCACCTGTGTGGCGCTGGATATGGATCTGGTGTTGATACGGCCTTACGGGTTCACGCTGTCGGACCGGCAGTTGCAGCGGGCAGGTCTGGATTACTGGCAGCATGTGCGGCTGGCTGAATTTGCCTCATGGGGGACTTTCATGGATGAGCGGCAACCGCTTGGCGAGCAGCTTTTCCTGTTCGAGGACGACGCCGGGCGCAGCTTCTATGAGCCGGACTATCCGGACGACGCCTATCTCGTCTTCGGCAGCGAGACAAAGGGTCTGCCGAAGGTCATCCGCGACGCGCACGCCGACCGCGAGGTGCGCCTGCCGATGCGCTCGCCGCATATCCGCTCGCTCAACCTCGCCAATGCCGTGACGGCGGCAGCCTATCAGGCTTTGCGCGGATCGCTGACGTAAGGCCGCACCAGTTCGCGCACATCGACCCGTGCCTTCAGCCGCGCGCCGAGCAGGGCGGTGCCGCTGATCTTGCGCTGGACGAACAGCATCTCGACCGGCGGGATGTGCCAGGTGGCGCGGTCCTGCGCCATCTCCATGCCTTCGTCCCTCAGCACGGACACGAATGCGCGGTCGCCGAAATCGAAGGGACCGTCGCGGTGCATTTCCTGCAGGATCACGTCGATCATCCGGTCGAACCGTTCGCCATGTTCTGCGATGACGCCGGGGCCGACGAAACCGGCCTCGATAGCGGCTGCGCGAACCGCGTCGCGATCCTTGGCGAGGCCTGCGCCCAGCAGCTTGCGATACGATACCGCGATGGCGGGATCGACGGCGCGCGTGGCCCCGAAGTCGAGCAGCACCAGCTTTCCGCTGGCAGGCTGGTAGCGGTAATTGGCGAAGTTGGGATCGGTCTGCATGACGCCGAATTCAAAGAGTTCGCGCAGCACAAGCTCGATGATGCGGCGCGTGGCTCTGTCGCGTTCATCTTGAGAGGCGTTTTCGAGTTCTTCCACTGGCCTGCCGGGAATGAAGTCCATCGCCAGAACGCGGCCGGTCGAGAATTCTTCCGCGATGGCAGGGACCACGAAATGATCCTCGCCCGCCAGGCGCTCACGATAGCGCATCATCTGCGCGCCCTCGCGCTCGTAATCGGCTTCCTCGTGCAACTGCCGCTTCGCCTCTGCGAGCAGTGGCGCGATATCGAGTTCCTTCGGCAGCAGGCCGGAAATGCGCAGCAGGGTCGCTACATTGTCGACATCGGCGTCGATGCTTTCCTTCACGCCGGGATATTGCACCTTGATCGCGATCTCGCGCCCGTCCTTGGTGACGGCGCGATGGACCTGGCCGATCGAGGCGGCTGCGATGGGACGCGGATTGAACTTGCCGAAACGGCCGAGCCAGCCCTCGCCCCATTCGGCATCGAGCACGTCGCGCAATTGCTTCGGCGGCATGCGGTCGGCCTGTTCGCGCACGCGGGCAAGGATCGTGGCAAGTTCGGGCGGCAGCATGTCGCCGGCGTCCATGCTGATCATCTGGCCCAGCTTCATCGCCGCGCCGCGCAGGTGAGCAAGCTGGTCCGCCAGGCGCATGGCATTGCCCGGCGTCAGCACCGCATCGCGCAGGCGCGGGCGCTCTCCGCGGGCGAGCCGCCGCGCGCCTTCCGCCAGCACGCCACCGGCGACACCGCCCGCCAGCTTGCCGAATGCGCCAAGGCGCCCGGCGCGGCTGCTCGGCACGCTGCGGCTGCGGTAATTGTCGCTATCGTCGTCCAAGAAACACTCCTTGCCGCAAAAGCGAAGGGGGCGCCCGGTCGGTTCCCGGACGCCCCCAAAGGCCGTAGTGACGGTCGCTCAGTTCTTGCGGGTGGCGGTCAGCGGCATGGTGCCCATCATGCCCGCATCGATCGTGCCGGTGACGTCGTCGCCATTTACGGTCGCCTGGCAATCGAGCGTCATCGGCAGCGGCATACTCATTTTCATTTTCCAGAGCAGCGTGTCCCCCTCGATCACGCCGTCCTTGATATCCATCTGGCCGAGCGAGCCGGAAAGAGAGCCGTCGAAGGCGGTGCCCTCTTCGTTGGGGACGACTGTCATCGTGCCGGTCTGTTCGCCCATCGGGCTGTTGACCACGAAATCGTAAGTGCCGCCGACATTGCTCATTCGAAAATCTCCTGTTTGATCGAGCGGCTCGCTGCCCGCTTTGCGATACAAGCGCAAGGTCAGAGCGCGAGTTCCCGCCACTCGCCGGGCGGAATGCCGTCGAGTGTGTGTTTGCCGATCCTCCACCGCACCAGCCGTAAGGTCGGATTGCCGATTGCTGCCGTCATGCGTCGAACCTGCCTGTTTCGTCCCTCGCATATGGTGAGGCGTAGCCAGCTATCGGGGACAGTCTTGCGAAACCGCACGGGTGGATCGCGCGGCCACAGATCGGGCGGATCGATGGCTTCGACCTCGGCAGGGCGGGTCACGCCGTCTTTGAGCTCGACTCCACGGCGGAGCCTGTCGAGTGCGGCCTCATCCGGCGCACCTTCCACCTGCACCAGATAGGTCTTCGCCATCTTGTGTTTCGGATCGGCGATGCGCGCCTGCAGTCGACCGTCGTCGGTCAGGAGCAGCAGCCCCTCGCTGTCCCGGTCCAGCCTGCCCGCCGGATAGACGCGCGGCACATCGATATAGGCCGATAGCGTGGGCCGCTCTGTCGGGGAGCGGGCATCGGTGAATTGCGAGAGAACGCCGAACGGCTTGTTGAAGGCGATCAGGCGCGGCACGCCGCGATCAAAGATTATCGGCGTCGATATATTCCGCTTCGATATCGAGCGTATCGAGCTGCTCCTCGATCACCTCGCGATCGCCCACCACTACGATGACGAAGTCCTCCGGCTGGAGGTATTCGCCCGCCGCCCGGTCGATCGCCGCGGCATCGATCGTGCGGTAGATCGCGGGCAGGTTCGCCTGATAGCGCAAATCGCGGCCAAGCTGCTGGTTGGACAGCAGCGCTCCGAGCACCTGACCGTTCGTTTCAAAACGATTGGGCAGGTTGCGAATATTGCCGTCCGTCACACGCTGGACTTCCACCGGCTCCGTCGGTCGGGTGAGCGGGAAGGCGGACATCTGATCGAAGATCACGCGGATCGAGTCCGCCGTGCGGTCTGCCTGCACCTGCGTGCCGACTTGCAGACGGCGAGGCCCCTGCGCGCTCGCGATGAAGGAGCCGATGCCGTAGGTCCAGCCCTTCGTCTCGCGCAGATCGTTATTCAGGCGCGAAAGGAAGCCGTTGCCGATCACTTCGTTGGCCAGTTCGACCGCTTCGAAGCCCTCGGGCTGGCCCTGGAAGGGCGTGAGGCGGCCGAGCAGAAGGAAGCTGGAGGGCGAATTCGGACGGTCGACGACCACCAGCCGCGCTTTCGGCTCCGGCGTGGCGACGGCGAGATCGACTGTCGGGACAGGCGTCGCCGGAGCCTGCCAGTCGCCGAAGCTCGCTTCTAGCGCAGCGACGAGTTCGTCCATCGTCACATCGCCTACGGCCGTGATGGTGGCGAGATCGGGGCGAATCCACTCGGCATGTTCCGCCGCGATATCCTGGGCGCTCAATGCCGCCACGACATCGGCGTCGCCAGCGCTGGAGGCGTAGGCATAGGGATGGTTCTCGCCATAGATCAGCGGCATGAACGCTTGCGAAGCGAGGCCACCAGGTGATGCAAGCTGCTGTTCAATCGAAGCGATGCGCTGCGTTTTGACTCGGGCCACGTCGTCGGGCGCGAAGGCAGGGTTGCGGACCACGTCGGCCATCAGTTCGAGCGACGGACGAAGATTGGCGGTCAGAGCGGTGAGGTTGATCGTGCTCGTCTCCACGCCAGCGCCGGTGCCGAGCGAAAGGCCGAGCGCCTCCTGCTCTTCCGCGATCTCGAGCGCGCTGCGTGACGTCGTGCCCTCCGTCAGCAAGTCGATCATGGTCTGGTGCACGCCGGCCTGACCGATGAGATCGGCGACTGAGCCCGCCTGAAAGGTCATCGCCATCGAAACCTGCGGCACCGCGGTGCGGCGGGCAAGGATCACAGGTATGCCATTGGAAAGCGTGGCCCGCTCGACATCGGGGAAGGTCAGCTCGCCGACAGGTTCGGGGGTCGGTAATTCGCGTTCCGGACCCGTGCGAGCAACCTGCGCGTCGGAGCCGGTATCCGGTTCGGGTGCGGGTGTGCTCGCCTCGTCGCCCCATCCCCCGAGCTCGCCGCCGTCGAGCGTACGCTCGCCCGGCTCGACCGTGAGCGTGAATGACGGGCGCGACAGCCAGCGCTGCATCGCGGCCTGCACTTCGCCGGGTGTCAGCGAAGCGACGCGTTCCAACTCGTTGCGGAAGAAGCCGGGATCGCCGGCGTAAAGCAATCCTTCGGCAAGGATCTGGCCCTTGCCGCCGAAATTGCCGACCCGCTCCTGTGCGCCGATAGCGCTGGCGGCGATCTGCGTGGCCGCGCGGTCGATCTCCTCTTGCGTCGGGCCTTCAGACAGCATGCGCGAGATTTCGCCTTCCAGCAGCGATTGTACCGTATCGCGCTCGACACCGTCCTTCACCACGGCCAGCGTCTGCAGGAAGCTCAGCTGTTCGTGCTGCTGTGAATAAGCGGAAACGGCGACTGCCACCTCTTCGCCGCGCACGAGAGCATTGTCGAGACGCGAGGATTGCAGCCCGCCGAGGATCGACATGCCGACCTGCAGCGGCACCGCATCGGGGTGGCCCATGCCCGGGCCTGTCCATGCCTGATAGATACGCGTCTGCGGGACCTGGTCGGTAATCGTGCGGCTGGCAGGTTCTGCAAGCGTGACCGGACCTGCCTCGCGCGTCACCACATCCGGTCCGCGCTCGATGGCGCCGAACCAGCGTTCGACCTTGGGCCGCGCGGTCTCGGCATCGATATCGCCCGTCAGCGCGAGGACCACATTGTTAGGCCCGTAATTGTCGCGGAACCAGGTCTGCACGTCATCCAGGCTTGCCGCAGAGAGATCCGCCATCGAGCCGATGGTCGAGTGGCGATAGGGATGGCCGACCGGCAGCAGTCCTTCGCTGATGATGTAATTGACAAGGCCGTAGGGGTTGTTGTCGCCCTGGCGCTTCTCGTTCTGCACGACGGCGCGCTGGTTATCGAGCTTCTCCTGCGTGACCGCGCCGAGCAGATAGCCCATCCGGTCGCTTTCCATCATCAACGCCAGATCGAGAGCGCCGGTGGGCACGACTTCGACATAGTTCGTGCGATCGTACCAGGTGGAGCCGTTGGTGCCGGTCGACCCCGCCGCCTCGAGCGGAATGTCGAAATTCTCCACATTCTCGCTGCCGCCAAACATCAGATGCTCGAACAGGTGGGCGAAGCCGGTGCGCCCGCGCGGTTCATGCTTGGAGCCGACACGGTAATAGGTGGTGACGCCGACCAGCGGGCTCTTGCGATCCGTATGGACGACCACCTGCAAGCCATTGTCGAGCGTGAAGGTCTCGTAGGGAATGTCGACCGCGGAGACGATCTCCTCGACGCTGGCGGGCTGCGGTTCCGCATCGACTACCGCGATCGGTTCGGCGACGGCCATGTCCGACTGCGCCGTGGCGCAGGCGGAAAGCGAGATGGCAGCGAGAGCGGTGGTGAACGCGGCGGTAATTTTCATGCGCGCCGTGTTAGCACGCTTCGCCGCTTGTGGAACCCGGTTCGGCATGCGCTATTGAAGTTGATGAAACACATTCGACAAACGATCGAATTGGCGGGTCGGACAGCACTTGTGTTGCGCAAATGCAACACTATCTGTCACGGGTAACAGACTGAGGGACCGACAGGGCATGAATCTCGAAAAATTCACCGACCGCGCCAAGGGCTTCCTGCAGAGCGCACAGACGGTCGCCATCCGCAATTCGCACCAGCGCATTTCGCCCGAACATATTCTGAAGGCATTGCTGGAGGATGAGGAAGGCATGGCCGCGGGGCTGATCCAGCGCGCGGGCGGCACGCCGGCCATCGCCGTGCAGAAAGTCGACGCGCTGCTCGACGCCATCCCGTCCGTCTCCGGATCGGGGGCGCAGGCGACGCCGGGACTGGACAATGACGCGGTGCGCATTCTCGACCAGGCCGAGCAGGTCGCGGACAAGGCCGGCGACAGCTATGTCACAGTCGAGCGATTGCTGCTCGCCCTGACGCTGGCGAAGGAAAGCAAGGCGGGAAAGGCGCTCGCCAATGCAGGCGTCACCGCGCAGGCGCTCAATTCCGCGATCAACGATCTGCGCGGCGGCAAGACCGCAGACAGTGCCAATGCCGAAGCGGCCTATGACGCGATGAAGAAATACGCGCAGGATCTGACGCAGAAGGCTAGGGACGGAAAGCTCGATCCCGTGATCGGGCGCGACGAGGAAATTCGCCGTGTCGTCCAGATCCTGGCCCGGCGGACGAAGAACAACCCCGTGGTAATCGGCGAGCCAGGCACCGGCAAGACCGCGATCGCGGAAGGCCTTGCCCTGCGCATCGCCAATGGCGACGTGCCCGACAGTCTGAAGGACCGCACGCTGATGGCGCTCGATATGGGCAGCCTGATCGCGGGCGCGAAATATCGCGGCGAGTTCGAGGAGCGGCTGAAGAATGTGCTCGACGAGGTGAAAGGCGCCGACGGGCAGATCATTCTGTTCATCGACGAGATGCACACGCTGATCGGCGCGGGCGCGAGCGAAGGGAGCATGGACGCCTCCAACCTGCTCAAGCCTGCCCTGGCGCGCGGCGAGTTGCATTGCATCGGCGCGACCACGCTCGATGAATATCAGAAATATGTCGAGAAGGACGCGGCGCTCCAGCGACGTTTCCAGCCCGTCTATGTCGACGAGCCGAGCGTGGAGGACACGATTTCCATCCTGCGCGGCATCAAGGAAAAGTACGAGCTGCATCATGGCGTGCGCATCACCGACGGCGCGATCGTCGCGGCTGCCCAGCTTTCGGAACGCTACATCGCCGATCGCTTCCTGCCGGACAAGGCCATCGACCTGATGGACGAAGCGGCGAGCCGCATCCGCATGGAAGTGGAAAGCAAGCCCGAGGAAATCGAGACGCTCGACCGGCGGATCATCCAGCTGAAGATCGAGGAGCAGGCGCTTTCTAAGGAAAGCGATTCCGCCTCGAAGGATCGGCTCGCCGCCTTGCGCGAGGAGCTCGCCAATCTGGAGCAGCAATCGTCCGAGCTGACGACGCGCTGGCAGAACGAGCGCGACAAGATCCATGCCGAGGCGAAGATCAAGGAGGATCTCGACGCCGCGCGGATCGAGCTGGAGCAGGCCCAGCGCAGCGGCGATCTCGCTGCCGCGGGTGAGCTGCAATATGGCAAGATCCCGCAACTCGAAAAACAGCTGGCCGAAGCGGCCGACCACACCGAGAATGCGTTGCTGAAGGAAGAAGTGACCGAGGACGATATCGCCTCCGTCGTCAGCCGCTGGACCGGCGTCCCAATGGAAAAGATGATAGAGGGCGAACGCGACAAGCTGCTGAAGATGGAAGAGGTCATAGGCCAGCGCGTCATCGGGCAGGAGGCGGCCGTCACCGCCGTGTCCAAGGCCGTGCGCCGCGCTCGCGCGGGCCTGCAGGATCCGAACCGTCCCCTCGGCAGCTTCCTGTTCCTCGGCCCCACCGGCGTCGGCAAGACCGAGCTTACCAAGGCGCTCGCCGCCTTCCTGTTCGACGACGATCAGGCTATGGTTCGCATCGACATGAGCGAATTCATGGAGAAGCATGCCGTCGCCCGGTTGATCGGTGCGCCTCCAGGCTATGTCGGTTATGAGGAAGGCGGTGTGCTGACCGAGGCGGTTCGGCGACGACCCTATCAGGTCGTGCTCTTCGACGAGGTCGAAAAGGCGCATTCGGACGTCTTCAACGTGCTGCTGCAGGTGCTCGACGATGGTCGCCTGACCGACGGGCAGGGCAGGCAGGTCGATTTCAGCAATACGCTGATCATCCTGACCTCCAATCTCGGTAGCCAGTATCTGTCCAACCTCACCGACGACCAGAAGGTCGCCGACGTCGAGGACCAGGTGATGGATGTGGTGCGCGGGCATTTCCGGCCCGAATTCCTGAACCGACTGGACGAGATCATCCTGTTCCACCGTCTGGCGCAGGAGCACATGGCACCGATCGTCGATATCCAGGTCGCGCGGGTGCAGAAGCTGCTCAAGGATCGCAAGATCGAACTCGACCTGACCGAAGGTGCGCGCAAATGGCTGGGCCGGGTGGGCTACGATCCTGTCTATGGCGCGCGGCCGCTGAAACGCGCCGTGCAACGCTATCTGCAGGATCCGCTCGCGGAGATGTTGCTGGAGGGGAAGGTCCCGGATGGCAGCAAGGTCGAGATCGACGAGGGCGATGGCGCGCTCGAAATGAAAGTCGCCTGATCGCGGCGATATCGCGGTATGCCAAAGAAAAAGGGCGGGGATTGCTCCCCGCCCTTTTTCGTGTCTCCTTGTCTGAAGATCAGAGGCCGGGGATGCGGTCCCCGCTCAAACGGATGCCGAGGAAGAAATACGTTCCGTACGGATTCACCGGATAGGCGAAGTTTGTCGGATACGGTTCTTCATCGGTGATGTTGTTGACGCCGGCATAGATCGAGAAATCGTCATTGTACTCGTAAGTGATCGAAACATCGTGGCCTTCAAGGCGTTTTGAAATTTCATGTCAGTAGATCCCTTGCTCAGGCATGAATGCAATAGTCCCTCGCCGGAACGCTGCGCGCATATGTCCCAGCGCGCAATCGCGACCGGCGCGTTGAGGCAAATTGATCCGCTGGATGTTGCAACGCAACAACACTCCTGAACCCTCGCAAGGGCGCGAACTTGCGGTTCGTCGATATCCAAATGCAATTGGTCCGATAGCGGCGTCTTGTGTGGGAATTTAGTCACAGACGCGACCAAATCTTACAATTTCCTGACAACATCGAGGTGTCGCGGCTCGACAAGGGGCGGGCGCTATTGCAGTCAGCCATTCGCAGCGTTTTGGAATCGCAGCTTACCCTGCATGCCGTTCGCTAGTCGCAGCACCAGGTCTTACCCATTGCCGGTGCCGCGCGGGGCGGTTTGCGAACTGATTATCTAGGTGGACGGGACAAACATGAAAAAGTTTCACACGAATGCCCTGACGGGCCTCGCCATTTCCGTTTCGGCAGTGGCTCTCCTCGCAGGCGCGCCTGCCAGTGCGCAGGATGTCTGCGATGAAAATGAGGAGCTGAACGACGCGGGCGTATGTGTACCCACGGCGGACAGTGTCGTCGATAACGATCCGCTCGAGGAAATCGAAGTGGACGATGTCGGTGCGCAAGGCACTCAGGACGGCGGCGCGATCATCGTTACAGGCTCGCGCGCCCGGACCGACACCTACAACAACATTCAGCCTCTGCAGATCCTGTCGACCGAAGCATCCCGCGACGTCGGCGATTTCGATGCAACCGAAATTCTGCAGCGCTCGGAAGCGGCCGCAGGCCAGCAGATCGACGCGACCTTCCAGGGTTTCGTGCTCAACAACGGTCCGGGTTCGCAGACGCTGAACCTGCGTGGTCTCGGTGCCGACCGCACCTTGCTCCTGGTCAACGGTCGCCGCCTCGCACCAGCGGGTGTGGAAGGCGCGCCGACCAATCCGTCGATCAACCTGATCCCGACTTCTCTGGTCGCACGTTACGACCTGCTGCTGGACGGTGCGTCTTCGGTCTACGGTTCGGACGCGGTGGCCGGCGTGGGTAACATCATCCTGCGCCAGGATATCGACGGCTTCGAGGTGTTCGCCAGCGGCAACATCAACGAGCAGGGCGGCGGCAACGATTACACCGTGTCCGGCGCCTGGGGCAAAACGTTCGATCGTGGCTTCTTCGGCATCGGTGCCGAATATGCGCGTCGCGACGGCTTCGTGAATGGTGACCGCGATTTTCTCAGCGGCTGTAACACCGATTACGAAATCGATACCGAAGGCAACATTCGTCGCCTCGATATTGCGACCAATGCCTCCATCCTCGCTCAGAGCGGTGGCGAGGTCGGCACGCCGATCGGCGAATGTAAGGTCGAATCGATCGTGCAGCGCATCCAGCCGCAGGCCACTCGCGTTGGCTTCGTGTACTATGACCAGACCGACTATGGTCTGGGCGTTCCTGGAAATAGCGGAATTCCCGGTTTCTCGGAGTCCTTCGACGCGCTCGGCAACTTTCCCGATCGTGACGGAGACGGCTTCCGCGACGTGAACTTCTTCGAGCTGAACGGCAACGCCGCGGAGCAGGATGTCGATTTCATCAGCCCGCAGGACCTGTACAACGTCATGACCTATGGCGAGTACAATCTCGGCACCGATTTCAACCTCACGCCGTTCTTTGAAGCGAATTACAGCCGTGCCGAAGTGACGGTGCGGAACGGTGGCACGGGCCAGTTCTTCCCGTGGGTGCCCGCGACGAATGTGTTCAATCCCTGTAACTTCCGCGACAATCCCGATGGTATCGACTGCCGCGCGGCGGACAACGACTTCCAGCGGATCAATCCGGGTCAGGAAAACTTCGGTGCGCTGGCGCCGCTTTCCACCGGCTTACTGCTGGCAACGCGTCCGATCGTCTCGGTTCGCGGTGACCGCAACAACGTGGAAACCGTGCAGGAGCAGTATCGCGGCGTGCTCGGCCTGCGTGCCGACCTGCCCTTCTTCGGCGACAGCTGGACCTACGAATCGTCCGTCGTGTACTCGCGTTCGGAAGGGTCTTCGATCCGCCGTGGTATCCGCGAAGACCGTCTGGCGCTGGCTCTCGGTATCGATCCGACCGCCGATTTCGACGGTGACGGTGTCTTCGACAATACCGGTGACGGTATCGCCGACGATTACATTTCGGGAACGAGCAACCCGCTGCTGGACGATGGTCCCTGCGACGTCGACTCGCTGGCAAACCCGGGTGCGGCCGCGCCCGATCTGGCGCAGGGCTGTGTGCCGGTGAACCTGTTTGCGCCGTCGCTTTTCTCGCAGACGATCGGCGATTTCGCCACTCAGGCGGAACGCGATTACCTGTTCGGCGAGCGCACCTTCGACACCACCTATGAGCAGGTGGTCGCTTCCACCTTCATCACCGGCGATGTCTTCGAATTGCCCGCAGGACCGGTCTCGGTGGTGCTCGGTGGTGAATATCGTTACGACAGTCTCGATTCCCGCCCCGATACCGTGGCGTCGAACGGTCTGTTCTGGGGCTTCTTCGCCGATCAGGGCGCCGAAGGCGACAAGTACATCCTCGAAGGTTTCGGCGAGTTGATCGTTCCGGTCTTCGACAGCGAGCAGTTCGGTGCACTGGACGTCAATGCAGCCGGTCGTGTGACTAAGGATGAGTTCTACGGAACCAACTTCACTTACTCGCTGGGTGCAGGTTGGCAGCCGATCCCGCAGATCCTTCTCAAGGGCACCTTCGGCACATCGTTCCGCGCACCGAACCTGCGTGAGAATTTCCTCGCTGGCCAGTCCGGCTTCAACAACATCTTCGATCCGTGCGCGGTCCCAGATGCTGCATTCAGTGAGGCGCAGGGCGGTTACATCGAAGCGAACGATCGCCGCGATCCGAACATTCTGGCGAATTGTCGCCGTGAGGGTCGCGATCCGACCCAGGTCGGCATCAACGATACCGGCATCAACACGAACCAGTTTGCGAGTGCGGAAATCACGTCCGGCGGCAGCCTGTTCCTCGATCCGGAAACGTCCGAGTCACTCACGGCTGGTCTGGCGGTGACGGAAAGCTGGGGAGCGTTCGATCTCTCGTTCAACTTCAACTTCTACAACATCGACGTGGAAGGTGCGATCATCGAGCCGAGCGGCCAGTTCATCGTGAACTCCTGTTTCGCCAACGATAATACGGACCGGAGTGCGTTCTGCGACTTCATCACCTACAGTGAAGATCCGGCAGCGCGCTTGCTTATCACCGATGTTTTCGCTGGCTTCATCAACGTGAACCGGGAAGTCGTCTCCGGCATCGATCTCAATGCGGACTTCGGCTATGAATTCTCAGTCGGTGGCGAGGTTCTCGACCTCGGCTTGAACCTTCGGGCCAACCATCTGATCGAGCGCAGCACGACGTTCATCAACGAAAATCTCGAAGAGGATTTCGATGAGGATGCCGGAGAGTTCGGTTTCCCCGAGTGGACCGGTCGTGCCGTCTTCTCGGCCGCGTATTCGGACTTCGCCGTCACATGGCAGACCCGCTGGATCGGTGAAACCGAGCAGTCGGTTCCTGGTCGTGACGAGTTCTCCGACGCGTTCGGATACAACGAAGCAGGTGAATTCACCGGTTTCTTCTCCGACACCTGCCTCGGCGCCGGTTCTCGCGATGACGACGGCAACCTGGATGGCATCGTCCAGGGTGACGGCGTTTACTGTAAGAATGTCGGCTTCGCGGATGACTACTTCGTCCACACGCTGTCGCTGCGCTACAACTTCAGCGACGATATCGTGCTGCGTGCCGGTGTCACCAACGTGTTCGACGAAAACCCGCCGCTGATCGACACCGCGGAAGTGTTCGGCATTTCGAACACGCCGATCGGCAACGGTTACGATCTGAACGGCCGCGAGTTCTTCGGTTCGGTGAGCATCCGCTTCTAATCGAACCGGGCCTCGGCTCGAAACAGGGAAGGGCCTCGCAGCTTCGGTTGCGAGGCCCTTCGCTTTTGGCCCCTTGGTTGACGGACTCGCGCGCAGCGTTAGGAGCGTTGCCGAACTGGTCTGCACCAGACCGAGCGACATAGGAGAATGCTAATGCAGATCGATCCAGGCATTGCGGTGGTGGTGACAGGCGGCGCATCGGGCCTGGGCGAAGCGACGGCTCGCGCCCTCGCCGCGAAGAGTGCCAAGGTCGCGATCTTCGATATGAACGAACAGCGCGCCGAGCAGGTCGCTTCGGAACTTGGCGGTGTCGCGTGCATGGTCGACGTCTCCGATGAGAGCTCGGTCGAGGCTGGCTTTGCTAAGGCGCGCGAGGCGCACGGCCAGGAGCGCGTCCTGGTCAATTGCGCAGGCGTCGCCCCGGTCGGCAAGCTGGTGCGACGGGATCGCGAGACAGGCGCCATCAGCCACGCCCCGCTGGCGCAGTTCGAGAAGACGCTACGGATCAATCTCATCGGCACGTTCCTGTGCGCGGCCAAGTCGGCTGCGGGCATGATGACGCTCGATCCGCTCGACGAGCATGGCGAGCGCGGCGCCATCGTCAATACAGCGTCGGTCGCCGCGGAAGACGGACAGATCGGACAGGTGTCCTACGCCGCCTCGAAAGCGGGCGTGAAGGGCATGACCCTGCCCATTGCGCGCGATCTCATGGGCGAGGGCATTCGCGTAAACGCTATCCTTCCCGGTATTTTCCACACGCCGATGCTCGCCGGGCTTCCCGAAAAAGCGCAGGCAGCATTGGCCGAGGCGGTTCCGTTCCCAAAAAGGCTCGGAGATCCGGAAGAGTTTGCGAAGCTTGCCTGCTTCCTGATCGAGACCGGTTATATGAACGGCGAATGCGTACGGCTCGACGGCGCCATCCGCATGCCTCCGAAATAGGACGCTGTCATGGCGGATTGGCATATCGGCGTCATCGGCGGGAGCGGCCTTTACGAGCTGGGAGCCCTCGAGGACGCGCAGGAGATCGACGTCGGCAGCGCCTTTGGAGCCCCGTCGGGGCCGATCACCACAGGATATATCGGCGGGGTGCGCTTCAGTTTCATCGCGCGGCACGGCGCGGGGCACCGCCTGTCACCCACGATGGTGAATTACCGCGCAAATGTGGACGCGCTGAAACGATGCGGCGTCACGGACCTGCTCGCCATTTCCGCGGTCGGAAGCCTCAAGGAGAAATTCGCGCCAGGCGATTTCGTGGTGGTCCAGCAACTGATCGACCGGACGATCTCGCGTGAGCGCAGCTTTTTCGGCGACGGCATCGTGGCTCACGTTCCGCTGGCGGATCCGGTATGTCCGCGCATGTCGAAGTTTGCGGCCAAAGCGGCAGGGAAGGCAGGTGCACAGGTGCATACCGGCGGCACGTATGTCGCCATCGAAGGCCCGCAATTCTCGACACGCGCCGAGAGCAATCTGTTCCGCGAATGGGGCGCCGACACGATCGGCATGACGGCCATGCCGGAGGCGCGTCTCGCGCGGGAAGCCGAATTGCCCTACGCGCTGGTCGGCATGGTGACCGATTACGATTGCTGGCGCGAGCCCGATGGCGATGTCGATGTTGCCGATATTCTGCGGGTCATGGCCGAGAACGCCGAAAAGGCGCGCAAGCTGATTGCCGGATTCGGTGCCGCTTTGCCGAAGACCCGCAAGGCAAGCTCGATCGACACGGTGCTCGACACTGCCATCGTGACACCGCGAGAGGCGTGGTCGCCTGAGCTGGCGCGACGGCTCGATGCCGTGGCTGGCCGACTTGTCGATCCGCTCGCGTCAGGCGAAGAATAATGCGCAAGGCAACGCTCGCGCATACGCAACCTTGCAAACCGCTGAGAAACTGAACAGGATGGTTGCCGATGCAACCGACCAGTCTTCTCGCCCGCTTTCTTCCATACCAGCTCTCGCTCGCTTCGAATGCCGTCAGCGGCAGGATCGCGGTAGAATATCGCCAACGCTGGGGGCTGAGCATACCGGAGTGGCGCGTCATGGCCGTGCTCGGCGATGCCGGTGCGATGACGCAGCGCGATCTTACCAAGCGCACACTCATGGACAAGGTCGCAGTCAACCGTGCGTGCAAGGTTCTCGAAGAACGTGATCTGGCTCAGCGCACACCTAACGAAAACGACGGCCGTTCGCATTTGCTTGAACTGACCGACGCTGGCCGAGCGATGCACGATGAGATCATGCCGCTGGCGCTGCAGATGGAAAGCCAGCTCTTCGCGGGCTTTTCAGCCGATGAACTCGATCTTTTCCGCTCGCTCCTGGCGCGTGCTCGGTCGCAGGCAGAAGGTCTTTCGGAAGACGAATTGGCGGCTCGCCATGGCTTGAAATAGCCTGCGTCAATCTGCGAGGAAGCCGCGCATGAAAAAGCCCCGCTCGGCGCTGGCCATGCGGGGCTTTTCCTTTGCGACCCTGAGTGGGCTTAGTTGCTGCCCGGTCCGTCGCCGGCGAAGGCGTCCGTGATGGAGCATGCCGCCGGGCCGAGGATGACGATGAACAGCACCGGCAGGATGAAGAGGATCAGTGGCACCGTCATGATAGCGGGCAGTCGCGCGGCCTTTTCTTCGGCGCGCATCATGCGCTCGTTGCGGAATTCCGCCGATAGCACGCGCAATGCGCTGGCCAGCGGCGTACCGTAACGCTCTGTCTGGATCATCGTTGTCACGACTCCGCGCACCGCTTCGAGATCCACGCGGTAGGCGAGGTTTTCGAATGCCTGGCGGCGTTCGGTGAGAAAGCTGAGCTCGATGGCGGTCAGCGCGAATTCTTCGCCAAGCTCGGGATAGGCGCGGCCGAGTTCTCGGGCCACCCGGTTGAAGGCAGCGTCGACGGTCAGGCCGGCCTCGGCGCAGATCACCAGCAGGTCGAGTGCGTCGGGCAGGCCTTTCTGGATTTCCTTGGTGCGCTTCGTCGCACTGTTCTTCAGATAGATTTCCGGGCCCTTGTAGCCCACGATGACGAGCGTCGCGAAACCCGCAAAACGCTTGAAGCTGCCCCATTCGGGAAAGGTGTCCGTCCAGTAGAAGAGCACGACGCCGATAAGGCCGAGCACGATCGGCAGCACCATTCGCGCGAAAATGACGACAACGGCGTATTCCTTGTTGCGGATACCGGCCTGGGCCAGCTTCTGCTGGATATCCTTGACCTGGTCTTCCTGCAGAACCTTCATGTTCTGCAGAGTGTCTTTGACCCGTTCCGTAGTGTCGGTCTTGCGGACAAGGCTCTGGCGCTTCTTAGCCGAGTGAGTGAGCATTCCGGTCTTCAGTTCGGCACGGCGATCGTTCAGCGCTTTCACGCGCTTCGCCATGGGATCCTTAACGGTGACGGCCGCATAGACGGCGAAGAACATCGCCGCTGCCGCAATTCCGGCAAGGATCGTACCGACCACGATGACATCCACACCCAGAAGTGTCGGGTTGGAGGCGGAGGCAAGAATAGGCATCATTTTCGTTTCCCCCGGCGATCAGATTTCGAAATTGACCATCTTGGCCATGATGAAGGCGCCGATGCTCATCCACAGGAAGCCGAAGAGGCCCGCGATGATCAGACGATCGTCCTCGAAGAAACCGCCGAGATATTCGGGGTTCATCCAGTAGACGAGACCGAACACGACGAATGGCAGGGCACCGACGATATAGGCAGACGCCTTCGATTCAGAGCTCATCGCTTTGATTTTCAACTTCATCTGGCTGCGCTTGCGCAGCACGTCGGCAAGGTTCGAGAGCGTTTCGGCAAGGTTGCCGCCCGTTTCCCGCTGGATAGCCAGGGTGATGACGAAGAACTGGAATTCGGGGGTGCCAAGTTTGTCCGCGGTTTCCTGCAGGGACTCTTCCATCGTGCGACCGATCTTGATGCGCTCGACCACGCTGCGGAATTCGAAGCCGACCGCTCCCGGAACTTCCTGCCCGACCACCGATAGCGTTTCCGTCACCGGCAGGCCCGAGCGCAAGCCACGAACGAGCAGTTCGATCGCATCGGGAAATTTCGCGTTGAAGTTGGCCGTCCGCCGCTTGATGAAGTGGCCCACGGCAAGGTGAGGCAGGCCCGCACCTATGAAGAGCCCGACACCGACTGCGAGAAGCGGTGCTCCGGTCTTGAGGAAAAGCAACGCACCGATGACGACGGAAAGTCCGAGCGAAGCATAGAGATACTGAGAGACCGTCCAGCCCCTTCCCGTGCGGTTGAGACGGATAGCCAACGCTTCTATCCGCGATCCGGACCCGGCAACCTTGAATTGCTTGGGCTTGCGCGAAGCGATGGCTTTCTTGAGCTGGCTTTCGACCTTGTCAGTCGTGCTTTCGGAATGGCGGTAGCGGACAGCCTTGAGGCGGCGCTGGCCCTCGGTCGCAGGCGATTTGCCCGTGCTGAGCGCGTAACCAAGGATCATGAGACCCAACAGGCCGCCTGCCAGAAGCAATAGCTGAATGATGTCCATGATCCGCGTACTTTCCGTTCAAGATTGAATTGGCGGGCGTTGGGGAGGCGGCCGCGAAGCCGCCTACCCATGCGCGCGTTATTCAGCCGGCAGCGGCTGCGCTTCGTCGGCCTTCGACTTTTTCGGCGAATTGCCGAGGAAGGACTTCAGGTCGAACTTGCCGAGCAGGGAGGAGGACTTGCCGGCATTGTCGAGGCTGGCGCCATCGTCTTCGCTCACGCCGACGATGGTCTTGGCGATCTCGCGCATCGGGGCGATCGTGCGGCTGCCCTTGTTCGCTTCGATGAAGGTCTGTCCCAGCTTCGCAGCGTTGGCCGCAGCCTTCTGGTCCAGGTTCATCTGGAAGTTGATCTTGCGCTCGATCGAGGCTTCGAAATCGGCCTTGCTGATTTCCGCCGCGCCGGACTGCATCTTGTTGCAGACGATCATCGGGTGGGCACCCGGTGCGTTCTGCTTGAGCCAGGAGAGGATGCGGATCGTGTCGCGGGCGGAGGCGAGCGTAAGCTCGGTCACCAGCGTCACCACATTCACTTCCGTCAGCAAATGCGGGAAGTTGATCAGCATGTTGCGCGGCAGATCGATCACCGTCATGTCGAAGGCTTGGCGGAATTCCTCCTCCAATTGCACGAAGGCGGTGCCATCGGTCATCAGCGGGGAATTGATCGGGGCCTCTGCCGACATGATCGCGAGATTGTCGTTCGCACGGATCATGGCGCGTTCGATGAACAGGCCGTCGATGCGGCTCGGATTCTCGATGGCATCGGTCAGGCCGCGGCCCGGCTCGAGATCGAGGCTGAGCGCCCCTGTGCCGAAATGCACGTCGAGGTCGAGCAGTGCGGTCGAACGCTGATGTTCGATCGAGAACAACCACGCAAGCGAGGTAGCGACCGTGGAGGCGCCGACGCCGCCACGCGTGCCGACGACCGCAGTGGCGACATGTTCGTGCTCGCTTTCGCCTTCACCGCCGCGCGGCGCCGAGAAAACGGTCTGCGCCTGCGTGAGCGAATCGCGCAGCTGGCTCGCCGAAAGCGGCTTCAGGAGGTAATCGTGAATGCCGCTCGCAAGCAGGTCGCGATACAGGCGAACGTCGTTCACCTGACCGACGGCGATCACCACCGTGCCGGGTTCGCAAACCTCGGCAAGGGCGTTGATATCGTTCAGCGGGTCGCCGCTTTCCGACAGGTCGACCATCAGGATCGCCGGGCTGGCCGAGATCGACAGGGACTGGATCGCATTGCGCAGACCGCCCTTGTTGCATTTCTCGGGCTGCCAGCCCATTTCGATGACCACCGGACGCAGCGCATCGAGGGCGCCATCGTCGCAGATATAGGCGGAGAACGGCTCGCGATTACCGAGCGGTCCGGGTTTCCACTGTGCACTCATTGGATCAATCCCCTTCGGAAGAGACTTCGGGCAGCGTGGTGCCGCCGCGGCCGGTGGGTTGTGCGTCACGGTAGGAGCCGATTGCACGGTTCGAAGTCATCACGACGGTATCGCCATTGTTGCTGGCACCGTTGAGCAGATGCTCGGGATCGGCGACCATTGCGGCGATGTTGCTGTTTACGGCGCAACCGAAGCCGGCGGATGTCTGATTGCCGACCTGGAAGCCGTACTGATCTCTCCAGACCGGACAGTCCGGCACGTAGGCGATGCTACGCGTTACCACGACGCGGGCGGAACCCGGATCGATGTAACCTTCGGTGACCGGTGCGGTCTCGCTCAGGAGCAGTCCGTAGCGGCTGGCCACGGCTGCAACGTCGCGCCGCACACCGGGGCTGCCCACGGGATCATCGAGGGCAATGCGATCGCCATAGCGAAGGTCCATCGTCTCGAACCAGTCGGCGAGGCGAGCCTGTTCTGATGCGGCCAGGCCGTTCCCGGCGGTTGCAAGATCGAGAGCGAAGTTCTGCCGCTCGACAACCGGCTGGGCGACGGAATTGAGCGACATGTTCTGCTCGCCCGTATTCATCGAGCCGCAGGCCGACAGGCCGAACCCGAGAGTGGTGGCCAGGACCATTCCGGCAATACGTTTGGTACGGTAGGTCATCTCGATCACTCTCCGTCGTTGAAGCTGAAGCCGGGCAGCGCGGACGCAGCGGCAGTTTGCATTTCGGTTCTGCGATTTGCAGGAGCACTCGCGGGCTGGTTGGCACTGAGATCAGGGCCGGTCGGGCTCGGGTTCGCAGCGCGCGGCATCGGGCGCGATGCACCGGTCGTTCCGGCGGTTTCGCGGCCGCTCATCAACTGCTCGGCAGCATGCGGCACGGCAAAGCCATCGGTCGGCAGGCGAATGTCGCGGTCGTTGACGGGGTTCACCAGATACGGCGTTACCACAATCACGAGCTCGGTCTCGCCACGCTGGAACTCGGTGGAGCGGAACAGGTTGCCGATGATTGGGATGTCACCGACGCCAGGCGCCTGGTTGATCGTGTTCTGCGCGCTGTTCTGCAGCAGGCCGGCAATCATGAAGCTTTCGCCAGAGCCAAGTTCAACCGTCGTTTCCGCGCGGCGAACGGTGAGAGAGGGGATGGTGAAACCATTGAGGGTCACCGCGCCCTGGCTCGAAAGCTCGGAAACTTCCGGACGAACGCGCATCGAGATGCGGCCATTCGCAAGCACGATCGGCGTGTAAGCAAGGCTGACACCGAAAGTCTTGTATTCGACGGTGGTGGTGCCGAGGCCCTGGCTAAGCGGGATCGGGAATTCGCCACCGGCCAGGAATTCTGCCGTTTCGCCCGAAAGCGCCGTCAGGTTCGGCTGGCTTAGCGTCGTGACCAGACCGCGTCGTTCGGCCAGATCCAGCGCGGCACCGATGTCGAGACCGAGAAAGTCACCGACGAGCCCGAGCGTGGTCCCCGGAGAGATCGGGTTGATCTGCGAACCGGCAGCCTCGATGAATCGCGGATTGGCCGAAGAAACCGGAGAGGTCACATCAAAATTCGGATTGGGAATTTGCGTGAGGACTTCACCGCCGGTGCCGGTCACCGTACCCGGTGCGAGGACGGGGAAGGTGCCTTCACGACCTTGGCCGATGCCGAACTGGAAACCGCTGCTACCGTCGATCGAGGTCAGATTCACACCGAGATTGCGAACCAGTGAGCGGCTCACCTCGGCGAAGCGGACGCGAAGGTTCACCTGCAGCGGCGTTGCCATGCGAAGGCGAGCGATCACATTGGTATCCGGACCGACGAATGCGGACACAAGACGCTCCGCTTCGGCGGCATCTTCCGGCGCGGCGACCGTGCCGGTCAGCAGCACGGTGTTGCTCCCCATGGTGGCGACGGAAATGTTCGCTTCCGGCATGGCAAGTCCGAGCATCTGATCGATGCTGTCGATGTTGGAGCCGACGCGGACATTGGCGGACCAGATGATGTCGCCTGCAGCGTTGCTGGCGTAGATTGTGGTCTCACCGCCCGACAGGCCGAAGATGTATAGCTGGCGCTGCGACTTCACCTGGACATCGGCAATCGATTCGTTCGACACGAAAATGTCGGCCATGTTGCCTGGTACGGTCACCAATTCGCCGCGACCGATCGACAGGGTAAGATCCTGCGCTGGGCTGACGGTCTGGGCCTGGGCCGGCGCTGCCGGAAGCATTGCCAGCGGAGCGATCGCTACGGCGGCGCTCATGGCGGTCTTGAATAGACGGCTGGTCATAATCTTGCCTTTCGGAACGATTCCGCTGGAAGAGCGAGTTGCGTTTGGTTCGTGGTGCTTCATGGAGATCACCGTCCCTGGCGGTCGAGCAGGGCGCCTGCGCCACGGTCGACCGCTTCGATTGTCGTGTTCTTGCCGCGGCTGACTCGAACGGTCGGGCCACTGGGCATAACTTGCTGCGGCACGCTATTGGTGACTTGGACCGGCTCGTCCTGCTGGGGAGCCGGAGCGTTCCGATTGCCACGCGGCGGCATCGTGCTGCGCTGGAAGCGCGAAACGTCGCCACCGGTCACGAAGGTGCTGGAGCTGTCCCCCGGACGGGCGACCACGCTGCGAAGCAGAGCTTCTTCTTCTTCGGCCGATGCATTGTCGGGCAGCCGGACTTCACCCGACGCGATTGCCCGCTCGAGATCGGTCTGATTGTCGGCGATGGAGCGAAGCGCCAGGCTGATCGTACCGATTGTCTGGGCGACCGCGACCTTTTCAGCGATGCGCGGCGTCACTTCGAGAGTGACGGTGCGGAATTCGCTTACGACCGTCTTGCCATCTTCGTCCGTTGTGGTCTCGGTCGACTGGTCGGTGGCGAGAACACGCAGGTTCGTCAGGATCGTTTCCGAGGTCTGGAGGTTGTCGTCGCCGCCGCTGACGGTCTGGGTCAGCACCATGTCCACCCGGTCACCAGGGAACACGAAGCCGGCCACACCGGTGCGTGCGGAAACGGGAACGGTGACGGCGCGCATGCCCGGGCCGAGCGCCGCAGCAAGGAAACCGCGATCGCCAGGCGATACGAGCGAACCCTGCGTCACCGGTTCACCGGCGGTCATCGGGTTGCGCACGACGGTGCCGAGCAGCTGTTCCATATTCGCTTCGCCATCGATGAAATAGGCGTCCTGCACCAGTTCCTGCGGCCAGAGCTGGTAAGCCACGGCGTCGGCAGTGATGATGGTGCCGACAGGCAGGCTGCGCTTGGCAACGAGCACTTTCGGGCCTTGCTGCACTTCCGCAGCTTCGACTTCGGGAGCTGCTGCTCCTGCGAACATGCTCCGGGCAGCAAGGGCGGTGCCGATCGCTACGATCAGCGCCCCTACCAGCAAAATGAGCTTCTTCTTGTCCATGGTGCGTCAAGCCCCCTCGTTGGATCTCGCGTTAAGGTTTGTGCCGGATAGACCGGCAATGGTTAAAATGAGGTTCACCCCGCCGCGGCATTTGCTGCAGCAGCGGTGGCGGGAAGGTAGAAAGTGCCGATGGTCCAGAGCCCGGCCAGGGCAATGGCGACACCGTAAGGAATGGCGATCTTGCCCTCGTGGCGGCGGATTTTGTGCCACATGCCGAAAACGACGGTCAGCAGGCCGCCGAGCAGCGCCATCATGATGAGCAGCTTCATGAAAGCCGAAGGTTCTATCCACAGCGCGAGTGCGGTCAGCAGCTTCACATCGCCGCCGCCCATCGCCTTGATCGCGAAAAGGAGAGAGAGCACTGCGAAAGTGCCGAGCGCCACGCCAAGCTGCATCGCCACGTCCGGCCACAGCGACATGTCGCTCGCGAACCAGAATAGCGGCGCGCCCAGCGCGATCGTCGCATTCAGCCAATTGGCGATGCGCCTGCTCTTGAGGTCGGTAAACGCTGCGGTAACCAGCGCGATTGCCAACGCGGCAAGCAGACCGTACTTGATCGGATCGTCTAGCATGAAGCCCCCGGTGAATCCCTTGAGGCTGTTGCTAGCGCCCATGACTTACCAAAAAGTAACCACGGGCAGGAGGTTGGAATTAGCCAAACAGTGAAGACCGCGCCGCATGCTTTCGATCGCCGTGCCATCCCCGCCGATGCACGCGAAGGGATGTGGAAAGCGAAGGACGGCCATGAAATTCGCCACATCGAATGGCCCGCGCCGCCCACAGGTGTGGCGCGCCGCGGCTCCATGCTGTTCATGGCTGGGCGCGGCGATGCCTATGAGAAATACCTCGAGAGCTTCGAACATTGGCGGTTGAAAGGGTGGCAGGTCAGCGCTGCGGACTGGCGCGGGCAGGGCGGATCGGGCCGTCTCGGCAATGACGATGCGACGGGCCATATCGACGACTTCGCCTTGTGGATCGCGGACCTGGCGCAATATTGGGATGGCTGGGCCGCCGAGCATGACGGGCCCCGCGTTCTCGTCGGCCATTCGATGGGAGGACACCTGACGCTTCGCGCGGTTATGGAAGAGGCGCTGTCGCCAAAGCCAGATGCGCTTGTTCTGTCCGCGCCCATGCTCGACACTTTCCCGGAATCCGTGCCCCTGCCGCTGAAGCGCGGCTTCGCGCAGGTGATGGCCAGGATCGGCGACCCGAAGCGCCCGGCGTGGAAGATGAGCGAGAAGCCCGGCATCACGCCTAGCATGCGACAGGCCCTGCTGACGCATGACGCCGAACGCTATCAGGACGAGCTCTGGTGGCGGGAGAGACGGCCCGAACTGGAACTGGGGCCGGGAAGCTGGGGCTGGGTGAAAGGCGCGATGGAAAGCTCTGCCGCCATGTTTGCGCGCGGCGGGCTGGAGCAGGTGAACATGCCGACCTTCTTCGTGGCGACCGATGCCGACCGGCTGGTGAGCCCCGCCGCGATCCGCAGCGCTCTCGATCGGATGCCCCATGCCAAAGGGCTGATTTTCGGAAAGGAAGCGCGACACGAAATCCTGCGTGAATGCGACGAAATTCGCGATCGTGCACTTGCCGCCATCGATGGCTTTCTGGAGCGGCAGTTTTCCCCGTGATCCAGACCTTCGATGTCGTGGTGATCGGCGCCGGCATTGCCGGTGCGAGCATCGCTGCCGAAATTGCCGCGCACCGCACCGTGCTGATTGCCGAGGCGGAGGAGCATCCCGGCTACCACACGACGGGCCGTTCGGCCGCTTTCTGGGAAGAATGCTATGGCGGGCCGGACGTTCTGCCTCTCACACGTGGATCCGGACCATGGTTTCGCGAACGCGGTTTCCTCTCCGATCGCGGCGCGCTCTACCTCGCCCGCGCTCAGGATGCTTCCCTGATCGACGACTTCTTCGGGCGCTTCGAACAGTCTGGCGCCGATGCCGCGCTGATCGATCGTCCGCGGCTGGAAAGCATGGTGCCTGGATTGGCACCGGAATGGGACCGGGCAATCCACCAGCCGCGCTGCGCCGATATCGATGTCGCGGCGGTCCACCAGCATTACCTTGCGTCCGCACGCGAGCGCGGCACCACGATCGCATGCGGTCGCCGTTTCCGCTCTGCGGAGCGAAGCAAGGGGCTGTGGCGGTTGCAGTTCGACAAAGGCGACGCCGTCCAGGCGGGCATCATTGTCAATTCGGCCGGGGCCTGGGCCGACGATGTCGCGCAAAGGTGCGGGGCGTCCCCGCTCGGGATCAGGCCTTATCGCCGCACGGTCGCGCAATTGCGCACCGATCCGCCGCCGCCATCGGACCTGCCGCTGTGTCTCGACATATCGGGCGACTTCTATTTCAAGCCGGAAAGCGGAAAGGTCTGGCTGAGTCCGCACGATGAAATCCCGTCGGAAGCCTGCGACGCTGTTCCGGATGAGATCGACGTGGCGCGCGCAATCGATCGGTTCGGCAAGGTCGTGAACTGGCAGGTGCTCGCGCTGGAGCATAAATGGGCGGGCCTGCGCAGCTTCGCGCCGGATCGCCTGCCGGTCTACGGTTTCGACCGCCGCGTCGACGGGCTGTTCTGGTTCGCGGGGCAAGGCGGCTTCGGCATCCAGACCGCTCCGGCAGCGGCGCGGCTCGGCGCGCAATTGCTGCTCGATGCGCCGTGCGACGCGATGACGGAGGCTCTCGATACCGCGCTCTATTCGCCCGCCCGATTTACGCCCGCCGCCGTCTAGCCAAGAGCGACCTGCTTGCTATGGTGCAGCCGACACAACAGAGGAGACGATGTCGATGGCTCACCACTTCCAGATCTATAAGGACAAGGCCGGCGAGTTCCGCGTGCGCTTCAAATACAATGACGAGGTGATGTTCTCGACCGAAGGCTATTCGTCCAAGGCAAGTGCGAAGAATGCCATCGAGTCGATCCAGAAGAACGGCCCCAAGGCCAAGGTCGTCGACGAAAGCTGATTTGCCCACATCCGCTGGATGAAAGGCCGGTCCCGTGTGGGCCGGCCTTTTCGTATCATGCGATGGCTTCTGCAGCGTCGCTTGCCAGCTTGTCCACCCGGTCGTTCTCGGGATGGCCCGAATGGCCCTTTACCCATTGCCAGTCGATGCGATGCGGTGCCGCCGCTTCGATCAATTCGTGCCAGAGATCCGCATTGCGCACGGGCTTCTTGCTGGCATTCACCCAGCCCTTTTTCTTCCAGCCGTCGATCCACTTGGTCATCCCGTCGATCAGATAGCGGCTATCGGTGTGCAGAGTGATCTCGCACGGCTCGATAAGTGCGTTGAGCGCGTGGATGGCGGCGGTCATCTCCATCCGGTTGTTGGTCGTCTCCGCCTCGCAGCCGCTGAGTTCCTTCTCGTGCTTTCCCATGCGGAGCAGTGCGCCCCAGCCGCCCGGCCCGGGATTGCCCTTGCACGCACCGTCTGTGAAAATCTCGATATGCTTCATCCGAACACCTCGGTGCCGAAATCGCGATAGAAGTGAAAACGGTGCATGAAATCCATCGGGTCTTTCCTTGTCACCAGCGCATCGGCCGGCGTTTCGGTCCAGTCATGCGCCCGGCTGGAAACGAAGCGCATCGCCGCGCCTTGCGCCAGCAGCGGCAGCGCGTCGTGTTCGGCATCCGACAAGACGCGTACCGATTGATAGCCCTGCATCAGCGCCTGTCCGATCTCGGGGCGATATTTGCGGCCATCCTCGGCAAAACTCCACGCGGCATGCGTAACGGCGAGGTCGTACGCCATCATGTCGTTGCAGGCGAAGTAGAAATCGATGAGCCCGCTTACCTGGTCGCCGAGCATCAGGACATTGTCGGGAAAGAGATCGGCGTGGATGACCGACTGCGGAAGCGCGCCGGGCCATTCCCCGGCGATACGCTCTGCCTCCGCGACCGCCGAAGGCAGCTTTGTATCGATCTGCGCCAGGGCATCGACACCGCAAGCACGAAGAACGCTGGCCGATATGTCCGGGCCGAGATCATTGCTGCGTTGCTGCGGGAAGTTGCGCGCTGCTTCGTGCATGTGCGCAAGCACGGCTCCGATATTTTCGGCTTGTGCAGCGGTGGGCCGATCGACCGACACGCCCGGCAGGAACTCGATTAGCGCTACCGACTTGCCGGCCACTTCGCGCCATGCCGAACCGTCCCGATCGTGGATCGTTCGGGGGACTGGCGCATCCATTGCTGAGAGATGATCGAGCAGGCCGAGGAAGAAGGGCAGGTCCGCGACGTCGATACGCCGCTCATACATCGTCAGGATGAAGCGCGACCCTGCCTCGCCGCCCGACGTTTCGATCAGCCAGTTGGAGTTGGAGACCCCTTCCGCGATGCCCTTTGCCGAAACGAGCTCGCCGACATCGTAATGCGCGATGAGATCCGCCAGCGTCTCGGCAGAAAGCTGGGTGTAGACCGCCACGATCGGCCTATTCGGTCAGCTCGCGCGGCAGCTTGAAAACGATCTTCTCTTCGGCGGTACGGATCACTTCCTCGCGAACGGCGCGCCATTCGCTGAGCTTGGCGATCACTTCGCGCACCAGCACTTCGGGTGCCGAGGCCCCGGCTGTCAGGCCGATGGTGCCGACACCGTCCAGCCAGGATGGATCGATATTCGACGCGCGCTGGATGAGGCGGGAATCGGTGCCCAGCCGTTCCGCAACTTCCACCAGTCGCAGGGAATTGGAGGAATTGGTTGCGCCGATGACGAGGACGAGATCGCAGCTTGCCGCCATCGCCTTGACCGCTTCCTGCCGGTTTGATGTGGCATAGCAAATGTCCTCCGCCTTGGGCGCGACGATCTGTGGGTAGCGCGTCTGAAGCGCGACGACGATTTCCGCCGTATCGTCGACGGAAAGCGTCGTCTGCGTCAGGAAGGAAAGGTTGTCCTGAGAGGTGAACGGCAGCTTCGCCACGTCCTCGACGGTCTCCACCAGCGTCATCCGGCCATCGGGCACTTGGCCCATCGTGCCGATCACTTCCGGATGGCCTTCATGGCCGATGAAGATGATGTGCTGGCCTTTCTCGATCTGGCGCTCGGCTTGTCGGTGGACCTTGCTGACCAGCGGACAGGTCGCGTCGAGATAGATCATCTCACGCCGCTGCGCTTCGGCCGGGACCGACTTCGGCACGCCATGTGCGCTGAAGACGACAGGCGCATCGTCGGGAACTTCATCCAGCTCCTCCACGAAAATCGCGCCCTTTTCCCGCAGCCCGTCGACGACATAGCGATTGTGCACGATCTCGTGGCGGACATAGACCGGCGCGCCGAACCGCTCGATCGCCTTTTCGACGATATCGATGGCCCGATCAACACCAGCGCAGAAGCCGCGCGGCGCGGCGATCAGCACGGTCAGCGGAAGCTTGTCCACGCTCTGGCGGCTTTCTTGAAAGGGGGCGTTCATACTGCGCTCTCTAGCGGTTGTGGCTGCCCCGCGAAAGGGCTAGGGGATCGGGCCTTATCTCGCGCCGATTTCGCCAGTATCAAGGACGTGTATGCAGTTTCGAAACGCCTTTTTCGCCATCGCCGCTTCCGCTGCCCTTCTGACGGGTTGCAGCAAGGAAGGCGATCTCGTGGTCGATCAGGGCGTCGGCATCACTGCGCTGCGTTCGGTTTGCCCTGCGGTGGGCGTGCCCGATTACACCGGCGACATCACGCTGTTCACCCAACCTGGTGCGCGCACCGTCGATGCGCTGGACGTGACGGCAAGCATCACCAATGTGCGATCGACCTGCAACGATGCTGCAGAGCAGGTTTACGCAACCGCAACCTTCGATGTGGTGGCCCAGAGGCGCGACGTTTCCGCCGCGCGCACTGTCGAACTGCCCTACTTCTCCACGGTGATGCGCGGTGGCACTTCGGTGGTCGCAAAGCGGATCGGAACCGTCACGCTGAACTTCCCCGCAGGCCAGGCGCGCGCTCAGGCGAGCGGAACGGCTGGCGCTTACGTCAATCGGGCCGAAGCCACGCTTCCGGAGGATATTCGTCAGCGCATCACGCGCCGTCGCCGTGCCGGGGACCAGTCCGCCGCGATCGATCCGCTGACCGAACCCGAAGTCCGCGCCGCCGTGGCGCGCGCCACCTTCGAACTGCTCGTCGGCTTCCAGCTGAATGAAGACCAGCTGGCCTACAACGTAACGCGGTAAGCCTGCTTTTCGCGGCTTTTCGCCGCGCGCCAAACAGTCTAACGGCGCAGCCATGTCCGAAAGCCAGACCCTTTATGCCGCCTTCGCGGCGAAGATCGACGCCGTGCTCTCCGCTCTCGAGCTGGAAGGCGCGCTGCCGCCCGAGACGGCGCGCGGCAATGTCAGCATAGAGCCGCCGCGCGATCCTTCGCATGGCGACCTGTCGACCAATGCCGCGATGGTGCTGGCGAAGCATGCCAAGACCAATCCGCGCGCTCTGGCTGAGAAGATCGTCGAGCATCTGCAACGCGATCCGTTGATCGAGAGCGCCGACATCGCTGGCCCCGGCTTCATCAATCTGGGCCTCGCGCCGCAAATCTGGATCGAGGAAATCGGTGCGATTGCCAAGCTTGGCGAGGATTACGGCAAATCCGACACCGGCGCTGGCGCTCGGGTCAATGTCGAATACGTCTCCGCCAATCCCACAGGGCCGATGCATATGGGCCACTGCCGCGGTGCGGTGGTCGGCGATGCGCTGGCGAACCTTCTCGAGTTCGCCGGACACGAGGTCATCCGCGAATATTACGTCAACGATGCCGGTGGCCAGGTCGATACGCTCGCTCGCTCCGCGCATCTGCGGTATCGCGAGGCGCTGGGCGAGGATGTCGGGGCCACCCCCGATGGGCTTTATCCGGGCGACTATCTGAAGCCGGTCGGCGAAGCGGCGGCGCAGGAATTCGGCGAGCGCTACAAGGACGCGCCCGAGGAAGAGTGGCTGGCCATTTTCCGGGCCTTCGCGGTCGAGCGGATGATGCAGCTCATCAAATCGGATCTCGCGCTGCTCGGCATTCGCCACGATGTCTTCGCATCCGAAGCGGCGCTTCAGGCGGCCGGTAAGCCAGAGGCGGCGGAAGCGTGGCTGCGAGAGCATGACCTGATTTACGATGGTGAGCTCGAAGCGCCGAAAGGCAAGGCGCCGCCGGACGATTGGGAGCCGGTCGAACTGCCGCTTTTCCGCTCCACCAAATTCGGCGACGATCAGGATCGCCCGATCAGGAAGTCGGATGGCAAATGGACCTATTTCGGTGCCGACCTCGCCTATCACATGCAGAAGGCGGAGAATGCCGACGCGCTGATCGACATCTGGGGCGCGGACCATGCGGGTACGGTCAAGCGGATCAAGGCGGCGGTCGCGGCGCTTTCCGAAGGGCAGGGAGAGCCAATTCCGTTCGACGTGAAGCTCGTCCAGATGGTCCAGCTGCTGCGCGATGGCGAACCGGCCAAAATGTCGAAACGCAGCGGCAATTTCGTCACCATCTCCGATATGGTCGATGAGGTGGGCAAGGACGTCGTCCGCTTCTCCATGCTGACGCGCAAACCCGAAGCTCAGATGGATTTCGACTTTGCTAAGGTGATCGAGCAATCGAAGGACAATCCGGTCTTCTACGTCCAGTATGCGCATGCCCGGATCCGCTCGATCCTGCGCCGCGCCGAGGATGAAGGGATCGCGCCATCGGCAGCGCATCTCGATCGGCTCGGCGAGCACGATCTCGCGCTTGTGAAGCAGGCCGCGCAATTCCCGCGCGAGGTGGAAGCGGCGGCCCGGGCGCGTGAACCGCACCGCATCGCCTTTTATCTCTACGATCTGGCCGCGGCCTTTCACGCGTTGTGGAACATGGGGAACGACGATCCGCAGAAACGCTTCATCGTGGCACAGGACGGTGAGCTTTCCGCCGCGCGCCTTTTCCTTGCGGCCCAGATCGGGCAGATAATCCGCAACGGCCTCGCCATTCTGGGGGTCGATGCGGTCGAGGAGTTGTAAGCGATGACCTATCCCGGTGACGAGAGCGATGGCGATCTCGCGCAGGATGAGACGGCGCACGAAGAACAGCTGACTCTCGCCGACGAGGATGAGGCGCTGCCCTGGCTCGAAGCTGATGAGTACGAGGAAGAAGGCGGTTTCGATTACCGCCTGATCTTCTACGCCATTGGCGGCCTTGCCGTCATCGCCGCGCTGCTGGCCGCAATCTGGTGGTTCGGGCAGGGGCGCGGCGAAGGCGAGCGCGTGGCTGATGGCAGCACGATCGAAGCGCCCGACGGCCCTTACAAGCAGCGTCCTGACGATCCGGGCGGTGCCGAGGTCGCCGGGACGGGCGATCAGGCTTTCCAGGTCGCCGAGGGCGAAAGCACGCGCGGCCGGGTGGACGGCCAGGACGGCGGAGACAGCGATGCGCGCCCGTCGGTCGACGTTGCGCAAAGCGATGCCGATGAGGGGCAGGGCGGGGCCGATGAGGGACCGGCCGGGGCAGTTTACGTCCAGATCGGCGCCTATGGCAGCCGCTCCGATGCCGATGCGGCGTGGAGCCGGCAGGCGCAGCGATATTCGGCCCTTTCCGGCATGAGTCACCGGGTGGTCGAGGCCGATGTGAACGGCGCGACGGTATTCCGCCTGCAGGCCATTTCCGGCAGCCGGAGCGCGGCGGAGGCGACCTGCCGTTCCATCCGCGATGCGGGCGGAGATTGCTATATCCGCTGACGATTGCGTTTCGTGCAAGTTGATGAAACACATGCGTGGATACATTTACAAAGGGCGACCGCGAAACCGGCACCCGATACGGATGAGAAAGAGCCGCGCGCAGTCTGGCATTGGCTCATCGCTGTAGGAAAGCGTTTTCCCCGATGGGCTAGGGTTAATCGCTTGCCGAGCGGCTGCTTTTCAGGCGTAAATGCCGCATGACGCCTGCGATTTTCAGCCTGTCCGATCTCAAGCTCACAAAGGACGAGAGCGCATTCTTCAAAGATTGCGATCCGGCGGGCTACATCCTGTTCGGCCGCAACATAGAAAGCCGCGAGCAATTGCGTGCGCTGACGGACGATCTGCGGTCCATCCACGGGCGCGACAAGCTTTTCATCAGCATCGATCAGGAAGGCGGGCGCGTCGCGCGGATGCGGCCGCCCGAATGGGACGCCTATCCGCCGCAGGGCGACTTCGCGCTTCTGTATGACGTGGCGCCGGCCAGTGCGATCCAGGCGGCGCGGCACAATGCGCAGATGCTGGCGCTCGACCTTGCCGAAGTGGGCATCACGGTCGATTACCTGCCCCTGCTCGATATGCCGGTCGAAGGCGCGCATGACGTGATCGGGGACAGGGCGCTGGGGCACGAACCGATGCAGGTCGCCGCTCTCGGCCGCGCCGTGCTGGACGGGCTGGCCCGCGGCGGCGTTGCGGGCTGCATCAAGCATATGCCCGGACATGGCCGCGCCACGGTGGATAGCCACAAGAACCTGCCGACCGTTACGGCGAGTGCGGATGAGCTCGAACACGATATCGCTCCGTTTGCGAAGCTGGCCGAGCATGCGCCGATGGGGATGAGCGCGCATATCCGCTTCACCGCATGGGATGCGGACAATCCGGCGACGCTTTCCGAAGTTGTGATCGAGAAGATCATCCGCCAGCGCATCGGTTTCGACGGGCTGCTGCTGTCCGACGATATCGACATGGAAGCGCTGGACGGCACGATCCCGGAGCGATCGAAGCACGCCATCGCCGCCGGATGCGACCTGGTGCTGAATTGCTGGGGCAAGATGGACGATATGGTCGCCAGCGCGGAAGCCATGCCAAGCATGAGCGAGACGAGCGCAAAGCGCCTCGACCGCGCGCTCGAGCCGGTCGGCCCCGCAAACGAGGACATGCCACGCGAGGAATTGCGGGCCGCCCGCGATGCCCTGCTTGCGCTCACCAAGGCAGAGGCGTGAGAATGGCGAGTCTCTTCCCCCTTCCCCTCCCGTTTGCGGGAGGGGCAGCGAGACTTGGCGACTTGTCGCCTAGTCGCAGTGGGGTGGGCTCTGCGAGCCCATGCCCACCCCCGGCCCCTCCCGCAGGCGGGAGGGGTCGGATGACGGCGGCGATGGACGAAAGCGCGCTGTTCAAGGCTGTCGATGGCGATGGCGATGGCGACGGCCATGGTAATAGCGGCGAGGATTGGCGCGGCATTGCTGCCGGGGCCTCTGCCGATGCCGATGCGCTTTATCTCGAACTCGATGGCTGGGAGGGGCCGCTAGACCTGTTGCTCGACCTGGCACGGCGGCAGAAGGTCGACCTCAAGTCGATCTCGATCCTCGCCCTTGTCGATCAATACATCACCTATATCGAGCGGGCCGAGGCGCTGAAGCTGGAAATTGCCGCCGATTACCTGGTGATGGCGGCGTGGCTGGCTTACCTCAAATCCGCGCTGTTGCTGCCGAAGGAAGAGCAGGAAGACCCCTCTCCCGAAGAACTGGCGCTGCGATTGCAGCTGCGCCTGCAACGCCTCGGCGCGATGCGGGAAGCCGGGGCGCGGCTGATGGGCCGGGACAGGCTTGGCCGCGACGTTTTCGCCCGCGGCGCGCCCGAGGGATTGAAAGTTCTGCGCAAGAATCAGTGGCAGTGCGACTGGTACCAGCTCGTTCGCGCCTACGGGCAGGTGAAGCTGCGCACAGAGCCGGTGGTCCACATGGTCGCCGAACGCCCGGTGATGACGCTGGACAGCGCGCTGGATCGCGTTTCGGCCATTCTCGGCGTCAATGTGGACTGGATGGAAATTCGCGCCTTCCTGCCCGGCGACGCGGAACCGCGCTTGCGCAAGAGCGCGCTCGCTTCCAGCTTCGTCGCCGCGCTGGAACTGGCGCGGATGGGCCGCGCGGAGCTGCGGCAGGAGGAAACTTTCGGGCCCCTGCATCTCAGGCGAATGAAGGCGTGACGACGCAGATTTCCGACATTGCCCGCGCGGTGGAAGCCTGCTTGTTTGCCGCCGAGGAACCGATGTCGCGCGAGCAGATCTCCGCGCATCTGGGCGATGCCGATGTGAAGAATGCGCTCGCCGAATTGCAGGCTGCCTATGACGGGCGCGGCGTGGTGCTGGTGGAGCGGGGCAAGCGTTACCAGTTCCAGACCGCGCCCGATCTCGCGCACCTGCTGCGGCGGGAAAAGGAGCAGTCCCGCAACCTGAGCCGCGCGGCGACCGAAGTGCTGGCGATCATCGCTTATCACGAGCCGGTCAGCCGCGCCGAGATCGAGGCCATTCGCGGCGTGCAGACCAGCGGCGGAACGCTCGATGTGCTGATGGAAGCGGGCTGGGTGCGCGCGGCAGGACGCCGCGAAGTGCCGGGCCGCCCGGTGATCTACGCCACGACGCCCGATTTCCTCAGCCATTTCGGGCTGGCGACGCGCAAGGATCTGCCCGGCCTGGACGAATTGAAAGCGGCGGGCCTGCTCGATCCCGTCGATGACGCCTATGACGACATGGTCGCGCAGAAGGAGGAGCAACTGGCGGCCGCCGAAGCCGCCGCTGCCGAAGAAGAAGCGCAAGCGGCCGCCGACGATGCCGAATTGCTGGAAAACCCGGACGATAACGCCTAGATTGCAGGCATAGCGTTACCACAAGGAACATCTCATGCAGCCCGGTATCTGGCAGATCCTGATCATCGCCATCGTCGTCCTCGTCCTGTTCGGCCGTGGCCGCATTTCCGAAATGATGGGCGATTTCGGCAAGGGAATCAGCAGTTTCAAGAAGGGCATGAGCGAAGAGGACCGCGCAGCCTCGGGCAAGTCCGACGCGCGGCTGGAAGGCCCGGCGCACGATGCCAAGCCAGCCGGAGAGACCGTGGAAAGCAGCGACCGCAACGGAACGAAGTCCAGCTGATCCGCTTCCGCCGCAAGGCATAAGGCACCGCAACGATGTTGGATATCGGCTGGACCGAACTGCTGCTGATCGCCATCGTCGCGATCCTTGTCATCGGCCCGAAGGACATGCCGCTCGCTTTGCGCACGGCAGGCCGGTGGATCGGCAAGATGCGCAAGCTGTCCGCCCATTTCCGCACCGGGGTGGACGCCATGGTCCGCGAAGCCGAGCTCGAGGATATGGAAAAGCAGTGGAAGGCGCAGAACGAACGGATCATACGCGAGCATCCCGACGGTGTGCCTGCGGGCACGGAGATGGAACCGACCGGTGCCTATCCGGGCCGCTCCACTTCGTCCGCGGAGGCTCCGCGGCCCGCGCCTGAAACGGCGGACGAGGCGAAACCTGCCGACGATCAAGCAGCAGCGCCACCGCCACCACCATCGCCACCCAGCACGAAGGACGCTTAGGGCGTGGCCGTCATCAAGGATCTCGATGAGACTCAGCAGCCGCTGCTCGAGCATCTGGTGGAACTGCGTGGCCGCCTGTTCAAGGCCGTGCTCGCCCTGCTCGCGGCGTTCGCCGTGTGCTTTTACTTCGCGGATCGTATTTTCGGCTATCTCGTTCGCCCGCTGACCCGCGCCTTTCCGGAAGGGGAGGGACAGCTGATCTACACGCAGCTTTACGGGGCCTTCTTCGTCGAGATCAAGGTCGCGCTGTTCGCCGCGTTTCTGTTCGCCTTCCCGATCGTTGCGAATCAGCTCTGGGCGTTCGTCGCGCCGGGGCTTTACGCCAAGGAAAAGCGGGCTTTCCTGCCATTCCTGTTCGCCACTCCGGTGCTGTTCACCCTGGGGGCCTGCCTCGCCTATTTCGTGGTGATGCCGCTGGCGTTCCCCTGGTTCCTCAGCTTTGAAGGCGATCGGGGCGGCCTGCAGGCGCGCGCGCTGCCGGAAATGGGCCAATATCTCGATCTGGTGATGCGTTTCATCCTGGCGTTCGGGATAAGCTTCCTGCTGCCTGTGCTGCTGATGCTGCTCAACCGGGCTGGGATCGTCAGCCGCGCGCAGCTGGTGGCGGCGCGTAAATATGTGATCGTGGCCGTCTTCGCGGTTGCCGCGCTGATCACGCCGCCCGACGTGATATCGCAGATCATGCTCGCCGCGCCGCTCATCGTCCTCTTCGAAGGATCGCTGGTGCTGATGCATTTCGGCGAGAAAAAGCGCGAGAGACTGCGCGCCGAGGAAGCGGCGTCGGCAGACAGGCCTGCCGAAGACCCGGCGCAATAGACGACAGTTGAAGCCAAAAACGAAAACGGGGCCGCGATGCGACCCCGTTCACGTGTTCTGTTCTTGCCGCAGCTTACGGGCTGACGGGCAGATCTTCGTCGTCATCGTCAAACGCGATGATCACGGCGGCGATGATCGCTGCAATGGCACCGAGGCCGAGCAGAAGGCCGGCGGCGCTGCCACCGTCGTCATCGTCATTGCCGAGCAGTTCGGCATTGTCGACCTGTGCGGGCGCACGGTCGGCGGCGGCTTCCTGCGCCAGCGCAGGCGTGGCGACCAGCGCCAGCGATGCGGCGGCAGTCGTGATAGTCTTGGCGATCATCGTGCAAATACCTTTGTTCTAAACGTTATATCGGCGTGCGCAGCGGCACTATTGCGTCGCACCATAAATGTCGAGGCTAAACGCGAGATTAACATCGTAAATCATTCAGACTGTTGCGGACCTTCAACAAGTGGCTGCGCAATGCTGGAGGCATAGACGCGGCGTCCGGCGATCCATGTTTCCAGCACTTCGATATCGCGGATGACATTGGGGGCGGCCATTAGCGGGTCCGCCGACAGGAACACGAAATCGGCGCGTTCGCCCGGCACCAGGCGACCGAAGCGCCCCTCGGCAAATCCCGCATAGGCGGCGTTTGCGGTGTAGGCGGCCAGCGCCTGTTCGCGGGTGATCGCCTCGTCCGAGCGCCAGCCGCCATCCGGCTCGCCCGCCGCATTGGTCCGGCTGACGGCGACGGCAAGCCCGGCAAGCGGGTCGACCGGCTCCACCGGCGCATCCGTACCGAAAGCAAGCGTGCCGCCATTTTCGAGGATGGTGCGCCAGGCATAGGCGCCGCCCAGCCTGTCGTCGCCCAGCCGCGCTTCGGCCATGAACATGTCGCTGGTCTGGTGGACGGGCTGCATGCTGGCGACGATGCCACCCTGCCCGAAGCGGGCGATATCGGCGGGATCGACGATCTGCGCATGTTCGATGCGCCAGCGGCGATCTCCCGTGTAATCGACGGAAAGTTCCTCGATGGCGGAGAGCGCGACATCGTTGGCCTCGTCCCCGATAGCGTGGACGGCGACCTGGAAATTGTCGAGCGCCGCGCGGCTCATCAGGTTGCGCAGCTGCGTGCCGGAAAGCAAGGGCAGGCCGCGATTGCCGTGATCGTCCTCGTAATCCTCCTTCAGCAGCGCGCCGCGTGAGCCGAGCGCGCCGTCGAGATAGAGCTTCACGCCATTCAGCCGCAGCCGGTCGTCATACAGCCACTGGGTCGGGCCGGGGCCGCCGATCAGCAACATGCTGTCGACCGAATCGGCATAGGCCATCACGCGGATCTGCAGCCAGCCCGCATCGCCCGCGCGGCGGATGGTCATCCAGTCCTCCACCGTCGTGCCCATGTCAGCCATGCCGGTGATGCCGTGGCGCAGCAGCAGGCTTTGCGCATTGTAGAGCGCGACGTCGCGATCTTCGGCAAGCGGCGGCGGCACCTGGCCGGCGATCAGCGGCATGGCGGAATCGATCAGGACGCCTGCAGGTACACCGTTCGCGCCGCGCTCTATACGCCCGCCTGCAGGATCAGCGGTATCGGACGTGACATTGCCCGCGCGCAGCGCCAGCGAGTTGGCCCAGCCCGCATGGCCGTCAACCCGCTCCAGCCAAACCGGCCTGTCGGACACCACGGCGTCGAGCTCTGCGGCGGTGGGAAAGCGCCCGAGGCCCCACAGCTCCTGATTCCAGCCGCGCCCGATGATCCACGGGCGTTCCGGATTGGCGGCGGCATAGGCGGCGATGGCGTCGAGCGCCTGTTGAAGCGAGCGGGTTTCGGACAGATCCAGCACCAGTGTGCCGAGGCCCAGACCCATCAGATGCGCATGCGCGTCGATGAAGCCGGGCACCATGACACGGCCCTGGCCATCCACGCGATAGTCGATTTCCCGCGTCGGACGATCGCCGTAATCGAGCACTTCGGTAATGCGCCCGTCCTCGTCCACCACCAGCCCGGCGAAGCGGTCCACACTGCCGTCCCGGTTGATCGAAATGCCCTCGACATTGTCGATCCAGGTGTCGGCCAGTGCAGGCGTGGCGAAGAAAAGCAGCGAAAGGGCTGCGGCTATGCGGCTGAGTGTCATTTCACCTCCGGAAGATGGCGGATGAGAGCGCTGGTGTCCTGCCGGGCACCGCCCGCGGCCTGCACCTGCGCGTAGAATTGATCGACGAGCGCGGCGACCGGGAGTGAGACGCCCTCGGCCTTTGCCTCGCCCAGTGCGATGGCGAGATCCTTGCGCATCCAGTCTATGGCGAAGCCGAAATCGAATTCGCCCTGCACCATGGTCTCCCAGCGATTGTCCATCTGCCAGCTCTGCGCCGCGCCGCCGGATATCGCTTCGAGCGCCTTGTCCGTATCGATGCCGGTCGCCTGCGCCAGCCGCACGCCTTCCGATAATCCGGCAAGCACGCCAGCAATGCAGACCTGGTTGACCGCCTTGCAGGCCTGCCCCGCGCCGGGGCCGCCGATATGCACGATGCGCGCGGCATAGGCTTCCATCACCGGCGTCGCGACCGTCATCGCGGCATCGCGGCCACCGCACATGATGGCCAGCTTGCCGTTTTCGGCACCCGCCTGTCCGCCCGAAACCGGCGCATCGACGACATGGATGCCGCGCGCTTCGCAAGCCTCGGCAATGCGGCGGGCGAGGGCGGGGGAAACGGTGGTGTGATCGACCAGGCATGCGCCTTCGCGCATGGCGGCGATCGCGCCGCTATCGCCCAGCAGCACGTCGGCCACATCATCGTCATTTCCGAGGCAGGCGAGCACCACATCCTTGTCGGCGGCTGCCTCCGCCGCGCTTGCGGCTATCGATACTTCGCCGTCGACACGGCCTAGCCATGCCTTGGCGCGCGAATGCGTCCGGTTGTATCCGGTGACGACGTGGCCTGCTTTGGCGAGATGACCGGCCATCGGCGCGCCCATTACGCCAAGACCCAGAAAGGCAATGGAATCCATGGCAGACAGCGTTGCCGCGCTTTGCCTCGCAAGGCAATGTTTCAGGTGGGAAAGCTGCGCACCTATTTCCCTTTGCCTCCGCTTTGGCTAGCGCGGAAGGATGACCCAGGTAACCCAGGCGAAGAGTGCTTCCCGCGCGGAGGAATTGACCGTCCAGGATGTGCGCGACGCGGCGGAGCGTATCGCGGGCGCGGTGGTGCGCACACCGACCATGTTCTCGCAGACGCTGAGCAAGATTACCGGCGCGAATATCTGGCTGAAATTCGAAAACCTGCAATTCACCGCCGCCTATAAGGAACGCGGTGCGCTGAACGCGCTGCTGCAGCTGACGGAAGAACAGCGCCAGCGCGGCGTCATCGCGGCGAGCGCGGGCAATCATTCGCAGGGTTTGAGCTATCACGGCACCCGCCTCGGCGTCCCCGTCACCATCGTCATGCCGCGCACGACGCCCACGGTGAAGGTGATGCAGACCGAGCAGGTCGGCGGGAATGTCATGCTGGAAGGCGAAACTTTCGACGATGCCTACGCCCATGCACGGGAACTGGAAAAGGAGCGCGGGCTCACTTTCGTCCATCCCTTCGACGATCCGCGCGTCGCGGCGGGGGCGGGCACGACAGCTCTCGAACTGTTCGAGGATGCGCCGGAAGTCGATTGCATCGTCACGCCGATTGGCGGGGGCGGCCTGATCTCCGGCATGGCGACCGTCGCCAAGGATCGCGATCCGCCGGTCGAAGTCATCGGCGTTGAGGCGCGGCTTTTTCCCTCCTCCTACTGTGCCTTCAAGGGCGAAACCTTGCCGAAGGGCGGCGATACGTTGGCCGAGGGCATTGCGGTGAAAGAGCCGGGTCGGTTCACGCAAGGGGTGATCGACAGGCTGGTGGACGACATTCTCCTGGTGGACGAGCCGTGCCTGGAAGAAGCGGTGAGCCTGCTGCTGCAGATCGAGAAGACCGTGGTGGAAGGCGCAGGTGCCGCCGGGCTAGCGGCCATCCTCAGCTACCCGGAGCGTTTCGCCGGCAAGAATATCGGCCTGGTGCTGTGCGGCGGCAATATCGACACGCGCCTGCTCGCCAATGTGTTGCTGCGCGATCTCGCCCGCTCGGGCCGCCTCGCGCGGCTGCAGATCACGTTGCAGGACAGGCCGGGCGCGCTCTTCCGGGTGATGCGCGAATTCGATGCGCACAATGTCAACATCATCGAAATCTACCACCAGCGCATTTTCACCAATCTGCCCGCAAAGGGTCTGGTGACGGACATCGAATGCGAGGCGCGCGACAAGCAGCAGCTCGATGCCTTGGTCAAGGCTTTGACTCAGAAGGGTTATCGGGTGAGCCAGGTCGAATTGAATTGACCGGCTGGCTCCGGCCTGCCCCGTTTCGGGGCGTTTGACCTTACGCGCAGCGCCACTTGTGGAAATTTTCCCTGCGGCGTGCACAAATTATGGTTAAGACGGTTCTCGCAAGCGAATCCCGGGTGCATGGCTGAAGCCGTCAAGCACGCGGTTTCGTGGTAAACCGCCAGGCGAGAGGACAAGTCTGATACCGTGACGGCCCCCGTTCGTTTTCCCCGTTTCTTCGTGACCAGCCCGGCACCGTGCCCGTATCTGGCCGGGAAGACCGAACGCAAGGTGTTCACCGAGCTGAAGGGCACGCATGCGGAACAGTTGAACGATGCGCTGGGCCGGATCGGTTTTCGCCGCAGTCAGACGGTGGCCTATCGCCCGTCCTGCGTTGATTGTCGGGCCTGCGTTTCGGTGCGCGTCGCGGCGCAGAATTTCAGGCCGTCCTCCTCGCAGAAACGCAATCTCAAGCGCAATTCCGACCTGACCTCTGCCGAGTGTCGCCCCTGGGCGACGGCCGAGCAATTCGAATTGCTGCAGAAATATCTCGAACATCGCCACCCCGGCGGCGGCATGGCGGCAATGGACGAAGTGGATTATGCCGACATGGTCGAGCATACGAGCGTATCGAGCTTTGTCGTTGAATATAGAGAGCCTTCTGATAACGAGGGCCAGGGTCGTCTGGTCGCTGCCTGCCTGATGGACAGGCAGGGTGACGGGTTATCGATGATTTACAGCTTCTACGACCCGGAGCATGAGGATCGCAGCGGGCTTGGAACGTACGTCATTCTCGATCACATCCGCCGCGCGGGACGGGCGGGCCTGCCCTATGTCTATCTCGGCTACTGGGTCGAAGGCTCCGCGCGGATGCAGTACAAGGTCCGCTTCCGCCCGCTCGAACGGCTCGGCCCCGATGGCTGGCGGCGGATGTCCGAAAGCGAGCAGCAGGGCCTCATCCGAAACGCAACCTGCGGGGGCGGAGAGAGAGTGCCGGCCCCCGATGGCGGCTCCAAGGACAACACACCGGGACTTCAGGCCGAATATAAGCGCGCCTGATCGCTGGCGTTTCGGTGCCAGCACAGTGGCGGCGGCCCTTGCCCTGCTGGCCGCGCCTGCCACCGCACAGGACATGCAGGACGCGCCCTCTCTCGAGGACCTGATCCCGGACAGCGCCGTCGAAAATCCCGAGGAGTGGGCCGAGCAGGGCGTTTCCGACGAAGCCGCCGCGCAGGAAGACGCGCCATTGGTGCTTGACCCGGACTTTGCGGAAATGCCGCTGATCGACATTCCGTGGCCCGACCAGATCGAATTGCCGCAGCTGGCCCCGCTCGATCCCGATCCCGCCGACCCGATCGAATTTGCGAATTTCGACGAGGAAATTCCGCCAATCCCCGCCGGCAGTGAAGAGCGGATCACGAACGAGCTGGTCCTCGTCTTCCCGTCCGACACATCGCTTTTTCCGGAGCGCGAAGAGTTCCTCGAACGCTTCCGCAGCCTCTCGACCATTGCGGAGCTCGAGGATGACGGCAATCTCGCCCGCCTCGCCGTGCAGGCGCGCAATGACGAGGAATTGCTGCAGCAGATGCTGCGCGTCTACGGATATTACGATGCGCAGGTGATCCGCAGCGTCGGCCAGCTCGATCAGGAGGTCGAGGCCGATCTGGAACGGCCCGCCGCGCGTTTCGACGTTATTCCCGGCACGCGCTATCGTTTCGGCGCGATCGATCTCGGCAATCTCGGCTCCGCCAACAACGCCGATGAGCTGCGCGCTTCGTTCGAGATATTCCCCGGCGATTTCATCTCGCTCGACGCGATCGAGATCGAGCGCGCCGACCTCGACACGCAGCTGGGCGAGACGGGATACCCCTTCGCCGCCATCGAGGATCCCGAGCTGCTGGTCGATCACGACCGCGAAGAGGGCGACCTCACCATGCCGGTCGAGCCGGGCGGTCAGTACAACGTCAATGTCGTCACCAGCAATTTGCCGGGCTTCCTGCCGGGCGATCACCTGACGCGCATCGCGCGCTGGGATGCGGGCGACATCTACCAGCGCAGCGACGAGATGGACCTGCGCCGCGCGATCCTTGCCACCGGCCTCGTCGGCTCGGTAACGCTGACGCCCGAAGTGGTGGAGGAGCCGGTCGGCGACGAGCCGGGCCTCGTCAACATCGCCGCCGAGCTCGAACCGGCACCCCTGCGCACCATCGCCGCCAATATCGGCTTCGGCACCGAAGTGGGTGTCCGCGTCGAGGGGATGTGGGAGCACCGCAACTTGTTCCCGCCAGAAGGCCTGCTGCGCGTGCGCGGCATTCTGGGCACCCGCGAGCAGCTGGCGGGCGTCACTTTCCGCAAGAACAATTTCCGCGATCGCGACCAGATCCTGACGCTGGATGCCTATGCCAGCACGATCGATTACGACGCCTACGATGCGCGCACCGCATCACTGATCGGCACCTTCGAGCGTGTCAGCAATCTGCTGTTCCAGAAGGACTTCAGCTGGTCGGTCGGCCTCGAACTGGTCGCGACGCAGGAAAGCGAGCGCGATATCGACGATGTCGAATTGCCGCGCGAAACCTACTTCATCGCCGCGCTGCCGCTTTACGCCCAGCTCGACAACTCGGACGATCTTCTCGATCCGACCGAGGGCTGGCGCCTGTCGGGCCGCCTGTCGCCCGAAATCTCCGAC